>NZ_CP036339.1:4332884-5532884 GCF_007746075.1 Lacipirellula limnantheis | reverse complement strand
TGGCTGTGATCGCGCTGCTCTTGGGAATAGCGTCGGTCGCGGCGTTGATCGGGCCTCTGCTGTTCTTGATTCCGGCTGCGGCGATTGGCGCAGCGCTCATCGCGCTCGGCAAGATTCGCGAGTCCGACGGCGCGTTGAGCGGGGCCGGACTGGCGCGCACTGGCCTGGCGCTTGCCGTGGGCTGCCTTGTCGCCGCCCTCGTGCGCGGAGAAGTCCGCGATCGCCTGCTCAAGGATCAGGCCGGAGCCGCTGCCGAGCGCTGGCTCGAGTTGATGACCTCCGGCGAAATTGACGACTCCCGCGCCCTGTTGACGGGCGACGCTGCCGGGCAGCTGGTTCCTCGCGGCGAGCCGGGGACCGCGCCTCGGCCGGTTGAGGAACTGGAACGGATCGCCCGAGAGCGACTGGAGCAAGATCCGCTAGTGCGTGATTTTGCCTCCGTCGAGGACCCGCAGATCGAAGTCGAAACGGTTTCGGAGCCGGTGTTCGATGCCGGTCGAACGATCATCAGCGCCAAGCTCTTCTTGGCCGATCAGGCGACGGGCAGTCACCGTCATGTGCAAATGCATATGTCTCGCAATAAGTTTTACGAATCTGAAGGCGAGCCTTGGCGGGTAGACCGTTGGGAAGCAAGCGACGCCCACGCGGCCCATTGAGAGAGCGTTCTCGCGCCGGTTTGCGAAGCTGCGGCGACTTTGACGGCTCAGCGCGGCAGGCGACCTTGGCGCTCGCTCGGGGCGACGTTTAGTTGCTAGCGAAGTCTGACTTTTCCGTAGCGCGTCGAGTCGCTGCGATGTTCCTTACAACCGGTAAGGTTTCTCATTTTCGGCTAATTCGCCGGGCAAAACCGTTGCTTTCAGTCTCGGCGAGCTCTTCGGCGGTTCTCATGCGCGTCGATAGATGATGGCAAGGCGGATGGACATTCCCGCGTAGGCGATTCCCGGTCGAACCGTTCGGAGCCGCCGTTACCGCTAACAGCAATGCTTCGCCGCTGCTCGGTTGGGTGCTGAGCGGGCTGCGTAGCGAAAGCAGAAGGAGCTATCACGTGAAAGTTAGGACATGGAGAGTCGGGCTGGCCGTCCTGGCGCTCGGAGCGGGCCCAGCGTTCGCCGCCGACAACAGCGGCTGGTCTTATGACAACAACGTTAGCGGCGTCGCGTTCGCCAGCGACTGCTGCGAACCATCCTGCGCCGACCCGACCTGCAGCGACGACGTCGCGTGCGGCGACGGCTGCGCGGCGGGCGGGTTGTTTAGCGGCTGCGGCTTGGCCGGGCCGGTGGAATCGCTGTCGCTGGCGAGCCTGATGGGTCTCAGCGACGACTCGGCGATCGAGGTCGGCGGCTGGACGAACATCGCCTACTACAACAAGAACATCCCGCTGTCGCAGAACTTCGACGACCTCTTGTCGTTCGACGACATCCCCGACCATGCGAACCTCGCCCAGCAGTGGTTCTACATCGGCAAAGTGGCCGACGGGTCCGGCGGTCGCGACTTCGGCGGTCGCATCGACTTGATCTACGGCACCGACGCCCAGAAGACGCAAGCCTTCGGCAACCCCGGCGCGGGGGTGCGCGGCTTCGGCTTCTACGACGCCTCGCTCGACCACGGCTACTACGGCTGGGCTATCCCCCAGGCCTACATGGAAGTGGCCAACGGCGACCTGTCGACGAAGGTCGGCCACTTCTTCACCCCCATCGGGTACGAAGTGATTCCGGCGACCGGCAACTTCTTCCATAGCCACTCGTACACGATGTTCAACAGCGAGCCGTTTACTCACACCGGCGCCCTGTCGACCTACACCGGGTTCGAAGCGTTGACCCTGTACGGCGGCTGGACGGCGGGCTGGGACACCGGCTTCGACAACCTCGACGGCGGCAGCAACTTCCTCGGCGGCTTCGCCGCGAACATCAACGAGAACGTCACCTTCACCTACCTCAACACCTGGGGCAACTTCGGTTGGCGCGGCGGCAAGGACAGCTACTCGCACAGCATGGTGCTCGTGGCCAAGGTGACGGATAAGTTGCAGTACATCGCCCAAAGCGACGTGCTCGACGCGACCCCGAACCCCAACGCCGGTCAACGCGACACGGTCGGCCTTAACCAATACTTGCTGTACGCGTACAGCGACATCATTGGCATCGGCGGTCGCTGCGAATGGTGGAAGGACGACGGCACGTCCTACAACGAAATCACCGGCGGCGTGAACGTCAAGGCGCTCTCGAACCTGGTCTTCCGTCCCGAAATTCGCCACGACTGGGCGCCCGGGGCCGACCTCGACCAAACGACCGCCGCCATCGACGCCATCCTGACTTACTAACTAACCAGTCAGCCCGCTCGCGCGGCTCTACCGAACCGCCACGGCGGAACGCGACAACTCGAAAGTTCTCAACCGGCGGCCGAACTCTAGCGAGTTCGGCCGCCGGCTTTTTTTTTGCAGCGATTATCCGCGCGGTTGGCCTAGCGCTGGTCCGGTGCGCGGTCGCGAGCCTAGGACGCCCAAGAACCCTTTGCGTAAACGGCGTCCAATGCCAACGTGCAGTCAATCGTCGGCAAATCAATCGACGCGTCCAGTCCAGATGCCTCCCGCAATCCCCACACGCCGCCGGCATCGCGCGTGAACAACTCGACGTGGGGGCAATCTTGCGATCAGCAGGTATGCGACGAGCGAGTCGATCTGGCGATAGTGTTCGAACTTCTTGCCGCGGTCGTACTTCTCCGTCGAGTCAGAGAGGACCTCGGCGACCACCTGCGGATTGAGCAGCGTGTCGAACTTGTCATCTTCGAAACGCGGCTTTTCGCAAGTTACGACGATATCGGGATAGGCGTAGAGGCCTGTTTGCGCAACCTTCACGCGAATGTCATTGGCATAAGACTCACATGGTCTTGTGATCAACTGGGCGTGCAACGACGCTGCGATATTGCCCGTGATTAAGTTGTGCTCGCGACTGGCCCCGTCCATCGCGAACATTTCGCCGCGACAGAACTCATGCTTGGCGGGCGTATCGCCCTCAATGGCAAGAAACTCTTCCGCTGGCAGCAGGCGTTCGGGCTGAACTGACATGCAAAACCACGTTCGACGAGTCACTGGAAGTGCCGCAAAAGGCGACTTTCACTTGTAGCTCGGCTACGCAGCCCGAAGAATAGATTGCCTTCAATCGACCGGCAGTCGTAGCGTGACGACCGCTCCGAGCTCGCCTTCGCACCCGCTCACATCGAGTCGGCCGCCAACCTCCTTGGCGAGTCGACGACAGAGAGCCAATCCCAACCCGACGCCGGGGGCCGACTCGGCCGCTTGTTCGGCGCTCTTGCTAAACGGAGCCGAACGGGATGCATGCGCCGTCGAACTGAACCCCGGGCCGTAGTCGCGAATGGTGAGCGCCACAAATTTCCCGTCGCTTGCCGTCGAGAGGACGATGCGGCGATCGGCGGCGCGGGCGGCGTATTTCGCTGCGTTGTCCACTAGATTGAACATGATCTGTTCGACGACGCCGACGTCGATGTTGATCGTCCGGTCCACTGACGACTCGTCAACGTTGCGCGCCAGGGTCATGCCTGCTTGGGCCGCCCGCTCAGCGAGTCGCGGTTCCAAACGATCAATCAACGCCGCGGGCGTGATGCGTACGGTTCGCTGGGGAGTGCGGCCCCGCTCAAGCCGAGCATACGCAAGAACATTTTCCACCAGAAGCGTCAGTCGCTCGGCCTCGGTCCGCAGCGTCTCCAAATACTCGCGTCGACGCTCGGGCGTCGGCGCCATGTCGCGAGCAAGCAAGTCGGCATAAAGCCGAAAGGTAGTCAGCGGCGTGCGAAGTTCATGAGTCACCGACGACACAAATGCAGCGCGCCGCTCGCTCAGCGCCATCACGCCCCGCAACAGCAGCGCGACCGCGCCGAGCGCGAGCGCAAGCGCCATCCAGCCGAAGCTTAGCGCCCATTGCAGCGGGGCGTCGATTGCCGACCCGGCGTGGACGCCCGCGGCCGGCTCACCGACCACTAGCTTCACAGGCAGTCCGGCGAGCATCCGCGTGGGGTCGGCCTCGCTCTCATTGCGGACGGGGACCAAATCTGCGCCCGGAAGCAAATCGGCCAACTCCGCTAGCAGCTCATTTTTCAGTCCCAGCCAGTCAAGCCAACTGCCTTGTACGAATGTCTTCCCGTCGCGATCGACCCGCCGCGCTAGCAATAGTTCGTTGCCGATCCACACCGGGCGGCTTACATATTCGATCGCTCCGGAGCCGCTCGCGGCGCGATCTTCCCATAGGGAATAGTTGCCGAGCTGTTGCTTATTGAACTCTTGCTCAGCTGCTTGCTGGTATCGGTATCCGCGAGACGCGATATCGGAACTCGATGTTCCTAGTTGCTGTTGGGCCGGCGGGCCCTGTTCCCGAGGCTCGTTAGCCGCGCGAGCGATCGTCTCGACGCCAGACGTCGCTGTTTGATGCGCAGGCTCAGCCATCGGCGGTCGGTCGACGGACGCCTCGTCGGCCCGCCGATCCGCCGGTGGAGCGTTAATCTGAGCACTGTTGTCGTAAAAGGGCGTATTCATCGCCCAGACATGGGCGTCGGCACGCGACTGAGTCGATTGCGTTGCCGCCGACGATGGCAGCGGTTGTTTCGGTAGCTCTTGAAGCAGCTTGGAAACGTCGACCATGTTGGCAAGTCTGCTGAGTTTCGCACGATTCGTCGCGGCCGCGGCCGCGGTCATCCCATTGCTGCGCGCCATCTCTAATCGCTCGGCGGGAGGCGCCTGCGGCGAGCTCCAATCCTCGGCCGTGCCGCACTGAAAATTTAGCAGCACATTCTCCGGCGGGCTCGTCAACAGCGGCGACGGCACGAGATCGACGGTCGGGCCTCCCTTGGTCGCCGGCGTCGTTGCAATGAACGACTCATAAAGTTCGTGCGGACGCATCGCTTCAGCGGCAATGAGCGGAGCAAGTTTGGTGTCCATGCGCCAGAGGGCGAGGCTCACATTTTTTTCTAGCGTCGCATTCTCCTGCGCAGTTGAGCGCGCGCGGTCGACTCGCAAGGCGTGGACCGTCAGCCAGCCCATCGCCGCTGCGAGGAAGAATCCGCAGAGGACGAAAGCGAGCCAAATCTGCCAGGGACGTTTCATGGACGTCGTTCAATTCCCGTAGTTCGTACGCCCGCCCGAAGCCAACATGTACCCCCGGCCACGTACAGTAACGAGCACGGCCGGATTCTCTGAATCGTCGCGCAACTTTTCCCGCAGCCGAGCGACGTGCATATCCACCGTGCGCGTGCTGACGCCGCGCGCGTCGATCTGCCAGACGTTTTCCAGCAGTTCTTGCCGCGGCACGGTCCGACCGGCATGGCGCACCAGATAGCGCAGCAGTTGTTGTTCGCGTTCGGAGAGCTCGACCCGCTCGCCGTCGTCGAAGCAGATCTCGCAGCGCGCGAAGTCGACGCGGCCAGCGGCCAGCGACAAATCCTGCACGTCGGTCGGCCGACTTGGCGAACGCCGCAATACCGCATCGACGCGGGCCAGCAGTTCGTTGACGCTGAACGGCTTCACCACGTAATCGTCGGCGCCCAATCGCAGGCCGCTCACCCGATCATTCTCTTCGCCGCGGGCACTGAGAATAATCACGGGCAGAGTTGGTCGTACGTTGCGCACTTCGCGCAGGATGTCGAGCCCCGACTTCCCGGGCAAGACCATGTCGAGCAACAGCAAGTCAAGCTCGCGCCGCACAGCCATCTGGCACCCTTCGTCGCCGTGGCCTGCCTCCAGAACCGTATACCCCGCGTAGGCGAGTGCATCAGCCACCCCGCGACGGATTGCCGCATCATCTTCGATGGTCAGGATCGTTTGCAGGGGCATGGGCCGAGCGACGCCGGGGGTGGAGGTTGCCACGGTTCGAGCAGCCGCCCGAAACTCGGCGTGGCGCGGCGATTCGCTCACCCGCTCAGGTCGGCCGGAGAAATTGCGACCTAACTAAGTTTACCTGAACCGGCCACCCAGGGCAGCGGCGGCATCGTAACGACTCTGTAACAGCTGGCGGACGCTTACCATCCTCCGCGTTGCGGTCATCGGTCCTGCGGCCAGCAAGATCGACCATGAAAACTCCTCCGACCTGGCAAGAGCAGCAAGCGTTGCCGCGCAATCCGTCCCCGTGCGCGGGTTACGCGCACCGCGTCAAACGTTAAACTGGCGGCTTCCGGCAACAATAATGCAGGACGGCATCAATGAGCGAAGCGACTCCCGCACCCAAGTGGCGACTACTCGAGCGAATCGAACGGCGTGTGGCCGGCGTGCTGGTCGAGAAGGCCAAAACGACGCCAGACAACTACCCTCTGTCGGTCAACGCCTTGCTGAACGGGTGCAACCAAAAGAACAATCGCTTCCCCCAAATGACGCTTGATGAAGATCAAGTGACCGACGCACTCGATTCACTGCGCAAGTCGGGAGCCGTCGCCCTGATCCAAGGCGACGGCCGCGTGGAGAAGTACCGCCATTTGCTGTACGACTGGCTCGGCGTCGACAAGTTCGAAATGGCGGTCATGGCGGAGCTGCTCCTGCGCGGGGCCCAAACCCTCGGGGAGTTGCGGGGCCGAGCGGCACGGATGGAACCGATCAAGGACATCGGCGAACTCGGGCCGATCGTCGAACGGTTGCGGGCAAAGAACCTGCTGATTTTTCTGACGCCTCCCGGTCGCGGCGGCGTGGTGACGCACAATCTCTATCAGCCGCAGGAATTGGCGAAGGTCCGCGCCGAACATGGCGGCGGCGACGGCGACTACGACGGCCCGATCGACGTCCCCGCGGCAGCACCTACGCGCAGCCCCAGTGCCGTCGGCGGAACCGACTCAATGCCGCCAAGCGCCGTCCCGTCGTCTCCCGCTCCGGGTCGAAGCGAGGCAAATTCGCAAGAATCCCGCTCCATTTCGGCAGCCGACGGAGGCGCCATCAAACTACTGGCCGACGAAGTAACGGCGCTGAAACGCGAGTTTGCCGAGTATCGCGAACAGTCCGACTCACAGACCAACGAACTCCGCCGCGAACTGGAAGATCTCAAGCGTCAACTAGGCGTCTAGCAGTCGCTCGCACCGAGACGCTGCCGCGACAGTGACCGTCACGTCGTCTCGACGACGTGAGCCGAAGAGCGTCGCCCTCCGGCTAGTTTCTACCCAGCAGGCGGCTGCCAAGCGCGATGATGATCGCCACCGCCGTGAACAGCCACAGCGACGGGTTGAACCCGCCCAGTGCATCGGCCGACGCCCCCATGATCAAGGGTCCCATCGCGCTGCAGCTGATGCCGACCGTCATTGACGTTCCGCGGATCCGCCCGAGGTGGGCCGGACCGAAGTATTGAGCCCACGATGCGCTCGATACCACTGTCATTAACCCTTGCCCGACGCCGAACACCGCGTAAGCCGCCAGCGCCAGAAATCCGCCTGCCGTGGCCAGAATCGTGCACGTAATCGCCGTGCACAGCAGGGCGCCGCTGATCAATTTGCGGATGGCGAATCGGTCGATCAGCGTGCTGCTGGCCAACTGCATCACGGCCATGGAGACGGCCATCAGCGGGGTGGCCCACGCCGTATGGCTTGCCGCGAGCCGATGAGCTTGCAGCAGCGATTCGAGATGAAAGATAAGCCCGGTTCCGATCAGCGACCAGACGCCGGTGGCGATCAGCAGCAGCCAGAACATCCTGGTCCGCAGGGCTTCCTGCAAGTTGAGCGACGGCGGATGGTCTTCGTCCACGAGCCGAAATGAATGGCGGGCGTTTGCACGCTCCTTGGTGGAACCCGGCCCGCGGTGATGCGCAGCAGGTTCGCCGTCTATTCGCTGCCCGACGTCGCTCGGCCGTTCGCGATAGGCGATCACGAGCAGCGGCAACAGGCCGACCAACAAGCCGATCCCAATCGCCGCGTAGGCCGTTCGCCAGCCGACGGCGCCAATCAACAGCATGAGGCTCACTGGCACCAAGGCCATCGAGGCCGCCATGCCGAACTGCATGATGCCGCACGCAAACGGCAGCTTCTTGTCGAACCAGGCGGCGAGCGTATTGGTGGCGAGCAGACTCAGCAGCCCAGCGCCAATCATGCGCAGCCCGAGGCAGGCGACGAATAGCGTCGACGCGTCCTGTACCGTCGAGGCGAGCAGGCAGGCGCCCGCCATCGCCGCCACGGCGGTCAGCAGCGATCTCTTGAGTCCGTAGCGATCGGAAAGGGCGCCCAGGTAAGACAGCGGTATCGCCGCGCACAGCGTTGCCAGCAGATAGGTGGCCGAGAGGTCGGTCTGCGTCAGCGACAACGATTCGCGAATCGACGAATTGAACCGCATGAACCCATACGTTTGCCCCGGCGCGCTGCTGATCATCACCAGCGTTGCCAGGGGGACCATGAGCCAGCCGTAGAATCGCTCGCTCTGCTGCGCCTCGCCGACGGTGGCCATCGCGCCGGCGGACGGATGATCGTGGCGAACTTCGAGACCCCGGGCCGATGTCGCGTGGGAGACAAACTCAAATTCCATCGCCCGGCTGGCGGGCGATGCGGCGACGCGGGACATCAGGATCGACCGGGGTTGGCGGGATCGCGGCGGAATGCTCGGCGAGTTCGAGGTGGTGGATTTCGGGGCGGGAGTATAGAAACCTCGACGGCTGGTGGACACAGCGAATTCGCCCGAAGTTCGTGAAGATTTGGAAAGGATTCGGCTAGCCAAGATCGCGTCGCGGGTAAACGAGATGTCCGACAAAGCGGCGAACGACGAATCGCTACAACCCGACGCTCCGGAACGGCTTGACCCGCCGCGACCCGCGACGATGCGGCAAATCGCCGCTGAAACGCCACCGGCCATCTGTTATCCTGGAGATTACCCGCACCTTTTTTCGCCCTTTTTGAGCAGCGATGGCGTCGATTGATAGCAGCCCCCGCGAGGTCCAGGTCGGAGTCGCGGCGTGGGCGCACTGGCTCCATCGCTACTTCCTCGGGGCCCTGCTCGCTACTTATCTGCTGTCGGGCTTGCTGCCGGGGCCCGGCTCCGTCATCCGCGAGTTCGCCGTCACCTTTCCGGGCGGACACCAAGAGCGGGCGTCGATGCTACTGCTCGCCGTGCTGCTGTTCTGCGCCGCCGCGGTCATCCAGTGGTCGCAAATCAACGATCTGCTCGAACGTCCGTGGGTCGTCGTCGTCGGCTTGCTCACTGCCTGGCTCGGCCCGGCGCTCGTGGTCCTGGCGTTCGGGCCGCTGCTGCCTTGGCTCGACATGCACGACGCGACCGCCGGCATGATGGTCGGCTTCGCAGTGGTGGCGGCGATGCCCGTCGCCAACTCCTCGGCTGGCTGGACGCAGAATGCCGGCGGCAACGTGGCCTTGAGCCTTGCACTGATCGTGCTCTCCATTTTGCTCAGCCCTGTCGCCACGCCGAACGTGCTGAAACTGATGGGTTGGGCCCTTTCGCCCGACGACGTCGAACGAATTGAAAAAATCGTCACGCAATTCTCCGGTTCAAAGTTCATCCTCTGGGTCATCTTGCCATCGCTCGCCGGAGCGGCTGCGGCTTGGCTGGCGGGGCAGCGGCGAATTGCGCGGGCCAAACCCTGGTTCCGCTTGATCACCCTCGTGACGATCCTGGTGCTCAACTACGCCAATGCGTCGCTGGCGATCGCCCAGATCTGGACCGGCGAACGGCCGATGGTGATCCTCATCGCCGCGGTGATGGCGACGGCGGTGAGCCTCGTCGGCATCGTCCTGGCGACATTGCAGGCTCGACTTTTCGGCCTGTCGCGGCCGACCTGGATCGCGCTCGCCTTCGGGCTGAGCATGAAGCACACTGGCCTCGCCCTGGTGCTGGCTGGGTCGTTTCTGCAGGATCAGCCGCGGGTGATCCTCGTGGTGCTGCTCACGACGCTCGCCCAGCATATCGCGGCAGGGGTGATTGACCTGTACGTGCAGCGCTCCAGAAAGTAGCCGCCGTCATTGACCCGCGGCTACTCGTCCATAGGCTGCTGCACCAGCACGATCCAACCGAAGCGATCGGTATTGTCCCCGGCGCCCTGATCGATCTCGTAGCGCACCGGTTCGAAAACGCCCCAATATTTCTTGCCGCTGGCGCCATCGACGGGATCGAAATAATCGGTGAGAAAATGCTTCTCGCCGTCAAAGTCCTCGGCCTTCCATGGATTCGCCGCGTCGATCTTTTCCAGCAACTCCTTGTCGAGCCGCACGAAGTTTCCTTCATCCATCTCAGGATGGTGCAAGACCAACCCGCGATCTTTCGTCGGCGCCACCCAGTCGTCTCGCAGGTCGATCAGCATCACCTGACTGCCGCCCGACATCGACTTGTCGAGTACGGTGAAGTCTTTCAGGTTCACCGACATCGCCAGCACGCCGATCACCTCGCGTCGCGGCTTTCCATTCTCGTTCAACTCCGGTTCGCCTTCCGCGTCAACGATCGGCTTCCAGATCGGAACCGAGAAGGCGACCTTCAGCAGTTTGCTCGTGGAACTAGAGTAGACGCATGACAGGTGTGGCTCCGTGATTGGCTTCGTGGCCGCTTTCGCGACAGGGTCGTTTCGATCAGGTTCTTTGCCTTTGCCGTGAAAATAATCGCGATACCAATAGTCCTTTTTGTAACTGCCGTCGTCCTTTGGCCAGCGGGCGATCTGCACCCCTTGAGCGTCTTGGATGAACCAACTCTCCGCCGCGATGTCTTTGCCATGTTCGTACGGCAAATCTTTAATCCAGTCGAGGAGCGGCGGGTAGAGAGCTTCGTCCTCGGGTTTCTTGTCGATCGCGTCGACCATGGCGATCAGCTTCTCGTCGCTGGCCGCCGTCGTCAGGGCGCTGAACCGCTTGGTCAACTCTTGCGGCATGGCGACCTTCGCCGCCGAACGCGCATAACTGGCTAAGTTCGTCCGCGCAATATCCGTCTCACGTTGTCGGAAGTGAGCTCGGCTCGCCATGACCATCCAGTAAAAGCCGCCCAGCGCGCATGCCAGGAACAGCAACGGCAGCGCCTTCGTCAGCACAAACCGCGGCGTGGGAAACAAATTCGCCGAACCGAACCGCGACCGCGACCGCCACGTCTCCGCCTTTGAATTGCCGTTTGGCTTGGTCGGCGTCGTCGCATGCGAAGGCCCGTCGTCCCCTTCGATGTTCCGCACGAGCGCCGCGAGCTGATGCCCTTCCGCAAACGGCGCGAGCGCCGCGGCCACCTCGGCCGGCGAGTCATACCGATCTTCCGGTCGCTTCTCCAGCATCTTCTGCAGCACGTCCCACAGCTTGCGCGGCAGCGGCTGCATGCTGCTGTGGATCGGCGGTACGGCCGATTTCTCGTGCGCTTTCTCAGGACGTAAATCGGAGTCGAAAAACGGCGGGTTCCCTGCCAGCAGGTGGTACAGCGTACATCCGAGGCTGTAGATGTCGGCGCGAATGTCGACGCTGGTGGTCTTCCATTGCTCGGGCGGCATGTACATGCCCGTCCCCATCGCTTTGTGATCGAATCGCGTCAGCCGATCCTGGCTATCGACGGCCAGCAATGCGAGGCCCAGGTCGAGAATCTTCACCACCGCCCGCTCGCCGTCTTCATGATCAACGAGCGTGGAATCCCCGGAGATTTGATCGGCGTCGACCAGCGTCACCATCAAGTTCGACGGCTTGACGTCGCGGTGGACCATTTCGTGCTTGTGGATGTACTGCAAGCCGCGGGCCGCTTGGCGAATGATCTCGCACGACTCGGCCACCGGCAGCGGACCGTGACGGGTCACCATCTCGTCAAGGCTCAGGCCCTCGATAAACTCCATCACCAGGTAATGAAGCATGTCGTCAGGCGACGACGAATCGATCGCCACGACGATATTCTTGTGTTCGAGTCGCCCGACCGCCTTGATCTCGTTGTAGAACCGGCGGATGACGTCTTGATGCCCCGCGACGACGAACTGCGGCTTGATCACTTTGACCGCGCGCACCCGCCCGAACTGCGTGTGGTGCGCCTTGTAAACGTCGCCCATCCCGCCCGAGCCGATCACCTCTTCAAGTTCATAGTTGCCGACGCGCTTCAAGGCCGTGTGACCGGCGACGCCAACGCTCCCCCCCGCGTGAGCCGGTTCAAATCCCTGCGTCGGCACCACCGTCCACTGTCGCTCGGTGTGCGACTTCGGCTGATTACGCATCGGCCGCGGCCCGTGGTCGTCGTAGAGCAATTCATGAATTTCGACGTTGCCGATCCCCTTCAGATTCTTCCGACCCTGCAGGTGCAGCCGCACGCCCTCCAGCCCGACGTCTTCCAGAATGGCCATCACGCTGCGGCTCACCAGAATCTGGCCGCCCGTGGCATAGTCATTGAGCCTCGCAGCGTAGTCGACCGTCTTCCCGACGAAGTTGTCACGATCGCCCGGATCGATCTGCGGCACGCCGACGTGCATGCTCATTCGCACTTCGACATGCTCATCCTTTGGCGTGACGATCGGAGCGGCCTCATGACTCTTTTGCACGTCGACGGCCCACTGCGCCGCTTCGACCGTATGATCGAACACCAGGAAGTGTCCGTCGCCGGCCGTGGAGACGACGCGTCCGCCGAACTCGGCAAGTCTCGCCTCGATCCGCTGGCGATGCGGCGTGAGGATCGACGTGATGAAGGCCACATCACGTTCGGTGACGCTCCGTCCCGACATCTCGTCCTTGAGCCGGACGGAGCCGCTGATGTCGGTGAACACGAATGTCTTGAGTTCAGCCATCAGGAGGGAAGAAGTCGGAGGTCAGAGTTCGGAGGCGAGAGCTCGGAGGTTCGATGCGTATGGAAGCTGGACCGGTAAGCCATGCCGTTGCGGCCATTTAGCCGCGGGCGAAGCCCGCGTTCCCGTCGCAAGCGACGGGGTTAGATGGGATGGCGGATTCGTGAGTTAACTGGCGATTGCCGCCCGATTGGCAGTTAGCGTCCCCCAATGGATTCTCGCATGCTCATACCTACCGTCAATCAGCGAACGACGGGGGCGATTGCTACAGAGAAAGAGCCTCGACGCCGCAGACATCCCCCTCCGGGCGTGCCATCGCAACGTCGAGGCTTGATTTTGTGCATCATCCTGAGAGGAGCGAAGGAACTAGCGAATCAAGCGAGCGACTAAATTCTTCGCTTCACTCAGAATGACGAGGGCGTCGGCCTAGAATGCCACCGGAGCCCAACCATAACGGACCCGCGACACCGAACCGCCCAAAATCGGGCGGTAGCGCGTCACCACCCGCGGTACGGGCTGCATCGTCACGATTGGCGCCCGATAAAAGGTCGTCACCGGCACAGGCGCCGGAGCGAAGACGGGGCCCGATTGAATCACCATCGGCTGGACCACTGGTCCTGGCACGACGACAGGGCTCCACACGGTCGTCGGCTGCACCACCCACTGGGCATGGGCCGACTCGCAGGCGACGCACAGAGCGGCCACGGCCAATAGCGAAAAGAGCATGCGTTTCATCGGAGATGTCCTTTCAAATTGAATCGCGACACAAGCGATCGCCGCGTCAATGGGATGAAGCGCCGTCAGCTTGCAGATGCTACGCGCCGCACGGTGCGGAATCTGACGGGCGAGCGATGGCGGTGCGATTCAATCCTGAGCCGCCCGGCTGCCCGCCAGACGAGTTCAGTATGAAGCGCAACGCTCACAGCGACAACCAGTTAAAGATAGCACTAGGCGTCTGACGGTTACCGCGGATGGCGCCGTGATCTAGATGCCCATGCCGTGCTGCTGCGGCTTGCCAGTCCGCTGGCGCCGGTTGTAAGGATCGCGCGCCTTGAACTTTCCGGACGCCTGCCATGCCACCGCGTCCATTAGCCACGCCGCCTGCGGCGGGAACGCGGGCTCTGCCCGCGGCTCAATGGGCGTAACGGCAAGACGCCGCCTGCGGGTAATTCTCGGCCCACGCGCCGCTCCGGCGGGGCGCTAGCCTGTGGCGGCAGCTTGTCTTCAGGAAAAAATACCGCAATAATCCGGGATTCTTTCGACCGCCGCAGAGACCGCTGGGGGCCACATGCAGGACAAGCTCATTGGCACGGGACTCACGTTCGACGACGTACTGATCGAACCTCGCTACAGCGAGGTCGTCCCATCCGAAGTGAGCGTCGCGACGCGCCTGACCCGCCGCATCGAAATGCGGGCCCCCATTCTCAGCTCGCCGATGGACACCGTCACCGAGCACCGGATGGCCATCGGCCTGGCCCAGGAGGGGGGCCTAAGCGTCATCCACAAGAACATGTCGATCGAGGATCAGACCAAGGAGGTCGACAAGGTCAAACGCAGCGCCAACGGCATTATCGTCGATCCCGTGACGATGCCGACCACTGCTAGCGTTGCCTCGGCGCGGGCGCTGATGCAGCACTCAAACGTCTCCGGCGTTCCGATCGTCGACGCCGCCGGGAAGCTAGCAGGCATCATCACTCGCCGTGATCTCCGCTTTCTCGAAGACAGCAATCAGCCGGTCTCCGACGTAATGACCCGCCGCGAGCAACTCGTGACGGCCACGGGGACTGTAACGCTTGCGGAAGCTGAGAAGATTTTAATGGCAGAAAAGGTCGAGAAACTCCTCCTGGTTGACGAAAACTACAAACTGACGGGGCTCATCACCATCAAAGACATCGATATGATGCGGCGGTTCCCTCAGGCGTCCAAGGACGCTCACGGCCGTCTCCGCGTCGGCGCCGCGATCGGAGTCTTCGACTTCGATCGGGCGGCCAGCCTGATCGACAAAGGGGTCGATTTCCTGGTGGTTGATAGCGCCCACGGTCACTCGTCCAACGTCATCCAAACAGTCAAAGAGCTCAAGAAACGCTGGGACATCGACGTCGTCGCCGGCAACGTGGCGACGTTCGACGGCGCCCGCGACCTGATCAAAGCGGGCGCCGACGCCGTGAAAGTCGGCATTGGTCCCGGTTCGATCTGCACGACGCGCGTGATCTCGGGGATCGGCGTGCCGCAGATCACCGCGATCTACAACGCAGCACAAGCGGCGAAGGATTCGCAAACGCCGATCATCGCCGACGGAGGGATTCGTTACTCGGGAGACATCACCAAGGCCATCGCCGCCGGCGCCAGCGTCGTTATGCTGGGCGGCCTGTTGGCGGGCCTCGATGAGAGTCCCGGAGAACGAGTCCTCTACCAAGGAAGAACGTACAAGGCATACCGGGGGATGGGCTCTCTAGGCGCCATGGTCAAAGGCTCCAGCGAACGGTATCGCCAAAGCGGTGAGGAAGCGGGCAACGGCAAGCTGGTGCCCGAAGGAGTCGAAGGGCGCGTCCCCTACAAGGGACCGCTGAGTCCATTTTTGTATCAGCTGATCGGCGGCCTCCGGGCCGGCATGGGATACGCTGGTACGAGAACCATCGAAGAGCTGCGCACGCAGGCCCGGTTCGTCCAGGTCTCGCCGGCCAGCGTGCGGGAAAGCCATCCCCATGACATTGCCATCACGCAGGAAGCGCCAAACTACACGGCGGAATACCAATCCGCGGAATCGAACTAGCGTCGCCGCGGCGACGCTGGGCTGCTGGCTCGCGCTCGCGGGCGCCTTCGGCAGGGCAGGGGAGCTCCAGTGGCGATCGGCGCGCAGCGTGGCCGCCGCGCCTGCGGCGGAGCAGGTCGCTGCATGGCAGGATGTTGATCAGGCGGCCGCTGCGCCAGAAAGCCCGCGCAGCGTGCTGGTGCGTCGCGAGAGCGAACGCGTCGCACAAGGCGGCGACCAATTCGATCCGTTCGAAGCCGAGATGCCGGCGACCGAACCGGTCGCCGCGCCCGCTCCGTCGCAGCCCGCCTATGATCCTTTCGACGATGCAGCTACCGAAGCGGCCGGTCCACCGCCAATCAGCCCGAATTCCTTCCCCGCGCCAAGCCTCGAAGAGGCGTTCGAAGAGCCGACCATCGAGCCACCGCCCGCCGACGAGCCTGCCGTCGACAACGAGTCGTCCGCTGTCGAAGAACTCGAACAAGCCAAGCAAGCGATAGATCGCGAGCTGCTCCGCCGCGAAACCGAGCGCGGACTGGGCAATCGACCTGAAGCTCCTGATGCCGGCGCTCAGAACGCAGCCGATCCTGAGCCCGAGACGGTCGTTGACCCCGAAGTCGACGCCCCCGCCGCAGCGGCGCCACCCGCCTTGGAAGAGCGGCCCGGATCGTCCCAGCCACTGATCGCCCCCACCGAACCCGACATCGATGCCCCGTCGCCGCCAGCGGAAGAGACGGACGAAACGGAACCGTACGAACTTCCCGAACGCAACGTTCCCGAACGCGACGACCGCGGCCTCCCGTACGGCGGCGCCGTCGAGCCGCTTCCGCCGCCAACGGCCGAGCAGTTGGAGCGACGCCGCCAGCAAATCGAGCAAGAGCGTCTTGAATCGCTCGCCGAGTGCGACAAGCTTTACGACGCCGTGCGGGCCGACAGCATCAAAAACATCAGCCTCGACATTCGCCAGCAGGGCCTGCCGGGCGAAGACTTCCCGTTCGCCTGCGAAGGGCGTCGGCCGCAGTTTCAGCCGCGCAACTGGGCGCCGGTCACCTACATGTGGAAAGCCTCGGGCCTCTGCCACAAGCCCCTTTACTTTGAACAAGTGCAACTCGAACGCTACGGCCACGATTGGGGCCCCGTGCTGCAACCGTTCGTCTCAGGGGCTCACTTTTTCGGCACGATTCCGATCCTACCGTACAAGATGGGCCTGCAGACGCCGAACGAGTGTGACTATGCCCTTGGCTACTACCGCCCGGGCAGTTGCGCTCCGTACATGATCGAACCGCTCGGCTTCACCTGGCGGGCCGCGGCTTTCCAGGCCGGAGCCGTGACCGGAGCGGCGTTCGCAATTCCGTAGCAGTAGCCGCCGGTCAACGACCGGCCGGAGCAACACCCCATGGGGATTGCAAATGGGGAATGAGGGCTGTCGCTTGTGTAGAGCGTATCAGCAGAATTACATACGCCATTCCGCATTCGCCATTCGACATTTACTCCCGGCTCGTTGAGCCGCGGCTACAGCGTTAGACTGTCGGCATGGCGCCGCCAGTCCTCACCCGCCACCAAGTCCGCTGCGTCGACGCGCTCGCGATCGAGCGCTACGGCATGACCGGCCTCGTCCTGATGGAGAACGCCGGCCGCGGCGCCGTCGACGCGTTGCTGGCGTTCGATCCGTCGTTGCTCGACGAGAATAGCTCTCCCCTAGCCGGACCGCCACGCGGTCCGGGCGGAGGCGCCGAGCGACTCGCCACTGCCAACCCAGAGGGCGTGGCCCTCCGGCTAGCTGAAAGTCGTCAGCGTCACGCCGCTTCCCAAGTCGTCATCCTTTGCGGCAAAGGAAACAACGCTGGCGACGGCTTTGTGATGGCGCGGCATTTGGAGATTCGCGGCGTCGCGACTCGCGTGCTGCTCCTCGCTTCGCCGGACGAACTAACCGGCGACGCGAAAGCGAACTTCGCCATCCTGCAGCACACCGACGTGCCGATCGTCGACGTCTCGCGCGGCCCGCTCGAATCGCCATTGAACCAACATGCCGCCGGCGCTGCGTGGCTAGTCGACGCCCTCCTCGGCACCGGCGCCGCCGGCGAACCGCGCGAGCCCTTCGCCACGGCCATCCGCTGGATGAACGCCCAGCCGGCCCGCCGCCTCGCAGTCGACCTCCCCAGCGGTCTCGATTGCGATACGGGCCAGCCATCCCCGGCTACCGTGCAATCCGATCTGACGACCACGTTCGTCGCCGCCAAGCCCGGATTTCTCCTGCCGCAGGCCAAGCCGTACGTCGGCGAACTCCGCGTCATCGACATCGGCGTCCCGCCGCGACTGGTGCGCGAGGCCGCGGCAGTTTAGAGTTTTGTTTCATCCCCCTCCCTGGAAGGGAGGGGGCAACCCAGCACGGGCGACTGCAAGCCGCCCGTGCGCAGGGCGGTAGTCCTTGCGAAGCAATTTGGGGAGGGACTCCCGACGCAGCATTTTCGCCACGCCCACAACCTCATCGAAACGAAATCCAATATCAAAACCCCTCACCTAACCTCTCCCCTCGGGGGAGAGGGACCAGACGTGGAGACCTCATCGTGAAGCTCGCTCGCCACTGCCTCTTGGCCCTTTCGTTCGCAGTTCTCGCTAGCTCCGTTCACGCCGCCGAACCGGCCGGCAGCGACTGGATCACCCTCTTCGACGGCAAAACGCTCAAAGGCTGGCACAAGAATCCCGAAGAGATTGGTCACGGCACCGGCGGCCAGTGGACCGTTGAACCGGGCGGCGTCCTCGCCGGCGAGCAAGATCCTCCCGGCTCCGGCAACGGCGGCATCCTGCTCACTGATCGCAAGTTCGGCGACTTCGAGCTCTCGCTTGAAATGAAGCCGTCATGGGGCGTCGACTCCGGCCTCTTCCTGCGTGCCACCGACAAGGGCGAGTGCATCCAGATGACCGTCGACTATTACAACGGCGGGAACATCGGCCACTTCTACGGCGAAGCGACGGGCGGCTGGCTCGCTCGCGCGTTCAGCCTGCAAGGCGAGGAAACTGACGGCAAGCTGGTCGCGCTAAAGACGATCGATCCGCACGCAGCGGGCGAGGTCGGCCTGATCAGCTCCTGCTCGCCCGGCGAGTGGCTCGAAGCGTGGAAGATCGACGACTGGAATCACTTCCTCGTCCGCGTCGAGGGTGGCAAGTATCCGAAGATCACCACCACCCTCAACGGCCAGCAGGTTGCCGTGTTCGATGCCGCCACCGCTGACATTCCGCAGTACGATCGAGAGGCGGTTTTAAAGGCCCTTACCGAAAAGGGTTCGATCGCCGTCCAAGTCCACGGCGGCGGCAGCTACCCCGAGGGTAAGAAATGCCGCTGGCGGAACATCAAGATCCGGCCGCTCAATTGAGCCGCCTGCAAAGCTAAACCACCAAGGCACAAAGGGCACGAAGTCGCACCAAGAAATTTCAGCGAGGAGAAAGAACAGTCAGCGACAAAGCCCGGAATTTCTTGCTTCATTTTGCCTTTCTTCGTGCGTCTTTTTGTTCTTGGTGCCTTGGTAGTTCGTATTCTCAACCTCGACCGCGCGGGTACTTGCGCTCTCAAGGATGTCGTATAATGATTTCAGGGCCGCCGTCGGAGTCGCCCTGAGTTCACCTTCGTTTGCCAAGAATCGAAAGCCACGCGATGGACAAGAACCGCGTACGCGACGCCCTCCACACGCTGCAGGCTGAACTTTCATGCGCGAACACCCTCGACGACGCTTCCCGCCAGTCCCTACTGGCGACGATCGCCGACATTCACCGCCAACTCGAAGCGGGCGACGACCTGCCGGCCGCGGAAAGCGAATCACTCGGCGGCAAGCTGCAAGATTCGATCCTCGAATTCGAAGCCGAGCACCCGCAAGTCACCGCCGCAGTGAACCAGGTTGCCGCCGCGCTGGCGAATCTCGGCATCTAGCCCCGCGTCAGGTTTACCAAGTCGCCTCGCCCGGTGAGCCCCGCCCGCGCGGCGGGCTGCCAAGCAGTTCGGACTGGTCGCTTAAGCGACCAGTCCAGTCCCGCTCGTTAGGTTCGTCTCACCGTGAGGTCCGTGAACCGCCGCGCCCTCACGCGCCTCCCAACCGGTAGTGTCAAACTCACCCCCCGCCGATATCATGACCGGTTTACGCCGGTCGTTGGGACCGCCGGGGGCTAGGACGCCCCGGCTCGCTGAGTAGGGAACGCGCTCGCAGCCCCTTTTCTCGGTCTTCCTACGGCCTAAAGTCTCCAGCCTAAAGCCTGCTTCCCTCCTCATGAAAACCGACGAACTCCGCGAAAAGTACCTCGAATTCTTCGTGTCGAAGGGGCACCGCCGTGTGGCCAGCGACGTGCTTGTCCCCACCTGGGACCCGAGCGTGCTGTTCACCCCCGCCGGGATGAACCAGTTCAAGGACCACTTCCTGGGGAAGATCAAGCTCGAGTTCACCCGCGCCACCAGCTGCCAGAAGTGCCTTCGCACCGGCGACATCGAAAACGTCGGCCGCACCGCCTACCATCACACGTTCTTCGAGATGCTCGGCAACTTCAGCTTCGGCGACTACTTCAAGCGCGAAGCGATCAACTGGGCCTGGGAATTTCTCACCGACAAGAAGTGGCTCGGCATCGACCCCTCGCGACTCACCGTCACCGTCTACAAGGACGATGACGAAGCCGCCGGCATCTGGGCGAAGGACATCGGCCTGAAGGTCGACCGCATCGAACGCTGCGACGAGGACGAAAACTTCTGGCCCGCGAGCGCCCCCAGCCAGGGCCCAGACGGCGTTTGCGGCCCCTGCAGCGAAATCTACTTCCATCCCGACCAAGGCAAGAGCGTCGAGATTTGGAATCTCGTCTTCACGCAGTTCAACCGCGTCGGCGATCCGCCGAACAACCTCCGCCCGCTGCCGTCGAAAAACATCGACACCGGCATGGGCCTTGAGCGCACGGCCGCGACGCTGCAAGGCGTGCCGACCAACTACCACATCGACACGCTCTTCCCGATCGTCCAGGCCGCCGCGGAAGTCTGCGGCGTGAAGTACGAACTCGATAGCGACAACGGCCGCCGCTGCCGCCGCATCACCGACCACGTCCGGGCCTGCACGTTCGCGATCCACGAGAACGTTTACCCCGGTCCGCAGAAGGAAAAGTACGTCGTGAAGCGGCTGCTCCGCCGCGCGGTGCTCGATGGCCACCAGATGGGCCTCCATGAGCCGTTCCTGCACAAGCTCGTCCCCGCCGTCGTCGCGGCAATGAAGGGCCCGTATCCCGAACTTGCTGAAACTGCGAAGCGCGTCGCCAGCGTCATTGAGAAGGAAGAAGCGAACTTTTTCGGCACGATTGACGCCGGCCTCAACCGCATCGAGCGGGCCTTCGACGACATGCGCAAGGACAATCGCACGCGGGTCGAAGGCGCCGTCGCCGCCGAGTTGTACCAAACCTACGGCGTGCCGCCGGAGCTGTTCGAGTCGCTCGCCGCCGAGCACAACCTCGCCTTCGACTGGGAAGGCTACGGCAAGTCGATGGAGGAACATGGCGAAGCCTCGGGCAAGGTGCAGCACACCGTCATGGGCGCCAAGGGCCCGATCGACTCGCTCAAGCACGCCCTCCACTCGACCGAATTCCTCGGCTACGACACCACCGTCGCCGACGCGGTCGTGAAGGGGATCATCACCGGCAAGGCGCCGAACGATCACCTCGTCGACAAGCTCGACGAAGCAATGTCAGCGAGCCGGGGCGTCCCCGCCCCAGGCGCCCAAGTCACCGACGCCGTCCGCGTCATCCTCGACCGCACCCCGTTCTACGGCGAAAGCGGCGGCCAAGTCGGCGACGTCGGCAAGCTCGTCGGCGACGGCTTCGAGTTCGAAGTCATCGACACGCAAAAAGATGGCGCGCTGATCGTCCACATCGGGCACCTCCGCCAGGGCACGATCCGCGAAGGCGCCAAGGTCCGCGCGACGGTCGACGACGCCCGCCGTGATGCAATCCGCCGCGCCCACTCGGCGACCCACATCCTCCACTACGCCCTGCAGAAGAACCTCGGCTCGCACGCCCAGCAGCAAGGCTCGAAGGTGACCGACGACGAATTGCGGTTCGACTTCACGAACCTCAGCCCGGTCGAAAGCGCGCAGCTCGCCGCTATTGCGAAAGACGTCGTCGAACGCGTCGCCGCCGGCGCTCCGGTGAAGTGGGAAACGCTCCCGCTCGCCGACGCCCGCAAGCAAGGCGCCATGATGCTCTTCGGCGAGAAGTATCCCGACCCGGTCCGCATGGTCTCGATGGGCGACTTCAGCCGCGAGTTGTGCGGCGGCGTCCATCTGACGAACACCGGAGAGGTCGGCGCGTTCGAAATCCTCAGCGAAGAAGGGGTCTCCGCCGGCACACGGCGGATCATCGCCCTTACTGGCAAGAAGGCGACCGACTACCGCGCGCGGATCGAAGCGGAAGTGAAGCGGGCCTCCGAGAAGCTTGGCGTCGCCGGCTACGATCTGCCGCACGCCGTCGAAGCCCTTATCGAGAAACGTCGCGAACTGAAGCGGGCCCTCGAAGCGGGCGTGAAGCCGAACCTCGTCGCCGCCCAGGCCACCGTGAAGAAGGTCGCCGGCGACACGGCCGAATCGATGAAGTCGATCCTCGGCGAAGCCGCCCGCCGCATGTCGGTCGGTCTGCTCGGCGTCGCGGAGCGGATCGAGGCGATGGCCAGCGAAGTCGAATCGCTCGGCCAACGGCTCGCCCAGCGCGAGGCGGCCGGCCCGCTCTCGGCCGACTCGCTACTGGAGAAA
Organism: Lacipirellula limnantheis; assembly: GCF_007746075.1. Lineage (GTDB taxonomy): Bacteria > Planctomycetota > Planctomycetia > Pirellulales > Lacipirellulaceae > Lacipirellula > Lacipirellula limnantheis. Next base: position 5,510,676 of record NZ_CP036339.1, on the reverse strand, counting down.
GCGACCACCGAGGGGGGCGTTACCGTCGTCGTCGCCGACCTGCCCGGAGTTGAACCGAACCTCATGCGGCAGCTGATCGACCAGATCCGCCAGAAGCAGCCCCTCTCGGCGGTGTTGCTCGCCACGACGCAGGGCGAGGACAAGGTGACGCTCGTCGCCGGCATCTCGAAGCAATTGCAGGAGCGCGGCCTCAGCGCCGGCAAATGGATCGGCCCCGTGGCGGCCGCGGTCGGCGGCGGCGGCGGCGGACGCCCCGACCTTGCCCAGGCAGGCGGCAAGGACCCAGCCAAGCTCCCGGCAGCGCTCGAAGTCGCCAACCGAACGATCGCCGAAATGCTCAAGGCGTAACGTGCTAGCAGTAGCCGCGGGTCAACGACCCGCTGGAGCCAGAAGGGAAATGGATGATTGCTGATTTATGATTTGCTGACGTGATGCGTTTACCCCAATCACATCAGAAATCCTAAATCATAGATCTTCTGCGCACTCGCTCCGGCGGGTCGTTGACCCGCGGCTTCTCCATTCTCTGTGACAGTTTTATCCCGCCATTTTCCCGGACTTCTCAATCGAGATTGCCGTGTCCGCTCAAAACTTCTACCATGAAGGCCAACGCTGGCGGGAGAGGCAACTCCCGCGCGCTCATCAAAGCTAGCCGTTCGGATGCGGCTGGCTCATTTCTTGGCGAGGCGGCGGAGTTCCCAGGGAGGGAACACCTCGCGGTCGGAGTTTGTCATGGCAGACGTATGTGAAGAGTGGGGCGTCGACGTGTCGCGCGGCCCCGATTGGTTGGTCCTTCGCCTGCGCCCCGGAAAGCAGGCGCCGGCCGGCATGGCCGACAAGATCTGGTCGCTCGCCGATCGCCATTTCGTCTACCGGCTCGTGCTGGAGATGAACGACCTGGCCGCGATCCCGAGCCACCTGATGGGCCAACTCGTGATGCTCCAAAAACGCGTGCTGGAACGCGAAGGCGCTCTCCGGCTTTGCGGCTTGTCGAAGGAGTGCGCCGAAGCCTTGCGCTTCTGCCGCCTCGACCAGGCGCTGCCGAACTTCGCCTCGCTCGAAGACGCGGTGAAAGGCCAACGCCGCCCCGCGCCCCACTTTGTGAGCGCATAAGTAGCCGCGGGTCAACGACCCGCCGGAGCGACAAGAAAGCCTAACCACCAAGGCACGAAGATCACCAAGAAACACCAAGGGATACAAGAGACAAGAAGAAACAAATCAGGCGACGCAGACAACGCTCCCTGTTCTTTGCCTTTCTTCTTCTACTTCTTGTGCGACTTCGTGCACTTCGTGCCTTGGTGGTTAATTTTCCTACCCTCCGCAAGCCTTCCGCAAATCGCGCAGCATCCCCAGCGTCGGCTTCGCGTCACCCTTGCCGTCGAACAGCCCGCCGTGCGGAAACTCGTGCGGCTCGTGATCGGTCAGTTGGTTCCACAGCACCACCTGCACCGACGTCCGCCCCAACAGCAGCGGCGCCACCGTTGACGCCAGCACCAGTTGCGAATCTTGCTGGGGCATCTCGGGCGACTCGATCAACTCCGCCGCAATCGTCTTCGCCGCCAGCGGGTCCGGCAGGTCGCCGCTCGGCGCGGTGAGCAGCACCATCAGCGGCAGGCCTAATTGGCTCCACATGTCGATCAGCTTGCCGTACTCGAACGTCGGCCGGTGGCTGCTTCCGCGCGGCCAATAACCGGCGTTGATTTCTAGCCCGAAGCCCGAAATTCCCAGGTCGGCCCGCAGCAACGCGTCGGCGTAGTGGAGCGGCGCCAGGTCGTGCTCCTGCTCGACCAGGTATTCGCCCCACGGCTGATCGAACGACACGACAATCGGCGTTCGCGGATCGATCTTCCGCACCACCTGCACCGCTTGCGCAACGAGGTTCAGCCGGCTCTCTTCGCTGAGCGATAGCAGCTGTCCGTTGTTCACCCGCGACGCGACGTGCCACAGATGCACTCGGCCTGAGTACCGCGACACCACCGCCCGTACATGGTCGAGCAGCAGTCGCACCAGATTGTCGTCGTCTCCTTCCCACAGGTACATCCAGTCGGGGACGCCGCGGTCGTCGAGGCGCAGCAGGGGGCCCGCCGCCACCTTAAGTCCGGCCGTCTGACACCAGCCGAGTTGCTCGTCCGTCGGCTTCCAGTCGCGCTTCCCTTCGCGCGACTCGATGGCCCGCCAACCAACCGGCAGCTGCACAATATTGCAAGCGTCGACCAATTGCCTCCGCACCGCCACCGGCGGCGCTGCCGGGCCCAGCGTCACCCCCATCAGCGAAGCGATCGGCGTCTGCCGCTGCCGCGAGCCAATCGTCTGCTCCGAAAACGCTCGCACCAGATGCTCCGAGACGGTCAGCGCCAGCGCGATCGCCCTGTTCGCCGATTCGGCGGCAGCCGGCACGTCTCGCTGATTGGTCGCCGCCCGCGAGAAGAGCTTGGTGGCGTCTTGCAACCGCTCGGACAGTTCGGGCGGCGTTTTCATCCCCAGCCATTCCCAGATGAACAGCCGCGAGCGCAAGCGTTGAATCAGTCCGCGGGCGAGCTCGACGTCGAGCAGATAAGGTCGATCGCGTTCAATCAGCGTGCTGGTGCCGAGCAGGTACTGCCCATGCCCGTCGACCAGCCAAGGCACGTAGACATAGCCCGAATCATCGACGCCGCGCTCAACGACGAGCGTTTCCTTCTCCCAGCGCGTGCGCGTCTGCCAGGGAATATCCTCGTTGCCGGCGACGTAGATTCGCGGGAGTCCGCCAGGAGGGATGCGGTCGCGGCGATGCAGAGCAAACCGCATCTGTCCCATAATCGAGGCCTGCGTGGTAAGGGCGGTGGCGTGGTGTCGGAAAGCGATGGCTTGGCGGCCGAGTTTGTGCCCTTGCCAGACGACGAAGTCCCTTCGTCCACTTCAGTTTACAACCGCCCGCAAGGGGTCACAACTCCACGCGGCGGGCCGCAAATCTGCCGCAGAACCCTGTCACCCTGAGGTACGAAACCTGTCACCCTGAGGTACTCCGAAGGGTCCGCTCCGCCCACCGAACGGGCGATTCCCGTGTGAATTTGGAGTATTGGTCAATTAACCGTTAGATTGGAGGAATGAGATTCGTCCTGCTCGCCATCGCTGTAGGCATTGCGTTTGCGGTCAGCTACCTGGGGATGGTGCTCGGCTGGGCAATGGATCAGTCAATGCTTCCGCCCTTTGGTGGCGGGTGGCGATGTTATGCGGCGTGCTTGGTCGCTGTTTGGACTCCCTTCATGGCGGCCTTCGGGCTTTGGTCTCTGCCGAAACTTTGTCGATGGATCGCCGTCGCCATGGTTGAATGAAGGTGATCGCTGCTGCCCGCACTTCCGCTAGTTCGATATACTCCCGATCGAACGAACCGCCTGAGAACAGGAAGCTCCCCCCATGTCCCCCCCCGTCGTCGAAACCAACCTCTCCGGCCTCCCCGTCACCCGCGGCAAGGTCCGCGACGTTTATGACCTCGGCGACCGCCTGCTCCTGGTCAGCACCGATCGCATCAGCGCATTCGATTGGATCCTGCCCACGCCGATCCCCGACAAGGGCCGCGTCCTCACCCAAGTGAGCAACTATTGGTTCCGCTCGCTCGCGGTCGATCATCATCTCCTCGAAACCGACGTGAGGCAGATGAACCTCCCGCCCGGCGCCGACCTCGACGCCCTCGCCGGCCGCACCGTGCTGGTTCGCAAAACCAAGGTCGTCCCGATCGAGTGCGTCGTGCGCGCCTATCTCAGCGGTTCCGCCTGGGCCGAGTACCGCCAGCACGGACGCGTCGCCGGCATCTCGATGGCCAGCGGCCTCCGCGAATCTGAACGTCTGCCCGCACCTCTGTTCACGCCCGCGACGAAAGCCGCCCAAGGCGAACACGACGAGAACATCACCTTTGCCGAGATGCAGTCGCGCATCGGCGTCGAACTTGCCGAGCAACTCCGCCAAATGAGCCTCGACGTCTACGCTCACGGCGCCCGCCGCGCCGCCGAGGTCGGCATCATCCTCGCCGACACCAAGTTCGAGTTCGGCATCACCGGCGGCCAGCCAATCCTCATTGACGAAGTGATGACCCCCGACAGCAGCCGCTTCTGGCCCGCCGACGGCTACAAAGAAGGGTGCGCCCAACCCTCGTTCGACAAACAATTCGTCCGCGACTGGCTTTCGGCCAGCGGCTGGGACAAGAACAGCCCGCCACCGGACCTGCCGCGCGACATCGTCGAAAAGACGCGAGCCAAGTACATCGAAGCCTGCGAACGCATCACGGGCGAAAAATTCGCGTGGGCGTAGCCATCCCCCAAACGCTCCCCCACTAGCCGGACCGCCACGCGGTCCGGGCGGCCCCACGCTATCGCCACCCGCCGCCTATCTCCCCCCTTTTCGCCAATGTACAATGGAGCCCCCGCCCGACCTTGCGGCTCCAGCGGCAGATTCGTAGTCTCCCCGCGGCCCATTGCGCGCGCTGCCGTTGCCGAGTTTCCGCCATTCCCCATTCCCCATTCCGCCTTCCCCATTTCTTCAATGCTCCGCTACTGGACCGCTGGCGAATCTCACGGCAAAGCGCTCATCGCGCTCCTCGACGGCTTTCCCGCCGGCGTCACGATCGACGAAGAACCGATCAACGTCGAACTCCGCCGCCGCCAGGGAGGCTACGGTCGCGGCGGTCGCCAGCGCATTGAAACCGACACCGTCGACGTCCGCACCGGCGTCTGGCACGGCGTCACGCTCGGCAGTCCGATCGCGCTCGAAGTCGTCAACCGCGACTACAAGCTCGAACGCCTCGAAGACCTCCCCCGCCCGCGCCCCGGCCACGGCGATCTCACTGGGGCCGTGAAGTACCTCGGCAGCATCCGCGGCGTGCTCGAACGCGCGAGCGCTCGCGAAACCGCCGTCCGCGTCGCCGCTGGCGCCCTCTGCAAGCAACTCCTCGCACCGTTCGGCATCACCGTCTTCGGCTTCGTCGCCGAAGTCGGCGACGAGAAAATCGACCCGGTCGCCGGCACGCTCGTCGAACTGAAAGCGATCCGCGACCAAAGCGAACTTTACGGCCTCAACCTCCAGCGCGACGACGCGATCAAGGAACTGATCGACCGCGTCGGCAAAGAGGGCGACACCCTCGGCGGCGTCGTTGAGGTGCAAGTCCACGGCCTGCCGTTCGGCCTCGGCACGCACGCCCAGTGGGATCGCAAGCTCGACGGCCGCCTCGCCCAAGCGGTGATGGCCGTCCAAGCGATCAAAGGGGTCGAAATCGGCCTCGGCTTCGAAGCCGCCCGCCGCCGCGGTTCGCAGGTGCACGACCCGATCCACTACGACGAGTCGAAGAAGCGCACGCAAACGCTCGGCTACGAACGCCCCACGAACAATGCCGGCGGCCTCGAAGCCGGTATGACCAACGGTCAAACGCTCGTCATCCGCGCCGCGAAAAAACCAATCAGCACCCTCCGCAAGCCGCTGGCGTCGATCAACCTCGACACCAAGGAAGCCGAAGGCGCCAGCTACGAACGAAGCGACGTCTGCGCGATCTCTGCTGCGAGCGTGATCGTCGAAAACGTCGTCGCGATCGAAATCGCCGCCGCCCTCGTCGACAAATTCGGCGGCGACAGTTTGCAAGAGATGCAGGCCCGCTACAAGCTATTTTTGGAGATGGCCGCCGAACGCTAGGAAATGTCAGTTGTCAGTTGTCCGTGGTCAGTTGCTAAGAGGGCAAACATCCACCAGCAACTGACAACGGACCACTGACCACGGACGAACAGGATGTTCTCCCTCCACGAAACGACGCGCAAACGGACTTGCCGCACGGCGTTCTTCGCCCTGTGCCTGGGGCCGACGTGCGCGACGGCCGCGTGGATCGCCGACCATCATCTCCCGTGGCGCGACGCCGCCGCCGCTCGCCGGCTGAGCGATCGCTATCACCTCGACGTCACCCTCGCCGACTGGCAAGACCCCCGCCCCAACACGACCCGCCTTGCCGCCGTCACGCTCGCCGAGCCAGGCCACGCCGATCCGTTGCTCAAGCTCAACGGCTTCGAGTCGCGCCGCCGCGGCGACTCGCTCATCCTGTCTGTCAACGAAGCGACGCTCGCCATCGCCGATCTTCCCGCGCTCGCCGCGCGAATAGCTTGGTCGCTCTACCGGACGCCGGCGGCGAAAATCGAACTCCACATCCGCCAACTCGTCCTCTCTGCCTCCGCTGGCAACGGCAACCCCGTCACGCTCCACCGCGTTCACGGCGTGATCGAACGCGATCAGCACGACGCGCCGCGCCTCCAACTCATCGCCCACCTGACCGCGCAGCCAGCCGCCGACGCTAGGCCCATTGTCCTCGCCGTCGCGCGCTCCGCGGCGCTCACGAGCGGCGACGGAAAGAGTGTCGACGCATCGAACGGCGCGGAGAAAAGAGAAGCTCCCGCGCACGTCGTCACGCTCAAGACGCAGCAACACGCACTTCCCGTCGCGCTCCTCGCCCCGCTCGTCCCCGGCGTCGCCGCGCTCAACGATGGAGCGACCTTCACCGGCGTCCTCACCTGGCACGTTGGCGCAAACGTCGCCGACGCCACCGGCAATCTCCACGGTCGCCTCGCAGCCGTCGATCTCGCCGGCATGCTGCCGCGGAATTCGCCTCACCTCCTCACCGGAATCGCCGCGGTCGAACTCACCGATTGCCGCTGGCATGGCGCACAGTTCCAGCGCCTCGCCGGCACGCTGACCACCGCCAGCGCCGCGGCGAACGGCTCGCTACTTATGGCGGCGCCGATTTACCTTGGCTGTCACCCAGGCGACGCGCTGAAGTCGATTCAAGCGGCCGCCGCACGTGCGGCGGAAGAACGCCGCGCCGGTCGCGAGCCGGCGGAAGAAGACGCCGCCCAAGTGGCCGCCAACCACCAACTCAGCCACTTCGCCTGCCGCTTCAACCTCGACGCCGCCGGCCTCGCCATCGAACCCCATCTCCCCGCCGCATCAACCCTCCCCGCCGACACGCTGGCGGCAGAAAGCGATCAACCAATCCTCTTTTGCCGCCCAATAGTCGAGGCCGCCCGGCTCCCCGCCGTCGCCTGGCTCCAATTCATCGCGAGCCCCCCCGGGCCCTGGTGGATTCCCTACACGCCCGCCACCCTCGAAACGGCCCGCCGGCTGCCGACCCCCCAATAGCTGGCGCCCGCGGCAATGGCGACGGCCGCGGCTCGCTCTGCTCCCGGCGCTCGCCGGTCGTCCTCGCCGAGGCCTCCCCAAATTCGGTCGTCTACTAGCAGACAAGCCGTTCCGGGACCGCCGCCGGTGCGCAAACGGCCTGTTCATTTGCGGCCCATTCGCGGTCCACTGAATTGCTGCCGGCCTGGGCGGCTGTTAGGCTAGTGGTTCCCGTTGAACGTCGCTCATCCGTCCGTTCGTCGGCAGTCTCCTCTGACCAATCGCCTTTTCCCGCGTTGCCGGCGACGCCCAGGCTCCAAGACGGCTTTTGCGGAACAACTCTGTTCGCTTCATCGAATTCACACACTTTCCCAGCAGAATCATCGGCTCCGGACGGGTTCCCCCTCCGGACTCATGCCGCCAACCACGAAGGGCCAACATCATGAAACGGTTCGCAACTTCCTGCCTCGCTCTCACGCTGGCCTTCGGCGCCGCCGCGGCTCACGCCGAAGTTCCCCTCCCCACCGATCCCAGCAACTCCGCCGGCGGCGGCCTTCCCGGCGCCTACCCGCTCACCGTCTCCGGCGCTAACATCAACGCCTCGCCCGGCATCAACAGCGAACTGAGCGCCGGCGGCTCCGACGACCTCCTCGTCAGCTTTCCCTCCTCCGGCCCGTTGAAGTGGACCGACTCCCGCCACAACGAGGGCGACATCGCGCTGCTCATCAGTCCCTTCGCGCCTAACGACCCGAGCTACTACCCCCCGAACACCCACATCAACTACAAGCCGCTGCAAGACGGCCAGCCATTTGCCAACACCACCCTCGCCTGGCGCGTCAATCTCTTCCGCGGCGCCCTCCTCGCCAGCGTCCGCACCAACGGCGTCAACAACGGCGACACCTACGCCGGCAGCCCGGTCGGCACCACCCGCGGCATCGCTTACTTCAACAGCGATTTCGGACAGGGATGGGGCTTTAACATGAACGACGGCGAATTCAAAAACGGCGGCGCCGGCTCGGTCGATTTGCAAATGGGCGTCGCCGGTTCCGACGATGGCCGCGGCGAAGCTTCCTTCAATACCTCCGCCGCCTACTTCCCCTACGAACAAGGCTGGACCGGCGCCTGGGTAAGCGGCGGCACCGACGGTCCCGGCGCCTTCATCGCTTCTTCCGCCGGGCTCGACGCCGCCACGGTCGTTACCTGGACCAGCGGTCTGGCCCAAGTCGCGCTCCCCGGCGTCAATTCCGCCAACGACGGCATGCTCTTCGTCGCCCCGACCAACTCCGGCAATAGCTCCGACGTCGCCGCCGCCACGCCGACCGCCGGCGGTTGGAAGGTCGCTGTCCGCGAGGACGAAGACGGCGACACGAGCGGCGCCTCGTACAATTTCGGCTCCGGATTCCAATTTCTCTATGTCCCGTACAGCGCCGGCGGGCTCGTCGGCGGTCACATCAACGGCAACACCGGCGCCGCCATCAAGTCGGCCGGAGACGCCCAGTTCGATCTCGTCCGCGACAGCGAAGGCCAGTACCGCCTCAGCGTTTACAACGCCGGCGGCGTGACCAAGAAGAACGGCGACGCCGGCATGCTCGTCCTCTCCGTCGCCGGGACGATTCCGACCGACGCGACGCTCCCCGATCGCACCTTCCTCTCCTATCAGTACGATTCCAACTCAGGCGACTTCATCATTCAGTCCCGCGAGTTGGCGGCGTTCAACAGCCCCAACAGCGACAACCAGTTTGGCGACGACCTCGCCCTCCGCGACAGCGACTTCTACTTCGCCTGGGTCGATTTCGCCAACCCCCTCACCCCGACGACCCCCCTCGCCGGCGACTTCGATCACGACGGCAACGTCGACGGCGATGACCTCACCCTCTGGAAGGCCGCCTATGGCGCCACCGCCGTCGGCGACGCCGACAGCGACGGCGACTCCGACGGCGCCGACTTCCTCGTCTGGCAGCGCAACTTCGGCGCGGGCGCCCCGGTCGCCGGCGCCGTCCCCGAGCCCGCGGCGATCGGCCTCGCCCTCCTCGGCGGAGCCGCCCTGCTCGCCGCGCGCAAGCGAAACGCTTAGGGAGGATTTCAGGACGGATTTCCGTGGGATGCATTGGATTTCTGTGGGAGGCGTCTCCGACGCCGATTCAGCGCCGCTAGTTGAGAACTGACAGACCTCAAATCTCGGCGCCCACCAGACTCCACTTGCACCACCAACGTCGCCATCAGGCGAACGGACCTACAAAGTCGAAGCGGAGTGACGTGAACTGGCGCCCGGGGGCAAGGCCAGCCGCGTCGCTCCGCTTTTTCGCGCGCGTGCCGCTCGCCGAACGTCGCCGGCTGGCGCGGCGGCGACTCATGCCCCAAATATCGCCCGAAATACGGCGTGGTTTGCACGATTTCGCTCCAGCGCCTATAACCGTCGCATCGCAGCCAGGCGATCGATGGCGTCAACAGGGGCGACTGCTTGATGCACAGAAGCAACCTCATCCATGTCGAAGCATCCCCGTCGCCCGATCCCGCCCCGTGCCGCCGCGTTGCAGCGCAAGCTCACGCTCGAGTCGCTTGAGCCCCGGCGCCTGCTGGCCGTTGATTTCAACCTGCTGAAAGACGTCAACGCGACGCCGACGCCGGGTGTTTTCAGTGTGGTTGAAGTTGGCCCCGTCGTGTTTTTTGTCGGCAACACTCTCACGAATGGGTACGAACTCTGGAAGAGTGACGGAACTGAAGCCGGTACGCTCCTCGTAAAGGACATACGCCCTGGCTCGGCGAACTCCGCTATCCGTTACCTCACCAATGTCGATGGAACGCTCTTCTTCGTCGCCGACGACGGCACGAGCGGCAGCGAACTGTGGAAGACCGATGGCAGCGAATCGGGAACGGTTCGTGTCAGGGATATTCGCACTGGCGCATCCAGTTCTTCGCCGCAAGAGCTGTTGAATTTAGGCGGGACTCTCTACTTCGTCGCCAACGACGCGTCCAGCGGCAGCGAACTCTGGCGGAGCGACGGGACCGAGTCAGGCACATCCGTCGTTAGAAACATTCGTTCTGGCGCCGAAGGCTCTTCTCCGCGCTCGCTCATCAATGTCGAAGGGACCCTCTACTTCGTCGCCAATGACGGTACCACCGGCTACGAACTCTGGCGAAGCGACGGCAATGCGGCAGGTACAATCAGCATAAGAGACATTCGCCCCGGCGCAGTCGGCTCCTTACCTTACTCGCTTGTCAACGTAGGAGGCACTGTCTATTTCAGTGCTAACGATGGCGGCGGCGGCGCCGAACTTTGGAGGAGCGACGGGACGGAGATGGGGACGGTACTGGTCAAGGATCTCCGCGCCGGCATCGCAAGTTCAATCCCCCGGCACCTTATCAATGTGGGGGGAACTCTCTACTTCACTGCCAACGATGGAGTGAGCGGCCCAGAACTCTGGAAGAGTGACGGTACTGTGGCCGGGACGCTCCGCGTGAAAGACATACGCGAGGGGGCGACTGGTTCATTTGTCAGTTACAGCTCATTAGCAAATGTGGGGGGCACGCTCTACTTTCGCGCTCACGATGGTGCGAGTGGTCAGGAACTTTGGAAGAGCGACGGCACCGAAGCAGGGACGCTCCGCGTGAAAGATATCAACGCCGGGTCAGGCAGTGCCTATCCACAATACCTCTCCAACGTTGGCGGTACGCTCTACTTCGTTGCCAACGACGGCGCGAGCGGTGTCGAACTCTGGAAGAGCGACGGTACGGAGACGGGCACCATCCGCGTGAAGGATCTCCGAGCGGGAGTTTACGGTTCCTTTCCCAGGTCTCTTACGAACGTCGGAGGGACCCTCTACTTCAACGCTATCGACGGGGTGACCGGCCGCGGAGGCTGGAAGACCGATGGGACTGAAGCGGGGACCATTCGTTTGAAGGAGGTCGACGAACGGTCGTTCAGTTCGAATCCAAGTTCCCTGACGCCCGCAGGCGGAGCCTTGTACTTCGTTGCGGACGACGGCGCGACCGGCAACCAGATTTGGATCAGTGACGGGACCGAGGCTGGAACAGCTCGGCTTACGGAAGCCAAGGCCGGCTGGGGGGGATCATTTCCGAGATACCTTACTAACGCGGAGGGAACTCTCTATTTTAGCGTGAGCGGCGATGAAATCTGGAAGAGTGACGGATCCGCAGACGGGCCTGTACGGGTGAGCGACATTCGCCCAACCGATAACCAAGAAGTGCAAAGCCTCTATGCCGTGGGAAGCACCCTCTATTTCGTCGCCAACGATGGCTCCACGGGCTACGAACTCTGGAAAACCGACGGCACGACGGCAGGCACATCCCTTGTCAAAGACATTCGCCCCGGCGCCGACGGCTCCTCTCCCCGATCGCTGACGAACGTCGAAGGAACCCTCTACTTCGCCGCCAACGACGGCCCCGCCGGCTACGAACTCTGGCGGAGCGACGGCACCGCGGCCGGCACCCTCCGCGTGAAAGACATTCGCCCCGGCCCGATCGGCTCGTCGCCACGCTTCCTCACAAACGTCGACGGCACGCTCTACTTCAACGCCAACAACGGCGCCAGCGGCCTGGAGCTTTGGCGGAGCGACGGCACCGAGGCGGGCACGGTGCGCGTCACGGATATTCACCCCGGCGCCGGCAGTTCCTTTCCCCGTTACCTTGCCAACGTCGACGGTGCGCTCTATTTCGTCGCCAACGACGGGGCGACCGGCTACGAGCTCTGGCGGAGCGACGGCACGGCCGCGGGGACGCTGCGCATGGTCGATATCAATGCGGGGCCGGAGAGTTCCAATCCCCACCTCTTCACCAACGTCGACGGCGCGGTCTACTTCGTCGCAAACGACGGCGCCAGCGGCGACGAGCTTTGGAAGACCGACGGGACCGCCGCAGGAACGGCGCGCCTCAAAGACATCTATCCCGGCGCAATCGGTTCCTCGCCCGGTCAACTGACCAACGCCGGCGGCAGACTCTACTTCGTCGCCAACGATGGCGCCAGCGGCGACGAGCTCTGGGTGAGCGACGGTTCCGAGGCCGGGACGCAACGTCTCATCGATTCTGTCCCCGGCCCCGGCAGCGGCTCGCCTCAGTCGTTGACCGAGGCCAACGGCCGACTCTTTGTCGCACTGACGACCGGCCAGTTCGGCGAGGAACTATGGGTCGCCGACCTGCGGCCGGCGCTCCCCGGCGACTACGACTTTGACGACGACGTCGACGGCGCCGATTTTCTATTCTGGCAGCGACAGCTGGGCGTCGCGCACTCCTCTCCCGGCATCGGCGCCGACGGCGACGCCAGCGGCCACGTCGACGGCGGCGATTTGACGGTGTGGCAGTCCCATTTCGGCGAGCCGGCGGCAGCGTCCCGCGAGTCGACCTCTGACGCGAACGCGATGCTCTCGGCGTTTGTTTCGACGGCCGACTCGATGTCCGCCAACGACGTTGCCGCCGTCGATGCCCTCTATGGCAACGGTGATTTCACGACGCTCTTCGCCGAGGCCCGCTTGCTCCGCCCGCACCGCCGCCTGCGCGTCCCGCGCTGACGCAGCCTCAACCCCAGCGCCGCTTAGCCTTCGGCTCTTCAAGCCGGGGGCGCCCGAGCAGCGCCACTTCAAACCGAAGGCGGCTGCGCCCCACCCCCCGCCGCAGCGGGGTGGCCAAAAATAACTCACCGACTCCAGCCCAAAATAGCTATAATCAGCCTCCCAACTCTCCAATTAACCACCCACCTAACCCCAGCATCAATCATCAAGCAACCAGCATCGAGCATCGATTTATGTCCCATGCGCGCCCAACGCGAATCGCCGCGAACGCCCCGCGCCAGCATCCTGCCCGCGGTTCTGTCCAAGCGCCGCGGACAAAACAGTCGGGCGAGCCGTCGCGCAGCAACGGGCCGTGGCCCAACGACTTGCAACGCCAACCCGGCGCGCAACCCGGCGCCAACACCCCGTTTTGTCCGCCGCGCGGCACTTGCGCTTCTGGCCAGAATGGCCCGATCGAAATTGGCTCAGCTCGCCAAAATCTCAATCACCGCATCACCGCTGCTTCCCAGCAGGTCGTCGGCGCGGCGCCCCAGCGCTCCGCGACGCAACGCGGCCGTCTGCTGCGCCAGGAACGCCGCCGGCGTGGCCGGACCGGCCGCCAGCAACGCTTCCAGCTCGCGCTCGGCCTCGTCGAGGTCGCCCCGTTCGTACGCGGCCAGCGCGACGGCGTAACGGTCCAGGTCGCGCTGCAGCCGCTCGGCGTCGGCGGTCGGCAGCAGCGTAAACAGTTCCACCGGGTCTTCAATCCCCGGCAACCTCGCGGTGCAGACGCGCAGCGCCGTCAACCGCGTCGACGCCTGGCGGCGTACGGCGTCGGTCACCAAGAGCGGCACGTCGAGGCGCTTGGCGGCCGTTTGTACGCGGCTCGCCAGGTTCATCGCTCGCCCGCGCGGCCCGTACTTCATCCGCTGTCGCGTCCCGGCGTTGCCCACCTGGACCAGCCCCGTGTGAATCCCGATCCCCAGTTCCAGCGGAAAGGGCAGGAGCTGTCGCCACGCATCGCTCACGCGCGTGATCGACTCCAGCATCTCCAGCGCTGCGAGGCAGGCCCGATCGGCGTGATCGGGCTGATCGAACGGCGCGTTCCACATCGCCGAGACGCCGTCGCCGTAGTAGTCGATCACCATCCCGCCGTGGTGAGTGATCGCGTCGGTGAGCGCCTCCATCACGTCGGAGACGATTCCGCAACTCTCGCTGGCGGTGAGCGTCTCGGCCAACCGCGTGAACCCGCGGAGGTCGGCCAGCAGCATCGTCGCTTCGCGCGTCTGGCTGGCAAGCGCGTTCGGCTGCCGCAGCAGGTGCTGGGCGACCTCCGGCGAAAAGGCTTGTTCGAGCAACACTTGGCGGCGGGCGGCGTCGACCTCCTGCTGGCGGCGGGCCAGTCCCGCGGCGACGCCGTCGGCCAGCACTTCAATGACGCGAGCTTCCAGCGTGCGGATCCCCAGTCGCCGGTTGTCGCCATGGCCATGTCGCACGCCGTAGACCGCGGCGATGATCTCATCGTACTCGCCGCGCACCGGCGCCACGACCAGCGAGTCTTGACTGGCGGCCTCGTCGAGCCCCGGCACGAGGTGCGCCCCGCCCACGCGGGAGGCAGGACGTCGCCAGACGTCGGGGCGGGCGACCATCAGATCGAGCGCCGCGGGATCGAACGATACCCCGTAGCGCGGATCGGCGACCGAGCTTCCCGCAATCTGCCACCCGCTGCCATCGCGGAGCAAGACCATCGCGGCGTCGAGTCCCGTACTGCGGACGGCGATCTCGGCGGCGCGGGTGAAGAACGCGTCGCTGCTGGCGGCCGTGCGGTGAAGGTCGCTCACCGCGGCGAGCCACTTCGTCACGGTTGCGGAGTCGGGACCCTGCGCCGCGGCGCCAGCGGGACGGCGAACTTCGTCCCGGTAAAGCGGCTCAAGCGCGAGCATCTCGGGGCGGACGGTCTCGAGGCGGATCTCGAACCACGCGTCTCCCAACTGGAACGTGGCGGGCAGCGTCAGCTCCATCGGAATACGGCAGGCGAGCGACCCCCCGTCGGCGAGGCGCACGTCGTCGTCGATGCCGCGGCAGTCGATGACGGTCGCTTCGCCCCCCGGGCGGAGGCGGATCGTCATGTGGTTGGCGCTCGGCGCCTCGGCGTCGAACATCGAGCGATCGAGCGTCGGCGTCCAGCGTCCGTCGTGGCTGTTGTAGGCGAGCGAGATTTCAGAAGCGACGAGGCGAAACTGTTCGTGCTGTCGTCGACTGTAGACGGCGAGTTGCCACATGGCAGGCTGCTCGGTCGGGTGGATCAGAGAGGCGGATGTCGAGGTCAGCGCAAGGGTAGGTTGCTCTGCGGCACTCGCGCTGCGGGGGCGGCAGGAAAGTTTTCCCAACCCGCACAATCGGAACTCCCGGCCGGCGGGCGTGAGTTTCGACCCGAATGTCCCGATGCGCTCTACATGCTCGAACCTGCTTCGTTGGGCCTACTCTCCGGGGCCGCGCTGCTCGGGACCGCGGGAATTCGCGCTGTGCGCGGCGTGCGAGGCCTGCTGCGCCGCGAGCAAGAGCAACTCGAGCGGACCGAACTTGAGCGAGCGGCCTTTGCGAACCAGCTGGAGGCGGCGCTCCACTGGGCCCGGGCGAGCCAGCCGCGACTGAAGGCGTGGGTCGGCGTCCGGCCGTTCCTCGTTTCTGCCGTGGTTGACGAGGCGGCCGATTGCCGGTCGTACTACCTCGTCCCGGAAGATGGTCGCGTCCTGCCGCGCTTTGAACCGGGGCAGTATCTGACGTTCCACCTGCCGACCGCCGACCGCATGCGCCCGCTGGTGCGCTGCTACTCGCTCTCCGACCGGCCCCGCGACGATTACTTCCGCATCACCGTCAAGCGATCGCGCCCCGCGGACGAAGGCGGCGCCTCGAACAACGGGCAGCCAGCATCCAGCAACCAGCATCCACACGCGTCCCACGCGACGCTCAGCGGCAGCAACTACTTCCACCGCGAAGTGCGCGTCGGCAGCCGGCTGGAAATCGAAGCCCCGCAAGGTTCGTTTTTTCTCGATCCCACCGACAACCTGCCCGTCGTGCTGATCGGCGGCGGCATCGGCGTGACGCCGATTCTCAGCATGGCCGCGGCGCTTGTCCATCGCGGCGATCGACGGGCCATTTACGCGTTTACCGGCTTCCGCAACGGCAGCGAACATCCGTTCAAATCAAAGTTGGAAGAACTCGCGGCGACTGGCGGTAACCTGCGGCTCGATGTGACGTATTCGCAACCCCGCGAGACTGACCGTCCTGAAGTCGACTACGCCCAGTGGGGACACGTCAACGTCGATCGGCTGCGGCAAGTGCTGCCTTCAAACAACTTTCGCTACTACCTCTGCGGCCCGCCGGCGATGATGGAGTCGCTTGTGCCGGCGCTGCTTGAGTGGGGCGTCCCGCCGCAGCACATCAATTACGAAGCGTTCGGGCCGGCGACGGTTCGCGGCCTCAGCGACGCCGCGGCGACGGAGCCTTGCAACGTCGACTTCGCCCGCTCGGAGCGCTCGCTCCGCTGGCAGGGGACGGAGGGCTCGCTGCTCGACTTAGCGGAGCAGGGGGGGGTCCGCCTCGAATGGGGCTGCCGCGCCGGCAACTGCGGTCAGTGCCGCGTGATGATCGCCGCGGGGCGCGTGGCGCACGTCAAGCGGCCCGGCGTGGAACTCATCGACGGCGAATGCCTGGCCTGCATCGCCCGACCGGTGGGCGACGTAGTCGTCGAGGCGTAGTGCGATACGGACATAAATGGATGTCATTGAAAGACGTTGCCGCTCACTGCGGCTGTGGCCCATTGCTCGTCATATACTGCCCCGCCTGGTGCGGTCCCTCCAGGTTTGAAAACAGCTCCTCCTGCTCCGAGTAGCGAATCTCTGGCCCCACATACCACGGTGGCTCGCTCCTTTCTTCTAGGCAGGGCCGATCCTGGATCACCCAACCTCGCTCGACCAGCCCGTTCGGCAAACGGTCGACCACTAGCGAGTAGTGGCAATATCCGATCGTCCGCAGCCGACTTTCATAATCGTTCTGCATGGGGCACTTCATCAACGGCGGGCGAGGATATTTCCCGCCAGCATCGGCGTGATTCTTCATCGCATCCGCTAGCAGACGCTGCTCGATATAGGGCAGTACAGCCACCGTCCACTGTCCCGGCGCGGGCAGCATTTCCTTGGCATCAATATATTGCGCCAGCCCCAGCGCCAGTTGCCGCACATTGTTTTCGCACTCGGTGGCTTGGACCCGATTGCGCGCCCCCTGCAGTGCCGGCAGCAGCAGGCCCATCATTAGCCCAATGATGAACAGCACCACCAACAGCTCAACCAGCGAAGCCCCTCGTTGGAGTTGGGCCCGGTCCTCGCATCCGGCACGGGAGTCAGAAGAAAAGTCGCTCATCGCCTGAACACTGTGACCTGTCGTGGGCTGTAACTCCAATACCTTTATGGAGGGCGAAGTTTATAAGAGAAGGAGAACTAACAGAGGGCATTTTGCTTATTCGAAAATGCAGAATGTCTACTATTTTCAAATCCAACATTTAATGCTGAGAGGAGCGAAGAATCTGGCGGTTCGCTTGAGCTTCTAGATTCACCGCTGCGCTCAGAATGACGCGGGCCCGCAAGCCTGTAGTTCGTCAAACGGCTTGTTTGCCGCGAAATTCTGCCGTGACTTGTAACCTAAACTTCCAAAGCGTGGGATTCTGACGCACCGCACCCATGTGATCGATGACCTGTTGGCCACCAAAAATCGCATCGCTCTTGGTCCTAGCATTAGCTCAGGAAGCCAACGCTGCTGCGCCGTCTGCCGCCCCCAATCGTTCCAGCGAGCCACTCTCGGCTGCTGCCGTCGGATTCGTTCAGTGCGATCCGGCGAAGGTGCTGGGCCCCGACTCCTGCACGAAGTGCCACGAGAACGAAATACTCTCCTGGCGCGAGACGCCCCACTTTGCCACGTTCGAGACGCTGCACCGGATGCCGGAAGCGAAGGCGATTGCCGACCGGCTCGGATTACGCAGCGTCAAGCGGAACGATGAGTGCACCAAGTGCCACTTCACGATTCAGGAAGATCAAGGACGCGATCGCGTCATTGCCGGCGTCTCGTGCGAGTCGTGCCACGGCGCGGGTCGCGATTGGATCGAGATGCACGCCGACTACGGCGGGCCGACCGTGACGAAAGCGCTGGAGTCGCCCGAACATCGCACGGCGCGCATCGAGAAAAGCATCGCCGCGGGGATGAACAACCCGGCGAACTTGTATCTCGTCGCCCGGCAATGCTTGGCGTGCCACACGTCGCCGAACGAACGACTGGTCAACGTCGGCGGCCACGCCGCGGGGACGCCGGAGTTTGAACTGGTCGCCTGGTCGCAGGGCAAAGTGCGGCACAATTTTCTTCGCACGGGCGGGACGACGAACGCCCCCTCGAGCCGGGAACGCCTGCGCGTCATGTACATCGTCGGCGTGCTGGCCGATCTTGAGGCGAGTCTGCGGGCGACTGCAGCTGCCAGCGAGAAGGCGAACTTCGGCGTCAACGCCGCGCAGCGGGCGGCGAGGCAGAAAAGACGCCTGTACGAGATTTCGCAGTTGGTGAACAATCCGCACGTCGCCGCGGCGCTTAATGCGGCGCTCGGAGCACGCCTCAAACTCAATAACCGCGAGGCCCTACTGGCGGCTGCGAACGAAATCGGACGGCAGGCGTACGAATTCGCCGCCACCGCCGATGGGGCGAGGTTGACGGCAATCGATCCGCTTCTGCCGACGCCGGCGCAATACAAGTAGCTGGAAACCCATGGAAATCGCCGTCACTCGACCGCAGCGGTGGGACGTTCCGTTCGGCGAACCGCTGCGCGACGACGAGGTCGATCGCCTGCTCTCGGTCGAACCGTTCGCTGCGATCGATGCGGCGACCTTCCCGGCGTCGCTGCCCCTTCGAGAGATCCTGCGGAACGACGCCCGTTTGCAACACTACGCTCCCGGCGACATCATCGTCCGTGAGGGCGACTACGGCAGCAGTGCGTTCTTCATTCTCAGCGGCCGCGTCCGGGTGGTGCTGGCTGGACTTTCGCCTGAAGTCTTGGGTCGCAAGGAACAGAAGCGAATTGGCTGGCTCGCGGCGATGGTGCAGTCGCTGACACGCTCGCGGGTCGCGGAGGTTCGCCATGATGCCAAGCCGCCAGTCGTCTCCGATAACGTCACGGCGGAACGCGGCGATCCGGATCACCCGCACATCTTCCTCCAAGACGTGCCGCGCGTGCTCGAAGCGACGGACACGGTCGTCCTGGAACCAGGCGAGATGTTCGGTGAGCTCGCCGCTCTGACGCGCAGCCCGCGGACGGCAACGGTCTTCGCCGAGAAGGAAGCGACGCTGCTGGAGATCCGTTGGCAAGGCTTGCGCGACCTCATGCGGCGGACCGACGCGCTGCGACAGCACGTCGAAAGGCTCTACCGTCAGAACAGCTTGCTCGTCCACTTGCGCGAGACGCCGCTGCTGGCCGACTTGCCCGCGGACTTATTGGCGCTCGTCGCCGCGGCGACGCGGTTTGAGAGCCACGGCAGCTTCGATTGGAATGAATCGTACGCGACCACGGTGAAGCGTCGTCCTGGCGATGCGATCGTCGACGAACCGCTCATCGCGGAAGAAGGGACCCCTGCCGATGGCCTGATCCTCATTCGTTCGGGCTTTGCCCGGCAGAGCCGTCGCTACGGCAATGGTCATCGCACAGCGGCGTATCTTGGACGAGGGGAGTCGTTCGGACTGGCCGAGGCGGTCGCGGCGGCTGGCAGCGGCTTGCCGACGAATTGGAACGACTCGTTGCGCGCTGTCGGATACGTCGACGTCCTGCGGATTCCGCAGGGCGTCCTAGAGGAGGCGGTCTTCCCGTCGGTGACGCCGGAGACGCTGGCTGCGGCGGTGAAGCGGCAATCGACGTACGCCGTTCCGGTTAGCGAGCTGCCTAGCAATGGCGCCGACGAATCATTCGGCCTCGATCAGAGCCTCTTGGAGTTCCTGGTCGATCATCGGCTCCTCAACGGCCAGGAGGCGATGGCAATCAATCTCGATCGCTGCACGCGCTGCGACGATTGCGTTCGCGCCTGCGCCGCAACGCACGACAACAACCCGCGCTTCGTTCGCCAGGGGCATCGCCATGGCCCGCTGATGATCGCTCAGGCGTGCATGCACTGCGTCGACCCCGTCTGCATGATCGGCTGCCCCACGGGCGCCATCGGCCGCGACGGCGTGAGCGGCGTCGTGCAGATCAACGATCGCACCTGCATCGGCTGCAGCACTTGCGCGAACAGTTGCCCCTACGACAACATTCAGATGGTCGAAGTCCGCGACGGCAGCGGCGCGTTGCTCCTTGATGCCGCCACGCAACAGCCAATTGCCAAGGCGACGAAGTGCGATCTTTGCAGCGGCCTGCCGGGCGGTCCGGCGTGCCAGCGAGCCTGCCCGCACGATGCCCTCGTCCGATTGGACTTAGGCAACCTGGGCGAACTCGCTGCTTTCGTGACACGCTGAGCTTGGCGCTTGGGCCCCGCATTCGCCTTCGCCGCTGGCAGCGAAATCGCTACGCTAGCGGGGCTCTGACGTCGCGTTTGCATGCTCTCATTCTGAGCGGAGCGAAGAATCTGGCGGCTCGAGTGCGATTCTAAATCCTTCGCTTCGCGCAGAATGACGGTGCGCGACTTCACCCAGGTTTGCTGGCGCTTCCACCCATCAACGCTATGACTTTCTTCGCTCGCCGCCGATGGATTGGCGTCGCCGTCACGCTGACGACGCTCGTCGGCGTGCGGCTATGGGCTGAGCGCATGGAGAACAGGCTCCAGTCGTCCAGCTACTTCACCGGCTGGCTGCTGCTGTCGGCGATTGTCGTTCTTGCCGCGTTCCAACTCCGCAAAAAACTCCCCGCGGCCCCGTTCGGTTCGGCGGCGACCTGGCTGCAAGCGCATATCTACATCGGTCTCGGCTCGGCGGGCCTCTACGCCATCCACGCCCCGTGGCGGTGGCCAAACGGCATCCTAGAAACAACGCTTTCATTCGTCTATCTGGCGACGTTTGCCAGCGGTGCAGTCGGGCTCTACTGGACCCGCTCGCTCCCGCGCCGACTCAGCCGACTCGGCAGCGAAGTCATTTATGAGCAGATCAGCGCCGAGCGTCACCGCATTCAGCAGCGCGCTCAGGGCGCCATTCTCTCGGCCGTCCGTACGGCCGGCGCGACGACGCTCGGCGAGTTCTACAACGCCCGGCTGCACGACTACTTCTCGACTCGTCGCGGCTGGAGTTTTCGTCTCTGGCCGACCAGCGAACTGCGGAAGTCGCTGCTTTCCGAGCTGACCGAAACGACTCGATACCTCTCCGACGACGAGCGGAAGACGGCAGAGCAGCTCTTCGCGCTGCTGCGCGAGCGCGATGACCTCGATTACTCCGAGTCGTTGCAGTGGCGATTGAAGGCGTGGCTGTTCGTCCACATCGCACTCACCTACCCCCTGCTGCTAGCGGCGGGGCTCCATGCCTGGACGGCGCACCTCTTCGACGGAGGTCTGCCGTGAGAGAACCGCGCGAGCCGGCGACGACCGACCAATACGAACGTCCGCAACAAGCGTGGACCTGCGGCCTCGCCGCCAACGGCGCCCCGTGCCCGGCGGGACCGACTTCGCGTGGCAGTTGTCCTGCCGCGGCGGCGTGCCATCCGGTGCGCGACGGCGACCGTTGGCACTGCAACCGCTCCA
The DNA here is from genome assembly GCF_007746075.1 of Lacipirellula limnantheis. GTDB lineage: Bacteria > Planctomycetota > Planctomycetia > Pirellulales > Lacipirellulaceae > Lacipirellula > Lacipirellula limnantheis. The sequence continues at coordinate 5,489,300 of NZ_CP036339.1, read as the reverse complement.
CGTTGCGCGGCGGCCCGTGCGATGAAGGGCCGTCGCCCGACGGCGAGTGCTGCACCCTCTATCGCTGCACGCCGGTCCGTTCGCTGCGCGTGCGGCGCGGGAGGTTTGTTATCGGTATTGCGGTTGCGGCACTCGGCGCGCTGGTGATGGCGCTGAGCGGTTCGTGGCGAAACGAGTTTCTCACCCCGGGGCCGCTTTCGGCGCATCACGCCCAGCTCTTGAAAGGGAAGAACGCCACGCAGCGCTGCGCGCAGTGTCATGCGGCTGGGCTTGCCGCGGTGGGGACATGGTGGGAGCGTTCATTCGGCGGCGCGGAGCTGTCGCCGACGCAATCGCTGCTCTGCCTGGAGTGTCATCGCGACGCGATCGGGCAAGAGTTGGCGCTCTCGGCGCATGGCGTTCAGTTGGCTTCGTTGGAGGAATTGACGACGGCGCGAAGAGAACGAGTAGGCGCTGGAGAGGGCGCCGGGGGCGGGGACGCCCCGACTCGCTGGGGTGAACGCCGGCGCAACGCGGGCGAGCCGATTGCCTGCGCGGCATGTCATCGCGAGCACCAGGGGCGGATGCACGACCTCGCCGCGGTGAGCAACGTCGCTTGCCAGGCGTGCCATCGGCAGGAGTTCGAGAGCTTCGCCGACGGGCACCCCGAGTTCGGCGGTTGGCCTCACTTGCGGCGGACGCGGATCGCGTTCGATCATGCCGCTCATCAGTTGAAACATTTCCCGGAAGAGAAGCGGGACTTCGCCTGCGCTGCGTGCCACCAGGCCGACCCGACGGGACAGCGACAACTCACGGCGAGCTTCGCCGACAGCTGTGCCGCCTGCCATGACAAGTCGATCGCCGCGAGCTTTGCCGATGGCGTCATGTTCCTCTCGCTGCCGACGCTCGACGTCGAGCCGCTCGCCGATCATGATATCCGGCTCACGCCCTGGCCCGCAGCGGCGACCGGCGACTTTGAAGGGGCGCCGTCGCTCTTCGCCAAGTTGCTCATGCAGGCTGATGCTGACGGCGCGGCGGCCCTCGGCGTGCTGGGCGCTGACTTCGATCTGTACGACGTCGATATCGAGGACGCCACCCAACTTCGCGCGGCAGCGCAGGCGGCTGAGTCGCTGCGAGCGATCGTCAACGAGCTGGCCGACCAGGGCGAGCCGGCGATCGCGGCGAGGCTCAAGACATTGCTAGGGCGAGAACCGACGGCGGAGGAACTAGCCAGCTTGTCGGGACGTTTGTCGACGCAGGGAATGAAAGCTCTTCGCGACGAGTGGTTCGGCGCCACGGGCAGCGCGACGCCGAACAATGCCGCCGCTGGTGATGAGAACGAGTCGCCATCGCCTGGCAGCTGGAAGTTCGACCAGAACTCGCTAGCACTTCGTTATCGACCGAGCGGTCACGCCGATCCGTGGCTTCGCGCGTGGCTCGATGTGCTGGCCGAGGGCGCTAGCGGTCCGCATGCCAAACTGATCGAGCCGCTGCTCCAGCAGGCGATGAAGCCGACCGCCCCCGGCCAGTGCGGTAGCTGCCACAGCCTCGATCGCATCGACGGGCGTTACGTCATCCAATGGGAACCGCTCGACGTGGCGCGCGAGCCGCGCGGGTTCACGCGGTTCAATCATGCGCCGCACATCGTCCAGCCACGTACAGGCGACTGTGCGAGCTGCCACCAGTTCTCCGTCGGCGCCGATTTCATGGCGAGCTATGCCGAGCGCGATCCGCATCGATTTAAGTCAGGCTTCGCGCCGATGTCGAAAGCTGCGTGCGCCGCGTGCCACACCGCTGCCGCCGCCGGCGACAGCTGCACGCAGTGCCATCGGTACCACAAGTAGCCGCGGCTCAATGAGCCGCCGGAGCGGGGCACAAATGGGGAATGTTGAATGGGGAATGGGGAGGAGCGTTCCCTTTCCCCATTCCTCATTCCCCATTCGACATTTCCTTATCACCGCTCCGGCGGGTCGTTGACCCGCGGCTGTTAGAACTTATGCCGCAGCTCGATGCGGGCGCCGTCGATGTCGTTCGTGTTCTCCAGCCAACCGTGCATCGCATCGGCGCGCAGAATCCACGAGTTCCCCAGCCGCACCTGGTAACGAGCGCCCAGCGCGTATTGATCTCCGGGAGCAATCCGGCCGACCGGATCGCCAAACGCTTGCAGGACGGCCGTCTCGACAATGAACTGCCGATCGAACTGCCCGCCGAGCAAGTCGACGCCGAACGCGCCGCCGTAGGTGTCGTTGCCCGAGTCATCAAGAAACGGGTAACCGGTCAGCAGATCGCTTTCAAAGTTGATGCCGGTATTCTTCAGCGGGCCTTGCAGCCGCCCGAGCGGTTGCGGGCGATCGAAGCCGGCGAAGAAATTGGCGTAAGGAATGACATTGTACGGCAACGGCGTCAGGAAGCTGTTTTCCATGAGCAGCAGGACGCCGTCGGCAGTCCGTTGATCCTGCGGCACGTCCTGCCCCGTGTTGGCGATCACGCGAACGGAGTTCGACAACAGGTTCGCGTACCGCCGCGTGTACGAGGCGCCGAGGTTGAAGTAATCGAGCCCTAGGTTGGCAGGATCGTCGACGTAGGCGCCGCCAATTTCGAAATAACCGCCGCGGCGTTCGATGAACGTCGTCACGCCGACGAACTGGGCGTCGTCCGAGTCGACGCTGAAGGCGTCGGTCGTCAGCTCTTTGAAACCGGCAAAGAACGTCGTGTCGAAGTTCGAGATGTCGAGCCCCGGCGAGTTCTTCGCGGGAATCGTCGCCGCGGCGCCGAGGAAGGCGTCCTCGAGCCAGATGCCGTTCTGCAGCACCATGGGAATGAGGCCGGCGGTGAACGGTAGATCGAACGGCGGATCAGTTCCCTGGGCACCGCCGATCAGATAGCCGAGGTCGCCTTCAAAATACATCGTGTCGGTGTTCTGGTCCCAGCCGTCGAAGTTGTCTTCGACCTCCATCTGGCTTTCGTCGACGACGACGCTCGTAAAATTCTGCCCCTGGTCGAGCGGGCCGAAAAACATGTGGAACCGCTCCGTAGCGGTGATCGGGAAGTCGAGGTCAAGGTTCAGCCGGTTCGCCCAGATCCCTTGCGAGTTGCCAGCGTTGTTGTTGTTCGCCACGGCGGTGCGGAAGTCGCCATAGAGGTAGAGTTTCGGCCGTACCAGATTCGTGGGACCCATGAAGGTGAATGACGGCGGCCACGGGCCGTTGGCGTAGAGGGGCGTGAATCCCTCGATCCACGGGTACTGCGTGCGGTTGAGATGCTTGCCGCCGTAGACGCCGAGCTCCGTCTGCCCGTCCCAGCAATACGAGTCGAGCTGCGGGTCGGGGGCGAAGTCGATTGACGTGAACGGCGCCTCGTCGCTGCAAGGATCGTGAACCTGGGGAATCGGCGGTGCGACGGCGCCGGTGGGCGGCGCGGGTGGCGGCATCGAGTCCCAGATCATCGAGTGCGACGACTGCACGCCGGGCGTGGCGGCGGGGACCGGTCCGTAGCGGCCAAGCGACCGCATGAAGCCTGGAATAACCGGCGGCGGAGCGAGCAACTTGCCGGTCATCGGCGGGCCGAACACAGCTTGCGCACCGGTAGGCGCTGCGCAACCAGGCGCGCCGCCGCCAAGATCATCGACGCCAACGGGCCCAATCATCTGGCCGGCGCCAAGGGTGGGCCACTCAATCGCCGCTGCACCTGCGCCGAACCCATCTAGCCGCGGTGCTTGCACCGCGCTGGCCCCGCCGGGCGAAAGTGAATTGCCGAACGAACTCGCCCCGCTGCGCGGGGCATCTCCCGCGGCTAAATGGGCGATTTCGAGAGGGCTGTGGGGCGGCAAGGGTTCAAGCGTCGGCGCTTGGCCGGGGGGCGCGAACAGATCGTCGAACGCCGACTGGGCTTGGACGCTTTCCAGCCCCACGGCCATGACGCTGAGGGTCAACGCGATCGCAACCGCCAGCGCGCACCACCGCCGCGGCGTCTTCATCGTTCGATCAGTGCATTGCGGGCAAGTCATTCGGCCGGGCGTCGCGGACTACTCGTTACTTACTCACCTAAATACTTACTCACCTAAGCACCTACTTATTCACTCACTCCACATCAAACTCCACGCTCGACTGATGAAAATCGAGCGTCCCTTCCATCATCGCGCGTTCCATCTCCACCGTCGAATCGCAGAATCGCATGAAATACATGGGCTCGGTCCGGTTACGCATGCGGAAACTCAGCCGGTAGCGGCCAGGCTCGCACAGCAGTTCGCCAGGGACTTTGTACGGCACGGTGCGCGATCCGCATGGCGCCAGCGAACGAGCTTCCATCCGGATGAACGGCGGATGGTTGAGCACGGAGATCGGCTGGGCCGCCGGTCGGATAAACGGCAGCGGATCGACGTCGATGTTGATGGGCAGGAAGAACTCGCGGTCAGTTCCCTTGACCCCGGTGATCAGAAACATGGTTTGCAAGTTGAACAACTGCCAGTCGTACGCGATCCGCTTGTGGCGGACGTCTTCCGAATGGATGTCGGCGAGATCGCCGAAGCGATCGAGGTAGCCGCTCTCCCACACTCGCTGCCCGCGCGGGTTGATGAGCGCGACGTTCGCCCACAGCTGCGGCTGCGCGCCGAGCGAACCGGTCGGCAGGTTGTGCCCCTCGTTCGTGTTGGTGACGATGTAGTTGAACTCCAGATCCTGCCCCCGCACTCGCGGCTTCGTGAAGAACGGGCCGTTGATGCGCGAGCCGTTCTCCATCACCTGAGCCCGAAGTTCGTTCTTCAGACGCTTCTTCTTGAGGTTCTCCTCGATGACGTCGCGGGCGTCGTAACGGTCGTCCGACTCCTTCCACGCCTCGGGGAATTGCACGACGACGGCGCCATCCTCCACGGCATCCTCGAACTCGTCCGTTCCCCATCCCGCTCGCCAATCGAACAGCAGCCAGTCCTTCATCGACCACCGGTCGGCTTTCGGGTTGAAAGGGAAGACGCCCGGATGAGCAATCGAGTAGCCCGGCCCATAGAAGATGTGGTTGGAATGTTTTCGGTCGTTGTTGACGGTCTTCTTGTTGATCTCCGCCGCGGCGCCATACTCGTAGCCGCTCGGCACGCCGGGGATCCGCCCCATGTGGCAGTCTTGGCAGGAAATACCCTTCTTGCACGCGGGCGACGCGCGGTACTGCTCCCATACCACCTCCAGCTTGATGCCGGGGTACACGGCTACCTGGTGGCATGAAGTACAGAACGACGCGTGCGACAGCTGCGGGAACGAGAACGCGGCCGCGTGCATCGGTTGCCCCGGCCCCGTCTCGTCCGGCGACGTTTTGACTTTGAAATTCGCCTTCTCGTCGACGACTTGTGCGACGCCGTCGCCGCCGAACGGACCGTACATTGGGGCGTAGACGTCGCCCGGCTCGATGCGGCGTTCGCCGTTGGTCTTGCCGTACCATTCGCGAATGCGATGGCAGGCGATGCAAGTGACCCCCTCGCGCGCCACCGGCGGCAGGTCGTACATCGGCGCCGCGCGCGAGATGCCCAGCGTCGTCCCCACGGGCGAGTGGCAACGGTAGCAGAAGTAACCGATCGTTCCTTGGGTGAGGTCGTTGATTTTCTGCTCGAACTTGTGGAACATCGGCGACATGGCCGCATAGGCGTGGCTCGAGATGCTCCACTCTTCGTAGATCTTTTCGTGGCAGACGCGGCACGTCTTCGCCGACGGATAGAGCGACTCCGCCACGAACGTGCAGCGCGACTGCTCGCCCGGCGGTCGCTTATCCGCCGTCTTCGCCGCGGCTGCGCCGGCTGTCGAGCCAACTCCGCCCGCGGCGCCCGAAGTTGCGCCATTTGCCTGACCGCCACTCGGTCCGGCAGCAGCGCCACTCGGTGCACCATGCATCGGCGGCATCCCCGCCGGCGGCGGCACAAATGGCGACGGCAGCGTCGCTGGCGGCGCCACGACCTGCGGCGTTGTTGCAGGCGGCAACGTCGCTGCGGGCGGAACAGCGCGCGGCGTGGCTTTCGGCGCGAGCAGGTCATCACGATCATCGAGCAAATCGGCCGCCGGATTTGGCGTCTTTCGTTGCGGTAGTGTCGCCGGCGGACTTGATGGTCCTGTCGGCGGCACCTCGGGCGTCAACAAGTCGTCGACGCCTTTGAGCAAATCTTCCGCTGGCGGAACCGCGGCGGCCGGCTTCCTTTCAACGGGTGCGGCAACGGCCGGCGCCGCCGTTGGTTTGGGTTCGGCCGACTGATTGGGCGATGCCCCAGGCTCTGTTGCTGGTTTTGCCGCAGGTGCGTTCGGCGGCGGCGTGGCCGGCTGCTCTTTCGCCCCTTGAATCTCCGGCGACGTGTGCAGCAGGTCCTCTTGCTCGCTGATCAACTCATCACCGACCGGCGGGAGTTGCACGAGCCGCAGCACTGGCCCTGCACTAGTCTCGACGCCGACCGGCTTGGGATAGCGGACCACCGGCGCGATGACTTCGGCGCCGGCGGTTGGCGTCACTTCTTCGTCTTGCATCACCGCCGCGTCGCGCTGCCCGGCCGAAACGATGTCGGTCTCGCTCGCCAGCGCCATCCACCCGGGACAGCCCCCTTGCGCCAGGAGTTGCTGCACCTCTTCCTTGAGCCGCACCTGATAGGCGCTCGGCTCGTTGATCGCTGGATCAACATCGCCCCCACGGCAGCCCTCGGCTCCGCCGGCGGGTAGCGCCGCCACTCGCCATGGCGTGGAGACCGCATTGACCCCCGAACGGCGCTCGAGGCTGACGACTACGCCGCTCGGAGCGAACAGCATGCCTGCCGTCACGCAGCCGGCGAACAGCGCCGCCAACCGCGCCAGCAGCGGGATTCGAGAAGTTTGCAGTTCACTGGCCCGCATCGAGGAGCGTCCTTGCTCGGCGGAAAAGGGTGCGGCGCGACGTGCACGCTGCCGCAAGCGGTTGACTCAAGGTTTGCCGATACGGACTAAGTGATCGAACCGTTTCGCTCGGCAGATTGAGATTCCCCGCCGCAGCCCGCACAGCTTGCCACCCGCGGCCAAACGCCTGTGGCCTAGGCCGCGCGCCACCGCCGGAGCCCGTTTCCACGCGGATTGCGTGTGGGCGACCCAGTACATAGCCGTCCGGCGGCGGTAGGATAGAATACTGGGGCCGCCGAACCGCACCGCTGGCGGCGAATTTTCCGATGAGTCAAAAGGTAGGATGCAGTGCCCGTCGGGATTCGTCCGATGAATCCGATGAGCCGCGCGTCTCACACTTACGCCGTGACTTCGCTGATGCGTCGATTTCCTGCCATCGTTGCCGCCGCTACGCTACTGTTGCACGCAGTGGTCGGCTGCTGCTGGCATCATCAGCATGTCGAGGTCGTGGCCGGCAGCGACGAGGTCCAATACCTGCCCGTCGTCTGTGGCAGTCACGTTCATGCGGACCACGATCACGATCACGGCGACGCGCCTGCTGGCCCGACCGATCATCGCCACTCGCCTGACGAGTGCGGCGAAGCGAGTTGCCGATTCGTCAAGGGCGACGTGCCAGCGTATCCGTCGCCGCTCGACGGCCTGACCGCGACCATCGCCGACTCGCCGCAGCTCTTCGCGATCGGATCTTGGCAACTTCGGACGCATGACCGCGGCAGTCGCCACATTCTCGAAGGGATACCCCTTCATCTTCGTCACCAGGTCTTGGTGATTTGAGCGCCCCGCTGCGCGCATTCTTCGCTGCGTCGATCTACCGCGCGTCTTGAGCGTCCCCTCCGGATAGAAGTCCGCAACGGCGCGTGAATCTTTCCAGATTCTGTTCAATTTCTGATCAGCATCTACAGCGTTACGGACAGCCCCCGCAGGGCTTGATTCGTCACGCTCAACGCCCTCAACGAATCATGCGTCATAACGCGCCAGTCAACTTCACGTCCCAACGCATCGCTCTGGCCCGCACGCCGCTGGTGCTGGCGGTCGCGCTCGTCGCCGTCGCGATCGGCGCCGCCGTCTGGGTCCTTCCGCTGGTCATCTCGCGCGGCGACAAATCGGCCCGATCCGCCGCTGACTTCGCCACGGCCATCGGCGGCGCACCGCCGCACGCCGCCGGCGACCACGACCACGCCGAAGGCGATGGTCATGACCACGCCGCTCATGATCACGACGGGCACGACGATGTTAATTCGCTCGAACTTAGCGCCCAGGCCCTGAAGAACATTGGCTACGAGCCCTTTACCGTTGTCCTCCGCGACTTCGAGCGCAGCATTTCGCTTCCCGGCATGGTCGTCGAACGGCCCGGCAAGACTCAGTACCGAGTTTCCGCCCCCCTGGGCGGCGTCATCACCAAGGTCCACGTCATCGAAGGCGAAACAGTCGCGGCTGGCCAGCCGCTGTTCGACGTTCGCCTCACGCACGAAGAACTCGTTTCCGCCCAGAGCGAGTTCCTCAAGACAATCGAAGAACTTGACGTGGTGAATCGCGAAATCGCCCGACTCGAAGCCATCACTGAAGGCGTGGTCGCCGGCGGCCGGCTTCGCGACCAGAAGTATGACCGGCAGAAGCTCGAAGCCCGCCTGCGCGCCCAGCGACAAGCGCTGCTGCTGCATGGCCTGTCCGAGGCGGAGGTCGATCAAATTGTCAGCACCCGCTTGCTGCTCCAATCGCTGACGATCATGGCGCCCAAGCACGAAGAGAAGTGCGACTGCGGCGACGAACAACTATTCCATGTGCAAAGCCTGCCGGTCCAACGCGGTCAGCAAGTCGACGCCGGCGAAACCCTCTGCGTGCTGGCCGATCATTGCAATCTCTACATCGAAGGGACTGCCTTCGAGCAAGACGCCGCGCAGCTTCGCGAAGCCGCGGCCAGCGGCGCCCTGGTCTCCGCCGACTTGCTGATCAGCGACCGCCGCGAACCGATGATCGAGGGGCTGAAAATCCTCTACCTCTCCGATCAGGTTGACCGCGACTCGCGTGCGTTCCACTTTTATCTGACGCTACCGAACAAGATCGCGCTTGATCGCACCGAGGGCGGGCATCGCTTCCTGCAGTGGAAGTTCAAGCCGGGGCAGCGCGTCGAACTGCGCGTGCCGATCGAGAAGTGGACCAGCCGTCTGGTCGTTCCCGCCGAGGCAGTCGTCACCGACGGCTCGGAGAGCTACGTCTTCGAGAAGAACGGCCCGCACTTCGATCGCGTACCGGTCCACGTCGAGTATCGCGACCAGAAATCGGCGGTCATCGCCGCCGATAGCGCGCTTAAACCCCAGGCCGTCATCGCCAGCCGCGGCGCGTTCCAGATGAATCTCGACCTGAAGAATAAAGCCGGCGGCGGAGAAATTCCTCACGGACATACCCACTAGCCATAAAGGCCACCGGCTCCGCCGGTGGACGCGCCGAACGCCGGCTTAACTCGCACTTCGTCCATCGGCAGCGCCGGTGGCTCTCATGCGGCAGCACATCACATGCTCAACGCCATCATCCGCCTCGCGCTGCAGTACCGCTTCGTCACCATCGCGCTCGCGCTGGTGGTGCTCGTCTACGGGGGCTACACGCTGTTTAACCTGCCGATCGACGTCTTCCCCGACCTGAATCGCCCGCGGGTCACTATCATCACCGAGGCTCATGGCCTCGCCCCCGAGGAAGTCGAAACGCTCGTCTCGTTCCCGCTCGAGTCGGTCCTCAACGGCGCGACCGGCGTCGAAGCGGTTCGCAGCGTCAGCGACGTGGGCTTGTCCGTCGTTTACGTTGAATTCGATTGGGGGACGAACATCTATACGGCGCGCCAGATCGTTGCCGAGAAGATTGCGCTCGCCGCCGATCGAATGCCCAAAGGGGTGAAGCCGCAACTCGCTCCCGTCTCGTCGATCATGGGTCAGATCATGATCATCGGCATGTTCAGCGAGTCGGGCGCCACGTCGCCCACCGAGGTTCGCACCCTCGCCGATTGGGTCGTGCGGCAGCGCCTGCTCACGCTCCCGGGCGTCGCCCAGGTGGTGACGATGGGGGGCGGCCGCTTGCAGTTCCAGGTCTTGGTGAATCCCGAATCGCTGGTGAAGTTTGGCGTGACGTTGCAAGACGTCGAAGCGGCGCTCGGCCGGGCGAACAACAACTCCACCGGCGGTTATCTCGACGTCGGCGACAACGAGCTGCTGGTCCGCGCCATCGGCCGCGTCGAGAATCTCCAAGACCTCGAATCGGTGGTCGTGAAAGCCGACCGCGAACGCCCCGTGCTGCTGGGCCAGGTTGCCCGCATTGTGGAAGGGGCCCAAATCAAGCGCGGCGACTCCGCGATCAACGGCTCGCCGGCGGTGCTGCTGGTGGTCACGAAGCAGCCTGGCGCCGACACGCGGCTCCTCACCGAGCGCATCGTCGCCGCGGTCGACGACATGAAGGGCGCCCTTCCCAAAGACGTGCGCATCGATCCGAACGTCTACCAACAACGGGCGTTCATCGAGCTCAGCATTCGCAATGTCGTCGAGGCCCTGCGCGACGGGGGCATTTTGGTCGTCATCATTCTCTTCATCTTCCTGCTCAACTTTCGCACCACGTTCATCACGCTCACCGCCATCCCGCTCTCGATCGTCACCGCCGGCCTCGTCTTCAAATGGTTCGGCATGTCGATCAACACGATGACGCTCGGAGGACTGGCCGTCGCCGTCGGCGAATTGGTCGACGACGCCATCGTCGACGTCGAGAATATTTTTCGCCGCCTCCGCGAGAATCGCCACGCGGCGGTCAAGAAGCCCGCGCTGCAGGTGATCTACCAGGCGAGCAGCGAAGTCCGCAACTCGATCGTGTTCAGCACCATCCTGGTGGTCTTGGTGTTCGTGCCGCTGTTCGCACTTGGCGGCATGGAAGGGAAATTGTTCGTGCCGCTCGGGGTCGCTTACATCGTCTCGATCATCGCCTCGCTTGTCGTCTCGCTTACCGTGACTCCGGTCCTCTCTTACTGGCTCCTCCCCAACGCCAAGTTCATGGCCGAGGAGAAGGATGGGCTGCTGCTCCGCATTCTCAAGCGAATCGGCGGCAGCGTCATCCGCTTCAGCGTCCGCCATCCCTGGCCGATTCTGATCGCCGTGCTGGCGGCCGTCGGCGTCAGCGGCGTCGCCGTTTCGCGCATGGGTCGCGACTTCCTGCCCCCGTTCGATGAAGGAACGGTCCAAGTCAACGTCATGGTGCCGCCGGGGACGTCCCTCGAAGCCTCCGATCGCATCGGACGCATGGCCGACGAGCGGCTCATGCAAGTCGCCGGCGTCGTGACCGTCGCGCGCCGCACGGGCCGCGCCGAACTCGACGAGCACGCGATGGGCGTCAACGTTTCCGAAATCATCGTCTCGATCGATCCTGATTCGGGCCGCACCCGCGAAAAAATTCTCGACGACGTCCGCCGCCAGCTAGGCGACGTGCCGGGGACCGTCGTTTCCGCCGAGCAGCCGCTGCAGCACCTAATTTCGCACATGCTTTCCGGCGTGCAGGCCCAGGTGGCGATCAAACTTTACGGCGACGACCTGGCGACGCTCCGTCGGACGGCGACCGCGATGAAAAACGCCATTGCCGACGTCCCCGGCGTGACCGACTTGCAAGTCGAGCAACAGGTAGAGATTCCGCAACTGCAGATTCAGATCCGCCGCGACGAGCTCGCCCGCAACGGTCTGGCCGTGGACGACGTCAACGAGTTCATCGAGACGGCGATGAACGGCCGCAAGGTGTCGGAAGTCCTCCGCGGCCAGCGCAACTTTGATCTCGTGGTTCGGCTCGACGAAGAATTCCGCGAGAACGTGGAATACCTCAAACGCTTGCGCATCAACCTCCCGACAGGCGGCGGCTTGCCGCTGAGCGCCGTCGCCGACGTGATTCAAGCCAGCGGACCCAACACGATCAATCGCGAAAACGTTCGCCGCCGCATCGTCGTCTCCTGCAATACCACGGGGCGCGATCTGGCCAGCATCGTCGGCGACATCCAACAGCGACTGGCGCCCATCCAGTCGTCGCTTCCCACTGGTTACTTCGTCGAGTACAGCGGTCAATTCGAAAGCCAGCAACAAGCCACTCGCATGATCGGACTTCTGAGCCTCGCGTCGCTGGCCTGCATGTTCTTAGCCCTCTACACGCTGTTCCGCTCGGTGAACCTCGCGCTGCAGGTGCTTGCCGCGCTCCCCATGGCCGCGATCGGCGCGGTGACGGCGCTGGTGGTGACCGGCCAGTCGCTGACGGTGGCGAGCATGGTCGGCTTCATCTCGCTGGCCGGCATCGCCTCGCGCAACGGCATCTTGCTCATCGCCCACTATCTCCATCTGGTGCGACACGAAGGGGAAAGCTTCTCGCTGGAGATGATCGAGCGCGCCGGCAAGGAGCGGCTGGCGCCGATGCTGATGACCGCCCTTACCGCTGGCATCGCGCTGATCCCGCTGGTCCTGGCCGCGGGGGAACCAGGCAAGGAAATCCTCTATCCCGTCGCCACCGTAATTCTCGGCGGCCTAATCAGCTCGACGCTGTTAGACTTTTTCGTGCACCCCGCGCTCTTCCGGCTCTTCGGCCGTCGGGATGCCGAGCGGAGTATGACTTCGGATGACGAGGACCTCGGCTTCGAAAATTGATTCCTCAGTAGCCCCTGGCTCAGCAGTTCATTCATTTGCCACCATTCTGGAAATGGTTGGCCAATAAAGACTTAAACACAGAGGACACAGAGAGGATAGAGAAGAGGCCGGAAGTTTCCTGCATGTCGTCTTCTCTGTGTCCTCCGTGTTTTCTGTGTTAAGTGAATTTGCTAGATCGCAGTTGAATAAGCTTCTCCGCCGGAGGGTGGTGCGCCGCGAGAGATGCCTGCCGAGAGGGCAACTGCATCTCCGGCGAATCGGCGGCTGTTTCCCTCATCCGGCTGAAGGCCTTGTCAAGATGGCCAATTTGGCCATCCTCGCGCCGGCCTCCCGATCTGCTAAGGTCGAGGCATGAACGCACCATCATGCCACCTCTGCGGCGCGTCGTCGCCTACAGCCAGCACCCCGACGCTGTTCGGAACCCGCACGCTCTGCGACCGGTGTCGCCCCGTTTATCGCAGCATCGTTGCCGACGCGCTCGCCGCGCACCGTTCAGCGGAATATATGACTCACATCGTCTCTACGCGGACGGATAGGGCCGCTTGAAAACACTACCGCGTTGGATCCTCCCGATCGCGATTCGTCTGCTTAGATGGCAGACAGAGAAGATGCGTCCGTCCCTTCGTCGTCACGCGCCATTCGCGCACGAAAACGGGCGACGAATTCCCTGGTCACCCAGAAAACGCGTCGCCCGTGATGAATTGAACCCGTCGGACCGCGAGCTAGTTCTTGAACAGCTCGGGGTTCTCCGGATTGAAGTCCGCATCGGTGAAGCCGTTGTTCACCTTCAGGTTCATATAGGTGTAAGCTTCCTCCAGTGGCGGCTCGTCGCCTGGGTTCTGCGGCCACAGGTACGCGGCGTAGCGAATCGGCACGCCCAGCTGGTTGTCGATAAAGACCTGCGCCTTGTGGAAGCGGAAGTTCTTTCGCGGCGTCGGGTGGACGACTTCGATCACCGTGACCGGCCGCTTGTCGCCCCCGGCGCCGATGGTCGTCTGCAGCGTGCGGACTTCGCATTCGCCGTAGTTGACGTCATTCGAGGCGACGGCCACCAACTCGGTCGTCAGGTTGCGGATGCCGAGCTTGGTGATCGGGTATTTCTGCCCCGCCATGGCCAAACGCCCGTCGGGATCGAGCTTGAAGACGCCGAGCTTCTTGCGGAAGCCCGAATCGCGCGCATGCAATTCGCTCTTCTCGCCATTGGGTCCGGCGACGTAGAGGCACTCGCGACCCTTGTGCGGCGCGAGGAAGAACATGTGCACGCTAAACGGCTGATGCCGTACTTTCACGAACGCGACTTCCTGCTCCTGCAGTTCGCCGTCGATCCGCTCTTGTTTGTAGAGGATCGCCGAGTAGTCCTGAATGTTCGCGTCGATCTGCTTGACCTGCTGTTCGGCAAGGCGCAGCGCCGGCATCAGCGGATGCTCGCCTGCACGCTGAGTCAGGTCGAACGGAGATTCCGAAGCCGCGACGGCGGCGGCCGCAGCCCCCGTCGGGGGAGCGATCCGCGCGGCCACTTGGGTCGGCTGCTGCGTTTGCCCTGCGGCGGCGTTAGCCACGCGATGCACCGGTTCCACCGTGCCGGCAGGCGCCTGGGCGACGGCCGACTCGCCAGCCAGCAAAGACGCCGCCAGTGCCAGCGCGGGGCACGATTGGCGAAGGGTGCGAAGGTTGAAGTTACAGCTCATCGTCAGCGCTCTCCTTATGCGGCCTCCGGCCGCGAACTGGGCAGGGCGTTTTTGTGCGAGGCGGGGACAGGGGGGAGCAAACGACGTTCCTCACCCTGCTTTTCTAGCGGTTGCAGTGCTGCCCTGGCGCGATCGGCGGGCTGGTACGCTCCAATTCGTCGAAAAATAGTCGTTCTCGACGCAAAGGGCGAGCCGTTGGACGTAGCTAGGCGCGGGCGATCCCTCTTGCCGCTTCGTAACTATCGTTCGCCGCAGGCGAAACAATTACAATCGTCGCAACCCGGCAAGGGAGTCAGCCTAACCGTTTCAGGCCACACCCCCAAGGCGGGGAATGTTATCCGGATGTTACAACGGCGAAAAGGGTAAACTGTGAAGAATACAGAAACAACGCCGATTGTACGCGTGGTGACTTCCTCGCTCTTTGCAGAAAATGCCTATCTTCTCTCCCTTGCCAAGGAGGGTGACTGCATCGTGGTCGATCCAGGCCTCGACGTGGAGCGGATCGTCGAGCAACTTCAGGCGGCTCGCCTGAGTCCCGTCGCCATCCTGAACACCCACGGTCATGGCGATCACATCGCCGGCAATGAGTTGCTAAAGCAGACCTGGCCCGAAGCCCCGCTGCTGATTGGCGCCGGCGACGCCTGGAAGTTGACGGATCCGGAGGGAAATCTCTCGGCCGGTTTTGGGCTCCCCATGGTCAGCCCGCCGGCTGACCAGACCGTGTCCGAAGGAGACGTCCTCGACTTCGCCGGCCTGCGCTGGACGGTGCTGGAAACTCCTGGTCACAGCGGCGGGCATGTGGCGTTCGTCGCCAAGGAACTCTCGCCCATGATCGTGCTGGGCGGCGACGTGCTGTTTGCCGGGAGCGTAGGCCGCAGCGATTTCCCTGACGGCGATCACCAGACGCTGCTGGATTCGATTCGCACGAAACTCTTTTCGCTGCCTGACGACACGGTCGTCCTGCCGGGGCATGGACCGCCCACGACGATCGGGCATGAGCGGCGAACGAATCCGTTCTTAACTTGAAAGATCGATTCTGGGAGGAGCGGGGGACCCTAAACCAGTCGCTTGCCGCTGGCGTCGTCGGCAAACAGTCGCCAGGCACCGGGGCGCAGGCGCGGCTCGACCATGTCGCCGGGCGTGAGCCCGGCATCGGCGGCCAGCCGCATGGCACAGCGCTGGCCGGCGAGACGAAAATAGCCGAGCGATTCGTGCCCCATCTGCTCGACGACCTCAAGCGCCGCGGGACCAAGCGTCGGACCAGAACCTTCAGCAAGGAGATCCTCAGGCCTGATTCCCAGGATTGCCGAGCCGTCGTCCGTCGCGGCGTCGTTTAGCGGCAGTTCGCGGCCATCGAACGCGAAGCGGCCGGCGCTCAGCGTTCCCCGGATGAAATTCATCGGCGGGCTGCCAATAAAGCCCGCCACGAAACGATTGGCCGGTTGACGATACAGCTCCAACGGCGCCGCCGCCTGCTGCACGACGCCGCCATCCATCACGACAATTCGCTGGCCGAGCGTCATCGCTTCGACCTGGTCGTGCGTGACGTAGATCATCGTCGTGCCGAGCCGCTGATGCAGCGCCGCGATCTCGGCCCGCATTTGGACGCGGAGCTTCGCGTCGAGATTCGAGAGGGGTTCGTCAAACAGAAACACCTGCGGTTGCCGGACGATCGCGCGGCCGAGCGCCACACGTTGCCGCTGCCCGCCGGAGAGTTCGCGCGGCTTGCGATCGAGCAGCGCGGTGATGCCCAGCGTTTCCGCCGTTTCGCCCGTCCTTCGTGCAATCTCGGCCTTGGGAGTTCGCCGCATTTTGAGACCGAACGCGAGATTCTGGCGAACGGTCATGTGAGGGTAGAGGGCGTAGTTCTGAAAGACCATCGCGATGTCGCGCTGGCCCGGTTCGACTTCATTGACGCGCCGAGCGCCGATGCGGATTTCCCCGGAGGTAATTTCCTCAAGTCCCGCCAACATCCGCAGCGTGGTGCTTTTGCCGCAGCCTGAAGGGCCCACCAGCACGACGAACTCGCCGTCGGCGATCTCCAGGTTGAGATCCCGCACGGCCTGAAACCCGCCGGGGTACTGCTTGTTAACTTGTTGAAAGGAGACCGTGGCCACGGAAATGACCTGCGCGTTGAAGTTGAAAAGTTAGATCGCAGCGATGAGCGGAGCCTGCCGACCAAACGGTGCTCACCCATCATAACCGCCCGATTCGCGACGGTAAGCTTCAGCGAGCAGTTCGACGGGGTGACAGACGCGCACGTGGGCGAACCTTGGATCGCCGCGCATGCCGTTTTCGAGTTGCAGCAGACAGCCCGGATTACCGCTGGCGAGGACCGAGGCCCCTGTCGCGGTGATGTGATCGAGCTTGCGGGCGAGAAGTTTGGCCGACTGCTCCGGCTGCGTAATGCTGTAAACGCCCGCGCTGCCGCAGCACCAGTCCGACTCAACCAGCGGAACTAAACGCAGCCCAGGAATCATTTGCAGCAGCGCCAGCGGCTGAGCGACGACCCGTTGCCCGTGCATCAAATGACACGAAGCGTCATAAGTTACCGTCGTTGCGATCGTACGACCTTGTGCGTCGCTGCTGCTGGCCGTTGCCGGCACTCGGCAGCCGATCTGCACCAGCCACTCACTGACGTCTCGTACCTTCCGATCCCAGGCGCCCGCTCGGGCGTGATACCGCTCATCCGCATGCAACAGCTCGGCGTACTTCTTCAAGTGCGACCCGCACCCGCCGGCGTTGCTGATGATCGCATCGAGTTCGTCAACGTCGTACAGATCGAGATTCCGGCGCGCCAGGTCGCGAGCAAGTTTCAGTTCGCCGTTGTGGGCGTGGAGCGACCCGCAGCAGAACTGCACCGACGGCGTGACGACCTCGCAGCCGTTGGCGAGCAGCACGTCGGCCGTTGCGCGGTTGATCGGGCCGTAAAGCAGGTCTTGCACGCAGCCGGTGAGCAAGGCGACGCGATAGTTCGCTGGCGACTTGGGAGTTTCCAGCGGCGCGATGCGGGCATTCGAGAAGGGAACGACGACCGTCGGCGTCATCGCTTCCATCAATCGCAATTGCTTCGGCAGAAGTTTCATCACCCCAAGCCGCCGCAAGCCGCTTTGCAGCCCGCTCCGCTGATAGAGCCACATCGCTCGCCCAAACGCTCGCAACAGTCGCGGCCGCCGGAAGAGAAACGAGAGCGTGCTCCAGCGAAACAGCCGACGCGCCGTGCCGCCGACGACATGCTGCCGTTCCACCTCGCCGCGAGCGTTCTCGAGCAGCGTTGCGTAGTCGACCCCCGCCGGGCAGGCGGTCTGGCAGGCGAGGCAGCCAAGGCAGTACGACATCTCCTCAGCGAACGTCGATGTCACCCCGAGTCGCCCGTCGGCCACCTCGCGCATCAGCCGAATTCGACCGCGCGGGCTGCTCCGCTCAAACTTCGTCTCGTCGTACGTCGGGCAAGTGGGCAAGCACATGCCGCAGTGCATGCATTGCTGCAACACCGAGTAATCGAGCGATTTGAGGAGGTTCAGTTCGGACAATGTTCGGTTGTGGTTGTAAAGGTTGTTTCACCACGACGGCACGACGAGCACGACGGAAATGCAAAGGAGAAAATGAGAACACTAATCTTCGCTAATGCAGATAAGCGTCGATCAGCGAAGGTTAGTGTTCCTAGAATTCTTCTCTTCGTCGTGTCGTCGTGGTTATTCTTCCTGCAGTCATTCAAAAATCTTGCCGGGGTTCAGCAGCCCTTCCGGATCGAGCGCCCGCTTCACCAGCTTCAGCAATTGATAACTGTGGTCGCCGAGTTGCTGCCGCAGATAGGGCTTCTTCGCGAGGCCCACGCCGTGTTCGCCGGTGATTGTGCCGCCGACGGCCAGCGTGCGGTCGACGATTTCGCCGAGCGACAGCTCAACTCGATGCATTTCGTCAGCGTTGCGTTCGTCGGTTAAAAACGTCGGGTGGAGGTTGCCGTCGCCCATGTGGCCGAACGTGCCGATCTGCAGGCCATGCTTCGCGGCCGAGGCGGCAATGAACGCCACCATGCCCGCGAGCTCGCTGCGCGGCACGGTGACGTCTTCCAAGATCGTCGTCGGTCGCACGCGGGCCAAGGCCGAGAATGCCGAGCGACGCGCCGTCAGCAGCTTGTTCGCTTCGACGTCATCAGCGGCCGTCCGCACGGAGATGGCGCCGCGGGCGGAGGCGATCGCCGCCATCGCCGCCGCCTCCTCGGCAACGACGAGCGGATGCCCGTCGGTCTCCATGATCAGCACGGCCGCTGCTTCCGTCGGCAAACCGACCTGAGTAAAATCTTCGACGCAGCGGATCGTCTGCTGGTCGAGGAACTCAAGCGTGCAGGGAATGATCTTCGCCGCGATGATGTCGGAGACCGTGTCGCCCGCCGCTTCGAGCGACGCGAACGACGCTAGCATGGTCATGCGGCTTTGCGGCTGCGGGACGAGCTTCAGCAGCACGCGGGTGACGATGCCCAACGTCCCTTCGGAGCCGATGAACAGATCACGCAGGTTGTAACCGGCAACGTCCTTAACGCACTTGTTACCGAGCCACACGATCTCGCCGCTGGCGAGGACCGCTTCCAGCCCCATAACATAGTCGCGCGTGACGCCGTACTTCAAACCGCGGAGACCGCCGGAGTTCTCGGCAACGTTGCCGCCGATCGTCGAGATCTTGCGCGAGCCGGGATCAGGAGGGTAGAAGAGGCCGTGCTTCCCGGCCGCTTCGTCGATCGTCTGCGTCACGACGCCCGCTTCCACCTCGATGGTGAGGTTGCGCGGGTCAAGCTCGATGATTCGGTCCATCCGGTTAAGGCAGACGACCAGCGCCCCTTCCATCGGCACGCTGCCGCCGCTCAGCCCAGTGCCGGAGCCTCGCGTGACGATCGGCGCCCGATGCCGGCGGGCGATCTGCACGCACGCGGCGACTTCGTGCGTCGTCAGCGGGAAGACGACGCAGGCCGGGTTCTGCCGCAAGGCCGCGGTGCCGTCGTAGGCATAGACGGCCAAGTCTTCGGGCGCCGTCAGCACTCGCTCCGCGCCGAGCTGCTGGGCAAGTTCCTCGGCGAGCGGAGCGACGGTCGGCGTCATGGCGGGTTACTGCGGTGCGGTGAACGAGCGGGAAACCGAACTCAATGTGTGAGAGGGTTCCAACCCCGATGCCGGATTTCAGAGCGCAACTCGTCAACTTGCAATACGAAATCGGCGTCGGAGACGCCTCCCACAGAATCTCCGCGCCTTGCCAATCGTCAGTCAACAGTAGGAAACCGTCAGTATAAGCCAAATTGGCCGGCCGTTTCAGTCGGCGTACAGCAGAAACTCTTCGCGCCGGTGGCGGAACTTTTCCAGATCGTCCTGATACAAGGCTTCAATCTCCTCACGATCGGCGCCAGCCACGATCGCGTCGAAGACCTCCTTGTTGATCAGCAGCCGGTCGGCTCGCTTCACCTGCCAGTCGAGCGGGTAAAGCCGCCGAAGCGTCGCGGCGATCTGCATGCCGACGGCGACCGGTGCGAACTTGGCCTGATCCGTGATGGCGACGTTGACGCCGCCGCATTTCTGGTCCTTGAACTTGCTGTCGTTGGGCGTGAACTCGATCGGCGTGAAGCGGACGCCCGGCAAGTTCGCCGCCGTGAGTGCGGCGGCAAATTCCTTCGCGTCGATCCACGGGGCGCCAAGTACCTCGAACGGCGTATTGGTGCCGCGACCGACCGAGACGTTGGTCGTTTCCCAGATGCCCATGCCGGAGTAGAGAATCGCTTCAGTTAAGCTCCGCATATTGGGCGATTGGTTGATCCAGAGCAAGCCAGTGGCGTCCCAGTAGTCGCCGCGCCGCCAGCCCTCGACCTTAATAACGTCGAGCTCGACCTGCACGTCACGCTCGGCGCGGTACATCGTCGCCAGCTCGCCAATCGTCAGGCCGTGACGGAGCGGAACCGTGTGACAGCCGACGAACGACTCGCGGCCGCTGTCGGCCAGGGGCCCTTCCATCGCGACGCCGCCGATCGGGTTGGGGCGATCGAGGACAACGTACTTCAAGCCATGCTCGCCGGCAGCTTCCATCGCCCAGGCCATCGTGGACTCATACGTGTAGAAGCGACAGCCGATGTCCTGGATGTCGAAGACCAGCGTGTCGATCCCTTTGAGTTGTGCCGGGGTTGGCTTGCGCGTCTCGCCGTAAAGGCTGTGGATCGGCAGCCCCGTCGCCTCGTCGCGGGCGTCGGTGATGCCGTCGTGATCAAGCTTGCCGGCGATGCCATGTTCGGGACTGAAGATGGCGACGAGCTCGACGCCATCGGCGTTGCGGAGCAGGTCGACGTTGCGACGACCGGCGCGATCGACGCCAGTGTGATTGGTGATCAGGCCGACGCGGCGGCCTTTGAGTTGTTTGAAGTTATCACGGACCAGGACGTCGAGGCCGGTGAGGACTGGGGAGCGTGACTGGTGACTCGTGACTGGTGACTGGTTTTCGGTGGAGGCGGCGGGTAGCTCATGCGTGGCAGGTTGGACCTCATCGGCGAAAGCCTCCTCCGAAGATGCAGATGCACGCGTCGCGAGGGCGCTGTTCGGGCCATCGATTGCCGCGGCGGCGACCGTGCCAATGCGGCCGGCGAGCGGGTTGACCAGGCCGCTGCCATCGGGGTGCACGCGGTTCGAGAGGAAGATCACGAACAGATCGAGCTCGGGATCGATCCACATCGCCGTGCCGGTGAAGCCGCCGTGACCGATGGCCCGCGAGCTGAGAAGTTCGCCGCGATTGGTCGAGTAGGCGCTGCGATTGTCCCAGCCGAGGGCCCGATGATTGCCGGCGACTTCGCGCGGTCGCATCATCTCGGCGAGCGTGGCGCGGCTCATCACGAACGGCGGGACGGCGTGTGCTTGGTCCGCCGGTTCAGCTGCCGAACTGCTGGCCGCAGCCGTGCCGCTGGCGCCGCGCAGGATCGCGTCGCAATAAATCGCGAGATCAGCGGCGGTCGAGAACAACCCGGCATGGCCGGCGACGCCTTCGAGCAAGTAGGCTCGCGGGTCGTGGACTTCGCCGCGCATCCAGCGATCTTCGCGCTGCTCCGTCGTCGCGGCGCGCTCGGCAAGTTCCTTCGACGGCGCGTAGCCCGACTCTTTCATGCCGAGCGGCCGGAAAATGTTCTCGGCTGCGAACTCTGCGACGGTCTTGCCGCTGACGCGATGAACCAACTCACCGAGCGTCAGGAAGCCGACGTCGGAATAAATGAACTGCTCGCCCGGCTTATCGGTCGGTAGGGCGAAGAGCCGTTCCCACGCCTTCTCGGGGCCGTCTTCGTAGTCTTTCAGAGCATTGTCGGGAATCAGCCCGCCGCGGTGGACGAGGAGGTCCTCGACCGTGATGTGGTCCTTGCCGTTCTGCCCGAACTCAGGAATGTATTCGGCGATCGGGTTGCGCAGGCGGACTTTTCCCTGCTCGACCAGGATCATGACGCTCGTGGCTGTGGCGATCGGCTTGGTGAGCGACGCCATGTCGAACAGCGTCTCGACCGTCATCGGCTCCTGCGACGGTTCAAGCTGGCGGTTGCCGTAGGCCTTCAGGAACCCGATGCCGCCGGTGCGACCAATGGCGACGACGCAGCCAGGGAGGCGTTTGGCTTCAATCTCCGCTTCGACCAATGCGTCGATGCGGTCGAGCTGCTCTTGGTTCAATCCGAGCGACGCGGCGGGGACGACTGGGAGCTCGGCTTGAGTTATGTCGATGCGCAGAGCAAGAGTTAAGGCGCAAGCCAACATCAGCGGCAGAGCGAATCTCATCGTTGCGATCCGAAATTTCATGGATTACGACTAGTATTCTTGAACGTTCGGCGCCGCGAGCGGCGTCATATTAAGGAGCCAGGCGGCGGCAAAGGTCGCCGCCGAGCCGATGGTTGCGTACCAGGGCCACCAAACCGTCGGCAGGTCTGTCCAATACTTCGGGAGAAAGGTGACGAGCGAGATGACAATTAAGCCGCACAGAAATCCGCCCAGGGCGGGCTTTTCCGAAATGCTCGGCGCCAGCACTCCGATGAGGTAGAGGCCGAGCATCGGTCCGCTGGTGAACGCAGCGATGGTGAGTACTTCGTTGACGATGCTCTGGCTGGCACTCAAACGGTAGGCGGCCACCGCGATGCCAATCTGCAAAATGCCAAAGGCGAGCGTCGACCATTTGGCCCACCTCATTTGCGTCTCGCGACTGAGCGCGTTTCTGGAGAGTGGCAAGACGATGTCGCTCACAAGTGCCGTGGACAGGGAGTTGAGCGAGCTTGAAAACGCCGCGGCGAAGACCGCCGCCAGCGTCAGCCCGACGATGCCCGGATCGAGATGATTAATGATGAAGTGGGCGACCACCCGATCGTTGGCCTTCCCGAAAGGAACTTCGGGAGGGTAGACGTCGTAGAACGCTGCGAGTCCAACGCCGATTAGCAGAAAGAGCGCGAATTGAAAGCAAACGACGAAGCCGCTTGCAGCGAGCGCCCAGCCGGCGGTCCGTTGGCTTTTGGCGGCCAAGAGGCGCTGCACAGTTAGTTGGTCGGTGCCATGCGTCGCGCCAGTAAGGAACATGCCGCCGATCAAGCCTCCCCAGAAGGTCAGCGGGGCGGTAAGCGACGGCGTGAAGTCGAATACGCGAAGTTTGTCGTGGGCGGCGGCATAGCTCCAGTATTGTTCCACTCCCCCCGGAAGCAACGTCAGGATTTTGTAGAGGATGACCGCGGCGCCCAGGATATAGATGGCGAATTGGACGCAATCGTTCCAAACGACCGATTTGACGCCGCCAAGATAGGTGTATGCAATCGTCACGACGCCGACGGCCCAAATGCAGAGTTGCATTTCGAGATTCATCGCCTCTTTGAGAACAAGCGCGGCCAGATAGAGCCGCAGCGCGTCGGCGATATTGCGCGTGACGAGAAACAGCAGCGACGTGAGCCGCCGCGAAGCCTTGCCGAAGCGACGTTCCAGAACTTCGTAGGCGGTGAAGGGTTCGCCGCGGAAGTAAAGCGGCAGCAACAGCCACACCACCACCAACCGACCCACGACGTATCCGAAGGTGATTTGCAAAAATCGCAAGTCGCCGCCGGCGGCAAAGGCCATCCCTGGGATGCTCAGGAACGTCACCGCGCTGGTTTCTGTCGAAACAATCGACAGCAGCACCGCCCATCCAGGGAGGGAGCGCCCGCCCAGAAAGTAGTCGACGGTCGTCTTTTGACCACGTCCGACCCAAACGCCGAGCGCCAGCATCGCGCCGAGGTAGCCCGCCACGATGGCAGCGTCGAGTGGCGGAATCGGCAACTGCCAGATCGACGAAGTCGCGGCGAATAGGAGCATGGGCCCGGGATTTCTCGCTGCGAGCGACTTACCAAGAAGACGACTGCTGACGAACGGGGGAACTTCGGAGAGGAGGCCGCGTCTCTCTTTTACGCAGCCGGCAATCGACAGAATCTCAGTATACCTGCCGATGATCGATCCCAGGACGAGCCAGCGCAGATTTTGCTCACTTTCGCGCACCTAATCTGTCTTACGTCCGAGACCGTTACTAGAATCGAAGCATGCTCGAACATCTGACCACCGAAGCGCGGAACCCCGCTTCCGAACACCTCGACAGCCTCACTCCGTTGGAGTTGGTGCGGCTGATTAACGAGGAAGACGCCAAGTGCACCGCGGCGGTGGCGGACCAGGCTGAGCAGATCGCCAAGTCAATCGAAGTGATTGCTCACCGCCTCTCGCATGGCGGGCGGTTGATCTACATCGGGGCCGGAACCTCGGGGCGGTTGGGATTGCTCGACGCGGCCGAGTGTCCGCCGACGTTTCGTTCAGATCCGTCGCAAGTGGTCGGCATCATCGCCGGCGGCCACTCGGCAATGTTCAAAGCGGTCGAGGGCGCGGAAGACTCCCAGACGCTGGCCGAACAAGACCTGCGCAACATCAATCTTAGCAGCGATGACGTGCTTGTCGGGATCGCCACCAGCGGTCGGACGCCGTACGTGCTGGGCGGTCTGGATTACGCTCGCAGCGTCGGCGCTTACACGATTGGACTCGCCTGCAATCGCGATTCGCTGCTCCGCACGCGGGCTGACGTCAGCATCATTCCCGTCGTCGGCCCGGAAGTGCTGAGCGGTTCGACCCGCATGAAGGCCGGTACCGCGACGAAGATGGTGCTTAATATGCTCACCACCGGAGCGATGGTGTTGTTGGGCAAGACTTACGGCAACTTGATGGTCGATCTGAACGCCAGCAATTCCAAGCTGCTGGAACGGGCCAAACGGATCGTCTGCACGCTGACGGAACTGGCCCCCGAGCAGGCTGCTTCGCTTTTGGAAACCTGCAATGGCGAGGTGAAAACGGCGATCACCTCGTATCGGTTGGGAGTGACGCCCGACGAAGCCCGCGTCATTCTGCACGCCACCAACGGCCACTTGCGAGCAGCCCTCGAATCGATGGGCCGCCTCGCCGGCCGGTCGAGCAATGGCCGCGCCGCGAACAACGGCCACTCGTCAAACGGCAACCACTAGTTTGCACCAGTCGCGGTGAACCTTTAACCGCGCCGTAGCACTTTGGCGCGCGGCGGTTCACAATGAATCGTCGGCGCCGGCGTTGCAAACGCTGGGACGCGCCCTTCCCGCTCGTTCACGCGAAACTGACGATCGATTCATGCCTAGAGTTGCTGACGTCTCCGCCGTGGAAACTCTCGTCGTTGGCGTCGATGGCGGCGGCACGAAGACCGAGGCCTGGCTCGCCCGCATCAACCCGGCGGGGAAGCCCGAGGTGATCGGTCGCGGGCTGGCTGGTTCGTCGAATCCGCGTGCGGTCGGCATGGAGCTGGCCCTGGCGAGTCTGGCGGATGCCGTCGACGGGGCGCGGGCTGACGCGGGCCTCCGGCAGGACGCGGTGCGCCTTGCGGTGCTGGCGATGTCGGGGGCGGGGCACGCGACGGTGCGGGAGCAGATCGGCGCGTGGGCGCTCGCGCGCGGCATGGCCGAGGAGATTCGATTTGAACACGATGCCGAACCGGTCCTCGCGGAGGGAACGCCGGCGGGGCAGGGGATCGCGCTGATTGTCGGCACCGGTTCGGCCGCCATCGGCGCCGACGCCAATGGGACGAAGCACGTCGTCGGCGGCTGGGGCTATCACTACGGCGACGAGGGGAGTGCGTACTGGATCGGCCGAGAGGCGCTCGTGGCGGTCGCCCGCGCGGCGGATGGTCGCAGCGGACCAACGACGCTGGTGGACGCGTTGACGACCAATCTTGACGTCGCCGACGGACGGGCGATCCTCGGGGCGCTGGAGCAAACAGGCAACGTCCGCGGCGCGATCGCGAGGCTCGCCGTCGAGGTGGCGCGCGCGGCCTGTGCGGGAGACGCAACGGCGCTCGCGATTGTGAAGCGCGGCGCCGATGAACTGGCGACGATGACCGGAACGCTCGCGGCCCGCCTGGAAATGGGTAGCCGCTTTCCGCTGGCGCTCGCCGGCGGCGTGATTTGCGGCAGCGAGCTGATGCGAAACGAGCTGGCGGCGGCGCTCGCCGCCCGCGGCCTGCAGCCAGAGCCGGTGATGACCGTGCCGAACCCCGTGGCGGGCTGTTTGAAGCTCGCGCAGCGCTACCTGGCAGCTGCAGCCCCTGGCTCCGCCAGGGGGTAGCATCACGCGGGGCGTCGCCGATCGGAATGGTGGCCGCCCCCCTGGCGGAGCCAGGGGCTGTAGAGGACATTGCCGCTCCGCTGCAGCGCAACAAAAAGGGCCCGGCGAGTCTTTCGACTCGACGGGCCCCTACGCGTTGACTTGCGGCCCGCCAGGCAGGCCGTGTACGTTAGCGAGTCGTGGTCCCCTTTTCTTCGGCGTACGCCGTCGAGGCGTCGGCCCAGCGGTCTTCTTCCGTGAAGAAGCGAGTCGTTTCCTCAGCGGCGAGCTTCACGTCGAGTTCCTGGCAGGCGACCTCGGCACGGAAGACGTGGGTTCCGGAAGCAGAGGCCTTCGCGTGAATCTTGAAGACCGTCTCACTCCCTGGCGCCACGTTGTCGAGGGTACGGAACGAAACGCGGCCGTCGTTGATCGTGTGCTGGCCTCCCTCGACGTGCGAGGGCTCAATCCCTTGTGAGAACATGGCGATGACGTTGACGCCTTTGGCAGCCGTGAGGCCGTTGTTCTTGATGTGAATCTCGTAGACGGCCATCTCGCCGACGGGGACGACCCCCTGCGGATCGACGACTTCAAGCTTGAGGTCGGCCATTCCCTCGATCGTCACCGGAACGCTTTTTACGTCGCGGAGATCGCCAGCGGCGTTGTGGGCGGCGAGCTCGATCTTGTTGACGCCGGGGGTCGACATGCGGCACTGGACTTCCATGAACCGCTCTTCGCCAGGGTTGAGCGTGGCGCCTTGCCAGGTGAGCTTCTGGCTGGCTTCGTCCCAAGCGTGGCCTTGGCTGGCTTCAACCAGTTCGGCGCCGGCTGGAAGGGCAAGTTCGACGGCAACCTGCTCGGCGGCGGCGGTGCCCGGATTGCGTACGCGGATGTAATAGGTGGCGATCGCGCCGGCGTACTTCTTTTCAGGACCGCGCCAATCGACCTGTAACTCCGCCTTGCGGCAGATGACCGCTTTCATCGTCTCGGTGCGGAGGTCGCCCAGCGCGGTGGCGGCGGCTTGAATCTTGAGTTCGCCTGCTTCGCGAGCGGTGAGCTCCAGCTCGATCTTTTTCGTCTCCCCGGCGGCCAGCGCGCCGACCTTGTGCTTTACCACGCCGCTCTTGTCGGCGCCAGGAGGCGTCAGTTCGATGATCACGTCTTCCGCCACCCCGTTGCCGGGGTTGCTCAGGGTGAGGGCGTATCGCTGGGACTTGCCGAACATCACGTCGCTCGGGCCGCTGATCTCCATCTGGAGTTTTGGCTCTTGAATCTCGACGACTGCATTGCCGCCGACCGGAGCATGGTTCCACTGGACGCCGAGCTGCATTTCGCGACCGCTGCGCGGGATCAGCTTGATCGTCAGCGTCTGCTTGGCGCCGGCGGGGAGTTCGTACAGCTGCCATTGGATTTCGTTGGCAGGTTGCCCAGACTCGACCGTGGGGCGGTTGACGACGCCGTTCGACGCCGAGGCATCGACCAACTCGGCCCCTGGGGGCGCGACGACGGCGCCGGTGACTTCACGGGCGGTGACGTTTCCTTTGTTCTCAACGACGACCCGGTACTCAACGGGACGACCGACGACGATTCGTTGCGGTCCCTCGATGAACGACGCGATCACCGGCTGCGATGAGGTGAACAGAACCTCGCCGCCATCGCCGGAGCCAGTTGAGCGCATCGAGTTGGTCGCCTTCGGACCCGAGGCAATCGACGGAGCTGATGGCGGCGCGGCAGCAAATTCTTCATCGTCCGCGACGGGCGTCGGCGGCACGGCGGAGGAAGGTTCCGACCGAAAGGCGTCCGCGACGTCCCGCTTCGCAACCGCGGCTGGGCGGGTCGCCGGAGCCGTTGGCGTGGTCGCCGGCATCGGGGCAAGTTCCTCGTCAGCGGGCGTTGGCGTCGAGCGAGCGACCTGCCGGCGCGGCGTTTCGGCGCGCAGCGCTTCGCCGACGTCGAGCGGCTCGGCGCCCGCGTCGCTCGACCGCGCCGCGACTGGCGCCGATTCTGATTCTTGCAGGTAGCTGGGGAGATCGTTGCCGTCGACGGCGGCGGGCGGGGCGATGTCGGCGTCGGCAATCTCATCGACGGGCGCCGCATCTTCAGCAGGTTCGCTGGAGGGGACGAGGTCGGAGAGAGCTTCAGCGAGTTCATTGCGGCGATGGCTCTCCACGGGCGAGCCGCGCTTCACTTGCGGCGCCGCGACAGGCGCCTTCGGAGCGGCTGCCTGGGACGTTGGCCGCGGCGTGGTGGGACGATTCGGCGCCGCCGTTTGGCGCGGCGCGGCGACGCGTTGCTGCCCGGCAGCCGACTGCTGCTGATGACCGCGGGCGATCGCGCCCATCTCTTGTTCGAGTTCCGCCGGGTCGTAAGGAAGCGGCGGATTGGAGGCCGACTGCTGCGGCGACTCTTGCTCGTCGTTCCCGCCGCCGAAGCTGGGCAGCTTGAACCGCGAGAAGAATGACGAGACGCCCGACTTCTTCGCGTTCGAGCGGCTGTTCTGGGCGTCGCGCGGCGAGCGCGGGCGGCTGTTCGTGTTCGCGACGGCCGCCTGTTGAACCTGCGGGTCGATGTGCAACCGCGGAGCAGCCGAGGCGGGCTGCCGGATGACGGGGGCGCCCTGAGGCGCAGCAGCCATCCGCGGGGGAACTTGCGCCGCACGTTGGGCGTAGCGATTGGGGGCTGGCTGCTGTGCTAGCAGAGGGGCCGCTGTGGTGCTGACGAGGGCCGCGGCAATGATCCATCCACGCATCATGATTGCAATCCTGCACGTCTACACGGATACGCCCTCCCCTAATAGAGAGTGATCGGCATTGCGTGTTGCGAGAAATGAATCGATCTCGAAAAGAATTCCGGTAAACTTGACTGGTTAAATTGGGGGGTTTGGGTTGATTTCGTTTGGCGGCCCAGCGTTGGCAGTTCTCTGTGCAGGTGACGCGCGTCCTCAACGCTCCCGACTTTCTGTCGCTTATGCACGTTCTCGCGACACAATGCGTAACTCCCTTCCCAATTAAGAGTTATGCGGTTCACGCCCGGGACAGAATTGGCGACAGAATTCCGGCTATCGCATCCGGCAGAATGGTGAGGCTCTTTTTGTCGCCAACTCTGTTTTAGCGACAGAATTCGCAAGTCGTTTCGTGGGCTTCATTTGAGCGCTGCGAGGAGGCGACAGAAGTCGCGACACAAATCGAAGGTGCTTTTGGCACTGGTGCTATGTTCGTCAGGCCCAAAGGGCCGCGCTATTAAAGCCCAGGGCGCAGCCCTGGGTTTTTTGGTCCGCCTGATCAACCCGAGCCCTGAAAGGGAGCGCTTGCTCGTGCATGGACAAGCGCGCCCTATCAGGGCTACGGTCCATCAAATGATCTCGACCCAGGGCGGAGCCATGGGTTGGCACAGCGCGGCCTTTTAGGCCTGAACTCCAGCGACCGTACTTTAAGGGGACCCGTTTACCTAGGAGCCGGCGACGTTGGTTCAATTGTCAAAGAGCAACCATCGAACCTAACGAGTGCAGCGGCCGATTTCCACAACTATTTTTGGCCGCGCTGAGGCAACGCGTGCCTACGAGGTGATGAGCTTGCGAAGACGTTTGGAGGCGACGAATGAGACGCGGATTTTCGCTGATTGGGCGGAAGTTCGCGGATTTGTTTTTCTGATCCGCGTTGATCCGTTTCATCCGCGTGTATCCGCGTTCTATTCTTGGCCCTGTTGTGGGCCGCTCCGGCGGGTCGTTGACCCGCGGCTACTGGCGGGCGGCTTCGGCTTCGACGGAGGTCGTGATCTCGAAGCCCATGTCGCGGAGCATCGCGTAGTCGGACTCGGGGAGCTGGCCTTTGGTGGTGAGGTAGTCGCCGACGAAGACCGAGTTGGCGGCGTAGAGTCCCAGCGGCTGCAGGCTGCGGAGGTGCAACTCGCGGCCGCCGGCGATGCGTAGTTCGCGGTCGGGGTTCACGAGGCGGAACATCGCTAGCACCTTGAGGCAGTAGTTCGGCGTCAGTTCCGACGGGCCGGCGAGCGGGGTTCCTTCGATCGGGTTGAGGAAGTTCACCGGGATCGATTCGACGCCGAGGTCGCGGAGCTCGATCGCCATAGAAACCACGTCTCGCGGCTGCTCGCCCATGCCGATGATGCCGCCGCTGCAGAGCTCCATGCCGGCGCTGCGGACTGCCTTTAGGGTATCGACGCGATCTTGGTAGGTGTGGGTCGTGCAGATGTCGCCGTAGCGCTGGGCGCTCGTGTTGAGGTTGTGGTTGACCTTGTTCACGCCGCACGCGGCCAGGCGATCAGCCTGGTCGGGGGTGAGCAGGCCGAGGCAGGCGCAGATTTGCAGGCCGTACTTGTCTTTGATCTCGGGGACGATCGTCTCGATCGCCTTGATCTCGCGCTCGCTGGGGCCGCGGGCGGAGATGACGATGCAGTAGGTCTTCGCCTGGCGCTCGGCGGCGGCGGCGGCGCCGGCGAGCAGCTTCTCGCGGTTCAGGAGGTTGTAGCGCGGGATTTCGGCGTCGGAGACTTTCGACTGCGAGCAGTAGCTGCAATCTTCAGGGCAGAGGCCGCTCTTGGCGTTCATCAGGAAGTAGAGCTGGACCGCCTTGCCGAAGTAGCGGCGACGGACGCGGTAGGCGGCGGCGAGGAGGTCGAGGAGCTCCTCGTCGGGCGACTGGAGGATGGCGACCGCTTCTTCCGCGGTGAGTTGGTAGCCGTCGAGGACGCGGTCGGCCAGGTCGTTCCAGGTGGTCGTCGTGGGAGCAGTGGCGGTGGACATGGGCTGCTGGCTGGCTGAGGCGTCGGCGGATGGTTTTTAGAGAGCCTTTGAGTATCGACACTCAGCGGGGCTTGGCAAGGTTTGATGGGGCCGGAGTGGTGCATGATTAAGTGTGGCGGACCGGGACCGGAATCGGGGTAGAATGCGGGAATGGTTGAGATCCAATGCCCCCGATGCTTGAAGATTACTCCTATTCCAGACGCAAATACTGATAACTGGACGGGTGAATTAAGAGAACAGTTGGATCGGGGCGAGTGTCGCCCGAAAGTCCTCTGCTTCACATGCTGGCTATCTGATCAGCCCCCCAGTTCTGAAGTACCAACCTGACCTTGCCGGGAATCCGGGAGGTTAAGGGGGAGCGGGAGACGAACTTGGCACGCCGGGGTTGGCGGGTAACAATTGAGGGGTTCCCGACTTACCGCCCCGAGCTATTTCCGCATGGGTTTTCACCTCGTCCGTTACGGCCTGCTGGGCCACGTCGGCAGTTTTTCGGCTGCCGAGGCTGTTCGCTACCCTCGCCGCAGCCGCGTCGTGGTGCGGAGCCCGCGCGGGCTGGAGGTGGGCGAAGTGGTGGCCGAGGCGGACAACGCCCTCGGCATCCATCAGGCCGATGGGGCGATCCTGCGGCGGATGAGCGTGCAGGACGATCTGCTCGAGGCCCGGCTGCAGGCGAAGCGCCACGAGGCGTTCGACGCCTGCCAGCGGCTGCTCGACGAGGCGGCCGTTCCCGCCGCCTTGGTCGATGTGGAGCATCTGTTTGATGGCGAGGGGCTGTTCTTCTATTTCCTCGGCGAGCCCCCGCAGCAAGCGGCGGACATCACGCGTCGGTTGGCCGAGACGTACGAGGCGGCGGTGGAGTTTCGGAAGTTTGCCGAGACGTTGAGCGAAGGGTGCGGGCCGGGGTGCGGCACCGAGGAAGCGAAGGGGCAGGGGGGCTGCGCCAGCTGCACGAGCTGTGCGGTGGCGAGCGCTTGCGGGACGAAGAAGCAGCGGTAGCGCAGTTTCTTATCTGTAGCCCCGGGCTCCGCCCGGGGGTCGGTTTGCGCTCCGTTGCGTGTCGGCGTGGTGCGCGACCCCCCGGCGGAGCCGGGGGCTGCAAGACTACTCGCCCGCCGATCCTAACGACGCCAGGAACTCGCTCATTTCGCCTGCGGCATGGGCGTTGCCTTGGGCGCGGGCGGCGTCGATGCCCTCTCGGAGATAGGTGCGCGCTTCGTTGATGCGATTGAGCTTGGCGAGTTGTTGCGCAGCCATGAAGAACGCCGGGACGTAGGGGGGCTCGTCGCGG
Source organism: Lacipirellula limnantheis (assembly GCF_007746075.1). Lineage (GTDB taxonomy): Bacteria > Planctomycetota > Planctomycetia > Pirellulales > Lacipirellulaceae > Lacipirellula > Lacipirellula limnantheis. The sequence goes on along the minus strand of NZ_CP036339.1, from coordinate 5,457,424 downwards.
GTGAGCTCGTTGAACTTCGCGAGGCTGGCGTCGTGGTCGCCCTCTTTTTCGAGTTCCATTGCGAGGCTGTAGCGCAGGAACGTGTCGCGCGGTTCGTCGACGAGCATGGCTTCGATTTTTTCGCGGCGCGACATGGATCAGCTTTCTTAGAACGAATTGGAGAGTTGAAAGAGAAGTCTTTCAACACAGAGGCCACAGAGATCACAGAGAAGGCAAGCGGAAGCTAGGCGATACTCAACTTCATCTTTTCTCCGTGTCCTCTGTGCTCTCTGTGTTTCATTCTTCTGTGGACCAAAGAGACGAACCTTAGAACTTCACCGGGTCATTCTTGGGAGTGATCTTCAGCAGCACGCCGGTCGCTTCGCCGTCGGGGGCTTGGCGCGGGCCGATCGCGGTGACGTACATGGCGCCATCGGGGGCGAAGGTTAGAGCGGTGGGGCGCTCGGCGGCGGCGATCTTCACGGCCCGCGTCGTCTGCCGGCCGTCGACTTCCGCGGCGTCGAGTCGATAGACGCCGCCGAGCTTGGCGTCGGCTCGCACCACGTCGGCGGCGTAGAGTTGATCGGTCGGGCTGTAGGCTAGTGCCGCGATGTCATAGAGTCCCGTCCGCTGGTTGAGCGCGACCTTGCCGGTCTTCGGGCTGTAGAACGTCAGCAGGCTGTCGCGATCTTTCTTGAAGTCCGACATCTGGCTGACGACCAAATAGTGGGACTGCTCCTTCGGGTTGACCGTGGCGGCGGTGGGGCCGGTCGTGCCGAGCAGCGGCTTCGTGGCGATGAAGGGTTGCAGATCGGCGAGCTTGTTCGCCTTGAGGTCGGCCTTCAAGATCCACGCTTGGTCGTCGTCGCCGTTGGAGGTGACGAAGAGCGCGTCGTCGGTCTTGGCGAGGCCGTAGAAGTTGCCTTCGCCGGAGGTTGATTGCGGCCCCTTCGGGATGGGGCCGACGGCGTACTCTTGCTGGTCGTACTTGAGGGGCGAACCGTCAGCGGGAAGCGAAAAGACGACGACGAGGTCCTCGCCTTGCGGCAAGCCGGCGCCGCCGACGGCGAGTTTGGTCGGCGTGAGGAAGGCGAGGCCGAGCGGGCCGATGCGGTACTCGGGTTCGTCCTTCTTAGCGTCGCCGTAGCTGTCGACCGGAAAGCCGGTGACGATCGGCGTCGGCGCCTTGAGGTCGTCGCTCTTGAGACGCAGGATTTGGCCGGCGCCGCTTTCGGAGAGGTAGAGCTCGTAGGCTGAGCCGGTCGCGGCGCCGGGGCGAAGGACGATCGCGCAGGGATTGTCGAGGCCGGTGAGGAGCGTCTCGACGTTGTACTGGTCGGACTCGTCGGTTGGCTCAGCGTAGGGGGGGCAGGCTGCGGCGCTGGTTGGCTTCGGCTCGGCTGGCTTATCAGCTTCAGCGGCCGAGAGGGGCGCGATGCAAGCAATTGATAGAAATAAGGAAAAAGAAAGTCTGAAAACTGAATTCAAAAAAGATCTCACGCAAAGGCGCAAAGGCGCAAAGAAAAACAAGATGCGGATATTCATCCAATTCCTTCGCGCCTTTGCGCCTTTGCGTGAGAAATTGTCTTCGAGGAAGCTAGCCCCTCAAACGCCGATGCCGTGGGCGGTCTCGTAGGCGGTGATCTTCGACTCGTGTTCGAGCGTGAGGCCGATGTCGTCGAGGCCGTTCAGCAGGCAGTGGCGGCGGAAGGGTTCGACTTCGAACTTCGCTGAGAAGCCGTGCCCGTCGCTGAGCGTGCACGTATTGAGGTCCGCCGTCAGTTGGTAGGGGCGGTGCTTCGCTTCGCGCTGGAACAGCTCTTCAACCTGCTCTTCGCTGAGGTGGATCGGCAGCATGCCGTTCTTGAAGCAGTTGTTGTAGAAGATGTCGGCGTAGCTGGGGGCGACGACGACGCGGAAGCCGAAGTCTTCGAGCGCCCACGGGGCGTGCTCGCGGCTCGAACCGCTGCCGAAGTTGCGGCGGGCCAGCAGGATGCTCGCCCCCTTGGCGTACGGCTTGTTGAGCTCGAACTCTTCGTTGACGGTGCCGTCGTCGTGCCGCATCCAGTCCCAAAAGAGGAACTCGCCGAAGCCGGTTCGTTCGATCCGCTTGAGGAACTGCTTGGGGATGATTTGGTCGGTGTCGATGTTGGCGCGGTCGAGGGCGACGGTGGTGCCGGTGAGGGTGGTGAATGGTTTCATTGTTAGATCAATTATGAGTTTAGGACTGCAAAGCTATTTACGAATTCTTCTGTCGTTGCGTCGTGGAAATGTACTTCAACCTCAGTCGCGCCGCCGGAACCGCGCCTCGCATAGATGGGGTACACGCCGTCGCCAAACCCGCTCTCGATAACGGCAAGCGATGCGGACTTCTTCGAGTCGATAGGGAGCATACCGAACGGTTTGTTAAATCGATTCACTCGATCCCACGTGCTACAAGTTTCAACGTAAAAATGAATGTGAGTGTTTCGTGCGTACTCTGGAAAGGATCGCAGGTACGCCAGGATTTGATTCTTTAAATCGTCATTGATTGGCTCTCTACATCGCGCCGTCACAATATTGAACCGGTAAAAAGTAAGCTTAAATCTCTCGCTTAGAAGGGATTTAACGCGATTTTCCCTAGCCGTTGAGACGCATCCGATTCGTTCCGGTCCTTCTGCTTCTGAGTAATTCAGAAAGTCGGCGCAGTCGGCGACGACGATCCGAGCCATATCAACACCCACTTTGCCAACTTGAATCAGCTCCGAGTCGTCTATGCGTCGATTGGTGATAATCGCGCGCCGAACAATCCGCTGAAAGAACGGATTCTCTTTCGTTGGTTTCCCCATTTCAACGACAATCCAATAGTCGCCGGCAGGTACCTCAATGGCATCTCTTTCTTTGCATCCGCCGGATATGTCACAGATCAACAGTTTGCCTGATGGGACGCGGAGTTTTCCGACGGTTCTTCGACGAAGCGTCGCTCGCTCGTAAAATTGCGTAAGCCATCTTGGCGATCTCATAGACTATTCCCAGTCTCTGACGTCGACAAAGTGCCCCGCCACCGCAGCCGCAGCGGCCATCGCTGGCGACACTAAATGGGTGCGGCCGCCCTTGCCTTGCCGGCCTTCGAAGTTGCGGTTGCTCGTCGACGCGCACCGTTCGCCGGGGGCGAGCTTGTCGGGGTTCATTGCGAGGCACATGCTGCAGCCGGCCTCGCGCCAGTCGAAGCCGGCTTCTTTAAAGATTTTGTCGAGGCCTTCCGACTCGGCCTGGACCTTCACCTGGCCGCTTCCGGGGACGACCATGGCTTGGACGTGGCCCGAGACCTTCTTGCCCTTCGCCACTTCGGCGGCGGCGCGGAGGTCTTCGATGCGGGCGTTGGTGCAGGAGCCGATGAAGACGCGGTCGAGCTTCAGGTCGGTGATTGGTTCGCCGCCGGCGAGGCCCATGTATTCGAGTGACTGGGCGGTCGTCTTCTGGTCAGTCGGATCGCTGAAGTCGCCGGGGCGGGGAATCTTGGCGGTGATCGCCGCGACCTGGCCGGGGTTAGTTCCCCAGGTGACTTGCGGGGCGATGTCGGCGGCCTGAAAGACGAGCGACTTGTCGTACTTGGCGCCGGGATCGGTGGGGAGCGTCTTCCAGTAGGCGACGGCCTTGTCCCACGCGGCGCCGGCGGGGGCGAAGGGGCGGCCCTTGAGGTAGTCGAACGTCGTCTGGTCGGGGGCGATCATGCCTGCGCGGGCACCTGCTTCGATCGACATGTTGCAGATCGTCATCCGGTTTTCCATCGTGAGGCCTTTGAGGGCCTCGCCGGTGAACTCGAGACAGTAGCCGGTGCCGCCGTCGGTGGTGATCTGGCCGATGAGGTAGAGGACGAGGTCCTTCGCGGTGACGCCGCGGCCGAGTTTGCCGTCGGTGCGGAGTTCGAGCGTCTTTGGCTTGTACTGCAGGAGCGTTTGCGTCGCGAGGACGTGCTCGACTTCGCTCGTGCCGATGCCGAAGGCGAGAGCGCCGAACGCGCCGTGGGTCGACGTGTGGCTATCGCCGCAGACGATCGTCATGCCGGGCTGCGTGTAGCCGAGCTCGGGGCCGATGACGTGGACGATCCCCTGGCGAACGTCGCCCATGTCGTAGTGGGTGATGCCGAACTCTTGGCAGTTGTTGCGGAGCGTGTCGATCTGCTGTTTCGAGATCGGGTCGGCGATCGGCAGGCTGCGGTCGGTGGTGGGGACGTTGTGATCGGCGGTGGCGATCGTCCGCTCGGGACGGCGGACCTTGCGGCCGGCGAGGCGGAGGCCTTCGAACGCCTGGGCACTGGTCACTTCGTGGACGAGCTGCAGGTCGATGTACAGAATCGTTTGCCGACCCTCTTGCGCGTGGACGACGTGGGCGTCCCAGATTTTCTCGAACAACGTGCGGGGCTTGGCGGCGGCGCTCATCGACTGACCTCGATCGAATGGCAAAATGTCTGACGCGGGAAGCGATCGCTGTAGCCCCTGGCTTCGTCAGGGGGGTGAGTCGACGCTTCGGGCTCTTGTGGTGTGGGAAGCGACCCCCTGGCGGAGCCAGGGGCTAGGATACGGTTCGGCCGCAGAGGTGGGGCCGAATCCCTCATTTTAGGCGGCGCAGGGGTTCCGCGGAAGTCAGCCGAAAGACAGGTGGTGATGCCGTGTCCCCGACCCGTTCGGTCATTCCGAGGTGCTCCGAGGAATCTAGCCGGACCCCTCGGAGTACCTCGGGGTGACTGGGCAAGCGGAAAGACACGGGAAAACGGCCGGCGGTTCAGACGGCGGCCATTTCGACGGCCTCTTCGGCCATCGCTTTGCGCTGCGGGCAGCCGTAGTTGTTCCACCAGTCGGCGGCCATCCGGGCGGTCCATTCGCTGTCGACCGGGACGCGGTCGAGGGCTTCGCGGAGCTCAGCGACCGTTTGGTAGCGGTCGCCGGGGCGCTTCTCGAGCGAGCGGAGGATCACCTCTTCCAGCTCGGCCGGGATGTCGCCGTTTAGGTAGCGCGGCGGCTCGGGGTCTTCGCTGGCGTGGGCGATCATCACCTTCAGCGGGCTGGCGTATTCGAACGGCGCCTTGCCGGTGGCCATGAAGTACATCACGGCGCCCAGCGAGTAAATATCGCTGCGGCCGTCGACCTCTTCGCTGCCAGCTTGCTCGGGCGACATGAACAGCGGCGAGCCGGTGATCGACCCTTCTTGCGTCAGGCCCGAATCGTTGGCGTCGGTCAGCGGTTTGGCCAGTCCGAAGTCGAGCAGCTTCGCCACGTCGAAGACCCCGCCGCGGTAGGCGCAGTAGATGTTCGCCGGCTTGATGTCGCGATGGACCAGGCCGTGGCTGTGGGCCTCGGCCAGGGCGTCGCAGACTTGTCGCATAAGGTAGAGGATGCGCGACGCGGGGAGGGGGCCATGCTCGCGGACGAGCTCGCCCAGGTTGTGACCGGGGAGGAACTCCATCACATAGTAAAACGTGCCATCGGGAGTGCGGCCGTAGTCGTAGATGTCGATCGAATTCCAGTGCGAGAGTTTTGCCGTGGCGCGGACTTCGCGTTCGAAGCGGGCGAGCACCTGCGGGTCGCCCGCTTTCTCGGGTCGGATGACCTTCACGGCGCAGGGGCGTTTCATCATCTGATGCTCGGCGAGGTACACCTCGCCCATGCCACCGCTGCCGAGAAGGCGTTTGAGGCGGTACTGGCCGAGCTGCTTCGCGACGAATGCTTCGTGCCGCAGGGCGTTGATCGTGTGGACGCCGACGATCGCTACCATGGCCGATAGGGCTAGCAGCATTGCCTGCTCGACCGGCAAGTCGTCGAAGTCGTCTGACTGCAGGAGCGCCGACAGGGCGGGGCAAGTGAAATAGGCGACTGCCATGACGACCATCGGCGTCAGAGCGAGCGGGCCAATGACGGCTGCGGCCCGGCGCCAATTGTTTGGGATGAAGATCGCATAACAGAAAATCAACAACATCCACGCGGCGGGCGTGCTGGCGATGTGGGCATGCCCCTCGTCGAGCATTGCGCAATAGGTCAGCTTGTGATAGGTCAGCACCGTGAAGAACAGCGCCGGTGCACCGAAGACGATCGCCTCGCCGATGCGGAGCTTGGTCATCGAGAGGTCGCACTTGGCGCAGAGCTTCCAGGCGGAAAGCCCCAAGAGCGTGATCACCGCGATTTGGGAGAAAAAGACCCAGCGATAGTCCGCTTGGAGATGATCGGACATCTTCCACCGGACCGTCGAGTATAAGAAGAACGATGCGAATCCAATGAACAGGAGTACGGCTGCGATGCGCAACCGACGGCGCAAGACGCCGCGCGTCTCGCTGCTCATGTGGGGCGTGCTCCCCTCGACCAGAGCCACGCGGCGACGGGCGGACTTTCGCAACTGAGTATCCGATTCGTTCTCTGAATCGAATGATTGCCGTGGCGCCTCGACAGTAAGGTCGCTGGCCAAGGTGGGATGGAGATCGGCCACAGGGAGGGCATCCTGTCTGCTCGCATCGCCGCCAGCGGCAGCGGAGAATGGCTGCGGACGCTAGGGAGACGCCGGATGGTTCTTGATTTTACACCCTACGGACCCACCGGGGCAGGGCGAAGTTCGCTGCGGTCAGGGTAGTGCCGTAACGCAAAATGGGCGGAAATTAACTCTTGTACGGCGATTGGAGGCTGGGGGTTCGCTCGACGTAGCCTCCGATTGTCGCTTCGGCGCCAAAACGGCAACGGCCTTGTCATCTAGTCTTTTAGTCTCTGCCAGATTCTTTCGTCCAACTATCTCGCAGGGTTGCAGTGCGATTGAACACCGGCCTGCCGGGTTTCGAGTCGAGGGGGTCGACGAAGAAGTAGCCGGATCGCTCGAACTGAAAACTCGTCCCCGCAGATGCATCCTTTAGCGAAGGTTCAAGCTTGGCGTCTGTGACGACTTCGAGCGAGTTCGGGTTGAGATTGTCGAGAAAGGTCTTCCCCTCGGGGGCGTTGTCCGGATTCTCCACGCCGAACAAGTGGTCGTAGAGCCGCACCTCGGCGGTGAGGGCGAGCGGCGCCGAGACCCAGTGGATCGTTCCCTTTACTTTGCGGGAGTGGTCGGGATCGAACGTGCAGCGGAGCTCGGTCACCTTGCCGGCGGCGTCTTTCACGACTTCGTCGCACTTGATGATGCCGGCGCAGCGGAGGCGGACTTCGCCGGCGGGCTTTAGGCGGAAGAACTTTTTGGGGGCGTCTTCCATGAAGTCTTCCTGCTCGATAAAGATCTCGCGGGTGAGCGGAATCTTGCGCGAACCCATCTCCGGCTGCTGCGGATGGTTCGGCGCGTCGAGTTCAATCGTTTCGCCTTCCTTCAAGTTGGCGAGCACAACCTTTAGCGGCCGCAGCACGCCCATGCCGCGCGGGGCGCGTTCGTTGAGATCTTCGCGAATGGCGTCTTCGAGCCACGCCATGTCGATCGTGCTGTTGAACTTCGCCACGCCGATCCGTTCGCAGAACGCACGCATCGCCTCGGGGGTGTAGCCGCGGCGGCGGAGGCCGCGGATGGTGAGCATCCTCGGATCGTCCCAGCCGGCGACGTGTTTCTCCTGGACGAGCTGCAGCAGCTTCCGTTTGCTCATCACCGCGTAGGTGAGGTTGAGACGCGCGAATTCGATCTGCTGCGGATGGTGGATGCCGAGCTCGCGGCAGAACCAGTCGTAGAGCGGGCGATGATTCTCAAACTCGAGCGTGCAGATCGAGTGGGTGATCCCCTCGATCGAATCGCTTTGGCCGTGGGTGTAGTCGTACGAGGGGTAGATGCACCACTTGTCGCCGGTGCGATGGTGGTGGGCCCGCTTAATGCGATAGAGGACCGGATCGCGCATGTTGACGTTCGGCGATGCCATGTCGATCTTCGCGCGGAGCGTCCGACTGCCGTCGGCGAACTTGCCGTCGCGCATCTGTGCGAAGAGCTCGAGATTCTCAGCAATGGTGCGGTTGCGATTGGGGCTGTCCTTGCCCGGGGCGGTGAGCGTGCCGCGGTATTCGCGCATCTGTTCGGCGGTGAGATCGCAGACGTATGCCTTGCCGCCTTTGATCAGCTGCGTGGCCCAGGCGTAGAGCTGGTCGAAGTAATCGGAGGCAAAGAAGGGTTCAGGGTTCAGGAGAGAGGGTTCAGCGTTCGGGGTTCGGGGGGCAGGAGAGGAGTTTTCTGAACCCTGAACCCTGAACCCTTCCGTCTCCCCAAACCCAGCGATCAACCAGTTCACATCGTCCACAATTGAGTCGACGTATTCCTGTTCTTCCTTCGCCGGGTTCGTGTCGTCGAAGCGAAGGTTGAACTTACCGCCGTACTCCTTCGCGAGGCCGAAGTTCAGGCAGATGCTTTTCGCGTGGCCAATGTGGAGGTAGCCGTTCGGTTCGGGCGGGAAGCGGGTGTGGACGCGTCCGCCGTTTTTTCCGGCGGCGCGGTCGGCGTCGATGATCTGCTGAATGAAATTCCGTGGCGCGGACTTTTCATTGCCGGTGGGAGCGTCGGACATCGCTGGACTCGATCGTTGAAGCGTGCGGGGTTTTGGGAGGGGCGGCGGGGGAGGGCGAGGGCGGTAGTCTAGCAAAACATCTTCGTCGGCAGCAGAGCGATCAGCGGCCTTACGCATTCGGGGTCGACTCGGTTGCTAGCATGCGACTACGGCTCCTTTTCGTCAGATGGGCTTGGCAAAGCTAACCGTTTCTATAATCTATGCGCCTCCGGCACTGCGGGGAACGTTGGCAAGAGAGGAGGCCTTGTTCCCCGTCGTCAAGCTTTCTGGCTTGACCCTCCTTTCGACTGGTGACGCGCGTCGTGGCGGCTGCCAGCTTGAAAGCCTGACCTACCTTGGAACGTTCCCGCCTATGAGCGCTATTGCCGCACTTGCCGCCACTACCGGTCTTCTTATCGGCGGCGGCGTTGCGGAGCTAGCAGTCCATCGCCGCAACCTGCGCCAGATTCCCATTCGCATCCATGTGAACGGGACTCGCGGCAAATCGAGCGTGGCGCGGCTCATCGCCGCCGGCATGCGCAACGCCGGCAAGCGAACGTGTTGCAAGACAACCGGCACGCTGCCGCGGATGATCATGCCGGACGGCTCGGAGTATCCGGTGTTTCGCCCCGCCAAGGCGAACGTCATTGAACAGATTCGCATTGTCGCCGCGACGGCGGAGATCGACGCCGACGCGCTCGTGCTGGAATGCATGGCGTTAATTCCGTCGCTTCAGTGGCTGTGCGAGGACAAACTGGTTCGCGCCACGCACGCGGTCATCACCAATGCCCGCGAAGATCACCTCGACGTCATGGGCCCCGGCGGGCGCGACGTGGCGCTGGCCCTGGCCGGCATGGTGCCGGTAGGCGGGAAGCTCTACACGGCTGAGCAGGTTTACCTCGACGTCTTTGAGAAAGTCTGCCGCGACCGCAAATGCGAACTGGTCGCGGTGACGCCGGCGGAAGTCGCCGCGATCACGCCGCTCGATTTGGCCGGCTTTTCGTATGTGGAACATGCCGAGAACATTGCCTTGGCGCTGAAGGTGTGCCATGCGGTGGGGGTGGAACGCGGCGTGGCGCTGCAAGGGATGTGGCGGGCCCATCCCGATCCGGGCGCGATGACCGCCCACGAAATGAACTTCTTCGGACGCGAGATCAACTTCGTGAATGGCTTCGCGGCGAACGATCCGCAATCGACCGAGCGCATCTGGCGCATGGCGCTGGAGCGCTACGCCGACGTCGAAAAACGGATTGCGGTGTTCAACTGCCGCGCCGATCGGCCCGATCGTTCGCGCCAACTCGGGACGGTCGTCGCCCAGTGGCCGGCCGCCGATCACTATTTGCTGATCGGGTCGGGCACGTACATCTTTGCAAAGTACGCCGTGAAGGCGGGGCTCGATCCGCAGAAGATGGTGTTCGCCGAGGATCACCCGGCCGAGGACATTTTTGAGAGCATCGTCGAGTTGACGGGACGCCGGTCAATGGCGATGGGCATGGCGAACATCGGCGGCATTGGCCTGGAAGTCGTCCGCTACTTCGCCAATCGCAGTACCGCACGCACGTTCAAGTAACGAGCGGATCGCACCGAGCTTGTAGTCACGAAATCACTAACTCACCGACTTATTTACCTACCCCCCAGCGATGATCGATATTCTTACCGCCTCGATTGGCATTGGACTGGCCGTCAGCCTGATGTTTTCCGAAATGTTCGGCCTCGCTGCCGGCGGCATGGTCGTGCCGGGATACATTGCGCTTTATCTCAATCGACCGATCGACATTGCGCTGACGCTGGCGGCGTCGTTCGTCACCTATTTAGTCGTCCATTCGCTGTCGACGTTCATCATCATCTACGGCAAACGCCGAACGGTGCTGATGATCATCGTCGGCTATCTCGTGCGCGGGGCGATGACGCAGATTCCGTTCTACTCCTCGGAGTTTCTTTATCAACTCAGCACGAAGAGTCCCATTCCAGCGGAGTGGGAGCCGATCGGTTACGTCATTCCGGGGTTGATCGCCATCTGGATGGATCGGCAGGGCGTGCTGGAGACGCTGTCGGCGCTGGTCACGTCAGCGGTCGTCGTGCGGCTCGTGCTGATGCTGGTATTCGGAATGGAATTGCAGAATCTCGGCGCTTGAGCGGCTGGGCTCTTCACGGGCATTAAATCGTTCACCATGACACTTGGCGATATGCGTTAGGGATATGAAAAGGATCTACTGGCGGCCACGCGCCGTCTCGCGACCGGCGCTGCTGTTGATTGCCCTCATCTCGCTTGCCGGCCTAATGATGGTCGAGCGGTGGAAGGTCACGCAGGAGCAGCCTTACTTTGAGGAGAAAATCAAAGCGGCGAATCTGGCTGCCGACGCGTTCCAGATCGTGCGCGCTGAGCGCGTCAAGCTTGGCCCGCCGATCGACGCGGTGAACGATCCGGCCGAGACCGGCATCATCGGCCTGGCCATGTCGCCCGTCACGTCGGTCTTGGGACATTTGTCGGCCAAACAGACGTCGACCAATCCCAACTTTGCCGCGGTGCTCGTGGAGATGCTCAAGGAGGCCGGAGTCCAGCAGGGCGACGTCGTCGCGGTGGGCGTGTCAGGATCATTCCCGGCGCTGAATATCTGCACTTACGCCGCCTTGGAAGCTCTGGGCGCGAGGCCCTTGGTGATTTCGAGCGCCAGCGCATCGCAATGGGGCGCCAACGTGCCGCAACTCATGTGGCCCGACATGGAGCACTTGTTGCGCGACCAGAAGCGAACTGACGAAGAGGGCAAGGAGCTGCCGCCCCTGTTCGGCATCAAGTCGATCGCCTGTTCCATCGGCGGCAACAATGACGAGGGCGAGGGCCTGACCGAGGAGGGGCTGAAGCTGGTGCAAGCATCGCTCGAGCGAAATGGTCTGACTCCGCTAGTCGTCGAGCTGCCCGAGGCCGCAAAGGATCTGCCGCCGGTCGAACAGGCTGCGGCGCGGATGCGGGCCAACATCGACCTCCGCATGGACATGTATCGGGACAAGGCCAAGGGCCGCCCCATCGCCGCCTACATCAACGTGGGCGGCGGTACGGTGTCGGTTGGTAAGGACGTCGGGAAGAAAATGTTCAAGTCGGGGCTCAACATGCGTCCCCCGCGCGACGTACGCGAGATCGACGGCGTCATGGCCCGCTTCAGCAATGAAGGCGTGCCGGTGATTCATATGATTCGCATTAATACGCTGGCCAACAAATTTGGCTTGCCGCTGGAGCCGGTCATCGCGCCGCGGTTGGGCGAGGGGGGCGTGTTCAAAGGAATTGATTACTCCAGACCACTGGTGATTGGCGTGCTCGCATTTATTTTGATGTGCCTTTACGGCTTCATCCGGACCGACATCGGGTTCCGGATTCTGCGGACCTCCAAGGGAGGCAGCAAGCGCGAACTCCACCCCGAGCCGATGGTTTAGCCGCCGCCCCGCGAACTTCCTGGCAAGTCCGCGGTATGGAGGCCGCACTGGACTGGTCGCATAAGCGATCAGTCCGAACCCTCGACGCGCGCGGCGTCTCTTGAGGGGCGTATACTGAGCGCCCCGAAGAGCACCAGGAAAACCGCCTTGTCGATCAAAGACGCTTACACCCGCTGGTCGGAGACCTACGACGTGGACCCGAATCGTACCCGCGATCTCGACGCCGAGGTGACGCGGGAATGGCTCGGCGGCCGGCGGTTCCGCTCGATCCTGGAAATCGGCTGCGGCACCGGGAAAAACACGGCATTTTTGACGACCGTCGCCGACCGCGTCACGGCGGTCGATTTCTCGCCAGGGATGCTGCAGCAGGCCGAGGCGAAGGCAGAGGCCAGCGGCTTCGCCGACCGGGTCGAGTTCGGCGCCGTCGACGTCGCCAAGCCGTGGCCGTTCGCCGCCGCACAGTACGACCTGCTCGTTTGCAATCTCGTGCTTGAACACATTGCCGACCTGCGGTTCGTTTTCGCCGAAGCAACGCGCTGCCTGCTGCCTCGCGGCGAATTTTTTGCGTGCGAGCTGCATCCGTTCAGGCAATATGAAGGAACCGTGGCGAATTTCAGTCGCAACGGCGAAACGACGACCGTTGCCGCGTTTGTCCATCATCTGTCAGCGTTCTGGCAGGCCGCAGCAGCCAGCGGCTTCGCGTTGACGCGATTCGACGAACGCTGGCACGGCGACGATGCGGGCCGGCCGCCGCGGTTGGCGGCATTTTTGCTTCGGCTTCGTTCGGAATAGTTGAACGATTTGTCTCTCGCAAAGGCGCAGAGGCGCAAAGAGAACTCAAAGAAGAAGACCGGAGGACAATCTCGGCGTGGAGCATTATCGGATCGCTGAGCATGGTTTCGAACTAGTCGCTGGCCTTGTCGGCGAGCCGGAGCGGCGTGAATTGCTGGATGCCGTTGGCGACGGCAACGTTGCGGGCAGGCGGAATATGCTGGCGGTTCCGGCCGTGGCGGCGCTTGCGAAATCGAAGAAGTTGCTCGACCTCGTCCAGCGTTACACAGGTGGCGAGCCGCGGCCCGTGCGGGCGATTTGGTTCAATAAGTCCCCGGGGGCGAACTGGTTGGTGGCGTGGCATCAGGATCTGGCGATTCCCGTCCGGGAGCGGGTCGAGACGCCGGGCTTTGGAGCCTGGTCAGTGAAGGAAGGCGTGCCGCATGTGCAGCCGCCGGTGGAGGTGCTTGAGCGGATGCTTACGGTGAGGATTCACCTGGACAACGCCGACGAATGGAACGGCGCATTGCGGGTGATTCCCGAATCGCATCGACTGGGCCGACTGGACGCCGATCAGATCGCAAGCCTACGCGAGGGGCGTAGTGAAACGCTCTGCGCGGCTGCCGCTGGCGACGCTCTGCTAATGCGGCCACTGTTGCTCCATGCTTCAGGGCGTTCGACGAACGATCGCTCGCGACGTGTGTTGCATCTAGAGTATGCTGGCGAGGAACTTCCTGGCGTGTTGGAATGGCGGAAGCCGGACTAGTCGACCAAGTTTGGCGTTGGACGTTGTCTTTCGTTACACTACCCCACGCCGATCGAGGTCCGCGAAGTCGGCATTTGCCTGAATGACTTGATATGACGCCGGTTGGGCACAGTTTAATGGGGCTAGCAATTGGGTGCGCGGTCATGCCGCGCGACTTCAATCGACGGCAGACCGCCGTCGCGCTGGCGGCGTTTGTCGCCCTCGCCAACGCTCCCGATTGGCCGCTGCCCGGTTGGGGGCATGATCGTTATGACGTGAGCCACAGCATCTTCGTAACGATCGCTGGCGTGGCAATCGCTGCCGTCGTGGCGACGTTTTTGCTGCGACGAACTACGTACTTCCGCTGGCGTTTGATTGTCGGCGGCGCCGTCGCGTGGCTCAGCCACTTGCTGCTCGATACGCTGTATGATGGTCGCAAGGGGCTGGCGATGTTCTGGCCCGTTAGCGATGCGCGCGTGTCGCTGCCCATTCCTTGCTTTCGAACGATGCAGTTGTCCCCGCTGGTGAGCGCTCACAATGCGTCGGTCTTTGCGATTGAGGCAATTGTTTATGGCGGCATTCTGGGGATCGTGCTGTTCGGAAGGCAGTGGGTCGAGCGTCGCCGCTGTGCGACGAGCCGAAGCGTGTGAATTGGCCGCTTATATTGTTCGCCGTTGCAACATTCTTTTTCTGTGGATCGTTGCGACGACAGTCGCCTTGCCTCAATGCAACGGTGAAGAGACTTCGACAACTCAGCCGGCGGCCGAGTTCCAAGTCCTCGCCTGGAATATCTGGAACGGCGGCGACGAAGCTCGCTACGCGGAGGACGAGGCAGTCAAGCGCGCGAAGCAACGGGCGATCATCGACGTGATCCGGGCCAGCGGCGCCGACGTCGTGGCCCTGGTCGAAACGTATGGCAGCGGCGAGGCGATTGCCGCGGGGCTTGGGTTTCACTTCCACCCGCGCGGGACGAACGTCTCACTCTTGAGTCGCTGGCCCATCGTCGCGGATGTCTCGGTCTACAAGCCGTTCAACTGCGTGGGAGCCGTCGTGCAGTTGCCCGATCGTCGGCAGGTCGCCGTTTATGCGGCGTGGATTCACTATGTGGACGACATTTGGACCGATCCCCGCTCCCGCGACGGGCGCAGCGCCGCTGACTTGCTGGCCGCGGACGGCGAAAGCCGCATGGTCGAGACGGGCGCCATCCTCAGCGGCATCGATGCCGAGATGGCGAAGCGCCCCGGCGTGCCGGTGATTCTGGCTGGCGACTTCAACAGCAACTCGCATCTCGATTACGTTGAGGCCGCCCGCGAGCAGTACGGCATCGTCGCCGCGTGGCCCGTGACGAAGCTCGTCGCCGACGCCGGCTTCCGCGATGCTTACCGCGTTTGTCGCCCGCGCATCGATCGGGCTGGGGATCGCACCTGGTCGCCGCGGTTTCCCGAGCAAATTCAGGATCGCATCGACTTTATCTTCTGGCGCGGAGCGCAAGTTGGCGCCGTCGAGGCACGGCGGCTCGATCGGGCAACGCCGCGGTGGCCATCGGACCATGCGGCTGTCTGGGCGAAGTTTCGGTGGGAGTGAGCCCCCGCCGCTATGACGCCTTGCGATTGGCAATTTGCCGGGCGATGCGTAAGACGGTCGACACCACCTCTTCGCGCTTGAACGTTCGTTCGCTCATGGTGAGCAGGACCGTTTCGAGGATGTCTTCCATGCGAATCGCTTGGAAGAAACCCGGGTCGAGATAGCACATGTTCCACGCCGGGAAGAGGCGCGACTCGATCTCGCCGATCTGCACGATGTTTGCGACCCGATGCCGGTCGTCGCGCTCGATTTCCGCCGTCAGATCGAGCACCGCCTGTTGCGGACCCTCCAAATATTGGAAAAACGTCGATCGCGTGCGGTTCAGGTTTAAGTATCCTGTAATTTCCAGGCGGCTGTTTTTCTGGCTCGCCCGAGCGGCAAGAGTTTCGAGTGCCGAGTCGTCGAACGGAGCGACGGCGTGACTGACGTAGACCAGAGAGAATATCAAGCGGCAATCCTCACGAGTTGCGGGTGTTCTGTGATTGAAATGACGGCGTTAGGAAACTGTAAACGGTCGACCAGAATTGTTGCGGCATGAATAAAGACAATTGCGGCGAACCGCGACGAGTCCTGCGACTGCTTGGTTGCGCTGCAATCATGTTGAGCGCCATTAGCGCAGCCCAAGCCGACGCGTGGGTACGCGTTAACCAGATCGGCTACCTGCCGGGCGATCCGAAAATCGCGGTGCTATCAAGCGATGAGCCGTTGGCGGGCGAGTTCCACGTGGGTGACTTCAACGCCGATGTGGGCGTCGATCACGGGGCGTGGGGGCCGTTCGCCCACAACTACCGGCTCGACTTCAGCGACGTGAAGTCGGCCGGCCAGTACCAAGTGAAATTTGGCGCGGTCGCATCGCCGAAGTTTGCCATCGGCGACGACGCCTACGCGAGCGTCCCCGCGAAGCTGCTCGAGTTCATGCAACTACAGCGCTGCGGCGACAATCCACTCACCGGCAAGTGCCATCAGGAGGACGGGTTTGACGTGGTGACTGGCGAGCTGGTCGACGTCACCGGCGGGTGGCACGATGCGGGCGATCGACTGAAGCACATGATCACCACCTCGTACTGCGTGGCGGCCTTGTTTCTCGCGGACGCCGAGGATGAGGCCCGCCACGGGGCTCAACTGATTCGCAAGATTCATCCGCATCCGCAGACGATCTACGTGCAGATTGGCGACGACCGCGATCACCTCCCGCCGGAAACGCTGTGGCACGACGACCAATCAAATTACGGCCGCGGCCCCGGCGGGCCGCGCGCGGCGTGGCCCGCGATCGGCGCCCCCGACGGGCCGACCCACCAGAACAAATCGACGGGCGTCGCTAATCTGGCAGGTCGCAGCGCCGCGGCACTCGCGCTGGCCGGCGACGTCGAGACGGCGAAGTCGCTCTATGCCTTGGGAAAGGCGAAGCCGGGGGTCGCGATGTCGGTTCCCGTGCGGGCCCCCTACTACTATGGCGAGAGTAGTTACTTCGACGACATGGAGTGGGGCGCTATCGAGCTTTACCTGGCCACGAAGGAGCGGCCCTATCTCGATGACGCGATCAAGTACGCCCATCAAGCCCAGGGAAACCCTTGGATGGGCGCCGATCGCCACGGACACTATGAATACTTTCCCTATGTGAATCTCGCCCACTGGCGGCTGTACTCCCACGCGGGGCCCGAGGATCAACGGAAGATCGCGGGGTATTACCGTGAAGGGTTGGAGCGCATTCGGCTCCGCGCTGAGCAAAATCCGTATCGGCTTGGCACGCCGTTGGTCTGGTGCTCGACAAACGACGTGACCGCCTTGGCGACGCAGGCGGCGTTGTACGAGCAGATGACGGGCGACGTGACCTATCGCCAGCTTGGCGCCGAAGCGCGTGATTGGCTTTTTGGCAGAAATCCTTGGGGCGTATCCTTCGTCATCGGCGTTCCCGAGGGTGGTCGCGCCGCCAGCCGACCGCATCATTTGTTTTGGAAGCTCAAGCAGCATCTGCCGGTGGGCGGCGTGGTCGACGGGCCCGTCTCCAAGGAAATCAACGATGGGTTGAAGTTTGGCAATTCGTTCGCTGACGACGAACTGGCGCGATTCCAGTCCGACGTGGCGGTGTATCACGACTTGTTCGCCGATTTCTCGACGAACGAACCGATTATCGATGGGACCGTGTCGCTGCTGCTGCTTTTGGACGTTTGGAAGTAAATGAGAGCCGCTAGTCGCCAGCGACGATCCGGAATCACGGGCGCGACGCTCGCGCTCGTTGTTGCACTGGCAACGCTGTCACATGCTTCGGTGACGCTGGCCGAGACTTCCTTCGCGGCTAACGTCCAGCGCGACGCCGAGGGGGCCGTCATCCGGGGCGACGTCAGTGCCAAGCGACTTGCCCTGATCTTTACAGGCGATCAGTTCGGCGAGAGCGCTGAACCAATCTTGGAGACGCTTGCCGAGCGGCGCATCCAAGCGGCATTTTTCCTCACGGGCGGATTCGTGAGCCAGGATTCGTTGCGTCCGGCGATCAACCGGATGATCGAGGAGGGGCATTACGTCGGCCCCCATTCCAATTCGCATCCCCTCTATGCGTCGTGGGAAAATCGGCGACAGACGCTGGTGACGCCCGAGTTCTTTCGCGTCGACTTGCAGAAAAACGTCGAGGCGCTGCGCGGCGTCCGCGCGCTGTCGCGGGGGACGCCGATCCTCTTTGTTCCGCCTTACGAGTGGTACAACTCCGAACAGGTGGCCTGGAGCGGCGATATGGGAGTCGGGCTCATCAACTTCACGCCGGGCAGCGGTTCGAATCGAGATTACGCTCGCGAAGAAGACCGCGCATTCGTGCCATCGTCAAAGATTCTGGAGGAGATCCTCGCGTACGAACAGGAGGATCCGCACGGCCTGAATGGTTTTTTGCTGCTGCTGCACCTAGGCTCAGGGCGGGGTGATCCATTCCACCCTCGTTTGGGCGCGCTGTGCGACGCGCTGACGCGGCGCGGCTACGAGTTCGCCCGGGCCGACAAACTGCTACTCGCGCCGCAGAGCGAGTGAGCATTCCGTGCCAGCCCGCGGTCGCGGGGCGCCCAATTGCTCGCGGCGATCGTGCCAAGAAGGAGGCCGGTGACAGGTGCGCGGTCCGATTGGAGCGGTGGACGCCGACCGCCGCTCGGGGCGGGGCCCAGTTTTGCGGCACAATCCGCGTAGGCCGGCCGGCACGCTGTTTGCCTGATCTATAGTTGTATGACCTATTGCCTTCAAATAGCGTCTAGCCGGATCGTACTGTTCGTGGAGAGATAAACATGGCTGGGAATCTGCCGTTTTCAGAGAAGCTGGCAAGCGAGATTGGACCTGAGGAACGTTGGTTTTCAGCAGCTGCTGGCGCCTGTTTGGTGGGGTATGGGCTGTCGCGAATTTCGTTGCGAACACTCGCCGCCATGGCGGTCGGGGGATACTTGGTCTACCGCGGCGGGACGGGGAAATGCCCATTGGGAGAGAAACTCTCTGCCGTCAGCGACAAGCTAGCCAACGGCCAGCACTTGTACGGCGGACGTTCGCAACCAGAGAGTGGCGGGTCGCCATATCCAGAGTATCAGGGCGGCAGCTCGGCCGTCGATGAACTCGATCCGGTCGATGAGGCCGCGATGGAGTCGTTTCCGGCGAGCGATCCGCCGAGCTACACCACCGGCTCGGCGACGCCATCGCAGCCAATTCAATAAGCCTTCGTTTCCGCACGATCTGCTAGAACTCTTTGGGAATGGCGCCGTCGGCGCGACTTCCGAGTTGATGCAGTACGCTGGGGTCGATGTTCGCCACGATCGCGCGCGTGGAGCCATCGGCCATGGCGACGTTGATGACGTCGCCCGAATGATAGCTACCGAACCCGCCGACGTATGTTGATGAGATCGGCTGAGCTGACTCGGGTTGCTCTTCGGGCGTCAGTTGATTGCGGCGCCGCGGCGGCTGCAAGACGCCCGTGTTGCGGAGCGTCGCGCGTGTGCCTGAAACCCAACCGAGTACCTTTTCGTCATCCGGCACCGCTTCGCTGAGTAGGATCGTGTTGGAACTGCCGTCGTAGATGTCGCTGAAGCGAACCTTGCTGTTGAGGAACAGCATTCCGTTGTTGTTCGCGTCGATCGGCGCCTCAACGTCGTGATGACAGCCGGCGTAGGTCGAATGGGCCACTGACTGATCTTGGTTCGACTCGTTGCCGGCATACGATGGACAGAGCAACACGCTGACCACAGTGGAGCGAACCGGCGCGTTGACTGGCGCGTAGGCGCCGGCCGCCTGATCGAACTCTCGCCAGAGGGCGTTCTGTTCCAGGTAGGGGAGGGCCTGCACCGTCCAACTGACGTGCTGCCCCAAGGGTTCATTGCGAATGGGACCGTCTGGGTTGATCACGCCGGGCGGAAACGATTCGTGATGGAACTCGTAGCTATGCAGCGACAGACCCAGTTGCATCATATTGTTGACGCAGCTACAGCGTCGGGCCGCCTCGCGGGCCGCTTGAACGGCAGGCAGGAGCAGCGCCACCAGCACGCCGATGATGGCGATTACGACCAGTAGTTCGACGAGCGTGAACGCCGAGCGGACGGAGTAGAAGCGGGTTTGCGGGAGGGGTCTCCGACTCCGAAGAAGTAGCGCCGAATCGGCGTCGGAGACGCCTCCCACAGCTTCTTTGTGCAAAGCAGGTTGCGAGTATTGAGGCTGCATGAGAGTCACTCCTAATAGGTAACGTTGATTCATTGATTTAATCTCGAACGAGAAAGGTGCGGGAACGTCGCACCGATTTTGGGGTTCCGACCGGATACTCGGCGGCGACGCGGACCCGCCAGGGTTCCGCATCGCCGCTGCGCTCGGCGACGATCACCACTTCGCCGTCGCCGCGGCCGAGTAAGTCGCTAGCTGGAATCTGCCAGGTTTCGCCCGCGTAGTCGTCATCGCTAGCCAGCTGGAAGGCTGCGCGATCAAAGCCAGCCTCTAGCAGCAGCTCGACCTGACGCAGGTCGCGTTCGACGTGCAACTGTCGGCGAGCGCGGAGCGCTCCTTGGAGCATCACGCCGATGATCGCCATGACGATCGCGAGGCAGGCTAACGCGACGACCAACATGGCGCCGCGGCGGCGGAACGCATGTCGACGACGGTCTGCGTGACGGGTGACGGATGGCTGTGCAGATGACTCGTGGTTCATCATGTCGCCTCCCCGGCGCTCGTGGCAGGCGCGGCGTAACGCAAGTCGCGAGCGGGGATCGCATCAACCTTCAAGTTAACTGGAGTCGCTCGAATGCTGGCAGGCGACGGGGGAGCTTCTTGCGACGGCTGCGGCGGCGAAGACGTGATCGACAATTCAACTCGCCGCGGTGCGTCGAGTTCGCGCACGTCGATCTCTATCGATTCGCTGAGCGCGTATTCTTCCCGAGCCGTCGGACCATCTGTCTGCGACGCGATACGGATAATCTTCTCCGCCGCGCGCTGATACGCGACCGATTGGCCGTCGGGTAACTCCATCTGGAGTAAGACGCCGTCGCCGGCGTCCGCCAAATCAACGTCAATCGAATCCACGGCAGCGGCATGGACATCGCTGCGAAATTGCCGGGCGAGCCGCTGCGCATTCCGCTCGACGTCGAAGAAGTCTCGCGTGTGGCTTTGCGCGCGCATCGTTTGGTGGAGCAGCGACGCGGTCAGCCCCAGGACGACGCTGCAACCTGACAGCACGGCCAGCAATTCGATCAGCGAGATGGCGCGTCGACTTCTCATGTTCATGGCGATTCCTCCGCAGCGGCTGGTTCCATGGCCGCATCGTTGCCGCGAGGAAGCCAAGCGACGAGCGAAACGGGCGCCGCGCGTCGTCCTAGCTCATCCCACGAAAGCGAGAGCGTGACGCGCTCGGCGCCGTCAGAGGAAGCCAGGTCGGCGCTCAGCATCGCGCCGGGCAGATGCTCGGCGGCGAAGGGCGAAGGCTGCAATTCGTCAAGCGTCTCCATCGCCGCATTATGACTCAATGCGGTGATCCGCTCCGCTTGGTTGGAAAGCTCATCGAGAGCCATGCGGTACTGTCGCGCGGAGTTGAGGATTCGGCCATGTCGCACCACCAGCGGCAAGGCGGCGCCGAGCACGGTGGTTAGCAGGGTGAACGAAACCAACAATTCGATCGTGGTCGTTCCGCGTCGTCTGATGGAGTTGTTAACGGCGTTCATGACGTTTAGCTCAGGGCGTTGATGATCGTCACCAGCGGCATCAGAATCGAAAGTGCTTGGAACAAGACGAACGCCCCCAGGAGGACGACAATCGCCGGCAGCAGCAGTTCCGACAGTCGCTCTAGCTTCCGCCAGGTGCGGCGTTTTTTGCTGGCGGCCAGCTGGCGCAGCGTCCAGGGACGATTCCCGACGCGATCGGCGGCGAGCAGCAGATTCTCTTCAGGCGCAGTGAGCAGGCCGGCGTGGGCCATGCTCTGCCAAACCTCGGCGCCCTGTTCCATTTCATTGCGTACGAAGAGGAGCTTACGACGCGTCGAGGGATCGAAGTGGTAACGGGCGAGCGTGGAGACGGCGCCCGTCATCGGTCGCCCGGCCGAGGCGGCGACGCTCAGTTTCTCCAAGACCTCGGCGGAGCGGAGGTTGCGCAGCGGGCCGAAGAAGCGGCTGAGCACCGTGTTGCGCAAGAACCGTCCCGGTCGCGCGGAAACCGTCGACCAAGCCGCCAGCAAGGCGAGCAGCATGAACGCCCACCAGTAGCTTTCCACGAATGACGCGAACTCTAGCGACCACTTCAAGGCGCGCGGGATGTCCATGGAGAAGTCCTCCATGATCGCCAGCATGCTCGGAATGATTTTGACGTAGATAAACGTCGTGATCACAAAAAACAGCGTGGCCACCAGGAAGAAGTAGCCCAACGTCCAACGGAGGACCGGCGCTGTTTGCCGGGCCGCGTCGTCTTGTTGCGCTTCGCGCAGGGAAGCCGCCAACGTGCCCGATTGGACGCCGAAGCGGATGGCCAGCACGTCGCCGTCGCGGAGAGCTCCGGCGACTTCCTCCACGGCGTTGGGGAGCGACGTTCCTTGACGCAGCAGCGCGGCCAGTCGCTGGACGCGGCGGCGCTGGATGCCGCGCTCATCCTCGGCCCATGCTTCCAGCAGCGGCGCCAGGGGAATGTGTTTCTCCGTTGCCACGGCGATCAGTCGCAGGAGCGAACGACTTTGCGAGGGCGTCGTCCGCCAGGGCCACCAACGACGGAGCACCGACGGGCCGCTGTTCAGCTCACGGAATGTGGGGAACATTGAATCCATGCAAACGCGCCGGCGCGATCAGCCGCTGAGGTTGTTGATGAGATTGATCAGGGGGAGGAAGAGCGACAGCGCCACAAACGCCACCACGAATCCAACGATGAAGATCGTCAGCGGGCCTAAGATCCCCTGACTCCACGAGACGCGCGAACGGGCGTGGTCGACGTAACAGTTGGCGATCTCTTGCAGCAGTTGGGTCCGCGAGTCCAGCGGCAGCTCCGCCGTGACGGCGTAGAACACGGTAGCCGTCACGGGACGGCGCCACTGTTCCGCGGCCGCGACGTCTCCTGACTGCAGCAGCGCCGCCAAGCGTTGACTGGCCTGCCGCAGCGGCCCTCCTTTGGCGGTTCGGCTCGCGATGCGCAGGGCGTCGGGCGTCTCGATGCCCCCGGCGAGCAGGTCGGCCGTCGAAGCGGCGAACCGCGCGACGCCTGTCGAGCGACCGAACCAATTCCCGAACCACTCGCCAAGCATTGGCCCGCCGAACTTGATGGCGGCCGCGACGGCGATCAACAGGATGGCAACGAGCAGGATGGGGGCGCCGGTGGTGATCCAGTCGGAAACGTTGATTGTCCACATGGTGAGCCGCGGCAGTTCTAAATCAAAGTCCTCGAAAATGCTCTGAAACGTCGGTACGACCATGTACGCCAGTAGGACGAGCACCAGCGTCGCGAAGCCGATGAGAAACAGCGGGTAGGCCAGGAGGGTCCACCATTGCCGGCGAGTCTCGTCCGCCTGCTGCGATTCGGCGATGAAGTCTCGCAAAATTGCTGCTGAATCGTTGTCTCGTGCGGTGCTGCCGATGAGCGGGATCCAATACTCAGGCATGGTGGCCAGCGCCGCCGTAGCGGCCTCGACGTCGCCGCGCGCCAAGATTCCGCAGACTTCGGCGAGTTCGCGCCGCCGGCGGCCGGTGGGCATTTCTTCAGCGTAGGCGCGCAGGGCAGGCGTCAGCGGCCGGGCGCGTTCCAGCGTCCGGGCGAGATGCGATCGTAAGACGCTCTCGTCTTGAGCCGCGTCGATGACCGGAGGTTTGCGTCTCGGCGTCGGCAACGGTTGTTTTTGCGCCATGAGGGCCGCCGTTGTCTCGGCCGTGGCGAAGCCAATCGAGAGTACCGTCAGTCCGTTCGCTTCCAGCTGGGTGATCGCCAACGCCACGGCATCGGCTTCCACCTCGCCAATGGTGAGCTCCTGTTCGGCGTTCAGCGCTTGGTAATGAAAACGGGGCATAGGGTCGGAATGAAGCTGTGCTGTAGATTTTGTTGGTCAGCGTGCCAGGGCTTGCAGCAACTCGGTGATCGGCAGAAACAACGCCAAGCCGTAGAGGAGCGTTGCGCCGCCGCCGAGGAAGACGCACGCGACGATGGGTATGGCGATGCGCGATTGTTCCGCCCGACGCTGGGCCGACTCGCGATACACGCTGGCCGCCAATCGCAGCGCTTGCGAAGGCGTAAGGGATTCGTCGGTCTGCCAGAGTGCCCACCGCAGGAACGGAGGAAAGAGTCGGGCGGCTCGTTCTTCGCTAGCGGCGCTGCTACGCTGGGACTGGGCCACGGCATAGGCGCGAGCGCCCTGTTCGAGCGTGCGATCGCCGCAAGCGTCGGCTGCGAGGGGGACGCCTTCCGCGAGGGAAACGCCGGCGTCAAGCAACGTGATCAGCTGCTCGCAAAAGTTGGCACAGCGCTGGTGGAACTGAGTTTGCGACGCGCCGGTCAGGCCGCTCCACCAGTGGCCATCACTGGCGCGTCGGCTGCCGGCATGCCGTCCGCGCAAGAGCGAAGCCAAGCCAATCGCCGCCAGCAACAGGACGCCGCCGATGATCAGGTAAGGAACGGCTCCTTCCAGCGATTCGAGCAGACGCAGCGTCTTGCTTTCAGGAATCTGAAACTCCAGATAGAGCCCAGCGAGCGCGGGCGCGATAAACAGACAGAAGCCGGTAATCCCGACCGCCGCCAACGCGCACACCAAGAACGGATAGAAGAAGGCGGCGCGCGTGCGGTAGCGCGACTCTTCAGCGGATTCAGCCAGGCGGCTGGAGTTGTCGAGCGCCTGCTGGACGTTGCCGCTGCGCCAGCCGGCTTGCATCACGCTGCGATAGGCGGCGGGCGCGGTCGGTTCATCGCCGATGGCGTCGGCCAGCGATTCGCCGCGGCTGACGCGACGAGCCACCGCGGCGTTGATTTTTTCCAGCGTCCCGGCCGCTTGATCGCCGCAGGAGCCGAGTTCAAGCCCCGTCGGCACCTGCGCACGGATGAGCGCCGTGATCTGGTCGTTCAGCGCCATGAAGTCGTCGAGCGACGCCGTATCCATTGCAATCTGCCGAGTGAATGCGACCGAGGTGAAGCGAAGTCGCTGCACGCCTGGGCGGCGAGCGCCACGGCTTGGTCGCAAGGGAGAACAACGGAAGACTGTTCCGTTCGAGACGGCCCCTGAGATGCGCGGGGCAGTGCGATTTGCTTAGGAATCTCTAAACTGCGGAACGGGCCTTCATCGCAAGTGCAGCCCCCGGCGGAGAAGCTTATTCAACTGCCATCATCCATCGCATTTACCACAGAGCACACAGAGGCCACAGAGAAGACGAGAAAGAGCCAATGCCCTAAATCTTCCTCTGTGCTCTCTGTGTGCTCTGTGGTTAGGGCGCTAACCGTGAAGTATCTCGAGAATGCTGGCTGTTGAATAAGCTTCGGAGCCAGGGGCTGAAAGAGAGAGCTAGCGCTAGTCCGATTGCAGCTTATCAGACTGCCGCTGGCGCAACTCGCAAAAGGCCTGGACTAGCGCCCAGCCGAACCCGCCGGCGCCGACCGACTTTTGCGACGCCTGTTCGTAAACGGCGTCGGCGTCGCCGATCTTCGGCTCGTTGCCGCCGGTTGAGGTGCGAATCGTCACGGCGATGCCGACGATCGCCGCCGCCAACGACGCCTGACGGACCCAGCGCCGGCCCCGCAATTCGCCGACTTCTGTCCGCGCCGTTTCCAACACGCGGGGGCGCAAGTCGTCCGAGGCCTGCACGTATTCGCCAGCGGCTTGCACCATGGCTTCGACCTTGTCGTACCGCTCCTGCCAATCCACGAGACTATGCATGCCGAGCCTCCTGACGCGCTTTCGTCAATTTGGCGGCTAGCTTGCTCATGGCGTATTGATAGCGGCTGGCGACGGTGTTGGGCGAGGCTTCAAGAATCTGGGCGATCTGTGCGAAGGTCATCGCTTCCCAGATCTTGAGAACGACCACTTCGGCCTGTTCTTGCGGCAGCGAGCGAATGGCGAGCCAAACGGCCCGATGGGTTTCTTCTTGTTCGAGTTCATCGATGCGGCGGCGAGTGACCAGGTCAGTGAGCGACGTCACCACGCCGGCCCGCCGTTTGCGCCGGATGATCGCCAACGATTCGTTACGGACCATCTGCAACAGATACGCCCAGGGGCTCTCGGCCGCCGCCAGCAGCAACGGCCGGCTGGCGACTTTCACTAGGCAGGCCTGAACGGCGTCCTCGGCGTCGTGCTGATTGCGGGTCAACGTAATACTGAACCGCACCAAACGGTGGGAAGTCAGGTCGAACAACGCCCCCAGCGCAGCGACGCCGGCCGCCGCCAAGCGGTCGGTGCAGTCGCGCACTCGCTGGGAAAAGTCGTCCGGAGGAGCCATACGGCTTCTAAGATGCGCCCCCGCCGGCGAGTTGTCTAAGGAATTTCAGAAAACTCGCGGGATTGGACTACGGCGTCTTCACGCTCTACCGCGCCGCCACCTGCAGAGCGGCGTCGGCGGCAGCGGCGGCTTGAGCGCGCAGCTCCGGCACGGCTGTGCTTTCCCACACGGCGGGCTTGCGCAACGTGCCGACGACGAGCAGGTCGGCGACTTCGCGTCCCTCGGCGTCGATAGCGTTGCCGGCAGCGGTCGTTTCGAGTCCCAGGCCCAGCTCGTCGGGGCACAGCCAGCGGTCGACCAGCAGCGAGCCGATGGCGGGGTTAGAAGCCGCGCTGTTCGAAGGGGCCGGGCCGGTGCAGTTGATCACCCAGGCGGCGTTGAGTTCGACGAGGCGTTCGGTGGCGCGCTCGCTCACGACAAGTCTTACCGCATCGGCGTCGGCTTGCACCGAGACGATACGACCAGCGACGCGGCGGACCCAATCGCAATCTCGCAGTTCGCCAAACTGCTCGCCGATCGACAAGGCCATCCGATGGCGGTGAACTTCCCAGAAGGGGCGCAGCCGCGGCAAAAAGCGACGTCGCTGTTCGATCGACATCGCCTGCCAGAGCGCAGCGGTATGGGGGCGAATGCCGTCGACGACGCCCCGCCAGTCGATTCCTTGCGAAGCCGACTCGGCGACGATTTTTCTCAATCGCCGGCAGAGCTCCAAGACGCGTACGCCGTCAGGAGCGGCTAAGAGTTCCGCCACCATCGGCTGCAGGTCGACCGGTTTGACCGGTTGGGCTGCGTGAGACTGTGGCAGTAAGCCGCGGCGCGAGACGATCGTGATCGGCGCGCGCCGATCGGGATGGGCGAGCGAGAGAACGGCGTCGACTGCGGTGAGGCCGGAGCCCAGGACGACGACCGGTTCGTCGGGTTCGACGATGTTCAATGCAAACGGTCGCCACGGGTCAGCGATCAGGCGGGCGCGCGAGCCGCTCCAACGGGCGCCGATCGGATCGCTCGGCGGGCGATGGCCGATCGCCAGGACGACCGCGTCGGCGCGAATCGTACTGCCGTGCGCAAGATGAACCAGCCAGCCCCCCTCGGGGCGGCGGGCGACTCGGCGGACTTCGTCGAAGACGACCGAGAAATCCGCCGTGAACTTTGCCTCCTCGGCAGTGGCCAGCAGCGTTTCGCGAATGTATTCGCCGTACCACTGGCGCGGCAGAAAATCGACCGGCTTCGCCTGCGGACGGCGGCGTTGGGCCCATTGTAGAAAATCGTCCGGCCGATCGGGCCACGCGCTCATCCGACCGGCGGGGACGTTGAGCAGGTGGTTGAGGTCGCGCGTTCCGTACGCAAGACCCTCCCCAACCGCGCCGCGACGCTCGACGACGACGACGCGAACTCGTTGCTCCGTCTCGTTGGCCTTCCGCAAGATTTGAGCGGCGGTCATCGATCCGCTAAACCCGCCCCCGACGACGACGATTGTCGGCGTCGCTTCGACGGGAGGCGTTGGCGCCGCGACGTCCCGCTTCGGACGATGGATGAACCGCCGAAAATCTTGCAAGGGGGGCGCGTAAATGTGCACGGTGACGAGCAGCTCGTTCGCGTCGTCGTTGCGGACGGTGTGAACGCCCGCGTCCTGGCCGGCAGTAATCTCGCCGCACCTGACCACCGTCTCGTAGTCGAAGTCGACGTATCCGTCCGCAGCGACGCGAAACGATCCTTCGATCGCTTCGCCTTGCAAGACCTGCAAAACGCAGACCGAGCCGGCATGATCGTGAGGTGCGCTGATCTGTCCGGGTCGCCACGTCATCACCAGCAATTCGTAGTGATCCCGCACGACGACGAGCGCACGATTGTAGTGTCTCGGATTGGCGCGGACGAACGGGGCGACGTCTTCGATGGTGAGTTGCGCCGAGCGCATGGCATCGGCAAGATCGACCAAGGAGGGGGAAGCTCCAAGCAAGTCGAGCTTAGCAACGAGGTCGTGAAGTCGTCCGGCGGCGGGATGCATCGTCTCGGCCTGGGGAGTACCGGCAAATCGTTCAGCGGCGGATGACGGCGGCGTCGGAACGATCGAGCGTTCGGCGTCCTAACGGCCGACGCCGACCGAACCTGATTTGACGTGGTGAATCGCCGCCACGAGTCGATTGACGTCGTCGACGTTGTTGTAAAGGGCGAGCGACGGCCGCACCGTGCTTTCGACTCCCATGCGGCGGAGAATCGGTTGAGCGCAGTGATGGCCCGAGCGGACCGCGATGCCTTCGGCGTTGAGCGCCTTGCCGATCGACTCGTTGTCATGGCCGGCCAACGTAAAGGAGAGGACGCTTGCCTTTTCAGGGGCCGTCCCAATGAGACGCAATCCGTCGATCGACTGCAGCGCGCGGGTGGCGTAGACCAACAAGTCGTGTTCGTAGCGGGCGATGTTCTCGATGCCGAGGCGCTGGACGTAGTCGATGGCAGCGCCGAGACCGACGGCGTCGGCGATGTTGCCCGTGCCGGCTTCGAAGCGGTTGGGCGGCCCCTGGTAAACCGTTTTCTCGAACGTGACGTCTTGAATCATATTGCCGCCTCCCTGCCACGGTGGCATTGATTCAAGGAGGTCGCGCTTGCCGTAGAGGACGCCAATACCGGTGGGCGCAAACACCTTGTGGCCGGAGAAGACGTACCAATCGGCGTTGAGACCTTGCACATCGGCGCGCAAGTGCGAGACGGCCTGGGCGCCGTCGACGAGAACGCGCGCGCCGTATCGCTGGGCGATGGCGACCATCTCCTTGGCGGGCGTGATCGTGCCGAGGGCGTTCGAGACTTGCGGGAAGGCGACAAGCCTCGTCCGCGAGCTCATCAGCTTTTGGTATTCCTCAAGCAAAATCTGGCCGTCGTCGTCCACCGGGGCGACGCGAATGCGGGCGCCCGTCTCCTGCGCCAACATCTGCCAAGGGACGATGTTGGCGTGGTGCTCGAGGTTCGTGAGTACAATTTCGTCGTCCTTGCCGACGTGCTGCCGGCCCCACGATTTGGCGACAAGGTTGATCGCTTCAGTGGCGCCGCGAACGAAGACGATCTCATCGCTGGACGAGGCATTCAGGAAGCCAGCAACCTTGCTGCGGGCCTCTTCGTACGCGTCGGTGGCGCGGGCGGCTAGTTCGTGCGCGGCACGGTGGATGTTGGAATTCTCGTGCTGATAGAAGTAGGCGATGCGGTCGATCACCGACTGCGGCTTTTGCGTCGTCGCGGCGTTGTCGAGCCACACCAGCGGATGGCCGTTGACTCGCTCGAGCAGAATCGGAAAGTCACGGCGGATGGCCTCGACGCTAAATGGTTGGTGGAGCGGCGCGGCGCCGGTGGGAATTGGCTGGCTGACGCGTGGCGCCGACGACGGGAGTGTTACGCCCGGCGCGGGGATCAGATCGGCTGGCGGCGTCGAAATGCGTGCGAATTTGTGGGCTTCGTTCAAGAAGTAGAAGGTCGAACCGTCTTCGACGCGCTTGACGGCGTTCGACGACGCAGGAACGAGCGACGGAGCGCCGTTGGCTCCGCTTGCCGGCGCTCCGCTGCGATTGTTCGGCACGCCGGAGATACTGCTATGCTCAAGCACCGAGTGGAGTTTGTCGTCGTCGACGGATTGCAACGTTTGCGGCGGGTGACCGCCAGGAAGCGAGACGCCGCTTTGCTGTTGGCCGGCCGTCGTCGGGAACGGCGGCGCGGGAGTCGCCGTGCCGCTGCCCGCTCCCAATGATGGAGAATTCGACGTCGGCGCGTTGAGCCCAGGTTCGAACCCCAGGCCCTCCGCGGTGACAGGCGCAGCCCCAGCGTGATCGAATCCCGTCGGATTGAAGGTAGCAGTGGAGTTGGCCGGAACGGCGAATCCCGCGGGCGAACCGGCCGGTGCGCCGAACGTCGACGGCGACAGCGGCGCTCCGAAACCTGTCGCCGACGTCGGCGACGAGCCAAATGCTGATGGAGCGGTCGCATGCGGAACGGCGCCCACCGCCAGCGGCGCCATGCCTCCCGCAGCGCTCCCCGGAGGGGCGGCGTAGAGCTGGTTCGCCAAACGCGACAATGCACCCTCTAGCATCGAGCCGTCGCACGGCAGGCTTCGGCCCACCTGCGGTTGCGGCATCGATCCCATGCTCTGCGGCAGGCCGCCGCTCAGGTCGCGACTACTTGCTGTAGAGATGTTGATAGTCATGGTACTTTCCGATTTCCACGTTATCGAGCACGCCGAGAGCATCTTCCGTCATCACGACGGCGGAGCAATAGAGCGACACGAGGTAAGATGCAATCGCCTTGCGGCTGATACCCATGAAACGAACGGAGAGGCCCATCCCTTGCTGTCCGGGAAGACCGGGCTGGTAGAGGCCGATGACCCCTTGGCGTGATTCGCCGGTGCGCATCAGGACGATGCTTGTCTTGCCGGCTTCGGTGCCGAGCTTGTCGCACGGGAAGATCGGCAGGCCGCGCCAGGTGATGAATTGCGAGCCGAACATCGTGACGGTCGCCGGCGGCACGCCGCGGCGAGTGCATTCGCGACCGAATGCCGCAATGGCGAGCGGGTGGGCGAGGAAGAACGCCGGTTCCTTCCAGACGCGAGCGATCAACTCGTCCATGTCGTCGGGAGTCGGCGGTCCGCTGCGAGTCTTGATCCGCATGCCTGGCGCCGCGTTGGTGAGCAGGCCGTATTCTTTATTGTTCAGCAACTCGCTTTCCTGCCGTTCCTTGATCGTTTCGATCGCCAGGCGCAGCTGCTCGCCGATCTGATCGTGCGGCACGCTGTACAGATCGGAAACGCGCGTGTGGATGTCGACGATCGTCGTCACCGCGCTGAGCATGTACTCACGCGGGTTTTCATCGTAGTCGACGAACGTTTCGGGCAGGTCCCGCTCGTCGCGACGGGAGCAGGCGACCGTGACGCGGGAGGCGTCCTTCACCTTGTTAAGCCGGTAGATGCCGGCTTCGACGGGCACCCAAGGCAGCAGATGCGTCAACCACCGCGGGGTGATCGTCGACATCTGCGGCGGGGTTTTGGTGGCATTCGCCAGCTGTCGCGCTGCGACGTCGCTGAGCGCCAATTGGGGAGGGGCGTCGGCCATAGATTCCTTCTTTCTCAATGGGGGCTCCAATCGGTTGAAGCCCAGCTGCGAAATACTTGAGTGTTTCAGTAGGTGGAGATGTGCGGCCGGTCGGCGGGCGGCGGTCGTCGGTCAATCAGATGCCGCCGCCGTCATCGAAGGCTTCGGTGCGGTTCTTTGCTTGCGTGATATTGCTCCCCGGCGGCACGCTGCGCGTGAGCCAGACGTTGCCGCCGATCACCGAGCCTTTGCCGATGGTGATGCGGCCCAGAATGGTGGCGCCGGCGTAAATGACGACGTCGTCCTCGACGATCGGGTGACGCTGATTTCCTTTGATCAGTTCGCCGTTGTCGTCGGTCGGAAATCGCTTGGCGCCAAGCGTTACCGCCTGGTAGAGCCGGACCCGCTGACCGATGATCGCCGACTCGCCAATCACGACGCCGGTGCCGTGATCGATGAAAAAACTCCCGCCAATCTGCGCGCCGGGGTGGATGTCGATGCCCGTATCGGAGTGAGCGACCTCGGCGATCATCCGGGCCAGCAGCGGCGCGCCCAGACCGTTAAGGACATGCGCCAGACGGTGATGGGTAATTGCCGTGACGCCGGGATAGCAAACAAGTACTTCGTCGACGCTGCGAGCAGCGGGGTCGCCCTGGTAAGCAGCACGGATATCGCTTTCCAGCAGTTGGCGCACGGTTGGCAGCTTCGCAGCGAATTCGCGCGTGATCGCGATGGCGCGAGCGCGAATTGTCGCCGAATCGGTTTCGAATTCCGCCGAGAACTGAAGCTCGCGACGGACCTGTTCGAGCAACTCGCGCAGCGTCAGATCGAGCGTATTGCCGACGAAGTAATCAACGCCTTCGTTCGTTAAATCGGGAAGGCCCAAGCGATTGGGAAACAACGCCGCCGTCAGACCATCGAGAATTCCCGCGAGCGCCTTTTGCGAGGGAAGCTTGGCGGGACGGTCGCCGAAGCGACGCCCCGGCGTGGCCAGTCGCAGAGCGCGCAATTGCCCGACGATCGAGTCGATATCCCAGTGAAGAGCGCTGGAGTCGCTATCGACGGCCTTGTCGAAGGAAGTACTCATCATTGTCGAGTCACGCTTCAAATGCGGCTCTTGCATCCATTCTCAGGCGATGGAACAAAAAAAGCCGGCGACCCCCCTAAAGAGGTCGCCGGCTTCCGGTATTTCCAGTCAGCGCAGGCAAGCGTTTCCACAAACGGAAGGATCAACTTACCGGCGTCGGGTGATCAATGTCAACCCAATTCGCCCCGTTCGCGACAAGCAGCAAAGATTGGATCTTCGCGCTGGTCGGTCTAACTGGATCGGGGCCGCGAAACGATGAGTCGCTATTCCGGCGCAGCGGCAGTCGCCGCTTGCTTCGCCGCGCGCTTCCCTTGCCCGCGGCGATTCTTCTTCCCCTTCTTGCCTGCCTTCGGCTGCTCGGCGTCGGCGACCGGCGTGTTTCTCGTCGGCAGCGGGGCGTCAATTTCTTCCCGCCATGCGTGCAGCTTGCCATGAAGCTCACGTGCCTGCTCCGGTTTGGCGGAGGCGAGGTTGTTCGTCTCGCTCAAGTCGTCACGCAGGTTGTACAGCTCTAAGTGCCCATCTTCGAGATACTCCAAGAGCTTCCAGTCGCCGTCGCGGACGACGCTCACTGGAGTCGTGCGCCAGGTGTCGGCCGTGGCGCCGAGATACCCCGGGAAGTGCCAGAAGAGGGGCTTCCCGCGCTCCAGCGGCTTCTGCTCCTTCAAGAGCGACGCGTAGCTGACGCCGTCGAGGGGATAGTCGGCCGGCAGTTCGCCGCCGGCAAGTTCCACCAGCGTTGGGTAGAGGTCAACGGAGTTGATCGGCGTCGATTCGGTTTGGCCCGGCTTCACCGTTCCCTTCCATCGGAAGACATAGGGGACGCGAACGCCTCCCTCGTACAGCGTGCCTTTGCCTCCCTTGAGCGGCGCGTTGTCGGTAATGCCGATCTTCTTGTCGAGCCCGACGCGATCGTAGCCGCCGACGCCGCCGTTGTCGCTGCTGAAGATCACCAGCGTGTTCTCCGCGATGCCGAGTTCTTCAAGCTTGGCCAACACGCGGCCGACGCTCTCGTCGACGCTGGCGATCATCGCGGCGTACGTCGGATCGTGATGTCCTCCGGCCGCCGGCTTGTCCTTGAACTTCGCGATCAACTCTTCCTTCGCTTCGTGCGGTCCGTGGACGCCGTAGTGAGGAAGATACAGGAAGAAGGGTTCGTCCTGATGGCGGTCGATAAAGTCGACGGCGCGATCGGTGAGGAAGTCGGCGAGGTAGGCGTCTTCGTCATGCTCGGTCGGCGGATTCGTCTTGAAGTTGAAGTGCTTGCCAGCCGAGGCGATTGCTTCGTCGAAGCCGCGCGCACTGGGATGGTGATCCTTGTCCTCGCCGAGATGCCATTTGCCGAACATGCCGGTCGCGTAGCCCGCCTTCTTGAGCGAGTTGGCAAGCGTTACCTTGTCGAGCGGCAGCTCCGTCACGTTGTCGACCGGCCGCAGCGAGCGCTGGCGCCAGTTGAACCGATCAATGTTGCCGACCGTGTAGACGCCAGTGCGCGGACCGTACTGCCCGCTATGAAGTGCGGCGCGCGTCGGTTGGCAATTCGGTCCGCACGTGTAGCCGTCCGTAAAGCGAGCCCCTTCAGCCGCCATGCGGTCGATGTTCGGCGTTTCATAGTACTTGCTGCCGTAGCACGAGACGTCGGTGTAACCGAGGTCATCCGCGAGGATGAAGATGATGTTCGGACGTTTGGCGTCTGCGGCCTTCGCTCTGGAGGCGCTGATGTTCAACGCCCCGACCGTCAGAAGGCATGCGAATACGGAGAACTTACGGAGTCGATTCATTGGAGAGCTCGTTCCTTGCGTTGCTGCTTGCGACTGCGATTCTTCCCGCCGCCGGCGACCTGCTTTTTGCCGTTGCCGTCGGGGCCGGAGGAAAGATCGGGTTTGTTTGTCGTCGGAAGATGCTTGGCGATCGCCGCCTTCTGCTCAGCGTACTTCGCATCGTTGGCGAGGTTCTTCCATTCGTACGGATCGGCCGTTTCGTCGTAAAGTTCTTCGTCCCCGTTGGCGTAGCGAATGTAGCGCCACCCTTCCGTGCTGACGGCGTGATTTCCTTCTTCATGCGTCGTCACTGCCGGCGTCGTCCACTCTGCCTTCGCATCAACGAGCAGCGGCCGGATCGAATTCGCTTCGACGTGCGACGGCTTGTCGATCCCGGCGAGGTCGGTGAGCGTTGGGTAGATCGACATG
This sequence comes from Lacipirellula limnantheis, assembly GCF_007746075.1. Lineage (GTDB taxonomy): Bacteria > Planctomycetota > Planctomycetia > Pirellulales > Lacipirellulaceae > Lacipirellula > Lacipirellula limnantheis. The sequence goes on along the minus strand of NZ_CP036339.1, from coordinate 5,423,224 downwards.
AAGTCAACGGTCCGCTCGCTGACGCTGCCCGGCTTCGTCACCCCGGGGACGCGCCAGATCAGCGGCGCCCGGGTCGCTTCTTCCCAGAGGGCGAACTTTCGCCAATGTTCCTTCTCGCCCAGGTGCCAACCATGATCGCCCCACAGGACGACGATCGTGTTGTCGCAATACGGGCTCTTCTCGAGCTCGTCGAGCAGCCGGCCGATCATCGCGTCCGCGTAGGACGCCGCCGCCAGATAGGCCTGGATCGCTTCTTTCCAGCGACCTGATTCGACCATCTGCCGGTGATCGCCTTCGGGCTTGGCCATCTTCACGCCGGCCGGAGGAATGTCGGCAAGATCATTCTCGATCGTCGGCGGCACTTGGATTTCATCGAGCGGATGCATGTCGAAATACTTCCGCGGCACGAACCAGGGCATGTGTGGTTTGTGGAGGCCGATCGCCAGGAAGAACGGTTTGTCGTGCTTCTTCTGGAGCTCGTCGATGCCGTACTGAACGATCTTCCACTCGCGCAGGTCTTCGTCGTTCGCGTCGACGACGCCGAAGCGGATGCCGCCGACGCCTTTGTCGCCGGTCGGCTGAGGGTCCGTGCCTGAATCTTTCAGGTAGTCGTCCCACTCGCCGGGACGCTTGTAGGCTTCGTGGTAGATCTTGCCGGCGCCCGCGACGTAATACCCGGCGTTGCGAAACGCAGAGGTGAGCGGCAATTCTCTGCCGACGACCGGCCGCCAGTCGTCGTTATTCCCGTAAACGCCGGTGACGTACGGCCGCAGCCCCGACATCAGCGCCGCCCGCGACGGGTTGCAGACCGGCGCTGCACAGTAGCTGCGGGTGAACGATGTTCCCTGCGCCGCCAGCCGGTCGATATTTGGCGTCATCGCCTGACGGTTGCGGCCGAGGTAGCCGACCCAATGGTTGAGGTCGTCCACCGCGATCATCAGAACGTTTGGCCGCTGCGGCTCGGCAGCAAACGTCGGAGCGGGGGAGAGGGCATGAATTGCCGGCAGGGAAATGAGCGTGAGCGTGAGGAATCGGCGAAGCATCATTGCGAACGGGCGCTTTGGTAGGAGGGCGATGGCGGGTTCGACTAGGTGCGGTCGCCGAGCATATTTGCTCGCCGCCGCGCACCATTGCTGGGGCCATGTGCAGCCGCCGGTGATATATGCGGGCCCGCGGTGCGACTGATCATTACGGGTCGTTATTGTAAACCCGGATTGGGCTCCGTGACGTCGTGGGCAATCGAATCAGGTTGCAGTTGCCGAGGCGCACAGCCTCGCGGATTTAGGACTGTCTTGCTGGTAATTCGGCGTCGCGGAAGCACGCAAGTGCAATCACCGTACCAAGCGATGGCAATCGGCGAAGACACCTCCCCTGGAGAATTCACCTCGAGCCCGGAAGCCGCGGGCCGCCGCGCCCCACTTCCTATGCAGCCGACAGCGATGAGGAGAATTCCGCGCGCGCACTCGGCGGGCGAATGCAAGCCGCCGTCAACAGCAGTAAGCAGGCCGAGAACACGAGGGCCGAGGGCGTGCGAGCGGTCGCGTCGCCAAACGGCCATGCCGGCGTGCGGAAGAAGGCGAAATTGAGCAGAAAGTACAACCAGCTCGTCAGCATTAAAGCCCAGCGAGCGAATGAATGACCGTCGTCGCCCCGCAGACCGCGCCGCGCCAGCACGATCGCCGCCACCAGGGTGATCAGCAACGGCAAGATAACCAGCAACGTCCAGCCCATGGCCAACGGCATCTCGCCGCTTTGGTAGGAGAGTTCGCGCAACGTCTTGCCGCAGATCGGCAGCGCCACAATCGGCAGCGCGATGACATAAGCTGAATAACGCCCTCCGAAAATCAGCGTGAGCGGCAGAAGCCCCATCGTCAGCGAATGGTTTGCCACTCCGTCGAGCGGCGGGAAGATCAAAAAGTTCCAGGCCACAATCGCGGCAGCATACATTGCCAGGAGCACGACTTCGCCGCGCACGGGAATTTCGATGGCGGCGTCGGCAGGCTGGGCAATCGTCCGTCGATTCAGCCAGACTCCCAAGCCGAGACCTGCCCCCAGAATCGCGCCGAAGATTGTCTCCATCGTATTCCACCAGTTCATGTACGGCTCGATGGCGCCGAGCCAGCCGACCTGGAAGTCGGCGCGGTTCCAACTGTGGTAGGCCTGCACGCTCTGACCCGTCGGAAAGCCGATGGCGCCGAAGAGCATGGCGAAGAGGCCGACGTTGCGCGCCATGGCGTCGTGCTTCCAGAACGTCGCGTAGGCCCAGAGGCCGAGCAGAGCGAACAAGAGACCGCCCCAACATTCAGGTCGCGGCCGGAGCGCGTCGTTGTCAGGCTGCCAGTACCAGTCGCCGGAGAAATAGATCCGCGGCAGGCGGCGAGCGGCAGGCTCGAAGGGCTCGTTAAACAGGAAGACGCCTAAGAAATAGAGGCCGATGAGAGCCATCCACAGCAGCGAGATTTCGAGGGAGCTGTAGCGTTTTCCGCCCAAGCCCATTCCCATCAGCACGCCGGCGAAGCCGACCCAAACGCCGCCGATCACCGCGAGCCCAAGCATCCCCCAGCGCAGCGCCTCCCAATTGCCGTTGAACTGCGGATCGTGCGAGAGGCCGACCGTCTGCCCATACGTCATCGCGCCGCCGAAGCCGATGCCGATCGCCGTGAGGGCCGCCACCCGTGCCGTGAAGAGCGACGTCTGACCGCGGCAGAAGAGGAGGCCGACGACGAGCGCCACCAGCAGGCCAGCGATCATCGCTCCGGTCTCATGGCCGTACTGGCCGCGAATGCCCCAGCCCATACCGCCAGCGGCGGCGGTGAGGAGGAGCGTGACGAGCAGTGACGGCGATGCGTCGACGATTTGCGAACCTCGGCGAGCGAACGTTTCCTCGGCCATGGCGTGGCTGAACTTCTCGCGGGTGCAGATGAGCGTCGGTCGGTGCGGCGCATGCAACGCGGCGCCGACCGCCAACTCGCCGAGATCCTATTGCACGTCGGTATTGCCGTCTTTGCGGTTGCCGCGGTTCTTGTGAACGATCGGGTCAACGTCGAAGCTCACCGTAACGACGTGGCCGTCGCAGTAGGCGGCTTGCCAGGTGGTGGGGTGAGCGCTGCCGAATATCTCGCCGTTCTCCGGATTCGTTGGACTGCTGGGATTGATCCCATCCCTTGAAGGAGGCAAGTAGGTCGTACGAAAGTTGTCGTTATTGTGCCCAGTGCACCACGTTTCGTTGTCGCCGGTGTCTTTGCCGTTGTCGTAACCCGCGGGATCCAAGTACTTTTCGCCGCACAGATACGTGTTGCTCGACCCATCCTCAATATGGCGAAAACCGATCTCGCTGCGTTGGAAACTCACGCCCGTCAACTCGAGATTCCCCGTAGGGTTTTCGCGAGGGTGAAGCAGTCCGGTCTTGTTCACGGTGACCCACTCGTCATACATCGCCATGATGGCCGGCGTTCCCATCCCGCCGGGGCCGCCCTTGCCGGAACCGATCGAGTGGTCTCCCGCGTTCGCGGCATAATCGCTTCGCCCCACGAAGTCACGCTGGTCCGCTGGGTTCGTGGCGGAATTGTTGGCAAATTTGTTGCGTTTGCCTTCGTTGTAGAACTTGCCGTTCCGGCGCGTGGGACAGTAGAGAATCGAGATGGGGTCGATCAGCATCTTGCGGGCGCCTTCGAGCTGCGGATCCGTATGCTCGTTCGGCTTCCCATCCTTCGGCATGTCGTGCTTTGCCGCTTGTTCCATGTAAGGCAGGATGTTGTAGATCCAACCGCCCGGTTGATCTTGGCCAAAGCCCCGATCGGCGTCGCCGACCCAACTCCAGCCCCAGCCGCCGGTCGGGAAGTGCTTGACCGAGTTCTCGTGATTCACAGCGGCCGTGGCGAACTGTTTCAGCTGATTGATGCAGGTCGTTCGCCGCGCCGATTCTCGCGCTGCTTGCACTGCTGGCAGAAGCAGGGCCACGAGAACGCCAATGATGGCGATGACCACCAGGAGTTCGACGAGGGTGAATCCAGCGCTCCACTTGGAAAGCAAGCGCCGACGGCGTGCAATTCGCATGACTCTCTCCAGTTTCTGAACGACGCGAACGCATCGTGTAGACATCTAGCTGCATCATATCATCGTCGCCCACAAAAGCAGCGCGAGTTGAATTCGCCCGGGCCCTGCTGTCGCGATTGGCGACCGTGGCGGCGAGCAGGGCGTGAATTTCCAGACGCCGCCGCCAAGTTTCGGCGGAGGCGTCGGGCGAGGCACAATCTCTGGCGGGGTGACCTCGCGTCAGTCGCAAGATGCGGGTAGTCTTGCGCGAATGGTCAACCGGCGCTCGGGCGACTTCGCAACTTGTCAACCGCGCGACCGCGATAGGCCTCGGTCGATCAATTTTTGAAAAAAATTAAGGGCGACAGTTGAGAAAATGCGTGACTTCGCCGGAGGTTTCGCTTACTCTACACCGTGTACTGTAGACGGCCGCACGACCGGGACAGCACGCATAATCGGTTGTGGGCCGATGACCTTTTCTAATTTTTCAACTTTTCGCGAGGCCGTTCCGTGACCCGGAATGTTGGCCGGAAAGGCCTTGCTTCGCTGGCGCGACAGGCGCCGACTGCGATTGCGCACAGATTCTAGAGCCCCCCTCTCTGCATGTAATAGAAGGTACTGCCATGATTCGACGAGTATGGTTTGCTCCAGCATGTCTTGCCGTTGCCGGCGCCCTGGGCAACGCGGCCCTCGCCCAGACGGTCGTCACGTGGGACGGCGGGAATGGCGAATGGTCCGATCTGAAGTGGAACGGCGGCCAAGCCCCGGCCGCGGTGATGGGAAACCAGAACGGCGGCGACGGCAACCTGAATGTCACCATCGGCGGCGGCTCGCAAGTGTTGTTCGACTCGTCCTCGAAGTCGCTGCGACCGCGCAGCTCGGCCGGTCCGAGCGTCTTCACGATTACCGGCGGCGCCAAGCTGACGCACAACACGCCCATTACCGGCGATCCCGATGGCAACTGGACCACTTGGGACGCCGATCTGAACCTCGACAACGGCACGTTTGAACGGAATTGGACGGCTGGCGGCACCGCCGAAGCGGGCGGCATTCTCATGGTGGGCTCGTGGCGGAGCTTGCAAGATCAGCAGATTACGATCAACACCACGAACGGCGGCCTCCTGAAGAACGATGGCCAGGTCTGGTTCGGCGCCGACGAAGAACACGCCGTCGGTCTCAAGGTGAGCGCGCTCATCAACGGCGGATCGTGGGATCTCACCGGCGGTACCTCGCATGAAGCCGCGAACAATTCGCACGATGTGCGGGCCGACCTAGCCATCTGGTACGGTCGCCAATTCGGAAGTGGCGCCGGCCAGGACGGCAGCGGCGACCCGAAAAACGAGGACTACGAAATCAACTTCCAAGGCCCTGGTTCGCTCACGGTCGACCAAGGCGGCATCGTCGTCTACCGGCAAAATGCCGACGGGACCTGGAATCAACCCGACATTGACGACAACGCGACTCCTGCCACTCGCAGCACCTACGAGGATCTCTGGAACGATGGGATCCTCAAAGGAAAAGGCATGAGCGGCGAGATTTTCTTTGGCGATACCAGCCCGCGTCCCTTTGCGAATTACTTCACCGTGACGGGAACGCCCGGATCGGCCGATTACAAGGTCACTCGCAAGGAAGGCGCCACCGTCACGTGGAGCGGCGGCGACGGCAACTGGGACGACGCCGAGTGGGATACCACCGGCGGGGCGAGCAACCAAAACTCGCAAACGGCCTTCGGCCGACAGAACGGCAGCGAAGGCGGCCACAATATCGTCATTTCGGGCGCCGGCGTCGATGTCACCTATAACCGTGATTCGGACTTCCGGTTGCAGAACAATAACGGCTTCTCCAGCATGACGGTGAAGAACGGCGCCTCGTTGACGCTCGACACGTTGCTCGCTGAGGATGGAACTTGGACGCGTTGGGTTGAAGACCTGACCGTCGATGGCGGCACGTTTCGTCGGGTGAAAACCGGGGCTGGCGTCGGCAACGGCGGTGCGTTTATCCTCGGCGGCTTCGCTGGCGAGCCAGGCCAAGAAATTAATATCAAGGTCGTCAACGGCGGAAAGATCGAGAACGACGGGCAGCTCTGGGTTGGCTCCGCGGGCGGTGATGACGACTACGGAATCGAGAACACAATTACCGTCAATAATGGTACGATTGACCTGACAGGGGGCGACAGCGGCAATATCGACTTGCTTGAAGGGGCGTTCGGCGCTGGCGTCGAGCCCGATATGCTTTTCTGGTATGGTCGCGATGGTGAAGGCACGGCACTTGGAGAGAAGCATACGATTAACTTCACCGGTTCTGGTTCCATCACCGTCGATCACTCTGGTATCTGGATCGGGACCATGGAACCCGATTTCTCGATCACCGCAGTGCATGCCTCCTACGAGGAACTTTGGACTCGCGGCATCCTGCAGGCCAACGGCAAGAGCGGCCTGACGGGCGACACCTTCGGCACCTACTTCTCGGTCAGCGGCGTCTTCGACGCCGATGGGGCGGGTCCTGGGACCTTGGGCGGCGAAAACTACAAGCTCACCTCGCTGCTCAGCACTGGCACGGCAGGTGACTTCGACAACGACGGCGACGTCGATGGCGCCGACTTCCTGGTCTGGCAGCGGGGCGGATCGCCCAGCCCGCTGAGCCCGGCCGATCTGGCCACCTGGAAGGCCAACTTTGGCGCATCGGCGACGGTCAACGTCGGGGCCGCAGTCGGCGCCGTTCCTGAGCCGACGGCTCTCGCCTCGGCCATGGTCGCCCTGTGCGGTCTCGGCCTGTGGCGGTCACGCCGCTAAGGCGGTTGAAGTCTGAATGTCATGAGTCTGGCGTCGGGTTACCTTCTTGCCGAAGGTAGCCCGGCGTCGATCGAACTGCTGGCCGGCGTCGCCGACGGTTGCCGTAGCGCACCGTCACCCTGGGGGGGCGACGCCGGCCAGCTTCTTTTATTAGGCAGGTGCTTGGTCCCTGGGGCCAGCAATCGGCCTTAAGCCGGCCTACGGAACCCGCCCGAGGCGGTTGAGGCGCCGTTGGCGAACAGCGGGATGGTCGACGCGTCGCACACGCCAGACGGGCCCCCGCCGTGCCATCGAGGGTGCGTCTACGGCGAACCTGGCCGACGTTCGCACGCATCCAGACGCTGCCACCCTCGCGGACGAGCTGACGGCGAGGGCGTCGCGAGGGGCTCTAACCGATAGCGACGCCAGATCTGCCGAGCGTACGATGCCACATCCAGAGGCCGAAAGTCGTCATTAGGAATACCGCGATGTAGCTACCCATGCCAGCCATCCCAACGCTGGTCGCGTATTCTTGATCGACGATCGGCTGCCAAAGTCCGCTGGAATCCTTGCCGCCGCGAATCCAGTCGCCGATATTCCAGGCCGCGTGGAGGCCGATCGGCATTTCAAGTCTGCGCGATGCGATCGCGGCCATGCCGAAGAGGAGTGCTCCAATGCCGCTCCCGAGAAAGGCGTTCGCCCGGTCTGCGCCTCCAGCGACGTGCTCGATCGCGAAGACCAGCGCCACGACTGCTTGGGCGACTCCTAGCCCGAAGGATCCTTCCAGTCGACGGAGCGGATAGCCGTGGAATGCCAGTTCTTCTCGGCTTGCCAGTAATACGAATGCCACAAGGGGCATCGCGGCGTCGGAATGGCTCGGCGCTGACGCACGAACCTAAGTGACCTGGCCCGTAGACCACATCGCCAATGTATTGATTGCAACGAGCACGAGTCCGATGGTAAACCCCGCTACGAGGCGAATGACGCTGGGACGATCCGGCGCAATGCAGCGTTGCCAATGTTTCAGGACATGGACAGTGTGTTTTCTGCGCGAGAGGCCGGTGGGAAACGGTGCGCGACATAACGCTAGGAGGACCCATCTTCTGCTTCTGCTGCTTCTGCTGCTACTTATGGTCGATGCCTAAGTCGCCCGAATCGCTGCAGCATGTTCGGCAATCTCACTGGCGTCGGTACAGGCGCCGGTTCGAAAGCCCCGCCCGACTGTTGGACGACAAGCATGGTCGCGCTTCCTTCACGACGTGGTCTCCGCTCCGCGAGCGATTGCACACGGCAACGCCGAAGGTTGAGTTGCTATGTTTGCCCCTGGCTGTGGCAGTGGGAACTGCGACGCCATGCGAAAGTCGACGCCGGCATCTCGACACGCGTTCATTACCGCTTGCTTGAAGTAGGCCACGATGGAACGAGGGCGGGACCGTCGCAAAGCCCGTCGTACCCGGGCGACGATGCGCGACAGCTCGCCGGGCAGTAGACGATCGACGGCAACGACGACGCAGCGGAAAATATCGTCACGGTCGTGATCGTCGAGGCGGCCATGGCCGGTGCGGAGTACGTCCGCAACAAGCTTAAACGTAGGCTTGAGCCTGGCGATGGTCCGATCATCCACGATCATCATGAACCTGCCTTTCGCTGCGAGACTCGCTGCTACGACGTTCGACTGGCTGTCGTAACGCGGGCGCCGACGGTTATACGAACATGAGCGAGAGACCAACTGAGGCGGCTACGCTCGAAATTGCCCGTTTCGACTCCGGCGCGGGAGAGGGGAGCGCCGGCTGGTACGATCCGCCAATCGAATGGACGCCTCCACCGAATTCGCGCGCGTTGAAGATCCTCCCGCCGGCGAGTTCGCAACCATCCCAGGCGTCGTACTGCGACTCCAGTGTGCCGCTGAGATACCGGAGCTCATCCTGACTGGCACCCTCACGAAGAATGGAAACGTAGGTCGTTATGAAGGATTTTCGGTACCACACTGTGAGTGTTGATGCGGGCTGATCGCAGGCGGACTTCCAGCCTCCTAGGCGGCGCACCGCCGCGTTAATGGCCCCGTCCTCAAAGTTAACCGAGTGGTCACTCCCATGACGACGTACGGCGTTGAGAAAAACGGCGAATGCGCGATCGGCGACTTATTCGTAACTAGCGCCACCGGTCACTGCGAGCTCCCTAAGCTGGGCCGGGGTTGGCATGAACTTCGACCGCTGGAATGCTAGGCAACAGGCGCGCTCAATGTTGTCGATCGCGATCCCGGCCAGTCCGAGGCGATAGCCGTGAAAGAGGCCTTCGGAAGTTTTTTGGCGATAGGTGTCCGCCAACGCGGTGATTGCATTCGCCAATCGCTCGTGGTTAGAAGCTGTTTTGCTCTGTTGAAAACATCTTGCTGAATTAAGTGCTTGGCGCTAAACCATTTGGTTATGAGCGCGAAGCGAAACACGTTGTTGGACGTTGCGCGGCTGAGCCTGCGATTGGCGAGCCGCTACATGCAACCGTACTCGCATTTGAAGAGCCCGAAGAAGTTCACGCAGGCTCAACTTATGACCTGCCTGATCCTGCGGGCTTACTTGAAAACGACTTACCGGGGCGTGATCGACGTGTTGGACGCCTCGGCGGAGTTGCAAAAATGGCTCGATTTAAAGCGGCTTCCGCACTACTCGACGCTGAAGTACTTCGCCGACCGCAGCGACACGCTGGCGATCGTCGACGCGATGCTGGCCGAGATCGTGCAGGCTGTGGCAGGGGAGAACGAAGCGGTGGCGATCGACTCGACTGGCGTCGAGACCACCTCCGCGAGCGCGTATTTTCGCACGCGCAGCGGGTTGCAGCGGAAGAAGTACGTGAAGCTCTCGGTCTGCGTACTGTGCGGCTCGATGACGCCAGCGGCGCTGGCCGTGAGTTGGGGACCATGCAACGATAAAGCCGTTGCTCGTGAACTGTTGGACAAGTCCAAGGCGGCTGTTCAGCCTCGAACGTTGTTTGCCGAAGCTGGATATGACGCGGAATGGGTTCATCAGTACTGTCGCGACGGATGGGGAGTCACCAGCTGGATTCCGCCAGCCGTGCATCGCCAAGACGGGCAAATCAACGGAAAACACCGGTCGAAGATGACTCCACGTCGATTGAAACGAAACGGTTACGGTCAACGCTGGATCGTCGAATCCTTCATGAGCGGACTGAAGCGGACCACTGGATCGATGCTCGCCGCGCGCCATCAAGCCAGTCTGTTCGCCGAGGCCGCACTTCAAGTCCTGGCTTACGCCATCCGGCGTTAAAGACCACCACAAAAGACCTATTTGTTTTCAACAGAGCAAAACTGCTTCTAGTCATTCGGGATGCTCGCTAAGAACTTGTTGCGGCTCTGTTGGTTTCCGTGTGGATCATCGCTGGCAGTTTTAGGTCCCGTTCTGCGATGCTCGTTTCTTTCCCAGTTTCTGACGCAAGCCTTCCAATCTTTCATGGGAGCCTTGCCGACTATCCAACCATTAGCCATGTAGTGATCCACGAAGTGGCAGGCGTCGATCGTATAGCCGTGCTCGCGGCAGTAATCCCGTACTTCCTCAACCGATGGCTTCCGCATTCGGCCGGGGCCTTTTGAGGGTTTGGCCTCATCTACATTCCCAGCCCCGTATACGTCTGCATCTGCATCGCGTCCGGGGGGGAGCGTTCGACGAGCGTTCGCCGAAAGCTCGTCGAGCTCTCGCTCACCATTCGGCGAGGGGCCATCGGGCGCTTGTGCAGTACTCGGCGACTCCTCGTCGCGTGCTCCCCGAGCGGCCGCCGAACCTTCGTTGGAAAGTGGGCGAGGATGTTTGTAGGTGGGGCGTTCAATCTTCTGATGGTGCCAGCCTGTGACCGATAAGTACGGCTTGCCGTCCGCTTCGAACCGCCGGAGAAGTCCAGCAGCAACGAGCTCGTTGACGAAGCCGGCGATATCCTCGCCGCTGAAGTTGTCGGCCGGGAAGACCTGCATCTTCAGGCGCTTCGTTGAGTCCGGATGGACACCGCCGTCGTCGCAGAAGTTCCACATGCCGATGAACAATAGGCGAGCGCTCGGCGAGCACTCTTCGACTTGCTCACTGTACCAGAATTCCGGCTTGATCGTTCTGATTCGGGCCATCTGTGACGCCCCTCACGTTATTTCGGGGCCGAGAGTTCGGCGAGCCGCTCGAGATAATCGATGGCGTCTGCGCCACGAATAAATACACGCTTGCCGATCTTTAACATGGTCGGCTTCACGCCCTGCAGGCGAGCCTCCCTCATCCTGGTCGGCGTAATGTCAGCGTCGATTTGGAACCCGCGGAGGGCATAAAGGCGATTGGGATCGATGAACGACGGTTGTCGCTTCGTTGTTGGCGACGACATGGCAAGGATCTCCTTAAGGGGTTGGGGTGGTTCACAATGACCAGCCAACGAGCATGCCAGTAGCTTGAGAACATCCGCTGTTGAGAGCGGTCGACAAAATAAACAAACGTCTACTTTGTCTACAAAATTCTGAGAGGCGGATTGCCGCAGTCCGCTGCAGACGCAGTCTCAGCGCCGTCCTGATAATAACGGGATCGACGTTGCAGAACGCGGAGCCTTTCACCTCACCGGTGACCAGCAGCGAGAAATCACCGTACGGCTACGAAGGCGGGCATTGCCCGCATCCTGATCGAGCCCGGCGAACTATGCGTCCTCGAATGCTGTTGGCGTTGGTCGCCAACTTCGATCCTACAGCAAGACGGATGGGCCCAAAGGGGATGTAGCAAAAAACGACCTTGTTGTCCTCTGGCACTACTCGGAAGTCGGTTGCTCGCAACTTTCGCAGTAACATATCGGCGGCTGCGGCCACGAAGGCCTGGTCACCCAAAGAGTCACCTAACGCCAGCGCGGCGCCGTGATGCTTGACTGCGAGAGTCGCAATGTAGAGGGAAATCTATCGAACCGCTACTAAACGGACTGATAATTGAGAACTCAAAATCCAGTGCCCGCAAGGCCGTGCCGGTTCAAGTCCGACCTCCGGTACTTCTTTCTCAGCAAGGGTTTGCGGCACCTGCCGCGAGTTTCTAGAGTGCTAAAAATCGCTCCCCCCAACTGATGACTGTGGCGCATATGTGGCGCAGCGGGCAGTCGTCGGGCAGGGTGTGGCAAACGGGTGCAACCGCGTTCTTGAGTGTTGCATCGCCGTTCCTGTCCGCCTCCCGGAGGGCGCGGCGGAGGCGGTGCGTGAATATTGTCGCCGCGTGCAAGAGATCGTAAACAACTTACACACAAGGTTGCTACAGACCAACCTTGCCGCGAGTTGCCAGATAGCCGCCGCGCCACAACGGCCGTTCACCGTTCAAGGTCGTGAACCGCGAGGCCTTGCACGCGATGTTCTTGAGCCCCAAAGGCATTTCGAAGGGGATCGGACGATCGACGATAGCCACGACGGTCATCAGCAACGCGAGCCGGCGGCCCGACGTTTGGGTAGTTCTGGCTGAATTGCCGTGCAATGACTTGGCCCCTGTCTACGAAGAGATTCGTAAACTGCGTAATGCGCTTTGCCGCTCGTTACTTGCTTCAAAAGACGACGCGATCGGCGTTTACTGTCGCAGGTATCGGTTTCGCGACGTCAAATGCAGCGACTATTTCCAGGTTTTGGTTAACGATCCACATTGCCCGGCGGACATTCTCTTTTTGCCGCTGACCAAAATAATCCCCCCACCATCGAATTAATCGCTGAAGCAATAAGCTAACGCCGCTCCTCTTGTTGCTCCGCTCTTCTAGCGGCGGCGCAGCCGCGTGAGCCGCGGCGAGGTGAAGAGTCGAAATGCTGGGCGGGAGGGAGCGACAAACTGCCTAGAATCGCCCCTCAACCACCACCCGGCGTACGGAAGTGCAGTGTAATCCCGGCGACGGCCAACGCGAGCTATTTGAATTGAGTGTGCGCAAATATCCACAACCCCCGTCGAGGGCGGTGGACGGGGTTACTAGAACCAGCGCGCCTCGTCGCTGATAGCTAAGCAAAGCCCCCCTTGCTCTTCAGGAGAGGGCAGGGCGGCCGCCAGCGCCAGAGCGCGCGCCCCGGCGCTGGCAGCTCTCCCGCGCGCTCTAGCACGGACTCGGAGCCGCATCTCCCACGAACAGCCGCCAGCTGTCGTGGAGCTCGCGCCACAGCTGGCTGACTCGTCCGGCGGTCAGCCGACAGAGCTCCGCGACGGCGCTCGTCCGTTCCCCCTGCGCCAGCGCGTGGACCACGCGCTGATCACGACGGGAGAGCGAACCGTACCACTGGCTGAAGTCAATCCGCAGCGCCGCCATCTCCGCGGGACTTGCCCGTCGGTAGTCGCTAATGGACTGGGCGATCGAGTCGATCGGTTCGGTGCGGCAGCCGCGCAGCCGGCATTTCACCGAGCCGACGTCCGCCGCATTGTCACGACTTCCGGTCAATCGCCCGGATCGATAGCGCCGCACGCCGTAACGGGCCAACGGCGTGGCGTAGCCGAGCTTCGCTCGCCCTGACTGCGCCAGCCCGGCATAGGCGACCGCAGCCGAAGCGATGACCGTTTGGATCGCCTCTTCGCGTTCTTCGGGGGCCAGTTCACGGAAGGCGATTCGTGCGTAGCGCCGGATCGTCGGCAGCATCTGGACGAACGAGGCTTGCCAGGGGAGGGGAGGGGCGTCATCAGCAGCGACGATCGGTGAGCAGTTCATGGGACGTTCCTTTCCAAAGGGACCGCCCCTGTCGAGGGCGGTCGTGTGAGGTACACAACCGCCCTCGCGACAGGCGAGAGCTGAAAAAGCAGAGAGCAAGTCCGTGCGGCACCCGTGCGATACTCGCTGGACGCCGTCGCAGAAGCCTCTTCACTGAGGGCTGGGCGTTAAGCTCCCCAAGCATTCATGCCGCCAAACGGCACTGGATTTAGCGGTAGCCGGCTCCCGCTCGCAAAGCGACCGGTAAGTTACAGGCTTAGCGGTGCGGACTTGAAGAAGGAACGTTTGAGGTGATGATTGTGACGTTGCTACTTGAGCGCCGACCGAACCGAGCGTTTGAGTTGCGGGCGTCGTCGGGTACGAAGTTGTTAAGCTGACCTAAGTTTATTTTTGGCGGCGTACGAGCACAAATGGTGCGGAACGAAAACGAAAAATATGAACTCGTCGGCGAGGTAGTCTCGATCTATCGACGCGCGGGCTCAAAGAAGTGGTACGCTTACTTACGAATCGACGGGCGCCCCATGCGGCGATCGTTGGGCACAGAGCACGCGGGCAAAGCCCGCAAGCTCGCCTTTGGAGCTCGAAAGCCATATCTTGGCCGGCAGCCATGTGGAGCCTCCTAAGCCATCGCTGATCGTTGACGCGATTGACGAATACATCAAGTGTCTTTGCGGCCAGTGGCGGTCGGAAAATAAGATAAGAAAAAAGAAATACTGCTTCCGGATTGTTGTACAAATCGCGGACGAACGTGGTCTGCTCCGGCTCAGCCAGATCGACCATCGGTTCGTCGACGCGTACCGCAACTACCGATCCGAAAGATCGAAGCCCAAGACAGTGACCAACGATCTCGTGACGATCGGGCAGATGGTCAACTTCGCCTTACAACGTAAGCTGATCACTGAAGACCCCTTGCACGGATTGCAGATCGAGAAGGCGCCGGCGACGCCACAGCCATTCTGGACGGCTGGCCAAGTCGAACAGATTCTCGCGAGTGCCAAGCCGCCTTATCAAGCGTACTTTCGGTTTCTTGCCTACACAGGCGCTCACGCGGGCGAAGCCATCTGGGCTAACCTGGGAGGATGTTGATTTTGCAAACAGAGTCATCCACATCCGTCCAAACGAAGGCTGGAAGACCAAGACGGGCGATCAGCGCGTGGTACCGATGGGAGCCGAGCTACGCGCCGTGTTAATGCAGCAACCACGGCAGTGGCTTTGGGTATTTACGGCACTGCCGTCGGCCAAATGCCCAGTCGCAGCTCGGCAAATCTCCGACCGTCGGGCCCTAGACTACTTAAAGACCGTTCTCAAGAAGCTGAAACTCGAGGGCCATCAACATACTTTTCGCCATAGCTTTATATCCCACGCTTTGACGCACGGGGTACCGGAGGCGATCGTCCGCGAGTGGGTCGGTCACGTCGACGCCCGCATTATGAAAACCTACACTCACGTCGCCGACGCTATCTCCCAGCAGGCGATGCTGGGGCTGTTCGGCGACGACGGCGACAAGCCCAGCGAAGATCGCTGAACGTCAGCGTGACGTTCGGCTGATATGCACACTTTTGTGCACACCAGGAAGGAGAAGAAAAATGTCAGAAGTAGAAAGTTATACACGTCAACGAGTTACGAACGCGCACATAGGCAAGAGCGGAGGGCACGGGACTCGAACCCGCAACCGGTTGCCCGGCACCTGAATTCCAATCAGGACGCTAGCCATTCGCTTACCCTCCCGAGATGGCCTGAACGTCCTATGATAGAACACTTCCCGGCGCGTGCAATCCGCGATGGCGCTTGCGTTTAACATCGATCAACGAACGGCGCGTTCGCACTTGCCACGCTCGCACGCTCGGCCGCCATCAAGCGTCGATGTGGCAATGAGTCGGCCGCGGTAGCGACTAGCCGCTGAGGTAACCTCAACGGCGCCTCCTTCGGCTCCGTCGCGAGCATCGCTAAATGGCTCAGTCAACGCCCCCTTGGATGAGCGACACGAACTCGGCATTCGACTTGAACTTGCCGAGCTTGCTCGTGAGTTGTTCCATGGCGTCGACGTGATGCATCGACGACAAGGTGCGTCGCAACATCGTCGTCGCGTGCAGCATCTCGGGCGGCAGCAGCTTTTCTTCGCGGCGGGTGCCTGATTGCTCGATGTCGATCGCCGGATAAACGCGGCGGTCGGAGAGCTTGCGATCGAGCACGAGCTCCATGTTGCCGGTCCCTTTGAACTCCTGGAAAATGAGCTCGTCCATCCGGCTGCCGGTGTCGATGAGGGCGGTGCCGACGATCGTCAGCGAGCCCCCTTCTTCGAAGGCCCGCGCGGTGGCGAACAGCTTCTTGGGAATGTCCATTGCTTTGATGTTGACGCCGCCCGACATCGTGGCGCCGCTGTTGCCGACCCACTTGTTGAAAGCCCGCGCGAGCCGCGTAATCGAGTCGAGCAACAGGAAGACGTCTTTGCCCATCTCCGAAAGTCGCTGAGCTCGGGCAATCGTGAGTTGTGCCAGACGGACATGGCTTTCCACGTCCTTGTCGAGGCTACTGGCGAAGACTTCGCCGTTGACGTTCCGCCGCATGTCGGTCACTTCTTCGGGCCGCTCGTCGATGAGCAGCACCATGACCGCGACTTCGGGGTGATTGGTCGAGACCGCTTGGCTGATGTGCTGTAGCAGCACCGTCTTGCCGGTGCGCGGCGGCGCGACGATCAGCGCCCGTTGCCCCTTGCCGAGCGGCGTGAGGAGATCCATCACGCGCGTGCTGAGAGGCTGGGCTCCGGTTTCGAGCCGCAGCCACTCTTCCGGATTGATCGGCGTCAGCTGCTCGAACGATTTGACGTTGAGGTAATCCTCCGGCGCCATGCCGTCGACGTCGAGAATCTCGCGAAGCCGCGGGCCTTGCTGCTTGCGATGGTGTTGCACCATCCCCGTGATGAGAACCCCTTCGCGGAGCCCGAACTTTTCGATCATCGTCCCGGGAACAAAGGGATCGGTCCGTTCGCGATTGAAATTGGTCGAGGGATCGCGGAGAAAGCCGTAGCCATTGGGGTGCATTTCCAAGATGCCCGACCCGGCCGTCAGCGGCAAATAGTCGCCGTCCGGGCCGTCGAATTCACGGCGCTGATCCTGATACTGGGGCCGGCGACGTTGGCCGCCGCGATTTTGGCCTCCCCCTCCGCCTTGGCCTTGGCCGCCGCGGTGGCGATTGCCCTGATAGCCGCCCCCTTGGCCGCCGCCCTGACCGCCGCTGTTGTTGTTTTGCCGTCCGCGGAATCGACCGCCGGACCGTTGCTTCTTACCCATGCGCGAGAAAATCCTAAATCCTGATCAGAAATGCCCGTTGCCCGGGCGGCGCCTAATGCCACTTGGCGTGGCCAATGATGCCCCTTCGAAAAACGCACCCTGCGCGACGAAAGAGCTGCTAATGCGTGGAGAGCCCACGACGATACGTCTTGAACCGCTTCTGCACCTCTCCCCGTGCTCGCGATACCGAATCGAGTCGACCGACCGAGGAGCCGACCAGCAGCCTTGGGGCACGCAAACGGCACCCCAACACAGCCGCCAGAGAAACCTTCGACGACCCTTGTTCCCTTCACCGGGAACAAGTCTCTGTCGGCCAGCGGCGCTACTGTCGCCGTCGACTATCGACTCCACAGATCAATGGCGTTCTGCTCAAAGTCGCAGCGAATGTCTTCCGCTGCTCGCTCGACGAAACGCCCGCCAAACAACTGCACCTCGTGACGGCGATGATCTCTTGCCGCCGCAGAACGCCTCAATGCGAAGTCTGCTCGCCGTAACGAACTGTGCGAAGGAATACGCATGCCAAACTTGGCTAAGGGACCGAACCTGCGTGCGACGATTCACAATCGCTCGCGGGAGCCTCTCAACGGTCATTGAACCGACGGGGCGTCAAACCACGCGCCCACGAGAACAACGACCCGTCCCCAAACCCCATCACGCCTAACAAGCCGGCGCTACGCGGGGGAGCCAAAATTGGCTTCAAGAGCCTGCAGCAAACTAGCCGGCAGGGTTCTGAACTACGCGCTAATATTAGCCACGCTAACCCCTTTGTCAAGCTGGCTTAGGGTCTTCGGGAGAGTTCTCCCGACGGCATTCCGTCCGGACGCCTGTCCTGCCAGTCCGCCCACTCACGCCAATTGGTCCAAGTCACATAGCCGCCGCCTCGGCTCATTGGAGCGGTGGTTGTAAGTTGTTGATATGAAAGCAGTTGAGATTGGTGGTGAAGCGTGGCCCACGAGGGTCGGCGCATTCGTCTTTTCTCCAGGATGACCGGCAACGTCCGCCCCCTCGATAAAGATTACCAAAGATCTCGTCGCCGCCGCGCCGATACAAAGAACGAGCGAAAACCTCGGCCGAACCAAGCCCAGGGATGCGTTCACTCATCGCTCTTCGCCACCACATTGCAGCGGATGGATCCGAAATGGTAAGCCGACTCGTCGCGCTCCGCGCGGGCGTCTTGTTCGCCGTCGCCTCGGTCTCGCAACTCCTTCAAGCGCAGGCGCCGATCACGGGAGTGAATTGGCGAACGAACGTCGACGCTGCGATGGTCGAGGCCGCGCAGTCGAACAAGTTGGTGCTGCTCCATTTCACCACTCGCACGTGCGGTCCCTGCAAGGCGCTGGACCAAACCGTTTTCAGTCAGCCGCAAGTCGGCGCTGCGCTCGAAATCGATTACGTCCCCGTCCGCGTCGACGCCGACGTGGCGAAGGCCTTGGCTGGCCGCTATCGCATTGAGCGCGTGCCGACGGAAGTCATCGTCACGCCCGACGGCAATCCGATTGCCAGCCCCGAAATTCCCAACGCTCCCGAGCCTTATGTGGCTCAGTTGCAGAATCTCGCACATCACTTCCGCCAGACGCGCACGCCGAATTCCGTCGGTACGAACGCCGCGTACGCTGGGCTCGGAAATTCAACCATTCCGGCCGGCGCTGCCGCGCAACAGGCGACGGTGACGCCGACGCCGCAAGCGCAGGGCAATCCCTACATGCAAACCGCGGCAAATCCCCAGGTTCACGGTCAGGCTCAAAACGTCTACGCCGCCGAGGCGCAGCCAGCGGCCGCGACGCAGCCGACCGGGATCGCTGCAGTTTCAGCACAGCAAGCTTCTTCGACGCCGGCGGCTACGCAACAAGCAACGGCGCAGGTTCAGCAAGGCGCCGCCGTCCAGCAATCCGCCGTCCACGCCCCAACGATAAAGAAGCCAGAACAAGCCGATTTGCCGGCCGGCTCCCCGCCGCTATGCTTTGACGGCTGCTGCCCGGTCACGCTCAAAACGCTCAACAAGTGGGCCTACGGCAATCCTCAGTTCGGCGCCGTGCACCGCGGCCGCACGTACCTCTTCACGGGCCCGCAACAACGTGAGCAGTTCCTCGCGGCGCCCGACTCATACAGTCCAGTGTTCGCCGGCAAAGATCCGGTGCTTCTGCTGGATAGTCAGATTTCCCAAGACGGGTCGCGATCTTTCGGCTTCAAATACGGCGAAGAGTTTTACCTCTTCTCGTCGAAGGAGACGATGGAAAAGTTCAAGGCCTCGCCGCAAACTTATGCTGCCGGCGTCCGCCAGGCGATGAGCCAATTGAACCCGACCGATGGCGTCGTCCGCCGCTAGCAGAGTTGGCTCCCTGCGTTTGCCTCTTCCACGAGCGCCGCACCAAGGCCACCGGCTCCGCCGTAGACGAAGCGCAATGCGAGTTCCCCGGTGACAGAGAGTCTGCCGCGACGCTTATTGGTTCTTGAGCGCTCGCTGCAATTGAATCACCCGCGCCCGCACCTCTTCCATATTCGGATTGAGTCGCAGTGCGCGGCGGAATGATTCTAGCGCCGCCACGAGATTGTGCTGCATCTCGTACGCTTCGCCCATGACGGCGGCCGCCTGAAAATGGTACGGGTTGATCTCGAGCGCCTGATGGCAGTCGCGAGTCGCCGCATCGTACTGGCCGAGGTGAAAGTACGCCTTTCCGCGCTGGAACCAGCTTTGGGCGATCCAGGGAGCGTCCTGGATAATCTTTCCTGCCAGCGTCGAAGCGCGGTCGTAGTCGCCGTCGTCAAGTTGCTCGCCAACCGCGCTCAATCGCCGCTGATGAATCGTCAATCCGACGCGATTCCACACCAGCCCAATCGCATTCTCCGCCAGCGTCCGGACCCCGCGGTCCAAATCGACTAGCGCTCGGCCCAGGACGGAATTCGACTGGTAGTCGCTCAGCCGGCCCAGTGCCAGCACCGCCCCGCGACGCGACATCCGCTCGCCGTTCAGGGCGAGGCGTTCGAGCGTGCCGATGAAGTAGCGTTCTGAGGTCAATCGCAGGAACTGCGCAATATCGTGGTCGTCGAGGTATTGCTCGAAGAAATCGACCAGCAACGGACCCTGGCGAAAATCGTCACTCACGGCAAATTCCGCTGCAAACCGAGGAGATTGGTCGTCCTCATCCATTGGTCGCGGCGAACCGGCGAGCGATCAAGCGAGGTCGATATGGCCAGTGTAATTGCAATCCCAGATTGCTCAACGAGAATGTAAAAAAGGGGCAAATGCCCTCTGGCTCTCTATTGACGCGAAGCGTTTAGCAATTACCGCGGCGGCAGATTCGCTCTTCCCCGCAATCAAATGATGGGTCAACGTTGCAACAATCTGCGAATGGCGTCACGGCGATTGCCGCGAGCGCTCTCGTACTGGTTGTTCGTCGCGGGACTTCTTGTCGCCCACGGAGCGCTAGGCGCTGAATCACAATCGCTGCAGCAGTTAGCGAAGCCAATCTCGATCACCTGGCAGCAAGTGCCGCTGCACACGGCGCTCCAGCGACTTGGAGACGCGCAGTCGCTGGCGATCTGGTGCGACCGGCGAATTGATCCCGGAGCGCTAATCACCCTGACGGCGGTCGATCGGCCGACTGCGGAAGTTTTCGCGTCGCTGGGCGAGCAGCTCGGCGCCGCCGCCGTTCCATTTGTAGGGGTGATCTATTTCGGTCCGCCGCAGACGTGCGTGGAACTCGCCACGCTTGCTGCCCTGGCGCGGCAGCCTCTCTCCGGCGCGCCGGCGACCGTGCGGGCTCGCTGGTTGAAACCGCAACCGTGGACGTGCGATCGCCTGAGCGAGCCGCGGGAACTTCTCAGGCAACTCGCGTCCGCGGCGCATGCGAATATCCGCGGTGAACAGCTTGTGCCGCATGATCTGTGGCCGGCCCGAAAACTGCCTGCCATGGCGCCGCTTGACTGTGCCGTTCTCCTCCTCGCCGGCTTCGACCTCGCCTGTGAGCCGTCGAACGATGGCGAGATATTGGAAATCAAGCCGATCGATCGGCCGGTGGCGATCGCACAAGAATATCGAGTGCCGAGTTCTCAGTCGGCGGCGTTCGACGCCGCGGTCGCCGCGTTGCCGGAGGCAACGTCGTCCGGCGACGGAAGCCGGCCCACCATCGTCGCTCGCGTTGAAGATCACCAGCGTCTACGCGCTGCATTGTCGGGTCGGTCCACGGGCGCCGTGGCCGCGGCCGCCGCAGCGCTAAGATCGGGCGCGGCCAACGTGGCGGGCAGCGAGCTCGAGGACCGTCGCTTCACGCTAACGATCGAAAACAAGCCGCTTACTGCGGTGCTGAATCAACTGGCGACGCAACTCGATCTGCAACTGGAGTGGGACGCCGCGATTCCCGCCACCGCCGCCGACCGCAATGTGCTCGTCTCGTGCAAGGTTGCGAAGGCCGACCTCGATGGATTGCTCGAAGCCCTGCTTGAGCCGGCCGGTCTGACGTGCGAGCGTCAGCAATCCCGCGTCCTCATCCGCAAGCGCTGAGCACTCACCTGGCGAAGGAAGCGGGTCGACCTACGCCCTCATCAATCGCGCGAGCTTTTCTTTCACTTCGCTTTCGATCTTCCCCTTGAAAATCATGGCGGTGAATGGGATCTCTCCCGTCACGGCAAGCTTTTGATCGAGGGCTTCGATCGCGCCGGCGATCTTGATCCCAAACGTCTTGAAGCCGAAGGTGAGTTTGTTTCCGTTCCACGCTTGTTCCAATTCGCTCACCTTGTCGCCGTACTGCGCCTGAAGGGAGTCGATGAACCGTTCCAACCGCGACTTCGCCTCGTCGGCGGTGAACGTGTGGGGAACTTCCAGGTGAAACTTCGGCACGCGAGCGCTCCTGCATTAATCCCCGGCCCTCGAAGTGAGGCCCAGGGAGCGACTTCGAAACCAAATCCGGACTCAGGCACAGGGAATCTTACGCCGCGCGGCCCCGATAGGTTAGGCCGCGCTCGACGCGAACACGGAATCCAAACTCCCGCACGCTCCTCATGGGCGACCGTCGCCTCGACGCTAGGCTTCGAGGTCGTCGAGATCTGTCCGGTCATGGCCATGCCACAGCGGCAGGCCCGCTCGGACGCGGGCGGCCAGGACTTCCAGCTTTTCATCGGTCCCGGGCATGGCCCGCGTGGCGTCGAACCGACGCTCTTCGATCGATTCCGGTTCGAAATCCCATTCCCCTTGCTTGATCGCTTCCAACACCGACTTTGGCACGTCTTGATCTCCCCCACAAAAAATCCAGATGAGATCCACGACGGATGGTCGCAGACGCCCTCCGGGACGTCAGCCCGTCAATATGGCGGAACCGCGCGAGGTGTCAAGGAAATTGGCTCGCTTCCCGAAAACGCCGAGAATCGCCAAGAGAGTCAGCCCGCCGCGGGTCGTCGTCGGCGGACGCCTGCGATACGGCTGCCAAGTTGCGGACCAATCGCCGCAGCGTCGCGACGCTCTCAGCTGAAACGAGGCCCCTGCGATCTCCCCCGCACGCCGCACTCCGTACCGCCACCACGTCGACGACATTCAGCGGCAAAGTGGCAATCGCAGCAGCCGTTAAGCGCCCAGCGGCCGCCGTCGTGACGCCGTGCCCGCGGGCGAAATGAAAGAGCTCGTTCAACTCAAGCGCAGATTGATGATCGAATAGGTTTCCACCCCGCTTATCAAACGTATCGATGAGTAACCACCGGCTTCCCGTCGCTCCGGCCAGCGCTGCGATCTCAAGCGGGGCAGGGGACTTGGCGGCCGCGGCGTCAGCGTAGATGACCGCAACGAGATCCTTTCCCGCCGCGTGAATTTCTCGCCGCGCAGACAACCACCCACCATGCCAGCTTCTGCCGCCAAATCCTGACAAGCCGAGCTTCAGCTGACTGATGCCAGGGACTGCGAGCAGGTCGCGCGCATCGGAGGCGGGCCAATCGCACAACTCGCCGGCTGCGGCCGAAATCGGGGCGCGATCTTGCACTTCAGCGACGATCGCGCGCGCGACTTCGCAGCTCACGGCGCCAAGCGGCCCCCGATCGGGCTCTTTCAAATCAATCCAATCGGCGCCGCCGCGAATCGCCGCCTCCGCTTCGGCGGCGCTCCGTACGCTCACGAGCAGCTTCGTCACGGCGCTTCCTCGCCGGCGGCCGCGGCCGCTTCACGAATCTCGCGCAAGCGGCGATTGAGCCGACGAATCACCTCGTTGGTTAGCGGTTCGCACCATGTGCCGCGAATGGTCACGTAGCCTTCGCACCATGCGCCGAGCGCGGGTTTGACGTCGACCTTCGCCCACTCCGGCGCCTTCTCCGACAGCCGCGCCACCAAGTTGACGCACTCGGGGACCATCGTGCGGATCGTCGGCAAGTGGGCCGGACCTTGTCCCAGGAAAAACGCCTCCACCACCTCGGCGGGCACCGCCGCCGGCGCGCTGCCGCGCAAATTGAACAGCACCTGGCCATCCTGAAAGGCGATCCGCGGCCGCCGCAATTCTACCGTTGACGCTCCAACCATCAGCGCGGCCAGCAGGGCCGCGGCGCCGAGAACGATCCGCACCATCAACGATTCGAACCACCACGCCCCGACTGTTGCGAGCGCGCCAATCGCTGCGAACGTCAGTAGCGTGCTCCATAGTGCACGGCGATTCGGTTGTAGCCAGACTTCGAGCATCGTGTGGAGCGAGGGCCATCTGGAGCGATTACCACGGCGGCCGATGAGTCTTCGCTACTGCCGTGGAACGTCAGCAGTGTACCGCATTTTCGCCCCGATCGGAGGGAGTCGGTTGTCCAACGAACCGGCGTTGCCGTTGCTCGCCCCAGTAGACGTAGTGCGCCGTACCACTTAATCTTTGGGTCTCTCGAATTACTTCGCGAGGCGGCGAACGCAATGGCTTGGAATTTCCATGACGACGACCACCACCGACTTGCCTGCAGCCGGAAATAAGGCGCTGTGGGCGATCGTCGCGATCATTTCGCTCTACGCGCTGAGCTTTGCGGCTGGTTACCCGCAACGGTGGACCGCCGCGGCCCTCGAAGCGCACGCGCCGGTCGCAGAAACAGACCATGTCGAGGAGCGCGGAGTCGGCGCCGATGGCGTTGCGACGCATGCGGCTGACGAGCACGGCAACATCGCTCCGCCGCCGCTGTGGACCGTGGCGCCGTTCGTCTTGCTGCTCGGCGCCATCGCCGTTTTTCCGCTGATGCACGCGACCGAGCACTGGTGGGAAAAGAACCTCAATCGGTTCATCGTCGCCGCCGGCTTGGGCGCGATCACGCTGGCGTACTACGCCTTTCTCCACGCAGCGCCCGTCGAGGCCCACTGGCCGGGCCACCGCGTCGTTGACGCGCACGCTGGATTCTTCCAGCACGATTATCTCCAAGCCGTGCTTGGAAATGCGCTCTTGCAAGAGTACGTCCCCTTCATCGTGCTGCTCTTCAGCCTTTACACGATCGCGGGCGGCATCCGCATCACCGGCGATCTTGAAGCGACTCCCACCATCAATGCCATGTACATGCTGGCGGGCGGAGTTCTGGCCAGTTTGATTGGCACGACAGGCGCCGCGATGTTGCTGGTTCGTCCTCTCCTCGAAACAAACCAGGAACGCAAGCGCGTCGCCCATACCGTCGTCTTCTTCATCTTCATCGTCTGCAACTGCGGCGGCTGCTTGCTGCCGATCGGCGACCCGCCGCTCTTTCTGGGGTATCTGCAGGGCGTCGACTTCCTCTGGACGCTCCGCTTGTGGCCCGAATGGCTCTTCGTGAACGGGTCGTTGATCGTCATCTACTGGTTGATGGACCAGTTCTATCATCACCCGCGCGAGGCCGTACGCGACATCGAGCGAGACGTTGCTCAAGTCCGCCGACTGCGGGTCAGCGGCCTGGGCGTTAATGGGTTACTCCTTCTGGGAATCGTCGCCGCGGTGGCGACGCTCGATCCCAGCAAGGCGTTCCCCGGCGCGTCGTGGCATCCTTGGATGTACTTTCGCGAGGCGGTGCAATTAGGGCTCGTCGCACTGTCGCTCGCCTGCGGACCTCGTCAACCGCGCCTGGCTAACCGATTCAACTACGATGCGATCGTCGAAGTGGCCGCCCTCTTCGTCGGCATCTTCATCTGCATGCAACCGGCGCTGCAAATCCTCAAAGCCAATGGGGCCTACCTCGTCGAACGCTTCGATATGGGCCCCGGAAAGTTCTTCTGGGCGACCGGCACGTTGTCTTCCTTCCTCGACAATGCCCCGACCTACCTCGTCTTCTTCCAGACGGCCCAAGATCCTGACCTCGCCGGCGGCCCGACCGGCGGCGTCCCCGAACCGTTGCTCGTTGCCATCAGTCTCGGCGCCGTGCTGATGGGAGCAATGACCTACATCGGCAATGGTCCGAACTTCATGGTGAAAGCCATCGCCGAGAAGTCCGGCGTGAAAATGCCGAGTTTCTTCGGCTACATGGGGTACAGCCTGCTGATCTTACTTCCCATTCTGGCTCTGATGGACTGGATCTTTATCCTGCGGCCGTAACCGGCGACACGCGAACCCCCCAAACCATGCTACAACCGCCGCACCGCTCCCGACCAAGCGATTCGCCTTGCGTGGCGCCGGCACAATCCAAGCTTTTCGGCGTGCTCCGCCCGACCTAGAATGGCGGTTTCCCGCCGTTTCGCATGTCGTCGGCTCCCTCCGCCAATTCCGAACTACGCGCCCAGTGCCTTCTCCCATCGTTACCCGGCAACGTGATCTCGACGATCTCTCGGATCGCGTCGCCGCCGCGCCCATCATCGGCTTCGACACGGAGTTCGTTTCCGAAGATACATTCCATCCCGAGCTTTGCCTGATCCAGGTCGTCACTCCCGACGAAATGGCAGTCGTCGACCCGCAGACCGTCGACGTGCTGCCGTTCTGGCGAGCGGTGGCCGCCCGCGAAAAGACAACGGTTTTCCATGCCGGCCGCGAGGAGCTGAGCTTCATGCTCCGCGCCGTCGGCGCCGTTCCGCAGCGCAGCTTCGACGTCCAGTATGCCGCGGGCTTTTGCTCGAACGAGTTCCCCGCCTCTTACGGCTCAGTCGTCGGCAAGTTCCTCGGCAAGCAGCCGATGAAGGGGGAGCAACGCACCGACTGGCGCCGCCGTCCGCTCACCGATGCCCAGATCAACTATGCCTTGGAAGACGTCCGCTACCTCTTGCCATTGTTCGATCGCCTGACCGAGCTGCTCAACAAGCGCGGCCGGCTGACCTGGCTGAAGGACGAGCTCGCCGGGTGGCAACAGAGCATCGTCGACTCGCAAGACCGCAAGGATTGGCGCCGAGTTTCCGGGATTGGCACGCTCAATGCGCGCAACCTCGCCGTCGTCCGCGAGCTCTGGCTCTGGCGGCAGGACGAGGCCCGCCGCTTGAATCAACCCCCCAAGCGACTCCTCCGCGACGACCTGCTCGTTGAAATCGCCAAGCGGAAGACCGACCAGCCCGACCAGATCCTCGCCATTCGCGGTTTGCAGCGCGGCGACTTGCGGCGCAAGGCCCAAGAACTCGCCGCGTGCGTCCGACGCGGGCTCGACGCGCCGCTCGAACGCGGCGAACGTCACACGCAGCGCGAACCGCCGCCCCAGCTAAACCTCCTCGGCCAGTTTCTTACGCCGGCGCTCACCTCCATCTGCCGGCAGGCTGAAGTCGCCGCCAGCATGGTCGGCACCGCCACCGACGTTCGCGAGTTGATCGCGTACCGATATGGCTTTGGCGGCATCGATCCGAACGAGACCCCGGCGCTGCTCAAGGGCTGGCGGGCGGAGCTCGTCGGCAACTTGCTCGACGATTTGCTCGGCGGCAAGAAGTCAATCCGCATCTCCGACCCGAAGCACGAAGACCCGCTCGCGTTTGATGAGGTTAATTAGCCGCTGCACAAATGGGGAATGGGGAGTGGGGAATGGGGAGCTATTTCAACCCATGCCCCATTCCCCATTTAGCATTCCCGTAAGCTCTCACCCCGCCGTGGTCGCGGGATCTTCCTTCGCCTCCGCCGGCTTCGGTGCTTCAGCGATGGGCCGCGCCGGCGGCGGCAGCACCGGAGGACCGCCGCCCGCTTCCACCGGGGCTTCGGCGGAGGCCTGTACCACGCCCTCGGCCTTCGCCTGGTGGGCCTTGGCTGGAGCCCCCGCGAATACCGCTTCCTCTTCAACTTCTACCGCGGCTTTCGCGTCTTCTTCTTCCAGTTCCTTCTTCTTCACGATGCCGGCAAAGCGCGTTTCGTCGTAGATCGTCCCCTTTTGGAACGGCCCGGCGCCAAACAGCCAGATGTCGTTGGCCGTGCTCTTGTTCATCGCCATGCCCGATTGCCACACCGGCTCGCCCGTTTCCCGCCGGTAGGCGAATACGGCAATCTTCGCGACCCCCATCTGATCGCGACGTTTCGCGAAGGCAATCTCCGGCACTGACGACGGCAGCGGCGTGCCCGGCACCACCTGGGGCACGCTAAACGCCGGGACGCCGAACATCAGATCATGGCTGTCGGTGCCAATCACCCCGACGCGAGGCTCAATGATGAATGTCGCCTCTTCGCGCTTCTCTTTCATCACGCAGCCCGAAGCCAACAGATGTTGCCGCATGCAACTGATCAGGTATCCCTTGTCGACGACGTCGCCCATCTGCGCCGTATCGAAAAAGACGGCCTCGCCGGCGAGCACCTTGAAGTTGATCTGTTGCACCGTGCGATCCACGGCGTCGGAGATCAGCAATTGCTCCGTCGCCGTCCGCGCCGTGTTGCTCATGCGCGACGTGCCGCAACCAATAGCCGCGCTGCATGCGACCATGGCCAGGGCCAGCGACTTCAAGTTTGAGCGGGGCGACCGCGCGTTCATGATGAGACGTGAGGGGTTCGGGCGAGCCAACTTCGGCGAGCCGTCCACTGGCCGCCGACCCCTGCTCGGGGGCGGCGACTATAGCGGTCCCCGCCGACTCGCCAAACCCCAAAGCCGCTAGCACGGCAGCCCTCGGGCGCACCCGCCGACTGCCATCCGCCCCGCAAGCCGCTAGCAACGCTAGCCGAACTTCACCGTCACGCCGCCGCTCAACGGCTTGGCGCAACCGGTCGTTTCGGGAATCGTCAGCGGCAATCCCCGCTGATGCCGCACCGCCAGCCAGGCAAAGCACTCCGCTTCCAGCGTATCGGGGTTCAGTCCGAACTTGCTCACATTCTGAATGTCGCCCAGCCGTTCGCCCAGCAACTTCATCAGGAAGGGGTGATGCACGCCGCCGCCCGTAACCCATGTCTTCTGCGGCATGGCCGGCAGGTTCTTCACCGCCCGAAACACCGCTTCGGCCGTCACCGCGCACAGCGTCGCGGCGCCGTTCTCCACGCTCAGCGGCGAAACGTCGACATGGTCGAAGTCGAAGCGATCCGCCGACTTGGGCAGCGGCAGCCCGAAGAACGGCGAGTCGAGCGCCTGCTCCACGGTCTCCCAATCGACCTTACCCGCCAGCGCCAAGTGCCCGTCGCGGTCATGCGGCAGGTCCGCCATCGTTTGGGCCCATTCGTCGATCAAGCCGCATCCCGGACCGGTATCTCCGGCAATGATCTCATCGTTCTCGCCGAGCCACGTGACATTCGCGACGCCCCCCAGGTTGAGCACGACCGTGGGCCGCGGCTCGCTGCTGAACAGCGCGCGATGGAACATCGCCACGAGCGGCGCCCCTTGGCCTCCGCCGGCGATGTCGCAGCGCCGAAAGTCGTTCACCACCGGCAATTTCAAGTCGCGCGAGAGGATCCACGGGTTCCCGATCTGCATCGTGATCCCGTCGCTCGCCGAATGGCGCACCGTGTGGCCGTGAAAGCCGATCACTTCGACTTTTTTCGCCAGCTTGGGATGATCGTCCAGCAGCCTTCGCACCGCCTCGACGTGGTGCTCGGAGATTTCCTTCTCGATCCGCAGGACCTCCGCTAGCGGCACGTCATGCTGCGACGTCTCAAGCAGGCGGCCGCGCAGGTCGTCGTCGTAGGGCAGGGTGAGCCCGCCCAGGAAGCCAATTTTGTTTTCGCCGTCGGTATCAAGCAGCGCCGCGTCGACCCCGTCGCCGCTCGTCCCGCTCATCAATCCCACCGCAACGGTCGCCATAGCGCTAACTCCTTGCTGCGTGTGACGTTCAGGTGTCCCGCAGGATCCCTGGCTCGTGCACGTCGAAGATCAGAAACCCCCGAGTCGTGCCCGACGTCCGCGTGAAGTGCCGCCGAAGCCGCGTCCAGTCCCCGCGAACAGCCTTCCGTTCGACTGTTGCTGGGTTACTGGCGCCTCGCGCCGGCCAGTTTAGCACTAGCTTAGCGGTTCGTCCGGCCTCCAATAGGGAACAGCACGCAGATTCCTCTCGAAAATGCGCAGATTTCTCCGCCGGCCCTGCCTACAATAAGGAGGACGCCAGCTGATCATGTTTATTCAGCTGACGCAGCGATCGCCCTGTTTGGCGAAGCCACCTTGCGCATTTGTAAGAATGCTTGCCCATGGATTCCCGCCCCCAGACTCGCCAAGTCGCGGTCCTCGTCGAGACGGATGATAGCTGGGGCTGCAGCGTCATCCGTGGCATCGCCGACTACTCCCAGAACCACGGTCACTGGAATCTGCTGCTTGATCCGCAGGACCATGACCAGCGCTCCGCGCTCCCCGACCTCTGGAACGGCCACGGCGTGATCGTACGGTTCGGCAATCGCTTGCAGGTCGATCAGGTTCGCAAGCGCAAGGTGCCCGTCGTCAACGTCGACACGCTCTTCCAAGGACTCCCCGGCGTCTGCGACGTCATTACCGACGACGCCGAGCGGGCTCAACTCGCGTTCCATCACCTTCGCGACCGCGGCTTCGAAAAGTTCGCCTATTTCGCCCCGCCGAACCATCGCTATTCCTCGAAGCGCGGCGAGGAGTTCATCCAACTCGTTCGCGCCGCTGGCCTGGAGTGCCACGAATACAAACCCGGCTATCGCGTCGGCCGCAAAATCGGTTGGGAAGAACAGCAGCGTCGCGTCAGCCGTTGGCTCGCCTCGCTGCCGCGACCGATCGCCATTTTCACCGTCGACGCCCAGCGCGGTCGCCAACTGGCTGAAATCTGTTACATGGCCGGCATTCGCGTCCCGGATCAGGTCGCCATCCTCGCCGGCGACACCGACGACTTGATGTGCGAAGTCTGCACGCCTCCCCTCAGTAGCGTCGCGCTGGCTGGTCGCCGCATCGGCTACGAGGCCGCCGCCGCCCTCGACCGCATGATGAACGGCGAACGCCCCCCCGCGCAGCCCATTCGCATCCCCCCCCACGGGGTGATCAGCCGCCAATCGACCGACATCCTCGCCATCGACGACGACACGGTCGTCCGCGCCCTCCGCTTCATTCAGCAGCGGGCGTTTCAAGACATTGTCGTCAAAGATATTCTCCACGAGGTTCCCGTCTCGCGCCGCAGCCTCGAAATCCAGTTCCGCCGCTACCTCGGCCGCAGCCCCGCCGAGGAAATCCGCCGCGTCCGTCTCGATAAAGGTCGCGAACTGCTGGCGCGCACCGACATGTCGATCGGCGAAATCGCCTCCGCCTGCGGCTTCGCCAACGGCACCCGCTTCGGCGTCGCCTTCCGCAAACGCTTCGGCAAAACGCCGCTGGCGTACCGCAAGCAACTCACACGCAGCTGATCACAAGCGGCGAGGCGTCAGAGGCCAGCGGTCCGATACTCCTGACCTGCGCGTCCCATTGGCCGCCCAGTTCGCGTCGTTCTCCCGACCTCCGACCTCTCGCCTCCCAACTCTCTTTGCGCCAAAGCGCGAAAAAATAACGCACCGCTTCATGCGTCGTCTTGCGGCTCTTCACTAAGATGAAAGCAGGCGGTGAAGACAGTCTCCCAGGCAACCAGATCATTTCGCGCCGCGCCATCCGCGCGGCGAGCCTCGGCCCGACTGAACGTTCCGCCGCTCTGCTCGCTCGTCGCGCCGACCAAGCTCACATAACAGATTCTCGGAGGGTACGGGACAAATGGCTGCTCGATTTGGACTAGCGCTCACGCTGACCATGCTGTCGGCGATGACTGCGTCTGCTCAGACAGTTTTGCTGAACGACGATTTCGACGGCTACGCTGATCAGGCCGCGCTGAACGTCAACTGGACTCCCGTCGGAACACAACCGAGCGGGACGCTTTCGTCGGTGCAATCTTCTAGCCCATCCAATTCGTTTCTTGTCGCGGCCGAGAATGATTCGAACCAGGTTCCTGCTGGCGCCAACGCAAACGCGCAAAGGAATGAACGGTTTTTTGAAGAGACGCTGCAACCCTCGACAGAAAACAAAATTCAGTTCAGCATCGATTTCTACGACGCATTCGGAACAGGTAATCCGTTTCGTCAGTATGCCAACCTTCAAGACGGGCCTGGGACTGCCGGCAATCAGTTGATCGCACTTGGTCTTAACAATAATCAATTGAGTGGCGACAGCGGCGGCAACTACTACATGGCTCGCATCGTCGGCTTCGCTCCCTCGGATACGAATGCCAATCCCACCGGCATCGATCCCGACGGCGGTCCTAACGAGCGAGGAGGTCTCGCATCCGGCCAGTTCTTCAAGCTCAATGATTTTGGCGTTGGCCTCCGTTCGGTCGGCTGGCACAACCTGAAGGTGATCATTTCATCTGATGATGATCTTAGCACGGACTACGAATTCTACGTCGATAACGTACTCGCCGAGCGGGTAAGCAATGTCGGCACCGATGCGACGCGTCGCAGCTACGAGGTCGTCCGTCTCGGTGCGGGACTGACCAATAACGGGAAGGAAGCCTACTACGACAATGTCAACGTCACGCTCAACCCCGTGATCGTGACGCCGCCTGCAAACAACGCCGACTTCAACGGCGATAACGTCGTTGACGGCGCCGACTTCTTAATTTGGCAGCGAGGCTTCGGCCTCACCGGCCAACCAAACAAGTCGACCGGCGACGCCAACGGCGACGGCAACGTCGACGGGGCCGACCTCGATCTCTGGAAGACGAAGTTCGGCGGGGCGCCCGCGATCGCCGCCGTTGGATCCATTCCGGAGCCGACCTCCATGGCGATGGCCGCCGCGGCTCTCGTCGCCGGTTGCGCCGTGGCTCGCCGAAGAGGCTAACTCATCGACGTCGGCACGCCCGCCGACGCCACGAGGCCTCGTCTTTGTTTCATCGACCGCGACACTCAAGCCGAAGCTTGCCCCGGCAAGCTTCGGCTTCGTCTCTTTGCCGCCCCTCAGCATCAACGCGCGACCGGATTGCGCCCTGCGCCAAGTGCGCTAATGAGAGAAATAAGTGCGCACGGTCTTGATTGTTGATTTGTGCGCGCTGCCTAAGATTAGGTAGAGGAAGGCGGAGGAGTTGAGCGTCCCCTGAATTCGCTTGCGCTTCGCCCGGTTCGACTTCCAGCCAGTCCGTCTCGTGCAGGAACAACCTCATGCGTCTTCGTCGGCATGCTGTCGCTCGCGACGCCTTTACGCTAGTGGAGTTGCTGGTCGTCATCGCGATCATCGGCGTGCTTGTCGCGCTGTTGTTGCCGGCCGTCCAGGCTGCCCGTGAGGCGGCCCGGCGTAGCCAATGCGTCAATCAGGAAAAGAACATTGCGCTCGCCTGTCTCAACTACGAGACGGCTCGCGGAGCCCTGCCCCCCGGAAGCACGAATACGTACATCACGCAGGGGAGCGGTTTGGCTTGGGCCGTCCTCATTCTGCCGTACGTCGAACAGTCCGGCGTTAGTCAGGACGCTATTGATCAGTACAAGAAGTCGCCCGACGCCTACGGCAGCGCGCTTGACGGCCTCAACAAGTTGATGCTCCCCTCTTATCTATGTCCCAGCGACCCCGATCTGCGCACCCAGGCCGAGAAGTATGGCAATGTAGATCGCAAAGGCATGAGCTACGCTGGGGTAAGCGGCTCCTACCACGCGCGCACCGGCAAGTGCCCGTCATCGCGCGATGGGGCCCACTATTGCGTCTGGGCTGCCAGCGGAAACGACAACGACATCCTCGGCCCGAATAATTACGACGGCCTGCTAATCCAAGATTGGCCAGTCTCCTTCAAGCAGGTCACCGACGGCGCCAGCAATACGTTCCTGCTCGGCGAGCGCGTCTATCAAATCCGCACTTGGATGATCGGCGCCTATTGGAACGGTACGCCTACGGCCGAGTGGTCGAGCGCAAAGAAGAGCTCGCCCAAAGGACCTCAAGCCGCCACCGCTTTCTTCGCCTGCAAGAACATTAACGATAAAGGCTTGGTGAACCATGATCCGTTCACCGGCCAATATATCGGCCATGACAATGCTGCCGGAGACCGGCCTGCCGTGCCCGCTACCACGCCGCGCACTCTGTCGGTCAACAACCTCCCATTCGGCAGCTTGCATCCGGGCGGCGCAAACTTCGCATTGGGCGATGGAAGCGTCCGCTTTATCAATGAGGGCATCGACCTCAACGCCTACTTGGCTTATGGATCACGAAACGGCGATGAAATCATTCCGCAATGACGGCTATCGGCGTCGTGTCTGGATCGCGTCGTCGACGTCGCTGGCACTCTCGATCCTCCCGATGATTGGTTGCGGCGGGGAGTCCAGCGTTACGTCACTTTCAGGACGGGTCCTCTATGAAGGACAGCCGCTCTCGAATGCCTCGCTGATGTTCTACCCGGGCGACGGCCGGCCGGTGATCGCTCCGCTGAGCAATGGCGATTATTTGGCTCAACTCCCCCCCGGCGAGTATCGCGTCACCGTGAACCTAGGCGCGGAGCTGCCGCCGGGATGGAAGGAGGGCGATCCTGTCCCGCCGACTTCCCGTAAACTCCCCCGCCAGTTTGCTTCGCGGTTGGACACGCCGCTGACCGCAACCGTCGGACCGGAAGGCAAAGATCAGACGATTGATTTCAGCGTCCCATAGCCCTCATAGGCGAGAACCTCCCCGCCGCGCGGAGCCAAGCTTGACCGCCACGGCGCCTTCATCCCTTGCGCGTTAGCGTGAAAGACCTGCGCGTAAATCGTTGAGGGCCCCCGTCCCCCCAAATAGACTGCAACTGGCGGAAACAACGCCGACGCGCCATATGTACTTACTCGTCTTGTTTTGAATCTGCAGCGCTGACCCACATCAGCAGGAGGGAAGTCTAATGAAAGTTACCCAGTTCGTGAGATCCTTCGCGCTCGCCGCCATGGCGATCGCGGCGATCTCGTCCAGCCGCGCCGAGGCGGCTCTCCTCATTAGCGATAATTTTGACGGCTACGCCAATCAGGCCGCCTTCGACGCCGTCTGGGCGCCCATCACGACCGGCGGCACGCTCACCAGCGCTCTTTCCGTCAGCGCCCCCAACTCCGTCAACTACGCCACGACGGCCCAGCGCAATGGGCAGACGGTGGCCGAGACCGGCGTCGTCAGCGGCAGCAACATCGTTTCCTTCAGCTTCGACTTCTACGACTCCAACGCCGCGCTCGCCCCGTACCGCCAATTCGCCAACTTGCAGGACGGGGCCAGTCCGACCAGCACCGGGCAACTCGTCTCGATGGGATTGAATAACAATCTCACCTCGGCGGCCGATGGCGGCAACTACTACATGGCGCGCATTCTCGGACTCGACGGCGGCACCGGAGCCAGCGCCTACTTCAAGCTCAACAACGCCGGTGCGCCCCTTCGCTCGACCGGTTGGCACAACCTGCGCGTCGATATCTCCGACCTGGTCTTTAACTTTTACGTCGATGGGTTTCTCGCGCAGACCATTGCGAACACCGGAACCGCCCGCAGCTACGAAACGGTTCGTCTCGGATCAGGGTTGTCGTCGACCGCTTCGGCCAACTTCGACAACGCCCGTCTCGAAACGCTCCAAGTCCCCGAGCCCGCCACCCTCGCCCTCGCCGGGCTGGGCCTCCTCGGTCTCGGCAGCGTCGTTCGTCGCCAACGCGCCTAGATAACCGAGCCTCTGGCATTGGCTGGGCAATCACGCGAAGAGATAGCAACAGCCGCTCGGGCTCCAAACTCGAGCGGCTGCTTTCATTGCTGCGTCCGCGCGAACGCGCCATCCGCCTCCCCCCATAATCAAGCGAGCCGGGGCGTCCCGCCTCCGTCACGCTGTCTCCAAGTCGCCCGCGCCTCGGTCGCTTCCCAGCAAGCGCCAAAGCCGCCCTACGCGTCACCACTGTCAACTCCCTAAAATTGGCCGCGCACCAACTTTCCACAAAATCGTCCAAATAGGCGACTACCATCTCGCTTTTGGCCGCGCGCTTTCAGAAAATAATGCGTTCGAGCTCGGAGACGGAACTTGAGTGGCCCGCGATTGCCGGCCGACAGTGTTGTTGAAGGCCGCGGATCCGCGCCCCTCGCATGGCTATGGCAGCGCGCACGGCGACAGAGCGCACCGCTTCGTTCGGCGTCGTCGCTCGCAGCCATCGTCGCCGCGAACGCACCAGATTTTTTGACAGAACGTCGGTTTTGTCACGATCGATTGGACAAAACGCATGCCGCACCTCGCCACGCAAAACGATGCCCTTCGTCGCGGAATTGACCGCCTTGAGCGGCAGTGCGGCCGCAATACGAGACGGTTGTGTCCATCGCGCGGCGATTGCGCTGCGGACAATTCAAGCCCGGCCGACAATAGCGCAGCGCGATGGCGCCTGGCGCGCGATCCGCGTGCGAGATGTCGCGCTGACCGCGCGATGCCAAATCGGTATGATGGCAGTTCGGCGAAGCATGCGGCAATCGCCCCAAGCAGCGGAACCCCAGGGAGAGTTCAGGCGTGATTCATCGACGTGCAAGTTGGCTAGCATTGGCGGCGTTCGCCGTGGCCGCATCCGTCGGCGCCCCCTCGGCGCCGGCGCAAGAGGTCCCGACGCCCCAGCGAGAGTTTCGCGCCGCCTGGATCGCGACGGTCGCCAACATCGACTGGCCCTCGCGGAAGGGGCTCTCGACCGAGCGGCAGAAGGCGGAGCTCGTCGCGCTGCTCGACAAGGCCGTCGCGCTCCATCTCAACGCGGTGATCCTCCAGATCCGCCCTTCGGCCGACGCTATGTACGCGTCACGCATTGAACCCTGGTCCGAGTACCTCAGCGGCACGATGGGCGTCCCGCCAAAACCCTTTTACGATCCGTTGAAGTTTGCGGTCGACGAAGCGCACAAGCGGGGACTGCAGCTTCATGTCTGGCTCAATCCCTATCGCGTCCGCCACAGCGACGCGCAGACGGCGCCGGCCCCCGCGCACATTAGTAGCTCCTTCCCGGAGATCGTTCGTGAGTACGGCGCCTATCTCTGGTTCGATCCAGGCGAGCCTGCGTCGCTCGAGCGGTTCATCGACGTGGTGACCGACGTGGTGCGGCGCTACGACATCGACGGCGTCCATATCGACGACTACTTCTACCCCTATCCAATCAACGACCAAGAGGGCAAGCCGGTTCCGTTTCCCGACGATGAGAGCTACGAGCGGGCGATGGCCGCCATGGAGTCGGCAGACGCCCACGGCGAGGGCGGGCATGGCGCCGCATCGGGGCATGGCGACGCGGCGGCTCATGGCGAGGAGACGGAACACGCTGAGGAGGCGGAACACGGCGAAGACCCTGAGCATGAGGAGGAGGCCCCGGCCCACGAGGACGAAGCAGCGCACGGTGAAGCGTCGGAGCACGCAGTCGATGAAGAACATGCCGCTGGCGAGGAGCATGGCGAGGAAGCGGCCCACGGCGCGGAGGATGCCCACGGCAAGCCGGCCGCGAAGCCCAAGATGTCGAAGGACGATTGGCGTCGCCAGAACTGCGATCGCCTGGTCGAAGAGATGTACAAAGCAGTCAAGAAGGAGAAGCCATGGGTGCTGGTGGGAATCAGCCCCTTCGGCATCTGGCGTCCGGGCCACCCCGAAGGGATTCAGGGTCTCGACCAGTACGCCACGCTCTACGCCGACGCGAAGAAGTGGCTCAACGAAGGTTGGGTCGACTACTTCACCCCGCAACTCTATTGGCAGATCGAGGGACCGCAGAGCTACCCCAAGTTGCTCGCGTGGTGGAGTAGCGAGAACGCGAAGCAGCGTCATCTCTGGCCCGGCAACGGGGCCCACAGCGTCCGCAAGTCGCCCGACGTGGCCCCAGCCCGCAACGCTTGGCCGGCGGAGGAGGTGATCAAGCAGATCGAGTTGACGCGCGAGATCGTCCCAAACGGTCCGGGCAACGTCTTCTTCAGCATCAAGTGCATCTTCGACAATCGCGACGGGCTGACCGACAAGTTGAAGGGCGGCGTCTATCAGGAACCGGCGCTGGTTCCCGCATCCCCCTGGCTCGGCGACGAAGCACCCGCCAAGCCGGAGGTCGCCGCCAAGCGAAACGGCCAAAGCGTGGCGTTGGAACTCAAGTCAGGCGACGACAAGCCGCCGTGGCTTTGGGTGGTTCGCACGCGCAGCGGAGACGTGTGGACGACCGAAATCGTGCCCGGCCGCGAGACGCGAAAACTGCTCACGGCGCAAGCCGGCGCCACAGCGGAAGAAGTCGCCGTCTCGGCGGTAACTCGCTTAGGCCGCGAAGGTGAAATCGTGGAAGTGAGGGTTCAGTAGCACCCGTGCGGCCAAGCTCGCCCAACGCCGATCGGACGCGCACCCCCTGGGCTTGGGTGCCAAGTCTCTACTTCGCGCAGGGAATTCCCTACGTCGTCGTGATGACCGTCGCGGTGATCATGTTCAAGCGACTCGGCGTAAGCAACAGTCAGATCGCCTTCTACACGAGCGTCCTCTACCTGCCTTGGGTGATCAAGCCGCTTTGGAGCCCGCTGGTGCAGCGGATCGGGACGCGTCGCGGCTGGGTGATCGTGATGCAGCTGCTCGTCGGAGCCGGGCTCGGGGCGGCGGCGCTCGCCATCCCGGCGGCCGACTTCGTCCGTTATACCCTGGCGGCGCTGGCATTCGTCGCGGTTGCTTCGGCGACGCACGACGTTGCGGCGGACGGGTTTTACTTGCTGGCACTTTCTAGTCATGAACAGGCTTGGTTCGTCGGTATTCGCAGCACGGCCTATCGGCTGGCGATGATCGCCGGGCAAGGCCTGCTGGTGATGCTGGCCGGGCAATTGGAGATTTCAACCGGCTTGCCATTGGTGAGAATCAATGTTGCGGCGACGACCGAGACGCCGCGGCCGCTTACCGCTGAGCCCGCCTCGTTCGCCGCCATCGACGACGACGGTCCGCAGCACGTCGTCGCCAGCAGCAACAAGTTGCAACTCAGCATCGGCGACCGCGCGAAGTCGGACGGCGAGGCGCTTGTCGCTCAAGTCCGGAAGTGGAACGTCGACCGCGGATTCTATCCAGCTCCGGAAGAGGCGACGCCGAAAGGCGGCAACGATTCGCCTGGCTGGTTGGCTCGCCTGGAAGATTGGATCCGCGCCAGATTCGGGCCGCAGCGGTCTGGCGATCAGGCGGCGAGCGAGCAGATCGGCGACCTGGCGATCGTCTACATGCGGCTGGCCAAATCAGTTCCGGCGGGCGAAGAACAAGTCGTTCAGGTCGGGCTCTCCGGCGGCGATCCGAGCTTCAAGGTCGTCGAGGGGGAACGCTTCGTCGTTACCGACCAAAACTGGACGGAGCCCTTCGCGTCGCTGGTGCAGGTTGAATCCGAACTCGACGAGCCGTCGTCAGCGACATTCGAAGTCCGCTCCGGCAACCTGACGCTCGCTTGGTCGGCGACCTTTTTCATCCTCGCCGGCTTGTTCGGGCTGGTCTGTCTCTACCACTTCTTCGCGCTGCCCCATCCGGCGGCCGACGGGCAGCCGACGACTGCCGCCTCGAACCCCCTCGGCGGATTCTTTGAACCGTTCGATGACTTCTTTCGCAAGCCGCGCATTCTGGCGCTGCTCGCGTTCCTGCTGCTCTACCGGCTGCCGGAATCGCAGCTGGTGAAGCTGGCGACGCCGTTTCTCATCGATCCGCGCGAGAAGGGGGGGCTGGCGTTGACGACCGGCGAGGTCGGTTTCGTCTATGGCACCGTGGGCGTCCTCATGCTCACCCTCGGCGGCATTATCGGCGGGTTCGTCGCCGCGAAGCATGGCCTCAAGCGCTGGCTGTGGCCGATGGCTCTGATTATTCACCTGCCTAACGCGGCCTTCCTCTTCCTCGCGATGGCGCAGCCTGACGACTTGTGGGTCATCACCGCGGCGGTCGGCGTTGAACAGTTCGGTTATGGCTTCGGCTTTACGGCGTACATGCTTTACTGCATCTACATCGCTCGCGGCGAACATCAGACCGTGCACTACGCCCTTTGCACCGGGTGCATGGCGCTCGGCATGATGATTCCCGGCATGTGGAGCGGCTGGCTGCAGCAGCTTATCGGTTACGAACATTTTTTCATCTGGGTCATGATTTGTACGATCCCCAGTTTCGCCACCGTGGCATTCATCCCGCTTGATCGGGACCTTGGCAAAAAGACGGAGGAAGCGGCGTGACCCCAAGCGAACAAGATGTTGAGTTTCCGGTCGATGCGTCGCTCCGCGAGAAGCTCGCCCAATTGATGTTCGTTCGCATTGGCTCGAATCTCCCGCCGGTCAAGACCGTGGAGGAGGACGAGGCTCGCGTCGCTCGATTGCTCGGGTCTTGTCCGATCGGGGGCTTGATCGTCTTCAACGGCAGCTATGCCGACACGCCGGCGACGCTGGCACGCTTGCAGCGGCAGAGCCGCTACCCGCTATTGGTTTCGTCTGATCTGGAGCGAGGCGCGGGGCAGCAACTGCGAGGCTATCCGCTTTTTCCCCACGCGATGGCGTTCGACGCTCTTGGCGCCGGAGCCGCCGAAGCTGTTTTCCGATTTGCGGAACTTACGGGGCAAACGTCGCGAGCCGCCGGCGTGCACATCGTCTTTGGCCCGGTGGCAGACGTGAATTCGGATCCCCAGAATCCGATCATCTCGACGCGGGCATTTGCCGCCGAGGCGCCACGGGCAGCTGAACTCGCTGCGGCCTTCGTCCGCGGCTGCAATGCCGCGGGGCTACTCTCGGCCGCGAAACATTTTCCGGGGCACGGCAATACCCATGAAGACTCCCATCACGCGCTGCCCACTGTCGATGCAACGCGCGCCGAGATGAATTCGCGAGAACTGCCGCCATTCGCCGCCGCGATCGCTGCCGGCGTTCCCCTGGTCATGTCGGCCCACGTGCGCTATCCGGCGCTCGACCCGGCCGGCTCCGCGGCGACGCTCTCGAAGCCGATTCTTACCGATCTCCTGCGCGGGGCACTTGGCTTCAAGGGCGCGGTCGTGAGCGACAGTCTGCTAATGGAAGGCGTCAAGATCGGCTGCGCCAATGAGGGCGAACTCGCGTTGAAAGCCCTCACGGCCGGCGTCGACGTTCTGCTCGACGTTGCTGACCCGTTAGGGACGTTGTCATCGCTTGAAAAGGCGGTCGCTTCCGGAAACCTTTCGCCAGCTCGCGTCGATGAAGCGCTCTCTCGAGTGTTGGAGCTAAAGGTCGCCGCCTTCGCCGCGCCATTGTCTGCAGCTTTCGATGAGGAGGAAAATCGACGAACTACGGAAATGATGGCTCTCGACGTCGCGCGGCGTGCCACTACGGTTCCAAAGCAGAGGGGCGGCCTGTTGCCCGTTTCGCCCGAACGCACCCTTTGCGCCGTCCTGATCAATCCCTTTCCGCTGCCCTCGAATGCCGAGCCGCCGCCGCTGGGGAAGCTACTGGCCGAGAAGTTTCCGCGGCTTGATTACCTTGAACTGGGGGCTGAGCCGAGCGACGCCGAGCTGGCTGCCATCGCCGGGCGGGCGGCGGCGGCTGACCAGCTGTTGGCGGCGTTCGTGGTGAAGCCTGCGGCCTGGCACCGCTTTGGGCTGCCGCCGCGGCTGCGCGAATGGCTACAGTCGCTGATCGCCCGGCGGCCAACGGTCGTCGCCTGCTTGGGGGCGCCGCAGGGACTCGATCCGGTCGCCGACGCGCCGGTGCAGATCTGCACTTTCAGCGACGTCCCCGTGTCGCAGGCCGCTCTCGTGGAGCGACTATTGGAAACATGAGAAACGGACGCAAATCGCGTCGCCCCGCCTTGCGCGAAAACTGAGATTCGCTGCGCAGCGTGCGTCTTTCCCCGAGCCGGGCGCCCTACTACACTCAGATTGGTTAGCGCAAATGAGCGATCACCCGCTCCGCTTCGCGCAGAATGTGGTTGCTGAACCTGTCGATCTAAGAGAGCGAGGCCTTCGTGGCAGTGGAACAGAGTGGACGTCGTCTGGCGATTCTGACTGAGGGTCACACCGAGCCGGTCACCGGGAAAACCGCGTCGAGCGTGCTACGTTATCGTCCCGAAGAGGTCGTCGCCCTGATCGACGGCACGCAGGCCGGACGCACGGCGCACGAGCTTCTTGGCGTCGGCGGCGAGACGCCCATTGTGGCCACCCTGGCGGAGTGCAAAGGCGCCAACGCGTTGATGATCGGCATCGCTCCCTCTGGCGGGCGCATTCCGCCGGCGTGGAAGGCGATTATTCTCGACGCGCTCAATCAGGGCATGGACGTCGTGTCGGGATTACACGAGTTCATCTCGAATGACCCTGCCTTCGTCGCCGCCGCCGCCAAGAGCGGCGCGACGATCACCGACGTCCGTAAGAATAATGAGAACGAAGTTGCGCACCGGCTGAACATTCGCGAAGAGTGTCTCCGCATTCACACCGTCGGCCAGGATTGTTGCGTCGGCAAGATGCTCGCCGCGATCGAACTGACCAACGCGATGAAAGCCCGCGGCCACGATGCCAAGTTCGTCGCCAGCGGGCAAACCGGCATCATGATTGAAGGCGACGGCGTGCCCATCGATTGCGTCGTCGCGGATTTCGTAAACGGCGCCATCGAGAAGCAGATTCTCGCCCACCAGCATCATGAAATGCTCTTTATCGAAGGGCAGGGGAGTCTCGCGCACCCTAAATACTCAGCCGTTACCTTGGGCCTGCTGCATGGCTGCGCACCGCACGGCATGATCATGTGTTACGAGGCGGCCCGCCCGGCCACCCACGGCATGGAGTACGTTCCGCTAACGTCGCTCGCCAAGCTGGTCGAAGTGTACGAAGTGATGGCGAACCTGATGGGGCCTTCGAAGGTGATCGGCGTCGCCATGAACAGCCGTCGACTCGATGACGATCAGGCCGAAGTTGAACGTGAGAAAGTCCGTGCGGAACTCGGATTGCCAGTGTGCGACGTCATTCGTCACGGCTCGGACGAGTTGGTCGAAGCAGTGCTGGCCATGCGGCCGCAACTAGTGGCTCGGTAGCCTGCGCATCAGAGCCCCCGGCCCCGCCCGTGAACGTTGTGAACTTACGCGTGCTTAGCACATCGTCCGCAGGCGGAGCCGGCGGCTACCATTCCGCACGATTGACGGGACGCCATGATTACGCTGAAGACGCACGATTTCCAACTCCCGTTGCGACACGTCTTCTCGATTTCACGCGAGTCGACGAGCGTCCAGCCGACGTTGATCGTGGAACTGACCGACGGCGTCCATCGTGGTTTTGGCGAGGCGACGACCAACAAGTATTATGGCGCGACGCTCGACTTGATGCGTGCGTCGCTTGATTCGGTCCGCTCGATTGTCGAGTCGGCCGAGCCGCTCGATCCAGAGAATCTCTGGGAACAGACGTGGCCGCTCCT
Organism: Lacipirellula limnantheis; assembly: GCF_007746075.1. Classification (GTDB taxonomy): domain Bacteria; phylum Planctomycetota; class Planctomycetia; order Pirellulales; family Lacipirellulaceae; genus Lacipirellula; species Lacipirellula limnantheis. Next base: position 5,380,887 of record NZ_CP036339.1, on the reverse strand, counting down.
CCAGACAAATCCATTTGCCCAATGCGCGCTGGACCAGGCGGCGACCGATCTGTGGGGCAAGCAGCAGGGATCGCCTGTGTACAAGCTTTGGGGACTCTCGACCGACCGCGTGCCGCAATCGAATTTCACCATCGGCATCGATACGGTCGAGGTCATGGTGCAGAAGCTGCTTGAAATGCCGGGCTGGCCGATCTACAAGATCAAGCTCGGCACAAAGTACGATATGGACATCGTTCGCGAACTGCGCAAGCACACCGACGCCGTGTTCCGCGTCGACGCAAACTGCGGTTGGAACGCCGATCAGGCGATCGCCTACTCCCACGAACTGGCAGAACTCAACGTGGAGTTCATCGAACAACCGCTGCCCGCCGATCAGTGGGGCGAAGTAAAGCGCGTCTACGAAAAGTCGGCGCTTCCCATCATTGCCGATGAAAGCTGCATTTGCGAAGCGGACGTGCAACGCTGCGTCGGCCACTTTCACGGCGTCAACGTCAAGCTCACCAAATGCGGCGGCCTCACTCCGGGACGGCGGATGGTGATCAACGCCCGCCAGCACGGCCTCAAGACGATGGTTGGCTGCATGACGGAGTCGACGGTCGGCATCTCGGCGATCGCGCAACTCTTGCCGCTGCTCGACTACGTTGACATGGACGGCGCGGCGCTCCTGGCGAGCGACGTTGCGACCGGCGTCGTCGTGGATCGCGGGACATGCATTTACCCGGCCGTCAACGGCACAGGCGCTCAATTGATCGAAGCGTAACCTGCGACGCTGCCTCAAGAATTTATCAGTTCGTCGGCGCGACCGTAGCACGCGGGAATCGTGGAATGCCGCGGCCGGCGGACGACGGTTTTGCTTGCAGATCGGGTTTTGCCCGTCGTCGGTGGCTCGAGCCAACGCCCTCCGTTAACTAGCTTAGCGAGAAACTACAATGCGATGCTTCTTCGGCGCGTGGACGCTGCTCCTCTTCATGGCCGCGACTCCCGCACGTTGCGGTGAGTTGGCCGAACTGATTCAGCCCTTGATCGACGCGCATCAAGGCGACGTCGCGGTCGCCGTCAAAGACTTAAATACCGGAGAGACATTTGAACATCAGGCGCACAAGACGATGCCCACGGCCAGCCTGATCAAGTTCCCGCTGATGATCGCCGCGTATCAGGCGATCGAGGAGGGGACGGCTGACCCCGCAACGCTAATCGAGCTCAAGGAGTCTGATAAGGTTCCAGGATCCGGAATCCTAACGACGCACTTTTCCGACGGCGCGAAAATCTCGCTCCGCGACGCCATCCAACTGATGATCGTCTACTCCGACAACACGGCGACGAATCTCGTCGCGAACGAGGTCGGGCTCGACAAAACAGCGGCACTTATGGAGAAACTCGGCTACCCAGAAACAAAGCTCCATTCGTTCGTCTTCAAGCGCGAGTCGTCGCTGTTTCCTGAGCGAAGCGTCAAATTCGGCCTGGGCAGCTCGACGCCGGCAGATATGGCGTCGCTGCTGGAGAAGTTGCAGAAGAAAGAACTCGTCAGCCAAGAGGCAAGCGAGAAGATGCTCGGCCATCTCTACGCCTGCGCCGACAAATCGACGTTTCCACGGAACTTGCCAAACGTGAAAATCGCGCACAAGACCGGCGCGACCAATGAAGTCCGGACCGATGCCGGCATCGTTGACGGTCCGAAAGGACCGATCGTCCTGTGCGTGATGACCAATGAAAACAGGGATCAAAGCTGGGGCGGCGAGAACGCGGGCGATGTTCTGTGCAGCAAGATCGCGCAGGCCGTTTACCAGCACTTCAGCGACGATGAGGAAGCAACGCCCGAGCCCGACTCGGGCATTGTGAAAATGGGGTCGGCCGGTCCGCTGGTTGCAATGCTGCAGCGGACGTTGAACGCCCGCGTCACGCCGTCGCCTGGCCTCACCGACGACGGCGACTTTGGACCAATGACCGAGAGCGCGGTCATCGCGTTCCAGAAGGCGAAAGGGATTGAGCCCAATGGCGTCGTGGGCCGTGAGACTTGGGAGGCGCTCGGTCCGCTCGTTGAAGAGGGACCCGCGGCGCCTGCTCCGGAAATCGCCAACGCGGAAATCATTGAGAAAGAGCCGGCTGACGATCTCGACGGGCCGCCGTTCGTCGCGAGCAAGGTCTGGGCCATCGCCGACGGCAAGACGGGCGAGCTCCTGTGGGGCTCCAACGCCGACGCACCCGTCGATATCGCGAGCACGACGAAAATGATGACGGCTTACGTCATTGGCAAGTATGCTCAGGAACATCCAGACGCGCTCCAGGAGAAGATTACGTTCTCAAAGCGCGCCGATGACACGATTGGCTCGACCGCAGAGTTGCGCGCGGGGGAAGTGGTTTCAGCTGAAGAGTTGATGTACGGTCTGCTGCTCCCCTCGGGCAATGACGCATCTGTGGCGTTCGGCGAACACTTTGGCTCGCGGCTGGCGCCCGGCGGCGACGAAGAGATTGACGCAAAAGAATCGCCGAAGAAATCTTACGGCAAGTTTATCGACGCGATGAATGCCGCCGCGAAAGAACTCGGCATGGACCATAGCCACTTCGACAATACGCACGGCTTGACCGAAGAAACCCACAAGGCAAGCGCCGCCGACATGGCGAAGCTGGCTCATGCTTTGAAGCAGATTCCCTTCCTGCAGCAAGTGGTTTCTACTCCGCAGCATGGCGCTACCGTCACTGGCCCCGGCGGTTACGAACGGAACGTGCTCTGGAAGAACACCAACAATCTGCTGAAGATCGCAGGGTACGACGGCGTGAAGACGGGCACCACGTCGGCGGCCGGCGCTTGCCTGGTTTCCAGCGCCACGCGCGGAGATGATTCGCTCATCGTGGTTGTCCTCGGTGCACCGTCGAGCGAATCTCGGTATGTCGACTCGCGCAATCTCTATCGCTGGGGTTGGACGCAGTTGGAGAAGCGGAAGGCCGAAGGGAAGTGACGCGCATTGCCGGCATTTCATGACGGCTTCAATTCGTTCGATTCTGCCCGAAATGGTCATCGTGAGGCTACCCATGAACTCGCTAAGTAAGTTGATGGAGCGGTTGGCCCTTGTGCTGGTTGTCGGAGCGTTGGCGTCCGCCGAGTCGCCGGCCGCCGAACCGGTCAGCCGACCGCCGGTCGTCCTCACCGACGAAGCTCGCAAGCTCCACGCCGAGACGTTGCTGATCGACGGCCACAACGACCTCCCTTGGGAACTCCGCCAGCAGGCCCGCGGTCAGTTCGACAAACTCGACGTCTCCAAGGCGCAACCAACGCTGCAGACCGATATCCCGCGCTTGCGCCAAGGCGGCGTCGGGGCGCAGTTCTGGTCGGTGTGGGTGCCGGGCGAAACGTCTAAACGCGGTGCTGCGCTGTCGACGACGATCGAGCAAATCGAGCTCGTCAAGGCGATGATTGCGCGCTATCCCGAGACGTTCGAGTTGGCGCTTACCGCGAATGACATCGAGCGCATCGCCAAGACGGGAAAAATCGCGTCGCTCATCGGCGTCGAAGGAGGTTACTCGATCGAAGGGTCGATCCCCGTGCTCCGGCAACTGTACGGCATGGGAGCGCGGTACATGACGCTTACGCATTCCGACTCTCTTGACTGGGCCGACTCGGGGACCGACGTCCCCCGCAGCGGCGGTCTCTCGGACTTTGGCGAAGAAGTCGTCCGCGAGATGAATCGTCTCGGCATGATGGTCGATATTTCGCACGTCTCTCCCGCTGCCATGAAGGCGGTGCTGAAGGTCGCCAAGGCGCCAGTGATCTTTTCCCACTCTTCGGCCCGCGCCGTCGCCGATCATCCGCGTAATGTGCCTGACGACGTGCTGAAGCTGACGGCGGCGAATGGCGGCGTCGTCATGGTCAATTTTTTCTCGGCATTCATCGTCCCTGAATCCGCCGCGCGCGACGTGGAGCGGATGGCTTACCGGCGCGAAATCGATAAGACGATCTCCGACGAGGGCGAGGTCGAACAGGCGATGAAGCGGTGGGACGCCGAACATGGCCGGGGCGAACGCGGCACGATCCACACGCTGATCGATCACATCGATCACATCGTCCAGGTGGCGGGGGTCGAGCATGTCGGGATCGGTTCCGACTACGACGGGGTTTCGATGTTACCCGCGCAGCTGGAAGACGTGAGCACGTATCCCTACATCACGCAGGCGCTGCTCGACCGCGGTTACAGCCACGAAGACATTAAAAAAATCAACGGCGGCAATCTGCTGCGAGTGATGCGCGCGACCGAGCAGGCGGCCGAGAAGTAGCCGCTTCAGCCCTCCGATCCGCGGGCGCGTGCCGCTACTCGGGATGACGCCTTCCGTTACGGTGGCCGCCCCCCCTGGCGAAGCCAAGGGATGCAAGAAGACGCACTCCGCCGCCTTCGGTCGTCCCACGTGGGGGGCGGAGACGCCGCTGGCGGCAGGAATGCGCGAGATGGACGCCGGTCCATGTCTGCTACGAAGCCGTTACTGTCAATTTTGGGTCTCCCACGCTGGCCTGCCCCGAAGGGTAGGCGACGAGGACCTGACACGTCGCCGTTTGAATCACGCGGCGCGTGACGCCGCGGCTGAGGCGCCACGGTCGGGAGCATTCGTTCTTGCCGAGGACGATGACGTCGCAGGCTTGTTCCTTGGCATAGGCCACGATTTCCTCCGCCACGTTGCCGGCGCGCCAAGCGAACGTGAACTCGACCTTGCCCACCAGGTACTGCGGCACGTCATTCTTCATGCGACGAATGGCCGACTGCTCAAGGCGTCGCAGCTGCAACTCCTGCTCGCTGAAGGATGCCATGGGGCCGGCCGGCGTCCGCAAGACGCGATGCAGCAGGCCGATCGCGTCGAGTCCCGTGCACGGCTGCGCCAGCGGGGCGCGTTGCGAGACGTGCAGCAGCGTCACCTTGGCGCCCCATTGAGCGGCAAGTTCGATGGCAGTGAGCCGAGAACGCCGCGACTCTTCGTCGAAGTCAATTGGCGCGAGGACTCGTTGCACCCGAGCGCCGGCGTGGCAGGTCTTGCGTGGTAGTAGGTCGATTGAGCTGGTCATCGCAATTCGCTTTAGTTCGTCGCCGAGGCCAAGTGATGCGGCGTTTCACTGACGGAGCCGCGCGGCGATCGGTTTCCACCCTGCATTGAAACGATGGCGTCATTAACGTCGTCTTCCAGAGTTGAGTCGTAGGCCGAGTCGAGCGACATCACGTTGCCCTGAATTTTGCCGCTGATTTCGCCCAGCGGCAGGTGGCTCAATCGCAGCACGGAGAAGGGGTTTTCCAACTCGATGCCGATCTGGTCCAGCGCCAGCAGCGGGAAGGCCACGAGCATCGTCAGAAAAGGCGTGAGCATGCCCGACTTGTCGACGATTGCCAGCGGCAACAGTGCGAGGTACAGGAAGATAAAGTGACGCACCTTGATCGACACGACCTTCGCCAGCGGCGTCGCGAGAATGCGCTCGCAGGCGCCGATGTGGTCGATCAGCTGTGCGCGCTGATCATCGGCGCGCATGAACGCGAAGCCATCCATCGCGTTGCTCCGGCGGGCCGCTTGCAGCAGCCGCGCGATTTGCAGCGAGCTGAACAGCGGGGGATGCTCCGCCCGCTCTAGTTGCTCGATCTCGTCGGTAGTCAGCAGTTCGCCGAGGTCGGAGAAGTCGCGTTCTCCGCGCAGTCCATGACGCGCCAGGTGGGGGAACGCCGCCGTCCAACGCAGAAATGCACCGCGCCAAGCGGGGTCTTCGGGTCCGTACGTGGCGCCGACGACCGCAAGATTCCGCGATTGGTTGACGATGCCGCCCCACAGCTTGCGGCCTTCATACCACCGGTCGTAACCAGAATTGGTGCGCAGCACGAGCACCAGCGTCAGAATGACGCCGATAATCTCGTACGGGGCGACCCCGAGCCCGGTTTGCACGTGGGTGAAGTTTGCAACCCACCAGACCAACGCGCCATACAACCCGAAGACGCAGACGCGTTTCATCACGAAGGTCGTGACCGAGCCGCGGAGGGAGAAAACTTCGCGCCAAAAATCTCGTCGTTCCATCTCGATTGCATTCAGTTTCGATTGCGAGGGTACGGCTGACCGCATGGAGGCCGCTGAGCTTGCTGTCAGTTGCTCGCTATGAGTTCAGTTCGGTGAATCTACGCACGCGTCGTGCCGTACAACGAACCCTCGCCGGTTACCGCTTTAATCGCCGGTGCGAGGTTAACTTGACCAGGCAGCGCGGAGAATCAGAGCGGGGCGCCCGCCCAACAGGCCACGGCACGCCAGATTTTGTCCATGCCGTTCCCGAGGCTGTGCAGATTCTGAACAGGCGCCGAGGCCTCCGTCATCCAGAACGCTTCGCCCCGCTGAGGGTAAGATTAGCCAGGGATCTAGCGAATCAAACGAGATCCCAGACTCTTCGCTCCGCTCCGTCCCGAATGCCGCTCGCTCGAACAGCCAATCACGACGGTCTATCGTCCGTACCAGATGCAGGCCCGCTGAGTTCAAGCTCGCTCAGCCGATTGCGGAGCGTCGTCCGTGAGATGCCCAGCACTTGCGCCGCTTGCACCTGACTGCCGTCGACGTGCTCTAAAACCTCTTCTAGCAAGATGCGATCGACGATCGTATGAATGTCGCGGTAGAGATTGCGATCGGTGCGCGCGAGTTGCTGACGCACCAACGCCGTGATCGCCAAATTACCCACGGCCGCCTGATTTCGCTCGGCCGCGGCGTGAACGCCGTGAAAGGCCGGGGGCAACGAACCCGACGTGACGGTGTCGCCGACCGCGTGGAGCAGCGCGTGGCGCACGACGGTTTGCAATTCGCGAACGTTGCCAGGCCAGGAATACGCCCTTAGCCGCCGCAACGCCTCGGGGGTGACGACGCGCACTTGCTTGCCCAACTCGCGGTTGAATGCGGCGACGAAATTCGTGACGAGCAATTCGACGTCTTCAACCCGCTCCCGCAGCGCCGGCACGTCGATCACGAACTCTCTGAGGCGATAGTAGAGGTCTTCGCGAAAGGTTCCCGCGGCTACCATCTCTTCGAGGTTCCGATTGGTTGCGGCGATGATGCGGACGTTGGCGTGGAGCGTCTGGTTGCCGCCTACTCGTTGGAAGCTCCCATCCTGAAGCAGTCGCAACACCTTCGCCTGACTCGCGGGCGACATATCGCCGATTTCGTCGAGAAAGAGCGTGCCGCCGTCGACTTGCTCGAATTTGCCAATTCGCTGGCGGTCGGCGCCGGTGAATGCGCCCCGCTCGTGGCCGAACAATTCGCTTTCCAGAATCATTTCGGGAATGGCGGCGCAGTTGATTGTCAGAAATGGCCCGTCGGCGCGGGCGCTGTGTTCGCGAATGGCCTCGGCGACCAACTCCTTGCCGCTGCCGCTCTCGCCGTGGATGAGCACGGTGATGTCTTGCTGCGCGACTCGGCCGATCGCCTTAAAGACTTCCTGAATCGCCGGCGAACGGCCGATGATCCGTTGCTGCGCGGGCGGGCTCGCGCCTGCCAACTGCGACAAGCCGTCGCGGGCGACGCTGATTTCCAGCGCCCGGTTGACGTGCTTCCGCAAGCTCTCCAATTCGATCGGCTTAATGAGGTACTCGTAGGCGCCGCGCTTCATCGCCTCGACGGCCGTTTCCATGCTGGCGAATGCGGTGATGATAATGACCGGCAGCACGGGATCGATAGCGCGGATCTCGTTGAATACGTCGAGACCGTTGCCGTCGGGAAGACGCACATCGAGAATCGCCGCCTGCGGACGCTCCGCGCGGGCCAGCGCCACCCCTTCCGCACCGGTTTCCGCGGTGACGATCTCCAGCGATTCGCGCGACAGGGCCTTGGTCATCGAATAGAGCAAGTTCGGCTCATCGTCAATGATCAACAACTTCTGCGTCATCGTTCGGTTTCAGGCCTTTCGGGCGACGGCCGCTGGACCGCCCTGAGCGCCTCGTCAGCAACGGGCAGCGGCAGTTTAACGACGAAGATCGCACCGCTGTAATCGCCTCGCTCCAAGGCGAGCTCGCCGCCGTGCGAGCGACAGATGCGCTGACTCACGGCAAGTCCCAGGCCAAGCCCCGTCTCTTTCGTGCTGTAGAAGGGCTCGAAGATGCGCGTCGCCTGCCGCGGGCCGATCCCCGGTCCGTCGTCGCTTACCTTCAGCCGGCACATCTGCTGGCCCTCCAGCGCGGAGATATCGATGGCGACGCGTACGTTTCCGCCCAAGGGCGCCGCCTGGATCGCGTTCAGCAAGAGATTCAGCAGGACTTGGCGAACGCGAGGCGGATCGATCCATAGCAGCACTGGCTCCTTCGGCAGATCGCAGAACATCGTCACCTGCCGAGCGTCGGCCTGGCGTTCGACGAAGTCGACCGTTTTTTCCACCAAGTCGCGTAGATCAACCATCTCCCGCTTGAGCGGCGTCGGGCGCGCGAAGTCAAGAAACTCCGTCAGCAGCGACTCCAGCCGCCGAATCTCGTCATCGATAATCTGCAAGTCGCGGCCATCAAGTCCCGAGGAGCCCTGCTGCCGCGCCGATTGGATGAGCATCTTCATCGCCATCAGCGGATTGCGAACCTCATGCGCCAAGCCCGCCGCCAGCTGTCCGACACCCGCCAGTTGATCGGCTCGAACCATGTCTCGATGCCGTGCGTGGAGCTGCTCAACGACTGAAGTCACCTCGGTCGACAAGCGCTCAAGTGCGGGGCCCAAGTCGTCGACGTCGAGTTGCGTCGAGACGACTACGTCGCCGGCGACTTCGCTCAACTTGCCGGCAACGTCCCGCATCGGAATGCGGAGTTGCACCAGCGACCTGCTGATCCGGCGCGCTAAGCCGTATCCGGTGAACATCGCCAACAGCGCGCCGCCGCTGCCGACGCCGAGCAGCCAGCGGGCCAAACGTCGCGTTTGCGTCGCCGCTTCCGTTCGACTAGCGTCAAGCAGCTTCTCGTCGGCGCTCAAGAAATCTCGTGCCGGCGCGAGCACATCGGCGTCGAGGATCGCTTCCGCCTCTTCCGCCAGCGCGGCTCTCGTCCCGCCAAGGTCCGGCGTCTCGGCGATCCGCTCCATCTGGGCGTAGAACTTGACGAGTCCCGCCCGCATCTGATCGATCAACGCAGTTTCGTCAGCCGTGTGCGCGGCCGCCTGCGCTCGCGTCAACCAGAGATCGATGTCGGCACGCTCGGACTTCGTGGCGCGAAGATCGGTGAAATCACCCTGTTCCGTGGCGCCGCGATCGCGACGCCAGAGAAACACATCCAAGTCATGTCGCAGTTCCTGGACATGCTGCTCGAGCTCTGCCGCGGCGCGCAAACTGTCGATGCTCTGTGAGAGGATCGCTTCTGACCGCTCTTGCTGCCCTTTTACCTGCCACGCACCGTAGCTAGCGGTCGCCAGCAGCATGAAGCTCACGACGCCGATCAACGCCGTGATCCGATCGACCGTCCGGAGTCGCTTCCCGCCAGCAAACGTGAGGGGCTTCATGGGAGATTCTCGTTCACGTTTCGCTGGCGACGGCCATGGGCATTCCAAACGCAGGCTACTTTCGCGGTCGCGTGCCGCTCGCGGCCCTGCCTGGCACCCGCGGGTCGTGCACCCCGACAAATTGACCGTTCTCGTCAACCTCGATCGCCTGAGCCACGGCCCCCGACTCGATTTCGTCGATCTTATGCCCCTTGGCCATGAGTTGGTCGACGACCTCGGGCGGCATTTTCTTCTCGACCGTAAGCACGTCGGGCATCCACTGCTGATGAATGCGCGGCGCGGCGATCGCCTCTGCCAGCGATTGCTTGAAGTCGAGCCGTCGCAAGATAGCCAGCAGCACCGACGTGATGATCTTCGGTCCGCCCGCGGAGCCGACCGTCATCACCGGCTTGCCGCCCTTGAGCACGATCGTCGGCGTCATGCTCGACAACGGCCGTTTGCCGGGAGCAACGGCGTTGTTCTCGGCGCCGACCAGCCCGAAGGCATTCGGCTTCCCCGGCTGCGCGGAAAAGTCGTCCATCTCATTGTTCAACACGATGCCGGTGCCCGGAACAATCACCTTCGAGCCGAACGTGGTGTTGACCGTCGCTGTGATCGCCACCCAGTTGCCGTCGCTGTCGGCGGCCGTGATGTGCGTTGTGTGCTTCTTGCCGAACACGTCTTCCGCGGCCGCCGGCGGCTCGCCATGCCCCGGAACGTCAGTTGCGCGCTCGGGGTTGATCCGCTCGGCCAGCGCCACCGCATAACCTTTGTCGATCAGCCCTCGCGGCACGTCGACCGCGTCGGGATCGCCAAGCCAGAACGCCCGATCAGCGAAGGCCAGCTTCATGGTCTCGGCGACAAGGTGGAGCGCCTGAGCCGGGTTGTCCTGATACGTTTTCTTCAAATCGAACGTCTCCAATATGTTCAGCATCTGGGCGACGTGCACGCCGCCCGAACTCGGCGGCGGAAAGCCGACGATCGTCCAATCACGATACGTCGTCTCTAGCGGCTCGCGTTCAACTGGCAGGTAGCTCGCAAAGTCGGCCTGGGTGATGAGGCCGCCGTTGTCGGCCATCCATCGGGCCACCTTGTCGGCGAACGGGCCGCCGTAAAACCAGTTCGTACCCTCTTCAGCCACGGCGCGGTACGAACGAGCGAGATCGGGCTGCTTGAGAATGTCCCCCTCCTTGTAGGCGCTGCCATCCGATTTCAACAGCGCCGCGCGGCTGCCGGCAAACTTGTCGAGAGACTTTGCCGACGCCGCGAGCTTGCCCGCGTAGACCCGATCAATCGCGAAGCCGTCCTCAGCAATCTTCGCCGCTGGCAGGAGCAGTTCCTTGAGCGGCAGATTGCCGTATTTCGACGCCGCCAAGTCGCATGCCGCGAGCGCGCCGGGAATCGCCACCGCCAATGGACCTGTCTGACTTAATTCAGGGTCGGCCTCGCCGTCGCGGAGGAACATGTCGCGCGTCGCTGCCGCGGGCGCCTCCTCGCGACCATCGATCGCGACCAACGTGCCGTCCGCCCGCCGGATGAGAATAAAACAGCCGCCGCCCAGGCCCGAGTTGTGGTTGTCGACCACGCCGAGCGTCAGGGCGGCCGCGACGGCGGCGTCGACGGCGTTTCCGCCGGCTTCAAACGCCGCCACGCCGGCGTCAGTCGCCAGCGGCTGCACCGAAGCGACCATGCAAACGGCCAACTCTTCCGCCGGGGCGACCTGGGCGGTCGTTGCCTCGCGCTTCGGCGGGGCCGCCGTCTGCGAACAGCCGGCCAGCAACAGCGCGAAGAGCGAGGGAATAATCGGCAACGTGGTAGCGAGTTTCATCAGTGCTTAGAATGGGTGCCAGGGGAATCGATCAGCGAGATCCGCGATTGTAGGCGATTTGGGGCAGGGCTGAAAATGACGAGAATCATCCGACTGGCCGCACTACCGCTTCTTGTCGCGTGCGTCGCGCCGCCAGTGCTAGCGCAAGATTCGGCGAAAGACGTTCTCAAAGTGGCCCGAGCGATTCCCGACGGCGGCACGTATGTCTGGGCCAACGGCAGCGGCGTGCCGCACGACATTCGCCACGCGGGCGAGGTCATCCTCAAAGCCCAAGACAAGGGAACTTACTGCAGCGGCTTCACCTTTTGCGTCGCCATGGAAGCCGCGCGCCAACGTGGCCTGCTCGACGGAAAATCCGCCGCCGAGGTCCGGCAGTTCCAAAAGCAGTGGTACGGTTCCACCGCGGAGGCGGCCGAACGGCAGTGCGCGCTCGCCGTCGAACAACTCGGCATCGGCCTTGAAATCAAGTCGCTGGCCGACGCGCAGCCCGGTGATTTCATGCAAATTTGGCGGACCAATAAGTCCGGACATAGCGTGTTGTTCCTCGACTGGGTCCGCGACGGCGAGCAGATCGTCGGCGTCAAGTACCGCAGTTCGCAGAAATCGACTGATGGCGTCGGCGATCGCGTCGAGTACTTTGCCGACGCGTCAGGGCATGAAGGCAAGGTCGATCGGCGGCGCATGTACGTCGCGCGTCTCAACAAGTCGCCATCGAAATAGCGGCCGACGGCTCAGTTCGCCGTCCTTCTCTCTTTGCGCGCGAGCTATCTGCAATTGCGCAGGCCTTTCTTGACCCTGCGCAGAAGCGAGCACAAGGTCTCGTTCGTTTGTTTCAGATTCGCGCCCGCCGATTACAATGCGCTGTGGGCCGTTGTGCAGCCGTGCGGCGGTTCCCCTTGTTTCCGGAACAGACAGAGGAAGGCAGACGGCATGACTTGGCTATCCAACGTATTCGCCTCGCGGGCAAAGCAGCCCCGGCCGAATCGCCCGCTCCGATTTGAGGCGCTCGAGCCCCGCGTCGTCATGTCCGCCGCGGGGCTCGTCGACGTGGGGACGCAACCCGACGGCGGCCTCTCCGGTAAAATCACCTATATCCACGGTGGGCACGGCTACACCACCTTCATGGGACCCAATCCCGACTTCTGGAGTTTCCAACGCGGCGCGACCAACGGCATGGTCGAGGATCTCGGCAATCAGGAGCAGATGACCGCGCTGGCCGACTACCTCTTTCGCGCGGGCGCGACAGTCGTTCCGATGCGGCCAATCGGCTATCAACCTGCGCAGTATGTGCTCGATAACGACGACGTCGGCGTCACGTTCAGCGGCGCCTGGAGCAATAGTTCCTCCGCCACCTATTTCGGCAGCGCCGGCGACGTGCCTTACCGCTACGCCGCGACCACTCTTACCGAAACTGCGTACGCCCGCTATCGGCCGACCATTGCCGCCGCCGGTTTTTATCCGGTCTACGCTTGGACCCTCGCCGGCAGCGATCGCGCCAGCGATCAGCTGTATCGCGTCAACCATTCCGGCGGAATCACGGAGGTGACCGTCAATCATCGCCGCGTCGGCGGCGGGCTCGTCTATCTCGGCGCCTACCATTTTGAAGCCGGCAGCAGCGGGTACGTTGACGTCAGTAATCGATCAAGCGAGACGGGCCGAGTCGCCATCGCCGACATGATTCGCTTCGGCAACGGCATGGGCGACATCGATCGCGGCCAAGGCATTTCAGGCAAAACCCGCGAAGACGAGCCGGCGCTCTACTGGATCAAATGGCACGTTGATCGCTCGCAGGGGATCGCGACTTCGGAGTATAGTTCGGGCGGCGACGACGAAGATGCGACGGTTGCCGCCTCTCCGAAATACGCGGAGTTCATGAACCGTCAGCAGGATGGCTCCCTCTCGGATCGTCTACTGATCAGCTTTCATTCGAACGCCGGCGGCGGCCGCGGCGTTACCGTGCTGCACAACACCAACGCCGGCGGCACGACTCCCAATCAGCTGATGTTGGCCCAAACGCTGGGGACCGAAATCAACGCCGACATGGTGGCGCAGAACGGCCAGTTCGAGAATAACTGGAATAACCGCGGCACCAACGTCACATACCAAGCGACGTTCAACTACGGCGAATTGAACAACGCCTACATCAACAACGAGTTCGACGCCACGATCATCGAAGTAGCGTTCCATGACAACCTGCTCGACGCCCAACTGATGCGCGACCCCAAGGTCCGCGACGCGCTCGCCCGCTCTACTTACCAGGGGATGGTGAAGTATTTCCGCGCCGTCGATGGCAACACGACGCCTCTCACGATGCTGCCCGGGCAGGTGACGCAAGTTCGCGCTGAAGCCGTGGCCGATGGATCCGCGACGATCACTTGGAGCATTCCCGCCGCGAACTCCTACAATGGCGATGCTCCCACGGGATACCGCATCTACGGATCGACCAATGGCTATGGCTTCGATGGCGGCACGTACGTCGCCGGCGGCGCAACGACCGCGTTCACCATGACCGGCCTCGATCCTGCCGCAGGGCCCTACTTCTTCAAAGTCGTCGCGGTCAATGCCGGCGGCGAAGGGGCTGCCTCCGAGGTCGTCGCGGTGAACCCGAAGGTCGCGCCGGTCGGCAAGAAGGTCCTCATCGTCAACGGCTTCGATCGGTTTGACCGCACCGGCAACCCGACGCAGACGTACAACGGCTCGACCATCGACCGCGTCCGCCCGCGCTACAACAATTCGTTCGACTATGCCGTTCAAGTCGCGTCCGCGCTTCGGGCCAATGCTCCCGGTTTGACCGCCAGCACGACGTCCAACGAGTTCGTCGTCAACGGCGCCGTCAATCTCACCGACTACGACGCCGTCTTCTGGATCCTGGGTGAGGAATCGACCGCGAACAAAACCTTCGACGCGACCGAGCAAGCTAAAGTCTCCGCCTATCTCGCCTCAGGCGGCAAACTCTTCCTCTCCGGCTCGGAAATCGGCTGGGATCTCGATGCTTCAGGCAACGGGACCTCGTTCTACAACAACGTGCTGAAGGCCGATTACGTCGTCGACGACGCCAATACGTACAATGCCGCCGGCGCCGCCGGATCGATCTTCGCTGGACTCTCAGTGACCTTCGACAACGGCGCGCAGTTCTACAACGTCGAGTTTCCGGATCGCATCTCTCCGCTGGGCGGCGCCACCTCCGCGCTCACCTACGCCACCGGCGGCTCCGCAGGCATTCAGTACACCGATGCGGGCGCCGGCGCGCAACTGGTGATGCTCGCCTTCCCCTTCGAGACAATTACCTCCGTGGCCACGCGAAATTCGGTCATGGCTCGCGTCATTGACTATTTCTCGCTGCTCATTCCGCCGGAACCGGTGGCCGACTTCGACGGCGACGGGTTCGTGGACGGGGCCGACTTCCTCGCTTGGCAGCGCGGCGTCGGCAGCGCCACGCCCGCCCTAGCCGACGGCGACGCGAATGGCGACGGCGCGGTCGACGCGGCCGATCTAGCCGTCTGGCAGACGCAGTTTGGCGGCCCGAGCCCGGGCGTCGCCGCCGGCGCGACAGACGCAGCCGTCGCTGAGTTACTGGCATCCGAGGAGGCGGCGTCCGCTGCGATTTCGACGGGTGATCTCAACGCCATCGCCGGTTTCGGCGCGAAGGTCGCCGAAACTCTGACGACGCGCCGAGCCGGTCGCTCGCCGAGCGACGGACGGCGTCACTCGACGGACGAGCCCAACAGTCGCACCGCGACGCTGGCCGCTCACCGCCTGTGGTCATCGCCGCGCCGCGCCGAAGTCTCTGCTTGGGTCGACTTGGCGGGCGGCGACGCCAAGCGCGAGGAAGCCGCGACAGCGGCTGCCTTCGAGCAGCTGGACCGCGAGTTCTCCGTGTCGCGTCACTAATGTTGTCGGTTGATTCGGCCGGTGCGGCAAGCTGCAGATCTGGCGATTTTCTCCGGGGTCCGCCATTCCTTTGGTGCGCAATACAGAGAAAAAACTGCGCACCAAAGTTTCGCCTTTCTCCAACGGCGGGTTATCATAAGACCCGTAGGCGGCTTGTCGGGTCGTGCGGGGGCAGTGACCTGACAATGCGGCCGCACCAGCGGCTTCCTCAGCAATGGGGAAGCCGCCGGCGGCTTGCCGCCCCCTTTTCGACGTGCCTGCTGTGGCGGCCGGCGCGGCGGTCGAAAGTGCGTCGTTTGGCAATCGATTCGTCGTCCCTATCGCTGCCTCCAATCGAGCTCCATTGGCATTCCTGGCGTTCGCTTGGCCGCATCGAAGGGTCAAATCGCTGCTGCCGTTCAGAATGGTCCGCTGAAAATGAACCGCCCGCGTCGTTGTGGTATTCCGCGGTGAAAGAGACCGGCCGAAACGTTGTCGTCAGAAGATTTTCCAATTACGTTGAATAATGCTGAATTTCGCGGCAAACGCTGCCGTGACGTTTGGACGCGGATCGCCGTGGCCGGACCTTTTAGATAACTACGCCCGCCGTTCATGTGCGCGGCGTCGCGCGTGTCTGAACGCCGCTGAAGCCGATTGACGTGTTCCGATTTAACAAGTGACGTGGTCCCCGGATTTTGTCGAGCGTTAGGCCATTCCCGCCGGATCTGAGTTCTTTAAGGAGACATCTATGAGTTGCTACCGCTTTGGTTTCGCCATGGTCCTGGCCATGGTCGCAATGACGGCGGCGTCGTCGCGGGCGTTGGCCGTTTCGTACGCGTCGAACATTACCAAGACCGGCACAACGGTCAACTTCGTCCTCAATTCGCCCGCCGACATTCTGAGCTACAGCATCAACGGCGGCGCGCCGGTGACGCTCGACGGCTCCACCAAGGGCGCCAAGACGTTCAATCTGGTCAATGTTAACGACACGTTCTCGATTGTCGCTGAGCGCACCGACGCGGCCGGATACACGACGCTCACTGGCAACACGGTCACCGGCGGCGGCAACAAGCTGTTCACCGATTCGCCCGAAGCAGGCCTCACCGTCCTGAGCGACGATACGAGCGTCCTCAACCGCTTTTCCAACCCTCGCGGCGTGAGCGTCAGCCAGAATCCCAATGCGCCGAACTTCGGCACTGTCTACGTTGCCAACTCGGCAAATGCGACCGGGACGCCGCAGTTGATCGCCGCTTCCGGCATTTATCCGGAACGCACCGTCACCGGCGACGGACTTTATGCACTACGCCCCGACGGCGCTGACGCCTTTGGATACGGCAACGACGCCAAGAATCCCACCGTGGAAGGTTTTCCGGCGTGGGTTGCTTCCAGCAACAACAGCCCGTTTCGCAACTACGTGGCCGATGACGGCACAATCTATGTCGCCGACTTTTCCGATGCGAATGGCAGCCTAATCCAGGTGCAGCCCGACCTGAACTCGGCCATCAACGTCCTCCCCGGCTTTGGCGGCCCGACGACGCTGCCGGTCGGCCAGAACCACGGTAGCACTACCGCGGTGCACGTCGAAGGTTCGCTCGCGGCCGGTAATCTGAAGGTTTACACGATCGACGAAGACCTAACCAGCGCTCAATTTGTCGAAGGGGGCTCGACCACCGATCAGAACAGCCTCTGGGAATACAATATCGGCTCGGGTCCTTTCCCATCGGCCGTGGTTCCCACGAAGATTGCCGAGCCGTTGATCCCGCTCGCCACGACCGATATGGAGCGCGGTGCGGACGGTAAGTGGTACCTGATGCAAACCCGCAATGGCGCCCTCAATTCGCCGACGCTGTTCGTCGTCTCTGCCGACGGTTCGACCGTCTTGTTTAATTCGCTCGAGGCAACCCGCACGCTTACCGCCAATCCCACCGCCGATCGCGACATCCTGCAGTATTGCAACGGCGTCGCGGTCTCGCCCGATCAGAAGTGGGTCGCCCTGATGCTGAACATCGGCGACGTCGCGGTGATCCCGCTGATCGATGGTATTCCGGACTTGGCCAACAAGCGGGTCATTAACACCGATCCTGACGTCATCTCGGGTCGTGACATCGCCTTCGACGCCGCCGGAAACATTCACTATGTCAGCAGCGGTCAGGGGCTTTATCGCGTGCTCGCTCCAGGCGGCCACACGAAGGCTACCACCAGCTGGAACGGGACGGAGTTCGTCTTCGGCGTCGAGACGATCACCACGACTCCTGGCTTGGCCGGCGACTTCAACGCCGACAACGTCGTCGACGGGGCCGACTTCCTCGTCTGGCAGCGCGGCGGTTCGCCGAATCCGCTCAGCACCGGCGACCTCGACCTCTGGAAGGCCCACTTCGGCGACGTCGGCTCAGCGACCGGCGCCGTCGGCGCCGTGCCCGAGCCCTCGAGCCTCATCGTCAGCCTCCTGGCGATGGCCGGCTTCGCGACCTTCCGTCGTCGCGTTGCCTAGAACGTGCCCACGGCTGCAGACGGGCCGCGCGGCGCTTGACGCTCGCGCCGCGCGGACAAAACTAAACGACAAACCAAGCCGGGGTGCAGTCCTCGGCTTGGTTCGTTTTTTGTTGGCAGGTCCTGGAGCGAGGGTTGATTGGGCTCCAAGGAAAATCACTGCTGAAAGTGGTGTTGGGCAAACTCGCGTCAATTGGCAGAGGGCAACCCAAGCCAGTTGCAAGAGGGCCCCTCGCACCCGCGCTAATCCCACCCGTCTTGCGCAGAAGCGGGTAATTTTGACGTTATAGCGAGTTGCTTGATACCCGGCCGTTGCGAAGAATAAGGGCTGCTGAATGCGTTGCTGCGCATCTCAACAGGCAGGCAATCTCGGGCGGCGGAACTGTTAGGAGCAAAATCGTAATGACTCTCTTGGGCACTTTGAAGCAACGTCGCCGCGCCTTCCACCCATGTCGCCAGGTAGCCGGATTTACCCTGGTTGAATTGCTGGTGGTGATTGCCATCATCGGCGTCTTGGTCGCGCTATTGCTTCCTGCGGTTCAGGCGGCCCGCGAAGCGGCTCGGCGCGCTCAGTGCCAAAACAATCTGAAGCAGATGGGCCTTGCCGGGCTGAATCATCTCGACTCGCAAAAGCATTATCCTTCTGGCGGCTGGGGTGACTTCTGGATGGCCGACCCCAATCGCGGTTATGGCGAGAAGCAGCCGGGGTCGTGGCAGTACAACATGCTGGAGTACATGGAGCTTGGCGCTCTTCGCCGTCTTGGCGTGGGCGCTGCCTTCAACTCGGCGGCCTTTCAAACGGCGAGCACACAGCTCAACACCACGCCTGTCCCTGCGTTTACCTGCCCGTCGCGCGGTCGCCCCGCATTGACCCCCGCTGGCGGCTTGGCGTCGGTCCGTAACCACACGACGCTGGGCACAGTTGCCTCGAGCCAAGGAGTGGCGAAGAGCGACTACGCCGCTAGTTCCGGAGACAGCAAGGTATTCGCGGCTGACACTCCAGGCTTCAACATGTACCAGCCGATTAACTACGAGACTGCCGACACGCCGGGGCGCAACGGCGGCCCGTGGACGGTCACCAACGAGGATTCTGGCGCCAATCGCGACTTCTATCAGACCGGCGTCATGTACTATCACAGCGAAACGGGAGCGAACCAAGTCGAAGACGGTACCAGCAACGTCTACTTAGCGGGCGAAAAGTATATGGCTCAAGAGGCCTACAATGGCTCTGGCCCCATCACGACCGGCGCTGGTTTGCCATCCTGGGGCGACAATCAGTCGATATGGTCCGGCAACGAATGGGACAATCATCGCGTCGCCTGGTCGCTGCGTGCCTGGCCGGTCAGCGAGCAGGAAGAGTTTCAGCCGAAGCAGGATCGCGCCGGCGTCGCTGCTCCGCTTGTGGAACGGGCCTTCGGCAGCGCCCACGCAGGCGGGTTCAACATGGTCTACTGCGACGGTTCGGTTCACAGCATCGGCTACGACATCGACCCCGTGACCCATGGCTATCTAGCGAACCGCCTCGACGGCAACGTCGTCGCGACGCCGTAACTGCCGAGTAAGTTTCGCGCCACCTAGAAACGTCGCGAGCCGAGTCGCTGAACCGACTCGGCTCGCGACGTTTAGTCATCCATTGAAATAGCGTCCTTGTCGCCACAGACAAGCAGACAGAGCGGAGAGCTGCCGGTCTCAGATTACTTGCTTGTCAGATCGAACTTGATCAGCTGTGACATGATCGCCGGATCGTCGCTGGAGACTTGCTGGCCCAGCGTCGTCTCGGTGTTGTACTTGGCCGGAATGGTTTCTTTGCCATTCGCTTGCTTTGACACTTTGACTTTGAACAGGCCGAACTGCATCCCAGGTGGATAGTCGGCCGACGGTCGGTTCTCTTTGGGAATTCTGATGCTCGCCATGCCGCCGCTGGTTGTTCCCTCGCCGGCTTTCACATTTTCGCCTAGGAAAGGTTCCGGTTCAAACGTTACCGTCGCCCCGTCCACAGGTTTGCCGTCCATCGTCACCCGGCAGGTGATCGACATGATGCCGAGCCCCGTTGCCTGCCATGCCTCGATTCGCTGGCTGATTTCGTCCTCCGAGACCTTGCCGTCCTTATCGAGATCAAGCGTCGCCATCGCCGCCTTCAGCCCTGGCGCCGCGTCAAGTTCCGGCCCGGCAATAAAGCCGTCGCTGTCCTTGTCGTAGGCCGTCATCGCCTCGGATGCGGCGCCCGAGGGGCTGATGCTCGGCGGCTGCACCCGCGACGGCCCGCCGCTGCACCCCGCGAGCGCCGCCAATAGGCCAGCGCCGACGGCCCCGGTCGTCGGCACGGCGACCGTCCAATGCCGGAAGAAGGATGCATGGTTCAGCCGAGACATAACTCAAACTCCTTGTGCGATCGTGCGTCGCGTCGTGATTGGGCCGCCGCCGGGCGTAAACGTTGAATGATGGGCGCAGCACGCTGGCGAGCGCCGCATTCTTTTCGTTGTACTCCACGCTGCCCAGTCGTTCTACTCACGGCCCGCTGGAAACTGCGCACGCGCTTATCGCTGCTGCGCGAGATGGCGCGTTGGAGCCGGTGGCCGCCGAGTGCGCCAGAGGGGGGTGAGGGGCGCCGCCGGCAACGACGCCGAAGTCGTCGGGAAGCCCTCCCGCAGGTGACCGAAAATAGTAGCTGAAATCCATCAACCGACCTGCTAGGTTCGACGTACCGCAGGCAGTTCAACCAGAAGTCGGCGCGACCCGCCGACCGATGCTCACTGGCGCACCCGGTAGAGTTGTGTCCGTTTTGTCCCAAGTCGGCCAAGCACTAATTGGCCGACTTGGCCGGCATGGCAGACGAGTAAGAACTAGGCGTTTCTTAGCGCCGCTGCACCCGCCAGAGGCGGGCTTCCTCGAGAGACCGCGAGTCAACCAGATTCACTGGGCGTCGCTTGGCGCCCAGCCAGTGAGAACCTTGTACGCGGCCCCACAATGACCAACGCCTCGCCAACGCCACAACGACCGATCACCCGCTGGCTCGCCGCCGCGCCGCCGGCCATCCTCGCCGGCTACGCCATCACGTGCTCGTTCGCGACGTACTTCGCGATGTTCGCTTTTCGCAAACCCTTCGCCGCCGCGAGCTTCGACCGGCATCTCAGCGCCGGGAGTTCGCTGGGCCTGAAGAGCGCCCTGGTGATCGGTCAGGTCGTAGGTTACGGCCTCGCGAAATGGATCGGCGTGAAGTTCGTCAGCGAAACGAGCCGCTCCCGCCGCGCCCCGCTGCTGGTGCTGATGATTCTGGCCGCCGAAGCGGCGCTCGCGCTGTTTGCCGTCGTCCCCGACCGCTGGCGGCCGCTGGCCATGTTCTTCAATGGCCTGCCGCTCGGCATGGTTTGGGGACTGGTCGTCTGGTATCTCGAAGGTCGCCGCGCCTCGGAAGTGCTGCTCGCCGGGCTCAGCTGTTCGTTCATCATTGCCGGCGGGGCGGTGCAAGACGTCGGCCGCGCCGTGCTGGCGGGCGATCCTCTGCCACTGCTAGGCGTGACGCTCCCCAACCCCATCGGCCGCCCGGTTGACGAGCTTTGGATGCCGTTCGCCGTCGGCGCGTTGTTTCTGCTTCCTTTCGTCCTCTCCGTCTGGCTGCTCGACCAGCTCCCCGAACCGACCGCCGCCGACGTGGCGGCGCGCTCCGTGCGCGAACCCATGGATCGCCGCCAACGCCTCGACTTCCTCCGTCATTTCCTGCCGGGACTGGCGGGCCTCTTCGCGGCCTACTTCTTCATCACCGCCTTCCGCGACTTCCGCGACAACTTCGTCGTCGACCTCTTCAAGGAGCTCGACTATCCCTACGAACAGAACAAGTCGATCGTCACCCGCTCGGTGCTCTGGATCGGGCTGGGGGTCGCCGTGGCGATGGGGCTCATCTACTTCATTCGCGACAACAGGCGGGGCCTCATGGCAGTCTTCGGCGTCATTGCCGGCGGCCTTCTGCTGGTCGGCGGCGCCACCTGGCTTCATGCCCGCGGGCAGATCGA
This sequence comes from Lacipirellula limnantheis, assembly GCF_007746075.1. Taxonomy (GTDB): domain Bacteria; phylum Planctomycetota; class Planctomycetia; order Pirellulales; family Lacipirellulaceae; genus Lacipirellula; species Lacipirellula limnantheis. The sequence continues at coordinate 5,359,248 of NZ_CP036339.1, read as the reverse complement.
CGGCTTCTGGTGGATGACGCTCATCGGCCTCGGCTCGTATCTGGCTTATGTTCCATATAATTCAGTCCTTTTTGAGCGTCTGATCGCCTCGACGCGAGTGGCAGGAACTGCCGTGTTCGCTATCTACGTCGCCGATTCGATTGGCTACGTCGGCACCGTCTCCATGCTCCTCTATAAGGACTTTGGCGCGAAAGCGAGTTCCCGCGTCGAGTTCCTCGAAGCGTTCTCCTACGCCATCTCGATCGCCGGCGCCGCGGCGCTGCTGCTTGTAGCCTCGTACTTTCATCGTGTCACGCGGAAGGACTATTCAGTCGCCACGACGCGCCCGAACAATTCCGCATCTTGAATCACCCGCCTGGAGGGGCCGGAAATGCTTTCACCACGGAGGCACGAAGAGCACGGAGGAAAATCGAAGAGTTTGACCCTTACACGCGTTCTCTGCGGGCTCCGTGCCTCCGTGGTGAAGTCTTCTTGCGTTTCTAAGCCTGGTAGGGGGCTGAACCCGCCCGCGACCTGTCAGGTCCTGGCCTGAGGGGATATGATGTAGGTTTGACCACGTTTTCCGTTTCATCCATTAGTCCAAGCTGCCATGCCGACCATCACCGTCGACGACAAGACCGCCCAACTGGAGACCCTCCTCGAAGAGCGGATCCTGATTCTCGACGGCGCCATGGGGACGCAAATCCAGGCCCTCAAGCTCGACGAAGCAGCCGTCCGCGGGGAACGTTTTGCCGACCACGATAAAGACCTGAAGAACTTCGCCGACATCCTGTGCATCACCCGCCCCGACGACATTACGGCGATCCACCGCCGTTACCTGGAAGCCGGGGCCGACATCATCGAGACGAACACTTTCGGCGCGAGTCCCGTCGGCATGGAAGAGTTCGGCCTTCCGCTCGACCTCGTTGCCGAGATCAATGCGGCGGCCGTCGCCTGCGCTCGCGTCGCCGTCGAGGAGATGAATGCCAAGACTCCCGATCGCCCGCGGTTCATCGCCGGTTCGATCGGTCCGACCACCAAGCAAACCGCCATCAGCACCAAGGTCGACGACCCCTCCTACCGCGGCACGACCTTCGACGAAATGTCGGAGTCGTATTACGCCCAGGTTGCGTCGCTGATCGAAGCGGGCGTCGACATTCTTCTTCCCGAGACGTTTATTGACACGCTCAATCTGAAGGCCTGCCTGTTCGCGATTCAGCGCTATTTTGACGAGACCGGCAATCGCGTCCCCGTGATGGCCTCGGGCACGTTCGACAAAGGCGGCGCAACATTCGTCTCGGGGCAGTCAATTGAGGCGTTCTGGAACGCGATCGCCCACTTCCCACTGCTCACGGTAGGCATGAACTGCGCCCTTGGACCCGACGTGATGCGGCCGCATATCGAGGCGCTCGCGGGTATTGCCACGACGCGCATCAGTTGTCACTCGAATGCTGGGTTGCCGAACGAGATGGGTCAGTTCGACCTCGGACCCGCAGCGATGGCCAGCATGGTTGGCGAGTACGCTGACAATGGCTGGGTGAACATCCTCGGCGGCTGCTGCGGCACGACGCCCGATCATATCGACGCGATCGCCCGGCGCGTTGGCCGGCTCAAGCCACACCGGCGGACCACGGCCGAGCCGTGGCTGCGTCTCAGCGGCACGCTGCCGATGACGCTCCGCCCCGAAAGCAACTTCCTCATGGTCGGCGAGCGAACGAACGTCACCGGTTCGCGCAAATTCGCCAAGCTGATCAAAGAGGAAAAATACGAAGACGCCATCGAAGTCGCCCGCCAGCAGGTCGAAGGGGGCGCCAATGTCATCGACGTCAACATGGACGAAGGACTTCTCGACGGCGAAGCCGTGATGACGAAGTTCCTCCGCCTCATCGCCGGCGAGAACGACATCGCCGCCGTGCCGGTTATGATCGACAGCAGTAAGTGGTCAGTCCTTGAGGCCGGCCTCAAGTCGGTCCAGGGCAAGTCGATCGTCAACTCGATCAGCCTTAAGGACGGCGAGGCCGAGTTCCTGCGCCGCGCCCGGCTTTGCCGGCAATATGGCGCCGCCGTCGTCGTGATGGCGTTCGACGAGGAGGGGCAGGCGGCGACTGAGGATGATAAGGTTCGCATCTGCAAGCGGGCTTACGACATCCTTACGGGCGACGTCGGCTTCCCGCCGCAAGACATTATCTTCGACCCCAACATCCTCACCGTCGCCACGGGCATCGAGGAGCACAACAACTATGCCGTTGATTTCATTAACGCCGCGCGGCGGATCAAGGCGGAGTGTCCCGGCGTCCATATCTCTGGCGGCGTGTCGAACGTTTCCTTCTCGTTCCGCGGCAACGACGCGGTCCGCGAGGCGATTCACTCGGCGTTCCTTTACCATGCCATCAAAGCCGGGCTCGACATGGGGATCGTCAATGCTGGTCAGCTGGCGGTGTATGAAGACATCGAACCGCAATTGAAGGAGTTGGTTGAGGACGTGCTGCTGAACCGTCGTCCCGACGCCACTGAACGGCTGGTCGATTTTGCCGAAACGATCAAAGGGCAGGGGGCCGGCGCTAGCTCCGCTGCCGCCGACGTCGAGTGGCGCAGCGGCCCGGTTGAAGAGCGGCTAAAACACGCACTGCTCAAGGGGATCGTCAAGCATATTGACGAAGACGTGGAAGAGGCGCGCCAAAAGTATCCGTCGGGCCTCGCCATCATCGAAGGCCCGCTGATGGACGGCATGAGCATCGTCGGCGATCTCTTCGGCCAAGGAAAAATGTTCCTGCCGCAGGTGGTCAAATCGGCGCGTGTCATGAAAAAGGCGGTCGCCTACCTGACGCCGTTCATGGAGGAGGAGAAGGCCGCCGCCGGCACCGCCGGTCAGCCGCGCGCTCGAGTCCTGCTGGCGACCGTGAAGGGGGACGTGCACGACATCGGCAAGAATATCGTTGGCGTCGTGCTCGGCTGCAACAACTTCGAAGCGATCGACATGGGGGTGATGGTTTCCTGCGAGAAGATTCTGGAGAAAGCCGTTGCAGAGAACGTCGACCTGATCGGATTGTCTGGGCTCATCACGCCAAGTCTCGACGAAATGGTTCACGTCGCCCGCGAAATGAAACGGACCGGCATGCGCGTGCCGCTGCTGATTGGCGGCGCCACGACCAGCGCGAAGCACACCGCCGTGAAGATCGCCCCGGCGTACGACGGCTGCGTCGCCCATGTGCTCGACGCCTCGCGCTCGGTAGGCGTCGTGGAGAAGCTGATCAACCCGGAAGCGCGCGAGAAGTTTTACGCCGAGAATATCGCATTGCAAAAGCAACTCGTCGCCTCGTACTCGCAGCGACAGTCGGTCGAACTCGCTCCTTACGCCGAGGCGAAGGCGAAACGCTTCGCCACCGATTGGACCGCCGTCGACGTGCCTCGTCCGTCCTTTATCGGGGCTCGCGTATTCTCCTCGCGGTCCGCGCCGGCGGACGTCGCCGGCAGCATCGGCGACGATGCGGCCGCGATCAAGGCCATCGACCTCAGCGAGCTCCGCACCTTTATCGACTGGTCCCCCTTCTTTCTCACTTGGGAAATGAAAGGGAAATACCCGAAGATTTTCGAGGATGCGACGCTCGGCAAGGAGGCGAAGAAGCTCTTCGACGACGCCAACCGGCTGCTCGATCGGATCATCCATCAGAATCTGCTCGAGGCCCGCGGCGTTTACGGCTTTTGGCCCGCGGCGAGCGATGGCGACGACGTTATCGTCTACAGCGATAACACTCGCAGCGCCGAGCGGACGCGTTTCCACGGCCTGCGGCAGCAATGGCGCCGCAAAGGGCAGGAGACCTTCTACTCGCTGGCCGACTTCATCGCGCCCATCGGCGCCGTCGACGCCAACGATCGGCCGATCGAGGACTTCATCGGCGCCTTTGCGGTAACCGCAGGCCTGGGCTGCGACGAACTCGCCAAGCAGTTCGACGCGGATCATGACGACTACAACTCGATCATGTCGAAGGCGCTCGCCGATCGTCTGGCCGAAGCATTTGCCGAATGGCTCCATCAGCGGGCCCGCCGCGATTGGGGCTACGGCGTCGATGAGAAGTTGAATCCCGAGCAATTGATCGAGGAGTCGTACCGCGGCATTCGCCCGGCGCCCGGATACCCCGCTCAGCCCGACCATACCGAGAAACCGATCATCTTCGATCTGCTCGACGCGACGGCAAAGACGGGCATCACGCTTACCGAGTCGCTCGCCATGCATCCTGCAGCGAGCGTCAGCGGTCTTTATTTCGCCCACCCGCAGTCGCGGTACTTCGCCGTAGATCGCATCGACCGCGAACAGGTCGCCGATTACGCCCGCCGTAAAGGCATGGCGGTCGCGGAAGTAGAACGCTGGCTGTCGCCGAATTTAGGGTACGACCCCTCGTAGCCTGCTGGCGCCGAGCAGATCTGAAGATTGTTCAAGTTCGAACGATTCATCGCCGAATGATTTAGAGGCGAAGCGTCGCCATCGCGGGCTTGCTCCGCGCGGACGGACGCAGCGCCGAGCTAGTCTCGCCTCTTGTCACTCTTCGCTCGCGGCGGTGGAGCATTCTGCATGTCGTTTCGCGGCAATCTCGCCGATTCCGGCCCCGCGCCGTTGGCTGCAAGCGACTGCGCCGTTGCCGAACGCATCGACGCCGTCTGCCAATTGGTAGTTCACGGTAAGCTAGCGGCGCGCCAACTTGCGACTTGGCTCAGCGGCGTCGAGATCAACGAGCCTGAGTTCCGACTCATGTGGTTGTTGGCGGGCGCTGCACGTTTCGCGACGGACGGAGGCATCTCGATTGACCAGTCCGGCCTAGCAGCGCGCTTGGCGGTGTCAGCCGCGCAGGTGAGTGGAGCAGTTGAACGGCTGCGAAGCGTCGGACTCCTGGAACGCGCCTCGGACACTAGCGATCGCCGCCGGCAGCTTTGGCGGGTGACCGTCGCGGGCGAACAAGTGCTCCGCGGCATCGTGGAGCGCGCCGCCGCCGCCGAGCCACGGGGGGCCGCGGCATGAACAACATCATTCGTTGCCTGCTTGCTTTCTCCTTACTGCTGGCCAACGGCTGCAGCCGGCCGTTTTACCGCAAACAAGCCGACGCGGACGCCTACTGCCTCACCGACCAGAAGGCGGCGGTCATCGGCGCGGATCCGTATGAACTGAGGATCGACGTCGATCCTCGCTCGCGCATGTACGATCCGAACAACCCCGATGTCGAGCCGATGCCGCCCGACGATCCGGCGTCGCATCGTTACATGGAGTGCGTGGACTGCAAAAAGGGCTCCAAGTGTTGGAAATGTCTGCCGAAGACGGCTTACGTCGACAATCCGAACTGGCAGGAGTACTTGCCGCGCGACGGATCGGGCCGAGTGCTCCTCGACCTCCGCAACGCCGTCGAAGTGGCGCTGCGCGATTCGCCGGAATATCAATCGCAACTCGAAGACCTCTATCTCTCCGCACTCGACGTCAGCTTCGAGCGTTTCCGATTCGACACGCAGTTTTTTGGCGGTTCGTCGATCTTTCTCACTTCGCAAGGTCGCGACGCGACCGGCACGGGAAACTCGGCGACGACGTTCGTCGTCTCGCCGCTACGGCCCGACAATCAGCTTGAGGCCCGACGCTTAACGGCAACCGGCGGCGAACTTGTCACGGGCGTCGCTAACTCGCTTGTTTGGCAGTTTGCCGGACCCAACGATTACACCAGCACGACGTTGATGGACTTCTCGTTGGTACAGCCGCTGCTGCGCTTTGGCGGCCGGACCCGCGTGTTGGAACGGCTCACGATTTCTGAACGAACGCTGCTGGCCAACGTCCGGCAAATGGAACGCTATCGCGGCGGCTTCTACCTGAACATTGCCACGGGGCGCGATGCCGGCGGCGGCCCGTCGCGTCGCGGCGGGTTCTTCGGCGGCAGCGGTCTGGACGGCTTCGCGGGCGTCGGCGGCGGCGGCTTCGGCGCCGTCGGCAACTTTGGCTTTGGCGGCGGCTTTGGCGGATTCAACTTCAATCAGGGCGTCGGCGGCGGATTTACCGGCGGCGCGGGCGCCGCGGGCGCCGGCGGGTTTATTGGCCTCCTGCAAACTCAGCAGACCATTCGCAACCAACGGTCAAACGTAGGCTCGCTGCGAGACAGTTACGAGCAGCTGCAAGCGTCGTACGACGCCGGACGGATCGACTTGTTTCAGGTAGATCTCGCCCGACAGGCCCTCTACAACGCGCAAAGCCAACTCTTGACGGCGGAAGCCGGTTACCAGACGACGCTCGACAATTACAAGATCACGCTGGGCTTGCCGCCGGAGTTGGAGGTGCGGATTCAGGACCCAATGCTTGAACGGTTCAATCTGCTCGACCCGCAATTGGAGTTAGTGGAGGAGCGCGTTACCGACGCCTTGGTGGCGCTGCGGGAGTTGCGCCAACGAACTCAGGAAGAGGCCAATCCGCTGGAAATCCAGTCGCCGGAATTCGCCAGGCAGTTCGAACGCTGGTTGGACGAATGCACCGCGCTTGAACCGCTCGCGAACGAGCGGGTCGACGCCGTTGAAGCGGATTTGCGGGCCGTCGAGGCCGCTCTACCGATGCGGCGCCAGTACTTGAAAGATCTTGCCGGCCGCGAAGAGGTTCAGCAGGCACAGATCGATCCGCGACTATTCAGCGTCGAAGAACTCGATCGCCGGGTCGCCAAGCGGCGCGAAGAATACGAGATGCTGAAGAAAAACCTCGCGGACGTGTGGGATCGCCTCGATAAGCTGGAACAGACCGGTGAAGCTGACGCGGCCAAGCTGCTGCCGGCCGTGATTGATTCGATGTCGGATCTCTCGGGCCGTCTGCTCGAGCTTTCGCTGGTGCAAGCCGCTGCTCGGCTCGACGCGATTGCATTCGCTCCGGTCGAATTGACCGATGAGGAGGCGCTGCTGATCGCCAGCGCTTATCGCCGCGACTGGCAGAATGCGCGAGCGGCGTTGGTCGACTCGTGGCGGTTGATCTATTTCAACGCCAACGCCTTGTTGAGCGATCTTAACTTCCTCTTCAGCGGCGACATCGGCAATGTCGGCGACAACCCATTCCGCATTCGCGATACGACCGGCCGGCTGCGCGTCGGCCTGCAGTGGGATCCGCCGATGACGCGGTTGGCCGAGCGCAACATCTACCGTCAGTCGCTGATCGAGTATCAGCAGGCTCGCCGCAGCTACTACCAGTACCGCGACCGCGTTTCGCAGAGTCTGCGGCTTAACCTGCGGCAGACGCGGCTCAACGAAATCAACTTCGAACTCCGCCGCGCCGCGGTGCTGGTGGCCATTTCGCAGGTCGACTTGACCCAATTGCGACTTTCGCAACCGCCGCAAGTCGGAGTCGAGGCGCAATTCGGCGACACCACGGCGCGCGACCTTGTGCAGTCGCTCTCCGACTTGCTCAATGTGCAGAACGACTTTCTCAGCGTCTGGGTCAACTACGAAGTGCAGCGGCAGGCGCTCGACTTCGACCTGGGGATTCTAGAGCTCGATGCGGCGGGCGTCCGCCGCGAGCACGAGGCCCCCCTAACTGCGTACATTGCCGGGGCCGAAGCGATTCGGGCTCAACTCTGCAGCGCATCGGATATTATTCCGACGTTGGCCAAGCCCGTAGATACCAAGCCAAAGGCCGAGCCGATCGAGCCGTTGCCGCTCGTTTTTCCCGATTCACTCCTGCCCGGCGAGGATGGGCCGCCGGACAGTCCGTTGCCGCCAGGCGAATTGCCGGCGCCATTGCGGAACCCCGCGGCAGCCTACAAAGAGCCCGATCCGGCGGCTGGAGAACGGATGTCGCATGACCGAATTTCGGCCAGCGATGGTCGCATTGCGATGGCACTAGCCGAAATGCCGGGTTTTGATACGTCTGCCGACGCACGCAAGGCCCAAGCAGAGCGCGGCGGGGTTTCATCTGCGGGGGCGGCTGGAAAGCAGGTTCGCGATGACGCCGTTCAGCCGGCCTCGTATAATAAACGCTAGTCGATGGGGCCGGTCTCTGCGGACCACGTCGACTGGCTCTCCGGCGCGGCGTGCAGCTGCGCATCGATCGAATCAGAACAGTCGCTCAACGAGATATGAAGCACTCATCAGCCGCCAAAACTCGCGCAAGCGCCCACCGACCCAGGGGCTTGGCCTCGCGTAGTGGTTACACGCTGTGGGTCGTCCTGGCGTTAGTCGTCGCGGCGGGAGTGGCGGGGTGGTCCTACTGGGCGGGCGGCGATCGGCGTCCCAAAGACTTCAACATCGTGCTCCACAATGTGGAACGCGATGATTTCGCGCTGACCGTCACGGAGCGCGGCGAGGTAGAGTCGGCAGGCGTCACCGAGGTGATTTCCGAAGTCAAAGCCAAGAACACGCCAGGGCTCAGCATTCTGCGGATCGTGCCCGAAGGAACCGCCGTCAAGAAGGGGGACTTCCTCGTTGAACTCGACTCGTCGGCCCTGCGCGAAGAGCGAACCGCCGAACAGATTCTGGTGAATACCGCGGCGGCGCTGGTGGTACAATCCCGCAACGTCTACGAGACGGCCCTCATCGCCAAGGAGGAGTACCTCGAAGGGACGTACGTCCAAGAGCGACAAACGATCGAGAGCGAAGTCTTCGTCGCCGAGGAGAATCTGAGCCGGGCTGAAGAGTATCACGAATTCAGCAAGCGACTCGCCGCCAAGGGCTACATCAACCAGTTGCAGTTGGAGGCTGACAAGTTCGCGGTCGAGAAGTCGCGGAAGGAGCTTGATGCGGCCAAGACGAAGCTGAATGTGTTGGACAATTACACGAAGGCGAAGATGCTCAAGACGCTTGAGAGCGATATCGTCATCGCGAAGGCCAAGTGGGAGTCTGACAAGAACAGCCTCGAGCTTGAAGAAGAGAAGCTCAAGGAAATGGACGACCAGATCGCCAAGTGCACCCTCACGGCGCCGAAGGACGGCACAGTTACATATGCCCACAATCGCCAGAACTGGGGGGGCGACGAGTTCGTCGTGAAGGAGGGGGCCGTCATTCGCGAACGACAGGCGGTCATCCGGCTGCCAGATCCCACGAAGATGCGCGTGGCGCTCAACGTCAACGAGTCGCTCATCCAGTACATTCGTCAGGGAATGCCGGCGACGATCGCCCCGATCGGCACAGGCGGCCGAGCCTTACGAGGAAGCGTCCAGAACATCAACCAATACGCCGAGCCGGGCGGCTGGCGCAAGGCGAACGTCAAGGAATACAAGGCGCTCGTGACGATCGATGATCCGGCTCCCGAATTACGATCGGGCATGACGGCGTCGGTGACGATTCGCTGTGAGGAAATCCCCAACGCCATTCAAGCGCCGGTGCAGGCAATCTACGCGCACGGCAAGGACTTTTACGCGTTCGTCTTTAATGACGGGGCATGGGAAGCGCGGCCCATTAAGGTGGGTCCCACCAACGACAAGTTCTTCGTCATTGAACAGGGGCTGGCCGAAGGCGATCGAGTGGCAATGAACCCGCGGGCGTATTTGGAGCAGGTGAAGCTGCCCGAGCTCGCGCCGGAGAACAAGCAGCAAGTCGTTCAACTGACGCCGAAAATGCCAGATGCCAAGCCAGCGACCGATGAGACGGCGATCGCCGCCAAATCCGAGCCTGAACAGGACGACGCCGCGAAGCCGGCGGGCGATGCCGCGGCAACTGAACCTACAGCAGGGTAGAGGCAGAGCAGCCGTGACAGCCGTCGCCACTCTTGCCGCCTCGATTCGCGAGCTTCGTAAGGACTACGTCCTCTCAGGCGAAACGGTGCACGCGCTGCGCGGCGTCTCGTTCGACGTTCCGGAGGGGGATTACATCTCAATCATGGGGCCCTCAGGCTCGGGCAAGAGTACGCTGCTGAATTTGCTCGGGTGCCTCGATCGCCCCACCTCCGGCAGCTTTCTCCTGGGCGGCGAAGACGTCGCGAAGATGAACGACGACCAGTTGTCGGAGACGCGAGCGAAGCGCATCGGCTTCGTGTTTCAATCTTATAACCTGTTGCCCGCGCTGACCGTCGTCGAGAACATCGAGATGCCGCTCTACTACGGCGGTCGGTTGGATGGCGAGACGCGCGATCGCTGCGTCGAATTAGCGAAGCTAGTGGGGCTTGGCAATCGACTTGATCATCGGCCATCGCAACTGTCGGGCGGGCAGCAGCAACGCGTGGCGATCGCCCGAAGTCTGGTGAACGATCCCAGGTTCATGCTGGCAGACGAGCCGACCGGAAACCTCGACTCCGTGATGACAGCGGAGATTCTCGACCTGCTCGCCACGCTGAATGCCGAGGGGCGAACGATCATTCTCGTAACGCATGAAAATGAAGTCGCCGAGCGGACGTCGCGAACGATCGTACTCCGCGACGGCCACATCCTAACCGACGAGCGTCGTTAACCCATGGCTCGTTGGTGGCGAACGCTGAAGCTCTCGATAAAGAGCCTGCTGTTGCACCCGTTGCGGTCGGCGTTGACCGTGCTCGGCATCTTCATCGGCGTGGCCGGCGTGATTTGGCTGCTGTCGATCGGCGAGGGGATCGGTCGCGCTGCCGAGGAGCAAATCGCGGGACTTGGCGCCCGCAACATTATCGTCCGCACGATCAAGCCGTCGGCCGACGAGGTGCAGGACGCGGGTTACGGGCTGACTCGAGACGACTACATTCGCCTACTCGCCACCGTGCCGACGATTGATAAAGCGATTCCAATCCGCGAAGTCTCGCGCGAGTTTCGCAACGGAACTCGCAAGTTTGAGGGGCGATGCGTCGGTTGCACGCCCGATTACGCCGAGGTGGCGCGACTTGAGCCGAAAATGGGACGCTTCCTGTCGGACGGCGATCTGATCAATCAGAGCAACTACTGCGTGCTGGCGGCGGAGACGGCCGATCGACTCTTCCCGTTTGGCGATCCGATTGGGCAGAAGATTATGGTCGACGAACACTTTTTCGTCGTCATTGGCGTGATGAAGTCGCGGGCCCCGTCGGCTGGCATCGGCGGTTCGGTCGCGGCGGAGGACTTTTCGCGCGACGTCTACATCCCGATTACCACCATGGAAACTCGCATGGGCGACATGGAGGTGGTCATGAAGCCGGGCCAGTTCCAGCGGGATCTCAAAGAATTAAGTCAGATCACGATTCAGGTGAAGGATCGCGACCTGGTGTTGCCGACGGTAGACGTGGTGCGCGACACGATCGCGCGCAATCATACGCTGGCAGATTATGGCGTCACGGTGCCGTTGGAACTATTGCAGCAGGCCCAGACGACGCGGCTGATGTTCATGCTGTTCCTCGGGTTGATCGCCGCCGTTTCTCTGGTCGTCGGCGGGATTGGCATTATGAACATCATGCTGGCGACGGTTACCGAGCGAACCCGCGAAATCGGCATCCGCCGGGCGCTGGGGGCCAAGCGGCGGGACATTACGCAGCAGTTTCTGGCCGAGGCGGTGGTGCTTTCCGTCGTTGGCGGGTTGCTGGGCATTGTGGGGGGCTTGCTGTGCCGGCCAATTTCGATTCTCATTCGCGGCCGGTTGCTCGACTGGTTTCCCGAGCAGATGTCGACGCTGCCTGAAATTGTGCGAACCGTCGAGCCGATGATGGTTTCCTGGTCGATCCCGCTGGCGTTCGCGATCAGCGTGATCGTCGGCGTTACGTTTGGCGTCTATCCCGCGATCCGAGCGGCGCAACTCGATCCCATTGAGGCGCTACGGCACGAATAGCGGCGACCGTTTGCGCAGTCCCTCTCCACCGGTGGCGGGGCGAAGAAGGGTGTGGTAGCCTGCGGCCCATGCCCCCGCAGAACTTTGCCAAATGCCTGATTCGGACTTCTGACGCTCCAACGCTGCGATGCGAAGGGGGCCGCGCGTGCTAAGTCGCTGCTGGACCGCTTGCCGGCTTTGGATGCGCTTGTTCACGTTCGTCGTGGGAACGGTCCTGTTCTGGGGCGGTATGGAGATCGATTTTCTCGTGCGCCGCCGCACGCCGCGAATTGACGTCATTAATAAGTGGGTGTCGCGCTGGGCGAAGACGATGCTTTGTGTGTTCGGTATCCAGGTCGTGGCCCGCGGCCCTCACGCTGACCAGGGCGAACTCTATCCCGGGCGTGACGCCCGGGGCGTCGGTCGCATTTTTATCTCGAATCATCAATCGGGAGTCGATATCCCCGTCTTGCTCTCGGTGATCGCCGCTCATGCGATCAGCCGCCATGACCTCGCGAACTGGCCGCTATTGGGCTCTGGCGCGAGCCGAATTGGAACGCTGTTCGTCGATCGAACGTCGCGCCGGAGCGGGGCCGCAGTGCTTCGGCAAATTGCAGCGGCGCTGGAAGCCGGCGAAGGCGTGCTGATGTTCCCTGAAGGAACCTCCTTTCCCGGCGACGCCGTTCATGAGTTCAAGCCGGGGGCGTTCAACGCCGCGCACCGGTCAGACGCGGAGATTATTCCGATCGGCGTGGCGTACGGACACTCGGACGCCTACTTCTTCAAAGAGCCATTCATGACCCATATGAAGCGCGTGGGGAGTCGCCGCCGCTTGAAGGTTGCCGTCGAGATTGGCGGGCCGCTCGATTCCGCAGAGCCTTCGGTTGAGATGAAAGATCACGCGCGCGCGCGGGTGGCCGAACTGGCCGAGCTTGCCAAGGTGCGGCTTGCGACCGATGCGTGAGTTTCGCGGATGGGCGATAGGCGACGTTGACCTGAGTCGCCTATCGCCAGCAGTCTCCGTCTTGTAAAAACTCCCACCCGCCATAGCCGTCACAATCCTTCGGTGCGGTCTCCGACCCGCCTGCTAGCTCGCCAATCCTGCGGGAAATAGGGTCCGTTCAACTTCTCGGGCCGGAGTCACTGTCATAGCCCGTCGTCGCGGTCGTAGGCGGTACAGGAGTTGCTTACGCATTGATCCGACATCAGACGATTTCGGTCGACTGCTAGCACCGCGGTCGTCGATGAACTGGGTACTAAGGCTCAACCGGCTCGGAAAAACTTGTCGCCTTGCCAGGCTGGTGTTGAGCCGACAGACCAATCTCGTACACAATGACTTTTCAGGCATCGCTCAGGCAGGCTGGTTCGAGCTTTCATGCGAATCGCTAACGCCGCCTAATCGAACGCCGCCGGCTGCCTGCCGGTCGACCCCAAGACGCTCGCCGAGCGAGGACAACACAAATGCAGGTTTACGGTGCTTCGCAACTTCACGGACCCCAATCGCTGCAAGGTCCGCATTGGAACCGCCCAACGGCTCCGGCCACTGGTTCCCAGCCAACCGACAGCGTCGAATTTTCGGCCGCCGCCGAAGCGGCGATGAACGCCATCGACGGCGGCGAGTTCCGGGCTGATCTAGTTGCACGGGTCCGTGCCCAAATTGCCGACGGGTCGTATGACACGCCGGACAAGATGGCGATGGCCTTCGATGCAATGCTCGACGAGTTGGCGTAGGCGTTAGGTGCACGCCGCGAGTTGCGGGGCTCCGATGTCAATATCGAGCCAGCCGGCGCGACGTGCGGGGACCGCTTAAACCCCATCAAAGCGGGGCGTTAAAACGCCGTCTTGAGACTGACGGACCCATCGCGTAGAATCAATAAGCCTGTCGCGCACTCGCAATGGGCCCACTTTTGCCGCAATTTTGCGGCGGTTGATTCTGCGGTCGTGTCTCAATAGCTGCCAAACACGTGGCTTCCTGAGACTGAAAGGTCTGGTCGAAGCTCTTCATGGAAGCTGATTTTACCTTGGGCGCCGTGCAGGTTTCCAGCTCGCCTCAGGAGCGATTCTCGGAGTACCTCCAAAGCCGCGGCAAGCGGATCACGCAACAGCGACGCGCACTGATCGATCATGTTTTCGAACGGCACGACCATTTCGACGCCGACGAGTTGATCGCTAATTTATCGCGTACCGAGTTGGGCGAGAAAGTCAGCCGGCCGACCGTTTACCGTACGCTCAATGAACTGGTTGAGGCGGGGCTGCTCCGCCGGATGGCCTTGGGCGGCCGTGCCGTCTACGAGCACGACTACGGCTATCCCCAGCACGATCATCTCCACTGCACGATGTGCGACACGCTCATCGAGTTCCAGAGCGACGAGTTGCAGCGGCTCCGCGACGCCGTGGGACGGGAACATCGCTTCCGCGTGACGGGTCATCGACTCATTGTCAGCGGCGTCTGCCAGCAGTGCAGCACGAAGCGCCACCGGCGGGCGAGCCCGCTGGATTTGGTGTAGGCCCGCAGTCTCTCAACGCTCCGCTAGACGCGAACTTCGGGCTCGGTCGCAGTCGCGTCGGCGTAATGATCTCGAATCGGCGCCACGACTTCCGCCAAGAACTCGTCCACCTGCTCCGCGCTGCGGCCGGTCAGCTTCGCGGCATCGACCACCTCGGCCAGATCGACCGCCGCGAACGCTTGATCGGCGGCGAGCCGAGCCAATAGATCGTTCGGCCGTCCATGCTGCTTCACTTCCGCGGCAGCCGCCTGACTGTGAACGCGGATCCGCTCGTGGAGGTCTTGCCGATCGCCCCCCGCCTGCACGGCAGCCATCAGGATGTTTTCGGTCGCCATGAACGGTAACTCCTCGCGGAGATTCCTCGCGATCACCTCGGGATATACCACCAGCCCCTCGGCGACGTTGCGGTAGAGGAGAAGGACGGCGTCGACGCCCAGGAATGCCTGCGGCAGCACGAGTCGGCGGTTCGAGCTGTCGTCGAGCGTTCGCTCCATCCATTGGGTTGCGAGCGTGTCGCCGGGATTGGATTGCAGGCTGAGCACAAAGCGGGCGAGGCCGCAGATGCGCTCACTGCGCATCGGGTTCCGCTTGTACGCCATCGCCGAACTACCAATCTGCTGCTTTTCGAACGGCTCTTCGAGTTCCTTGCGATGGGCCAGAATTCGCAGGTCGGTCGCCGCCTTGTGCGCCGAGGCGGCGACCCCGGCGAGGACGTCGACGACCTGGGCGTCGATCTTCCGCGGGTAAGTCTGCCCCGTGACCGCGTAGGTGGAATCGAACCCCATCTTCGCGGCGACGCGGCGTTCAAGTTCGCGGACTTTGGCATGATCGCCGTCGAACAGGTGGAGAAAGCTCGCTTGCGTGCCGGTTGTGCCCTTCGTGCTGCGTGCCTTGAGCTGCGCGAGCCGGTGCTCGACATCGGCAAGGTCGAGCGTCAGGTCGTAGCACCACAACGCCGCCCGCTTGCCGACGGTGACCGGCTGAGCGGGTTGCAAGTGGGTAAACCCAAGCGTCGGCAGATCGCGGTACGTCTGTGCGAACGTCGCCAATGCGTCGATCGTCGCCGCCAGGCGGCGGGCCACGAGCTCCAGCGACTCGCGAATCAACATCAGTTCGGCGTTGCAGTTGACGTACTGACTCGTGGCGCCAAGGTGAATGATCGGACGCGCCGACGGGCATTGATCTCCGTAGGCATGGATGTGGGCCATGACGTCGTGCCGCAACTCGCGCTCGTACTTGTCGGCGGCGGCGAAGTCGATCGTATGAATATGGGCCCGTAGCTCCTCGATCTGAGCCTGCGACACTGGCAGGCCCATCTCCGCTTGAGCTTCGGCAAGCCAGACCCACAACTGCCGCCAGGTGCTGTGCTTGCGCTGGGCGCTCCACAACTCGCTCATTTCTGCGGAGGCGTAGCGGGTTTCGAGCGGGTTTTCGTAGCGATCGTGCGACATGTGGGCAGAGGCTGCAGGCGACAGAAGAATTTGAAGGCGGGAGCTAATGTCTGGGGGACAATACGCCATTTTAGTGGCGATCGGACCCGGCCGATACCTGGGCCGCAGTGCCCTGTTCTTGGAGCCTGAAGCCTACGGGCTGATCTGACTTACATATTGGTGAGGTCATCCTCCCCGCCGCTGCCGACGAGCTGGTCGAGGGCGGCGGCGATCGCTTGGACTTGCTTGTGCGGGGCGTCCTTGCGGAGGTAAACGCGACACATCCGGTGAGCGACAGGAAGTTGCCGAAAGAGCTGATCATCGTCGAGTCGCCGCGTCATTCCGCCAGTTGTGTAGAGGAAGTTCTGTCCGGCAGTAGCCTTCCCTTCGTGGGGACGATAAATATGTCGCGGTAGATCAATCTGCATCTCGATGTCCGCGATCTCGGTCGGCAATTTAGTGCGGATCGCGAGCTCCACCATTTTCGGGTCGTTGAAGATGCTCGCTTGTTCGGCATCGCGCTCGCCGAAGAGTAAGTTGCGTTCGTACGCCGTCTCCCAGTCTACCTGCCGGGCGAGCAATCGCTGCCAACGTTCGCCAAGGGCGCGCTTGGCGACGTTATCGCTCTTGTGCCAATGGGCGACGTCGACCAGCAGCGACCATTCGGTGAACGTCCGGTAGTCGTTCAGGTGTTCCAGCGGGTTGCCGGGAAACAGCAATCCCTTGCTGTCGCGAAATAGCCCTTCCAGCGTTTTGTCGATCGCCCGCACGGTGCGATGAAAATAAACCGCCCGGAACAATTCGCTTTTGATCTGCATGAAGCGCAGCAGGGCATTCAGGCCCCGGTGGTGGATCGTCAGGCCTCGTTCGCTGAAGAAGCTGTAGCGCAGCAACCGATCGAGGTCGTACGCCCGCATGCTGTAGCCAGACATGAAGGCGTCGCGCAGCACAAAGTCCATGTTGTCGACCGTGTAAAGTCCGCAGAACAAGCTTCGCAGCAGCCCCAGCCATCGCGGCTGATCGCCGCCGTCTTGCTCCGTAGGGCGGGTGATGAGCCACGCAATTTGGCGCGGATCAATGCGCTCATGTTCGAGCAGTTCGGTGTTGGGGCAGCGGCGAATTCCGCGTAGCATTTCCCCCAACTCGTTGACAATGATGTGGGCGCCGAGCGTTTCGTGCGTGAGTCGCGACCCGTCGGCCTGACGAAATGCGCTCAAGAAGTGTGCATCGAAAAAATGACCGAACGGCCCGTGCCCCACGTCGTGCAGCAGCGCCGCCAGCCGCATCGTGCATTCAACAAATCCCCGGCTGGGGACGTCGGGGCAGACCTCGGTCAGACTCGGATAGAGCGTCTCGACGGCACGACTCGCCATGTGCATCGTGCCGACCACGTGTTGAAAGCGCGTGTGCTCAGCCGAGGGGTAGACCCACCAGGCGGTCTGCAATTGGTGAATTTGCCGCAGGCGCTGCAACCATGGGTGATCGAGAAGCTTTCGCTCCGCCGTTTCGCCCGGCTCAGCCACGGAGATGAACGGGATGTAGCCGTGGATCGGGTCGTGAATCAAACTTTCGCGCTGAATGTGCTTCATCGCTGCTATTGTGCCGGTCGCCTGGCAGGCTTGCAACGCATGCGGCCGAGGCCGGCTATATCAGCGAGCGAGAGGCCAACGTTATATTGGAGCGGACGTGGTGATTCATACGGACGGGAGTGAATGATGACGACCAAGAGTGAACGCGATACAGTCGGCGTGGCGAACCAGAACGCCGACGCGTCGGCAACGCGGCGGATGAGATTTGCCGCTCCGGTGACGCTGCTCGTCCTGTACTGGGGCGGCTTCCTCGCGATCAATTCGTTCAACTTGGCGATCTTCCAGACGTTTCTCTATCGGCTGGAGGCGACGTTGGCGCTGCTCGCGACCTTCGCGGCATGGTGGCTATTCAATCGCGGCGTCTCGTGGGGCGAAAAGTTCTTGATGCCGGTCGTCGCGGCTGTCGGACTTGCGGCGGCGCTGGCGCTTCGCAGCCCTGAACTCGAAACCAAGCCCATCGTTTCGCTGATCATGTTCATCCTGGCGGCTAGCATCACCGCGGCCACGATTTGGATGTTCCTCACGCGGAACGCCTCGCCCGCCTCCCGGCGACGCGGATTGATTGCCATCGCACTGTTGATGTGGGCGCCACTCGCGCTGCTGCGCACCAGCGGAATGAGCGGAGGAGCATTACCCGAGATTCATTGGCGCTGGACGCCTTCTGGCGAAGAGGAATTCCTGGCGGCTCGCGAAGCGGCGAAGCAGGGCGGGGCCGACAACGCGCAACCTGCCAAGGCTGCGGAGGTGAAACCGCTGGTGGCTGCTGAGAATGATTGGACCGACTACCGCGGTCCGCGCCGTGATGCCGTCTTGAATGGCGTGAAACTGGACGCTGACTGGGATCGATCGCCGCCTAAAGAGCTATGGCGCCACCATATCGGTCCTGGTTGGTCTTCAATAACGGTTGTCGGCGACTATCTCTTCACGCAAGAACAGCGGGGCGACATGGAGGCCGTGGTCGCGCTGGATGCGAACACGGGCGACGAGATTTGGTCTCACGAAGACAAAACCCGGTTCTCCGAAGAACTGGGGGGCGATGGACCAAGAGCGACGCCAACCTTCGCCGAGGGCCAGCTTTATACGCTCGGCGCTACTGGCGTCCTGAACTGCTTCGAGGCGGCTGACGGCAAACTCGTTTGGAGCCGAAACATCGCTGACGATTCCGGGGCCAAGATCCCCGAATGGGGCTTCACCAGTTCGCCGCTGGTCGTCGACGGGCGGGTCATCGTTTTCGCCGGCGGACCAGATGATCGAAGTCTCCTGGCCTACGACTCTCAAGACGGCCAGCCTGCCTGGAATCTCGCCAGCGGGGGCCACAGCTATTCATCGCCGCAGTTGGCGACCTTTGGCGGGGTGCAACAGGTTGTCTACCTCAGCGACAAGGAGTTCACGGCGGCCGATCCGGCGACTGGCAAAAAGATCTGGGGCTTCCCGGCTGGCCAGGTCAGAACTGGCATGCCCGCGACGCAGCCGAACTTGATTGGCCCCAACGAAGTCATGATCGCCTTCACGGAAGCCGGCGGGACGATGCTGCTTGAGTTGCAGCCGGGCGGCGAGGGCCAGGAATGGAAGGTTGACCCCAAGTGGCAGTCCCGCGATTTGAAGCCTTACTTCAACGATTACGTCCGTTACGGCGACGCCGTCTACGGCTTCGACGGCAATATCTTCGCCTCCATCGACGTGAAGACTGGCAAACGGCATTGGAAAAAGGGCCGTTATGGCGCGGGGCAGGTTTTACTCTTGGCCGATCAGGGAGTGCTTTTGGTGCTCTCGGAGCAAGGCGAAGCCATTCTGGTCGAAGCTAATCCCGCAGAGTTGAAGGAAGTAGCACGATTTCCGGTGCTGGAAGGCAAAACCTGGAACCATCCCGCCATCGTTGGCGACCGACTGTACGTTCGTAACGCTGAGGAAATAGCGAGCTATAAGCTGAAGCTGCAATAGGCTCGAGGTCGCTTATTCGCCTAACTTCACTCCCCCTGCCCGGCGCGTATCATTTACCGGAGCTCGCGTCGGCTCCGGTTCGCCCCATTCGCCCAGCAGGCTCCTTCATGGCCAATCGCCACACGCTCGGCGGCGTTATCCACGCCTACCAGCAGTACGACCCGAAGCGATTCCCCAGCCCCACGCAGCCGCCGCCAGATATGGCTTCGGCGGCGTTCGAGCACATGCTCATGTATGGCCAACGGCGTGAGCTGACGCCCGAAGAACTGGCCCGTGCGGTGCGAATCGATCCGAGCCAGATCTCGGGGCTCGGACCGAGCATCGACGCGCTGATCGCGATACTTAAAGAGCGCAAACGCAAAATTCTGGAACGCTTCGAAATGCGCAAAGTCCGCAAGTCGGCTGATCGCGCCGTCGCGCAGCAGGCGCAGCAAATGACGCCGCCGAAGAATTTGCGAGATCGCTTTCATTCCGCGGTGAAGGGCGAGCAGATCCGCGACCTCGAACGGCTTTGGTACGCCACGGGAAACGACCAGTCGGCGTTCGCGCGCGGGTTGGTGTCATTAATCGAAACGCTCGGAGACAAGTATCTTGTCGAACAGCTCGCTGCGAAATACGAGTTCACCGGACGCGAGTCGCTCACGGTGCCAGAGGCGCTGCAGTTCAAGGAAGAACTTGAAAAGATCGACGACCTGATCAAGCAGCTCGAAGAGGCGCGCGAGACCGCGCAAATCGGGCTCATCGATATGGACGCTCTCGCCGAATTCACCGAGCCCGGAGACATCGACCAACTCAGCGCCCTGCAGCAGCAGATACAGGACTACCTGCGAGAAATGGCGGAGCAGCAGGGGCTCGAGCAGCGCGGCGGGAGCTTTCAGCTCACTCCGAAGGCATATCGCATCTTTCAGGCGAAGCTACTGGAGCGGCTGTTTAGCGAATTGGCGCCCTCGCGAACCGGGCGACATCAGGCGAACATTGTCGGCGAAGGAGCCGTTGAACTCCAGACGACGAAGCCGTACGAATTCGGCGACTCCGTAGCGAACATGGACGTCACGTCGTCATTCGTCAACGCCCTCCTCCGCAATGGGCCCGGCACGCCTGTGCGGCTAGGGCAGGAGGACATCGAAATCCATCGAACCCGCAATTCGCCGAAGTGCGCCACCTGCGTCCTGATGGACATGAGCGGCTCGATGCGCTACGACGGACAGTACATCAACGTAAAGCGGATGGCGCTGGCGCTGGAGGGGCTGATCCGCAGCGAGTATCCGGGCGACTACCTGCAGTTCATCGAGATGTATAGTTTCGCCAAATTGGTTCCGCGCGGAAAGCTGATCGAACTGATGCCGAAACCAGTGACGGTCTACGATCCGATCGTCCGCATGCGGGCCGACATGAGCCGCGACGACGTCAGCGAGCATCAGGTGCCGCCCCACTTCACCAACATTCAGCACGCCCTCTCCACCGCGCGACGCCTGCTGGCGACGCAGGAGACGCCCAATCGGCAGATCATTCTGATCACCGACGGATTGCCGACCGCTCATTTTGAGCAGCAAATGCTCTATCTGCTTTATCCGCCGGATCCGCGGACTGAAGAAGCGACGCTGCGCGAGGGTCAGCTTTGCAGGCGGGAGGGAATCACCATCAACATGTTCCTCATGCCAAGCTGGTCGCAAACTGAAGAGGATGTGCGGTTCGCTTATCGCTTGGCCGAGTCGACTCAGGGCCGCGTTTTCTTCACCGCGGGACGTGATCTCGATCGCTACGTCGTCTGGGACTACTTAAGTCGCCGGCGCGACATCGTCAGCTGAAATTTTGCCGCGGCCGTCGCTTCATTCGCCGAACGCTCGGCGTTACTGCAGCCTCGGCGGCGCTATCGGCATGCGAAATGCGGTTATGAGCGGCAACGCGCCGAGCGGAGCTCGTCCGTTTTGGCGTTGCCTATCCACTGCATTTCACCTATTTTCCCTGCCGTGTGGCCCTGTTGGTGCGAATCCACATCGGTCTCCTGCCCTTGGCGCCGCTGAACGTGGCAAGATATCCATTGTTTTGCGGCCCGAGACCAGCTATTGTCCCGGCGCACGGTTCACCGATTTTCCCCCGGCCGTTTTACGCGCGGCCCTGATGCAGGAACGAGACCTTGGCGAAACTTCATTCGATTGCCGGCGTGCTGGCACTGACCCTCACCTGTTTTTTCCAGACGGGCCTTGTTGCTGCCGTTCCCAGCGACACGATCATGTCATCGTCGACAAGAGGGTTCGCGTCGATTGCTGATATGAAGTTGCTTCAGGCGAATTGGAACAAGACGCAAATGGGGCGCCTCGTCAAAGACGAGGCGATGCAACCTTTCGTCAGCGATCTGAAGCGACAGATTGAGCGCAAGCTATCGGACACGCGTACGAAGCTAGCCATGACGATCGAGGACCTGCGCGACGTCGCGACCGGTGAAGTCGGCATCGGATTGGTCGAGAAGGAGTCGACGCGGGCCGCCGTCGCGATCACCGTCGACGTGACGGGAAATGTCCCCGCTGCCCAAACGCTGCTGGGAAAAATTGATCAGGAAATGAAGCGCCGCAATGCGAAGCGCTCCGACGTGACATCCGCCGGCGTGAACCTAGCCGTTTATGCCATTCCGCCGCAGCATGAGAAAGACATCGTCCGCGAAGCGGCGTTTTTCATCAATCAAGACATGCTCTGCGCCACCGACAGCCGGGCCGAAGCCGAGGAAATGATCGCCCGGTTTGGCGGCGCACCCGGCAACCGCCTAGCCGACGTCAAACCGTATACGACCACGATGGGTCGCTGCGCCGCCGAGGCCGACGATCTCGTCCCCGAAGTTCGCTGGTACGTCGAGCCGTTCGGCTACGCCCGCGCCAGCCGTTCGCTGATCTCCGGCGAGGAACTCGCGAAGCGCGGCAAGGATTACGTCAGCATTCTGGCGAACCAGGGCTTCGACGCCATCCAGGGCATGGGCGGATTCGTCAATCTTGCGGCCTATGGTTCGTTCGAGGTGCTGCACCGCACGTCGGTCTACGCCCCTGCCGTGACGCAAGATCCGACGAAGTACAAACTGGCGATGCGGATTATGCAATTCCCGAACGTCGTGAAGATGCCTCCCGAGCCATGGATTCCGCGGTCGCTGGCTAGCTACCGCACCTTCAACATGGACTTGCAAAACGCCTACAAGTACGTCGGCACGCTGTTCGACGCGATCGCCGGTTATGAGAACGCGTTCAAAGACGCGATGAGCGGCCTGGAAACGGATCCCTACGGGCCGCAGATCGAAGTGCAGAAGGAGTTTGTCGCCCACCTTGGTCAGCGCGTCTCGCTCTTCACCGATTATGAATTGCCGATTACGACCAAGAGCGAACGGTTCATGTTCATGATTGAACTAAAGGACGAAGCGGCCGTGGCCGCGACCGTCGAGAAGTACATGAAGGCTGACCCGAACGCCGAGCAAAAAGAGTTTCAAGGCAAAATTGTGTGGGAGATCAAGCCCGCACAGGAGGAGATTCCAGAGTTGGAGATTGATCTCGAACCGGCTGAAACAGAAGTCGAAGGCGGCCAGGGAATGAAGCCAACCGCGATGTCGAATTCGGCGGTCTGCGTCACCGATGGCCACCTGCTGGTCGCTTCGCACCTCACGTTCCTGGAAAAGATGCTCGCTGCCAAGGCGAAGGGAGATCAACTCGCTGACGCCGCGGATTTTCGCGAAGTTGAGGTGACCCTCAATCAATTGCTGCCGGGCCCGGTGGCCGCCCGCTGCTTCCGCCGTACCGACGAAGCCTATCGTCCGACGTACGAACTGCTCCGCCAGGGCAAAATGCCCGAGTCGGAAACGCTTCTCGGTCGACTCCTGAATCGGCTCCTCACCACGCCCGAGGATGAAGAGGAGGGCGTGCTGCGCAAGCAGAAAATTGATGGCCGCCAACTGCCGCCGTTCGAAATGGTTCGCCGCTACTTCAGTCCTGCCGGCATTGTCGTCCGCTCCTTGGACGACGGGTGGTTCGTCGTCGGGGCAACCCTGACGAAGCAAGAGGCGCAGGCGAAACTGGAAGAAGCGCCGGTGCGCGAAGCTTCGCGCGTACGTTAGGCGCCACGGCGGCGGTCGTCTCAACTGGATCGCCATCCTGTGCGCAGCGAAGAATGTGGTGAAACAAACGAGATTCCAGACACCTCGTTGCGCTCAGGATGACGTCACTGCACCGAGGCCGAGAGGTTCAAGGCAACTCGATCTTCGCCCAGAAGGGCCGTTGTCGGTCGGCGCGCGTGCGGACGTCTTCCAACAGGACGCCGAGATTTGGCTTGATCCCGTCAGGCGGGTCGGGCACTTTTCGGTTGTTGAAGGTCAGCTTGATGGGCTTCGCGAAATCGACAAAGTCGGGCCCGAGCCAGATGGTCGTACGTTTGCCGACGGTCTTCGCGGTCAGTCGATTGTCGGGCATCACCCGACCTTCCACGTGCGCGGGGGTCACACGGCCGCCGGACCAGTCGGTTGGGTAAATCATAAATTGATTGGGAAACTCGCCGACTTCCACCCACCAAAAGAAGTTGTCCCAGGGACGCAGCGCGCCGCAGTCGAACTCCTGCGGCGGTCCAGATCGCTTTTTGAAGCTCATCCAATCGAAGAGCTGTAAGATCTCGTCGTGGAACGGCTCGTGTCCGCGGCCCTTGAACTCGGCCAGCGTCGTGTCGAACCGGCCTAGCCGCAGGTACTTATTCCACACCTGTGCATTCTGCGAAACAGTGCGGCCGTCGAGTTCGCCGGCCACGAAATAGAGAGGAACGTATTGGGCGTTCTCCCAAGTGTGGGCGATGTACTTCTGCTCTTCCTCTGGCCGCGGGATGAACGGCATGGCCCCCGCCCAAATGTCAGGGTGCGCTTGTGCCATGTCCCATGCTGCTTCGCCGCCGATGTCGTGACCAGTCAGGTAGATCCGGTCGGCGTCGACGCTAAAGCGCCGCATCGCATCTCGGAGCGACGTCAGCACTGCCAAATGTTCGCGCCCTGAGTACTCGTAGTCATATTGGTGCGGTTTCTGCCAGTCGACGGCCACGGTGATGTAACCGTGTCGCATCGCTTGACCTCGGCGGACTTCCTCCTCGCTGCCGTTTACTGCGACCGGAGCGCCCGCCCAAAAATCGAGTTCCTGCTCCGGGGAGTTGTACGAGCCGTTCAGCGCGATGATGGTCGGGTAGGGGCGGTACGGATCGTACTCCGGAGGAAGCTGCACGTGATAAGTGAAGTCTCCGTCTTCGGTCTGCCCCGGCGCGGTGAGCGTGAGAGACGCTCCTGCGGGCTTGATGTATGCCGGGTCATGCCACGGCGGCTTCATGCGGGCGATCATCTTGGCGACCTGCTCGACGGAGGCGCCCTCCATGCTTTGGATCGATTCGAGGATCACCTGTCGATCGGCCGCCGCTGGTTCGCGCAGGTAGCGTAGGACGGCGTCGCGGATCTTGATAAGGGCCAGCGTCAATTGGATTTCCTGCTTCGCCTCCTCAGCGCCCAGCAGCCAACCCGTGATGGCGAGCGACGCCTTTTCCTCGGCCGAAAGCGACTTGTCGTCGAGCAGTTGCACGAACGGCGCGAGTCGATCGACTGTGTTATGGCTTAGCTCCTTGACGACTTCATCGGCCAACGGCGCGGCAAATCCTCGCTGATCTGGATCCTTCATTTCGGCGACGGTCGCTTGCAGCGATTCGCCGATCTGTTTGATGCGGCGATTCTCTTGTTCGTAGCTCGTGATCATCTCGCGAACTTTGATGAGCGTTTCGCCG
This sequence comes from Lacipirellula limnantheis, assembly GCF_007746075.1. Taxonomy (GTDB): domain Bacteria; phylum Planctomycetota; class Planctomycetia; order Pirellulales; family Lacipirellulaceae; genus Lacipirellula; species Lacipirellula limnantheis. Next base: position 5,334,348 of record NZ_CP036339.1, on the reverse strand, counting down.
GCGACCTCTTCCGCGGGAAACGACTCCAGCAGGGCGCCGACAAGCTGGTGTTGTCCCGCTCGCTGCCGCAACTCAAGCTCCTTCAGCAGTTGCCCGGCCCCCTTCTGTCGCAATTCGCCGACCTGGGCCTTCAAACCCTCTTGGTCCGGAAATTCTTCGATAATTCGTTCCAACTCCCGCCGGGCCTCGGGATAGCGGCCTGCTTGTTGATACCACCGCACCGCCTGGATCCGAGCTTGCCAATCATCTTGCGGGATCGCCTTGGTCATCACCTTGGCAATCACTTCCGAAGGGAGCGAGGAGGTGGCGAGACTCGCTTCCCAGGCGACCGCGCGCTGGGGCCCATGCAGCGATGCGAGCTTCGTATAGCGGGGCGTCAGCTCGGTGATGCCTTGGACCACCGAAAGCGGTCCGTCGACCGACTGCATTTCGTAAATGCGACGACCGAATTCATCGAACGGCGTAATGTTGATCGCGGGACCCACGGCGACGAGCCGGGCCGCCCCTTCAGCCGGATGTTGCCACGGCTTGATGACGACGAGTTGTTCGGGGGCCTGTTCGATGATGTTATTGACCCGCTGCGCCGAGATGAAGATCCGGCGCAACTCGTCGTCAACGATCAGGATCGGCTTGGTGGCAATCTCGCCCGATTGCCCGCTCGGCTTCGCGGGATTCTCCGCGACGCCCGACGTGCGGGCAACGACCCCTCTGATCACCCGGCCATCTTTGAGCTGTAGCACCTGAGCCGCCGCCCGATCGGCCAGGGCCCCGCACCACAGCCCGGCGCCGATGAAGAGCGCGAGCGAAGAAAGCGACCTGCGAACTGGCTGACGTGGATGCATGCCTCCATTCTGACCAGTGCCGTCATTGGGTCAAACTTCGCTCCCCGACGCCCGGCGCGAGTCGCCTTGACACTCTCCGGCTGGGGCGGAAGACTGTTCGGCTGGCAACGGTTCCACCGGTCGTGCGGGCGGCGGACACGGTCGCCTTCGACCGCAGCGCGGGTAAGCTGAGTGAAAGCGATGAACTGAGCAATGACGATTCGGACAGCCCTCAAATCTCTGCTCGGACTCACCCTGGGACTGCCGATGCTGCAGTCGCTCCTCTACTGGGTGTCGGGGCTGCTAGCGTCCATGGGCGACCAACCGGCCGCTGGCGCGTTTCAGCGGCTCCATATCGCCGTGGGGGTGGCGTGGCTCGTCTGTTTGATCGGGCTGGTCATTTCGCTGGCGCTCAAGGCGATCAGCGACGCCGGCGACGGAAATGGCGACGGCGACGCGCCCCGCCACTAGCAACCCCGAGAGCACTCGCATCCATTGATCTTGAGCGGCCGCTCGCGCCTAGCGTACTATCACGCCGGCTCCCTCGTCTCTAGTAGCGTCATGCGCTTCGACGCCTTGCCGGAGGTTCTATGGTGCGACGTTGTTTGCGTATTGCCGCGGCATTGTGCATGTCTGCGCCGGTCGCTGCCCAGGAACCGCAGCCCCCGTCTGGTCTGGCGACCGTCGGAATAGTCGATCCAGCAACGCCGGCAAAACTGCAAACTTTGCGGCAACTGCTCGATCAGCGCGAGCAACTGCAACGGCAGATCGACCAACTGATTATCGAGACGCAGACGCCGCAGCAAATGATTGTGCGACTAGAGCTATTGGAAATCGACGTCACCGCAGCTCAGAGCTTAAGAGCGAAGAATCAGGAAGCCCGATCAAACGTCGATGCGGCAGGCGGCAGCGGCTGGACCTCGCGAGAAATTCAATTGCTCCGCGAAAAGGGGATCGCCAAGTCACTTGAGACGCCGGAGTTAATGGCAGTCACCGGACAGGCAGCGACTTCCCGCAGCGGCGGCGATGTTGACACTTCTTTGGAAGTACAGCTGCGCCCCGATTCGCTGGGAGCGAACCAAGTCCATCTGCAACTCTTCGTCGAGCGAACGACTGCCGACGATAGCGCCAGCTCTGAGCGAAACCGGCCAAACGTGCCATCAAAAATCAGCTTCGCCACGGCATTGGATCTGGCCTTCGGCGAGACGCGCGTCCTCTCAGGCATGATCACGAAACGAACGCAAACTCGCCGGGGCGCGCTTGGACGAGTGACCCAGGAAATCGTGACGGAGCCCGTCCTGCTCGTTCGCGTCGAAGGCATCACGCCCCGAACGGCGGGCATCGCGCCAGTATCGACAATTGCGCCGCGCTGACGACTCTTTCCTTTAGCCCCAGGCCTGTAGCCGGAGGGACCACTGGAGATCGCCTCGCCAAACACTGCGACTCGGCGCGAAGTCCGCTCCAGCCGGTCGATGCCCTGAGGCTACCGTATGGCAAACCTTCCCAGGATCGTCGCTGCATGCCACTTGAGCATCGTCAAGTGCCCAGCGCGGGGGTCAATCGTCAGTTCGCTCCCGGCGACGTTTTGCTGAAAGTAGTGTCCCATCGCCGGCGGAGCGATCGGATCGCAGCCACCCTGCCAGAACGAGACCGCAGCGGGCGGCAGCGCGCGCAGCCGAAAGCCCCAGTCGCTACCCAGGAGCGTGACGTCGGCGACGATCCCCGCCGGTCCGCAGCGAGTTGCTTCCAGTAATGTCTGGTTGAAAGCCGCATAGTACTCGGCGTTGCACAGGATCAGCTGTCGATCGGATTCCGCCCAGCTCGCTGCCACTTTGTGGAGCACGAACTTGGGATGCTTTCGGAGTTGGTTGCCCGCCACGCGAAATGCCAGCGTCGCCAGCCGCGGCCGCCGGCCGACCCACGCGATGAGCTTATCTTGCTCCCCCGCCGGCGCTCCGCTCGGGCAAAGCGGCGTGTGACCTGAGACGACCGCGACGTGCGTCAGTCGCTCGGGCATGCAGCGGACGCAGGCGAGAGCGTAGGGGGCCCCGCCCGACAGCCCGACGATTCCGAAAGATGTTCCGCCATATCCCAGCGCCTGGGCGGCGCTGGCCACATCCGCAGGCCAGTTCAAAATCTGCCGGCCTGCTTGGTAATCCGAGAGGCCGATTCCCGGCCGCTCCAGTGCCACCAACCGTATCCCTGCGGCCGTCGCTTCCTCGGCGATCAGCCCAGCTTCAACCCGCGACCCAGGGGTCCCGTGGAAGTAAAAGACCAGCGGACCGCTCCGGTCGCCGTATTCCGCGTAGCCGATCCTCCGGCCGCCGGGAAGCCGCACTTGGCCCTCCGCAGGTTGTGGCTGGTGCGCCCCCAGTGCGTACCGCCAGAGACCACTAGTAGGGAAGAGCGTCAGTCCGGCGACCAACGCCTGGCGGCGGGTGGGCATGGCGTGGGGGGCTTTCGGCGTTCGCGGTGCGGCGTCTATCGGCGGAATCGTCGCCGGGGCGGACATCCGTGCAGTTTTTGTGCCCGCGCCGGGAGAATCGGTCTCCAATAGCGCCAGCCGTCGGCCCCGCCAAGTCGGCGGCCTAGAGCAAGGGACTGAGCAGGCGAGCAAAATTCTCAGCCATCCGGCGCAATCGGGGCCGGCGCTGATATCGGGCGAAGTCGAGCGCATGCGACCGGTCGATGTATCGTTGCTGGAGTTCGCGCAACCGCTTGGTGAATTCAGGGTCGTACAACGCCACTAAAATCTCAAAGTTGAGCCGCATGCTGCGCGGATCGAGGTTGACCGACCCGAACAGCGAATGTGAACCGTCGACAGTGATGCTCTTGGTGTGCAGCAGGCCGTCGTGGAAGAGCATGATGCGGACGCCCGCACGCAACATGTCCCCCTTGAAGGCGCCGCTCGCGAAGCGAACCAGCTTCGAATCGACCCGCGCGGGGATCACCAAAATCACCTTTACGCCTCGTCTCGCCGCGGCGATCAACGCAAGGCTGAGGGGCTCGCTCGGCACGAAGTACGGCGTGGTCAGGACGAGCTCCGTGCGGGCTGAGTAAATGGCGGTGATCAGGACCTGCTCGACCGCATCGGTCGCCAACGCTGGACCGGAGGGCATTACCTGAACGGTGCTGTCGCCGCGGCTCGGCTGCGGATTGGCGTCGCCCGTCGCCTGCAGTTCGGCGAGGTCGGAGTTGGTTTCGACGAACCAATCGGAAAGGAACGTGATGCCGAGCGCCTCGACCGCGGGGCCCTCAATCCGGACCATCGCGTCGACCCATTCACCCACGCCGGCGTCCTTCTTGAAATAGCGGGGATCGACCAGATTGAGACTGCCGGTGTAGGCGACGCGACCGTCGATAACGACGATTTTCCGATGGAGACGCAGATCGAACCTGACGAACGGCGCGCGCAGCAGTCCGCCCGGCAGCGCCGCTTGGACCGTCACGCCGGCGTCGCGCAGTCGTTCCACCAGTTCACCGCGGAGAAAGGCGCGACTTCCCATCGCGTCCACCAGCACGCGGCAAACCACGCCTCGGCCGGCGGCCCGCACGAGGGCGTCGACCACCTTGTCGGCCTCGCCCCCTTCACACCAGATATAGAACTCAAGGTGGCATGTCCGTTCTGCCGTCTCGATGTCTTGCAGCAATCGGGCAAAGACTTTTTGCCAATCGTCGATAAGCTCGACGTGGTTGCCGCGCAAAGAAGGGACGCCGATCAGCGCCTCGCCCAACTGTGAAAGCGATTCGAATTCTGGATCAAGCCGCGACCAATCGACTAGGCTCCGCTGCGGCAGCTCGGCCAGCCACTTGCGAATCGGCGGATAAAGCTCGATGAAGCGCCGCGCCCGTCGCCGGCCTAGGCGCAATTCGCCAATCGTCAGGTAGAGCAGGGGGCCGATCACGGGAAACGTAAAGATGACCATGATCCACGCCAGCGATTCGCCCGTCGGGCGCCGCTGCATGATCACACGAAATGCGAGGACAAGCTGGAGCGCGAGGTGCGCAACCGCCGCGAGCCAGAACCAGAACGTCCAAGGCGTGAACCCTTCGGTGATTGCAATCGAGGGCATGAGGAGTTGAATCCGGAGGGCGTGGTCGTGTCAGTTACTGGGAAAGTTTACTTGCTAGTAGCTACGAATCCCTCGTTCGCCAAGGACGACCGATCAGTGATCGCGCACCAAATCACTTCACTTCTAAATCGACGATTAAAGGCAAATGATCAGAAGCTCGACGCGCCAAACCAGTATGGCCTGCGAAAGCGCTAATCGATTCGATGGGGCCTCGGCAGAAGATGCGATCGAGCCGCCGCATCGGCGCCGCGGCGGGAAACGTTTTCACCTGCCCGCTCGCCAACTCGAAACCGGCGGGCTCCATCACTTTCTTGCCGAGGTTTTCCCACACATCGTTGAAGTCGCCGCCGATGACAAACGGCATTTCGGCGGCTTGAGTGGAGAATAGCTCGCCCCGCAGTAGTCGACGGAGCTGGATTTGGCGTTCAAAACCGGCCAACCCGAGATGGACGTTCGCCAGCCCGATGGTCCGCAGCTTTCCGTGCAGCGCCGCGTCGATTCGGCAGACCTGCGCGCAGCGCCGTTTCTTCAACGGGATCGTGAGATCGACGTCGACGGCGTCTAGTAGGGGCCAGCGGCTGAGAATCGCATTGCCGTAGTGGCCCGCCTTTCTCAGTCGAACATTTCGCTGATAGGCCTGATGCGGCAGTTCGACCGCGGCGGCCAGCAGATCGACCTGGCAGTGATGGTTCGACCGCTTCGCGCCGTCGTCCACTTCCTGCAGCAAAGCGACGTCGGGCTGGTAGTGACGGATCGTTTCGATGATCCGCGCGAGATCGTATCGCCGATCAAGACCGCCGATTCCCTTATGGATGTTGTAACTCAGTACGCGAAATCGCATCCCCCCCAGCGTGGGGCGATCCGGACGACTCGTCAAGTGGACCGCGACCGCCCGAACCTGCGCGATGAGGCCGTTTTCGACGCCGCGGCCCGTTCGAACGCACCGCTCTTTTCGTCCCGCCGACCGCGACGCACGCACGGGCCAGCGCTGCGACTAGGCGGCTGGCACAAGTTGAAGTCTCCGTCTCCGCAGTACGGCTCCCAAGAGGATGGCGGCAAAACCCATGGTCGATCCGCAAGGTTCGGGCACGCTCGCCGGAGGCCCTGCGCCCCCATCGACGTTGAATTGCCGCTGCCAGATCAGAAAGTCATTGCCGTCAACTTGGCCGTCGCCGTCGGCATCTCCCGCGCCGGGGCCCCCAAATCCGTTTTGCCAAGCGGCCAAGTCGTTGCCGTCGACGTTTCCATCGCCGTTGAAATCGGCCGGGCTGGCTGGTGTCGTCGCGATCACGCTGAGCGCGAGCGTATCGACGCTGGTCGTCGTCGCCCAGGCTCGATCGGCGGGCAACGTCGGCAGTTCGAAGCTATCGAACGCGGTCATGCCGCCGGTGGCTTTGAGAATGGGAAAAATATCCCCGATCGCCGGGACGAAGCCGTTCACCAACGAAACCGCGAGGGCGCCTCCCAAATCAGCTTCGCCGAACACAAGCAGTTGATCGAACTGCTTGTGAATGGGGCTGGAGTTATCGGATCCGCCGATTTCGATCGTCAGCCGTCCGCTTGCCTCTTGCACGTAGTTGCCATCGATGGCGAGGACGCCGGTCGAGGCCCCGGGGCTCGTCGATCCCGCGTTGACGACTCCGCCCGCCAGCGTCCCCTTGCCGGCCAGTTTGCCGTTATTCGCGAGGTGTAGACCTTCGATCACATTGAGCATGCCGGATTCGGGAATCTCCAGTGTGGTTTCAGCGGTACCGCCGCCGAGTTGTAATCGTCGTACGGTTGCGCTGCCGCTCGGACCCATGACGGTTGTCGGGCTATTTGTCGACAACTCCACCTGGTGGACGCTCGACGGCGTAATGCCCAGCGTCCAGTTGCCCGAGTCGTCCCAGTTGCCGTCGCTCGCCGCACGCCAATCGAGTTCCGGGGTGTAAAGAAACGCCGCTTCGTCGCCGTTGGTAAAGGTCGCCTTGTAGGCAAGCTGACCACCGTCGTTGAGCGCTCGTTGCCGACCGTCGCCGCCGCCCGAGCCGCCGAGGAATTCCAAGGACGCCACCGTTCGACCTGCGACGACGTCGCCCGCCCGCGCAAGCAGCCGGCCATCGCCCGTCGCATCCATCAGCCATAGGCCCTGTTCGTTCCCGCTGGCCACTCCGCCGGCGCCAACCTCAAGCGTGGCCGAGAGCGCCGCGACGCCGTCGCCGTTGAAGGCGAGCGTGCCGAACTCCGCAAACTTCGCGGCCGGCGCCCCCGGGACGCCGCCAACGCCAGATCGGGCCACCAGCGTTCCGGGAGCAACGCCATCGGCAATCCAGACTCCCTTGGCCGTGCTCCCCGTCACGCTGCCGACGCCGACCTTCATTCCGCCGGCAAACAAAAGTTTGCCGGCATCGTTCAGCAACGGCACGTCCAGGGTCTCGTAAACTCCGCCCGCGACCCCAGTCGCTTCCCCCGCGGTTCGCGCGACCAGGTGGCTGGCTGCCCCATCATACAACCACAGCCCGCGGTTGTTCTCCTCGGTAACGTCGCCGGTCGCCTGCAATTCACCGACGTACGAAATCGCGCCGCCCGAGTTGATCCGCAGGTCGCTAAAGCCGATGAAAAGCCCCCCGGCAACGCCCGCCGGCTCGCCGACGCCACGCCGCGCGACCAACACGTCCGAGCCCGGCGCGCCCCCGACGCGCCAAATGCCCAGCGTGTCTTGCAGCGTCACGCCGCCGAAGTCGGCGTACATCGAGGCAAGCAAGGCCGTCTGCCCTGCATTATTGGCGGATTCGGCCGAGAGTACGTTGAACTTCGCCGCCGGCAAGTCCGGAACTTCACTGATCGACTCGCGAACCAACAGTCCATTTGCTCCGTCAACGTCACGCCAGACGCCGCGCGAGTTCGTGTTGTCGACCCCTCCGACGCCGCGAGCCAGCCGCGAACTGTACACCACCGTATCATTTGGTGCGTGCACCAGCTGAAAGCCAAACGTCTGGTATTGGGCGTTCTGCAACTGCGAGCCCGGGACGCCCGTCGTGGCGGACAGCGCGATTGTCGATCTGCTACCGTCCCGCGACGCGCGCCAGAATCCTTGCTTCCCCGCGTCCGTCGCTCCCTTGAACACCACGTCGCCGTCGTCGGCGATGGACGCGGCGGCAAACGACGCGAAACTCGCGCCGTCGCCGAGATCGCCGGCGCCCTTCCACGCGAGTGACTCGCGTACCGAGCCATCGAGAAACCATAAGGCCGCGTCATTCTGGCCGCCGACCCCGCCCGGGCCTTCCGCCAATCGCGCCGGGAGGACCACTTCCCCCGCGTTATTGAGTGCCGGCGCGCCGACGCCGGCGAGCAGGGCGCCGGCGCCGCCTGGCTGCTCATCGCCAGTCATTGCCAGCAATCGCTGTTCAGCCTGCACAGGACGGGCGGCAAGAAATGTAGGGCCGGCAATCGCGCCAATGGCGATCGCCGAAGGGAGCAAATGGATGTAAACACTGAGGCGCAGCGAAACGCTGCTCAACGGACGTTGGCCCATGTGGCGACTCCAGGGAGTACACGGCGTGAGCCATCCATGGAGTAATGGTCAGACGAATCCGTCCGCGGCACCAACAAACAAGAGAAGTGCCACTGATTTGATTGGGTAGGATAGCGACGCTAGCGAATCAAAGCAACCAAAATCCGTCAACCGCATCAAGAAAAACGGGTTCATTCCAGAAGTGCCGCAGATTCTCTACAGAGTTTGCGATTTGTCGCCCATTGTTGTGAGGTTTCTTGCTGTCGCTTACGATAAACGGCCCAATTTCCGATCAGTACTGTCGGTTTCTGCGACATTCGTTTTGCCTGCACGGCGACCGCGGCCCCGGGATGTTTGTTCCTGGCATCGTGGACGCCCCGCCCTCAACCTGCCTGACCCCCGCAGTTGCCGAGACGTGATCCATTTCCGGCAACGCCCACAACGCCATGACGAAGACGCCCACGAGCACCACCACCGACGAATTCCTCACTCCGCCGCTTGCAGAGCAGGTCGACGCCGTGACGCGCCGCTACGCCGAGGCGTTCGGCAATCCCCCCCAGTGGGTCGTCGCGGCCCCAGGTCGCGTGAACCTGATCGGCGAGCACACCGACTACAACGCAGGTTTCGTCTTCCCACTGGCGATCGAGCGCTATACAGTCATCGCCGCTGGTCGGCCCTTGCGCATCGCGGCCAGCGACGCAATTCGGGTCCACAGCACGCTGTTCGACGAGACAGCGGAGTTCTCGCTCGCCAATCTGGAACCAGATCGACGCGACTGGACCAGTTACTTGCGGGGCGCGTTTGCCGGTTGCCTTGAACGCGGCTTGCATCCCGGGACGCTCGATCTGCTGGTCGATTCCAACGTGCCGCAGGGCGGAGGTCTGTCGAGCAGCGCGGCCCTCGAAGTTGCCACCGCGACGCTCATCGAGGCGGTCACCGGCCGTACACTTGATCCGGTAGACAAGGCGCGACTCGCCCAACGAGCCGAGCATGTCTACGCGGGCATGCCGTGCGGCATCATGGACCAGTTCAGTTCGGCTCTCGGCGCGGCCGGCAAACTGCTGCTGATCGATTGTCGCACGGAAATAGCCGAACTGATCCCGCTCGACGATCCTGCGATCGCCGTGCTGGTCATCAACAGCAATGTGAAGCATGAGCTCACCGGCAGCGAGTATCCCGAGCGTCGGGCGCAGTGCGAACAGTCCGCGAGGCTGCTCGGCGTCGCCTCTCTCCGCGACGTCACTCCGGCCCAACTTGAGGCGCAGCGCTCCCGTCTCGATCCGCTGCTTTACCGCCGCGCCCATCACGTCGTGGGCGAAATTGAACGCACGACGCGCGCCGCCGCCGCGCTGCAGGCTGGCGACTGGCCACTTGTGGGCGAATTGATGTACGCCAGCCATCAGTCGCTGCGCGACGACTTCGAGGTGAGTTGTCCCGAACTCGACGCTTTGGTTGAGGCGGCTCGCGACGTCGGCGAGGCCGGCGGCGTCATTGGCGCGAGGATGACCGGCGGCGGCTTCGGCGGCTGCATCGTCGCCCTGGTGCGCGCCGGCCGCGAGCGCGAGATCGCCGACCGCATCGGCGCCGCCTACCGGGCACGCAGCGGCATCGAGGCGACGGCGTTCGTCACCAAGCCGGCTCGCGGGGCCCACATCATCAAAGCATAGAGGCGGCCAGACCGAACGGCGTGCCCGATTCCCGCCCCGCGACAATCGCCGCCATCCCCGTGCGGCCATTTAGCCGCGGGCGCTAGCCGGCGCCTGCCGTACGTCTACTTCTTTGTCCGAAACGGCCCTGCCGGCAATCCTTCGGCATTGAACAAATTCCCTTCCGGAAACGACGCCCAGTTATACCGCACGACCGCCGGCTCACTCACGCCGTCGGCCGAAACGATCACCTCGGCGCCTTCGATCACCGCGTTCCCCGGCGCAAACTTGCCGTCAGCGCCGGCCACTTCAAAGCCTTTCAGATCTCCCTCGGCCTTCAACCCGCCGCCGATCTGATCGAAGGTGACGTGCGCCTTGCCGTCGGCGACCTTAAGCTCCTTGAACACCGGCCCCGAATAAACGATGTCCTCGCCGTAGGCGACTTTCCGCGCGGCGAGCGCCAGACGTTTGCCGACGTCCTGCTTGTTGCGCGGATGAATGTCCTGCGGATCGCCGATGTCCGTGGTCACGGCCATGCCGGTGTTCGGCGATTCGAGCGTCTCGGTCTGAGCTTCGCGGAGCGGCGGCCAATTGTCGCCGCCCGGCTCCCACGCCGCCAGCTGCACGAGCAGGAAGGGGAACTCGCCCTGGCCCCAGCGGTTGCGCCAGTCGGCGATCATCAGCTTCGAGAGTTCGGCATACTGACCGTGGCGACCGGCATTGCTTTCGCCCTGGTACCAAATGGCCCCGCGAATGCCGTACGGAATCACCGCCGACAGCATGCCGTTGAACAGCGACGCCGGTTTGTCCATGGGGCGGTCGTTGCGCTGCTTCTTCTCTTCTTCGGTCGCCGGTTCTTTGTCGGCCCAGGCGAGCGCGTCCTTGAACGTCTCGCTCGACTCCAACGCCTCGCGGCTCGTCCATGCCTCCATTTGCGTGCCGCCCCAGTTGCAGCCAATCAAGCCAATCGGCACGTTCAACTCTTTATGCAGATCTCGCCCAAAGAAATACGCCACCGCCGAGAAGTCGCCGATGTTCTCCGGTTTGACGGGCTGCCAGCCAGCCGACTTGAACGAATCGAGCGGCGCGTCCGCGACGACGTTCGGTACGTCGACGATGCGAATCTCCGGCCAATCGGCCGCCGCGATCTCGCTTTCCGCGTCATTGGTTGCCTTCATCGGCCATTCCATGTTCGACTGCCCCGACGCGACCCAGACGTCGCCTAAGAGCACATCGGTCATGTGTACGGCGTCGTCGCCTGACTTCACCGAGAGTTCCAACGGCCCGCCGCCCGCCTTGAGCGGACCGAAGCTCACCGTCCACTTGCCGTCCGCGTCGGCGGTCGCTTCCTTCGTCGCGCCCGCCAGTTGGACCTCGACCTTGGCGCCCGGCTGGGCATGACCCCAGATCGGCAGCTTGACGTCGCGCTGCAACACCATGTGATCTGAAAAGATCGACGCGAGCGACAACGTCGGCGTCGTCTTCGCCTCTACGGCCGTCTGTTGAGCGACGGCGAGCGGAGCCGTGGCGGTGATGGCGAGCAGGGTAAGCGCCGAGACAAAGGTGCGTGCCGCTAGATTCATGGCGAGAAATTCCCAGGGCTGAAAGGCAGTAACCGGGCTGGACCACGAGGAGTCGAAAAGAGCGTACGACCAGCCGGGTCGCATTGTAACAGGCGCGCACGCGAGAAGAAAACCGCCCGCATTTTCATTGCCAGCGCGCACAAGTAGAGCGGCGTTGTGGCTCCCTCCCCCTTGCGGGGAGGGCTGGGGAGGGGTTGGAACCCTGCTACTTGGCGTCAATCACCCTAACTGCCCCATGGAGAGCAGCAAAACAGCAGGGTGATCGTCGGCGATGTTCGGCCCGGCAATTACGCTGCTCGCCGCTTCTCTTCGGGCTTCGCCACGCGGTGCTTGTCGGGCCCCTGCTTCCGCCGCCGCAGGCGATTCCCCAGATCCAGCAGTCCCGGCGCCCAGCGCTTCACAAGGTAGGTCAGCCTGGCATAAGGCTGAACCACCACGATGCCGTGATTCTTGTAAATGGCTCGGACTGCTCGGTTGGCGATCGTTTCGGGCGTCGCCAGCAGCCATCGCGGCGGCTGCTTATTCTCGTTGATATCCGTTCCGCGCGGCGCCGCGGCGAACAGGTTCGTGTCGACCAAGCCCGGGCAGAGCGCCGTCACGCCGATTCCTTGGCGTGAGTATTCGGCCCGCAAGGTTTCGCTCAGTCCGACCAGGGCAAACTTGCTCGTCGTGTAAGCTGCGACTCGGCTCATGCCGACCAACCCACAAATGCTCGCCACGTTGAGGATGTGCGCTTCGTCGCGGGAGAGCAGCGTCGGGAGCAATTCGCGAATCAACTGGATCGGCGCTTGCAAGTTGATCGCCAGCAACTGGTCCCAATGCTCGGCCGCCATTTTGTGCGTGCGGCCGTAGTAGGTGATGCCGGCGTTATTCACCAGCACGTCGACGCCGCCCCACTGGTCAAGCAGGTGGCCGACCGCCGCCGAAATCTGTGCGGGCTGACTCAAATCGCAATGGCGTCCGACGACGTCGACGCCGCGGGCCTTCGCCTCGCCGACGGCGCTCGCCAGCGCCACGGGATTCACGTCCAGCAAGTAAAGCCGCGCCCCTTCCTCCGCCAGTCGCAGGGCGATTGCGCGCCCGATGCCCGACGCGGCGCCGGTGACCAGCGCGGTCTTCCCACGAATCTGTCGCATCTGCCAAGGCCCCCCTTGATCGCAACCGGCGCCGGTAGCGCGCTGCCCGTCATTTATCGGCCACTTCAGCGCGGCAACCAAACAAAAACAGCCCCGACCGTGATCGGTCGGGGCTGTTCGGTGTCTCCGCGAGTTGTTCCGTCGACGGCTAGGCAGCCTTCCGCAGCGGCAACCCTTGCGAGTCGTAAGAAGGATCGGCCAGCTTCTTCGTGCGGCTCAGCATGTAGCGATCCTCGCCGCGGAGCGAGACGACGCCCCAGTTGTCGAGGTGATATTTGCCGCCGTTGTAGACGCTGCGGTACTTCTTCACGCCGGGGTATACCGCGACGTTGGTCGGAATCGCCCGCAGGTTGAACGCCAACCGATGCCGATCGGTCGTGTTCGCCTGCGATCCATGGATGCAACGCTCCATGAAGATGATGAACTGGCCCGACTTGCACGGCACGCGCACGACCTTGCTGGGGTCGCGTTCGTATTCCAACGAGTAGGCCGCGTTGTAGAAGCCCTCTTCGCCGCCGAACTTGATCGTGCGGATCGAGCTGTGGCTTCCCTTGACGAAGTCGAGACAGCCGTTCTCGAGCGTCGCGTCGTCCACGGCGATCCAGACGGTTAGTTGGAAAATCTCGTTGCGGTTCGCCGGGTGGAGCGCCGGCACTTGGTAATCTTCCACCATGAAGGTGCTTGCCTGGTGGAACTGAATCGCCGGGGCCTTGGGCGGCTTATGGAACATCTGGGTCCGCCAGACGTTGAGATCGGGACCCAAGATTTGCGCCAACCGTTCAGTGATCGCCGGGTGCTTCATGTAGCCCCACAAACGCGGGTTCTCGAAATGCCGGTCGCGCGGCGTGACGAACCCGTAAGTCTTCGACACCGACTTCTCGGCGTCGAGCATATCCTTCCGGAAGTCGGCCATTTCCGCCGGGTCGAAGGCGTCCAGCGGCCCGATGAACCCGTCCTCGTAGAACTGCCGCAGCTGCTTTTCGGTCAGTCGCCACTTCGGGTCGACGACAACCTTCGGCTGGCAATTCTCCGGAACCTTGAACTCGCACGGCTGATCGATGTACGCCCGGGTCAGCCCCGAACTGATCAAGACCCAGTAAACCCTAAAATCCCAGTGCTTGATGATGTTGCGAATGTCCCGTGGGAAGAAAAACGTCGGCAGCCGCGTCGCCTTGTAAATCATCAGCATGGTGAGGATCGGCAGCGCGATCGCCCGTTGCCACATCGGCCGGACCTTCGGATGGAGATTCATCGACTTCGCTTCCTTGCGAAAAGGGGGAGAGAGTAGACGCTTGCCAGGCTTCGCCGCGACGTGCTATCACGCGACGTACCATCACGCGACGGCGCCGCCTGGGCAAAATTTCGTGGATGAATCAATTATCGGAGCGTAGCCGAGCATTGATTCAATGAATTCCATCGCCTGTCAGCGGCGTCAGGTTGAACAAGCCGATGCCAGCCCGAGCGTTTGAAGTTGCCTGTCTGGCCGCCTTCAGATGCGAAAGGCAGCGCCGCGGCCGACTTACGGACGTACCGAAAGCCCATCTTGCCTACTTCCGCAGATGGCCGCGACGGATAAGAATAAATCGTCCCCGATCGGCGGCCGCGCGTGTACGATAGCACATGGGCCTTAGCCCGCTCAGCGGCCCGAGGACCGCCCACTCTTTTCGCCACGACTCTTGGAGTCTCCCAACCATGCGGAACTCTCGTCGCCAATCGGCATCCGGCTTCACGCTGGTCGAACTGCTGGTCGTCATTGCGATCATCGGCGTCCTGGTCGCCCTGCTGTTGCCGGCAGTGCAAGCAGCCCGCGAAGCGGCGCGGCGGATGTCGTGCCAGAATGCCATCCGCCAGTGGGCACTGGCGATGCAGAATCATCACGATGCCAAGAAGGCCCTGCCCGAGGGGAACCGACCGAACCCACGTCGAGTGTGGGTCGTCTATACGTGGCCCTACGTCGAAAATCAAAGTATGGCCGTTGTCTTCGACGAGACGAAGCACTTCTACGAGCAGCCCAATACTTACACTTCCACCACCAAGGGCATCTATGCCCAGACCGCGCCGATTTACTTTTGTCCTAGTGATCGTCCGGGCGCTCTCTGGAAGGGCGATATCTATTGGCGGGCGCGCGGCAATTATGCGCTCAATTGGGGAACTTTCAAAGTTCCGCACGATCAGACGTTAACTCAAATGGAAACGGCAGGAAAGCAAATTGCTCTCGCGCCCTTCGGGTGGAAGGATTTCAAAGATCGCTCGAAACCACGAACCACAAAGTTCGCCGAATTCACCGACGGCACCTCCAACACGATGCTGCTTTCCGAGGTCGTCTTCCCCAACGCTGACGAAGACTTCGATATTCGTGGCGATTGGCTGAACGACGACGATCCTTGCACAATGTTTATGACAATCAATACGCCGAACACGACTGTAGCTGATGTCTCGCCTTTTGTCCCATCACCCATCGACCCCTCGGATCCGCCTTACACTAGTGCAGGATCATCTGCGTCCCACAAGGCAGCGCGGAGCAATCATCCGGGCGGCGTCTATGCCGCATTCGCGGATGGATCGGTGCGTTTTATCCAGGATGGTATCGCCCCCACTGCCTGGCAGGCGATGGGCACGATGAACGGCGAAGAAGTGATCACCGAATAGTTGCGTTCATTCGCGTTCCTGCTTGTCCTCAGAGAAGAGACCTCGCGCGATGTTTGCCTCTGCTGCCAGAGTGGTTGTCGCCATCCTCGTCACGGTAGTCCTAGCCGGCTGCTCGTCCAAACCCGCCGGCGGAACAGTCAAGGGAAAGGTCACCCTCGACGGCCAGCCGTTGGCCACCGGCCAAATCCTCTTCGTCGCCGTTGATCAAAGCGTTCCCTCCGCCGAGGCGACGGTCACCGCCGGCCAATTCGAGGCCCTCGTCCCGCCCGGCGAAAAACGGGTCGAAGTTCGCGCCCCGAAGGTGACCGGCAAAAAGAAGATGTACGATACCCCCGACAGCCCCACCGTCGACACGGTCGTCGAGCTCCTCCCCGCCAAATATAACGTCAGCAGCGAGCTTAAGCTGACGGTCGACGGCTCGGTCCAAGAGCAGAATTTCGACCTGCAGAGCAAGTAGGCGTCGCGACGGGAGGCCAAGTCCCTCGGCGCCATTCCACAGACGGGATATCCGTAGATTTTTGCTTTCAACTATTCTCGATCTGTGTTATTCTCGGGCCCGGATCGTAGCCCGCAGGAAGCACTGGGCGTCAGCTCGCGACTTCCTGCGTCCCGACGATGTCGACCCGTCCGACGACCAACGACGCTCAGGCCAATGCGCCGCAGTCCCTGTCCGCATTGAGCGCATCGCCGGGGCCGGCTGAACTTCCGTCGGCTTTTGAACGGCTGCGCAGCTTCATCTTTGAAGTGACGGCCGGCCGCCCCACCGGCGTGGGCGACGCCACCGCGCTCGTTGATGCTTCGCCGCAGCGTGCTGCGAAAGCTCGCCCGCGGTCGCACAACGTGCCGCCGGCTCACACGCAACCGGCACAGCCGCTGCCCCGCGACGTTGATATTGATGTTGACGCGAGTTCACTTGAAGCGGACGGTAGCTTGCTGGCTCCTGCGTCCCAGTGCCAAGCTACCGCGCTCGAAGAGTCGCTAACCGAAGCTCCCCCCGCAGATGAGGCGTCCGCAGCACTCGGCGCCGAGCCGTTGGTCCCGACTTCGCCGCTGGCGCTCCATACCGCGCCTCGTCGCCGCTCGCTCCCCGCCTGGTTCGCCAGTCTCAGCGTCCACCTGACGATGCTCGCTCTGCTCGCCACCGTCAGCCTCGCCACCGTGAAGCGACCGCCCGAGCTGGAGATGCTGTTCACCCCGTCGCCAGACGAATTGGAGGAGGTCGCGTTTCAGGAAGCCGCGCTGCCCGAGCTTTCAGGAGACGTCGGTGCGATCGTCGTCGACGATCTGCCCGCGGAACTGATCGACCCGGGGCAGGCCGCCATTGGCGGCTTCTCGGCCGCGGGAAATCTCGGCACGGGCCTCGATGTTCCCGGCGACACGCTGCCAGCCGGCACGCCAGGAGGAGGCGGCCCGCTGGGAGAGATCGGCTCCATGCTGGGCGTCGAGGGCGGAACCGGCACGGGCGCCTTTGGCTCAGGACTCGGCGGCGCCCCGACCGCCAAGTTTTTCGGCAGCGAGATCGCCGGCCGCCGCATCGTCTTCGTCCTCGACAACTCCGGCAGCATGCAAGGAGGTCGACTTGAAACAGTGATCGCCGAACTCCTCCGCTGTCTCGACTCGCTCAAGGCAGACCAGGAGTTCTACGTCATTTTCCACAGCGACGCCGTCTACCCGCTGCTCTATCCCAACCCGGTCGAGCGCTACCTCCGCCCCACCAAGTCGAACAAGAAGCTCGTGGCCGAATGGCTCGATACCGTCGAACTCTGCCTGGGAGATTCGGTGGAGGAGGCCGTCATCGCCGCCGCGAGCATCGAACCCGACACGGTCTTTCTCCTCAGCGACGGTCGCATCCAGGGCGAAAACAAATTCCGCGTGCTGATGAAAGCCGAGTCGCGCAACTTCCCGATCCACACGTTCGCCGTCGGCATGAACGGCAGCGTCGCCGGGCGGAAGAATCTGCAGATGATCGCCGAGGCCAACCGCGGCGATTTTACCGAGTCAGAGATTCCGCCGGAGATGCGCGACCTCTCGCGCCGGCAGCCGCGCCCCTACCACAACGAGACCCCCGGGGCCGTTTGGGGTCGCAACGTAAAGCCGTTCAAGTTCGGTCGGTAGATCCATGATGAGCCGATTGGCGGTTGCCCCCAGTCCCTCTGTGGTCGATCTGTTCTGCTCTTGAGGCGTGTCAGCCGCCGAAAGCTATAATTCCAGCATGAAGCGCCTACCGCCACGCCTCCGCTGCGAAGTCTGCGGCAACATCGCCACGGTCCTTGCAGACAACCTTCGCGTTTGGAACGAAATCTGCGCCCTCCCTGCCGGACATCCCCGCCGTGCCGAGGGAGTCTGGATGGACACCGAGTGCCCCAACTGCGGCATCAACCGCCAGGTGATCTACCCGCCCGACAAAGAAGAAAATCGCGAGATCATCTACTGATTTCCCAGAAGATTAAACCACGACGACACAACGACCACGACGTAAGAAAGACGAAGAAAAAAGATCGCTGCGAAGCTAGACGGTACGCATCACTGCATCCGCATTGCGTCGTGTCCTTTGTGCCGTCGTGGTGAGTGTTCCCCGTTTTTCCTTGGCGGTTCAATTCTTCATTGTTCCATTCTCACCAGCGCAAAAAAAAGCGGGCCTCGAACGAGTCAAAGACACTTTGACTGCGACAGATCGGTCAGGGGCAAGTGAACCGATCCGCCAAAACTTCGTTCGAGGCCCCGCGGGCCAGTGAGATTGGGTTGACCAGCAGCTGCCGCCGCTCGCCAACGTCTCCTTGTTAATGCATGCGTTGTGCCAACATCTGCGCTTCCCCCCGGTTGGGCAGCGCGGCGGCGGACGCAAGTCACTAGCGGTGAACCCTTTAGTGTGAGACGAAATTAGCGCGCGGGCCGCTTTGACGCGTCGCGACAGCGCCAGCAATCAACTGATTTCGCTACGGCGTTCTTCAGCACCTGTCTCGTCCCGCGGCATATCCGCCTCCCCGCCGCTCGCGGCTTAGCGCGTCCCATCAATTCCGTCCCAAGTTGAGATTGTTGAGGCCCTCGTCTCGCCATAAAGTGATATAAGCAAGCTCCTTACGGCCAGCCAAATAACTTGCAAACCTTCGATCGCTGCTGACCGTAACAAGAGAGCGGGCTATATTGCCACGCTTTCGCCCCCTTCGTTGCTTGCGGCTTCGCGTCCCAAGCCCCGTCTGCAGGAATCGCCGCCGTGCCTCGCAATCCCGCCCGCATCGGACCGTATCAGTGCGGCGTCGGTCAGCCCTTGCTGTGGATCGCTGGCCCCTGCGTACTCGAAGACTTTTCCGCGGCCCTTCAGATCGCCGAGACCCTGCAACGCATCGCCGCCGCGATCCAAATCCAACTCGTCTTCAAAGCATCCTTCGACAAGGCCAACCGCACGAGCGTCAATGCATTCCGCGGCCCAGGCCTCGAACGCGGCTTGCAGATGCTAGCCGATGTCCGCACCAAAACCGGTCTGCCGATCACCACCGATATTCACGAATCGTCGCAAGCCGCCCCAGCTGGCGAAGTGGTCGACCTGATTCAAATCCCCGCGTTCCTCGCCCGACAAACCGATCTCCTGGCGGCCGCCGCCCGCACCGGCAAACCGGTCCATGTGAAGAAGGGGCAGTTCATGGCCCCCGGCGACATGCGGCACGTCATCACCAAACTAGGGGAGGGGGGCTGCGAGGACGTCCTCCTCTGCGAGCGCGGCACCTTCTTCGGCTACGGCCGACTCGTGAGCGACATGCGTTCGATACCGATGATGCAGGCCCTCGGCTGCCCGGTGGTGTTCGACGCCACCCACAGCGTCCAGGAACCGGGCGGTCTGGGCGACAAAACCGGCGGCAATCGCGCCATGGTCGAACCGCTGGCCCGCGCCGCGATGGCGCTGGGCGCCGATGGCCTCTTCACCGAGACCCACCCCGAGCCCGACAAGTCGCCGAGCGACGGTCCGAATATGATTCCCCTCGGCGAGATCGAAGCCGTCATGCGCCGCCTCCTCAAGATTCGCGCGGCCGCGTTGAGCTAACACACAATTTGCACCGCCAAGGACGCGAAGGACGCCAGGGAAGAAGTGAAGAGTGAACCACGACGGAAGCAAAGAAGGATGAGAACATTAATCGACGCTAATCTGCACGAATCCCCATGAGCGAAGATTAGCGTCGATTAGTGTTCCCTAAATCCTCCGCATTTCGTCGTGCCCGTTGTGTCCGTCGTGGTGAGTGTTCCCCGTATTCGCTTGGCGCTCTTGGCGTCCTTGGCGGTTAGTATTTCTTGCATTCCAAAGTCATGAAAAACAATCCCTGGGTCTGGATTTCCGCCGTCGCCGCTGTGGTGGTGACCGCCCTCATCGTTTCCAGCGCCAATCGCACCGCGCCCTCGATCGGTCGGAAGCTAGGAGAGGGCAACGTCGACGGCGGCGCCTTTCTCCGCAGCGTCGCCGCGACGCTCAACGACCTCGGCGGCAACGTCGACCTGCAGCTCCAGCCGGCCCAGCCGATCCTCACCGCCTCGACCAGCAGCGACGGCAAGGAAGTCCTCGCCACCGTCTCCGACAACCCCGCCAACCCCGACGGCCAGTTCAACTACCTGCTCGCCAATAGCGGCAACGCCAATTTTTACTCCGTCGGCGTCGAGCCCGGCGACATCGTCCGTTACTACGTGAACGTCGACGAGGAATCTGCCGAACGCGGCATCAATCAGAAAGCCGCCGCGCTCGAACTGCGCGTGCGCCGTCTCGATTCGCGCGATCCCGAGAACGCGCTGTTCATCGAGACGCCGCTCAACGGCCCGTCCGCCGTTCCGGCCCGCGTGGAAATCTGGCGCTATTCTGACAAGCGCATGGACGCCATCCGCTCGGCGCTCAATCGCTACAAGAATCTCCGTCTCCCTGCGATCGGTTGGGAGCCGGCGCCCGATCTCGGCGCCCTCCAGCAAATCGTCGAGCGCGCCAACCAGTGGTTCCGCAGCCGACCCCCCGCCGGCAACGATTGGCAGCGCGAACCGCTGCTCGTCGGCGTCGTCGCCGAGCTCCCCAAGCCGACCACCGATCCGCAGAAGCGCGCCTTCGCCAGCCTCGAAAAGCTGCTCTCCAGCGAGGAACTGCGCGACGGCGTGTTTGCCGATTGGGAAGGACGACAACTCGCCGAAGCCGTGTGGGCCCGCGACGTGTCGCAGTGGGCCCGCGGGACGGCCGACACCGACGACAAAGTCGCCGCCGCCCTCTTTGATTGGACCGTCCGCAACATCCAACTTGATCCGGCCGACGGGGCCCCGACGATTTTCCATCCCTGGCAGGCGCTTGTTTACGGCCACGGGAGCGCCGCACATCGGGCGTGGGTCTTCGTCGAGTTGCTTCGCCAACAAAACATCGCTGCCGCCATCATCCGTCCCCTGGAAGCCGACCCCGCCGCAGCGCCGCTGCTGGTGGGCGTCTTCAGCGGCGACGATCTGCAGCTCTACGATCCGCAACTCGGCCTCCCGCTGCGAAACCAGGAGGGAGGCGTCGCCACGCTCGCCGAAGTTGCCGCCGACGATGCGCTCCTCCGCCAGTTCGACGTTGACGGCGAATATGCCTACGGCGCGACCGCCGAACAAATGTCGGGGGTCGAAGCGCTGATCGTCGCCTCGCCGCTGCAACTCTCTCGCCGCGCACTGGAACTGGAGAAATCTCTCGAAGGGGAAAACTTCGTCAAACTCTCGGCCGACCCCAAGGCCCTGTCCGAACGTCTCGCCAAGCTGCCGCAGGTGAAACAGACGCGGCTGTGGTCGCTTCCCTATCAGTCGTACCTCGACGAGCAAACCATCGACATCGATTCCCGCGGCCGCGCCGTCGCCGAATTCGCCCCGCTGGCCGAACGACCGCTCCTCTGGAAGGGGCGCGTCCTCCACCTGCAAGGGAACAAGGGTGTCCGCGCCGACGAGCGCAACGATCCGCTGGCGGAGGCGCGCGACGGCCATCAGGAGGCCCTCATCCTGTATCAAGATCCCACGGTTCGTCCCGGCAACGCGACGCTCAACAAGCTCGACCCGGCCAAGCGGCAAGTCTATTCCGACAGCAAAGCCGCCGCCGGCTACTGGCTCGGCCTCCTCAGTTACGACCGCGGCAACTTCGACGTCGCCCTCGACTGGCTGGACGAGCGCACCCTCGACCAAAACCGCTCGAGCCAATGGGCCGACGGCGCGCGTTACAACGTCGCGCGCACGCAGGAAGCCCTCGGCGACCTCGAGGCCGCGATCGCCACCCTGCAGTCCGACCCTAAGGGCGCTCCCCAGCGTCACGGCAATCTGCTGCGCGCGAAGCAACTTGGCGCCCAACAGGCCGAGAAGCCTCCGGCCGAGGCTCCCGCTGAGCCGCCGCCCGCCGCCGACGCTCCCGCCAGCTAGCCTTGCGCGCACTGCATACCTATTCAGCGCCGCTCGCAATGTGCTACACTCGCGTCGCGACGAATGAGCCGCAATAGGGGCGCGGGCGCGATTGTCGCAAGGGATTCGTATGCAGCGGATTGCACGTCCGTCGGCGGCGTTGTTCGCGTCGGCCGCCATTCTCGTCGGCCTCTTCCATGCCGAGGCTCGCGCGGCGATCAACTACTCGATCACGTTCGACGACCCTGAGAATGTCTTCGACGCCACGGTGCGGCCGCTCCTCGAGTCGCACGCCGTTGCCGCTGGCCAGCGCTGGGCCAAATACCTCGTCGGCGACGCCAACATCGAAGTCGCCATCCGACCGAGCACAGCCGTTCAATTCGCTGAAGGCGGCAGCGTCTCGTCGAGCTTCGTCCGCAACAACGGCGCGTTCGACGTCTTCGAGCAGGGGATGAGCGCCGAGCTCCGGACCGGCGTCGATCCCAACGGCGCCGACTTCGACGTGCTCATTGAGATGAATCCGAACTACGTCTACGACGAGCTCTGGTTCGACCCCGATCCCGTCGCCCGCACCGCCGTCGTCGACGTCAATCGCACCGACGCGATGAGCACCTTTCTCCATGAGTTCGGACACGCGCTCGGTTTCAGCGGCTGGATCAATGCCAACACGGGCACGTTTCCCGGCAACTATCAATCGACGTACGACGAGCGGATCAATTTCGACGGCCAAAACTTCTTCGCCACCGGCCCCGCGGCAACGGCTCTCTACGGCGCCCCCGTGCCGCTCACCTTCGGCAACGTCGCGCACGTCGCCAACTTCAGTCCTCGTCCCGGCGAAGATTTGATCCTCGACGTGATGAACGGCCTCGTCTTCTACCGCGGCTCGCGCTACGAGATCTCTCCGCTCGATTTGGCGATTCTGAACGACGCCGGCGTGCCGACGTTCTATCTCGCCGGCGACTACAACGATGATCGCTCCGTCGATGGCGCCGACTTTCTTATTTGGCAGCAACAGTTCGGAACCGCCGTCCTCAAGAACACGGCCGCCGACGGCAACAACAACGGCTTCGTCGACGCCGCCGATCTGGCCGTGTGGCAAGCAGACTTCGGCGAACACTTCAGCGGCTCCGTCGCGGCCACGTCGCCCATTCCCGAACCGACGGCGTTTGCGCTGCTCATAATCAGCGCCGCGGCGATGGCAACACTAGTACGGAACTGCGTCTATTCTCAACGCCAACGGCGTTAAATAGAAAAGCCCAGAGTAAATCGCGACAGCGCTCCACTCAGGGGGACTTCTTGGAGTTCTTCAAGAACGATCGCTCCACGCTTTGGCTGCCTCAGGCTCTATCTGCAGGATGCGGTGTTGTGCATCGATGGCCACCCAGTAAGTCTGATCTTCAGGCGGCAGCAGTTCGTTCCAGTTGATTTCGTCGCGCGAATTCACCGGCACTGGGAGGAACAGCGTGAATCGCCAGAGTGATAAGTCGTTGGAAGCGGTACCGATCCAGGCTTCACCCTCAATACGCGGCGGCGAATCCGTTCCCAGGATTGCGGTTGGCGCGATACCGTCGCACCAGAGAGTTCCCTTGTGCTTGATGGCCAGTCCGGCCAACTCACGCGACAGGCGATACTCCAACTTTGACCAAAAGTCTTTCTCGCTCATGAACACTCTCCATCCGCCATCTTATTCAAGCTTGTTCTTCTGAATCTGCCCCCTCACCGCACTTCCCCCGGCGCCATCACCATCCAACTCACCCCAAACTTATCCTGCACCATCCCATACCGCGGCGACCAGAACGTCTTCGCCAGCGGCATCTGCACCTGCCCGCCTTCGGCCAGCGCCGCGAACACGCGGTCGGCGTCCGCGATCGTCGGCACTTGCAGCGCCAGCGAGAACCCGCTGAACACGGTCTTATCATCACACCCGTCCGACGCCATGATCATCGCGTCGCCCACGCGAAACGACGAGTGCATCACCTTCGCCTCGAATCCCTCTTGCAGCACTCCCGGCGGCATCGGCTCGGGGCTTTCATTGAACCGCATCACCATCTCAACCTCGGCCCCGATCGCCGTCCGGTAGAACTCGATCGCTTCCTCGCAACGTCCGCTAAAGAAGAGATACGGGGTCACGTTCATCTGTGGCATGACAACAAACTCCCTGCTGTGGTGCGCGTGTGATTCACGTCGTTGGCTACGCAACCAAGACCTTGCTCTCTGCCCGCCACGTACATCAACAAGCCGAGCTAGACGTGCGCTGCGAGCGATCTTAGCATCCTCAGTCCCCATCTCATTCATCCGCCAGAACCTCTCCTGGCCCCCCGCCGACCGAACGTTCAATTCGTAACGGGGCCTCATCGTACAGTTTCACGATGACGTTCTCAAATGCGACCGCGTCGACACGGGCGGCCGCGACATAAAAGGTGCCATCAGCACTCGCCGCGCTTCTCGCCGCCGGCTTGCAGACGGTCGCAGCTGATTGAGGTAAACTAGCGGCCCAGTGACTCGATCACATCGAGGTCCCGGCACGACGGCTCCGGCACAAAAAGTGCTCCCCGACGCCAATTCTCTCGACCATTATTGCCAATTGCGTACCCGCCAACGTCATGAACTCGCCGCCTGAACTCGATCCAGCGCCGCTCCCCACCGGTATTTCCGGGATGGATGACATTCTGCGCGGCGGATTTCCCGCCGATTGCGTCTACATGGTCTCAGGCACTCCCGGCACCGGAAAGACGACGCTGGCGCTGCAGTTCTTGCTCGAAGGCGTCCGCAGCGGCGAGTCTTGCCTCTACGTCACGCTCTCCGAAACGCGCCGCGAAATCGAGAAGGTAGCCGTCAGCCATGGTTGGGACCTCACCGGTCTGAACATCTGCGAGCTGATCCCGACGGAAGGCAATCTATCGGCCGACGCACAACTGACCGTCTTCAATCCTTCGGAGTTTGAACTCGGCGAAACGACTCAAGCGATGATTGCCGAGGTCGACCGCTGCGCCCCGCAGCGAGTGGTCCTCGATTCGCTTTCGGAACTACGCCTGGTGGCGCAGAACCCGCTCCGGTACCGCCGTCAGATTCTCGCCCTCAAGCAATACTTCGCCGGCCGCGATTGTACGGTGCTGATGCTCGATGATTGCACCGGCTCCGACGCCGACAATCAGCTGGAAAGCATCGCGCATGGCGTGGTGTCGCTAGAGCACCTCGCGAACCAGTACGGCGCGGAACGGCGCCGCCTCCGCGTCGTCAAGTTGCGCGGCGTCGCGTTTCGCGGCGGGTTCCACGATTTCACAATCAAGAAAGGGGGCCTCGACGTTTTTCCGCGCCTCGTCGCGTCCGAGCACCGCCACGACTTCGAAGATCGCGATCTTCCCAGCGGCATTGAGGAACTCGACGCTCTCCTGTGCGGCGGCCTCCCCGCCGGCACCAGCACGCTCATGATCGGGCCGGCCGGCACCGGCAAGTCGACGATCTCCACCCGCTTCGCCGTCGCCGCCGCCAACCGCGGCGAGCGCGCCGTCATGTTCGTCTTCGATGAAAACATCGGCACGTTCCGCTCTCGCTCGCGCAAGCTTCGCCTCGGAGCCGAAGACGCGATCACCAACGGGCTGCTCACGGTGCAGCAGATCGATCCGGCAGAACTTTCCTCGGGCGAGTTTTCCAACACCGTCCGGCGCGCCGTGGAAGGGACCGATGGCCTCGGCCAACCGGCCAAAGTCATCGTCGTCGACAGCCTCAATGGCTATCTCAATGCCATGCCCGAGGAGAAGTTCCTCACGGCTCAGCTTCACGAGCTCCTCGCCTACCTCGGCCAGAATGGCGTCGTCACCATCATGACCGTCACACAGGCAGGCATGGTCGGCGTCATGCAATCGCCCGTCGACACCACCTACCTGGCCGACAACGTCATTCTTTACCGCTTCTTCGAGGCGCGCGGGCAAGTCCGCCGCGCGATTTCCGTCGTCAAGAAACGGAGCGGCAAACACGAACTCACCATTCGCGAGCTCAACATCACCGAGGAGGGCGTGCAGATCGGTCCGGCGCTCTCCGATTTCCAGGGCATTCTTACTGGCGTTCCCACCTTCCACGGCAAGTCATCCGATCTCCTGCAGCAGGGTGGAAATGGCAACTGACTCGGCGTCGTTGGAAACCCGCGTCCTGTTGCTCCCGCCCACCAGCAGGGACGCAGACGCCATCGGTAAGTTGCTGCGCGACGCGGGCATCGACTGCATTACCTGTCCCTCGCCCGCCGCGATGGCCGCCGCCATCGGCGATGGCGCCGCCGCAGCTGTTGTTTCCGAGGAATCGTTAATCGGCGGCGACCACTCGCTGGCCGAGTGCCTGGCGGCGCAGCCGGTCTGGAGCGATCTGCCCGTCATCGTCCTCTCCCGCTCCGGCGTCGAACCAGCGTTGCTGGGTCGCGCCTTGCAACCGCTGGGCAACGTCAGCATCCTCGAACGTCCGGTGCGCGTCTCGACTTTCTTGAGCATCGTTCGCACCGCGCTCCGCGCCCGCGATCGCCAGTATCAGGTGCGCGACCATCTCCTCAGCCTCGACCGCATCGCCGCCGAACTCCGCCAGCGCCGCGCGCAGCAGGAGCTCATCGTTCGCGGCGCCAACATCGGCGTCTGGACCTGTCCTCTTCCGTTCGACCGGCTGCTATGGGACGACGCCGTCAAATCCCACTTTCATCTGCCGCCCGACGCGGAGGTGACGATCGACCTCTTCTACGATCGCCTTCATCCAGACGATCGCCAGCGCACGCGGCAAGCGATTGAGGCCAGCATCGTCGCCCGCACCGCCTACGACGTCGACTACCGCACCGTTTCGCCCGACGGCAGCCAAACCAAATGGATCCGTGCGATGGGACGCGGATTCTACGACGACGCCGGCGATCCCGTGCGGTTCGACGGCATCACCATCGACGTCACCGAACGCAAGATGGCCGAACTCGACCGCGAACGTCTGCTCGACTCCGAGCGCGCCGCCCGCAACGAGCTCGAGCGGGCCAACCAGATGAAGGACGAGTTCCTCGCCACGCTGTCGCACGAGCTGCGCAATCCCCTCAACGCCATTCTCGGCTGGGCGCAGATCCTGCGCAGCAATGCCCTCCCGCCGGCCGAGACCGCCGAGGGCATCGAAGTCATCGAACGCAACGCCCGCGCCCAGGCTCAAATCATCGAAGACTTGCTCGATATGAGCCGTATTATCTCCGGAAAGGTCCGCCTCGACGTGCAGCGCGTCGACCTGGCGGCGGTCATTCGCGCCGCCATCGAAACCATCAAGCCCGCCGCCGACGCCAAAGGCATCCGCCTCCGCGCCGTCCTCGATCCGCTGGTCGGCCCTGTCTCCGGCGACCCGAACCGCTTGCAGCAAGTCTTCTGGAACCTGCTCAGCAATGCCGTCAAGTTCACACCGCGCGGCGGGGCCGTGCAGATTCTCCTGGAGCGAATCAATTCCCATCTGGAAGTCTCGGTCATCGACAGCGGCGAGGGGATCGACCCCGAGTTCCTGCCGCACGTCTTCGATCGCTTCCGGCAGGCCGACGCCTCCACGACGCGCAAGCATGGCGGCCTCGGCCTGGGGCTGGCCATCGTCCGGCAACTCGTCGAGCTGCACGGCGGGCGCGTCCACGCCAAAAGCGCCGGCCTGGGCGCGGGGGCGACGTTCGTCGTTCACCTCCCCATGACCGTCGTCGTTCCCGACTGTGACCGCCCGAACCGGCGTCGCCATCCCGCCGCCAGCGCCATTCCAACCTCGGCCGAATCGTGTGCCGAGATTGCCGGCGTCACCGTCGTCGTCGTCGACGACGAGCCCGATGCCCGCGGCTTGCTCCGCCGCCTGCTCGAAGATTGCGACGCCATCGTCTTCGACGCCGCCAATGCGGCCGACGCGCTCGAACTCGTCCAAGCAAAACGCCCCGACGTTCTCGTCAGCGACATCGGCATGCCGGGCGAGGACGGCTACTCGCTGATCCGCCGGCTCCGCCAGCTCCCTTACGATCAAGGGGGGGCCACTCCCGCGGTGGCTCTCACCGCGTACGCCCGCGCCGACGACCGCGTCAACGTGGTCCTCGCCGGCTTTCAGCACCACCTGTCCAAGCCAGTCGAGCCCGCGGAACTGATCGCCATCATCGCCAGCCTCGCCCACCGCGTTTAGCGCCGCCGCTTGCGCGACCAAAACAGCGTCAACATCCAGCCGACGAACGTCCAGCCGATTGTAAACCACGCCAGAAACAGCACCCGAAAGAGCCAGTAAATATCTCGCTCCCAAGCGCTGCGGCCCGTGTATTCCGCGAGCCGCCAAATGATCGCCAGTCCCGCGACATACGGGACGACGACCAACAGCCAGAATCGAATCGATAATCGCATCGCGTTAATGTAACAGAGCAGCGCCGCCGGGCTCGCCGCTCATTCGTCAATCGCTCACATCGAGGGAGTGAATCAAGTTGCCCACCCCCATCAAGAACAGGATTTGTCTTTGGTATAACGGCGACGCCGAAGAAGCGGCGCAGTTCTACGCCCGCACGTTCCCCGACTCGTCGGTCATCGCGGTCCATCGCGCCCCGGGCGACTATCCCGCCGGCAGGGAAGGGGACGTGATCACCGTGGAGTTCACCGTCATGGGCATTACCTGCATCGGCCTCAACGGCGGACCGGCCTTCCAGCACGACGAGGCCTTCTCGTTCCAGGTGGCCACCGTCGACCAGGCCGAAACGGACCGCTACTGGAACGCCATCGTCAACAACGGCGGCCAAGCGAGCGCCTGCGGCTGGTGCAAGGACAAATGGGGCCTCTCCTGGCAAATTACCCCCATCGTCCTGACCGACGCGATCATGGGCTCCGACGCCGCGGCCGCCAAGCGCGCCTTCAACGCGATGATGCAAATGCAAAAGATCGACGTCGCCGTCATCGCCGCCGCCGTCCGCGGCGCATGACCCGCCGGCTGCCGTTGGAGCGAGGCGCTCGCTGAGCAATGCGCCGGTCGCCAACTCACGCCGCGACGATTCGCCTACCACACGAAGTCGAACCCCGTCGCGCAGCTCATGGCCATAACGGAGTACCGCCGAGGCCATGGCGCCCGCCGTCTGCGAACGCCGCTATACTAGCGGCCATGCTCATCTTCCTCCGCTACGCCCTGGCGACGTTCTGTTTCGCGGCGAGCGTCGGTTGCTTGGCGTTGTGGGGATGGGGCATCAATAATTACCAGGAGCGATTCATCGCCTCACGCTATCACCTCGCGACAGGGAGCGTGGTCTGCCAAATTTACGACGGCAACGCCGCCGTGGCTGTCACGACGCGACGAGTCCGCCTATCACAAACTCACCCGATGCTGATGCCGCCTGCATCGGTTGGTGGCACGCAGCCTAGCAATCAAGCCCTTTCCTCGCTCACGCAGGCAATTCGACAGAAGCTGAATGACTCCTGGTATGTCGTTAGGCAGCGGCAAATGTACCCATTGTTCTTGGAACGCGGCGGGTCCGTTTCAGCCAGCGGTCGGAAGGATGTCGCTGGCAAGGCGTTTGGTTATTTACCGCGAGGCGTATACTTCCCCCTCTGGTACGCCAGCTTGGTATTCGCCCTCGCTGGCGTCGGCGTCCTCCGCTTCCGTCGCCAGTTTTTCGATTCGCTCGGCGTTAATCGCCTTCGCCGTCGTTGCCGCGTTGCTGGCTATGCCGCTAACGCTTTAGCTTACCCTGCGACTCATTGGGCTTTTGCTATACTGCCGCAATGGCCAAGTATGTCCGCTACGCCCTGGCGTCCGTTTGCTTCGCGGCGAGCGTTGCCTGTTTGGCGTTGTGGTGGCGGAGCTACGCAACAGTCGATGAAATCGAGACTGGTTTCCCGATCTCTTTATTGACAACGACAGGCGTGGGGGGAGTATCGTACTTGGGGTTCGTGGGTATGTCGGTTGCGCCAGACTGGAGCGATGTGGGTAGAGATGGATGGCGACTTGCATCATATGAAGTAGACTCCTTACATCGAGACTCCGTCACTAGTGTGACTGATGAATCGGGGCAGTTCGGAGTCGGTGAAGGCTGGATCTTCTTCCCCCTCTGGTATCCCGCGCTCATCTTCGCCCTCGCCGGCGTAGCCTCTCTACGTCTTGGCCGCCGCTTCACGCTCCGCTCGGCGCTCATCGCCACGACGATCGTGGCCGGATTGCTGGGGATGGCGGTCATTCTGTAGGAAGCCGACTTGTCGGCGGCTAAAATGCAGGGCATGAAGCCACGATATCGCCTTATGATCGAGCTTTCGCGTTCGTCAAACCGTGAAGGCGATGTCAGCGACGCTTCCACCCAAGCTGACGAACGGCGACTGCAGATCAGCTTGCGCGGCATCTTGTCGGCGTTTGCATGGACAGCCGTTTGGGGCGTGGGCTGGGCGTGGAGCGAATGGCTTCTCGACCTAAACAATAGCTCTGCCGCTGATTATGCGGGACAAGTCGTATTTAGCGTACTACTACTCGCACCGCCAGCCGCAGCGATTGGGGCGCTGGTGGGGCGGCAGTTGCTCGGAATCGTCTGCGGAATGGCTAGCGCATTCTCCCTAGCATTATGGATCCTGCTCCACAGCTAAATGTTGTGTCCACCATCGCTTTCCACCCGCCCCTCGCCGGCGGATTTAGTGTTGGCATGACGCCATCCGTTGTCTACTTTCTTCAGGATATCGCAGCAGGCACGTCGGGAATACTTGTATGCGTTTATCTTGACCGTCTGCGGCGACGCTGACTCAGATTCGTTTCGCGGGCGGGTAGAGCAACAGTGAGTGTGCGGCCGAGTAGTGCGGCGTTAGAGTGGACTGATGATACACCTACCCATAGTCGCCTCGTTGTGGCGCGACCTCGTTCCCTGGATTCCGGTGCTCGTCATCATCATCGTGCTGCGATGGGTCGGCATCGGGGTTGGTCCGGGGCGGCGGGGCCGCGATAAGATTGATGATTGACGTCTCTCGTGCCGTCTCAGCTCGCATGTCCGTCAGGTCCAGAGTCGCTTAAGCCGTCCGAACATCACGACGACGGTCGTGGGTCGGCGGCTGGGCATAGTGATGGGGCGGTGAAGATTTACCCATGGCGAAGCGAATCTCTTTTCAATCCCGCTCGCATTTTGCAGTGATTCAGACACTATTCACGATACTGGGTTGGTTCGCGGTTGGGTTCGGCCTGCTCTACCTACCAACCGCATGCTTTGTCGGGCCGCATCTGCTTGCTGCCGCCACAGGCCTTATTGCATTCGGCCTTGGCAGCCTCGTGGCGGCGCGCGGTTTTCAGCGGGAAACGAGGTGGGCGAGTTGGTGCGCTTCTGCTTTGTGTGCGATCGCCGTTGCAGTCGCTCTCGTCGCCGTCGTACAGTCCGCGCTGGCCGATGAATGGGAGAGCGTTGCCGTGTGGGCGATGGCAGCGACCTATTTCGCTGCGACGCTTTTCGCAGTTTTTACCAATCGTCCGGGGAGAGGGGCTTGAGCCCGCCGCGAGCCGCTGGCGAGCCATCAGTAGCGTGGCCAAAACTAGCATCTAGAAATTGGCCACCCAACTCGCTATAGTGAGCGCATGTCCACATTGCGCGCGGCGTCGCACCAAAAATGATCTGTGGGAGGCGTCTCCGACGCCGATTTCGATCACCACCACAAGCCGTTGTGGTAACACAGCGCTGCTTGGAGGGCAGAGACCTCTCCCGCAGATTTTTGGTGCAAAGCCCATGGCGCGCGATCGCCGTGCTCAGCCGCCATCCACGGGGAGAGCCTCGCTCCCCAGGCTGCGCCGCCGATCGCAAGGATTTGATTTTTTCTGGCTCCCTCCCCCTTGAGGGGAGGGCGGGGGAGGGGGTGGAACCCTGGTACACGCTGCCGTCGACCCTCACGAACCTGGTGCGTCGCCGCCGCTGTCGCGACAAATCGTCGCGGCGACCCGCTCGGCGTCACTGCAACCCTATGCCGCCAAACAACTTTCGAATTATGTCGCCAAAAATGAGTTTCGCGACAAATCGCCCTCAGCGACAGAATTCGCACCTCTCCCCACCGCCAACTGGCGTGTCGCAGAAACCAACTCCGCTCAAGCAGAAATCGCCGAGAAAGCCCCAGTCGGCCACGCACGATCAAGCTGGCAGGTGCAGCCTTACGAGTTGTCGGCGGCGCCGTCGATCGCGTACGCCTGCAGGTCTTCGAGGTCGACGAACTCCAGCGCCGAGATGTGCGTCGCGGCCAGCACGATCGGCGGAGCCATGTCGGCTTCGAGCGCTTCCTTCCACCGCTGGACGCACAGGCACCAACGATCGCCGGCCACCAGGCCCGGGAACTGGTACTGCGGGATCGGCGTGCTCAGGTCGTTGCCGCGCGATTTCGAGAAGGCGAGGAACTCGTCGTTCACCTCGACGCAGACCAGGTGCAGCCCCAGGTCGTCCGGCCCGGTGCGGCAACAGCCGTCGCGGTAGAAGCCGGTCATCGGATCGGTGCAGCAGGTTTCGAGTTCGGTTCCGAGGACGTTCTTGGGCAGCGGCATGGCGGCGACTTCTGGGCGAGTGACGGCGGGAGTGATTCCCCGTCAGTCTACCACCGATGGCAGCGACTGGCGAATCGTCAGCGTTGCCGTGCCGGCAAACCGCCAAGCCCCTTTTGAACCGCCAGGGACGCCAAGAGCGCCAGGAAGAAAGCTATTCACCACGACGGCACGAAGAGCACGACGGGGGAAAAAACGAACAACGCCAGCGGGGTACGACCTGCTTGAATACGCTCTTTACTCCCACGTCGTGCCAGTTGTGGCGTCGTGGTTTAATTCCCGCATTCCCTTGGCGATCTTGGCGTCCTTGGCGGTTCCATTACCGCTTGAAGAATTCGTCGAGCGCGCTCACATACTGGAACGTCGGCTTCCACTCGTGTCGCGCTTCGGGGATGGCAAGGAACCATTTTGGCTCGTTGGCCGCGGCATAGAGTTGCTTTGCTTGCTTGATCGGAATGATCCGATCTTCCTCGCCGTGAGCGATGAGGGTCGGCCCGTGATAGGCGCCGATCTTGTCGACCGAATCGAACTGATCCTGCAGCAGGGAACCGGTCAGGGGATACTTATGGTTCGCAACCGCAGAGAGCGAAGAGAAAGTGCTTTCGAGAATCAGTCCCCTTGCGCCATCTTTCGCGGCGAGATCGACCATCACCCCGCCTCCCAGCGACTGACCGTACAGGATAATTTCCGATTCTTCGATGCCGGACCGCTCGCTGAGAAACTTGCGGGCCGCGCGGGCGTCCATCAACAAGCCTTCTTCGCTCGGGTCTCCTTCGCTCTTGCCGTAACCGCGATAGTCGAACGCCAGCACGCTCACGCCGAGTCGCTCGGTCAACAGTCGATAGAACGGCGCTCGG
This sequence comes from Lacipirellula limnantheis, assembly GCF_007746075.1. GTDB lineage: Bacteria > Planctomycetota > Planctomycetia > Pirellulales > Lacipirellulaceae > Lacipirellula > Lacipirellula limnantheis. The sequence continues at coordinate 5,301,230 of NZ_CP036339.1, read as the reverse complement.
TTGGCAAGATTGCCGCCGTTGCCATGAGCGTAGAGGACCACGGCCCGCGGATTTTCGACGGGACAGTACCAGCCATGCAGCGTGACGCCGTCCGCGGTTTGAAAGGTGACGTCTTCTTTCGCCAAGCCTTGCGGATTCCAACTCTCGGCGTCGTCGGAGGGCTGGTAGACAATGCGGTCTTCCAGCGCGGCGACCCCGGAGTTTTTGACCGTCGTGCAGCCGACGACGGCAGCGACGGCGAGCGTGCTGCTGACGATCCATCGAGTTGTCATTCGACGCGACATGCCGAAGCCGGATGCGAACGGACCAGAGGGATTGCTGATGCAGGGACGTCGACCGCTCTTCTCGCGCGAGCGGCCCAGCGGGGGAGATTGGGCTGGGATGCTACTAGAACGGAGGCCAGCCGTCCACGCCGGCGCACATCGCATGGGGCGAAGGCGGGCAACGTTGCGGCGAAGCTGGTAACAGACGCAGATTTCCCCCGCTTTCCGCTGTACTGCACCCCTGCTCGCCCCGTCGAAGTCCGATTGCAATTGCTAGCACTCGCCGTCACACTACAGCCGCTTGCTGGATGTTCCATCCGTCCCGCCCTCCTGGCCATCTCGCCCATGCTCCGCCACGCGCTGTTCCCCGTCGAAGCCGCCGCCTACGGCGTCTCGTACGCGTTCCTGCAACATTGCATTCGTTCGCCGCAGCCGCTCGATCCGGAGTGGACGTGGCACGCCATCACGCGCGAGATGCCGCGCGGCACCGATTGGATTCGCACCCAATGGCCGCTAAAGCCGCTGCGGAAGCTGGTGATCCACGCCAAGATGAAACAGGACCACGTCCTGGGAATTTCAGCCCACTACGACGTGTCGAACGACTTTTACAAGTTATGGCTCGACCGAAAGTATATGTTTTACACGTGCGCCGACTTTCACACGCCCAACGATACGCTGGAGGAAGCGCAGCAGCATAAGGCCGACTTCATCCTCAAGCTGATCGATCCCCAGCCGGGCGAGAAGATCATGGAGCTGGGCTGCGGTTGGGGTCCGATGCTCAAGCGGCTTTACGAGGCGACCGGCGAGCGCGAGAACTTGTTCGGGCTCACGCTGTCGAAAGAACAGAAGGCCTACAACGACGAGCACAATCACTTCAACGTCGACTTCGACAACTTTATCACCCGCCAGTATCCGCGCGAGGCGTTTGACAAGATTTATTCGATCGGCGCCTGGGAGCATGTCCGTCAGCACGAAATTCCGCAGTTGCTCGCCAAGCTCTACGCCGCGCTGAAGCCGGGCGGCCGATTGGTGCAGCACTTTTTCTGCCGGACGGCCGACTCGTACATGGGACCGGTCGCCTGCTCGCAGATTTACTTCCCCGGCTCGATGGGCTCGTCGTACCGTTTCCACGCGCGAGCGTGGGAGGACGCCGGCTTTCGCATCACCCATCGTTCGATCCACGACTACCGCCCAACGCTGCGCGCGTGGTTCGACCGCATGGTGGAACATAAAGACGAGGCGCTGCGGCTGGTCGACCTGCAAACGTACAACCGCTACCTGACGTTCTTCCCGTCGTCGTGGCGATACTTCAACGACAACTGGGGGATGGTGACTCGGTGGGTGCTGGAGAAGCCGAAGGCGTAGCCGATAAGCGGCCGCGGTCACGCCGGCCAGGCGAGTTCTGGCTCGAGCAGTTTGGCCCGGGCAATGTCGCGATTGGCGTCGGCCGTGCGGTTCAAGGCTTGGTACGCGCGAGCGCGCTCGGCCAGCAACTCGGCGTCGTGCGGCTCGATGTTGAGGGCCTCGGTTAGATCGGCGACCGCCTTTTGCGGCCAGCCCGCGACCATCCAGGCGCTGGCGCGAGCGCGGCGGATTTCGATGTTTTGCGGCGAGGCGTCGACGGCCTCGCTGAGGTCGTTCACCGCTTCCAGGGTGCGACCTTCCTGCAGCGCCACGGCGCCCCGAGCCCAGAGGGCTTCGGCGTCTTGCGGGTCGATTGCCAAGGCCGCCTCGCAATCGCGCCGCGCTTCCGCCAACCGCTGCAGGCGCAGGTAAGCGAGCGCCCGATGAGCGAGCGATTCCTCGTCACGCGGATCGACTTCCAGCAACTGATCAAACAGCCGTATCGCGTCCGCGGGGCGCCCGCGCTGCAGATGATCGAACGCGAGTGCATAGAGGGCGTCGCCGGGCGCCATGGCCTGGACTGCCTTCAACTGCGCGACGTCGCTGCGACGCTGACGGCGGGCTCGAAAGCGCTGGAAGTCGCCCCCATCGCCGGCGTCGTCCTGGCGCGGCGATTCGATGCGCGGCAGCCACTGCCGCGGATCGAGATGGTAGAACTCCTGCAACACGGCGTATAGATCGGGGTGCCGTTCGTAGAGCTGGTGCGGCAGCTCGAAGAAGTATTCGGTCGACACGGCGAAGAACTCGGCGCGATTCGACGCCCCGTAGTGGTCAAGCAGCGTCGCCTCGCCGCGACGGGCGCTGCCGACCAGCCGCAGGTACTCGGCTTCGGTCACCGCGTACCAACGGCGCTCGCTCTCTTTGCTCGACATCGGCGGCTTGCCGTCGGCAGGGCCGTCCAAACCGTCGAGATAGTGGGCGAACTCGTGCAGAATGACGTTCCGCCCCGGAGAGCGGCCGGTCAACTCCGTGCGAATCTCGCCCCACGACAGCACGACCGGTCCGCGATGCCAAGCGATGCCGCTCAGCCAGCCGCCGGGAAGATTCGGATTTCGACTGGTTTGTTCGGGAGCGAACCGAATCGTTTTCGGATGGATGACGACGGTGTGAAGCCGATCAAAAAAGTATGGCTCGTCGAATCCGCTGGCCATCACCGCGGCCTGACCGGCGATGGTCACGGCCATTTCCGGCGTCACTTTGAAGTCACCCGCGGCGGCCCACTCTTTCTCCGCAACCATCACCGGAACAATCTGCCGCACGCGTTGCTGATGCGACGGCGGCAAGTAGCGATAGTGGCGAACGCGTCGCTGCAGAAGCTCTTCCCACTCCTTCGGAAAGGGCTGGGCCAGCACGCGACGGCGACGACGGTTTCTCAGCCAGGAGAAAATCATAAAGCTACGATACCGAAATTAGCACGCCGCGGCAGCACTGCTAGCGAACTGGTGGCTGCCCGAAGTGGCACATTGCCATTGTAAGCCGTGGGCGAGTCCTCGCGGCGCCGTGACAGGCTGCCGGCGGCCCGGCTAGGGGAAATAAGCCTGTCGGCAATGACAGCCCCCGAACTTTAACTGATCTGGTCGAAAAATCTGGCGAATTCTATAAGCCGCGGGCCTTGTGCGGCGATCTGCGTCGCGGGGCTGCTAACTCTGCTCAATTCGCAAGTCCCTCTCGGCTCGCATGCACCTGATTCTGCCTCCACCTCTGGCAACCTCGACGCGACTCGCTTGTCGGGCAGCGTTGATGGCGGTCGCGTGGGGGGGATTTATTGCCGCGGCGCTGGGTGAAAGCTCTGCCGGACCGGCAGACGACGAAATCCTCCTCTCTTATCGGCGTGCCGGCGCCAGCGACTCCGCTAGCTCGGCCGTCAGCCCAAACGGGGGAGGCGCCGCCAGCGCGCCAGCACTAGGCGAGAACCGACTGCGCCCCTCGAATGAGCCGGCGCCGCCGTCGATCCCGGCCTATCAGTTTGGCGCCGTGACGCCCCCAGCGCCCGCTGGCAACAGCGGCGACGCTGGTAATGCGATGACCGGTGCGCCGTCGACCGACGCCCGTGACGCGACGCCGCCCGCTGGCCCGACTGAAGAGTCCGCTCCTGCCATGATGCCGCGATACGGCGAAGTCATGCAGGCGGTCCACGATGCCCCAACCGCGACTGACGCTGGCGAGAACTCGCCTGAGCAGCCCATCGCCGCCGCCGACGTTCAACAGCCGGCCGAACCGCAACAAACACCCGAAGCGTCGGCGCCGCTGCCTGGCGTTGCTTTGCCGCTGAGCGCTGCCGCAGCGCCGGCCGCTGACGAATCGCGGCACTTAGCTCCCCGCACGAAGCCTTTCATGGTGTCGACGGGCGATGGCCAGAGCCTCGCCGACGGAATCAAGAGCCGGCTGCCTGATTCATTCTCGAAGCTCGACTCGCTCACGACGGCTGGCGCCGGCTTGGCGATTGTCGTCGGCCTCTTCTTTGTTTGCATGTGGCTCCTGCGTCGGAGCGGCGGCACGAAGCACGGGGGTCTCTTGCCGAACGAAGCCTTTGCCGTGCTGGGCCGGGCCCCGCTAACGCCGCAGAGCGTTGCCCAGTTGTTGCGAGTGGGCAACAAGCTGGTGCTGGTGGCCGTTTCGGCGGACGGGATTCAACCGCTGACCGAGGTCATCGACCCGATCGAAGTCGATCGACTCACGGGAGTTTGTGCGAGCGGACGCGGTCATGGCCCTGCCGCCGAATTCCAGCAGGTGTTGGCGCAACTCGCTCGCGAACCGGCGCAGGGATTCCTGGGCGCCGAAGCGGCTAACGGCAGGGGACGTCGCCGTGCTTAAGCCGCTCACGATCATCGTTGCTCTGGCGCTGGCAGTGAGCAGTTCCACGGTTGCCGCGCAAACGGCGGCGGGCCCGTCGCTTGTCCCGCAGGCGCTCAACGCGATGGGCGGGCCGCAACAATGGACCAGCCCGTCGGGGATCAGCAGCACGATTCAAGTGATGCTGCTGCTGACGGTCGTCAGCCTCGCTCCGGCGATTCTGCTGATGACCACCAGCTTCGTGCGGATCATCGTCGTCATGGGTCTGCTGAGACAGGCGCTCGGCACGCAGCAGTTGCCGCCGAGCCAAGTGATCACGGCGATTGCCATTTTTATGACGGCCCTCCTGATGGCGCCGACGTGGACGCAGGTCTACGAAAATGCGCTGAAGCCTTACTCTGAAGAGAAAATCAGCCTCGACGAGGCGTGGGAGCGCGGCACCGATCCGGTGCGGCGATTCATGGCGGAGCAGATTCGCAGGACCGAGAACGACGACGACGTCTACCTGTTCCTGAAGTACCTGCCCAGCGAAATCGACGCCAAGACTGGTGAATTGCCGACCAACTATGTGTACTTCGACGCCAAGCCCGACGAGCGAAACGTCCCGCTGACGGCGCTGTTGCCGGCATTCATGCTAAGCGAACTGAAGACCGCTTTTCTTATCGGGTTCCAAATTTACCTGCCGTTCGTCGTACTCGACATCATCGTGGCAAGCGTCACGATCTCGATGGGCATGTTGATGCTGCCGCCCGTGTTGATCTCACTGCCGTTCAAGCTGCTGCTGTTCGTGCTGGTCGACGGCTGGCGGCTGGTGGTCGAGATGCTGATGGAGAGCTTTCAAGTCCTCGCCTGACGGCCGAAGAACGCGCGCTCAGTGCGTTAGTTCAGAAGAGACCCTGCCATGGATCCGCAAGACGCCGTTGACCTGGGCCGCGAGGCGCTGTTGATCGCCACGCTCGTGTCGGCGCCGATCCTGGTCGCCGGCATGCTGGTCGGTCTGGTGATCGGACTGCTGCAAGCGCTGACGCAAATTCAGGAGCAGACGGTCGCGTTCGTGCCGAAGCTGATTGCAATGGTCCTGGCGTTGGTCTTTTCGCTGCCCTGGATCTTGTCGCAACTGATCGAGTACACGAGCGAGTTGATCGCCGACATTCCCAACAAATTGTGAGTCTCGTCCTCCTGGGCGGCACGCCCAGATCGGCGTCAAAGACGGCTCCCACCGAGGTAAACGTTGAACGCCGCCATTCTTGAGCCGTTTCTGGTCCACCAACTCGGCACGTTCACGCTCGTTCTGGCCCGCATTGGCGCGCTGATGATGACGGCGCCGATCTTTGGCCCGCGCTCGGCGCCGCTGCAAGCTCGCGCACTGCTGGCGTTCGCGATGGCGATCATGATCACGCCGCTGCATGCGTCACAGGCGCCCGTCGATATGCGCAATATGACGGCTTTCAGCCACTTCGTATTGAACGAAGCGCTGATCGGCCTGCTGCTCGGACTGGGGCTGTTGATTCTCCTCAGCGGCATCCAGCTCACGGGCCAGATCATCAGTCAACTCGGCGGCACAGCGCTGGCCGAAGGCTACGACATCATGTCGGAAGAGAGCCTGCCCGTTTACTCGCAACTGTTCTACTTTTTGACGCTGGCGATGTTCGTGCTGCTCGGCGGGCATCGACTGCTGATCGAGGCAACGCTCGACACTTACCAATGGTTGCCGCCGGGGCGAGCCGTCATCGGCGAATCGTACGTCTCGGCGATGACCACCCTAATGGGTCAAAGCTTTCGGCTCGGAATTCGCGCGGCGGCGCCAGCGATGGCGGCGCTGCTGCTGGCCACGCTCGTGCTCGGACTCATTGGTCGCACGCTGCCCCAGATCAATATTCTGGTCGTCGGCTTCAGCGTCAACGCACTGCTCACCGCCGGTGCGGTGCTGGTTTCCATCGGCGCGATCGCGTGGGCGTTTCCCCAGGCGGCCGTCACGGCTGTCGAGATGTTGGTCGACGCGATTCACGCGGCGGCTGAACAGGCGAAAGACAAGGCGACTAGCGGATAGCCCGTTGTCAGCGGTTCGTCGTCAGTCGCTGCCGCCGCCAACGTTGTGCTCCGCGCGTCTTCGCGACCAATTACTGGCGACGGACAACTGGCCAAATAGAAAATGGCTGAGGAATCAGGCGAAAAGAGTCATGACGCCACACCGCATCGCCGGCAACAGGCCCGCGAGCAGGGCCAAGTTGCGTACAGTCAGGACCTTGGCTCGGCCGCGCTGCTGCTCGTCGGCGTGCTCGTCCTGAGCTACTACGGCTACGGCGTGATCGACCATGTGATGCTCTTCATGGAACGGCAGCTGAGCACCGGCGGCGGCTCGCTGGTAACCGACGATCGAGAATTGATCGTCATCTCCGACTCGGTCCTCAAAACCTTCGGCGTCGGGATGCTGCCGATCCTGGGCGTGATGACGGTGGCCGGAGCCTTGTCGACGGTGCTGCAAATTGGGTTGCTGTTCGTCCCCGACAAAATCCAGCCCGACCTCTCGCGGCTGAGCCCGCTGGCGGGGCTAAAGCGGATCTTCTCGCTGCAAGGCGTCGTCAAGCTCGGCTTCGGCATGATTAAGATTCTGATTGTTTGCGCCGTCGCCGCCACGGTGATTCAAGGGCGCTGGAACGAGCTTGTCTACGCCAGTGAACTAGATCTCCCCGACCTCGCCCGGCTGCTGATCGACGTGATCTTCGCCACGGCCCTCTGGGTCGGGGCGACGCTATTTGCGCTCGCGCTGCTCGACTATGGCTTCCAAAAGTGGAAGTTTGAGCAAGACCTGATGATGACGCATCAGGAGATTCGCGAAGAGATGAAGAATATGCAGGGCGACCCGCAGATCATCGCGCGTCGTCGCCAGATTCAGCGGCAGATGGCGCTCAATCGCATCGGCGACAAGGTGCCGAAGGCCGACGTGGTCGTGACGAATCCGACGGAGCTGGCCATTGCCATTCAATACGACCCCGAAACGATGGCGGCGCCGGTCGTCGTGGCGAAGGGGGCGGGCGTCATCGCCCAGCGGATTCGCAAACTGGCCCTGGAGAATAACATTCCCGTCGTCGAGCGAAAGCCGCTGGCCCAATTGCTCTACAAGGAGGTCGACGTCAATCGGCCGATACCGGATCAAAGCTACGGGGCGGTCGCCGAGGTGTTGGCCTACGTCTACCAACTCAAAGGCAAGAAGATGCCGGCGCTGCGTACGGCGTAACGTGATTGCAGCCCCGGGCTTCGCCCGGGGGTCGGCACCAAGTAGTGAACGCGTCGCCTTCACGCCACGCGACCCCCGGGCGGAGCCCGGGGCAGCAGAAGCGCCTACACGTAACCGAACTCTTCAAAATAGCGCGCCCACTCGCGGCGAATGCGCTCGCTTGACTCGCCGTCGATCGAGTGTCGATTGGTCCGATAGTTCTTCACGTCGTCCAAGTGATCATCGAGCGCCGGCTCCACGCGAGCAAAGTCGCCCAACTCCAGCCGCTCGTAAATCGAGCGGAGCTGCGACTTCGGATCGTCGACGAGATCTTCGTAGCGCAGCTCGACCAGTTGATGCGGCGGCAGCAACTGGCGATCCTCGAGGTAAGCGTCGTACATTCGCCGCAGCGAGTCGATGACGAAGTCTTCCAGCCAGCGATCTTCCCGCACGGCCTGCAATCCCTCTTCGGCGTTCAGCGAACGCCACAGCCCGAGCGTCGACCGAAACAGGGCGTGAGGATCGCGCGAAATATGGACGAACTTCGCGTCCGGAAACATTTCCAGCAGCGTGCGCACCCGCGCAGTGTGCGCCGGAGATTTGATCACGATCCGCCGGTTATCCTGAAACGTCAGCCGTTTGCAGAATTGCAACAGCTGGTGCTTCCACGCTTCGCGTTTGGCGACGGGAAGGTCGCGCAGCGTCAGGTATTCGGGATACGCCTCGCCTCGGTTGGGAAACATCGTGGAGAGGTAAGGCGTCGGCACGCCAAGGCTCTGAAGGGCGAACTCGTCTTCCATGGGGCGGTCCCAACCAGCCGCCATGTTGTCCATCGGTCGGCGCTCGGGAACGAAGACGCCGATCCACGGCACGAGCTTCCGCTCGGTCAGCACGAAATGATGCGGCGTGAAGCATTGGTAGGTGGTGAAGTACGTATGCTGCGGATCGCGGATCATCAGCTCGTGCAGAAACGTCGTCCCCGATCGCCAATGCCCCAGGATGAAGATCGGCGGCGCTACGAGTTCGGTCGCCTCGACCTGGCGGCCGTAGAGGGCGCTGTCGACGGCAGCGAGCACCGAGTTGAGCGCCGTGAAGCCAGTGACCGCGACGGTCATTGGCATGCGACTTGGCGAGACGGCCAAGCGGTTGCGCGTGAGTTCGCGCAACCAAGTCGAGAGCCGCATGCCATGCCAAAAGCGCGGCATGTACCACGACATGGGATGTTTGACCGTCCGCTCTGGCTGAGGAGCTTTCGCGGGCTCGGTGATAGCGCTCATGAAGATTTCGTGCCGCGAGTGACCTTGGCGGCGTCTGGTTGGGCTCGAGCAGGTCGGCGAGCGGTCCATCGTAACGCGCCGCCCGCCGGCGAGCCATCGCTCGCGGCGCGGCGCGGAAAATCGGATAACGGCGACCCGCGCACTAGCTGACAGGCGTGCGGTCGCGTCGCCTGGGGCCGGTCCTTCGCAGAATGGAGGCGCCCGTGATTGACGCTGGGCGTTCGCCGCGTCGCCAGCTGTCCGACGACGTCCCCGGCCGCCTCGGTTGCCAGCGCCACCGTTACAGACGCTCCAAGCGGCGAACCGCTCGCGACTGGCCGACGCCGGCGAGGGGCGACGCCATTTTCAGCCGAGAAAGCTTTGTCCCCCCGCAACCGTCCCGTTAAGATGAAGGTGGAACAGAGAGCGAATTGGCGTAAGGCGTTGGCCCGGCGTCGGTTCCTTCTCAAAAGCTCGAACTGTAACGACGCCTTCTCTGCCGTAAACCGAGTGGTCGGCGCCGTCGTTGCGTCAACGTTTCGGCTACCTTCGCCTGTGACTCGAATTCGTCTCTTTCCAGTGCGCGGACTCGCGGCCGCGATCGGTTGGATCGGCTGCGCCGGTTTGATGCTGGCCGCCGCGCCGGTTGACGCAGCCGATGCGAACGCGGTGTTTACCGAGGCGCTGCGCAAGCGGGGATGGGACGACACGGCGGTCGAGTACCTCCATTGGGTGGAATCATCGCCGCTGGCGACGCCGGAGTTCGCCAAGGAATTGCCTTACCAGCGGGCGCTCAGCGTCGCGGCCCGCGCTCGGCAGACGCGCAATCGCGCCGAGCGCGAGCGAATGCTCAACGAGGCCGCGGCCGACTTTGAGAAGTTCGCCGCTCAAGAAGCCGAATCGACCGCCGCGATCGACGCGCGACGCCAGTCCGCGAATATCTACGCCGAGCAGGCGCTCGTGCTGCTGGCAGAGTCGCGGCAACTGCCCGACAACGCGACGGCGCAGCGTGCCGAACTTGCCGAGAAGGCTCGAGAGCTCCTCGCCAAGGCATCCGCGGCTGCGGCGCAAGTCGTGAAGACCACCACCGCGCAGATTGCCGCGCTGCCTAAGGCGGGCGCGATTCAGGCCGACGCGGCGGCCAAGGCTCGGCGCGATCAACTCCGCGATCGTCAAGTCGAAGCCCGCTTTCTCGTGGCGCGGCTAGACTTCGAGCAAGCGGCCACGTTCGAGCGCGATTCGCCCCCGTTCAAGAAGGCGCTCGATACGGCGACGAAGGAGTTCGGCGAACTGGTCGAAGAGTATCGAGATTCGCTCGTCGGCACGTCGAGCCGATTTTATCAGGGCCGGTGCGCCCAGGAGTTGGGAGAGTACCAGCAGGCCCTCGGGTGCTACGAAGACATCACCCGCCTGCCGGCCGACAATCCCGAGTTTCGCCGCTGGGCGGCCCGAGCGCACCGCCATCGCACCGAGTCGTTGTTAGCGCTCGACAAAGTCGACGATGCAATTAGTCAAAGCGAGGACTGGCTCGCAGCCTCCAAGCCAGCGGAGCGGCAACAGCCCGAATGGCTCGAAGTGGCGTATCGTTTGGCCGATGCTTATCAAGCGAAGATCAAAGAGGGAAAGCTTGGCGATAGCGAAGCGAAGCGGATCCAGGCGAATGCGCGCAATCTGGTGCGCGAGGCGTCGCAACATCCGAACGAGTTCCGCCAGCAGGCCCAAGTGGCGCTGGCGGCCTTGGCGCCGGCGTCGACGCCCGGCGGGAAACCCAAGTCTTTCGACGAGGCCTTCAAAGCGGGCAAGACCGCCATCGAGTTGTGGAACTCGTCGAACGCCGCGGCGAAGCTCGCCGAAGAAAACAATCCGGAGGCCGTCGACGAGCTTCAGAAGCAGGCTCGCGACAACCGCGCCGAGGCCCGGCGCATGCTCGAAGCTTCGCTCGGGTTGGCCGCTGCCGATACGCCCATCGACGAGCTCAACACGGCCCGTTACTTCCTCAGCGTGCTGTACTGGGAGGACAAGCAGCTCCATGAGGCCGCCGTGTTGTCGGAGTTTCTCGCGACGCACTACCCCGAGAATCCGTTTGCCGCCAGCGCTGCCAAGGTGGCGCTGGCCGCGTATGAAGCCCTCTCCATCGAAGCGCGGGGGGCGAAAAGCGCCGAGAGCGGAGGCGAGGCGGCTCTCCCCTCGTACGAATCATCCAAGCTTGCCGAGTTGGCCGAGCTCGTCGCCACTCGCTGGCCCGAGTCGCCCGAAGCCGCCTCCGCCGCGAATGTGCTGATTCAAGCGGCGCTCCGCGAGAACCGTCTGGAAGACGCCGAAGCGCTGCTCGAACGTCTGCCGGCCGAGAGTCGCGGCGCGGCCCAGCTTAGCTTGGGCGCGGGATTGTGGACGAAGTACCTGAGGGCCACCGCCGGCAGTCGCGAGAATCCGAGCGAGGAGGCGATTGCCCTTCGCGAGAAGGCCGGCGCCATCCTCGGCAAGGGCTTCGCCGCGCTGCGCGAGCAAGGAACTTCCAACTACGCTGCCGCCGTCGGCGCCCTGTACTTGTCCCAATACTTGCTGGCCAATGGTGACGCTGAGCAAGCCGTCAGCGTTCTCGAGAACGAGAAGGTCGGCCCCCTCACGCTTGTTGAGGGGGGAGCCGAGACGGTTCAGAACGCTGAGTTCATTCTCGGAACGTACACCGCTGCCCTGCGGGCGTATCTTTCCACCGAACAGCCCGACCGCGAAAAAGCGCAGCGGATGATGGAGGCGCTGGAAAAGTTTGCCGAGTCTGGCGGCGACGCGCCGAAACTAACCGACGTTTACCTGGGGCTCGGCGGTCAGCTGCAGCGACAGTTGAAGGAGCTTAACGCGTCGGGGCAAAGCGACAAAGCCAAGCGCGTCGCCGACGCCTTCGGCGACGTACTGCAGCGCGTCTCGGCCCGCCCGGACGCCGACCAGTGGCGGGTGCGGGGCTGGATCGCTCAAACCAACTTGCAACTGGGGCAGGAACTCGCTGGGGACGAAGCCAAACCCTACATCGATCGCGCGACGGCTGCGTACGATGCAATGCTCAAAGCGGCGATCGCGGACCCCAAGTACGCGCCCGAGCCGGGGGCGATCCTGGGCGTTCGCATGCGATTGGCCGAGTGTCTCGCCGCCACGGGCCAGCATGAGGAGGCCGTGAAGCAATTCGGCGCCATCCTGGCTGAGAAGCCGAATATGCTCGATCTGCAAAAGGGCGCCGCCGTTGCCTTGCAGCAGTGGGGCATCCAAAAGCGCGACGTCGACGCTCTCGATCGTTCCATCCGCGGCGATCTGCGCCAGAAAAATGGCAAGAACCTGATCTGGGGCTGGCTTCAATTGGCGTCCATCGCCAATGCGGCGGCAGCGCAAGCCGCCAAAGCGTCGCCCGTCACCGAAGAGACGCGTCAGCGGGCCAATCGATTCGAGACATTGTTCTTCGAGGCACGCTACAACGTCGCCAAGTCGAGATTTCTTGCCGGCAAAGTCGCGCCCGACGAGGCCAAGCGACGCGAGCAATTGGAAGCCGCCAAGACGAACATTGAGCAGATGGCGAAGCTGTATCCCGGCCTCGGCGGGCCGAATTGGAAACCGCTGTTCGACGAGTTGCTGAAGCAAGTCAACTTGGAGCTTGAGAAAAAGTGAACTGCATTTCAATGAGTCGTCGGCTGCTGCTGCAAACGACCGCCTGGGCGTTTTTAGCGCTCACCCTGGCGCCAACTGCCTTTGCCCAGAGCACGATCGATCGCATTCGCCGCCACAACGGCGTCGATAGCGGCAAGGTCGCCGCCATCACGCCGCTGGGGGTGACCATCTCCAAGAGCGGCGTCGAATCGACTGTCCCGTCGGAAGAGATTGAGGCGATTACCTTTGGCGGCGAACCGCCGGGATTGAATACGGCACGCAACGCCCTGCAGACGGGCCGCCCGCAAGAGGCGTTGGAGTCGCTCGCCAAGATCGATGCCACCGACGTGACGCGCGAGGAAGTGATCGCCGACGTCGACTTTTACACGGCGCTGGCGAAAGCGCGGCTGGCGCTGGCCGGCAGCGGCGCTCCCGACGCCGCCGCGGCTGATGTGCGCGCCTTCATGGCCAAACATGGCAAGAGCTTTCACTTGCCGCAAGCGATCGAGACGCTGGGCGACCTGTTGATGGCGGCGGGGCAACCGTCGAACGCCCGCACCGAGTACGCCAAACTAGCGAAGGCCAAGTCGCCCTACTTCGAGCTCAACAGCGCCTTGCTAGTGGGCCGCACCTATCAAGCCGAAGGCGATCACGCGAAGGCGATCGCGGAGTTCGCTAAGGTCGTCGCCTCGACCGACGATGGAGCGCAAATCGCCTCGCTAAAACTGGCAGCGACGCTCGACCGCGCCGTGAGTCAGGCGGCGGCGGGACAAGTGAAGGAGGCGACCGCCGCGATCAGCGACATCATTGCCAAGGCGCCGCCGGAAGACGCAACGCTACTAGCCCGCGCCTACAACGCTCTGGGCGACTGCTACCTGCAAAGAAAAGACCCGCGCGGGGCCCTGTTCGCATTCCTCCACGTCGACCTTCTCTACAGCCAAGAGGCAGAGTCCCATGCGAAGGCGCTTCACGAGCTGATTCCGCTGTGGAAGAACGTGGGGCGCGACAGTCGGGCGCAAGAAGCGGCCGAAAAGCTTGCCGAAAAGTACCCTGGCAGCCGCTGGGCGAAGCAGTAGCGCGTGGCGGCGTCCAGCAGCGCCATTCGGCACGCCACTAAGTCATTCGCTACGCCACGATGTCATTCGGCACGCCACCACGTCATTCTGAGCGAAGTGAAGAATCTAGCAGCTCGTTCGACTCGCCAGATCCTTCGCTCCGCTCAGGATGACAAGTGGGTCAGGATGACAAGCGGGTCAGGATGACAAGCGGGTCAGGATGACAAGCGGGTCAGGATGACAAGCGGGTCAGGATGACAAGCGGGTCAGGATGACAAGCGGGTCACGCGCGCGGATGAAAGCTCTGATGGACTTTCTTCAGTCGCGTGTGATCGACGTGCGTGTAGATCTGCGTCGTTGCAATGCTCGCGTGGCCGAGTAGTTCTTGAACCTGACGGAGGTCGGCGCCGCCGGCCAGGAGGTGGGTCGCGAAACTGTGACGCAGGGAGTGGGGGCTCACTTCCGGCGACGCGCCGACGCGCGCCGCATAGCGTTTAAGCAGCTCCCAAATCCGTTCCCGCCGCAATCGATCGCCCCGCGTCGACAGCAGAACCCATCCCGGCGTCGGCGAACGGTGGCCGGCCAGCTTGCCGCGCTCCTCGCGCAGATAGCGCTCGACCGCTTCGACCGCGCGACGGCCAAGCGGCACGATTCGCTGCTTGTCGCCCTTGCCGCGGCAAATGCAATACCGTTCGGCAAGATGCAGATCGCGGAGGGCGAGGTTGGAGAGTTCCGAGACCCGACAACCGGTGGCGTAGAGCAGCTCCAAGAGCGCACGGTCGCGCATCCACAGTCCGTCCGATCGCCGGGGAGCCCCCAACAACTGGTCAACTTGCAGAGGCGACATCACTTCCGGCACCCGCTGCCAGAGTTTCGGCGATCCGAGCAGCTCCGCCTCGTTCTCCGCCAGCACGCCCTCTAACTGCAGGTAGCGGAAGAAGACTTTGAGCGACGCCACATGACGGACGACGCTCTTTGGCGCCAGTTGCTGCTCGGCCAGCCACGCGGGATAGCGGGCCAGCTCGCTCACCCTCAGCTGTCCCAACTGCCGATTGCCGAGCCACTTGAAGAGTCGTTTCAGGTCGCGCCCGTACGCGGCGACGGTATTCTCCGCCAGGTGGCACTCGGTGCGCAAGTAGCGCACGAACGACTCCTGCCAGCGGGCAGCGTCGTTCTCAGCCGCCTCGCGGCGGGGCTTGATGACTTTCTTGATCGGCTTCACGTGCGACAGCCGTCCTAGTCTTTTGAAGCGAAGAATTGAACCGCCCGACCAAACAAAGTATCGACACCCCAGCAGACCGGACTGGGCAGAACGCCGGAAACTGCGGTATCTTTTCAGTGCGGTCGCGATTGAGCGACCTGGGCAAAGTTTGCGGGGCGGCCGAGGGTTCTGGTCCTGCAGCAAGTTACCGTCGTTGAGTGAGTCAGCAGACAATCACGGATGCAAAACGTCGTCATTGAAGAGCCGTACAAGTTCATCCCCCCGATCTACTCCAAGATCTGGCCCGAACTGCTCCGCTACTACATCCCGCACTGGATCAAGAAGACTTACGGCATCTATTCGGTCGAAACTCGCGATGGCGAGAAGCTGAAAGCGTCGCTCGCCGCCGGCAACAGCGTAATCCTGGCGCCGAACCATTGCCGCCTCTCCGATCCGCTCACGTTCGTCCAACTTTCGCGCATCGCCAAGTGCGATCTCCACGCGATGGCGTCGTGGCATTTATTCATGGAGAGCCGGTTGAGCCGCTTCATGCTCCGCCGCGTCGGCGCATTCAGCGTCTACCGCGAAGGAGTCGATCGGCAGGCTATCAGCACGGCCGTCGACATTCTCGTCGACGGCAAGCGGCCGCTTGTGATTTTCGCCGAAGGCGCCATCTCGCGCCACAACGACGAGCTGATGCCGCTGATGGACGGCACGGCGTTCATCGCTCGCACGGCCGCGAAGCGCCGCGAGAAGATCCCCGGCGCCGGCGCCGTCGTGATTCATCCCGTGGCGATTCGCTACTTCTTCAAGGGCGACCTCGAAGCGACGGTTACGCCCGTACTGGAGGAAATCGAGGGACACTTTTCCTGGTTTCCGCAACAGGACAAGCCGCTGGTGCAGCGATTGCAGCAGATCGGCCAAGCGCTGCTCTCCCTCAAGGAGATCGAGTACTTCGGCTCGGCCCGCACTGGCGACTTCTACGAGCGCGTCGACAACCTGATTGAGGACGTGCTGACGAAGCTGGAAACGCGGTGGAGCATTATCGAACCCGCTGAGGGCGTGGTAGCGCGCGTGAAAAACCTGCGGGCCGCGATTCTACCGGCTCTGCTCGCGAAGGAGACGTCCGACGTCGATCGCCAGCAGTTCCGCAAACAGCTCGCCGCTTGCTACTACGTGCAGCAGATGTCCCATTACCCACGCAACTACGTGCGACTCTCGCAGAAGAATATCAAGGAGCATATTCTCGAAACGGTCGAGCGTTTCGAGGAAGACTTTACCGATGAGATCCGGGTTCATCGGCCGCTGCACGCCGTCGTCCAAGTCGGCGATCCAATTCCTGTGAATAGCCGCCGCGACCGCGAATCGAAGGTCGATCCGGTAATGGAGGCGCTGCGGACCCAACTCGGCGGGATGCTGAAAAAGCTCTCGGAAGAGTCGCCGCGAATCTAAGCGGCAGGCCTTCTGATGGCAAGCGATTTCGTCCCTTGGTATCTTATCACTTGCGAAACCGCTCCTGCCTTTTGTAGCTCACCGCCATGCCAGCCGCTACTGCGACTACCGTCCTGCTCGCCGAACTCGCCAATGGCCAGGAGGCCGACTTCTTCGCGCTGCTGACGGCGAAGGAGACGCTCACCACCCGCGACGGGAAGCCCTACTTCCGGGTAACGTTCCGCGATGCGAAGCGCGAGGTGAGCTTCCCCATCTGGGGCGATGCGCCCCTCGCCGCCGCGTGCCGCGATCAGTGGACCGTCGGCGAGTTCTTCAAACTGCGGGCGACCTACCGCGAAACGAACTTCGGGCCGCAGCTCGATATCCGCCGCATCCGCGCGGTGAACGACGAGGACGTCGCCGCGGGGTTCGACTCGGCGATGTGTCTGCCGAAAGCTCGCGTCGACGCGGCGGTGATGTTCGACGAGCTGCGAAAGCTGGTCGTAAAATCTGTCAAGGACGAGGCGGTGTCGACGCTGGTGGTCGCGATCCTCGATGCAAATCGCGAGACGCTGCTCAAACTTCCCGCCGCGACTCATAATCATCATGCTTACGCCGGCGGATTTCTGGAGCATGTGCTGAGCGTGACGAAGACGTGCGTCTATCTGGCTGACAAGTACGCCGAGATGTGCCCCGAAATGCAGCCGCCGCTCGATAAGGATCAGGTGATCGCGGGGGGCGTGCTGCATGACATCGGCAAGCTGCGCGAGCTGGAACTCACGCCGATGGGGGCCGAGTACTCGCCGGCCGGCGTGCTCATCGGCCATATGTTGCAGGGGCGGGACATCCTGCGTGAGATGGCGGCGCAGCATCCGATCGATCCAGAGAAGCTGCTGCGGTTGGAACATATCATCATCGCGCACCAGCGGCTGCCGGAGTGGGGGGCGCCGAAGCCGCCGATGACGCCGGAGGCCCTGCTGGTTCACTACGCGGACGATATGGACGCAAAGCTCCAGATGATGATGGCGACGCTCGCCAGCGAGCCGCACAGCGGGCCGCTCACGAGCAGCAAGAATCCGCTACGGCAGCGGATTTATCGCGGGCCGCTCGTCATTGCCGAGCGCGGGCCGGGGGAGGATGGCGGCGGGATCGATTCAGCGGCTGCCGGGGTCGGGGACGATCCGGATCGCTTGGAGGAGTAACGCATTACTGTCATTCTGAGCGGAGCGAAGAATCTAGGAGCTCGTTTGACGCGATAGATCCTTCGCTTCGCTCAGGATGACACACTTCTCAGCTGCCGTTGACTTCAAACTGGAGTTGAATTACCTCTAAATCGCCGCCGAGCATTGAGGGGCCGCGGTGGGCGGTCACCTGCACCGCATCGGTGAGGCCGATCGTGTCGCCGTCGCGGATGACTTTCTTCTGGTCGATCAGATAATGGGCGAAGTTGTAGACGAAATCGAGCAGTTCCTGCGGACTGCCGTCGAAGCGTTCGACTTCGATCTCGCTCTCGCCGAGGGCTTCGAGCCCCGTCGAGTAAAGTCGATAGACGCCGTCTTCGGTCTGCTCGACGCGGAAGTCGATCCAAAGGAACAGCGGCAAGTTGTCGGGCCGCATCTGGATTGCTTGTTCGGCGAACGCCCCCGGCGCGTGGACCAATCGGCCCGGCCCCCAGAAGACGCCGACGCTCGGCGTTGCCGCAACGGTGGCCGCGGTCAGCCGCGTGAGAGTGGCCGCCTTCTCGATTGACTTGCCTCCTTCGTCGACCACCGCCACCAACAGGTGCGCCGCATGGTCGCGCATCTCCTCGGGCGCCTCGGGCCAATACCACGCCGTCGCGCACGGGCCTTCCAGCTGCGACCAGGGAATCGGCCGCGGGATCAGCGTGATCGCCGCGGTAAGATCGCCGATCGTGAACGTCAGCAGCTTGTCGGTGGCGCTGGCCAGCGCCGGCTGTGGATCGTCGGGGAAGCGCTCGCCGTACCAGGCGGCGAGATGCTCGAACGTCGGCAGCACCGGCTGCTCCAGCGCCACCAAGGCTAACCAACGCAGCGGATGACTCATCGCTCCTCCTTTCGCCGTGCTTGAACGACGCGAGCCAGGCCCGCCATGTCTTTCTGCGTCGGCCGACGTTCGAGTCGCGGCTCGGCCTCCAACAGTTGCTCGACGCGATCGACGATCGTCGGGCTGATCTCCATCAGCAGCCATCCTCCGGGACGCAGCCGCTCCGCCGCTTGCGGGATGAGGCGCTCGATCACAGTGGTCCCCTCCGGGCCGCCGTCGAGGGCCAGCGTCGGTTCGTAGCGTTTTACGTCGACGGCCAACTGCTGCATCTCCGCGCTCGTGATGTACGGCGGATTGCTGACGATCAAATCGAACTTCCGCTCCGCGGGGACGGCGGCGAAGAGGTCGCTTTCGATCGCTTCGATCCGGTCGCTCACCTTCGTCCGCTCGGCGTTGCCTTGAGCGACCTGCAGCGCGGCAGGGCTGACGTCGATCATCGTCACGGTCGCCGTCGGCAGGTGCTTCGCGAGGGTGACGGCGATGATGCCGCTGCCGGCGCCGACGTCAGCGATCGCCATCGGCTTTGCCGGCGGGGGCGTCGGTTTGGCAGCGGGAGCTTCTGGGGCGTCGTCGGTTTCGGTTCGCTCCGGCGGGTCGTTGACCCGCGGCTGGGGTTTGGCGATGTCCAGCGCGCGGACAACGAGCAGCTCGGTATCGGGGCGCGGGATCAGCACGTCTGGCGTCACGGTGAACGGCAGCGAGAAGAACTCGCGGTGCCCCACTAGGTAGGCCACCGGTTTGCCGGCGGCCCGCTGCTTGATCAGCTCGCGGAATTTCGCCCTCAGCTCTTCGCTCGCAGGCTGCTCGAACGCCGTGTAGAGCTCGATTCGCTTGCACCCGCGGACGTGGGCCAGCAGCACCTCGGCGTCGAGCCGCGGCGACTCGGCGCCCTTCTCCTTGAGGAAATCGGTCGTCCAGTTAAGGAGCCGGCCGATAGTCCACGGTGCGTCTGACATGATGAATTTGAACCGCCAAGGACGCCAAGTTCGTTGATGAAACAGTGCGCCAAGGAAATACGGGTGTGTTCACCACAACGGCACAACGAGCACGACGGAAATCCAAATACGACAAGAATCAAAGAAGGCGGAAAACTATCTCAATCCATCTTCTTCGTTGTGCTCGTCGTGTCGTGGTGGTGCTACTAGTTTTCTATTAACAACCTTGGCGCTCTTGGCGTCCTTGGCGGTTAAGTCTTATTCGGTTGCGGCGAAGGCGTCGCGGAGTTGCTGGCGGTCGTAGTCGATCAGGGCGTCGGTCACCGGTTGGAGGTTGCCGGCAATGATCTGGTCGAGCTTGTAAAGCGTGAGCCCAATGCGGTGATCGGTCACGCGATTGTCGGGGAAATTGTACGTCCGGATCCGTTGACTGCGATCGCCCGAGCCGACGAGCGTCTTGCGTTCCTCGGAGCGCTTCTTCTCCTCGGCCTCGCGCTTCACCTCGTAGACGCGGGCTTTGAGGACGCGCAGCGCCTTGGCGAGGTTCTTGTGCTGGCTCTTTTCGTCCTGGCACTGCACGACGATGCCAGTCTCATAGTGGGTGAGCCGCACGGCCGATTCGGTCTTGTTGACGTGCTGACCGCCGGGGCCGCTGGCGCAGAACTTATCGAGGCGATAGTCGTCGGGCTTGATGTCGACTTCCACGTCTTCCGGCTCGGGCATCACGGCGACCGTGGCGGCCGAGGTGTGGATGCGGCCCTGCGTTTCGGTGGCGGGAACGCGCTGCACGCGATGGCCGCCCGACTCGTACTGCAATTCGCGGTAGACGCCTTCCCCTTCGATGGAGAGGGAGATTTCCTTGAAGCCGCCGAGCTCGGTGGCGCTGTGATCGAGGACCTCGATCTTCCACCGCTTCGTCTCGGCGTGCCGCTTGTACATTTCGTACAGGTCGCGGGCGAAGAGGGCCGCTTCGTCGCCGCCGGTGCCGCCGCGAATTTCCATCACGCAGCGGGTGCGATTGGCGTCGGCGCCGCCGAGGGTGAGGGTGAGCAACTCGTTCCAAAGCTCTTCGCGCGCCTCGATCAGCCCCGGCAACTCGGCCTCGGCCAGCTCGCGCATGTCGAGGTCGTCGCCCTCGGCCAACTCGCGGGCCTCGGCAATTTGGAGGTTCAGCTCTTTGAACCGCCGGTACTTCGTGGCGAGCCGATTGAGCGAACCATGCTCGCGGATCGCGGCGGTGAGCTTCGGCGAATCGCTGAGGATGACGGGGTCGACGAGCTGGCGCTCGAGTTCCTCGAAACGGTGGAGAGTTTTTTCGAGGAGATCGCGCATGGGGAGAAGGCTGTAGGCTGGTGAGTGTAGGCGGTAGGAACTCAGGCGGGGGGAGCGCGGACGGGCGCTGCTGATTCCCCTCCCTAGCCCTCCCCTCATCGGGGATGGGGACCAGAAAGCGCGCGGCCGCGGCTGGACGCCGGCGGGTGAGCGCTGGAGTTCCTGTCGCTACTTCTCGGCCGTCGCCTTTTCGGCCTTCTTCTTGCCGAGGCTGGCGTAGCCGGCGGCGGAGAACTTGTTCTTGAACTTCTCGATACGGCCGGCCGTGTCGACGAACTTCAGCTTGCCGGTGAAGAAGGGATGGCAGGCGCTGCAGATATCGAGCTTCAGCTCCTTGCGGGTGCTGCGGGTGGTGAAGCTGTTGCCGCAGCCGCAGGTGACCTGCGTGACGTAGTACTCGGGATGGACGTCGGCTTTCATAGCGATGATTCCTAAAACGGGGCGAATCAAGGATTTTATCGGTCGGGCGGCGGGGGAACAAGAGCTGGAGGCGGTCGCTAGGGATTAGTGACTGGTGACAGGAGGGGACAAGAGTTGCCGGGACGGGAACTGTCAGGCCTGAACCAGTCACCCTGAGGTACTCCGAAGGGTCCGGCCAGATTCCTCGGAATCCCTCGGAATGACGGCCCCGACGGCAATGCAGGTGAAAAAGGGCTGGTTTTTGCGTGTCGGCGATGGTGGCCGTGTCGACCAAGGCGGCCATCGGCGTTTCGTTGACCAACATGGGCGCGGTCGGTTTTTGCGACAGCGGGTGGTGGGTGGAAAGCAGGATCTGTCGCACGCGGGCAGTGCATGAAGATCTGCAGGAGGGGTCTCCGACCCCGAACCGGCGTGGCGACCCCAACGTGGCTGGTGGTGGCGAGCGGAATCGGCGTCGGCGGCGCCTCCCACAGCAAACTTCCTGTACTAGGTCTGTCGTGGGCAAAGTGTCGCGAAACGCGTTTTTGGCGACACAAAGCGGAAGTTGTTGGGAGATATGGGGTTGTGGTGTCGCCAAGGGTGTCGCGGCGGCGATTTGTCGCGACAGGATGGGCGACAGGCGGGGTGGCTGGGTATTTGAGGCGAGCGCACAGAGGGAGCCCTCGTCGCGCGACTGATAGCCCCGGGCTCCGCCCGGGGGTCGGCTTGCATGCCGGTGCGCGTCCTCGACTGCGACGCTACCCCCCGGCGGACAACATAATGCAATAGCTAGCACGCGTCGCTAACGGTAAAAAGGCCCGCGTTCCAGGCTGTTCCTAGAGACCTGACACGTTTCTAGGAGGTGAGCCATGGAACGCGAACTCTGGAGCGTACTATACCGTTTGACTCGGCGGTTATGCAGCGATCGTTCGGGACACGTCTATTCGGTCAGTTGGATCGTCGGCGTCTATCTCTGGGCGGTGATCCACGATCGACCGGTGAGTTGGGCGTGTCGGCCGGAGAATTGGCCGTCGTCATGGCAGGTGCGGCTGCCGAGCCAATCGACGGCGAGCCGTCGTCTCCGCACGGCGGCGGCCGTGGAACTGATCGAGCGGTTGAGGAAGCGTTGCTGGCAGGGCCCGCACCCGCCGGAGGTGAGCTTCCTCGACGGTAAGCCGTTGCCGGTAGGAGGCTTCAGCAAGGATCCCGACGCCACGCGCGGGCATGGCGTCGGCGGCCCGGCCCGCGGCTACAAGCTGCACGCCGTCTGGACGATCGATGCGCTCGTGGCGTGCGAAATCCAGCCGCTCAACGTGAGCGAACAGACGGTCGCCCGGCGACTCTTGCCGCAAGTCGGCGGAGGCTGCGTCCTGGCCGACGGCAACTACGACAGCAACCCGCTGCACGAGATCGCCGCACGGTCGGGCGTGACGTTGATCGCTCCGCAGCGTCGCGCGGGACGAGCGCTGGGCCACCGCCGCCACAGCATCGGCCGCTTGCAGTCGATCGAACTGCTGACGACCGCCGATGGCCAAGCACTCTTCAAGCAGCGGACGTACATCGAGCAACGCTTCGCTCAACTCACCAATTTCGGCGGCGGGCTCGGACCACTCCCCAACTGGGTGAGGCGACTGCCGCGCGTCACCCTCTGGGTGAACGCCAAACTCTGCATCCAGGCCGCTAGAAACCACTTGCGACGAGGAAACGATCTGATGGCGTTTGCATAATGTTGCGGAGCCGGGGGCTGGAGAAGGCGACTGCGGTCGGCGGCGTAGCCTGGGAAGCGAGGCGCTCCCCGTGGATGGCGGCGGGCTACGGCGATCTCGCAGTATATGGACATGCGATCACTATAGCGAATTGGGTGGCCAATTTCTAGACGGCACTTGTGGCCACGACGCCGCCTAGGTCCATCTGCCAGTCTGCTATCGAGTAAGCGGTAGATGCGTTCCAAATTTTCCCGCCGGCAGATCCCCGCGGGTTCCGGCGAAATTGCCCAGAAGTCGCGAATTCTCGCTATTCGTAGCATTTTGTTGCGATATTGCTTACGACAAGATACCGTACTAGCAGGAATTTCGCTGGAACCGAATTCTCACCTAATCTTAAAGAGGAGGGGGGCTCATGAGTCGCTCTACGCAATGCGCTCTACTGGTGAGTACTGTTCTATGTTGCAGTTCAGTCCAAGCGGCAGTCAACTTTCGGACGGTCGCACTCAGCGGCCAAACAGCTCCGGACGGATCGAACGCCGTACTCGGGACGTTCAGTACCCCGCTCCTGAACAACGCAGGCGAGACGACGTTCCAAGCCAAATTCGCAACCAACATCGGCACGGCAACGACAAGCACCGATACAGCGATATGGTTTGAACACAATTCCAATCTTGTCTTGGCAGCGCGCGAGGGAACTCAGGCGCCGGGCGCTCCGCTGGGAGCGACATTCTCCGAGACTTTTCGTTTGACAGGCTTTAACAGCGCGAGTCAGTTTGCATTTCAAGGAACCTTGTCCAGCGGAGCCGGCGGCGTCAGCGGTACGAACAACGACGGCATTTGGACGAATGTCGGAGGGGCGGTCAGTTTGCTTGCCAGAGAAGGTGCGCTCGCATCTGGGGCGGGTGGTGCGAGTTTCGGTCCCTTAGAGTTTCCGCGTCTCAATGAGGCGGGAGAGATCGTCTTCAAGGGAAGTTTAGCCGCAGGCGCCGCCGCAAACAGCAACGAGGGGATCTGGGCATTTCGCAACGGCGCGCTCGAGCTCGTTGCACGAGAAGGCCAACCGGCGCCCGGAGCGCCCGCTGGCACGCACTTCGGCGGCAGCAATCTAGATTTGACTTCATTTTCGCCGCCATTAATTAGCGACGACGGCTCCATCTTGTTCGCCGCCAATTTTGGCGTCGGGGCGATTTCCACGGATCGTGGGATTTGGTCGGACCGCGAGGGAAGTCTCGACTTGGTTTTGCGTACTGGGGATCAAGCTCCAGGAACGCCGGCAGGAACGAAGATTGCATTTATCATCGATTCATCTCGAATCAACGGGCTAGGGCAACTCGCAGGGTACTGGCAACTGTCAGGGGGCGACGTTATCGACAATGTCAACGAGCGAGGGATTTGGGCGGAAGGAAACGGCCCTCTGGAGCTCGTTGCACGCAGCGGAGACCCAGCTCCGGGCACGGCGACTGGAATTGTGTTCGACTTCCTGAGCCCTCCCAGCTTCAACGACGCCGGAAAGTCGGCGTTCTATGCAAACCTTCGCGGCTCGAACGCCGAGTTGAACAGCAACAACAATGAAGGGATCTGGACGAACCGTTCAGGCGGATTGTCGCTCGTGATGCGCGAAGGAGATCAAGCCCCGGGCCTCCCTGCAGGAGCCGTGTTTTCATTTAATCTCGTTAGCGCGAGGCCGCAGCACAATAATCTCGGACAGATCAAATTCCCTGGATTTCTGCGTTCTGGCGCTGGTGGCGTGACGACCGATAACGACGGCGCCCTCTGGGTGACGGACACGAGCGGAGCGTTGCAGCTTATCGTCCGCGAAGGAAACTCATTCACGGTGGCGCCAGGCGACGTTCGGACAGTCATGAGCATCGGCCCCAACGGCCTTGGCGAGTCTTCGGAACTCAACGACGACGGCACGTTGGCTTTCGTGCTCAAGTTCACCGACGGAAGCCAGGGGGTATTCACGGCGAAGGTAGGGGTTCCGGAGCCGACTTCATTCGCCATGACGATGCTCGCGATTTATTCGCTCGTCGGAATCTGCAACCGCCGCACGAAGCGAAATTTGTGCAACGCCTGCAGCGTTGGGGATGCGTTTGGTGGATGATTGCCCAGGGTAGATCGCTGGCGCGATCAACCCTGGGCTGGTTGATGCAACGCCGTGGGCGTTGGGGGGGCAGGTAAGTGCAATGCTGATCGTGGGCGCGGGGATGGCGTTGTGCGCCGCGATGTCTCACGGAGTGGAAGCCGACCCCCGGGCGGAGCCCGGGGCTACAGCGGATGATGCAACGCAGTGGACGTTGGCGAGGTGGCGACGAAGCGGTTTTTTGGCGCCTTGCCTCTTGCGGCTGCGCCGCCCTGGTAGACGGGTACGCCAACTAGGGCTATCCGCTTGCGCAATCTCCCGCTAACGACAAAGCCGGTGGATTTCTCCACTGGGCCCAGCGTTTGTTACACTTGGCTGATGCGTCTGTCTCTTCGCTTCCTGTTGTTCTACCTCGTCCCATTCGTTGCAGGGCTGGGCGCTACTTGGGTACTTGCTGATTCAATCGACGTATCTGAGCACTACGACACCCAGGAGCAGCCGATCGTTCGCAACGTTCTCCGCTTAATGTTTGCATCGGTATTCACGGGATTATGGCTCGTCGGCACGTTATGTTTCTTCCTGGCACGCCGCGTGATCTGCAAATGGCGAGCGGAGTGACCATGCGTTTCAATGTGCGGAAGGCGTTGATCCTGACAGCACTCGTTGCTGCGGTGCTGGCGATGCTCTCCAAGGTAGTGGCTAGCACCGATGCCGCACGTCCGTTGCTACTGTTCGCATTCCTGTTCGTCGCTGCAATCGCTTGGGTCTATGAGTTCGCCCGAACTAAGTGAACATGCGATTCAGCCTTCCATTTGTGCTATTCGTGCTCATCCCGTACGTTGCCGTCTGCGCATGGATCAGCGGCTGTTCCATGCCCGGAGCCGACTGGACCGACCGTGCCACCATCATCTGCATCTTCTCGGTGATGCTCGCTCACGTCCTCGGGTTGAAGTTCACCTACCGGAAGAGTTGCGAGGCCCATCGCGAACGCTTGTCTCGTCCCCAGGATATCCCCTGATGCCTCGTATCCTGCGTTGTCCCACCGGTCGGCGGGCGGGATGACCTCGGCGGTGCTCCGCCGCAGCCATGGGCAGCAGCGTGAATCGCGATGCCTAGTCGGCAGTTCTGCGTACTCACGGCTGGGGGCGAAGCGAATGCCACGCGGCTTGCCGTGAGCTTTGGGGGCTCGCTCGCCTGGCGGTGAGCTGAGCCAGTTGTTGGGCTCATCCTCAACCCTGGCGCATGGCGGGCAGCAACGCCTCAGCGCTGGACGTGCGTCGCGAGCAAAGACTCACACAATTAATTGACATCTTTTTCGCTGAAGAGCAAAGGATCATACGATCGATTGATTCTCTTTGCGGCGAACGAATGCAGCACTGCTGATTCTCGGGGCACTTACGCGATGGCGACGTCTTCGCCGCTGATGCCGCCGGCGCCCTCAATAAATAAAGTGCGCGCGCAACATTTGACAAGCCCTTACGACGGAACTAAACTCCGGACCGTTTGAGTCGTTGTTGATCATCTTTGAGTCGCCGTGAACCAGTGTGGATCAAGCGACTAGCCCCTCATCGATCGACGAGTAGCCAAGTAGCGTGGACTTGAGCGCTGCGTAGCGTTGGCGCCGAACTTGCCAAGAGTTTACTTTTCCCAAGCTGCGTGCGGATGGCCGCGCATCGGTGCACTTCCTCGCGCGCGTCGCTGCGCCTGAACTTGGTCTACGTCCAAACGATTGCGTCTAAACATTGACCGGCATCGCTGCCCCGGCAGAGTTCCGGGCGTAAATACGGATATAGAAGTCCCAAAAAGTATCGGGTGGGAATGCGGACCTGAGCCCTTACGGCGGCGGGGCAGACGCCGACGTCTTGTCAGTTGGTCGGCGGCGCAGCGCGTCGAAGCTGTCCTCACGCATGGCGGTTTCGTTCGCGCTGGTTCAGTGGGGGGCGTTCGCATCTCGCCTCTTTTCACTGCTTCAGCTTCAGGAGATTTCAGAAATGTTATTGAGACATTCCGAATTGCGGAACCGTAAGCGGACGCAAGTCGCGGCCGCTGTGACGCTTGGGTTAGGCCTTTGCGGGCTGGTCGACCAAGCAGATGCAGGAGGCTTGTTCAGCGGGCAGTTCGGGACGGGAAACACCTGGAACGTCTATGAACGGATTGAAGCCGTGCTAACTTTCGAGGAGGCGTGGCAGTACGCGCTGAAAGCGCCGAATCCCACCGGCGGCCCTGGCACGGGTCATCTCGTCGTGATGGGCAGCGCGGCGGAAAATGCCTTCGTCAACGCCAACGCCCCGGGCGATCGCTGGATCGGCTTAACCGATCGTTTTGGCCTCGCGCCGGGCGCCACGGAGTCGAATGATACGGCCGATAAACTCACCATGGGCTGGGCGTGGGCCAACGGCGAGCCGTTCACCTATCAGAACTGGAACCCCGGGGAACCAAATGACGCCGGCGGCGAGGACGCCGGGCAAATGGTGTCGAACGGCGGGTGGAACGACAATGGCAGCGGCTACGACGCCGACCAACCGGCCGTCGACCCGAACGGTCGCTCGGACGGAGAAGGTCAAGCGGCGTTTGGCTATGCGATCGAATGGGATACCAATCTGGCGACCCAGCCATCGCTGCCGCCGTCACGGCCGAATCCGCATGCGTTGACGCGCGTGTTTCCGTCGCCGCTCACTCGACTGCCCGGCCCGAATGGGACGGCCAGCGCGTTTGGCGTGCGGGAAGTCCGCGACGTCGGCGGGGTGAAGAATGCGCGCGCGGGCGTCGCGCAGATTGCCTCGGGCGTCGGCACCCTGGTCGACGGCACGGCTCCGCGCATCGACCTTCGCGATCCTGAGACCAACGGCGGCAACACGGGCGCGGTGACTGGAACCGAATTGCCCTTCCTTTCCCATGTCGCGGGCGTCGAGGACAACGACGTTCAGACGGTGATCAAGGGGACGTTCCAAGTCCCGGCCGGCCAGGGAGGACTTTATACGTTCAACGCGCACAGCGACGACGGCTTCGCCATGCGAATTCTGTCGCAGTCGACGCCATCGAGCCCGCTGGTTCAGCACAAGTTCGCCGACGCAAAGAATGGTTACGTCGACGAAGACGGCTCGCTGGTTTACATGACGCCGACCGGCGACAGCAATACGCAGGGGATCATCAACCTTGCTCCCGGCACGTACGACGTCGAATTCACGTCGTATGAAAACGGCGGCGGCGCGTACTGGGAACTGAGCACGGCGCGGGGCGATTTCGTCAACCCGACGCCGAACGTCTCGGCCCAGTACATTCTGCTGGGTGATCCCTCGAGCAAAGCGCAGTCGGGAGCCTCGCAGCCGGTACGCATGGTTGGCAACGCCACGGTGGACAACTATTCCGGTGCGACCGCCGACATTCCCGACGCGATCGCTCAGTCGCAGTTCATCACGCCAAGTGCGACGGGGTCGTTCAACGAGGTGATTCTGTCGGACGGCGGACCGGCCGATATTTGCTGCGGCCGCCCCGGCGCGAATCTGCCGGCAGCCCAAGTCAATAAGTTTCCGATTGTCACCAATCCGGACTTTCCTGACTTCTGGACCAAAGTGAACGGGACCTTCGAAGTGCTCAACACCGACGGATTGCCGGGCGAGACGTTGACGTTCTCGCTGCAGTCCGACGACAACTCGGCGTTCCATATCATTGGACAGGACTTCACGGGCGTCTCCGACTTCAATGGCGACGACGACGCCACGCTCACGGACCTCGATGGCAGCGGCGACTTGTGGTTCTCGGCCGACATCGGCAATACGGGCAACGTCAACTCGTTTGGCAAAATCACCCTGCCCGAAGGGACCTACTCGTTTGAAGCCTTCCACAGACAAGGCACTGGCGATGCCGGACTTGAGGTGTGGGCGGCGGCCGGCGACTACCTGGCGACGGGCTTCGACGCCGCGAAGTTTTTCCCGCTGTCGGCGGAGAGTTTGCCGGGGAATACGTTGGCGGCCAATACAGGCTTGGCGTTGGTCGCCGGTCCGGGCGCCGGGCCGACGACGGTCGGCGGCGATTTTAACCTCGATGGAAAAGTCGACGGCGCCGACTTCTTGGTCTGGCAGCGCGGGGGCTCGCCGAATCCATTGAGCCCGGCCGATCTCGCAACCTGGAAAGGAAGCTATGGGTCGGCGACGCCGGTGGTCGGCGCGGTTCCGGAGCCTGCTTCGATCGGTCTGGCGCTGGCTGCGGCGGGGCTCGTGGCGGGATGCGCACGCCGTCGTCGGAGTTAAGGTTACTACGGAATGACCGGGGCAACTCGTTCGAAGGATGTACTGGCCTGCCGCTGGGCGATTGCTCAGCGGCAGGCCAGCTGTTTTGGCCGCATCGCTGGCGTAATGCCTGGAAATACGGGCGACTTGCGGGCGTTGGTTGATGCAGGGGGGTTACCAACGGCTCCCTGGCACGATGCCAACGGCGCTCCATGCGATAAGCAAGTGCTACTGGCCAAGATCTCTCCCGGTTGGCGCCGGAGCGCTTGGCAGATGGCTTCGAGCGTGGAGAGGCGGATGGCCTTGGCTTCGCCGTTTTTCAGGATCGAGATGTTGGCAATGGTGATGCAGACGCGGTCGGCGAGTTCGGTGACGCTCATCTTGCGCTTCGCTAGCATGACGTCGATGTTGATGATGATGGCCATGCTGGACTCGTCAAACGGTTAAATCGTTCTCGGCTTTAAGCTCCACGGCGTGTTGCAGGATCCGTTCCAGCATGGCGGCAACGACGGCGACGACGATCGACGGGAAAATGATCAGGATTCCCAAAAAAATCGGTACTCCAGGATTGTCGCTGTCGCCGTTGTCCATGAGCAGAATCCAGGTTGCCTCGACGAGGACAAAACCAACGATGGCGAGCGCGCAGTATCTGATGATTCGCAGCGCTTTCACGACTTGCGGGGAGAAGACTTCATTTCTTCCGACGCGTCCCAACGCCAGGAAGGCCTGATAGAGCGCGACGAAGAACGGAATAGAGCCCGCGTAGACCAGCGCCAAAAATGGATCTTGGAAGTAAATTTCCAAGAGCGTGGCGTTCTGGTTCACCCCCTCGACCTGAGGTTCCCATAGCAGGAAAGCCAGCGCGGCGAGGCCCAGGAGGACGACGACGATCTGCAGAAACGTGGTTGCGCTTCGTTTCACGGGCTGCCCTCGTTGGACCGTCGGCGCCACGGCGCGGTTCGGGCGGGCCTGCTGGATGCAGTTTCCTTGAGCTAGTGAAGCTAACTGGAAATTTATCGTTTGGCAATAAATGTTTATTGTTTAAGTGGCAGTGGGTCGACTGGTCGTTGGAACCGAGTTCCCGCACTTGCTAGGCGATGTCCCGATCTACCCGTTGGCCTAGCGACAACGGGGGTTCGGCCCACCTTCTCGGAGGTCGATGCAACGTCGCAGCGTAAAGGGCGGCGCCTATTGGACAGTTCGGCATGCTGGCTCGGCGCCTCGATTTTGACCGGTCCCCGGCTTGACGAGCCGGGGACCGAGGCGGGCCTCTGTCGAGTTAGGCTGACCTACCGCTTCTGCCGATCTCGCTGCAGCTGTTCGAACTCCTGCTGCTGGACTTCCTTCGTCGACGGCAGAGACACGACGACCTTGCGATCGTACTCGACGCCGTAGTCGTAGGTGATCAACCGGGCCGATTCGCCGGCGGCGTCGGCCGCCACGTCGACGTCCCAGCGCAGAATGCCCATCGGCTTCTCCTCGCGGGCGTAGAGGGTATCTTCGCTCAGCTTGTCGCTCGTCTTGCCGAGCGTGACGCGGATGTCAGCGCCGTTCTCGGCGTGGGGGAGGCGGTCGATCACGCGCACCGGCGTCGGCTCGTTGCCGAAGTTCTCAACCACCAGACGATATTCGAAGCGGGTCTCGCGGTTGCCTCCTTGGGTGCCGTCGGTCTTGTTGACCAGCTCGCGACGAGCACGCAGCTGCGCGTCGGCGCCGAAGCCGACGACGAAGCGTTCGCCGCGCGCCACGGTCGGCAGTTCGCCCTGGCCGACGAAGCGGCCGTCGAGGTAAGCGGTCATGGGACCGGCAAGCAGATCGTGGTCGCTGGTGTTCTTGAGTTCGGCCTCGCGATAGACGTGCGGCGTCAGGACCGGCACGGCGACGTGATAGAACTGGCTGTCAACCGCGGCCTGCATGATGCGCACCATTTGCTGATCGGTGCGGCTGGCGAGACTGACGCCCCGGCCGAGCGAATAGCTAATGCTTGGCCCGCCGCCATCGTCGAACGACTCGCTCCGCAACTCGCTCAACGAGCAGCCAAGCTCCAGCAATTGATACGAGCTGGCGACGTCGTTCAAGCTCCAGCTGAAGCGGTTGACGTCGGCGAAGTTTCCAGCGTTGCCGATCGCCTGGCTCATTTCCGATCGCTGCGCTCGAAGTCCGGAGATGCGGCCTTGCACTGCGCTCTTCGAGGCATTCTGCATGGGAATCGAAAAATTCAGCTCGCCCGACTCGGGTCCGTTAGCCGCAACGATTGCAGCCACTTGATCGCCGCTGGCCAGCATCACGTGAAGGGGCGCCAGGCCCGGGCCGGCGGCGCTGAGCGTCGGCGAGGCGGTCGAGAGGGTTAACTCAACGTCGTTCCAATCCTCGCCGGAGAGTTGCTGGATGAGCGCGCTGTACTCGACTTGCACGTTGTTGCGATCGGCCGCCGCGCGCATCACGTACGAGGGCGACCAGCCGCAGTTGTTCACCAGGTAGTTAAGACGAACTTCGGCCGGCGCTTCGGCCTTCTTCTGGATGAACAGCACCGCCTCGCGGAGGGTCTGGGACGCCCCGGCGGTGATCTCGGCCCGCTTGCGATTGAGCAGTTCGATCCGCTCGTTCAGCACGCGAGCCTGTTTGGCCAGCTCAACTTCCTCGCTGGCGATCGTTTCGAGCTGCGCAAAGGAGAACGTCGTCATCCGCTCGAGCGCCTCGGCGTCGAGTACTCCGCTGGTCAGATCCGCCTGTGCCGTCGGCGCGACGAAGCCTTCAAGTTTGGCGAGATACTCGGTGCGCTTCACGAGCAGAGCCTGTCGCTTGGTCGTGAGATCGAGTTCTTGCTGAGCAGCGAGAATCTCATCGTCGAGCTTGCGCACTTCTTCGCGCGGTTCTTCGCCGACGGCGCGGGTGCGAAACCGCACGGCGCGAATCTCGACGCCATCGCCCCCCTCGGCGAACAGGCTGTTCGGCACGATCTGCTCGGGAAGCTGGCTGACGACCACCTCCAGCCGTCCGGCGGCGCCTTCGATCGGCACGACGCGCGTGACTTGCGCTTGACCCCGATAGAGCGTGACGGCCGAGACGCGCCCCTCGACCGGTGCGGCCGCGCAGACGGACGCGGTCCACGCCAACGATATCAGACAACCGGCAAACGCCAAGTAACGGACCGAACGAGTCATGAGAGGTGCTCCTGCGTGAATGAGAGAAATCGCTGCGCACGGCGGCTGAGTCGATTCTTAGCCTACGATTGAAGACGCCTGGGCCGCAATGAAGATCGCGTAACGCGTTTGTAACGACGCCCGCCAGAATTGACGCGCCCGCCATGCGCGATGATGATCAACGACGCTGGCGCCAGTTCGATGCGCCTGACGCCGTCTAAGTTCCCGCCGAGGAAGTTTTTATGATTGCTCGCATGCTCCGCGTCGCCGCCTGGTCGCTGGCGCTCGTTTCGCTCGTCGTCGCTCCAGCTACCGTGCGAGCGGAGATTAAGGTCGAGAAGCTAGTCGTCGGCGAAACGATCGGCGGTCGGCCCATCGAATGCAACGTCTATGGCGACGGCAAGGACGTCTTCTGGCTGATCGCGACGATCCACGGCAACGAGGCGGCCGGGACGCCGCTGGCGGCCAAGTTCGTCGAGTGGCTGGAGAAGCACCCGGAGGAAGTGGAGGGGCGCAAGATCGTGATCATGCCGGTGGCGAACCCCGACGGATTTGCGGACAACGTCCGCTTCAATCGGAACGGAGTCGACCTTAACCGCAACTTTCCCGCCGGCAATTGGGGCGCGGCCGACGTCAAGCCGCACGGCGCCACGCCGCTGTCGGAACCCGAGAGTCGCGTGTTGATGCGGGTGCTGTGCCAGTACTTCCCCAATCGCGTCGTGAGCATTCACCAACCCCTTAACTGCGTTGATTGGGACGGCCCCGCCGACAAGATGGCCGAGGCGATGGCGGCCAAATGCAAGTTGCCGCTCGACAAGCTCGGCAGCCGGCCGGGGTCGCTCGGTTCGTTCGTCGGCACGACGCTGGGGCGACCTATCATCACGCTCGAACTCCCCGCCGACGCGGGCATGGATCCCGACGTCTTGTGGAAAGAATACGGCGAAGCGCTGATCGCGGCGCTACGATACCAGCACCAAGAAGAGCCGGCAGGGACCGCTACCGGCAAATAATTCATTAAGACGAGATCTCTCGCAAAGGCGCGAAGGCGCAAAGAAGACCCGGGAAGTACTGCAGGGACGTCATGCTGCGTGCCATTCAGTTCGAGCGATTCGTGGACGATGTCGCTAGGCCTTGGCTTCGCGCCTTTGCGCCTTTGCGTGAGACATTCTTCAGGGCGCTGATTGCTATTGCGGCGTTACTTCAGAGTCAGGCTAGGGCAGGGGAGGGGAACGTGAGCGAGGACGACCGCCAGATGCAAGCCAGGCTCCAAGCGATCGCCGACGGCGTTGACGGAACGTTCGGGCTCGTCGTCGCCGATCTTGCCGGCCAGCATCGGTTCGAGGTCAACGCGGATCGGCAGTTCACTCAGGCCAGTTGCATCAAGACGCCGATTCTGCTGGAGGTCCTGAAGCAGGCTCACGAAGGAAAGCTGCAACTGGCCGACCGCCGCTGGGTCGAGAAACAGGACAAAACCGGCGGCAGCGGCATTCTCGCCGAGCTCGGCGATCGCACCGTCGAGCTCAGCATCGAGGACCTTTGCGTGCTGATGATCGTGATGAGCGACAACACGGCGACGAACATGCTTATCGACCAGATTGGCATGGAGAATGTCACGGCCACCATGGCCTTGCTGGGCTGCGAGCAGACCGTGCTGCGCCGCCGGATGATGGATGCGGCCGCCGCCGCCCGCGGCGAGGAGAATCTCTCGACCCCGGCCGACGCCGCGCGGATCTTGCGGTTGCTGCATGAGGGAACATTCGTCAACCGGGAAGTGAGCAACCACGCGCTCTCGATTCTTCGCAAGTTGAAGTCGGGAGCGATTCGTTCAACCGTCCCGCAAAGCGTTTCTGTGGCGTTCAAGCCGGGCGAGTTGCCGGGGCTGCTGACCGAGTGGGCGCTGGTCGAACTGCCCGAACGTCCTTACATCGTCGTCGTCATGGGGACGTACAATCCGCGATCGAGCACCGACGACGACCTCGACGCCGCGATGAAGCAAGTGGGCAAGGAGGCCTACAAGTTCTTCAAGGGGCGGAAGTAGTCGCGCGTCAACGAACCGCCGGGGCGTTGAGAGAATCGCTCGCTGCGCGTAGAATGACAGCTCTCCGGGGGCGAGACGCCCCGGCTCGCCTGCCTCGGAACAATCAACCCCCACGCCCATCGCGCATGAGCGACGAACTCCACCATGAATGCGGCGTCGTCGCGGTCTATCACCTGGAGGGCGATGAAGTCAGCCCCCTCTGTCCGGTCCAAGGCCCCGACGAAGTCTCGCGGCTGATGCCGCGGATGCTGCTCGACGTGCAGAATCGCGGGCAGCTGTCGACGGGGATGACTTCCTACAATCCCGACCGCGACCAGCTGCTGAAGACGTATCGCAAGCTGGGCACGGTGAGCGAGGCCTTTCGCCTGAACCACAAGGCGAAGGCCGAGAGCATCATGCGGAATTACGCCGGTCGCGCAGCGATTGGCCACGTCCGTTACGCCACCTGCGGCGAGGACGACGTGACCTATGCGCAGCCGTTTGAGCGGCACCATCTGCAAAAGCACAAGTGGTTTAGCTTCGCCTTCAACGGCCAGCTGGCGAACTACGCCGCCCTGCGCGACAAGCTGCTGGCTGAGGACGACCACCACCTCACCCGGCAGAGCGACACCGAGATCATCATGCACGAGATCAGCCGAGAACTGTCGGGCGATCGCCGACCGTCGCTGATCGAAATCATGGCGGCGGTGTCGACGCGTTTCGACGGCGCCTACAGCCTCGCGCTGTTGAACGCTCAGGGCGAAATGCTGATTGCCCGCGATCCGCTCGGCGTCAAACCCATGTGCTACGCCATCGAAGGGCCGCTGCTCGCCGCGGCGAGCGAAAGCGTCGCGCTGCTCAACCTTGGCTTCCAGCCGGAATCGATTCGCTCGCTGGAGGCTGGCGAGGCGATCACCGTGGTCGACAATAAAGTATCGATCGAGCGTTTCACGGAACGGCGTCGCACGGCGCATTGCTTCTTCGAGTGGATCTATTTCGCCAACGTCGCCAGCACGATGGACGACCGCGGCGTCTATCTCTCGCGCAAGGCGCTCGGCGAGGAACTCGCCCGGATGGAGACGATTCCCAAAGGCGACGATTTGATCGTCGTGCCGGTGCCCGACACCAGCAAGGCGGCGGCCGACGCGATGGCCTATTCGCTTGGCGTGCCGAGCGTCGAGGGACTGATCCGCAACCGTTACGCGGGTCGGACCTTCATCGAAGGGGGGGCCGGTCGCGTCGCGAAGGCGGCGGCCAAGTACACGCCGCTGCCGGAGGTTCTGCGCGGCAAGCGCGTGTTGCTCGTGGAAGATTCGATCGTCCGCAGCACGACGATGCGGGTGTTGCTCGACCGCATTCGCGAGGTCGGCGGCGCCAAGGAAATCCATGTCCGCGTCGCGTGCCCGCCGATCATCGCCCCTTGCTTCTACGGCATCGACATGTCGCGGATTCGCGAGCTGTTCGCGCCGCAGTTCGTCGAGAAGGGATTGCCGAGCGAAGAGATGTTCGCGCTGATGGCGGCGGAGCTTGGCGCTGATTCGCTCCGCTACCTGCCGGTCGAGTCGATCTCGCGCGCCGTCGGCAAGCCGGCCGACCAGCTTTGTCGCGCGTGCATCACCGGCGATTACCCGACGCCGTGGGGTCAGAAGCTCTACCAAGTGGCGCTCGACAATTACCACAACCACGCCGAAGCCGACGCCGAGCGCACCTACGAAGCCGCCGCGACGACCGCGGGCTAGGGCTTTTCGTATTTCAGCCCCCGGCTCTGCCGTGGGGTAGCGTTACGCGCGACGATGTCTACCGGGATGGAAACCGACCCCCGGGCGGAGCCCGGGGCTGCAATAGGCGGCTACGACTTCACGAACTCCGACCGATAGACCGGCTCGCCATGCAAGCGCGTGCGGCGTTCAAAATGCGTGCGGAAATCTAGATCGTGCTCCGCACTCTTTTCCGAGACTACCAGCGGACCGACCAGCGGCGTCACTTCAGCGATGAGTGCCAGCGCCGCGTCGAAGTATTCCTTGACGTCGGTCCAAAAATGGAGGCGACCGCCCGGTTCCAGCGTGCGGACGACGTCCGCCAGGAACGACTCGTTCATCACGCGCCGCTTGTGATGGCGGGCCTTCCACCAGGGATCGGGGAAGTACACGTGAATCGCTGCCAGCGAGGCGTCGGGGACTTGCTCGCGAAACATCTTCAAGCCGTCGCCATGCACCGCTACGGCGTTGGCGATGTGCCGCTTCGCCAGCCGATGCCCGATGAATTTTGCGTACTTGTAGGCGATCTCGACGCCGAGAAAGTTTCGCTCCGGCGTTCCTAGGGCGGCGTTCTGCAAGAACAGCCCTTTGCCGCTGCCGAGCTCGATCTCCAGCGGCGCGTCGCGCCCAAAAATCGCCGCCGGGTCCCACGGCGCCGGCAGCGTTTCGACCTTGTAGAAGTGCCGCGACAGGTCGATCGTCTCGTCAATTTTCGGGAGCGCCCGGCGACCCATAGCTTCGACTGCTTTCCAAAGAATTAAACCGCCAAGAACGCCAAGGGAAGAGAATGAAACCGCCGATGAACGCGAATGAACGCAGAGGATAAGAATTGTCTTGTCTTATCTGCGTCTATCAGCGTTCATCGGCGGTTCCAAACTCGTGCATTTCCTTAGCGCACTTGGCGTCCTTGGGGTTTGCCTTTACTTCGCCGCGCCGTTGTCGAAGATATCTGACGGCAAGGCGATGCCGGTCAACTCTCCTTCGCACACCAGCGTCGTCCCGACGAACTCCTGGAACTTGCAAACCACCATGCGACCGCGGCGATATTTCGTCACCTGGACGACGATGGTCAGGCGGTCTCCAGGCCGCACGATGCCGCGGAATTTCACGTTATCGAGTCCGCCAAAGCCGACGACTTCAACGCCGGAGAGGTCGTTCCGCTGGACATGGTACGACAGCACCTGCGCGGCCGCCTCGCACATGATGACGCCGGGCAACAGCGGGAAGGCCGGCATGTGGCCGCTGACCCAGAACTCTTGGTCAGTCAGGTCGCGGTAGCCGACGCAGACGTGACTCTCCAGATCGTCGTAGACGATCGCCGTCAGTTGCTCCATCGCATGGCGCTGCGGAATGTAGCGCCGAATCTCCTCGATGTCGGCAATGACGTTGCTGAAGTCGATCTCGGCGGGATCGACGATCAGTTCTACAGCTGGCACGACGGTCGCTCCTCTTGCCAGTTCGCTTGTCTGGTTGAATCTTTCAACGTGGTTCGCCACCGATAACGGCGCATTGCTGCGGCGCCACTGCCAACGGGCCGTTTCGCCACGAAGCGTGCTGCGCGCCCGCCGCGGGCGGGCGGGGCTACGTGGGCGTTGCGGGGCGGCAGTCCTGGTGAAGGGCTGGCCTCAGGCGGCGGATCAGGTTTTCACCTGCTGGCGACGGTTCTTGCGCGGGCGGCTGCAAGCCGGACGCTTGCCGTGATTAGCTTTCTTGACTTTGCGACCAGGCTTGGCCATCGGACGAACTCCCAAACAAACGGTGTGAGCATGCACGGACAGCCCACACGGCGCCGGCGAAAGCTCGCCATTCTAGCACTCGGCCGGGCGGGCGAAAAGGCAACATAGCCTGGCCGTTCTGTCCAGACGAGCTTTCACCAGGAGCTCGCGGCTGTTTATTCCCGCAAGTCCCAAGCTTCGACCCACTCGACGCCCACCGGCTTTAGCCCAAATTCCTGCTCCAACTGCTCGTCCATTTCCGCCAGGTGGCCGGCCCCGTAGAAAATCGCCACCTGCTTATCTCCCGCCTTGAGGCGTTTCTTCAATACTTCCAGGGCGCGGGCATTGCGGTCGGTGATCAGGGTTGAGCCCTCCGGGCCGGAGAAGCCCGTCATCAGGGCTTCCATTCCTTCAAACTGCTGAGCCATGGCGATCTTCAGCTGCCGGGGCCGATCGTCGGAAAACATTGCCGCGAGGATGTCGAAGTCGGCGTTCACCCCTTCGCTGGCCGCTTTGCTCTGCTGGGCCATCGCCGCGCCTTGCAGCTTGAAATACATCTGCAGGAACCCTTCATCCCGCTTGGCCATCGATTCGACGAACTCGTCGGGCGAGAGGTCGGCGTGCACCATGTTGTCGCGGGTGTAGTCGATCTGTTCCAGTTGATGCTCGACTTCCAGCATCGACTTCATGCCGTTTTGCAACATTCCCAGCGGGTGCGTATTCGGCGTGCCGCGGCCGCGGGGAACTTCCGTTCCCTCCGGCGCCACCAGTTCGTACAGCACCGAGTCATAGCCTTTGAATCGGCGGTTCAGGTCGCGGTAGTACCGCTTGTCAGCGATGTGGACCGCCCCGACCAGATCAACGTATTCACGGTAATCGGCCGCGGGTTGGCCGGGGACGACGTCGGCCACCTTCACATAGCGCACGATGGCCGTTTCCAGGGCGACGGGTTCGTCGTCCTTATCTTTTAGCAGGCGAACCCATTTCTCGCCCAGTTCCGCGGCGTTAGCGTCCGCGGGACTGGTCGATTCCTTCGTGGCCGCTGCCGGCGGGTCGGCCTGGAGCCCCGCTCCGCACCCGAACGCCGCTAGCGGCGCCAGCAGCCAGGCCCACCAAGTTCGTTGGCACAGCGCTGCGAAGATTCGTCGTTTCATGGGGAGTTTTCGCCTCGGGCGCGGCCTTAGGGAGTCGTTCCCAAATTGTTGCTCGCGCTGCGGAAGTATATCCCCGGGGAATTCGCAGTACAAACTCGGCGGGCGCAGGAAGATGAACCACAAAGGCACAAAGACCGCCAAGAAACGCCCAGTAACGCAGGAAAAGCGACTGCGGCGGAAGGGACTAGTGAAAAAGCCAGGCGACGAAGCCAGCCCTCCTGATCATTCTCTGCCTTTGTCTTCCAGCTTCCTTGGTGCGTCTTTGTGCCCTTTGTGCCTTCGTAGTTAGTCTTTCTGCCGCTCCGGCGGGCCGTTTGGCCTGGGCGACGAGCCTGTTGCTAGCATTCTTCCGCGGAATGACCGTCATTTTCGTCAGACTTTACCACCTTTACTCAACCGGCGAATCAGGCGCATCCGATACTACCGGCACAGAGACATCGCGCCGGCAGCAACACGCGGCCACGCGCTTATCCGGACTGCGTCGCCCACCTGCGGCGCTCCCACGAGGGGAAGTTCCATACCATGACTGCTCGAAAGCTCACCCACTGGCTCGCCGCTTGTTTTCTCCTCGCATCGGGCGCGGAAAGGGCTGCGGCTCAGGCTGCCGACGCCTTCTGCGATGAGTGCTGCGAGCATGACATGCAGTGGTTCGCTCCGGTCGATTTCGATTTCGATTGCGAGCCCATTCAACGCACCTGCGGTTGGGGCTTCACCTATGACCGCCTCGCGTGGGGCATCATGGGCGAGCGAAATCGCATCGGCACCGGCGGCACTAACGACGGCTCGCTGGGACCGTGGCGTGAGTTCCTCACGGGGCGCTTCATCGCCGACGGCACTGCAGTGCCGGTGAACATCGCCCCGCCGGTCCTGCTGGGCGGCCTTGATTCGGCGCCCCCCAGCGACGTCTTCGATTGGGGTCACCGCTACAACTTCAGCTACTACAACGGCGACGAGGCCTGGAATATCAACGTCCTCGACGGCCCGACCTTCGCCGATCAGCAGCTTTACGGCTCGCAAACTCAGGCGACGCTCTACGGCACCGTGATGATCGTGTTTGACGACCCGCTAAACCTGATGCGTGGCTTCATCGACGTCGTTGGCCCGATCGGCGGCCCCTTCCAACCAGACGGCCTCGCCGACGACATCGACGGCGACGGTCAATTCGGTCCCGACGGCTACGATCTGGACGATCCGGGTCGCGAACCAGACAGCTTCCTCATCGGCGACCTCCGCGGCGACTTCGACGACATCGTGAACCTGCCGGTCAGCTTCCAGTTCCTCACGGTTCGCAGTGCCACCCAGACCCGCGGCATCGAGTTGATGCGGACGCATCGTCTGAGCAACAACCACAAGATGGACAAGCACCAGAACAACAACGTCGAGCTTGGCGCCGGCGTCCGGTACTTCAGGCTGCGAGACGACTACGACGTCAACGGCTTTGCGTTCAACCCAGCGACGCCCAATGCACTGGCCAACGACTGGGGCGGCACGCTGGGCGACAGCTTCTGGAACACTCGCATCACCAACAACCTCGTCGGTCCGCAGATCTCGGCTCGCTGGACGCACCAGCGGAAGCGTTGGAACTTCGATCTGGCTGGCCGCTTCCTCTTCGCCTACAACGTGCAGAACTTCGAACAGAACACCATGCTCGGCCAAGGCTTGGTTCCCGGCCAGTACAACAAGCCGATCTACTTCGCCACCACGGTCGCCGACCATGGCAAGCAAGAGAACGACTTCTCGCCGACCACTGAACTGCGGGCCGACTTGAACTACCAACTAACCCGCTCGGTCGCCTTGCGAATTGGTTACACGGCGTTGTTCATCGACAACGTCAGCCGGGCGGCGAGCCAGGTCCGTTACGAGTTGCCCCGCATGGGCTTCCGCGACGACCAGGCCGGCAAGCAAGAGGTCTTCATGAACGGCGCCAACTTCGGCTTCGACGTGAACTTCTAACCAGCCGCTCAGCAGCAGTATTATGAACAGCCTCGACTTCGGTCGGGGCTGTTTTCATTGGTAGCGCGCCATGGCGACCGCTTCGTTCCCAGCGGCGCACAAAAAAAAGCGATCGCAGAGTGAACTGCGACCGCTCAATAGGTCAAGCCGGCGAGGAAACTCGCCATGGGATCCGCGATTCAGCAGGCCAGCTAAGCCTCGACGCGCTCGCCGTGCAACTGGCGAAGCTCTTCAAGCTCCGACGTCAGTCGATGACGCAGCGGGCTGGTGGGGCGAAGCTCCTCGAGGAGGGCTTCGGCCTTCTCGAAGCTGACCTCGGTGAAAATGCCGCTCTTAAACAGCTTGTTCCAGCTACGCGAGACTTCACTTTCGGTTAACACAGGTCAGCTCCTTTTCGGTCGACATCTGGGGCGAACGGCGGCCGTTCCAACGCTGCCGTTCATTATGCTTGTCGCCGTCGAAAACAGCAAGCCGCAGACGCCAGCAAACTGAACGTTTTGCACTGCTTGAGCGATGACTCTAACGGGA
Organism: Lacipirellula limnantheis; assembly: GCF_007746075.1. Classification (GTDB taxonomy): domain Bacteria; phylum Planctomycetota; class Planctomycetia; order Pirellulales; family Lacipirellulaceae; genus Lacipirellula; species Lacipirellula limnantheis. The sequence continues at coordinate 5,259,962 of NZ_CP036339.1, read as the reverse complement.
ACCATACCTCTCCCGGTTTTCCATTGCGCCTTCGCGCCTTGGCGCGAGATCTCAAAAAGAATTGTCTCACGCCAAGGCGCGAAGGCGCGAAGATGGAGTGACAAGAACTGCCTGGATCAGGCGTTCATCGTGCCGTCGTGGTCCAAGCCCCCTCATTTCCTTGGCGAACCTGGGCGTCCTTGGCGGTTCAATCCTTGAATCTGCCGATGGCAACTTTTCCCAGTTCTCCAGGTCCTGCCGTCCAGCCAAACGGCGCCAATTCGTAAAACTTCCCCGACTTTGCTGATAGCGGCGCCCGCAGAAACAAAGTCCAAGTAAATACGCTCTCTAGCGAGGTTGCCGTAATTTGCTCGGGGTTCCGGAGGGTGGTAGGCTCCATGGTTAGACCTTCCCTCGATCCCGCCTGACCCCGAAAATAGCTCTCCCAGGGGGTGATTGGTCGATGCCAGCCAAATACAATAACTCCCTTAAGCGTCGGGCCCCTGGAACGGGCTCGCGACTGTTCCGAGTGCTGCAGGATGCGGTCGCTCGGTTGATCGGCCCGAACTCCCCGCCTCTGGCCTTGGCTCCGGTTCCCGCCGGTCGCCCGAGCTCAGCGGAGCGAGGTCAGGGCTAGGACCTGAGATCTGAAGCGGGGCCGACTTCCCGGCCGCGGCGCCCAGGGCTTCCCCAAGCTCCGCCCGGCCTCCCGCCTGCAAGCCCCGCGGTTTCTGCGACACTGACGCTGATGGTTGGCGTCACGTCGCGAGGAGTTAGCTACCAAGTGCACACGGATCAACTTCCCGGATCATTTTTCGGACCGTCGACCCTCGTCGAACTGCTGCGCCACCGCGCCCTCCACCAGGGGAACGACGCCGGCTTTAGATTTCTGCTTGATGGCGAGAAGGCCGAAGTCGCGTGGACCTACGCCGACGTCGACCGCAAGGCCCGCGCCATTGCCGCCTCGCTTCAAGCGATGGGTATGGAAGGGGAGCGCGCGCTGCTCCTTTATCCGTCGGGGCTTGATTTCGTCGCCGCGTTCTTCGGCTGCCTCTATGCCGGGGTGATCGCCGTCCCCGCGTACCCCCCGCGCCGCAACCGGAACATGGCCCGGATCGACGCCATTGCCAACGACGCCGAAGCCAAGATCGCGCTCACCACGTTCGAGGTGCTCGAACGCGTGCAGACGATGATCACCGACACCCCGGCGCTGCAGCGCATCCGTTGGCGCGCCACCGATCAATGGGACGAAGAGCAGGCTGACCAGTGGCGTCGCCCCGACGTCCACGGCGACACGCTCGCCTTCCTCCAGTACACCTCTGGTTCGACCGGCATGCCCAAGGGGGTGATGCTGACCCACTCGAACCTGATGCACAACTCGGCCATGATTACCTACGCCTTCGAGCACTCGCGCTCAGGCAGCGGCATGTTTTGGCTCCCGCTGTACCACGACATGGGCCTGATCGGCGGCATCCTGCAGCCCCTCTACATGGGCCGGCCGAATCTGCTGATGTCGCCGACCCACTTTCTGCAGCGCCCCGTCCGCTGGCTGCAGGCGATCTCGCAATCAGGCGCCACGATCAGCGGCGGACCAAACTTTGCCTACGATTTGTGCGCCGAGAAGGTGAGCGCCGAACAGAAACGGACCCTTGATCTCAGCCGCTGGTCGCTCGCCTTCAACGGCGCCGAGCCGGTGCGCGCCGAGACGATCGAACGCTTTAGCCAAGCATTCGCCGAATGCGGTTTCCGCCGCGAGGCGTTTTATCCCTGCTATGGTTTGGCCGAAGCCACTCTCATCGTGGCCGGCGGGTACAAGCAAACGGAACCGGTCGTTCAGTCGTTCGACCTCCATGCCTTGGAAAAGCACGAAGTCGTGCCCGTTCCCAGCGACGCTCCGCATGCCCGCGAACTCGTCGGCAGCGGCGGCAACTTGCTCGACCAGAACATCGTCATCGCCGACCCCGACACCTTCGAGCCGTGCACAGCTAACCAAGTCGGCGAAATCTGGGTCTCCGGCCCCAGCGTGGCGCAGGGCTACTGGCGTCGCGAAGAAGCGACGCACGAAACGTTCCAGGCGCGGCTCCGCGATGGCCGCGGACCGTTCCTGCGCACCGGCGACCTCGGGTTCCTCCACAAGGGCGAGCTTTTCGTCACCGGCCGCCTGAAGGATCTGATCATCATCCACGGGGTGAACTACTATCCCCAAGACATTGAACTTTCGATCGATGGCGCCCACGAAAAAGTGAAGCCAGGCGCCGGCGCTGCATTCGCCGTCGGCGACCAAGGCGCCGAGCGGCTGGTCATCGTCCAAGAGACCGAACGCGGCCGACACCTCAACTTCGAGGAAATTGTCGCCGCTATCCGCAAGCGGGTCGCTAACGAGATGGAACTCGCCGTTTCGGCGATCGTTCTGCTGAAGACCGGCAGCATCCCGAAGACCTCCAGCGGCAAAATACAACGCCATGCCTGCCAGGCGGGTTACCTCGCCGGCACGCTGGCTGCGGTCGCGACTTGGTCGGCTGAGACAGGACAGGTCGAAGTCGTCAAATCGGCCCGCCGTCGCGGCGTCGACGCCGATCTCGACGACGGCGTCGACGACGGCATCGATTACGACGCCGACGGCCTCGAAGCCGCCGCCGATCTGCCGCAAGCTCCCGTCGCTCCGAAGGCGATGAACGGCGCGGCGGCCCACCTGCCGACGAAGCCTGCATCGTACTCCCATGCCAACGGCGCTGCCGCCCAAGGCGCCGATCCCCGCCTCACCGGCAACCGGGCCCAGATTATCGAAGTCGTCTACGCCAAGGTCCGCGAAATCGGCCGCGAGCGCGTCGGCGAGCTCGACTGGGACGTCAACATCGTCGAGCTCGGGCTCGACTCGCTGGAGCGGATGGAAATCGTCGCCTCGTTGGAAGAAGCCTTCGGCGGCCGCTTTCCCGACTCGATTCTCCCGTCGATGGAAACATGCGGCGAAGTCGTCGAAGCGATCGAGCAGTTCATGGGGGGCCAGCTCAAGGACCGCAAGACTGCCCCGGTCGCCTACGAAGTCCCCGAGGAAGACTATCAATTCGCCAAGTCGGCCGACTTCCTCCGCCTGCAGGAGAACTTCAAGCTGACCACTCAGCATGGCATGACGAATCCCTTCTTCACGGTGCACGAAGGGATCATGAATGACCGGACGATCATCAACGGGCAAGAGTACGTCAACTTCTGCAGCTACAACTACATCGGCATGTCGGGCGACCCGGTCGTCGTCCGCGCCACGCAAGAAGCGGTGGCTCGCTACGGCACCAGCGTCTCGGCCAGCCGGTTGGTCTCGGGCGAGAAGCCGCTCCACGGCGCGCTCGAGCGCGGCATCGCCGACTTCATCGGCGCCGAAGCCGCCATCGTCCTGGTGGGCGGGCACGCCACGAACGAGACGGTCATCGGCCATCTCTTCGGCGCCGGCGACCTGATCCTCCACGACGCCCTGTCGCACAACAGCATCATGCAGGGCGCCATCCTCAGCGGCGCCCGCCGTCGGCCCTTTCCGCACAATGATTGGCGAGCGCTGGAGAAGATCCTCAGCGAGATTCGTCACGAATACCGCCGCGTGCTAATCGTCGTCGAAGGCGTCTACAGCATGGACGGCGATTATCCCGATCTGCCGCAGTTCGTCGAAATCAAGAAACGCCACAAGGCCTACTTGATGGTGGACGAAGCCCACTCGATCGGCACGATGGGCCTCCATGGCCGCGGCATGTCGGAACACTTTGGCATCAATCCGCGCGACGTCGACCTCTGGATGGGGACGCTCAGCAAGTCGTTCGGCAGCTGCGGCGGCTACATCGCCGCCCAGAAAGAGATCGTCGAGTACCTCAAGTACACGGCGCCCGGCTTCGTTTACAGCGTGGGTCTCTCGCCGGCCAACGCCGCGGCCGCCCTCGCTTCGCTCAACCTGTTGCAGGAGGAGCCGGAACGCGTCGCCCGCCTCGCCGAAAATTCGCGGCTGTTCCTCCGCCTCGCCAAGGATGCCGGACTCAACACCGGCAACAGCAACAACACGCCGGTCGTCCCGATCATCACGGGCAACTCGGCCCACGCCTTGCAACTGTCCCAGTTGCTCCGCGGTCGCGGCGTTAACGTGCAACCGATTCTCTATCCCGCCGTCGAGGAACGGGCCGCCCGGCTGCGCTTCTTCATCACCAGCAATCACACGCCCGAGCAGATCCACTACACGGTTCGCGCCGTCGCCGAGGAACTCGATTCGATCGATCCCTCCTACCGCGGCGCCGACCGGCCGTTGCCGGAGTTGTTGCACTCCCATAGCAACGACCGCATGGGCGTGTTGCCCCCCAGGTAACGCCAACGGTGTCGGGAGCCTTTTGCCACTGGCGACTCAATTTTCATGGTCAGCCGCCCAGTGGCAAAAGGCTCCCGACACCCTCGCTTCTCAACCGCGCAACCGTCACACCCCGCACCGCCGTACCCCTTCCGCGGCGATCGTGCGGCGAAGCCCCCGTTGCGCAGGCCTTTTCTTTACCCTCTATCACCCCGGGGTTAGAATCAAACTCACGGGCGGTGCGACGTTCGTTTTTTAGCCTCCAGCCGTCGCCACGGAACACGCTCGGAGTAAGAGGCCTCTTCATGTCGCAAGCAGTCGTCGACCCGGCGGAGCTTCGCCGCTTTGCCCATCAGCTCAAGCTCTTCAACGCGGAACTCGAAGAGCGCATGACCGCCCTGGCTGGTCAGCTTCACGCCCTGAACGTCACCTGGCGCGATCAGGAGCAAAAGAAGTTCACCGAAGAGTTCGAGCAGCACATGAAGCTCATCGGCCGCTCGATCGAAGCCACCAACGAATATGCCCCGTTCCTGCTGCGCAAAGCGGAACGGATCGAAGAATACCTGACGCAGCGATAGGCCAATGCTGAAGGATGAATGCTGAATGCGGAAAGGCCGTGCGCCGTTCCCCCATTCCCCATTCCCCATTCAGCGTTCCGCATTCATCCTTCAGCATTACTATGTCCTCCCCCGCCCAAGTCCGCTCGACCGACGCCATCGAGGCCCTCCGCGCCTCGCTGCTGAAATTCCAGCAGCGGGTGCAGACCGCCGTCGACGTCCTCGACGGCGAGCTCCACCGGGCGTCGAACTGGGTCGAACACGACCGCCCCGCCTACTGGAAACAGCAAACCCACGACGCCGAAGATGCCGTTCACTCGGCCAAGCTCGAACTCGAACGTTGCCTGATGATGACCGTCGCCGGCGAACGTCCGACCTGCCGCGAACAGAAGGCGGCGCTCGAAGCCGCCAAAGTCCGCCGCGCCTATTGCCAGGAAAAGTGCGAGTCGGTGCGCCGCTGGCAACGCAACTTTCGCCACGAGCAATTTGAATACGACGGCCGCATCGGCCAACTCCGCCGCGCGATGGAACTCGACGTCCCCAAAGCGGCCGCACTATTGCAAACGATCCTCCGCCGCCTCGAAGAGTACCAAATCGAACGCCCGCCGGAGTCGTCGCTGCCCAGCGAACCAACGGCTCCTACAGCCAATCACACGTCCAGCATCCGGCAACCAGCGTCAGCCGCCACAGAAACCGCGACAGAACCTGCAATTGATCAAAACAATCATCTCCTGACCCCTGACCCCTGACCCCTGCAATGCGCTCCGCCGACCTCTACACCAGCGCCGCCCACATCCGCGACGCCTTCGACGACCTGCAAGCCGCTTGGCTGGCAGCGTCGGAGCAGTGGAACGACGGCGTCAGCCGCGCCTTTTGCCAGAATCACTTGGAACCGTTGGGCCCAACGGTCAAACTAGCCCTCGACTCGATGACCCGCATGGGCGTGTTGGTCACCCACATGCACGCCGAGTGTGAGCAGTAGCGCGGAGGCAATCCTGAAGGATGAATGCTGAAGGCTGAAGGAAGAGAAGAGAGAATCCAGCATCCAGCAACAAGCTTCCGGCATTTAAGTCCCCATTCAGCATTCCGCATTCATCATTCAACAGTACTTATGACTCGCCTCTCGACCCGCCGCGAACTCGAGCTGATGCAGCACCTGCAGCAGCTGGCCGACAAGCGCGCGGGCGAAGAGCGGATCCTCGCCGCCGCCATCAGCGCCGAACTCGCCGAAGCGGATCAAGAATTCGCCGCTACGGCGCATCGCATCAATGAACAATACGCGCTCCAGATTCGCACGCTGGAGAATGAGTTCGCCGCTGTCCGCCAGACCGCCGTCACCGCCCACGACGACGCTGTGCGTCAGGCCGACGCCCAGTTCAAGACGGCCCTGAGAGCCAACGCGAGCCGCCGCGATGCGGATCTCGCAGCCGCGGAAAAGCACGCCGAAGAAGCCCAGTGGCAGGCGAACACGGTCTACGAGGCCCACAAGAATCACCCGCAACAGCTGCTCGACGAAGCGACCAAGCGACTGCAATCGCGCCGCCGCATTGCCGAGGGGCTGGAGCGCGACGCCCACACGCTCCTCACGATGCGCGGCCAACTGCAGGCCGCCGCCCAGTATGATTGGCGGACCGATCCAGCCGCCGCTCCCAGCGAAGCCGAGCAATCGCAGCGCCCCGCATCTGCCGAAGACCGCCTCGCCGACGCCCTCAATCGCCTCAAGCAGGGCGTCCTCGACCTCCAAGACCAAAAGCTCGCGTCGCTCTTCATCGAAGGCGGCCGCTGGACCGCCTGGCTCGGCGGCGCCGTCGTCGCCGGCTGCCTCGTCGGCGGGTTGGTCGGCGGCTTCGCGCTGCTCGGCTGGATCATTGGCGCGGTCGTTGGCGCCATCATCGGCGCGGCCATCGTCGCCGTCGCCCTCCCGCGCGGCCGACGCGGCTCGCTCCAGCAGTTCGGCCGCATCCAACGCTGGCTCGACGAGTCGCGGCAGTTCGAGCAGACCGCGCTCCACGAGGCAAAGTCTCACAGCGAGCGCCTCGCGCAGGAAAATCTCCGCCGCCGCGATCAAGACGTCGAGCACGCCCGCGCTCAACTTGCGGAGAAAACCGCCGCAGCCCAAACCACCCACGCCGCCGAACAAACGCGTCTCGAAACCGAACACGCCGCCCGCCGCGCTGAGTTCGCCGCCACGCGCGACGCCGCCCTCGCCGCCGCCGATGCGAAGTATCCCCCGCTCCTCGACCAGCAAGCCGCCGACCGCAAACGTGAAGAGGGCGAAAACGCCGCCAAGTTCGACGCCCGCCGTAACGCCGCCAACGCCAAGCAAGCCGAAGCCTGGCAAGCGATGGCCGACGCGTGGCTCAACGGCTTCCGCGAAGTCGCCGACGAACTCGCCGCGATGCAAGCGCGCTGCCGCGAGCTCTTCCCCGATTGGAACGTCACCGACCTCGCCGCTTGGCAGCGTCCTGCCGAACCGCCCGAAGCGATCCCCTTCGGCCAATGCCCGCTGCCGCTCCAAGCCGTGAAGCATGGCGTCCCCGATGACAAGCGGCTCGATCCCGGCGTCAAACGGCTCGTCCTCCCGGCGACGATGCCGCTGCGCGAACAGCCCCGCATGGTGATCACCGCCGACGGGGCAGGGCGCCGCGCCGCGGTCGAAGTGTTGCAGTTAATGATGCTCCGCTTCCTCACGTCGATGCCCGCCGGCAAGCTGCGGTTCACCATCATCGACCCCGCCGGCCTGGGCGAAAACTTCGCCGCGTTCATGCACCTGGCCGACTACGACGAACAACTCGTCGCCTCGCGCATTTGGACCGACCCGAAGCAGATCGACGACCGCCTGACGCTCATCAGCCAGCACATGGAAAAGGTGCTACAGAAGTACCTTCGCAACGAGTTCGCGACGATCCACCAGTACAACGAAAGCGCGGGCGAAGTCGCCGAGCCGTACCATGTGGTCGTCGCCGCGAACTTTCCGCATGGCTTTTCCGACTCGGCGGCTCGCAAGCTCATTTCGATCTCGCAAAGCGGCCCCCGCTGCGGCGTCTTCACGCTGCTCAGCATTGATACCGACCAAAAGCTCCCCCACGAGTTCCGCCTGCAGCCGCTGCTCGACGACGCGGTCCACCTCCAGTGGGTCGACAACCGCCTCGTCTGGAACTATCCGCTCTTCGAAAAGCTGCCGCTCGAACTCGACCGCATCCCCAACCCCGAGACGCTCAACGGCCTCCTCCGCACCGCCGGCGAGCAATCGCGCAAAGCGAGCCGCGTCGAAGTCCCCTTCGCGATGGTCGCCCCCGCGCCCGACAAGATTTGGAGCGAGGACAGCGCCCGCGAACTGGTCGTCCCCATCGGCCGCGCCGGCGCGAAGGAGCTGCAATCGCTTCGCTTCGGCATCGGCACGTCGCAACACGCCCTCATCTCCGGCAAGACCGGCTCGGGTAAGTCGACGCTGCTCCACGCGCTCATCACGAACGCCGCGCTCCATTACTCGCCCGAGCAATTAGAGCTCTATCTCATCGACTTCAAGAAGGGCGTCGAGTTTAAAGCCTACGCCAACGGCCAGTTGCCCCACGCCCGCGTCATCGCCATCGAAAGCGAACGAGAGTTCGGCGTCAGCGTGCTCGAACGGCTCGACGCCGAACTCCGCCGCCGCGGCGAGCTTTTCCGCACGCACGCCGTGCAAGACCTCGCCGGCTTCCGCCGTGCGGTTCCCGACATGCCGATGCCGCGCACACTGCTCATCGTCGACGAATTCCAGGAACTCTTCGTCGCCGACGACAAGCTCGCCCAAGACGCCGCGCTGCTGCTCGACCGCCTCGTCCGCCAAGGCCGCGCCTTCGGCATCCACGTGATGCTCGGTTCGCAAACCCTCGCTGGCGCCTACTCGCTCGCCCGTAGCACGCTGGGCCAGATGGCCATCCGCATCGCGCTCGAATGCAGCGAGGCCGACGCCCACCTCATCCTCAGCGACGAGAACACCGCCGCCCGCCTGCTGAACCGTCCCGGCGAAGCGATTTACAACGACCAAAACGGCCTCGTCGCCGGGAATCATCCGTTCCAAGTGGTCTGGCTCCCCGACCCGCAGCGCCAACAGTACCTCACCACCCTCCGCGGCTTGCCGCTTAGCGCGCAGTTCACCCCGCCCCCCACGATTGTCTTCGAAGGCAACGTCCCGGCGAACCCGCAAGACAACCCCGACATGGTCGCCGCGATCAGCCGCCCCGAGCTGACGACCCACCTCGAACCAACCCTTTGGCTCGGTTCCGCGGTGCGCATCGAACCGGCCACTCACCTCGTCCTCCGCCGCCAGGGTGGCCACAACATCGCGATCATCGGCCAAGACGAAGAGATGGCCGCCGGCATGCTCGCCAATGCCGTCATCGCCCTCCACGCCCAGCATGGCGAAGCGGCGGTCCGCTTCACGGTCCTCGACGGAACGCGCCCCGAGTCGCGCGTTCCGGGCATGTGGGCCGAAGTCGCCGCCGCCGTCGGCGACGCGGTCGAAGTCGTCCCGCCGCGCGGAGCCGCCGCCGCCGTCAGCGCCCTGGCCGACGAAGTGAAACGCCGCGGCGAATCGCCTGAAGAACGCTACCCGTCGCTCTACCTCATCGTCTACGACCTCGCCCAGATCCGCGACCTCCGCCAAACCGAAGACGACTACAGCTTCTCGTTCAGCAAAACCAACGGCTCCGCGCCGGCCCCGGACAAACGCTTCCGCGAGATCCTTAAAGAGGGCCCGGTGGTCGGCGTCCACGTCCTCTTCTGGTGCGAGTCGTACAACTCGATGACCCGCGCCATCGACCGCCTCTCGCTACGCGAAATCGAATTCCGCGTCGCGATGCAAATGAGCGGCGCCGACTCGACGAGCGTCATCGACTCGCCGGCGGCCACGCTGCTCGGCGAAAACCGCGCGCTCCTCTACCGCGACGACATTGGCACGCAGACCAAGTTCCGCCCCTACGGCCCGCCGACGCAAGAATGGCTAGCCTGGGTCGCCGCGCAAACAAAGCCGCGACCGGTGGTCGCGGAATAGACGCTCGTCGCCTCCACAAATCTCGCGTGGTCACAACGGAGTTGTGTCGCAGCCACGCTACCCGTCCGCATCTAGATCTTCGTAGAAACACTTCGCATCGGGGATCTTATGCAGATATCCCTCTACTGCGGCATAAAGTTGCTCATCTCTGCTGTGCATGAGCCAAAAAGCGCCATCGACGTTTCGAAACGTCAGATCCGCCTCCCACACAGAACGTTCACTGTTTCGATACTGTTCGACTTCAGTTGCCGGAGGAGGTTCCAGAAATCCAATCACATCGCACCAGTCATTTAGTACATGTCGCGATAAATTCGGTAGGATCGTCCCGGGCGGCGCCAATCCGTCAGCTTCGATGATTTTCCACGCATCTTCCAACTCTTGATCGAATGGCCCCCCAAAAAACAGTGGAGGATCGATCCACCAATAGGCGGACAAACTTCCAAGAATTGGCCGAAAGAAGAACTCAAACGAAGATTGCCCACGTGGAACTGGCGATGGTTTGCGAGGCGGTCTCTCCTCGCCTGGAAGCAACAGAGGAACACCGCTCCATCGGCAGGGACCAACATGCAAAACGCGTCGCGTCATATTCAGTATCGCTCTTCTATGGGTGACTGTCATTGTCACTTAACAACCGCAAAGTCCTCTCATCCCGCCCACCGCCAAAATACTTCCCCAGCAACCGCTCAAACTCCGACCCCGCCGGCGAAACCTCCGCAAACAACGTCGCGCACGACCGCAGCTTCAAATCGTCCGGCGTCCCAAATATCTCCCGCGCCGAACGCCCCTCGACCCCCAGCGTCGCCTCGACGCACTCCACGAGCCGCGGCCCCAACGTCGCATGCGCCAAATACGCCCGCGTCTCCTCCAGGCTTTTGATCGCGTAGCGCTCCGCCATCGGGCTAAACCCCAGCCCGTCGAACTGCGGGAAGATATACCACATCCAGTGGCTCTCCTTCCGCCCAGCGCGGATTTCCGCGAGCGCCCGCGCGTAGGCGTGCTCCTGCGCCTCGACGAATCGCTTCAGTTCAAACGGATCATCCGTGCGATCATGGCCAGTGGTTTGCCCGTCCTGCATCGTGGCGCCTCGCCAACCGCATGTGAGCGTCGATCTGCCGCCCAGCAGCGCCGACGCCTCGCTGGGAATCTTCCAGATTGTACGTGCAAAGTCGGTCTCGTCGGGTAGAATTGCCCTCGCCCCCAGGTACGGCAACTGACGAAAGTGTGTTTGCCTCAGTCCTTTTCTGCCGCCATCGTCGATCGCTCCCTTCTCGCTCCACCTGCATAGGGCGCCGCCCCATGACCTTCCAGGCGACGAATCCGCATCGGCGCCGACGCGCCCCCTCGGCGTTCACGCTCGTCGAGCTTCTCGTCGTGATCGCCATCATCGGCGTGCTGGTCGCGCTGCTGCTCCCCGCCGTGCAGGCGGCGCGCGAGGCCGCCCGTCGCTCGACGTGCGTCAACAACCTCAAGCAAATCGCGCTCGGCGCCCTCAACTTTGAGTCGAGCAAGAAGCAGTTCCCGCCCGGAACGTACAACTGGATCGATCGCTACGGCGGCGGAGCGACAGGCCCGACCGAGCAGGACCGGCGCTGCTGGATGCACGATCTGTGGCCGTACATCGAGCAAGCGACCCTCTCCGCGCAATTCGAAGCTCACATGAAAAAAGCGGGCGCCAGCGCCCTCGGTTTCCCGAAATTAGATACGATCATCCCCTCGGCGATGTGCCCGGCGGATCACCTATCGCCGAAGCTCCACACCTTCTGGGGCGGGCTCGACGGCTTGCCGACCCAAGGGTTTTCCGGCAATTACGTCGCCAGCGCGGGAAGCCTCTATTTCAACAAGGCGTTGCCCGGCGACACGGCCGTCGGCGCGGCGTCGAGCGCCCGTCAGGACGGCGTTTACTTCGCCCTGTCCAAAATTTCGCCGGCCGACATTACCGACGGGCTCTCCAACACGCTTGCCTTCACCGAGATCAAACTGGTCGAAGACACCGACTCCCACGACCTGCGCGGCCGCTATCACAATCCCACCCACGGCGGCGTCCTCTTCACGACCCTCTATCCGCCCAACACCTCTCGCCCCGATCGCTTCAATTGGTGCGCGCTGAAGCCTCCCGCCGACGCCCCCTGCCTGCAAGTGACCAGCGAAATGCAAATTGCCGCCCGCAGCTACCACAGCGGCGGCATCGTCAACGCCGCCCGCGTCGACGGTTCGGTCGCGGCCATCTCCGACGACGTCGAGGTCGCCGTTTACAACCAACTTGGCAGTCGCGGCGGAGGCGTCGGCATTGACTGAACATCAACACGCGCGCGGCTTTTGCTTGGTACGACCGGCGCATCGCGGTGCGTTGCTCGGCGCGCTGCTCCTCGCCGCGGTCGGTTGCGGCGCGGGCGACGGAAAAGTTCCGGTCACCGGAGTCGTCACCTTCGACGGCAGCCCGATGCCCGATGGTTACATCACCTTCACCCCCGAAGGCGGCGGCACGCCCGCGGCCGCCCCCATCGCCGCCGGCAAGTTCGAGGTAGGCGTCAAGCCAGGCGCCCATCGCGTCGAGATCGAAGCCTCCCATTTCGTCGGCGAGAAGAACCCCATCATGGGCCTCCAACCGCGCGAGCAATACGTCCCGGCCCGCTACAATTCGGAGACGACGCTGCGCAGCGAAGTGACCGCCGACGGCGAGAACGCGTTTAACTTCGATCTCACCTCGAAGTAGCCGCGGGTCAACGGCTTGCCGGAACGCCCCGCTTGGGATTTCAGACGTTACGGGCTCTGAAAGAAAGAGATCACCATATCAGTGAGGATTGCCAAAGCCCCCAGGATCACGACAAATGCCAACAGCCTGAAAGCGCCGCGCTGTTCGTGATCCTCTTCAGGGGCGTCCGACTCGAGATCGGCTTCGTTCCGCTCAATGCTCGCCTGACACTTCTTGCAAATCCGCAGCGGCTCTCCGTGGTAAGCCGGCACGCGACGAATCTCCTCAAGCCATTCCTCGTCGTCAACGAAGTTCTGCGATTCCATCTCGTAGATGAACTCGCGGCTCGGCTCGAGCTCAGCCTCGCAGTAATCGCAACGGGACTTGGGCATGACCTCAATCTCCGCAAGCTTGCGTTCATCAGCAACCCAATCTAAGCCAGGAAGAAATGCGATGCCAAGGGCTAGCGACGATTTCAGGTTCGCCGTGTTTCCTTGGCGCTCTTGGCGGTTCACCTGAATCAAGATGGTGCGTTTTCCAAGTGCTCGCGCGCGTCAAGCCCTCATTTGTGGCCACCTCGCTCCACAATATCCCGACAACTTTTTTGTAGAAAATGGCCGCGCACCTCTCTATGTTCGAGGTAGCTAAACAGTCAGTTGTCCGTTGTCAGTAGTCAGTGGCGGCTGCCGCCAGAATCAAACCTCATCGCCTTCGCAACTGACCACTGACCACTGACCACTGACGATTCCAATTGCCCATTCAGTCCCGGTAACGCCCTTATGTCAGGACAAAACGCCAACCGCCGAACTGCCTGCAGCGCCAACGACTTGCGCCGCGGCGAGTCGCGTTTTGTCCGCTCTGCGGTAGAATCAACGGCGGACAAAACGGCGGCCTTCTTTTCAACATCATCCGTTTCAGGATCAAGCGTCATGTCGCGCACCAATCATTCGCTCACTCGTCGCACCTTCGTCCAACAAGCCGCGGCCGGCTCGCTCGCTCTGGTGGCCGCTCCCGCGCTCGTCACCGCGGCCAAGAGCGATGCGAAGCGACCGATCGTCGGCGTCGGCGACCATCAATACGAAGTCGATCACCACTGGGCGAAACTTCCCGCAAAGTTCACCTGGCAGACGACCCACAACGTCGCCGTCGGCAGCGACGGCTCGGTCTACGTCATTCATGAGGGTCGCCCTGACCAACCCGATCATCCGTCGATCTTCGTCTTCGATCCCGAGGGGAACTACATCCGCTCCTTCGGCAGCCAGTTCCAAGGGGGCGGCCATGGGCTCGAAGTCCGCCAGGAGGGCAGCGACGACTTCGTCTACGCGACCGCGTATCAGATGAAGCGGTCGTTCGCCAAGCTGACCCCCGACGGCGAGACCGTCTGGCACAAGTTCGCTCCGATGGAGGCGGGCGGCTACGCCGAGGGCGAAAATGTGCTGCCGCGCACCGACAATCCGTGGGGCCGCGATCGCTTCCATCCCACCAACTACGCATTCTTGCCCGATGGCGGCTTCTACCTCGCCGACGGCTACGGCAGCTTCCGCATGCACCGCTACGACGCCGACGGCAAGTGGCTCAGCAGCTTCGGCAAACCGTCCGATGGCGACAAACCCGCGGATGGCGCGTTCAACACCCCCCACGGCGTCTGGATCGACGCCCGCGGCGACGAACCTCTCGTCGTCGTCGCCGATCGAGCGAACAAGCGCCTCCAGTGGTTCACGCTCGACGGCGAGCACCGCCGCACGCAGGACGGCTTCCTCCTGCCGGCGAACGTCGACTCGCAAGGCGAACTGTTGCTCGTCCCCGACCTTGTCGGCCGCGTTACCTTGCTCAACGGCAAGAACGAGGTCGTCTCCCATCTCGGCGACGACAGCGAGCGGATGAAAGCCGACGCGAATTTCGCCATCCGCGGCGACGAGAAGCAGTGGAACGCCGGCAAGTTCGTCCACCCGCACGACGCCTGCTTCGACGCCGACGGCAATATCTACGTCGCCGAGTGGGTCGGCAGCGGGCGCGTCTCCAAGCTAAAGAAGTTGTCATGAACGAGGTGAACACGAATCACTCAAAGCGAGCCGAGGCGTCCCCGCCCCCGGCGTCTCAGTACATTGAAAGGAGCCGTCTCACGCTCGAAAACCCCCGCTCGACAGCGGCAGGCCAAACCCTAAAATGGCGGGTTCTTCGCATCTCAGGACAGATGACCAAGCGAACCAACCCACCGTCCTACGAAAGGACCCCGCCATGAGCACGATTGTTGATATCCGCGGCCGCCAGATTCTCGATTCCCGCGGCAACCCGACCGTGGAGGTCGACGTCACCCTGTCGGACGGCACCACCGGCACCGCCGCCGTGCCGAGCGGCGCCAGCACCGGCGCCCACGAAGCCAACGAGCTTCGCGACGGCGACAAGGGCAAGTGGGTCGGCAAGGGCGTCTCGAAGGCGGTCGCCAACGTCAACGACAAGATCGCCGACGAGCTGATCGGCATGGACGCGATGGATCAGATCGCGGTCGATCGCCGCATGATCGATCTCGACGGCACGCCGAACAAGAAGGACCTCGGCGCCAACGCGATCCTCGGCGTCTCGCTCGCCGTCGCCCACGCTGCGGCCCGCTACTGCGAGCTGCCGCTGTTCCGCTACCTAGGCGGTTCGAACGCTCGCCTCCTGCCGGCGCCGATGATGAACATCCTCAACGGCGGCCAGCATGCCGACAACTCGGTCGACATCCAGGAGTTCATGGTAATGCCGCTGGGCTTCGATAACTTTAGCGAAGCGCTCCGCTGCGGCGTCGAAATCTTCCACAACCTGAAGAAGGTGCTCCACGACAAGAAGCTGAACACCTCGGTCGGCGACGAAGGCGGGTTCGCTCCCGACCTCGCCGCCAACGCAGATGCGTTCGGCGTCATTCTTTCGGCCATCGAGAAGGCTGGCTACAAACCAGGCGAGCAGGTGTGGTTCGCGCTCGACGTCGCCAGCACTGAGTTCTACGACACGAAGAAAAAGGTCTACACGATCGATGGCAAGGAGCTCGATTCGGCCGCGATGGTCGACTTGCTCGCGGGTTGGGCCGACAAGTATCCGATCTGCTCGATCGAAGACGGTTGCGCCGAGGATGATTGGGCTGGCTGGAAGCTGCTGACGGACAAGATCGGCGACCGTTGCCAGCTGGTCGGCGACGACCTGTTCGTCACCAACGTCGAGCGCCTGCAACGCGGCATCGACGAAGGGATCGCCAACAGCATCTTAATCAAGGTGAACCAGATCGGCACGCTCACCGAGACGATCGACGCGATCAATCTCGCCCATCGCAACGGCTACTCGAGCATCGCGAGCCACCGCAGCGGCGAGACCGAAGACGCGACGATCGCCGATCTGGCCGTCGGTTTGGCGACCGGTCAGATCAAGACCGGCTCGGCGAGCCGCAGCGACCGGATGGCGAAGTACAACCAGCTGCTCCGCATCGAAGAGATGCTGGGCGACGGCGCCATCTACGGCGGACCGTTGTTTAAGAAGAAGTAATCGCCGGACGAGAGTCGCGGCGAGGAATTCACCGCTGATAGACGCTCGGCGGCGCTAATGTCGTTAGCGTCCGGCCAGCGTTTATCAGCGGTGCTCCCTTTAGAAAGCGACGAAGTCATGGCGACACAGTCTCGGGAATCTGAGAATCAGCGCTCGCCCAAAGCGCCGATTACCGACTCGCCGTGGCTGTGGTTCGCGCTGTTCACCGCGGTGGGGCTCGCGGCGCTGCTCGCCACGGGCGGGAAGTTCGGCAAGCGGCAGGCAAACATCGAGAACAAGTACCAGGCCCGCTCGGCGGTCGCCAGCGGCTCGCTGGAGATCGATGACAGCGGTTCGGGAGAGAAGCGCGCCGTCGGCGCGCCGAATTACTCGACGCCCGACAAACCGGTGATCCCGCTCTGGCCGCTGGAAATCGTGCTCGCGGTGATTTGCATCGGCTCCACGACGATGCTGCTGCGCGAGCGGTTCCGGGCATCGCCCGGGTGATCGGGGAAGTCGCGCCGACTTAAAACTCGCTGCCGTCGCGCAAGGCTTCGGCGAAGTTCCCCCCTTCGTCGCCGGCGACGACCTGAGCGAGCGTCATCCGGGCGTGGTCGCCCGGCGTGCCGGCCAGATCGAACTCTTGCGAGTAGTAATAGAAATCGAGCCGCACGACTTGCTCGCTGGGGCCATGTTCGGCATTCCAGCGGCGAATCATGTAGTCGGCCAGCGCCTGGCGGTACGGCGCGCACGAGTCCGCGCGGAGCCGGAGATGCAGCTTTCGCCAGCGGTGGTTGCTGAATTGGCGGGACGTCAGCGCCGGCTTCTGTTGGAGCACCTCCGCGCCGCCGCTCCAGAGATCGACCAGCTCGCCATTTTGAAGTCGAGCCTGATAGACAAACCAGCCGTCGCGTCGCGGCGGGCGCGCAAACACCCCCCAGCCCTGTCGCAAGCCGGTCAGATGTCCCACCATTCGCACCGAGCGGTCGAACGAATTGAGGGCGTGGCGGGAAACTTCGCTGGCGACGTTCCAGTACACGACGATGGCGAGCGATAGGACGCACAACGCGGTGATAAAGTTCCGGCCGAAGCGCCGGCTTGAGGTAATCGGCGTCATGCTCACGGGCGGCGGCGGCTCGGCCCAACGGAACGCCGCGAAGCGGTCCCAGAATTCGCGGGGCAGCACGGCCAGCCAGACGGCAATCGCCGCATAGGAAAACAGTCCCACGGTCATCGTCACGGCGATGCCGAGGTGGAGCAGTACGAATGCAGTGAAGGCAATCAGCCGGAGTCGGGCCGCTTGCCACGGTATAAACAGCAGCAGCGGGCCAAGAATTTCTAACCAGACGGTGACGCGGCTGAACAGTTGGGTCAGGGCAGGGTAGCCGCTGAGCGCGGTGCCGAGCGGCAGCCCGTACAGCCCAAACTTGCAGACGTTGCCCAAGGCGTCTTCGCGAAGCCAGGCATCGTTCCATTTGGCCCAGCCGGCGAACCAGTAGACAATGGCGAGCTGAACGATCAGAGCGAACGTGGCGAACGACACGTGCGGATGACCCTGAGACAATTCCGCGGGACTGCGACGCCGTCGCGCATCGAGCGACCACGCCTCCCCGACAGGCAAAAACATGCTCCAGAAAAGGGCGACGCGCAGCATTGTATCGCCGGCGTTTAGCACCAGCGGCAGCCGCATCTGCAGCGACGTGAGCAGGATCCAAGAGCCGATGACCGCCAGCCGCGTTCCATAGCCGACAAGCATGGCCAGCGCCAGCAGGGCGGCTAGCCCGAACAGCAGCGCTTGCCACGCGTCGTTGCCGCTGAGGAGGTGCAGCGACCACACGGGGAGCTGCTGGAGCTCGCGGACGAACTCGACCGGCGCGAACCCCGCGCTGGAATACATGGCGCGGAAGTCACTGGCGCGAATGGCGAGATCGGTCAGCACGACCCCTGCCAGACCGATGCGCATCGCCGCGAGCGACCGCAGGTCGAGGCCAAACGTGCTTCGAAAGTAGTCGGCGAGGCGAGGCATCTAAGTGCTATTGTACCGGCCGCCGTCGCCCACAGAGCCGTTGCAACTGCGGGCAAACTGGCGGAATGCGTGGCGGCAAACGCGCATGCGTCGTATCATCGAAATAAGCCGCAAGACGAGACTTTTACATCCGAGGCAGCGTTGCGGCCCCTTTGCACGTTCACTCATTTGTGGGAGGCGTCTCCGACGCCGAATCCGTTCACTGCCACGAGCCATGGCGGTTACACAGCGCCGCTTTCGGGGGCAGAGACCTCTCCCACAGCCTTCGTATGGAAGGCCGCGTTGCGGCCACACCTGTTGCTAAGGAACTCACGATGACGTTCTTCACCGAAAACGGGCTGGCCATCGCCGTCATCGGCGGACTGGCGACGACGCTCACGTTGGTCTTCTTTATGGCGCGCCGAACCGGCGGTTCGCTGGGCGCTTTGGCGGCCGCGGTTGCAGCGACGATCGTCCTCTTGGCGATTGAGTGGTTCGTGCAGACCGATCGCGAGCAGGTCGCTTCCGCGGTTCACGACATTTACGCCGCCGTTGACCGGAACGACGTCGAGGGCGTCTTGGCGCTCGTTGACCCTAGCGCCGCCCAAATCCGCGCGGACGTGCAAGCCTTGATGCCATCGGTCAAGGTCGAGAGCGCCGGCAGCGGGCGGAACATCGAGGTGACGCTCGAAGAGTCAACAACGCCCAGCAGCGCCACGTCGAGTTCGCGCGCCTTCCTCAACGGAATTCACGTTTCGAGCGGCCAGCCTGTTCCGTACGTTAACCAACGGGTTGATATGGAGTGGGCGAAGAGCGGCGACCGGTGGCTGCTGAAAGGATACACCGCCTATTTCGACGGCAAGCCGATCGATGCGGTGAACAGTGCCCGGACCAATCGCCCCGTGCCTTAACGCTGTTCCGTAAGAATTGAACCACGACGGCACGACAGACATGACGAGAACAAGTCGTTCGCTCTTCCGTCTTTCTTTGCGCCTTCGCGCCTTTGCGTGAGATCTAAACCAAGATGATCTCACGCAAAGGCGCGAAGGCGCAAAGTAAATACAGGATTAAACAAGGCGTAGCTTGAAAGGCATTTCCGCCGTGCTCGTCGTGCCGTCGTGGTGAAAAACTTGATCAGTCGTGGTGATGCCCGCCGCCGCCGCCGTGATGGCCGCCATTGTCGAAGTCGCGCGCCGGCTCGTCGTAGTAGAACTCACGGTTGGGCGTGCGGTACTGCGGTTCGCGATAGCCGTCCGCGCCATCGGGATCGAGGCGGCCGGCGTCGGGGACGCCGTAGCCAGGTCCGTAGCCGTAACCGCCATATCCCCAGGGCGGGACGCCGGCGCCGGGGCCGTATCCCCCCCCGCCCGGACCATAGCCGCCGCTGCCCGGACCGTAGCCACCTCCGCCGGGTGCGTAACCGCCGCCGCCGTAGCCCGCGCCGCCGAAGCCGCCGCTGTTGCGATAGCCGCCGCCGTACCACGCGCCGTAGCCGGGGATGAAGGCCTGGCTTTGGCCGCCGGCGATCGTGGAACCGCGCCACGCGTCGTGGAAGCGTTCCCACTCGGCGTCCATTCCGCCGCGGCCGTTGCCGAAGCTAGTGACGCGGTAAATCGTGTCGACCGAGCCGTCGCCGCCGCGGATGATTGTGCGATTGCGCGAGTAGCCGCTGGTGACACGGCGCGGGTCGTCGAAAGGCTCGATCGGCGGCTTCATCGCATACTGGGCGACGCGGGCGCCGGTGGTCGGATCGTGGGTAAAGCGACTCGGCAGGAAGATCCAGCTGTCTTGCGCTGGCGGACATGCGGGGGGCGCCGGTGGCGTGCGCAGCGGCGTCGCTGTGCAGCTATCGGCGTGAGCTGCATTCGCGCGAGTCAGCAGCATGACGGCGAGAATCGCCGCCGCGAGGATCAGTTTCCACGCGAACGAGGGGAGGCCGAACAGCGAAGGAGAAGTCGATCGATTCATAGCACGTCAGAGAAGCAGGTCGTGAGGGACGAGGCTGTCGCTTCCGTGCGCTGGATGAAGTGTTGGAACTCCTTCGAAGGTCTTGAGCGGTGACTGTCGCAGATTGCATGCCGCTGCCGATTTCGGCCGGAAGCGGCGTCTCGATGTTGCCTTTTCGAATCAGCCCTATTCGGACAAGCCGTCGGTCGGCGACGCGCCGCCGAAGCCGGCGGCGCGTTCGCGGAGGTCGAGCGGATTGCCGGCGTCGTCGCGGCCCCCTTCTGGTTCGCCGGGCGCGGCGGCAGCGGGGTCGGCAGCAGGGGCGGCGGGTTGTTCCCCCGGGGGGGGACTGATTTGAGTGGTCGGCGGGACGTACGCCGGCTCTTCGGGCTCAAGGCTGCCGCCGAGCATTTCGATGGCCTTTTCGGGAGTCGTACCGGCCGGCACCTTCGATTTCGGGCTGCCCGGCACGAGACGAATCTGCAGACCGACTTCGCCTTGTGCAGGAACGTAGCAGTATTCCTGGTCCGCAGGGATTTCCGGCAGCGGAACGCCGTTGAGAGCCAAGGCAACGACGTCCTTCATAAAGGACTCTTGCGTTTTGGGATAGGAGAAGTCGTTCTGCGGATAATAGAGTTGGTTCGCGTGGTCGATTGCCAAAATCATCGTCTGGTGCTTGGCATACAGGCCAGCCGCCGCGGCGGAACTGATGCCCAGCACGTTGGCGCCTTCCTTCGCATCCTGGCGGGTACGTCGACCCTTAATTGGATCCTTCGAAGTAAACTTCCGCGGGATATCCGTCACCGGAATCTCGTTTTCGGGCAGCGCTTCGCCGGGGATGCCGGCGACTAGGGGCTTCTCCTCCGGCACAGGCGTGCTGGCGGCTGGTGGCGCGGCCGGGCCGGTCGGCAGGGCCGGGGCGTCTCCGCAGCCGAGCGCGGCGGCGAGGGCGAGGGCGAGGGCGGAGCGAAAGGTCGAGGCGTGCATGCCGATACTCCTTCCAATGGAACTAGTTCTTTCAACACAGAGAGCACAGAGGACACAGAGGGGCGGGCGATCGGCATTCGGCTGTCAGTGGTCGGCCACGCGATGGAGTTTGCTTGCTCCAATCGCTTTCTTTGTGCTCTCTGTGTCCTCTGTGTTGAATGTATTCGATTTGATTTTCTATGCCGTCGGTTGACGACTCAGCGTCGAGCCGAGTTGCCAGCGTCGCATCTCGGTCAGTTTATCGCGTCGCGTCATGTCAAAGCCAAGCGGCGTCAGCGTGATGTTGCCTGAGCGGAGTTCGGCGAGATCGGTCGAAGCGTCGGTCGGCGGGTGTTGTTTGCCGGTCGCCCAGTAGTAGGGGCGGCCGCGCGGGTCGTCGCGTCGTTCGTAACTTTCGTCCCACGGCGCCACGCACATCGGGGTGACCCGCACTTCAGTCGGTCGGTCGAGCGCCGCCAGCGGAATGTTCAGGTTGTAAAGTTGTGGTTCGGGTCCCTTTTGGGCGAGAATCTGAGAAATAATCGGAACAGCCAATTGAGCGGCGACGTCGTAACGGGCTTGCTCGTCCCATTCCAGCGAGACGGCGATGCTCGTCACGCCGAAAAAGGCGCCTTCGATCGCCGCCGACACGGTGCCGGAGTACAGGACGTTGATTCCCGCGTTCAGGCCGCTGTTGATCCCGCTCACCACCAGCGCCGGACGCGGGCGGCAGAGTTCGGTGATCGCCAGTTTGACGCAGTCGGCGGGGCTGCCCTCGACCGCCCAGCCGCGCCGCCGCGGGCCGTCGTAAATCTCGCGGGCCATCAGCGGCGTGCGGTAGGTAATCGAGTGGCCGACGCCGCTCTGCTCGGTCAACGGCGCGGCGACTTCGACGGAGCCGATCTTTCGCAACTCGTGTTCCAGGGCCGCCAGACCGGGGGCGTAGATGCCGTCGTCGTTCGTAAGCAGGATCTGCATGCCGTAAACCGCGGTGAAATAGGGCGTTACTTCGCTGAACCGTTAAATTCACTATAAGCGGTCGCGTTGCGTCGAGGCAACGTGATGTGGCAAGGAGGCAACAGTAGCCACGGGGCAACGACCCGCCGGAGCGGAGACAAATGGGGAATGCTGAAGGATGAATGCGGAATGCGGAGGGGAGCGATTCTGGGCCTAACTCCGCATTCAGCATTCATCCTTCAGCATTTGAGTTCCCCGCTCCGGCGGCTCGTTGAGCCGCGGCTACCAGGAAACCCAGGCGCCTAGACCGCCCCCGCCCGCAGGCCCTACAATCACCGGTTTTCCCAGAATCCACTGGCGATACTCATGACGACCGCCTCTGCCAGCCCCGCCGAACTTTCCGGAGGCGCCGCTGGGCAGCGCGTCCTCGTTCTGGACTTCGGTGCGCAATACGCCCAACTGATCGCCCGCCGTGTTCGCGAGCAGAACGTCTACTGCGAGATCGTGCGGCATAGCATCACCGCCGAGCGGGTGCGGGAACTGGCGCCGATCGGGATCATCCTGTCTGGCGGTCCGTCGAGCGTGTACGCCCAGGGCGCCCCGCTGTGCGATCCGAAGTTGTTCGAACTCGGCATCCCCGTGCTCGGCATTTGCTACGGCATGCAGTTGATGTGTCAGGTCCTCGGGGGCAATGTCGATAGCAATCCGGCTGGCGAATATGGCCGGGCCGAGTGCGAGATCGTCGAAGTCGACGGCCTGTTCGCCGGGGTGCCAAAGCAGACTCAAGTCTGGATGAGCCACGGCGATCAGGTGACTGGCATCGCCGACGACTTCACGCCACTCGCCAAGACCTCAACCTGTCCCTACGCCGCGGTGAAGCACAAGCGGCTGCCCTTCTTCGGCCTGCAGTTCCATCCCGAAGTGACCCACACGCCCGAGGGCGCGACGGTGTTGCGGAATTTTCTCCACGGCGCATGCGGCGCTGAGGGAACGTGGAAGCTCGGCGACTTCGCGGCCGAGACGATCGAGCGGATTCGCCAAGAGGTCGGCAGCGACCGCGTCATCTGCGGCCTTTCGGGCGGCGTCGATTCATCGGTCGTCGCCGCGCTGCTCGCTAAGGCGATCGGTCCGCAACTTTCTTGCATCCTCGTCGACAACGGTTTGCTGCGGCAGGCTGAGGAAGAAGCGGTCGTCGCCGAGTTCACGCAACACTTCAAGACCGACCTCCGCGTGGTAAAGGGCGAGGATCGCTTCCTCGCCGCTCTCGCCGGCGTCACCGACCCGCAAGAGAAGCGTCGCCGCATCGGCCACACGTTCATCGACTGCTTCGTCGACGAGGCGAAGAAGATCAAGGGCGCCAAGTTCCTCGCGCAAGGGACTCTGTACCCCGACGTCATCGAGAGCGGGGCCGCGGTCGATGGGCCGGCCGACACGATCAAGCTCCACCACAACGTCGGCGGCCTGCCGGCGGAGCTGGGGTTCGAGCTGATCGAGCCGCTCCGCGATCTGTTCAAAGACGAAGTTCGTCGCCTCGGCCTGCAACTTGGCCTGCCGGAAGAAATCGTCTGGCGGCATCCCTTCCCCGGACCGGGCCTCGCCGTCCGCTGCCTTGGCGAAGTCACGAAAGAAAAACTCGACACGCTGCGGGCGGCCGACGCGATCGTCGTTGGCGAGATCAAGGCGGCCGGCCTCTACCGCAGCACGTCGCAGGCCTTTGCCGTGCTGCTGCCGGTTCAAAGCGTCGGCGTCATGGGCGACAGCCGCACCTACGACAACGCCCTCGCCGTGCGGTGCGTGAACACCGACGACTTCATGACCGCCGACTGGAGCCACCTGCCGTACGAAGTGCTGGCCCGGATCTCGACGCGCGTCATCAACGAAGTGAAGGGCGTCAATCGCGTGGTGTACGACATCAGCTCGAAGCCGCCGGCTACGATTGAGTGGGAGTAGGGAGCGTAGGGACGGGATTTATGTAGGTTTCTGCATAAATCACACTTCAAAGAGCGAAAAAGCCGAAAATCAGGGTTCGGACTGGTCGCTTAAGCGACCAGTCCGGTAGATTCTCCGTGATGAGCGACTTTAAGCCTATTCGGAAAAGTTCCTCCTCTTCGGTCGAGCACTTCAAAGGTCGCCACCGCTTCGAACACTGGTACATCGACAATCAGGTCTACTTCCTCACCGCCCGCTGCCGTGAGCGTTTTCCTGCTTTCGCCTCCGAAGCGGCAAAGCAAATCTTCTGGGACCGCTTCGACCACTACGCCGCGGATTTCGGTTTCACTCCGTGGATCACGAGCCTCCTCGACAACCACTACCACACGCTCGGTTACCTGCGCATCGGCAAAAATCTCGGCCCGATGACGCAGCGCATCCACGGTTCCGTGGCGAAGCTGGTGAACGACACGCTCGCGGAACGCCGCGTTCCGTTTTGGAGCGACACGGGGCATCGCGATTACTTCGACGGCGCGATCCGCGATGAGAAGCAATGCCGGCGGGCGTACAAGTACACGCTACGGCAGGCGGTGCGGCATGGCATTACAGCGGATTGGCAGGATTATCCGCACACGCGCGTGGCGATCGACCTCGATCGCGGCGTGAAGCGGGCGCTTGAACTCAAAGCATTTCTTGATGGCGTTCCCTACAAACGCTACCAGGACCGAGAGCCCCACTAGCGCTTCAACATCGATTTGGTATGGCGACCGCATTGGACTGGTCGCTTAAGCGACCAGTCCGAACCCTCCTTTGACTGCGCCTCGTCAAACGCCGCACACGCTCCTCACCCAATTAGCGCATCCACCGTCATCACCCCCAGCATGACGGCCCCCACGGCAAACTTCCCCACCGTCCCCCACAGCCGCCCGGCGAACGCCCCGCGGGCCACCGCCATGCTCTCGCTATGCGGCCGCTCGATCGACTTCTCCCCCAAATAAGCGCCGGCGAATGCCCCCAGCGATCCCCCCAGCAGCGCTGCGATCACCGACCCGATGACCGGCACCGGCAGCCCCAGCATCGCTCCGCCGATGCTTCCCGCCATGCCGCCGATCAGCGAGTAGACGATTGACCGCCGGCTCGCCCCTTGCTTGGCGGCGCCAGCAGCCCCGGCGAAGAACTCAATGACCTCGCCCAGCACCGCCAGACCCGCCATGATGCCGACGGTCGTCCAGCTGATGCCGTGGCCGCCCGTGTCCGATGCCAACCAGGCGAATAGCGCCGCCAGCCCCAGCAAGATCCAATTGCCCGGCAGGCTGAACAGATTCGTCAGCCAGCAAATTCCGCCGCCGCAAATCAACAAGAGCGCCAAGGTGTAGTAAAGCCAGGGATTCACGGCGCCTGCACTTCGTGGGGAGAGATTGGTAAAATCATTTGCTGCGCGGGCGTGCCGCACAGCGTGAGCGATTGTACCCATTCATTCGCTCCGCTGCGGCGTCTCTTGGCCTGCGACGCTTTTGCGGCCACAGCCGTGACCCCCCTCACTAGTGCCCCGTCGCGGCGAGTCTGCCGCTCCTTCCACACAACGAGACAGCCGGTTCGCATGGGACAGAAATTTATCTATCAGATTTCCAATCTCAACAAAAAGATTGGCCAGCGCGAGATCCTCAAGGAAATTTATCTCGCCTTCTACCCCGGCGCGAAGATTGGCGTCCTTGGCCGCAATGGCGCCGGCAAGAGCACGCTGCTGCGGATCATGGCGGGGATCGATAAGGAGTTCGACGGCGAGGCGAAGCTGACCGAAGGCTACACCGTCGGCATGCTTACCCAGGAACCGCAGCTGAATCCCGAGAAGGACGTGCGCGGCAACATCGACGAAGCGGTCGCTGACACGCTCGCCCTGCTGAAGGAGTTCGAAGAAATCGGCGACAAGTACGCGGAAGTCGCCGACGATCCCGACGCGATGGAAAAGCTCATGAACCGTCAGGCGGTTCTGCAAGACAAGATCGAAGCGGTGAACGCTTGGGAACTCGACCGCCAGATCGAAATCGCGATGGACGCGATGAATCTCCCCCCCGGCGACGCCGACGTGACGAAGCTTTCCGGCGGCGAAAAGCGTCGCGTCGCGCTCTGCAAGTTGCTGCTGGAACATCCCGACCTGCTGCTGCTCGACGAACCGACCAACCATCTCGACGCCGAGAGCGTCGCTTGGCTCGAACGCCACCTGGCCGACTACAACGGCACGATCGTCGCGGTGACCCACGATCGCTACTTCCTCGACAACGTGGCGGGGTGGATTCTGGAAATCGAATATGGCCGCGGCCTGCCGTTCGAGGGGAACTACACCTCGTGGCTGGAGCAAAAGCAAAAGCGGTTGAAGCTCGAAGAGAAGCAGGAGTCGGCCCGGCAACGCGCCCTGGCGAAGGAACTCGAGTGGATCCGCATGGCCCCCAAGGCTCGCCAGGCGAAAAGCAAGGCCCGCGTGAACGCCTACGAGAAAATGGTCGCCGAGCAGATCGAACAGAAAGTCGAAGAGCTCGAAATCCAGATCCCCCCCGGCAAGCGGCTCGGCGATCGCGTCATCGACGCCGTGAACCTGGGCAAGTCGTACGGCGATCGGGTGATTTTTGAGAACGTCAACTTCAAGCTCCCCGCCGGCGGCATCGTCGGCGTCATCGGCCCCAACGGCGCCGGCAAGACGACGATGCTCCGCATGCTCATGGGCCAAGAGAAGCCCGATACCGGGCAGTTAATCATTGGCGAGACGGTGGAACTCGGTTACGTCGACCAGTCGCGCGACGACCTCGATCCGAACAAGACGGTCTACGAGGAGATCTCGGGCGGACTCGACAACCTGCAGATGGGCAAAACGACGATGAACTCGCGGGCCTACGTCTCGCGATTCAACTTCACGAAGACCGATCAGCAAAAAAAAGTCGGCGTCCTCTCCGGCGGCGAGCGCAACCGCGTCCACCTGGCAAAGCTATTGCGGAAGGGGACGAACGTCCTACTGCTCGACGAACCGACGAACGATCTCGACGTCGACACGCTGCGAGCCCTCGAAGAAGCGGTCGCCAACTTCGTCGGCTGTGCGGTCGTCGTGAGCCATGATCGCTGGTTCCTCGACCGGCTGGCGACGCATATCCTCGCCTTCGAGGGCGACGGCTACGTCCACTGGTGCGAAGGCAACTTCCAGATTTACGAAAGCCAGCGCCGCGAACGCCTGGGAGTCGCCGCTGACGAACCCCATCGTTTCCGCTATAAGAAACTCCAGCAGCACTAAGCTGCAGTTGACTCACCCCAATTACCCATAGTAGCCCCCGGCTCTTCAAGCCAGGGGCCGTCTCGGAGTGCACCAGGCCATGAGTATCGTCCGCGTCGGCTCAACCCAAAAGTTCTCCGACAACTGGGAAAACATCTTCGCCGGCAAGAAGGCGAAAGTCGCTGGGAAGCCCGCCGCCAAGAAGGCGAAGAAGAAAGCCGCCAAGCCGAAGGCGGCGAAAAAGAAAGCGAAGGGCTAATCGAACAAGACAACGTCGGGTGGCATGCTCTCGCCCTCAAGGCGTGAGCATGCCGAACTCACGTGCGACGCACTATATTGCAGCAACATGTCGACGCTACGCGACGACATGCCACCCGTCGTCTTCTCTACAATTCGCGAAGATTCGCGTAAATCGCAGGCAAATTTCTTACGCCCGCCCCAAAAACGCCCCGGTCCGCGTGTCGACCTTAATCGACTCGCCCTGCTTTAGATACTCGGGCACCTGCACGTAAACGCCGGTCGAGAGCTTCGCTGGCTTGTTGCGCGACGTCGCCGAGTTGCCCTTGATGCCCGGATCGCATTCGATGATTTCGAGCGTCACCGACGCCGGCAGTTGCAGCCCGACGCACTGGTCGTTGTAAATGAGCGCGAGCATCCCTTCGAGCGATTCGGTGACGTACTGCATTTCGTCGGCAATGTCCGCCACTGGCAGCGAGTACTGCTCGTAGTTCTCGGCATCGAGCAGATGGACTTGATCGACG
The DNA here is from genome assembly GCF_007746075.1 of Lacipirellula limnantheis. GTDB lineage: Bacteria > Planctomycetota > Planctomycetia > Pirellulales > Lacipirellulaceae > Lacipirellula > Lacipirellula limnantheis. Next base: position 5,232,062 of record NZ_CP036339.1, on the reverse strand, counting down.
TCGCTGTACATCAGCGTGACGGCCCGCTTTTCGAAATCGGCCTCTGGCAGATTGTCCGTCCCTTTGCAGACCAGGTCGACCTTCTGCTTGGTCACCAGATTGCGCGCACGGAACTTGTAGAGAGTCGTGCCGCCGCGGGCTGAGGGGGACTGGACCGTGATCGTTTCCACGATGACCGGCGCGTCGCCATGTTTGACGATGCCGCCTGGCTTGAGATCTTTCGCGAGCATAGATAAAAGCCACCCGGCTTGGCCGGTGGACGAAGTGAGTTGAAGTGACTTGTTAGAAGTGAACTGTTAAATTTCCGCCCTGGATTCGAACCTACTCGAAGAACCATGGTCCAACGCATTTACCACAGGGTACACAGAGGTCACAGAGAAGACGGTGAGGGGCGAATTTCTCAAGTCTTCCTCTGTGCTCTCTGTGTACTCGGTGGTTAAACGTGAGTTGCGAAGCATTTCAAGAATGCTGGCAGCGGAATAGGCCTTAGAGCGGAGTTCAGGGGAGGAACGCTTTAGTTTATGGGGGCCATTTACCGCTGCAAGTCGAGGTGAAAGCCCAACCTACACGATCTCGCCGGCTGCCGGATCGAACGTGAGCCCTTTGGTCAGCCCTTGCAGGGCGTCGACGACCGTCAGCAGGCAGGTCGGGTCGAAGACTTCCATCGCCGCTTCCATATCGACTTCGTCTTCCCCGAACTCGTCGTCGTCCCACGATGATTCGGCGCCGAAGTCGTCGGGCTCCACGTCGCGGGTCACGGGCTTCGGCTGCGAGCCGGCGCCTCCTTTGGGCACTCGTTCGAAGTGGGCCACGTCGAGCCGCGCATCGGCCGAGACGATCAACTGCAGCTGCTTCGGCGTCAGCTTCGACTGCAACTCCTTCGCCCACTGCATGTTCTGCTCGGCGATGGCGTCGCCCATCTCATAGCTCACTTCGACGGCGGCGTTGTCCTCGGCCGATTCGATCAGCACCGAAGCGAACAATCCGTCTTCATCCGCCGCGAGGTTCTTCAGTCGGAGACGCGGGTTCGCCTCGGTGAGGGCCCGCTCGACTTGCGTGAGCGTCGGACGCCGCTTGCCGGGAAAGAGAATGAAGTAGGTCTCGAGCCACAATAGCTCGTCCCCTTCACGCTTGGAATTCCCCTTTCCTCCGCCGGTCGGTGCTTTGGCCATGATGTTCCTCCCATTCCCTGGCGTGATTACCAAGGCTCCTCGTCCCCTTCTTCCTCGATGCCAGGGTCGCCCTGCCAAGCTTCGATCTGAGCCAACATCTTGTCTCGCTCTTCCGACTTGGCCCAGACCGACTCGTCCTGCTCCAGGCGAATTTCGTAAAACCCTTCGCGTTGGCACTCCTCGTCGCCGCAGAAGTGCGGCGTCGCCGCGATCCACATGACTCGGTAGAGCGGTACGAACTTGTCGTCGATCTGGCAGAAAATGGACATGAACTACCCTTACGATTTCCCTAACTCAATAGAACGATTAGTGGCTGCCTCAACGGCAGCTTGAATGGCGGCCGATCCGTTGCGCTCGGCGAGCGCGTTGAGCCCCGCGAGCGTCGTGCCGTTGGGACTCGTGACGTGGCTCCGCAGTTCCGCCGGCGACAGGCCCGTCTGCGCGACCATCGCGGCGGCGCCCGCGGCCGTCTGCGTCGCCAGTTCGAGCGCCAGCTCCGGCGACAATCCGCCGGCGACGCCGCCCGCGGCCATCGCTTCGATCACCGTGTAGACAAAAGCCGGTCCCGAACCGCTCAGCCCCGTGACGGCATCGAGCAGCGGCTCCTCGACTTCATACGACTTGCCGACGCTCGCCAGCAGCCGCTCGACCATCGCCGCGTCCTCGGCTGTCGCCGCGGCGTCGAGCGCGAACGCGCTTGCGCCCTGACCGATCAGGCACGGCGTATTCGGCATCACGCGGATGAGCCGGGTCGACGCAGGGAGCTGACGCGCCAGCCGCTCTAAAGTGACGCCAGCGGCAATCGAAACGAGCAAGTGCCGCCCCTCGACATGCGGGCGAATCTCTGCGAGCACGCCGTCCATCATCTGCGGCTTCACGGCGAGCACCACCGTGTCGCACTCGCTCAGCACGGCGGCATTCTCGCCCGTTACGCGGGCCCCAGGAAGCTCCTCAGCGAATTTCTCCCGCGACGGTTGATGAGGATCGCTTGCTAGCACGCCCTCGGCGCCCACCAAATTTGCGGTCACGCAGCCGCGTGCTAGTGCAGTCGCCATGCGACCGGCGCCGATGAAACCTAGGTTCTTCATGCAGAATGTTTGAGTCGGCGTTTTCAGCGGCTAGCCGCCAACGCCTGGATTGCGGAAGACTGGCGGGCGAAGCTCGGCAAAAGCGGGCCTTCGATCCCCTGACGGTGAGTCAACTTGTCAACAATAACTGGGGTCATCCTAGGCCAATTGGGCGGGAGGGACAATCGCCCGGCCGCCCCCCTTTCCCAATCGCCCTGGACCGATTTCCGGCAATTTGAAACACTTCGCCCCGTCCGTTCGCGGGAGACCTTCCGGCCCTGCGGCGTGGCGGACTGCACTACTGATCTGATTCGTCTTTTTCAGAGGACCACGACATGAACGTCGTACGACTCCTGCTGTGGATTGCCATCGCGGCCGCCTTCGTTGCGCAGCCGGTCGGCGCTGCCCAGGCGCCCGTTGCCCAGCAGCAACCAGGAAGCGACATCACGCCTACTCCTGAGGAATCGCAAAGCCCGTGGGGCTGGCTCAAGATGCCGACCATCACGATGCCTAAAATTAACATGCCCAAGATGCCCGCCGATCCGCTCGCGCCGATCAAGTCGAGCGCCAGAAAGGTTTCCGACGGCGGCAAGAAGGCCTGGGAAGGGACCAAAGAGATCCTCCGCGGCGGCAAGACCGAAGAGCCCGCAGCCCGCGTCGCGAACGCGAGCGAGGCCCCGTCGCTGTGGGACCGCCTGACCGGCAAAGAGCCCAAGGCGCCCGAAGGCCCGGCGACGGTCACCGAGTGGATGAAGCAGCCCCGCGTTGGCGAAGAGTAAGCTTCGCCCGCTCGCTCGGGGTCGCTCCGCCGCCCACTTCTCCAAGGACCATTCGATGGGTTTGCAGCTACTCGCCAGCGGGCAATGTTCGCGCACCGCGTCGCTCGCCATTGCCCTCAGCGCAGCCGTGGCGCTCGTCGGTTGTCAAAGCTTCGCCCCTGCCGGCATCGGCGCCCTCGCCGCGAAGCAGCGCGAGCAGAAGATCGTCAAGCAAGCTGCCAACGATCCTTTCCCCTCGCCCAAAGACGTCGGCCTCGGCGGCAACGACAACGCGAAGTCGTTGTAGGCGAGCCCGATTGTGGGAGGCGTCTCCGACGCCGATTCCGCTTTCCACTGCATGCGGGCGAAATCTAGCCGAGCCGCGTCGGGGTCGGAGACCCCTCCCACAATCTCCGTTGTTGCGAAATAGCCGCGGCCCGATAGACGGCCGTTGCGTGCCAGGAACATAATCACGGGAAGCCTCGTTCCCGCGTTCCTTTCACCGCACGCCCCGCCATGAAATTCGAGCCCCATCTGCCGCAGCTCCCGTCCATCGGCGAGTTGCTGGAGCACCCGCGCGTCAAAGGGGTGGTCGAACGGATCAATCGCTCGACCGTCGCCCAACGCGCGGCGGGCTTCCTCGACGAACTCCGCACCACCGTCGTCGAGCGCGCCGGCAAGTTCGAGATTCCGCCCGTCGGCCATCTGGCTGATCGCCTCGTGCGACGACTCTTGGGCGAACCGACCAACGGCGGCCCAATCATCAATGCCACCGGCGTTGTCGTCGGCCAGCGCGACTTCACGCCGCCGCTCGCCGACGTTGCCGTTCATGCCATGATGCAGCAAGCCGGCGAATATCACCAGCGCGGCAATCAACTGCGACAGGCGGCCGAGCACGAGCTCTGCCAACTCACCGGCGCCGAAAGCGTCCTCGCGCTAAACAACTTCGACGCCGCGCTGGCCGTCGCCCTCGCGACCGCCACCGCCAACCGCGAATCGCTGCTCGCCGGCGGCGTCGAAACAGGCGCGACCGGCATCGACTGGCGCGGCGTTTCCGCCCGCAATGGCGTCGTGCTCCGCAGTGCCGTCGAGCGCGGGACGCTAACGACTCAGCTCAACGCCGGCGCGCCGCTGGCCGCGCTGCTTCGCGCCCACGACGCCGAGCCTTGGCTCAGCTCCGCCGATGCCGCCCAACAGGCGACAGCGGCCGGCGCCCAGTTCATCGACGTCGCCCCGTTGGCCGGCCTCGTGAATCCTCAAGCCCATGGTCTCGCCGCCGTCGACACGATTCGCGACCGCCTGGCCGCGGGCGCCGATCTCGTCATTGTCGACGGGGCCGGGCTGCTGGGCGGACCGAGTTGCGGCCTGCTCTTCGGGCGCCGCACGCTGATCGCCGCCGCCGCCGGTCATCCGCTAGCACGGCTCGCCGCGCTCGACGCGCTCCAGGCCGCGGCGCTCCATGCCACCAGCCAACTCTATCGCGACGACGAACAGGGCGTCATCTTCACCATTCCCGTTTGGCAACTCCTCTCGGCCCCGACGGCCAATCTTCAGCAGCGGGCCGTACGTCTCGCATCGCTGATCGCCGCCGCACCCGGCGTCGCCTCAGCCGAGCCCCTGGCCCACGACTCCGCTTGGCTGCAGCTTGGGCAAGCCGCCCTGAGCGGCCCCGATTGGGCCATCGCCATCCGGCCCCGCGATGGGGCCCACGCCAAACTGTCGGCCTCCCTCGCCGCCGCTGCCCGACCAATCATTGCCGCGGAACATGACGATGCCGTCATGTTTCAGCTCCGTTCGGTCTTCCCGCGCTGGGATCAGCACCTCGTCACGGAAGTCGAGCGGGCCACAGCGTAGCGGACCGCCCACGGCGGGTGGCGTCATGATCCTGCGGCCCCCTCCCTTCAAGGGAGGGCTGGGGAGGGGGCGGAGCCCTGGTACATGCTTCAATCACCCCTCCCGAACCCTCCCCCTCAAGGGGAGGGAACCAGCGAGGTCAGGTTTCGGCAGCTCAGAGTGTCAGCCGCGGCATCGTACCGATCGATTGTTCTTGAAGCCGCTGAGCATGCGACCCGCCATTCCACGCGCCGCCGACAACACCCGTCCACGCCGTAAAATCGCCACGATTACAGCGATCTTGCCGCCGCTACGGACCGCCGTTAGGATGCCCCATAGATTCCCGCAACTGGTTGCCGCATAAGGGACAACGCCGCCAGGCCGACTTGTCGCCCGCGCCCCAGTTGCGGTCGGAGAGCCCCGCTCGCCAACCTTTCCCGCATCCTTTGGCGGCCCCGAGCCGATCCACTTCGCTCCAGATCGCGTAGAGGGATAGCATAGCCTACTGCTACCTGCACTCATTCTCGTTTTTCTCGAAGAGGCACATACATGTTTCGTTCTGCCATGAAAGGCGCCGGCGACCGCTCTCGCCGGGGACTGTTGGGGCTCGCCCTGGTCGGCGTCCTGTCCTCAACGCTAGCCGCCCCCTTCGCATCGGCCCGTCCGACCGACCCCGATCGCAAAGAGCAGATCAAACAGAAGAACATTTCGATCTTCGTCAGCTCGCTGATCGACAAGCGCCACATGGCGCAGCTGCACGTCAACGACGAGATCGCCAAGCGCGCCCTGGAGATGTACTTCAAGACGCTCGATCCGATGAAGCTCTACTTCTATCAGAGCGACATCGACCAGTTCGCTCCCGAGAGCACCAGAATCGACGACTACATCAAGGCGGGCGACGTCACGCTCGCCAAGCGCATCTTCGATCTCTTTCTCCAGCGCGTTGCTGAGCGGACCGCGGTCGCGCAGGCCATGGTCGACCAACCTCACGACTTCACCGTCGACGAATCGATGGAGCGCGACCCCGAAAAGCTCGCCTGGTTCAAGACCAAGGAAGAGGCCGACGAGCGCTGGCGCAAGCGCGTGAAGTACGACCTCCTGCTGCAGTCGACCGACGACGAAACTCCGGCCGACCAAACGCTCGATCGGCTCCACAAGCGTTACCAAAGCATCGCCCGCCGCTGGGATCAGACGAGCAACGACGAGCTGCTCGAAATGTTCCTCACCGCGGTGACGATGAGCTTCGATCCCCACAGCAGCTACATGTCGCCCGAGAATCTTGAGAACTTCGCGATTCAAATGCGGCTCGAACTCGACGGCATCGGCGCTTCGCTCGAATCGAAGTACGGTGAAACGGTCGTTCGCCACATCGTCCCCGGCGGCGCCGCCGATAAGGATGGCCGCCTCAAGGTCGACGACGTCATCACGGGCGTCGCGCAAGGCCCCGACGGCGAGATGATCGACATCACCGACATGAAGCTCAACGACGTCGTGATGAAAATCCGCGGCAAACCGGGGAGCGTCGTTCGCCTCGAAGTGAAGAAGGCCGGCGGCGCCGAGCTAGCCACCTACGACATCACCCGCGCTCGCATCGAACTGAAAGACAGCGAGGCGCGCAGCGCCGTGCTCGAACGCGACTCCAAGGGCCAGGTCGTCGGCGACGCCGAAGCCACCACCCTCAAGGTTGCCGACGACGGCTCGACTGCCCAGGAGCCAACCGGCGAAATCATTGAGCAGAAGCGGCCCGACGGCACGGTGTTCCGCATCGGCGTCATCAACCTGCCCAGCTTTTACATGGACATGGAAGGCCGCCGCAGCGGTCGCGAGGATTACAAGAGCGCCGTCCGCGACGTTCGCCGCCTGCTCGAAGAACTCAAGGCTAAGAAGGTCGACATGGTGGTGATGGACCTCCGCTTCAACGGCGGCGGTTCGCTCCCCGAGTCGGTCGAGATGACTGGCCTGTTCATCGACCAAGGCCCGGTCGTCCAGGTGAAGGGCCCCGACGGCCGCGTCATTCCGCACCCCGACGACAAGCCGGGAGCGGTCTGGGAAGGTCCGTTGATGGTCGTGATCAACAAGTTCAGCGCTAGCGCCAGCGAAATCTTCGCCGGCGCCATCCAGGACTACGGCCGCGGCATCGTCGTCGGCGACAAGGCCACCCACGGCAAGGGCACGGTCCAGGAACTTGAAGAACTCGGCCGCTACGTCAATCAGTTCAATCCGCCGAACTACGGCGCCTTGAAGATGACGATCCAGCAGTTCTATCGCCCCGGCGGCGACAGCACGCAGAACCGCGGCGTCGTTTCCGACGTCGAGCTTCCCTCGCAGATCAGCCATTGGCCGATCGGCGAGTCGGACCTCGACTACGCCCTGAAGTTCGACAGCGTTCTACCGCTGCCGCACGAGAACTACCCGAACGCCTCGCCCAAGACGATCGAAGAGCTCCGTCGCCGCTCGTCGGCGCGAGTCGAGCAGAGCGAGCACTTCAAGAAAGAAAAGGAGCGGATCGCCCGTTACCTCGAACGGAAGGACGAGCCGCTGACGCTGAACAAGGAAAAGTTCCTCGCCGAACGGAAGGAACTCAACACCGAGAAGCAGCAGGAAGAAATGTTCGACGACCTGCAGGCGAACGACAAGCCCGTGTTCCCGCAGACGCCGTACAACGACGAGTTGATCGCCATCGCGCTCGACTACCTGGAACTGCTCGGCGACGGGCGGCTGGCGGTTCGCTAAGCGCCAGGGTGTCGGGAGCCTTTTGCCGCTGGAGGGTCTCGAATCAGTGGGGAGTCGCCAGCGGCAAAAGGCTCCCGACACCGTCAAAGTTCGCGAGCTGACAGAGTTCGAAACCCAAAAGACCGCGGACGAGCCATCGTCCGCGGTTTTTTTTTGGCCCGTAAGGTGAGTTGTAATACGCGTTCTAATTTGAAGTAGCGCGCCTCCTCTTGCGCCCGCCCAGTTTATCCATCATGCTATCGCAATCCCCTTTTTGAGAGGTTGCGATGGAGGTGAAGGGCCATTTGCCTCAGGCGGAACTCAAGCGTCTGGAACGCGTCGAGAAGGACGCCGACCGCGCCAAACGTCTGCGGATTGTGATTCTGGCGCAGGAGGGATGGACGGCTCCAGCCGTGGCGATGGCCGTGGGCCTGAGTCGCCGCATCTGCCAGCGATGGGTGCGTCGCTACAACGAACAAGGCCTGGCGGGCCTCAACGATCGACGCGGCCGCGAAGAGCGTTTGCCGCTGACGCCCCAACAACAGGACGAAGTTCGTCAGCGTCTCGACGCTGGCCCCACGGCGGAAGACGACGTCTGCTCGCTGCGCGGCAAGGACGTGCAGCGGATTCTGGCGCAGGAGTTCCATCTGCTCCGCTCTTTGGCCGGCGTGTATCACTTGCTACACCGGTTAGGCTACTCGTACCTCCGCCCTCGGCCGCGGCATCGCAAGGCGGACCCCGAAAAGCAAACGGAGTTCCTCCGTCAGTGGCCAGAACGCGTGCAAGCGATTGCCGCGGCGTATCCGACCAAACGTCTGCGGATCTACTTCCAGGACGAATCGCGGTTCGGCCAACAAGGAACGACCACGAACGTCTGGGCCAGGACCGGGTCGCGGCCGACGGCCATTCGTCAGACCGAGTATGAATATCTCTGGGTGCTGGGAGCGGTCTGCCCCGAGACGGGGCATGCCGAAGGGCTGCTCAGCCCGCAGCTCAATGCGAAGATCGTCAATGAGTTCCTCGCCCAGTTCGCTCGGACGATTCCCTCAGGCGAACATGCCGTGATGCTGTGGGACGGGGCCGGCTTTCACATCAGCCGCCAACTCCGCGTTCCCGACAACGTCACCGTCGTCACGCTGCCGGCCTACAGTCCCGAACTCAATCCGATCGAGAATTTATGGCACTATCTCAAGAGCCACTGCTGGAGCAACCGAGCCTACGACAATTACGACGCCCTCGAACAAGCCGCCGTCGACGCCTGGACGAAAGTGGCTCTCGACGCCGAACTCATGAAAACCGTCTGTGCCGCCACTCACCTCGATCGCGCTACTTCAAATTAGAACGCGTATAATTCATCGTACTCGTCTCAACTCCCGGCACCGTCGACGGACCGTAAAACTCTGAAGGCGTTCCATCATTCAGCCCGGGGTTGATCGCATCGCGATCTACCCCGGGTACGCGGTGATTCGTCACCCCGCAACCCTGAAGGGGTTGCATCAGTCCCAAACGAATCGTTCGTCGAAAGCAACGTCGTAACGTTTGAGCAGCGTGCGGAACTCGTCTTGAAACGACGTTCGGCGGTGATGCTCCTGCTGGGCGGCGATGCAGTTCCGGACCCGAGAGACTTGCGAGGCGCCGATGGAGAAGGCGCCATAGCGCTCTGCCAGGCGAAGTCGGCGAGCGTTTGGTTTTGGGCTTTGGCCCAGACCGAGGAGCCTCGCTTCGCTTCCTTAATTACTGATGCGACGTCGCGAGTACGAGCGAGAGTGAATAGAATGTGAACGTGATCGTCGACCCCGCCGACGACGATCGACGGTCTGGATGCTTAGGCCCGCAAGGCGTAAGCATGCCGGAACTCAACGCGGGGCCGACCACGGTTCCCGCATGCTAATTAACTGCGACGACATGCCACCCGTCGGCATATGTAAGAGCTGGGAGCAGGGCTCGAACCTGCGTCCATCCGGTCCAAGAGCCGGACGCTCTACCACTGAGCTATCCCAGCTAAACCTCGTCAATTGTGACTTTAACCGGTTTACCTGAAAATACACCGATTGAGCGGAGGAGTGCGGCCAATTGCGGACTAGAAACCTCAACGCCGTGAACGAGTTCAGGGGTAGGTGTATAGCGCGCAACCTTCCGTTCAGGCGGAGGCGATGTCCACCCAGATTTTACCGGGTCGACGCGCCATTTCATACAGACGTCCATAACGCGGTTTTTCGTGCAAGACTCGCCACGGAGCACTTCCCACGGAAACGGGAGATCGCACCAGGGGCCTGTGTCCGCGTGCAAGTCGCCGCCTGATGCACGATGCCAGGCGGCAACGTCGGCAGCCATCAACCGAAGAACTTTGCCGGGGCACATTGATTCGATCCATTCATCAAGTCCGAGGCTAAATAGCAACGAAAACCACCCTGATCTTAGCTTGTTCCATGCTCCCGCGGTCACGTTCCACGTCGTCGAGTCGTTGCCGCGCCGCACAACCATTGTCTCGCGGTTGATTTTGCTTTGCTCCCACACCTCATGTAGAAGTTCCGCGGCTGACTGCATAACGGCAAAGTATTTGCCCAGCAACTTCCCGCGATCCGTTGCCGACACATTCTTTAGTACATCAGCATCTGGCAGAACATGGGCTATCGCTGTCCAATTCGTTGATACCGACGCGTGGCAGCGCTTAAGCAGCATGTCGCAGATTTCGTCGAATGGCCGCGCTTGCGATTGGTTTGTGAAAACACTTCGTAAATTGCACCGCGCCACATAGTACGCAATGAAGCAAGCAGTGTTTGCATCAACAAAATCACTCGACTTTAGCTGGCTCGCCAAGCGGCTTTTGCTTGTAAGCGTCAGACTGCGTTTTATCTGCTCGCGAAGCACTCGCAAACGTTTGCGTTCCATTCGTGCGGCAAGCCGGAACCGTTTGTTATACTGACGTTTCGAGATTTCCATGCCTTTGGCCGCACGCCCTAATCGCGACAATCTATCTTTCAAAAAGTCATTCGCACCGAATTCTTTGTTGATTTCACGCTCAGCGCGACTGAGGTAGTCAGCCATCGCAGCCATGTCGGACGGGTCCACGTCTGCCGAGGTCGCAAACAAGCAGCGCGCGACGGACATCTGGCTTGCCATGGAAGCAGGATGTGCAAAGTCTGCACTCATCGATGACCAAGTATTGGACCGCGACGACGCCTTAGAAAGCAGTTTGCGTTCGCGCACGTCGAACTCGGCAGCTTCTAGCACCTGTCGCGCAACGTCTTCCGGTCGCTCGCGGCGATCGAGTGTATCGAACAATGCTTGCAACTGCGGGGACAGCATGAGTCACGACCAGCCGACAAACGACAAATCTCAATTGCACGCTCTTATGGTAGCCAATTGCGAGTGTCGGTGTCACTACTTCGCGCTAGCGCGGCTGTCGTCCATTCAGTTCGAGCTTTTTGCTCGTTCGTAGTCGAAGAGGCCTTAATCCCGGTTGAGGTCGATGCAACGCCCTTTTAACGTCCGAGCGGAGGTCACTGGTCCCGTCAGAGGCTACGGAAGACTTGTTGGCTAGTGGCACGGATTATCGTCGCACGGGTGACCAACTTTAGCACTCAAGACGGATCACTGCAGATATAGAGACTTTTTTGCGAGCTTCTGCGCCACTTTGTGGCTGGAAAACCCCCCAGGCTTCCAGGTTGAAATTGGCCACCAAGATCGCTAAAGTGAACATAAGTTCATTTTCGGCGATTGGCCATTCGCCCGTGCTCCTCACGACGGGAGGCCTTCATACTGCGCGGTTAGCGCTCAGCATTCGTTCCTGCAAAAAGCCAGCGACTTTTGCGTCTCCAGCCCCAAAGCCGCAAAACGCAAAATTTGCTCGCGTTTTTCGAGCTCTTTTGGTCAGAAAACCCCGAAAAACAAAGGCTCAAACGCGGCGCGACCTGCGGCGGAAGGAAAGAATTTTGCGGCACATTAATGGGGCCCCCCGCCGGCGCACGCAAAAGCAAAACTCCCCCAGCGAGCGGGGTCGTCCCGACCCCAGCGCCCAATTAACGACAGATAAGACGACAAGAATGCCGCGACGACAAATTGTCGCGGATGTCATAAACCACAAACCCAAAGGAGAAGCAAACTTACGAATTATGTCGCCAAAATGCACAAACGCGACAAAAGAACGAGCGCCGCCACGCGCACGCTCACGTCAGTTCCACTTCCATCCCGTCGAACGCCAGCTCGACGCCGGCGGGCAGTTCCGCGTTGGTCGCTTCGTGATCAAAATTGTGCGACAGATGCGTCAGCAGCATCCGCCGCGGGCGCAGTTCGCGCCACACGGCCAGCGTCTCGTCGAGGCTGAAGTGGGTCGCATGCGGCTCGCGCCGCAGGCAATCGAGAATCAGCACGTCGAGCCCCTCGAGCCGCTGCATGCTTGCTTCGGGGATCGCGTTGACGTCAGTGCAATAGGCGACGTTGCCGAAACGAAAACCGAGCACCGGCACGAACGGGCCATGGTGGAGCCGCACCGGCAGCACCCGCGCGCCGAGCACGTCGAACGGATCGAGACCGATCGATTCAAACGTCAGCGCCGGAATGGCGCCGGTGTGCAATCGCGCGGGCGACTGGAAGGCGTAGTCGAACGACTTGCGAATCCGCGCTTCGACCGCCGGCTCGCAGTACAGCGGCACCGGCCCGCCCAAGTAAAACTGCATCAGCCGCAGGTCGTCGAGCCCGAAGATGTGGTCGGCATGCTCGTGGGTGTACGCCACGGCGTGAATGATCCCGATCCGCTCCCGCAACAGCTGCTGCCGGAGGTCCGGCGGCGTGTCGATCAACAGGTTTCCCTCGGGCAGCCCGATCGCCAGCCCGCAGCGGGTCCGGTTGTTCTTCGGATCGCTGCTAGCACAGACCTCGCAGTCGCAGCCAATCGCCGGCACGCCAACGCTGGTGCCGGTCCCTAGAAAGACCAAACGTCCCGAAATGTCGCGGCTAGGGGGCGTTCGGGACACGTGCTAACGGGCTCATTGGTAACGGTTGGCGGGCGAAGGCAGTCCCACGAGTCTAACAGCCCGCCGCGGCTGAGAAAATCGTCGCGGAGCTATGCGAAATTCCCAAATACTGAACCGCCAAGGACGCCAAGAGCGCCAAGGAAATACATATCTGACCAATTGAACCATGACGGCACGACGAATACGACGGAAAAAATTATCTGGATCATTCGTCGTGTTCGTTGTGTCGTTGTGGTGAATCCTGTTCCCCTTGGCGATCTTGGCGTCCTTGGCGGTTCAATTCATAGAGGTTAACCATGCGACAGCGCCGCCAGCTTCAGCAGCAATTCGCCTGCCGCGCCGGAGTCGATCGCCTCCGCAGCCCGTTTCGCGGCGGTGGTAGGCTCAAGCGCTTGATCGACGGTGATCAACCCGCAGGCGGCGTTGAGAATGACAATATCACGCGCCGCACCCGCTTGGCCCGCCAGTACCCCGCGAACAATCGCCGCGCTCTCGGCAGGGCTTTCGACGCGAGCCGCATCGAGCGATTGCACGGCCAGCCCAAAGTCTTCCGGGCGGTAGACCACCTCATGCTCTTCGCCGCGGCTCACATCGGTCGCCAGCGTTCGACCCGTCAGCGTTGCTTCGCCCAGCCCATCCTCCCCGCTGACCACCAGGGCCCGTTCAACGTCGAGCATCCGCAGCGCGGACGCCAGGAGTGGTCGCAACTCCGGTCGCCCCGCGCCGAGCAACTGGTGCGACGCGTGCGCTGGATTCGCCAGCGGCCCCAGCACGTTAAAGATCGTCCGCATGCCAAGCTCTTTGCGGACCTCGGCAACATGCTTCATCGCCGGGTGCATCAGCGGCGCGAAGCAGAAGCAGATGCCGAGTTCGTCGAGGCACCGTTGCACCTGCGGGATGGTCGCGGCGATGTTCACGCCGAGCTCGGCCAGCACATCGGCCGAGCCGCTCCGGCTGGTGATGCTCCGGTTGCCATGCTTGGCGACCGGCACGCCCGTGGCGGCGATGACCAAAGCCGCGGTCGTGCTCACATTGAACAGATTGCTCCCGCCGCCGCCGGTGCCGCAGGTGTCGAGCAGCCGGTCGTAGCGGCTGCGAATCGGCGTCATGTGGGCTCGCAACGCCCGCGCGGCCCCAGCCACCTCCTCCGCCGTTTCCCCTTTGGCGGCCAGCGAGGTGAGGAAGAGTCCAATCTCTCCCTTGGGCCGATCACCCGACATGATCGCCCCCATGGCCTCGGTCATCTCGCCGGCAGTGAGGTCTTCGCCGGCTGCAAGGCGGCCGAGGAGCGTCGTGAAGGTGTCGGACATGGGCGAGCCAATGTTTGGCGGAAGCAATCAGGTGGATGGCCCTATTCTAACTTCCTGAGACTTCAGGAAGTATGGGGGCACGCCTGTCGCCGAGGACGCCGAGACGCGCCGCTGACCGTCGGGCGGTGCTGTTCGTCGGGTTGTTGGCCTGCTGTCATCTCCCTAGAATGCGCAGCCAAACCACGCGAGTTTCAGTCCACTCGGCACCTACCGCGGCACGAAGCCCATGGCACGCAAAGTTATCCTCGACGTCGATCCAGGGGTCAGCGACGCCCTGGCCATTTGCCTGGCCTTGGCCCACCCCGACCTGGAGGTCGTGGCCGTCACGGCGACCGGCGGCAACGTCGCCCCCCGCCAGGCCAGCCGCAATGTCCAGGCGATTATCGAACACCTCGACCCGCCACGCTGGCCCCGCATCGGCGTGGCCGACGAGGAGCAGCCGCTGCGGACCGACGGTCGCGAATTGTGGGGCGTCGACGGCCTGTGCGGCGCGACGCTCGGGATCGCCGAGCTTCATCAGCAGCATCCGGCGCTGAAGGTCATCTCCGAGGAAATCCGCAACGATCCGGGAGGGGTGACGCTGATCGCGGGAGGGCCGCTTCACAACATTGCCGCGGCATTCCAACTCGACCCGGAGTTGGCGCTGCAAGTGGGCCACCTGATGATCGTCGGCGGCACGCTCAACGGGCCGGGAGACGTTTCCCCGGCCGCGGAGTTCAACATGTATTGCGACGCCGAAGCCGCCCAGCGGGTCTTCCGGTCGCACGCCACCACGACGCTGCTGCCGCTCGACGTGACCAGCCGGGCGGCGCTAACGTACGAGCTTCTGAGCAACTTGCCGAGCGAGGCGTCGTCGATGGGTCGTCTGCTGCGAGCGATCCTGCCCGGCGCGTTTCAAGCTTATCGGCAACGCCTGGGGCTCGAATCGATGTACGCCGCCGAGGCGGTGGCCGTGATGGCGGCGGCCCGGCCCGAATTGATCGTGACCGAGGCGTTGCCCTGCGACGTCGAGACCGAGGGGATGCTCACCTACGGGGCCACGGTCATCGACCGTCGCCCGCGAACGTTCGATCGCCCGAACATGGACGTCGCGATCGACGTCGACGCGGCGGAAGTGGTGAGCGGTATTCTCCGCGGGCTCCGCGACAGCTTCTGACATTGCCGCCCCTGGCTCGGCCAGGGGGTCGGTCACCATGACGGCAGGCGCTGCCCTGCGCACTGTTGCCCACTGGCGGAGCCAGGGACTTACGTTCCTCGTTTGCCCAACCAGATTCGCGACAGCAAGCTGGGCGATTCCAGCGTCGCCGTCGCATGCGAGAGGCCCGCAACCTTCGCCGTGCTGGCGGGCAGGCGGTAGGCGAAGAACTCGACGGCCGCATCGACCTGCGGCCCGAGCCGCTTGTTTGGGACGCGAGGCGTCATCACGGCGTCCAAGCGAGTGACCAGTTCACCGAACGAGAATTGGCTCTCGTCGAAGGCGGTGAGGAGCCAGTCGACGTCATCGCGGGTGAGCGCCGCATCGTCCGTCGATCGAGCGACGTCGACCTGCGGCCGCACGGGAGCCGCCTCCTGGCCAGACTTCCACGCGAGCCCGCCCACAAGCAACGCGCCAACGACGACGGCGGCGGCCCAACGCGGCGCAAGGCCTATCCAGCGCCGCTGCTCTCGTTTGATGCGTTTCTCTTGTCCCGTGTGAGGAGCGAGCGTGCGCCACGCCGGCGCGTCGCGCTCCAGCGCGTCGGCAAGCCGGCGAGCCGAGGCTTCGAAGCGGATCGTCTCCTCGTCGCCCAGCCAGGCCCGGACCCACGCAGGCACGCTGCGGCCGCTGTCAATCGAGCGGCTGATCATCCATTGGGCAATCATGCGTCGCATGGCGTTAGTTCTCCCCCTGCGCGGTCGGCGGCGTCGCGGCGGCATCGTCGCCAAGTTCGCGCATCAGTATCGTGCGAGCGCGATGCAACAGTACGCGTACGCCAATGCGGCTCCGATTCATCTGGCGGGCAATTTCACCGACCTCGCAGCTTTCGGCGAATCGCAGCCAAGTGGCCGTGTACTGCGGCTCGGACAGGACTGCCTTTGCCAGCCGCCAGACGTTCTCGGCGTTCTCGCGTCGTTCCATGGCCCCGGCCACATCCGCTTCGATGCACGCCGATCGTTCCAGTTCGAGCGATGTTTGCTGCGGCTCGCGCTGTCGGCGTCGTCGGCGATCGATGGCTCCTCGCCTGGCGATCGTGTAGAGCCACGTCGAGAAGCAGTAGCTGGAGTCGAATTGATCGAGGCGTTGAAACGCCTTGGCAAACGTCTCTTGAGCTACATCCTCAGCGTCGCCTCGATCCGTGCCGTAGCGTTGCCGGAGCATCTCGATCAAGCGGGGTTGAAAGTGATGCACAAGCGCCGCAAACGAATCGACGCAGCCAGCCTGGGCGCGGCGAACCAGTTCGTTGGGTTCGAACGCCTCGGCGGCTGCGTCGTTCGTATCGGTGCGCTCGGCCAGCATGCGGACTATTTGTCCTTTAGCTTCTCGTCGATGATGGCCGCGACGTCGGCCGCCGGCAACTGCAAGCTGACCTTGACGGTCGTCCCGTCGCGCGACGCGGCGGCGCCCTTGATCATCCCGGCGATTTTCTTCAGATCCTGGTCCTCTGGATTGGCCGTTTGGGCGAACTGAATCATGGCGATCGATCCCTGAGCCATCTGTCGAAGTTGTTCCGCCTGCTCTTCAGTGGCGGCTGCCAGCGCCACGTTCAGCCCAACGCGCCCATCGGCCTCGTCGATGCCGAGCGACGCATCCTTCAATATCTTGGCCACGTTCGCTGGCGGGCCTTCTTCGACCGCATCCGGCGGCAGCTTGTTCACTTTCAGCGAGAGCAAGCGATCATCTGATTGCTCGACGGTGAAGTCGGCAGCCTGATCGCCAGCAAGGCTTTTGCCGGCCGCTTGATCGAGCAGACTTGTAACCGCGTCGCGCTGCGCCGAAAAGAGAATTCGGCGGTTGCCTGACTCATCCGCTACGAAGGCCACGTACAGCGTTTGGCCATCCTCTGGAGCGGCGGAATGAATCTGCTGACCCTCGTAGTCAGCCACGGCATACGCCGGCAGACCGAGGAGCAGACCTTCGAGGTTTCCGGTCGTCTTGCCAAGCTGTACCACGGCCACCAGCGAGTTCTCCGGCTCTTCATAGTCGTTGGCCGAGACGGTGATCGACTTCACCTCTTCCAGAGGATTGAAGCCCAGGATTTCTTCGACTTGCTTCAGCGCCGCCTCGCGATCAGTGTTTCCCTTCTCCGCGATCTTCTCGATGGCTTTGTCGACGACCAAATTCAACAGCCGCCCGCCGACCTCGGATTTCCGCACGGCTTGCAGATCGAGATTCAGGATGAACGCCGTGTCGGCCGGAAGCCGGTACGCGGCCTCTGCGGCACTGGCGTCGGTGGGGTGGAAACTACTTCCAACAAGCAGTAGGGTTGCGGCCAGCAATGCTCGGAGCATGTGACGTCTTTCAATTGGTGGAATGGGGCGTGATTGCACGATTCCCGCCTGGCTATTCGCCGGACGGGGCACAATCTTTTACGCCTCGGAGCGCCGCAGCGTTACAGAATCCACGAAAATACGCCAATGGCCAGCCGGCGCCGAGCGAGTCTCGCTGATTGGGCGGCTTTGCAGAGAGGCAAATCGTGCTAGCAGAGGCATGGCCGCGGACCGCCGCTTCGCATGGCGAAGCAGGCCAAAGGAAGATGCCCAGCTATTTCGCCGGGGCGGCCTTCAGCGCCGCTTCGGTCTCGGCGAGAAAGTCGTCCAAGCGGCCGATTTGGGCCTGAATGTTCACCATCTCCCCGCTGCGGAGGACGACCATATCGACCGGCCGGCCGACGTCGGAGAGTTTGACCAGATTGATCAGATGCTGGTCGTTTTCGATCGCGGCATTGTTATACCGCAGGATCACGTCATTCGTCCGCACGCCTGCCAGCGCGGCGGGCGATCGCTCCGTCACTTGTTTCACCAGCGCGCCCATCAGCCGCGGTAGACCGGCGGAACGCGCCGCTTCCAGGTTGAAGTTGCCGTCGAGCATCACGCCGAGAAAGCCGCGGTCGACCCGCCCATGCGACACCAATTGCCGCGTCACGCTCATGGCAATGTTGATCGGGATGGAAAAGCCAATCCCGTCGTTCCCGCCCGAGTTGCTCGCGATCGCCGTGTTCAGGCCAACCACCTCGCCGCGAAGATTGATCAGCGGACCGCCGCTGTTGCCCGGATTGATCGCGGCGTCGGTCTGCATGAAGTTTTGATAGTCGACGCCGCCGTCGCCGAGGTCGAGATTCGAGCGCCCCATCCCGCTAATGATGCCGCGGGTTACGCTCTGACGGAGGTTGAAAGGATTGCCGAACGCCATGACGACGTCGCCGATCTCGCACTGATCGCTGTCGCCGACGCGGGCCGGAATCAGATCGGGCGCGTCGACCGGCAGCACCGCGACGTCGGTTTCCGGATCGGCGAAGATTTCGGTGGGAGAAATCTCGCGGCCGTCGTTGAGTTCGAGGCGGATATGCTCGGGGTCGGAGTTCTTCACGACATGCCGATTCGTCAGCACATAGTTCTTCCCGCCGACGGAGACCAGCACGCCGGAACCGGCTTCCTCGACCTCGCGCCGAAAGCGAAAGTCGGCGTGGGGCTTCGCTTGTACGTGGACCACCGACGGCGCCACTAGTCGAACGACTCGCTTGTAAATGCTCAGTTCGCGCTCCATCGCGGCAACGTCGCGGTGGAGCTCATCGAACATCAAATCGCGTTCGTTCGGCAGCGTTGCGGGGACCGGAGCTTGCTGGCCGAAGGCGATTGCAGCAGTGCAGATCGCCAGTATTGCCGCCAGCCCGCAAGAGAACGATCGCCCGCGGAGGCAGAGGTTAAGCGAGAAGCAAAACGACATCGCGGGCGACTCCATCGAGAGCGAACAATCTCTCGCGTCGAATCCAACCGACGCGCATGCGTCATCGATTGTAACTCGGGAGCGGCTCCCCTGAAAACGTCGACGGCCGATTTCAGCCGGCTTCGAGATCGCTGAACGACACGTCAACGTCGGCGCCGCCATCAAGCACGCGGCTCCAATCGCCGGCATATCCGCTGCCGCCGCCCGATGATTCCATCGCTCGCTGGCATTCGATGCAGCTGGTGGCGTAAGGCAGAGCGTTCAGCCGGGCCAACGGGATCTTGCAGTTGCAAATCTCGCAGAGACCGTACGAGCCGCTACGCATCCGCTCCAAGGCGACTTCGATATTCGCCAGTTCGCGGCTCTCCACTTCGGCCAGCTTGGAGCTGATTTCATCTTGCGCGGCGTCGAGCGCCGCATCGCCCACGTCGCCGCCCGTTTGTTCGTTGAGCGACTTGAGCAAGCTCAAGTCGCCGGCAAGGGCGCGACGCAGGGCGTCGCGGCGCTTCACGAGCAGTTCACGCATCTTTACGATGGAATCGTTGCGAGCCATGGTGGTGATACCTTCCGGGTAGCGGTGCGACGCTAGATTCCTCGGCTGGGACGTCGTTCAATGACGGCCTTGAGCATCGATTGTCCGCCTCGTACGTATGCCTCGAATAAGTGTTGGTGAGATCGCGACGACTGTTCCGATGCGCCGCGACGCCAGCTCAAATTCCCTCCCAACGGGGGGCTGCCTTGCTGGCACCGTAACTATAGTACGCACCTCGCCGAAAAAAGGTCGCAGAGCCCGTTGAGTTTCCAAATCCCTGGAACGCAACCCCTTAGCTAGGGAAATCCGCCTTATTTTTGTCGAATCCTCGCTGCGTTCAACGCTTGAATCCCCCGCGTCCGGGCTGTCGGCTGACCGATCCGGCGGGGTGGACATCGACCGAGCTTGGGAACTCCGCTGCCGCTCCGGCAGTGCGGGGTAACGCAATATCGGTAGATCGGCATTAACGGTCGCACGAGCTAATCGAATTCTGCGGAATTGTCTGGCAGGCGGCGGCAAGGCCTGCAGGGCTAGCACGCGTCGCAGGGATTTATCCAAGGGCCGCCGAGCGACGTCAGGGCGGCGATTCTGAACTACCCTTTGCTGTCCACTGTGAGGACCCGCTGCGCAACCGCTCCGTCCCCGTCGCCGGCAGGTGCGTCTCTGAATGAGTTCCTGCGGGTCCCGATGCTCCATCGCTGAACGATTGATGTCGCTCTTGACGCTGCCCGAGACTGCAACCGCCTCCACAACATTGTTGCGGAAGCCCGACTCGCTGCGCCTCCGCCTTGCCGACGAACTCATTCGCGTGGAGCCGCTAGTCGAAGGAAAGACGACCGTCGGCTCCAGCCCGCAGTGCACCATTGTGTTGCCCGGGGCCGATTGCCGGCCGCTGCAATGCGTCGTCGCGGTCGATTCCCACCGGGTTGAGGCAACTCGCTGGGGCGCCGGCGTGCAGCTGAACCGGCGCGACTTTACAAAGGCGCCTGTGGCTGTCGGCGACAAGCTGACCATCGGGCGGTACGAGCTCGAGTTCGCGGCGTCGGCGCAGGTGGACGACGTCTCGACGACCGGCGCTGGAGCAGGCACTGCGCCGCCGCCTCCCGCCGCCGCCTCTGCCTCACTGGCGCTTCTGCCATCGGAAACGCCAACCGTCGACGTCCCCGAGACAGACTCTCCGGTCGTATCGGCAGCACTGTCGCGGTTGACCGACCTGAACATGACTGCGACGTCGGTCGAGACGCGCGAACCGCTGTCGCCGTCGCTCGCACCGACTCCCGATGCCATGCCGACGGCACTCGCCGATAATCCGGCCTTGCTGCACGCACCGCCCGCTCCCGAAGCGGCGCAGCCGGCTGCTGTCGTCGAGCCGCCGCAGGTCGCATGCGCTAGCGAGCTTGCCCCGTTGCCGCCGACTGCTGCGGTCACGGGCCCGTCAGCAACAGGTAATAATCTCGCGTTTTCCAGCCACGCCTTCGCAGACGAGTTGATTCTCGAATTGTGGCAAGTCGGCGACCGCTCGCGGCGACGTGCGAAGTCGCTCATCGCCGCAACGCGCGACGCTCGCTTTCGCACCAACGCGATGGCCGCTGATCTGGCGGCGATGGAGATCGAGCTCGATCTGGCGCGAGCCGCCTACGATTCGCACGCGGCAGACCACGAGCAGCTGCACCTCGAGCTGATTGAGCGCGACCGACGCGCATCCGAGCGGATTGGTCCGCTCCTGGGCGAAGTCGAATCGCTCCGATCGCAGTTGGCAGCCGCCCAGACTGATCAGGCCGCGCAGGCAGCCCGCTGCGCCGAACTGAACGCAGCGCTCCACGCGCAACAAGCAAGCGCCGAGGAGTCGGCGGCCGCACGAACCGCGGCAGCGGCTCATGCGGCGGATTTGGAGCAGAGCCTCCGCGCGCAGATCGAGCAGGCGACGCTCCTCGCTCGCGAACTGGGGGCCGTCCGCACCGAACTCGACGGCGTGAGGCTTGAACTTGAACAACATGCGACGCGCCGCCGCGAGTTAGACGCTGAACTGGCCGCGGTCCAAGCGGAACGCGATTCGTTCAAGCAACAGGCCGCTGAGGCGGCATTTGACGCGGCGACGATCGCGCAGCTTCGCGGCGACGTCGAAAGCCTCGAGAATGAGCGCGCGAACTTCGCCGGGAAACTGAGCGATGCCGAGGCAGAACTCCATCGCCTCGCCGGAGTATGCCACACCGCCAACGAACGCGTCGCGGAGCTTGAGCAAGCGATCGCGGCCCAGGAGTCGATTTCGCATACGACGCCGGCAAGTGAAACTTGCGACACGCCGGCAACGCCGAGCGAGCACGGCGCCGCCGGCGCCGACGAGTCGCCGGACGCTGCCGCGATCGACGAGGCGGCCTGTCATACGGTCCCGGAGGAGCCCGCCGCGTCGGGGCAGGCTGCGGCCGCTGATCACGAAGCGTTGCTGCATGCTTGGAACCCCGCTGACGAACCTCAGCAGGAAGCGTCCGCAACCGTCGACTCGCCCATCGCCGAGGAACCGGCTACCGAGGAGCCCAGCGCCGATACGCCGGTCGCGGAGACGCCCAGCGCCGACGCGCCGGTCGCCCAGACGCCGGTCGCCCAGACGCCGGTCGCCCAGACGCCGGTCGCCCAGACGCCGGTCGCCGAGGCGCCTCCGGCCACAACTCCGCGACAAGTCGACGAGGAACGAAGCAAAACCTCGGCGACGCCCGTTGAGACAGCTCCGGTCGCGTCGGACGTCGCCCCGACGTCGTTCATCGACAAGTATCGTCATTTGCTCGAGGACAATGACGGTGATTCGCTCACGCCGGCGGCCCCTCCGGAAATTGACGATGAGTTCTTATCGCCGGCCAAGGCGGCGGATCGCACCGTGCCGGCCGACGATTCGGACGAAGCGCTAGACGCATACATGGCGAGCATGATGCAGCGCATGCGCAGCAGTTCGTCGTCGACGTTGCCCGAACCGGCGTCGAACACGCCGACAGCGCCGGCCGCGGTCGACGCCAGCGAATCGGCGCCGCTCGACTATGACCCGAGCATCCCGTTCGAGATCGAATCGATGAAGCAGGGTCGCCGAGCGACTGCGTCGACCGATTTGACGGCGCTCCGTGAAATCGCCAACACGTCGGCCCGGAGCGCGATCGCCACGCACCGTAAGAAACGAAAGGTCGAGTCGGCGATTGGCAAGATGGTCGTGGCGTTCACGGCCTTGGGTACTTCGGGCTACCTGATTTGGAATGCCCCGTCGCTGCAAGACTGGCAGTCGAGCGCCGGCATCGCGATCGGGATCATTGGCTGCGGCGCCGCGGTACTCGCGATGCGTCATCCCGATCGCGCGAGCGCTGTCGAGCGCGCCGCCCCACAGCCAGCGTCATCGCCCGCCGACGAATCGATTCATCGCGACGCCTAAAATCCGCGCGCCGCCTTGACGTCGTCGAAGTCGCGCAGGTGGTAGTCGATGCCGACAAAGTCGAGGACTCGCTGCAGCGCTTTCAGCGCGACCGACATGCCGTCGGGCCCGCTGAAGCCGCCGTACTGGCCGCCGCCTTTGAGGTGGGGCTCGAGATCGAGGATGACTCCGGGGATGCCGCGGCGGGTCAGCATTTTTTCCAAGGCAGGAATTTCGCGGGCGAAGTCGGTGAGAATCTGCACGTGTCCCGCATCGCCCTGATCGCACGGGACGAAGTGGCTCAGCGCATCCTCCTCGACGTGTCCAACGGGTTTGTCGACGCGCGGGTCGAGATAATCTTTGATGTGCATCCAGCCGATGCTCGGCTTCATCACTTGGTACTGCCGGAAGGTCTCCATGGCATCGTAGCCCTGGCAGACGATGTTGGCGCCATCGAAAATCGTGACCAGCGCCGGGTGATTGACCCGACGATGGAGCTCGGCCATCAATTGGCCATTCTGCCCCACCAGATTGGCCTCGACCTCCAAGCCAAACGTCAGATCGCTGCGATGGCAGGTCTCGGCGATTTGCCCCAACTGCTCGACCGCTTGCGGCACGAATTCCCAAGGGTCGGTCCCCTTGGGATGGTAAAACGAAAAGCCGCGAATCAGCTTTGATTCAAACGCATGCGCCAGTTCGCAGGCCTTCTTCACGTCGTCGAGATACTTTTTGAACGGCACGAAGCGATTCTTTGTGCCGTCTTCCTGATCGAGCAGCTTCACCTTGCCGATTGGCGAGCCGATCGACGCTACGTTCATGCCGTATTCGTCTTCGAGGTGACGGAGTTTGGTGACCTCGGTCTTGGTCAGCTCCATGACGTTTTTCACGCCGTTGCCGACGTCGACGAATCGTAAACTGTAGTACTGGAGACCCAGCGCGGCGAAGGCCGCGAATTGCTCTACCGCCGTCTTATTGTTGGCGGCTTCGTCGGCGAAGCCGGAGAGAATGACGCGGGGCTTCGTGGACATCGTATTCTCTCTTCTGTTTTTAGAGTTGAACCGCCAAGGACGCCAAGGGAAGAAGTTTCACCACGACGACACGACGGACACAGCGTAGAAATTATTTCTTTATCTTCGTCGTGTCCGTTGTGCCGTTGTGGTTCAGTTCCTTATTTGCCGTGTATTTCCTTGGCGAACCTTGGCGTCCTTGGCGGTTCAAATTGAATTTCTTTAGAGCGCCGACGCATGTTGCACGATGATCTTCGACGAGATGCCGCCGCGCGGGGTGAACGCGGCTTCGATCTTCATCCATCGCGGCTGCAGCACCGCCGCCAGATCATCGACCATCGCGTTGGTGACGTTTTCGTAGAAGATGCCTGAATTACGGAAACTTTGCAGGTACATCTTCAAGCTTTTCAGCTCCACGCATTTCCTGTCGGGCGTGTAGGTGATCGTAATCGTGCCGAAATCGGGCTGTCCGGTCTTGGGGCATACCGACGTGAATTCCGGGGCGACGATCTCGATCTTGTAGTCGCGTTGCGGGTATTGATTATCAAAAACTTCGAGCAAACTGCGGGAATCTGGCATGCCGGACGGCTCCTTTCGACGAAACGGCCATTGTGGCATGATGGAACGGCGGCGGAAAGTGGTGCGATTTGGGGCCCGTTTTTGATTAAGGGCGGCCAAATGTAATTCGTCTGCTGTCAGTCGTCCGTTGTCAGTTGCGAAAACGGGGAAGTTTGCTGCGGCGATAGCAGCAACTGATCACTGACGACGGACAACTGACCCATGACAACTGACGCCATCAACGTTGAAATCGAATCATCCCATGTCCAAACCCGCCGTCGTCCTCCTATCGGGCGGTCTTGATTCCGCCACCACGGCCGCCGTTGCGCGTGCCGAGGGGTTTGACGTTCACGCCTTGAGCGTCGACTACGGCCAACGGCATCGATTCGAACTCGAGTCAGCACGTCGCGTCGCTGCGGCGGTTGGCGCCGTCGAGCATCGGACCGTCGCGATCGACCTGGCGGCCTTTGGCGGCAGTGCGCTGACGGCTGACATCGAAGTGCCGCTGGACCGCCCGGGCGACGAAATGTCCGCCGGCATCCCGATCACTTACGTGCCGGCTCGCAATACGGTGATGCTGTCGCTCGCTCTCGGTTACGCGGAGGTAATCGGCGCCGCCGATATCTTTATTGGCGTCAACGCCGTCGACTACAGCGGCTATCCCGACTGCCGGCCCGAGTTCATCACGGCGTTCGAACAGGTGGCGAACCTCGCCACCAAGGCAGGCGTTGAAGGGACGTTGAAGTTCCACATCCATACTCCCTTGATTCAGCTAACGAAGGCTGAAATCATTCGCCGCGGATTACAATTGGGAGTCGATTACGGCCTCACGCACACCTGCTATTCGCCCGACGCGGATGGCGTCAGTTGCGGACGCTGCGACGCGTGCCAACTCCGCATCAAAGGCTTCGCGGAAGCTGGTCTGTCGGACCCAATCATTTACCAGGATCAATCGCATTTACCACAGAGAACACTGAGATAGGCGAATCGCGATGAGATCAATCGCATCAGCGGCGAAATCGTTGATGCGGCAATCGCAGTCCATCGAGAGTTAGGGCCAGGTTTGCTTGAGTCCGCGTACGAAGCATGTTTGCTTCGCGAACTGATGAGCCGCGGTCTAGCCGTCAGCAGCCAAGTGGAAGTGCCGATCACTTATGGCGGAGAGATCATCGAAGGCGGATTTCGACTCGATCTGCTTGTTGAGGAGCTTGTCATCGTCGAGCTAAAATGCGTGGACCACATTTTGCCAGTGCATCACGCCCAACTATTGTCTTACCTCAAGCTTAGTAAAAGGCCGTTGGGATTGTTGATCAACTTCAACGTCAAGCTCTTGAAGGACGGCATCACTCGGTTAGCAAACTAATCCCCCCTTCTGATTCTCCTCCGTGCTCTTTGTGCTCTCCGTGGTAAATGGCAGTTGCTGTGCCTACCTGACTAATTCGCACTTGCACCTTCGTTGAATGAAGATCGCTGAAATCTACAAATCGATCCAAGGCGAAGGGCTCCTCACGGGCGTGCCGAGCGTCTTCGTACGCGCCAGCGGCTGCAATCTGCGGTGCTGGTTTTGCGATACGCCGTACGCCTCGTGGCAACCGGAGGGCCAGGACTATGCGGTTGACGAGATCATCGCCGAGGTCGAAGAGTGGGACGTTAAGCACGTCGTCATCACCGGCGGCGAGCCGATGCTTTTCGCAGAAATGATTCCGCTCTGCCGCGAACTGAAACGTCGCGGTCGCCACATCACGATCGAGACCGCCGGCACGCTCTATCTGCCGGCGGCGTGCGACTTGATGTCGCTCTCGCCTAAACTCTCCAGCAGCGGCCCCGATCCCAAGCGGCACGCCCATTGGGCCCGTCGGCACGAGCGGCAGCGGCTGCAGCGCGAAGTGCTGATGCGGTTGATGGCCGAGTACGACTACCAGCTGAAGTTCGTCGTCGATCGCGTGGACGATGTCGCGGAAGTCGAGGAAATGCTCGCTTCGCTGCCGGCGGTTTCGGCCGATCGGGTGTTGCTTATGCCGCAGGGGCGAACGATGGAGGAGATGGCCTCGCGTTCGCTGTGGCTGGCCGAACTCTGCCACGAGCGCGGGTGGGCGATTTGTCCGCGCCGCCAGTTGGAGTGGTTCGGTCCGGTGCGCGGGACCTAAGCGATTCCGGCTTCGCCGCCGGCGGTTGGCTGCTTTTCTTCGGCGATGGGCTTAGGCTCAGGCACAGGCTGCGGCGCGGGCGCCGGCGGATGAGGCTTCGGGGCGAAGACCAGCACCATCGCGGCGCCGGCGATCACGAGCATTAGACCCGCGAGGAAGAAGGCGCCGATATCGCCCCAGAGGCCGTTCACCTTCGTGGTGATCAACGTCGACACCACCGGCGCTCCGCCGAAGATGAGCGGCATCACGAAGACCGGTTTGCCGCCGAAGTTGAACGCCATGATGATGCCGAGCGCGCCGAACGCTCCCGCGGCGCCCGCCAGCAGGCTCCACATCGTGCCGGAGACGTTGTACTCGCTCGGTTCCGGGCTGACGGCGAGGATGATGTTCGGCACGATCACCGCGATGATGAAGTAAGCGAGTCCCACGCAGATGAACGGGCGTAACCGGCTCTGCATCATCGCGGCTTGGCCCTTGTGAAGGGTCGGGCCGTAGGCGCCCCAGCAGACGATGGCGGTAGCGATCGAGCCGAGGAGCAACGCATAGTTCGTGCCGCGTGCGGCGAGCGTCGGCTTGGCGGGAGCGGGGGCGTTCACTGCATCGACGGAGGTCACCGGCGCTACAGTTACGGCGGGTGCGGACGCCTTCTTTTTCTGCGGAGCACAGGTCATCACGACGACGGCGCCCATGATCACCATCACCAACCCTGCCAAGAAGAAGGGGCCGATGTCACGCATCTTTCCTGCGAGGTAGATGGTGAGGAACGAGTTCACCACCGGCGCCCCGCCGAAGACCAGCGGCATCACAAAAATCGGGTCGCCGCCAAAGGTGAGCGCCAGAATGATGCCGAGCGCCCCGCCGGCGCCGAGGGCCCCGGCGCCGAGGCTCATCACAATGCCGCTGACGGTCCAGGTTCCCTTCTCGCCCTTCATCGCGAGCATCGCCATCGGCACGAGGACGCCGATCAGGAAGTAAGCGAGGCCCACGCAAACGAAGGGGCGCATTCGTGCCAATCCCGCGCCCGTGGACATATCCTGCACGCCATGGTGCAGCACCGGCCCGTACATGCCCCAGCAAAGGATCGTGAGGGCGAACGACGCGACGACTAGCAGCATGCTGCGCATGAAGGGAACTCCCGGTGTGATCGATGCGGCGCTCCGCAACAATGAAAACTTTAAGCCGGTCGCGGGGACGCCGCTAGGGCAGGTCGAACGGTGTCGGGGGCCGTTTGCGACTGGATAACGCTCTACAATGTGAACTCTACCAGTCGCAAAAGGCCCCCGACACCTTGGGCGTTTCAATCTCCTCTCAGGGCTGGAAGCAACGGCGCCCGCAACACGGCCCGCGAGGCGAGCCACCCGGCCAGCGAGCCGACCGTGGCGACGATGGCGAGCAAAATCGCCAGGGTCGCCCAAGGCGCGCCGGCCTGTTCTGCCAGCGCGTGGGGCAGCACGGCGGCCAGCGCCGCGAGACTGCCGATG
Organism: Lacipirellula limnantheis; assembly: GCF_007746075.1. Taxonomy (GTDB): domain Bacteria; phylum Planctomycetota; class Planctomycetia; order Pirellulales; family Lacipirellulaceae; genus Lacipirellula; species Lacipirellula limnantheis. The sequence continues at coordinate 5,204,194 of NZ_CP036339.1, read as the reverse complement.
GCGAGGCCGCCCACCAGCAGCACCAGATTCTCAGCCATCACCATCCAAGCGAGCCGCCGTCGTCGAAAACCGGTCGCCTGGAGCAGTGCGAGCTCGCCGCGGCGTTCGATGATGCTTCTCAACTGGACGACCGACAAGCCGACGACGCCGAGGAGCAGGCCGAGGGCGCCGAGGCTTTGGAATGTCGATAGATAAGTGTTTTGAACGGCGAGGAGTTCGGCCAATCGCTGCCGGGCGTCGACGGCATCAAAGCCGTAGTCTTCAAGCTGCGTCTCGAGCAGCGACGCAAGTTGCTTGCTAGGGGGCGAAGTCTTGCCGCGGCGGAGCAGGAAAAAACGCTTGCCGGCAGCTTCAGGATAGAGACGCAGGAAGTTGGCCTCGCTGATCAGCACCTCGCCTTGGAGGACGCTGTTAGCAAGGAGGCCGACGATTTGCAGCGTTACCGGCCGATCGGCGCCGTCGCGGACGACGAGCTGCGCGCCGACGGCGTAAAGCTGTAGTGCGTAGAAGGCCGTGTTGCGGTCGAGAGCCATCGGGACGATCGGCTGGCCGTTGGCGTCGTTGCCGAGGTCTTTGTTCAGGAGCGACCAGTCTCCTTCGCCCGCCCAGGCGAAGTCACTGGAAGTTTCCAGGTTTGAAGGCGCGCCGAGGATCCGAGGCTGCGTCGGCTTGTAGAGGTTCAAGCAGCTCGCATCCTGGCCGTTGCGAACGCGGAAGCTGACGACGACGGCGTCGTTCAACTTCGCCTCATCCTCGGCAGCGAAGCCAAGCTCACGTCGCCCCGATTCGCTGCCGAGATCGAACAGGACTGGCAGATCGGCGGTCGCCAGCAAGTCAAAACCGCCGACGCCGCGGTTGGTGGGTGCGAGGCGGAAGGCGCTCATCGCGACGATGAGGAAGCTCGCCGTTGCCGCAAGGCCGAGGGCGAGCATTGTCCGGCTCGGGTTGCGGCGGACATTGCGGGCGGCAAGGCCGGCGAGGTTGAGCGAGTTCGGCCGACCGACCACGGGGCTGCGCAGCACGCCGCGTACGGCGGCCAGCACCCCGACGAGGACGAGCGTGCCGCTGCCGAAGAAGGCGCCCCCCTGGGCTTCGCCTTCCAGACGCGTCCCCACGGCTCCCAGCGAAATCGCCACGACGATTGCGGCGGCGGGAAGCCATTTGCCGGACCACCGGCTTACAGACTTTGTCGGCAGCGCCGGCTCGACGTCGCCCGCTAGTAGCTGCCGAGCGGGGAGCTTCGAGAATCTTCGCAGCGACCAGGCAACGGTGGCCAGCGCGACGAACACGCCCACGGCGAATCCGATCGCTAGGCTGCGCGGCGTGATATGCAGCCGCAGGAACGGCTCTGCCGTGGCGGCGACCCACCAAGTATTCAGGCCATAGACCATCAGCCGCGCGTAGCCGGCGCCGAGCAAGACGCCGATGAGTGCGCCCATGGCGGCGACGATCGACGCCTCCGCCAACAGCAGCCGGCGGAGCTTTTTCAGCGGCATGCCGAGGGCTTCGAGCAGGCCGACTTCGCGGGCACGCTGCTCGATGCCGAGCCGGAAGAGAAGGGCGGTGAGCATGACTGCCGAGGCCATTAGGAAGAAGCTGAAGCCGAGGAAGAGGCCGTCGAACGGCGTCGTGCCGCTGGCGGCGGCGAGGGCGTTTTGCCGGACGGAGAGAAGCGACATGCCCATTTGGGCGGGATCGAGCCTCTTCTGCAGTTCGCTGGTGACTGACTCGACGGTAATGCCTTCACTCGTCGGGATACGCAGGACGCTGTCGGTTCCCCAGCGGGTGCTCCAGAGTTTCGCGGCCAGGGCGTGGGAAACAAAGGCCTTCGGCGTGGTGCGGTAGTCGTCCCAGTACTTCTCGTCCTCGTCGCGGACCGTTTCGACGAGGTCGAACGGGAGTTCCCAGTCGTCAATCGAGGCCTGATCGGTGACGCCGGGGAGCTCGGGGGCGAAGTCGGGATCGGCGGCGGCGGTGGAGCGGCTTTCGCCATCCTTGAGAGGCAACACTGCGCGCACCTTCAATGTGAGCGGCGGGTGCTCGCGAAGTTCGCCATGCGTCGTTTCGGGTTCGTACCAGAGGGATGTCACGTCATCGCCGACTTTGACGTTCAGCTCGCTGGCGAGCCAGTCGTTGATCGCCACTTCGTTGTCGGCCAGTGCGATCGGCTGGCCGGCGTCATCGACCACCGGGCCGAGAGCGGCGGTCGAATCGACGCCGGCGACGGTGGAGTAGGGGACGCGGCGGTCACCGGCCGAGATGCGATTGGCGAGGTAGGTGACGACCGGTTGGAGGCCCTTTTTACCGTACAACTGGTGTGCGAGGGCGACGAAGTCGGGCGGCAGCACCAAACGATCGGCGGCGATTTGCAGGTACTTGGGCGCCCCATTGCCGAGCGAGACATCCTTCACGGTGATGCCGAAGTCGGCCAGCGTGGGACGCAACTCGTCCGAGGAGACGGCGGCGCCCGAGATCGCCAAGGCGTTGGCCTGATCCGGCAAATCGAGCAGGCTCTGCATCGTCGCCAGCGGGACGAAGGCGTTCCGCGGCGCCGTCTGGTTCGGCCGGAGGGCGAAGCGGGCGAGCGACGCGTTCACGTCCGCGTCGAGAATTGCCGCGACGGTGAGCCGTCGCGTTGCGGCCGTTTCTTCCTTCTCGCCGAGCGTGCTGTCGGCGGGAATACTTTCGACCAGCGGGAGACGAAGCAGCACGGCGTCGCCGACCTTAACGCCAAGCTCCTGCGCCACATCGGCGGTGAGTGCGATCTGATTGCCGCGCTCGATGGGCGGCGTCATCGGGGGCTCGGCGAGCTTCCAGAACTGGTCGTTCACGCCGAGGACTTGCAGCTGAGCGGCGCGGCGGACCTCGCCGTCCCCGCCCCGATAGAGCGCGGATCCCTGGGTAAGAAGCAGCGGAGCGGCTTCGACACGCACGTCGTCGGCGAGCAATCCGGCTTGGCGGAAAGGATGCTCAGCGACGAGGACTTGATCGATGCGGCCGAGACTGCCGAGCGCGAGATCGCGCAGGCTGCCGCGCATCGAGTCGCCGACGAGCAGGGCGCCGGTGATCACGGCGGTCGTCACCGCGACGCCGGCGGCGACCGACGCCTGGATGCGCCAATATTGGCGGAGGCTCGCAGCGATGTAGCTCCAAGAGTTCACGCGGCGTCTCAGTGGCTTGAAGAATCGAATCGCTTGGAATCGCCAAGTATAGCACTGATTGCATTGCCGCGAATTGCATCGAAAACGCCCCTCGACGGCACAGGGCCGCCGAGGGGCGTCGTTACGAACTTCAACACTCAAGCGCGAAACCGGAGGTTCCGCCCGTTACTTGCCGCAGCTGTCGCCGCAACCGCAATCCTTGCAGCCGCAGTCGGGGCAGTTGCAATCGGTGCATTTGCCGTCGGCGCAACCGCACTCTTCGCACTGGCAGTCATCGCCGCAGCAGCAGGCCGCGGTCTTGGCGCCTTCGGTCGCTCCGGTAGCCGTGGCGGTGAGGCCGAGCGCGCTGGTGGCGAGGGCGGCAACGGCGGTCAAAAAAATCCTGGACATTTTAGATATCTCCATGTGATGCGAGGCGCGCAGCCTCGCGTTTGATACGAAAGAAAACGAACGTCCAAACGAAACGGAATGATGCGGCGCGACCGACGGGACATGCGCGGCGAGTTGGTTTACCAACTCCGGCGCTGGACTGGTTGCTTAAGCAACCAGTCCGACCCTCGTTTGATACACAGGCCGTTAGGCAACGAGGGACTCGTCGGTCGTGGCGCGATCAAATCCGCCACACGGAGAGTAAAGCGTGAAGCCTGATGCCGGGAGGACCGCCCAGCGACGTAAGATCGAACGCGTTATGCCACGCGACGCCATGGAGGCCGCTGTGGAACGCGGTCGGGATGATCGCCAGATAGGCGATCGGGACGGAATGAACGTCGTCTTGAACTGTCGTTGTCGTGGGAAGAAGCGGCGCCTCTTCAGCGGCGACGCAACAGCCGCAGTCGTCGCAATTCGACGGACCGTCGCCGGTGGAACCGCAGCACTCGGAGCCAGTGGTTTCGCTCGCTTCAGCGGCGGAAGTCGTGCAGCAGCCGGAGCAGCAATGTTCGGTTTCGACCGCCGCTTCCACGACCGATTGCGGGATCGTCAGTCCGCAAGTGCAGGCCGAAAGCATCGGCTGCACGCCGCCCATGACGGCGATCGCCACAAGGGCGATGCACTTCTGCGTCAGGCGGTGGAGTGTGGAGCGTCGCATGAGAGGCCGAGGAGGCTGATATCGGGGCGGATCGATAGATCGCTCGGATATTGCCTTCTACGGAGTAGTTTAGGAAAGGTTCGAGAGGAGGGGCAATAGAATTTCGTGGGCAGTGGGCAGTGGGCAGTAGCCGGACCGCCACGCGGTCCGGGGGTGGCGCTGAAAGGGAAAACTGCTTGGCGGGGCTAGCCGGAGGGCGTGGCCCTCCGGCTAGCGGGGAGGTCGCGAGAGGCGTCTAGGCGTGCGCCTTGTCGGAGATGTCTTTGCGGCACCAGGCGCCTTCCCAGCGGATTTGCTTCACCGCCGTGTAGGCCTGGAGCTTGGCCTGGGCGATCGTCGCCCCCAGCCCGGTGACGCCCAGGACGCGGCCGCCGTTGGTGACGACCTGGTCCCCCTTCAGCGTGGTGCCGGCGTGGAACACCTTCACATCGGGAATGGCGGCGGCCTGTTCAAGGCCGCGGATCGGACGGCCCGTTTGATACTTGCCGGGGTAGCCTTCGCTCGCCATGACGACGCAGACGGCGGGGCGTTCGTCCCAGACGAGCGGCGCGATCTCGTCGAGCTTGCCGTCGACGGTGGCTTCCAGTACGTCGACCAGATCGCTCTGGAGTCGCATCAGGATCGGCTGGCACTCGGGATCGCCAAAGCGGACGTTATACTCCAAAACTTTGATGCCGTGCTTGGTGACCATCAGGCCGGCGTAGAGGATGCCGCGGAAAGGGCGGCGCGAGCGCTTCATCTGGTGAATCGTCGGCACAAGGATCCGTTCCTGGATCTGCTCGAGCAGGGCGGGCGTGACGAGCGGGGCAGGGGAGTAGGCGCCCATGCCGCCGGTGTTGGGACCCCGATCGCCGTCGTAGGCGGCTTTATGATCTTGGGCGGCGGGTAACGTGATAATGTTCCGGCCGTCGGTGATCGCCAGGACGCTCGCCTCTTCGCCGACGAGCCGCTCTTCGACGACGAGTTGGCTGCCCGCGGCCCCGAACTCGCGATCGCCGGCAATCCGCTGCACGGCCTCTAAGGCCTCGGCCTTCGTTTCGCAAACGATCACCCCCTTGCCGGCGGCGAGTCCGTCGGCCTTCACGACCATCGGCTGATCTTCGCGCTCGACTAGGTAGGCGGTGGCGCTGGCGGCGTCGCGAAAGGTGCGAAAATCGGCCGTGGGAACGTCGGCGTGGCGGAGGAGGTTCTTGCAGAAGACCTTGCTCGCTTCGAGCTCCGCGGCCTGCTTGCTCGGGCCAAACGCCTTGATGCCGGCCGCGCTCAGCGCATCGACGATGCCGACGGCGAGGGAGGATTCGGGGCCAATGACCGCCAGATCGATGGCGTTGTCCTTGGCGAACTTCACGAGCGCGGGAACGTCTGCGTCGCCGATCGCGACGTTTTCGGCGTCGATCGCCGTGCCGGCATTGCCGGGAGCGACGAAGACGCGCTCGACGCGCGGGCTCTGCTTGATTTTCCAGGCGAGGGCATGCTCACGCCCGCCGCCGCCAACGACCAACACCTTCATCGAAACAACTCCTGCGCCGCCTTCGCCGTTATGCCTGAGATGCCCAACAGCAAGGAAATCAACGCGACCGCGGCGGCGCGCGGACGGCTCTTCGTTACTTTTCGTTTAGCGAAATTCAAGCAACAGATTCTAGGCGGCTGGCTGCGGTCGAGATAGGCGTTGCGCTCACTCCGCGAACTCGAATAGGCGCGGGCGGTGGAGATGGCGCTGAACCTGACGGCGACCAGCGGCGGCGTGAGTTCCCGCCAAAGTTGGCCTACCCCCCATGGCATCGCTGGAGGCCATTGGTAGAATCTGGACCGACTCGGCGGTGATCGCTGACAAGAAAGTTGGCGCGCGACGCGAGGGGAGTTGACATAAGTCAAGCGCACGGGTTACCTTAAGGCGAGTCACATTGTGAAAATCGTCACAAAGTGACCGAACTTGTTTCGGCGGTGCCTTTTCCGCTTTCCCATCGACGCGGGCGTGTAGGGTGGGAGCGGCTTTTTAAGGTCGGCGGCGGCGGACGATCTGCCCGCCGTGCGACAGCGGTGGTCTAGGCAGCGCCTCTTCGAAAGCGCCACCCATGGCTGACAAGAAGAAACTGACGGTGGCCGAGATGCTCGCGGCCGCCCGCGCCGCTGACAGCGGAGGATCCGCTGAGAAGCCGGCTGCTGATGCGCCGACGCCTGGAGCCTCTGCGGCTGCCGAGGGAGCGCCCGCCGCCCCTGCTAAGCCGGCGTCGTCGCCCGCTGCGGGCGAACCCGTGAAGCCGGCGACCGCACCGGGCGGCGGCCGACTAAGCGTGGCTGAGATGCTCGCGGCGGCCCGCAAGGCGCCTGCCGCAGCCGCCCCTGTCGCTGCCAAGGCGGCTCCAGCTCCGAAACCCAAGCCCGCCGCGGCGGCAAAGCCCGCCGAGCCAGCTGCGCCGGCCGAGCCTCGGGACACGGCCAGTATTCTGGGCGCCGCCCGCAAGGGCGAGAAAGCGGGCCCGATGAGCAAGGCCGAGGCCGCGGCGAAGGCTCCTGCACCCGCACCGCCGAAGCCGACCATCGTCGTCCCTCCGATGCCGGTGAAGCCCGATTACGCCAAGCCGAAGGTCGCCGCAGCCGCGAAGGCGATCGATGACACGGATCGGCGTGATTTCGTCGGCATCATGCTGGCCGTCGGCTTCTGGATGGTGGGCATTATCGGGACGCTGTGGACGCTGCTGACGGTGAAATTCATGTTCCCCAATGTGCTGCGGGAACCGCCGAGCAAGTTCAAGGTCGGCTTTCCCGATGCGTTCCCGGGCGGACAAGTGCAGGAAAAGTTCAAAGCCCAGTTCGGCATTTGGGTGGTGAACGCTGAGTACAACGGCCAGCAGCAAATCGTCGCGCTGAAGTCGGTCTGCACCCATCTCGGCTGCACGCCGAACTGGCTGGAAGCGGAGCAAAAGTTCAAGTGCCCCTGCCACGGCAGCGGTTTTTATAAGGATGGAATCAACTTCGAAGGCCCGGCGCCGCGGCCGCTGGAACGTTACGCAATCCGGCTGGCGGACGACGGGCAGATCGAAGTCGACAAGAGTCGCACCTTTCAGGAAGAGATGGGCGCCTGGACCGATCCGGCGTCGTTTATTCCGGTGTAGGAGCGAGGAAGCGGTCAGCATTCAGCCCCGAAAGGGGTGGCATGTTGTAACCAGGGGCGTGAGCCCCTGGTTAACGCGTCGATACAGGTACCGAAAGCCCTGAAGGGGCGACACCGGATTGGATAGAACGAGTCGGTCGTGAAGTTTCTGTCGCCCCTCCGGGGCGTCGTGTGACTTCGGGCTGCGAGAACCCGGGGCATACGCCCCTGGCTACATGATGTCGCCCCGCTGGGGCTTGGGATGGCGAGACTTCAACAGCCAATTAGCTGACATGCCTCTAAGCGACACGATCCGCGAATCGCAAATTTGGAAAAGCATCTTCCGGCATCCGATGCCGGTGGATCGGCGCAATCGCATCGTCGTGATGCTGACCAACTTCTTCTTGCATCTGCACCCAGTGTCGATCAAGAAGCAGGGGATTGCCCTCAGCTACACCTGGTGCATGGGCGGCGTCACCTTCTTCCTGTTTCTGGTGGAAACGGTGACCGGCGTCCTGTTGATGTTCTATTACCGCCCGACGGTCGAGTGGGCGTACACCGACATTCAAGCCTTACGAGACGTGACGTCGCTGGGCTTGCTGCGCGAAATTCATCGCTGGGGCGCCCACGCGATGGTGATCACGGTGTGGCTCCACATGTATCGGGTGTTTCTCACCGGCAGCTATAAGCCGCCGCGGGAATTCAACTGGGTGGTAGGCGTCATTCTACTGCTGCTCACCTTGCTGTTGTCGTTCACTGGCTACCTGCTGCCGTGGGATCAACTGGCGGTTTGGGCCATCACGGTCGGGTCAAACATGGCTCGCGCGACGCCGGTTCTTGGCCATGAAGGACCACTGCAGCAGCTGCTGTCGGTCGGCGGCGTCGACATGATTACCAACGCGTCGGACGCGCGGTTTGCGCTGCTCGGCGCCCGCGAGGTCGGCGAAGAGACGCTCAATCGGTTTTACATTCTGCACTGCATTGCAATCCCGCTCGGCGTGGCGCTGCTCCTGGCAATCCACTTCTGGCGGGTACGAAAAGATGGCGGCATCAGCGGGCCTTTGTAAACAGAGGAGTCAGGAGTCAGGAGACAGGAGTCAAATGCTTCTGTCTCTGACTCCTGATCCCTGACTCCTGACCCCTGCATTTCATGACTCACGGACTGACCGAAGCGCAATTTCTGAACACGGTCGCCTCGTTCCTGGGGCCGTATTACATCGTGCTTGCACTGATGAACGGCATCGCTGCGCTCTATCTATGGCGCTCTGGAACGGCGAAAACTTGGTTCAGTATCCGCGCCGGCGAGCAGACGTTTCCGTTCACCAGCGCGATCGTCTGGCTCCTGCTTGCCTTTGTCTTCATCGTCATGTCACCGCTCGCCTGGAGCGGTCACGGGGCGTGGATGCCCTCGATGCCTGAGTGGCTGCGGGAGTTCGTCAATCGCAGTACGGGTCCGGTCGTCTACAGCGTCGGCACGGTGGTGCTGCTCAGCATTCTGTTCGTTTTCCGCCGGTTCTTTGTGAACCCGACGGTCGCATGGGTGATCTGGAACCTGATGTTGCTGTTCCTCGGCCTGTCGATGACCGACCGCGACTTCTACGAGATCGTGGCGAAGCCCGACAACGTGCCCATCGTGATGCTCGTGTTGCTCCTTGCATATTTCACGTGGCTAGCGACCTATCGGGCGGTGATCAACGACGACCGGATCGCCCGCGGCGAAGCGCCGCTCGAGGCGCTCGACAATGAAAAGATTCTGGTGTGGCCCGACCTGGTCTACACCGAACTAATCTGCATGATCGCCCTGACGGCGTTCCTGATTTTCTGGGCAATCGCACTCCCCGCGCCGCTGGAAGAACCTGCGAGCAGCGTCAAGACGCCGAACCCGTCGAAGGCGCCCTGGTACTTCCTTGGGCTGCAGGAGATGCTCGTCTACTTCGACCCGTGGATGGCGGGGGTCGTGCTGCCGAGCTTAATCGTCGTCGGGTTGATGGCGATTCCGTACATCGATTTCAACAAGGCAGGCAACGGCTACTACACGATCAATCAACGTAAGTTCGCCTACATCATCTTTCAGTTTGGCTTCCTGGTTATGTGGATCACGCTGATCGTGCTTGGCACGTTGTTGCGGGGCCCCAACTGGAATTTCTTCGGCCCGTACGAGTATTGGGACGCACACAAGGTCGAAGCGCTCGACAACGTCAACCTGTCGCAAATTTTTTGGGAGCGCTGGCTCGATCGGCCGATGCCGACGGCTCCATCGGGAAGTCCCTTCGCAGTGCAGGCCGGCTACATCCTGCTGCGGGAGTCGCTCGGCATCATTTTGACGCTCGGCTATTTCATTGCCTTGCCGCCGCTGATGGCGCTGACCGTGTTCCGGAAGTATTACCAACGGATGGGACTCATCCGCTTCATGTTGATGGCGAACCTGATGCTCTTCATGGCGTCGCTGCCGATCAAGATGGTGCTGCGGTGGGTCTTTAACCTGAAGTACATCATCGCGATTCCTGAGTGGTTCTTGAATTTTTAGCACACAGCGGTCAGCGGTCAGCAATCAGCGGTCAGCCAGAGGCAATGGCATGACGGCGGATTCGACCTCTGGCTGATCGCTGAAAGCTGATAGCTGAAAGCTTTTTTCCCATGCCCGCTTCGGAACAAACTTGGCGCAATCAACGGACGATGCACGTCATCTTTGGCGCCAGCGCCATCGTGATGGCCATCGCCACGGTGATGTTGATGGCCCGCGACCACAATCGCGAATGGAAGGATTGGACGCTCAAGGATCGCAAGAAAGACGCGTGGATGATCCAGTCGCGTCGCGACGCGGCCGCGCAGCAATACGCCAAGTTGATGAACGCGTATGAGGACGAACTGCGGGACTACGACAGCCAGGCGGTTCCCACGGATCTCGTACTGCAGTTTGAAGAGTTGGTTCGGCAAGAGAACGAGCGATTGAAGAGCGCTTCGCCGACGGTACAGGAAGCAGCTCCCGCGGCAGGTGGGGAAGACGACTCCCAAGAAGCCGAAAGTCCTGACGGCGAAGTTACTAAAGTCGCTTACGAAGTGACGCTCGTTGCCGCCGAGGGTGAAGTCGCGCTCGCCGAAGATCCCGAGTTCGCCAAACTGAACGCCGCCGTCGCTGATCTCGATTCGAAAACCCCGGCGGTCGTCGAGGCCAAAGAAAAGCTGACGACGCTCAAGGCCGAACTCGAAACGATCGTGCAGGCCAAGCAGGCGGGCGCGGCCGAAACGCCGACGCCGGAAAATGCCGAAGCAGCCGCGAAGTCGGCTGCCGAGCTCGACGAGCAGGAACAGACCCTCAAGGCCGAAATCAAGGCGGCTCAGGATGCCTTGTGGTCGGCACAAGACGCGGCCGTCGTCGCCCGCGGCAACGTGCTGGGCGAATTCAACAAGTTCATTCGCGCCGCAAAATTCCGCGAGACCACGCTCGTCTCCAGGAAAAAGTCGCTTAACGGTCAACGGACCGCCAAGGTCAGCGAACTCGGCATCAAGATTGGCCAGGGCGGCGAACCAGGATCCGTGGAGAAGCTGCAGGGCGAGGTCAATGATCTCGACCGGCAAGTTGCAGAACTGACGGCCGCAATTGCCGCGGCCAAAGAATACCGCATGGCCCTAGAGCAGGTGGTCTCCGCCGCCAACGCCGAGAAGGTGGTCGCGTCGAAAGAGCTCGACACGATGAACACCGAATTGAAGCGGCTTGACGAGCAAGTCGCGCAGAACACCTCGAACGCGGGTGAATGGGTCACGCGGCTGCCAATCCTCAACGCCCTCTACAGCGGTAACGTGAAGGTCGAGCAGAACTGGCTTCCCGATCTTACGATCAACTACAACTTCTCGCAGGTGGCCCGGTTCGATCGTTGCGTCACCTGCCATCGCGGCATCGCGAAGACCGCCCCCGGGACGGCGAGCGATCCGATGTACCCAACGCTTCCCGAAGAACTGCGGAACGTCACCGTTCAACTTGCGACGCCTGAAGCTCAACCCGCCGCAGGGGCGACGTTGGTCGACGTTTACGGAATGGAACTATCGGACTCGGGGATTGTCGACGACGCCGCCGTGACGGTGCACTACGTGTTGCCCGAAACGCCGGCCGCAAAAGCAGGCATCGAGTCGGGCGACGTCATTCAGGAAATTGCGGGCTCGCGGGTCTTCTCGCCGGCGGAGGCCAGCGAACGTTTGCTGACGCTCGTCGACTGGAACGCCAAGATCCCGGTCGCCCTCCGCCGCGGGCTCGATCATCCCTACACGAGCCACCCGCGGCTCGATCTCTACCTGACGGATACTAGCCCGCATCCGATGAAGGACGTTGGCTGCACGATTTGCCACGATGGGCAGGGAAGCGGCACGTCATTCTCTTGGACTTCTCACACGCCAAACGACGCCAAGGAGCAGAATCGCTGGGCCCAAGAGTACGGTTGGTTCGACAACCATCACTGGATTTTCCCGATGAAGCCGGCCCGCTTCGTCGAGAGCAACTGCCTCAAGTGCCATCACAACAAAGGCGAGCTCGAACCAAGCCAAAAGTTCCCCGATCCGCCGGCGCCGCAGGTGGTCGAAGGCTGGACGCTGGTCGAGGAATACGGCTGCTTCGGCTGCCACGAAATCAACGGCTGGGACAGCCCCACGGCGAGCGTCGGTCCCGACGTGCGGCTGGAACCTAACTACGCCGAAGTCGCCGGCGCGATTCTGCACAGCAAGGCGCTGTCGGACGGCCAGCGTGAAATGGCTCAACAGCTGCGCGTTCAGCCGAGCAACAACGAGCTGAGGCTGCAGTTGCTGGGTGCTCTCGCCTCGAAGCCGACCCCGCCGGGCGAAGAACCTACCGAGGCTGCCGATCAATCGCCGGAAGAGGCTCAAGCCCAGGCCGAATTGTCGCGGCTGGCGACGCTGCTTAAGGACGTCGAGATCCCCGGCGAGTACCGCAAGGTCGGCCCGAGCCTCCGTTACATCAAGTCGAAGGTCGACTACGACTGGCTATACAGCTGGGTTCGCAAGCCAGCCGACTTCCGTCCGTCGACGAAAATGCCGCAGTTCTTCGGTCTGCACGAGCACCTGAGCGATCCCGAGGATGCCTCGCAGCTGGCCGAAAGCCAGCGGTTCGAGCCGATCGAAATCCGCGCCATCACCGAGTACCTGCTCAACGCGAGCGACGACTTTGAGTATCTCGAGCCGGCGCAGGGCATCACGGAGCAGGCATCGGCTGAGCGCGGCGAATGGCAGTTTGAGTCGCGCGGCTGCTTAGCCTGCCACGCCCACGAGGAGTTCCCCGGCATCGCGTCGAACCAAGGTCCCGACCTGTCGCGGCTCGGCGCCAAGCTCAACACCGAGAAGGGGCGCCGCTGGCTCTATTCGTGGGTGAAGCAGCCAAATCGGTATCACGCCCGTACGGTGATGCCTGAGTTGTACATCGGCCCCATCGTCGAGAAAAACGCGCAGAACCAACCGACCGGCGTCGTCACCGATCCGGCGGCCGACATCACGGCGTTCCTCTTGGGCGTCCCGACCGATTGGCAGCCGACCGACGTGCCGGCGTCTGACGATTGGACCGTTGAGGACAAGTCCGCGCTCGCCGACCTCGCCCAGCTTTGGCTCACCAGCGACGCGATCCCCAAGGGTCGGGCTCGCCAGTATCTTGAAGGCGAAGGCTTCGCCGAGTCGCAACGCGCCAAGCTGAAGACGAACGAGCGAGTTCTCATCGGGCTGACCGACGAGAACCGGGTCGAGCGTCAGCTGGAGTTCGTCGCGCGGAACACGATCGGCAAGTACGGCTGCTTCGGTTGCCACGACATCCCCGGTTTCGAGGACGCCAAGCCGATCGGCACGGCGCTGGCCGACTGGGGCCGGAAGGAAACGTCGAAGTTGGCGTTTGAAAACATTCACAAATTCCTTGAAACCCACAGCATCAATCCCGAGAATCCGACGCACGACGCGCTACCGCACGCCGACGGCTCAGCCAATGCGGCCGAAACCCCGGCGGGCGATCATGCCGCCGCGGAGGGCGACGGCCACGACGCCGCTCACGCCGCTAGCCATGGCCATCTCGATCCGGCTGATTTCAGCGCCGACGAAAGTTACTTCGTCCAATCGCTTAACAGTCACGGCCGCGACGGCTTCATTTGGCAGAAGCTGCGCTACCCGCGCAGCTACGACTACAAGACGACGCGCAATAAGAATTTCAACGAACGGCTGCGGATGCCTAAGTTCCCCTTCAACGACCAGCAACGGCAAGCGGTGATTACGTTTGTGCTGGGCCTGGTGAAGGAGCCGCCGGCGACGAAGTTCCTGTTCAATCCGGACGCACGGCAGCAGGCCATCGTCGACGGGCGCCAAGTCTTGGAACGATTCAACTGCGGCGGTTGCCACACGCTCAAGATGGAGCAGTGGGTTTTCGGCTACGGTAGCGACACGTTTGAGGATGCGTCGGAGGTCGTCGACTATCCGTTCCTTGATCCTGGCTTCACCGATCAGCAGATCGCTGCGTCGCTGGCGAAAGACACCCGCGGGCTGCTGCAAGCGAACATTGCCGGCCAGCCGGTCTTCGATGAGGAAACAGGCCAGCCGACCTGGGTCGACGAAGATCGCCAGCCGATCACGGCCGAAGAAGTGATGGAGGCCGAACAGGAAGATGGCGAGGCGATTTCGGTCTTCTACCGTTTCGGCCTCTGGGCAAATGAGCTAATCAACGGCCAACCGCGCCTCCGCGGCGTCGACGAGCTCCTCATCCCAGCTGATCGTGCGAAGTATGGTCCTGCCAACGGCAACGCTTATCCAGCCTGGGGCGGCGATCTCGCTCGATACCTCTTCCCGAAGGTGATTGCCCGGGCGAAGGAAGTGAACCCGCAGGTCAATGGGCGCGAAGCGTGGGGTTGGCTCCCGCCGCCGCTCATGGACGAAGGAAAGAAGGTGCAAACTGATTGGCTTCACGGATTCCTGATGGATCCGACGATGATTCGGCCCGCCGTAGTCATGCGGATGCCGAACTTCCATATGTCGAGCGAAGAGGCGGAAAAGCTGGTCAACTACTTCGCCGCGATGAGCGAGGCCCAGTTCCCGTTTGAATACAAACCGCAGCAGCGCGCCAATTACCTGACAAATCTCAACGCCAAGGGCGGCGATCCGCTGGCCGAGGCGATGAATATCGTCACCAACGGCAACTACTGCGTGAAGTGCCACGCCGTGGCCGACTTTGCGCCGCAGGGCGACCCGAATACGTTCGGCCCCAATCTGGCCGACGTCCAAAGCCGCCTGCGGCCGAACTTTACGCGGGATTGGATCGCCAATCCGGCGCGAATCCTGCCGTACACCGGCATGCCGGTGAATATCCCTTACCGACCGGACGATCCCCACCTGGGGGGCGTCGCCCAAGAGCTGTATCATGGAACTAGCGTCCAGCAACTCAACGGGTTGGTTGACTTGCTGATGAATTTTGACGCTTACGCCCGTCGCAACACGTCGGTGAGCTCGCTTGTCGAGCGGGCCGCCGCGGCTCAGCCCGCCGGCGGAGCGACGCCCCCTGCCGGCGGTGCATCCGCCGCGGATGAAGCGGGCGAATCCACGCCATGAGGGCCCCCGTCTGGTAGCCCTGGAAATGAAAGAGAGTAGATCGATGAGTAGCAACGCTTTCCGTCGCATGTGTACCGTGTTTGCCCTGGGCGCCGCCGTCGCGGTCAGCTCGACCGCCGCTGCGGCGGAATGGGGCACGGTGAAGGGCAAATTCGTCTTCAAGGGAGACGTGAAGCCCGAGAAGATCGTCCCCAACAAAGACACCGAGTACTGCTCGAAGCACGAACTGGTCGACGAGTCCGTCGTCGTCGGCGACGGCGGCGAGCTGGCCAACGTCTTCGTCTACCTGAATCCGGGACGCGGCAAGAAGCTCGAAGTTCATCCCGACGTCAAGCCTGCCGACAAGCCGCTGGTCTTGGATAACCATGGCTGCCGGTTTGAACCGCACGCGATGACCGTTTGGACGGCCGACAAGTTTGAAATCCGCAATTCGGACGAGGGGATCGGCCACAACACGAATGCCTCGATGCTGTTCGCCAACCCAAAGTTCAACGAGCAGGTGACTAACGGCGCGCCGATCTTAAAGCAGTTCACCAAGAGCGAGAGCTACCCCTCGAAGGTCGCCTGCAACGTCCATCCCTGGATGAACGCCTACGTCCTGATTCGGGACAACCCTTACATGGCGGTCTCGGCGGCGGATGGCACGTTTGAAATCAAGAATGTCCCGGCCGGAAAGCACGATTTCGCTTTCTGGCACGAGGCCAAGGGGAACCTCAAGGATCTGAAGGTCGGCAAAGACAAGGCCGATCGCAAAGGACAGTTGGCGATCGATGTTCCCGCTGGCAAGACCGTTGATCTCGGCGTCATCGAGATCACGCCGGCGCTGCTCGGCAAGTAGTTCAGTCGCGTTCACTACGTACCACGGCGAGTAGCCCCGGCCAGTCTTGGCCGGGGCTCGCGCCCCAGTCCAACGCCGCCATGAATCGCATCTTCGCTCATCGCTCTTTCCGTACCTGGGGACTCGCTTTGGCGGCGATCAGCGTTGCCGGTTGTTCCCGTTCGAGCGAAGACCCCATCGTTGCCAATCTGACGGCTGCCGAAAAGATTCGCACGGTCCTCGTTGGCGAAGGGGCCGCGGCGGGAGGCGACGCTGCGGCCACCGGCACCGGCTGGGCCACGCTGAAGGGGAAATTTACCTTCGATGGCACGCCGCCGACGATGCCGCCCTATGCCGTGAACAAGGATCAGGCGACCTGCGCTCCAGGCGGCCAAGCGCCGCTGCAGCAGTTCCTGCTCGTCGACTCGGGCAACAAGGGGATTGCCAATATTGCAGTCTTCGCCCGCAAGGTCTCACGCGTCCATGAAGGTTCCGGCCCGCGCACCGACACGGCGCTGCTTGATCAGAAGGAATGCGTGTTCCTGACGCATCTATTGGGGGTCACCACCGGCCAGCCGATCGACATCAAGAACAGCGACAACGTGGGCCACAACACGAATATCTCGGGACAGAACGGCTTTAATCAGACGATTGCCAGCGGCGCCTCGACGCCGTTCGTCGCGAAGAAGGAGGAGTCGCTTCCCGTCCCCGTGCGCTGCAGCATCCATCCCTGGATGCTCTCGTACATGTTGCCGCGCGAGAATGCCTACTTCGCCGTGACGGGCCCCGATGGCTCGTTCGAGATCCCGAACCTCCCCGCGGGCGAGAAGCTTGAGATTCAAGTCTGGCACGAGCACGCCGCCGGCGGCAACGGCGCCTTGTTCGTCGACACTCCCGAAACGAAAGAACTCAACTGGTCGAATAAGGGCCGGTTTATCGTGACGCTCGAAGAAAATGAAACGCGCGACCTGCCGATCGTCGTCCCCGCTTCGGCGTTCGGCGGTTAGCCGAGGGCAGCGCGACGCATGCGGCGTCGTGCGGCTGGGCGATTGATCGCCGTGGTGGCCGAAGCCACGCAGTACATCCAACGCCATCAAAACAACTCAACGATCCCCGATCGTGCAATGAAGCTGACTTCCCGATACTCCGTGCTGTTCACCGCCGCGACCGCGCTGGTCGCGCTTGTCGGCTGCGAACAGGCGCCGGCCCCGCGCTTTCACCTGAACCCCGTGGTGATGGTTTCCAACGAAATCAGCCCCGAGTATCAGCAAGAAGTGGCCAACGTCCTGGCAGCGATGTTCGGCACGCCCGATGCGCCGTACGCGCTGCCTGAATCGGGGCTGAACCAGCAGCGCCTTACGCTTGCGGCCGGCGCCGCCTGGAGCGACAAGCAAGGCGTCGACCGAGGTCTCTACCGTAAGCACTGCGTTCATTGCCACGGGATCAATGGCGACGGCCGCGGCCCGACAGCTCGCTTTTTGAATCCCTACCCGCGCGATTATCGGCAGGGCGTGTTCAAGTTCAAGACCACGTTCAACCCCGCGAAGCCGACCGACGCCGACCTCCGCCGCGTGCTGAACAACGGCGTCCCCGGCACGTCGATGCCGTCGTTCTCGCTGCTTACGGAATCGGAAGTCGATGCGCTGCTGGAGTATGTGAAGTATCTCTCGATCCGCGGAGAGATGGAAACGAAGCTCGCGCAGTACGTCTACGACGAACTTGGCGAAGCCGAAAAGGAAGACGAGAACGGCAACCCCGTGCTCGATGAAGACGGCAATCCGGTCATGGAGCGTCCCCCCTTCGATCCGGCGACCAATCCCGAACAAGGCGAAGTGGTTAAGGAAATCCTGACCGAAGTAATGGCGCCCTGGCAGGAAGCGAGCGATCAGGTCATTGTGCCGGCTGAAGATGGCATTCCCGAAGACAATCGCACGCCCGAAGAAATCGGCGAGTCGGTCGCCAAGGGCCGCGAACTGTTCTACGGCACGAAGGCGAATTGCTTTACTTGCCATGGTCCGACCGGATTGGGCGACGGTCAACAGAACGATTACGACATCTGGTCCAAAGAGCAGAAGGCGTTCCAAGACGCGACCGCGCAGTTGCAGGAATCGATCGTCAGTCAGCAAAAGGAAATCGCTCGACTCGGTCGCGAGGGTAAGGAAACCGACGAAGAAGAAGCGAAGCTGGCGGCCGACGAAGCGACTCTTGCCCTGAGACAGCCGGTGGCGCACAGCTTCTATCCGATTCGCAACGCCATTCCTCGCAACCTGCGCAAGGGCGTCTATCGCGGCGGTCGCCGGCGATTAGATCTCTATTGCCGCGTCAGCGCAGGCATCGCGGGAACGCCCATGCCGGGCGTCGGCGCCGCGGCTCCGGGGGCGCAGGGCACGCTTAGCGACGAGGAGATTTGGAACGTCGTCGATTACGTGCTGAATCTCCCTTACGAGCCAGCGAGCAATCCGCAGCCGGCGCTGCCGTGGAACAGCGATCAGATCGCGAACTAACGAAATCACCCGTCGAACTTCAACGCCAGCTCAACCAACAGACGGCCGGCCGCTCGGGCCACAATCAATCATGATTAAGCGGTTCCTACGCTGGATGCCTAGCTTCTGGGCGCTCCTTTTCCTCGCCGTGCCGGTGATGGGCGTCGCCACGTTCGTCTTAGCCGACCATTACAACATCTGGCTGCCGCGCGACGTTTCGGAGCATGGTCGCACGATCGATCAGCTCTTCTTCTTTATTCTCTACCTCACCGGCATCGTTTTTATCGTTACCGAGGTCGTGCTTTTCTACTTCGCCTGGAAGTACGACGCGAAGCACAACTCCAAGCCGGTCGAGTTCTCGCATGGCAGTCACTCGCTCGAAGTCGTCTGGACGATCTTGCCGGCGGTGACGCTGCTGTTCATCGCGATTTATCAGATGGACGCTTGGGCGGCGGCGAAGATGCGACCGCCGGAAATTCCGTTCACCTGCGAAGTGACCGGGCGGCAATTCAACTGGGACTTCCGTTATCCCGGTCCCGACAACGTCCTCTACACGCCGGACGATATCGTCCGCACCGACGGCAACCTGTACCTCCCCTACGGCGAGGAGGTGCTGCTGAAGATCACCAGTGCCGACGTGCTCCACAGCTTCTTTCTGCCGAACTTGCGTCTGAAACAAGACGTGATCCCCGGCATGGATCAGAAGATGTGGTTCCGCGCGACCGATGGGGGGAGCTTTGACATCGTCTGCGCCGAACTCTGCGGTTGGGGCCACTACAAGATGAAGGGCCGCATTCACCTGCTGAAGCCCGAGCAGTTCGCGGCGAAGTTGGAAGAATTACGGCAAGAACAGAACACGATGCGAGTCGCGGAAGCAAAGTAGATGTTTCGTCCGTGGGCAGTGGTCCGTTGTCCGTTGCAACAGCAGCTGACCGGCAACCGCAACTGACCAAGGACAACTGACTACGGACAAATTAAATGAGCACCGTTCCCTACGACCACCATCACGAAGCCGCCGGCCACGCCGCCCACGGACATGGGCACGCCCCCAGCTTCTTGAAGACGTACGTTTTCTCGCTCGATCACAAGATCATCGGCCTGCAGTTTCTGTTCAGCACGCTGATCTGGTTTGTCGTCGGCGGCATGCTCGCGCTCGGCGTTCGCTGGCAGCTCGCCTGGCCGTGGAGCCCAATGCCGATTCTCGGCAACTTGGTCGGCCACGCCGAAGGGGGGCAAATCCCGCCTGAGACGTACACGATGCTCGTCACCATGCATGCGACGGTGATGATTTTCTTCGTCATTATTCCCGTCCTCGCGGGCGCCTTCGGCAACTTTCTGATTCCGTTGATGATCGGCGCCGACGACATGGCGTTCCCGACGCTCAACATGCTGAGCTACTGGTTCATGTGGCCGGCGTTCATTGTCATCGGAGCGAGCTTCTTCGTGGAAGGAGGCGCCGCCCAATCGGGCTGGACCTCCTATCCGCCGTTATCTGCGCTATTCACGGCGGCTCCGGGCAGCGGCACGGGACAGACGCTCTGGCTAATCGGCGTTACGTTTGTCGGCGTTTCGTCGATGATGGGCTCGGTCAACTACATGACCACCATCATCCAGATGCGCGCCCCGGGCATGACGATGTTCCGTCTGCCAATGACGATCTGGGGCATGTTCATCACCGCCACGCTGCAGGCCTTCGCGTTGCCGGTACTCACCGCCGCGGGCTTCATGCAAGTGACCGACCGGTTGCTCGGCACCGGATTTTTCCTCTCCGATGGAGCCACGGCCAACAACGCCTTGGCGCAGGCCGGCGGCGGGCAGCCCCTCCTCTGGCAGCACTTGTTCTGGTTCTACAGCCACCCGGCCGTTTACATCATGATCCTGCCGGCGATGGGCATGGTTTCCGACATCCTCAGCTGTTTTAGTCGCAAGCCGTTGTTCGGCTACAAGCCGATGGTTTACTCGATTGGCGGCATCGCGGGTCTCGGCTTCATCGTGTGGGGCCATCACATGTTCGTCTCGGGCATGAATCCTGCGCTTGGCCTGACGTTCATGGTGTCGACCATGATGATCGCGCTGCCGAGTGCGATCAAAACGTTCAACTGGCTTGGCACCATGTGGGGCGGCAAGATCCAGTTCACGACGCCGATGCTTTTCTCCATCGCGTTCGTCTCGATGTTTATCATCGGCGGTCTCTCCGGCATCTTCATGGCGGCCACGCCGGTCGATATCTTCATTCACGACACGTACTACATCGTCGCCCACTTCCACTATGTGTTGTTCACCGGCACGGCCATGGCGGTGCTCGGGGCGATTTACTTCTGGTTCCCCAAGATGTTCGGCCGCATGATGAACGATCAGTGGGGCAAGATCCACTTCCTGCTGACGTTCATCTTGATGAACTGCGTCTTCTTTCCGATGCACATCCTCGGCATGCGGGGCTTCCCGCGCCGGCTGGCCGATCCTTACCACTACGATACGTTTCGCGACCTCATGCCGCTGAACCAGTTTATGAGCTGGTGCGCATTCTTGCTCGTCGGGGTGCAGATCATCTTTGTGATCAACTTTTTCTGGAGCATATTTTTCGGTCCCCGCGCCGGCCGAAACCCCTGGCACGCCAATGGCCTGGAATGGCAGGCGCCGAGCCCGCCAGGGCACGGCAACTTCGATTTCCAACCGGTGATCTACCGCGGCCCGTACGAATATGGCTCGCCCGAGGTCGACGTCGATTACTACCCGCAAACCCAACCGCCGACGGGGCGCGAAGTTCCGGCAGCGAAGCATTGACTCTTGCTGAATTGATAATGGGTAAGTCTCACGCAAAGGCGCAGAGGCGCAAAGGAAAAAAAAGCACCAATTGCATTTCTTCGCGCCTTGGCGCCTTTGCGTGAGATCTGCATTTCTTGCATTCGAAAATGCCTTCAGCCTCCACACCGCTGCCGTCGCGCTGGCCCCATCGTTGGGCTTGGGCCTTGGCGTGCGCGACGTTCCCGTTGGTGTGGTGGGGGGGCTTCGTCACGGCGACCGGCTCGGGAATGGCCTTCAAAGATTGGCTCACGTCCGACGGCGTGTTCATGCCGATCTATCCCTGGCTTAGTTCGACCGGCGACAAGTTCATCGAGCACGGCCATCGACTCCTCGGCATGCTGGCCGGCATGCTGACAATCGCGCTAGTCGTTTCGCTTTACCTGGGCGAGCCGCGCCGCTGGGTCCGCCGTTACGGCGTGGCCTTGTTGATCGGCGTGATCGCCCAAGGCGTCCTTGGCGGGATGCGCGTCGTCCTCGATGAGCGCCTGCTCGCCCTGATCCACGGCTGCACCGGCCCGCTCTTCTTTGCGGCGGCCGCGGGGATGATTCCCGTAACCTCGCGCCGTTGGCTCGCTGAATCGACGCCAGCCGATGAATCGTCCCCGAGCGCAACCACATCAATGGCCACGCCGAAGCTTCTTCGACTCGCCATTCTCACCGCGGTGCTTGCCTACCTCCAATTGGTCGTTGGCGCGGTCGTTCGCCACAGCCCGCTGATGCTCACCGAGGGCGCCCCGCGCATCTTCCAGATCGCGGTCTATTTCCATCTGCTCCTCGCCGCTGCGGTGACGTTCCACGTCTTGCTGTTGGCCCATAAGTGCTTTTGGGGCCGGGTTTGTCGCACGCCGGCCTTGTCGCTCGCCCTGCTCATCGGGTTGCAGTTGCTGCTCGGCGTCTCAACCTGGATGATGAAATATGGCTTCCCGCAATGGGCCGCCCGCTTCGTCGGAGAGACCGGCCACTTCAACCGTGCCGACGACCTTGCCAGCGCCGTGATCGTCACCGCCCACGGCGCGGTCGGCTCATTGATCGTCGCCCTCGCCGTGGTTGTCGCCCTGCGCGTCGGCCGACAAATAGGTTTCCCCCATCCCGCCTCACGCCCCAGCAGCGTCCGCATCGCCGGGGTCCTCGCATGAACCGCCCAAACCCGCCTCACATCGTCGCCGAAGCCGCCTCCGCCGATCCTCGCTCAGTCGGTGCGCTAGGCCTGCTCGCCGCCGTCGCTTCCCGCTTTAGCGACTACCTTGAACTCACCAAGCCCCGCATCGTCGTGTTGGAGCTGATCGTCGCCGGCGCCGCCGCGGCGCTCGCTTCGCCGCAGGGGCTCAACGTACCGGTGGTGATCCAGGCCCTCGCCGCCACCGCCCTAGTCGCCGGCAGTGCGAGCATTGCCAACCAGTGGCTGGAGCGCCGCATCGATCTCCGCATGCGCCGCACCGCGAACCGCCCGCTGCCGGCGGGCCGCGTGTCGAGCGCCGAAGCGATCGTGCTGTGCGTCGCCACGCTCGCCGCTGGCGTCGCCTGGCTTGGCCTGCAGGTGAACTGGACCACGGCGATCCTGGGCGTCGCCAGTTGGATCACTTATGTCGTGATCTATACGCCGCTCAAGCAAATCTCCTCGGCGAACACCGCCGTCGGGGCCGTCGCCGGCGCCATTCCGATCCTCATGGGTTGGACCGCCACAGGCGCTCCGCTCGACCTCACCGCGTGGACGCTCGCCGGCGTGCTCTTCCTCTGGCAATTCCCCCACTTCATGGCGATCGCTTGGCTCTACCGCGCCGAATATGCGCGGGCTGGCCATCAAATGCTTACCGTGGTCGACCCGACAGGCGCTCGCGCCGGCGTGCAGGCGATCACCGGCGCCTTGCTGCTCATTCCCGTCAGCATGATTCCCGCCATGCTCCCCACTAGCGGCAGCCCTTCGCTCTACAGTCTGTGGGCGATTGCGCTCGGCGGCGTGCAACTGGCGCTCGCCATCCGGTTCGCCGTCATTCGCGACGAGTCGTCGGCCCGCCTGCTCTTACGCGCTACGCTGATTTATCTACCCGCTTGGATGACGCTGCTCTTGATGGTTTCGGTGTAAGCCTTTCCAAATCAGAAATCATAACTTCCAAATCATAAATCTCGTCACATAGCCATGAGCGATCATTCCCACTCAGCCCACCCGCCGAAGCTCGAGTACCAGCCCGCGCTGCCGATCCCTAACGGCAAGCTGTGCCTTTGGCTGTTCCTCTCGACGGAGATTATGTTCTTCGCCGGCCTCATCGGCGCGTACATCGTCCTCCGCTTCGGCGCCGCGGCATGGCCGAGCACGCACGACGTCCACCTCGTCGAATTGATGGGCGCCATCAATACGGCCGTCCTCATCGGTTCCAGCATCACGGTCGTGCTCGCCCTCGAAGCGGCCAAGCAGAACAATGCTTCGCTCGCCAAGGGCTGGATCGTCCTGACGCTCGCTCTGGGCAGCATCTTCCTCGGCGTCAAGGCGTTCGAGTACCGAGCCAAATTCTCGCACGGCATCTACCCCGGCTTGCCCCATAGCCAGATCTACGAAAGTGCGAACGTCAATTACGCCGCTGCGGTCCGCCAGCGCGTCGCGGAGTTAAAAAATCCGCTCGCCGCCAAGGAGAATCGGACCGAAGAGGACGATGCCCAGATTCAAGTCCTCGATTCGATCGCCGCCGAACTCGACGCCGCCGAAAAGCTACTGCGCGACAAGCCCGAAGCGCCCGATGGGCGCGTCGCCCTCCTCCGCCTGGCCGACCGCATCTATCCGCGGGCGAGCGTCCATGCCCTGCACGACGGGAACATGCACGACGAGCTCGAGCATCTGAAAATCGAGGACGATCAAGACCCGCTCGAAGAGGAAATTGAAAAGGCCGCCTCCGCCGCGACGCCCGTGCTGACCCTCGCCTCCGCCGAAACCTCGAATGCCGACGCGGGGCATCTGGTGGGACTCAACGATCAATACCCGTGGCTCCAGCTGCCGATCATGATTCCCGGCGGCAACACCTGGGCCAGCACCTATTTCCTGGTCACCGGCTTCCACGCCATCCACGTCATCGTTGGCCTGATTGCGTTCGGACTGCTCTGCACCAAAACGCTCAATGCCGCCTACAGCGGGGTCATCGAGAACGTCGGCCTCTACTGGCACTTCGTCGATCTGGTTTGGATTTTCTTGTTCCCGTTGTTGTATCTGTTTTAGGGAGCGGTCAGCGATCAGCTGTCAGCACTCAGCCAGAGAAGAAGCGGGTATAACGATTCTGAGTTCGAACGTTCAACCGATTCAACCTGCAGCCAGAATGTCTTGCTGAAAGCTGACCGCTGATCGCTGACAGCGTTCCCCACGGAGCCCCCATGGCCAATTTGTCGCACGACCCTGCACACCAATCGTTCGATGCCAGCGACCCCCATAGCGTTGAGCATGGCCACGGCGGCTCGATACGGACCTATGTGATGGTCGCGCTGGCGCTGGTGTTCCTCACCGCCTGCTCCTACTGGACCTACACGCCGTTCTGGCCGTTTGGAGACAACGTTGCCATCAAACGAACCTGGATGATGGCCGTCTCTTGCACGAAGGCGATGCTGGTCATCCTCTTCTTCATGCATTTGAAGTGGGAAGCCAACTGGAAATGGGTCCTCACCGTGCCGGCAAGTATGATGTCGCTGCTCCTGGTGCTCGCGCTAGTTCCCGACGTCGGCCGGCGCATGAACTACGCCTCCCGCGAACGCCTGATTAACTCCGCCCAGCAACCCGAGCGCGAAGCCGCGGGCAAGCCGGGGACGGCGCTCCGTCCCGCCGAGCATCCCGTTGGCGAGAAGCACTAAATAGCCGAGCCATCCTGGCTCGGATCACATGCCGGACCTCCGCCGCGCTTGGTCATCCGCGCCCGCCGGGATGGCCGGGCGATCCAGTCCGGCGATCCTTGCCGGGCGATGCCACTCCCTGCCCATGCCTGCCATCGCCGCCCGCCACGTTTCCTACCGCTACGGCGATCGCCTTGCCGTGGGCGACCTTTCGCTCGAAATTGCCGAGGGCGAAGTCTTCGCCTTTCTTGGTCCTAACGGCAGCGGCAAAACCACTCTCTTCCGACTGCTGTCGACGCTCATTCCGCTCCAGCAGGGCGAGATCGCGATCTTTGGTCACGACCTGCGCCGCGAGACGACCGCCGTCCGCCGCCAACTCGGCGTCGTCTTCCAGTCCCCCAGCCTAGATAAGAAGCTCACCGTCGCTGAAAATCTCCGCCACCAGGGTCGCCTCTACGGCCTCTCGACGCGCGAACTGGAGTCGCGCCGCGACGAGTTGCTTGGCGCCGTCGGCCTGACCGATCGCGCGCACGATCTGGTGGAAACCCTCTCCGGCGGGATGCGGCGTCGCGTCGAACTCGCCAAGAGCATGCTCCATCGCCCGCGGTTGCTGCTGCTCGACGAACCGAGCACCGGCCTCGACCCCGGCGCTCGCAGCGACCTCTGGAAGTATCTCCGCCAGGTACGCGAGCGTGAGGGAACCACCATCGTCCTGACGACCCACCTGCTCGACGAAGCCGATCGGGCTGACCGCATCGCGATCATGCACCAGGGAAAGCTCGTCGCCCTCGATCGCCCCGACGCGCTTCGGGCCGAACTTGGCGGCGACGCGATCACCATCAAGACCGAACGGCCCGCCGAACTCGCGGCCGGCATCCGCGAGCGCTTCCAGTGCGAATCCAAGGTGATCGACGGAGCCCTTCGCCTGGAGCAAGCCGACGGCCATCAATGGATCGCTCGCCTCGTCGAGGCGTTCCCCGCCGACGTCCAAATGATCACCCTCGGCAAACCGACGCTCGAAGACGTCTTCATCGCCCGCACGGGCCACCGCTTCTTCGGCGACGCCAGTGGGGAGGAGAACGACGAAGGCAAGAAGACGCGGAGGAAAAAGCGGTAACGATGAGTCGTCAATGTCTGAGATCGTCGTGACCGATTATTCTTCGTGAAGCCGTTGCGTCGTCGCGCCCTCGTGATAAATCAATGAATGCAACAACTGCACAGAGTTTGCCCACGGCCAGCCCGGCGTTGCCGGTGATCATCACGCTCGCCCATCGAGAGTTGGTCCGCTTCTTCCGCCAGCGGAACCGCGTCTTCGGCGCCCTCGGTCAGCCGATCATTTTCTGGCTTCTGTTCAGCGAAGGCTTGCGCGGCAATCAGCTTGATTACGCCCATTTCTTTCCGGGCACGCTGGTGATGATTCTGCTCTTCACCGCGATCTTCGCGACGATCACGATCATCGAAGACCGCAACGAGGGATTCCTGCAATCGGTGCTCGTGGCGCCCGCGCCGCGGTGGGCGATGGTGCTCGGCAAGGTTCTCGGCGGCGCCGCCATCGCCATGATCCAGGGGCTGCTGTTCCTCGTTCTCGGCGCTCTGACGCTGGGCCTTGCCAGTTCTCCGCCGGAGATCGCGCTGGCGGTCGTGCTGATGGCGTTGATCTCAACCGCGCTTACCGCCCTCGGCTTTACAATCGCTTGGCGCATGGAATCGACGCACGGCTTCCATGCCATCATGAGCGTCTTCCTGCTGCCGATGTGGCTCCTCTCGGGCGCCTTTTTCCCCGGCGGCGGCAGCGGCTGGCTCGCCTGGGTGATCCGCCTGAATCCCCTCACCTACGGCGTCGCGGGCCTCCGCCACTATTTGCACTTTGCCCCAACATCGAGCCGGGGCGTCCCCGCGCCCGGCGCCTCAGAATTGCTTCCTGCCGCCACAGACGCCGCCAGGGCGCTTCTCCCCGTCGACGCCCTCCCGCCTCTCGCCTTATGCTGGATTGTCACCGCCGCTTTCGCCCTGCTGATGCTCGCCGCCGCCTGGCGCATCGCCGCCACGCGGACGACGGGTGATATGAAGTAAAAAGGGAGTCAGGAGACAGGCGTCAGGAGTCAGAAATACTCCGACGCTGCACTTATTGACTCCTGAATCCCGACCCCTGACGCCTGCCTTCCCATGACCAACTCCGCCTTACCCTACTGGCTCGCGCTCGCTGTCGTCGTCGCCGCCCTCTATGGCGGCTTCAAGGTGTACCAGGTGGAACAGAAGCGGCGCGACGCCGCCATCGCAGCCGAGGAACTAAGCCTCCCGCCGCTAACCGATTTCGAGCTCACCAAAAGCGACGGCACGCCGTTTCGCTCGGCCGACATGAAGGGGAAGGTCTGGATTGCGAGCTTCTTTTTCTCGACATGTCCCGGCAGCTGCACGCGGCTCAATCAGAACATCAAGCACCTCTCGTCGCTCGACGACGTCGCCGACGCCGACTGGGTCAGCATCACGGTCGACCCCGCGACCGACACGCTCCCGGTGTTGGCCGCGAAGGCGAAGGAACTGAACGCCGACCCCGAGCGTTGGTACTTCTGCCGGGGCGAATTCGACGACGTCCGCCGCATCGCCCACGACTACATGAAGGTCGGCGGCGTCAGCCTCAAGGGGCACAACGACTTCGCGGTGATCATCGACAAGCAGGGCGAAATCGCGGGCATGTTCAACGCCGTGAGCACGAGCGACTCGAAGAAGGGGCTGGAGATTATCAAACGCGAGCTGGCGAAGGAGTATGTGCCGCAGGAAGAACCCGAGGCGACGCCGCCCGCCGCGACCAATGAGAAACAAGCTGCAGTGGAACAATCGAGCAGAGCTATCGCAAGCAAGGTGACGGCGCATTCAGCCCCGTGAGGGGCGAAATGATGTAGACCCTACCGGGGGCTCACGCCCCCGGCTACAACATGCCGCTCCGCCGGAGCTAATACAAAAACGCGGGATTCCAATGCCCGCCCACAAATAGAAAACATGCTCGCTACTCTTGATCTCGCGTATCAGTCCGAACTCGCCGGGGCAGGGGATTGGCTCCACATGTTACCCATCGCCGTCGGCGCCCATCCGCTGGTCCATCTCAACGCCGCCCTCAACACCCTGGCGACATTGCTGCTCCTGATTGGCCTTTGGCAGATCAAACGCGGGCTGGAGATTCGTCACGGGCGCGTGATGCTCTCGGCGCTGTTCGTCTCGGCCATGTTCCTGACGAGCTACCTCGCCTACCACTTCGCCGTGGAACTGACGGTTCGCTTCACCCACCCAGGACCGGTTAAGTACGCCTACTACGCGATCCTGCTGTCGCACGTACTCCTGGCAGTTACGGTCCCGTTTTTGGCCCTCGCAGCAACCATTTACGGCATCCGAGCCGTCGGCTGGGGGAAAGCCGCAGCCCTGCCGCCCGCAGAAAAGGCCCGCAATCGGGCCAAACACCTGAAAGTCGTCCGCTGGGCCTTTCCGATCTGGCTTTACGTCTCGGTGACCGGCGTGGTGGTCTACCTGATGCTCTATCACCTCTGGCCGTCCGCCGAGCTGGATCCTACACTAACTACAGTTCCCCCCAGCATCGCTGCCCCCGGCTCCGTTGGGGGGTAGCCCGACGCGAGGCGTCCCATGCTCAAGCGAGTTATCAACGATCACATCATCGCTTGCGGCTTAGCGCTGCTAGTTGTCGCCGTTTTTAACGACGTCGCCACCGCGTGCCCCACCTGCCGCGAAGGGCTCGCCGAGAACGACCCGCACGGCCAGTCGATGGCCGCCGGCTACTACTACAGCATCCTCTTTATGATGTCGATGCCCTTCATCATCCTCACCACATTCGGCAGCGTTTGTTACCGCACGGTAAAGCGCGCACAGGCCCAGCGCGACGCCGCCGAAAAGTAGCCGGGGTCAACGACCCGCCGGAGCGTCGGTCGCACCCTGGCTCCCGCCCTCCTGGCGCCGAGCCTCCTCCTCGTTCGGCCAGGGATCCCAGCGTTCATCGAACGCGATCCACAGCCCGCGCGCATACCGGAAGAACCAGAGCGGAAACACGACGCTGAACGCCATCAATAGCACCAGCAGCTGCTTCCCGGTCAGCGTTTCGCTGAAATAGAGCGAAAAGTAGACGATCACCACCAGCAGAGCCGTGACGCCGTAATTGAAGTAGATCGAACCGAGCAGATATCCTGGCGCCCGGTCGAACAACCGGCCGCACTCCGCGCAGCGCGAGTTCATCGCGAACCAGCCGCGAAAGATCGCGCCCCGCCCGCAACGGGGACACTGCAGCCGCAATCCGCGCATCATCGTTGCGGCCCCACCGGCCGGCTGAATCGAGGCAGGCCTCCCGTCTAGTCCGTCAGTCACGACCGTTCTCCGTGTAGGGTGTTCACCCTGGTCCGGCGCTGCCGTAGGGGAAGCGCCTGTTTGGGAGGCGTTCAGTTGGCACAATCTGCCCTCGATTTAGCGCACGCCGACGGCGGCGATGCGCAATCGTGATCGCAGTTTTCAGCCGATCGCCGGGCGCCAATTTCGTATGTGGGAACGGCATCCGCTCCGCACATGTGCAATTGGCTAGTTTCGCCCCCGCAACCGCTGGAACCGCCCTAATTCTCGCCACATTGCCCGCCGCCTGCTAGCCGCCGCATTCCTTGCGGAATTGTGTATTCCCGGCGTTTGACTCCAATCTGGTGCATCGTATCGTTGCTGAGCCGTAGATGCTTTACATGGAGCAACCTTAGTAATCTCACCGCCAGCGGTTTATCGCTCCCGCTTTGCCTGTCAGGCGCCACCTTTGATCTTCGCTTCCAGAGTCTGTTCATGGACTTCGCCTTAGCCGTCACCATCTCGAGAGTCGTTTCCGACGTCGCGTTGGCGTTCGCGGCGTTCTTCGCCGGATTCTGCGGCGCGGTAATCTACGTCCGTTTCATCTCGCGTTCCAACGCAGCCCCCGAGCCGCGTCGCGAAGAGGGTTGCGGCGAGATGTCGGCCAACGACGCCGCTCGCGCCAATATGGCAGCTCAACAGTTGCGCGACTTGGCGCGTAACGTCGCGTCCGACGTCGGCGCCCACAACTCGTTCGTCGAATCGATCACCGACCAACTCGTGGGCATCGAGCAGGGCGACGCCGAAGGTGGCGCCGTCGTGATGGACGTCGTGGCCAAAATGCTCGACGCGAACAAGCGTCTGCAGAACCGGCTCGAAGACGCCGAGCAGAAGATCAAGAACCAGGCCGAGGAGATTCGCAACCAACAGTTCGAGGCTCGCACCGACGCCCTCACGCGGCTTGCCAATCGCCGTGCCTTCGATTCGTTCCTGGTCGAATCGACCGAACTCTACGTCAACCACCATCAGCCGTTCGCGCTGGTCATGCTCGACGTCGACAACTTCAAACAGTTTAACGACGTCCACGGCCACCCTGCCGGAGACGAGGTCCTGCGCACGGTCGGGCGCACGCTCAGCCGGGTAGTCGGCGCCGGAGATCTGGCGTGTCGCTATGGCGGCGAGGAGTTCGCCGTGATTCTGGCGAACACGACCATCCAGCAGGGCCAACTCGCCGCCGAGAGAATTCGCAAGGCCGTCGCGGCGATGAACGTCCAGTTCGGCGGTAACGCCCTGCGCGTCACCGCGAGCGTCGGCGTTGCCGGTTGCATGGACGGCGAAGAGCCCGCCGTCCTCGTGCGGCGAGCCGACGAAGCCGTGTACGGCGCGAAGAAAAACGGACGGAACTGCAGCTTCTGGAACGACGGCGCCATCACGCACCTGATCGTGCCGGAGAAACCCGCCGCCGACGCCGCCAAGATCGCCGAGTCTCCGACAAAATGCTTCCCCAATCGCGCGCTGTTCGCCGATGAACTTGGCCGACGGATCGCGGAGAGCCAACGCTTTGGCGTGCCCCTGACGCTAGTCCACTTCCGCGTCCGCGACTATGCGCAGCTGGAACACACTTACGGCAACGCCGTCGGTACGCTGCTGATTGACTCGCTCGCGTCGTTCGTCCAGTCGACCCTTCGCGACATGGACCTCCTGGCCCGCCTCGAAGGCGGCGAACTGATCGTCATGCTCCCCGGCAGCTCGGCCAGTGCGGCGAAGATCGTCGGTCAGCGCGTTCGCACCTCGATTTCGCTCTGCCCCGTGCCGCTCGGCGATCACCAGATCCGCTTGGAACTCGACATGGGCGTTGCGAGCGTTCAGACGGGCGAAGACGCGGCCGCCGCCATGGAAAGCGCCCGCGCCCAACTCGACGCTACGGCCGCCGCCGAAGCGCAGGAGCGCCAGCAAAACTCCGAGCTTGCCGCTGTTTGAGCCGACGCCGGCCCATGGTAGGCTGCGTTCAGCATGTCTGATCGAGCGACTACCCCCGCGCCTCCGCCGCCGCCAACGCGGACGCCTAGGCCTCGGCGACCGCCGCAGTTCAGCGTGCGTTCGATGATGATCGCCATGACGGCGTTTGCCGTCGTCGTCGCCGTGTCGAGCTTTCTCGGCATCGAACCGATTCTGACGCTGATTGTCGGCTTTGCGCTGCTGTTTCTGTTGCCGGTCGCTCTGGCGACGCTCGCGTTCTACTCTCGCGGGCCGCGACGCACGTTCTTCGCAGGCGCCTTTATCGGCTCGCTCTCCGCCCACTACATGCTCCGGATGTTCAGCATGAGCAGTTCGGCATTGCAGGTCGCGATCCTCGGGACGTTGCTTGTGATCGCGGTAGCATCGTGTGGGGCGACCGCGCTCCTCGCGCGGCGGTTTGCGGAACGGCGCCGCTGGCACCTTCCGCCGAGCAACGATGCGGGGTAGGGGGCCTAGGTACTCATGTCGGGCCGTGCGCAAAAAAATAAAGCGGCACATTCTCAGCGACCCCCTTGTCGCCCGTCGTCGTCGCCCTACAATTGCGATTCTCACAGCCAAAACGCCTCAACTTGAGGGTTCAACTTGGCCGATGATGGGCGGTCAAAACGGTTTTGGAATTTTCTAAAACCCCCTTTGACAGTCGTTCCGGAATCCCTACAATCTGGGATTCCCACCCCGTCGTGAGGATCAGCTGGTTGCAGCTGAAAATCGCGGTCGGGTTTCGCGGCTCCCTTGCGGAGTTGCGCCGGTCACTGGCCGGATTCGTTCTTTGACAATTTGGTGTTTTGAGCAAGAGTGGCATCTGAAACCCACTGCGAGCCGAGGGGCTTGTCCCCGCGGTTTTTGCATTTGGGTCTCCTTTGCCTTAGACAACGAAGATCAAGCGTTACTCAAGAGGTGATCTGTCAGCTGGTCGGGTCTTTTTCGGCCCCGGCAAGCGACGCAGATCGACTTCTTTGTAGCAGCATTTTTCGTGGCTCAAGAATCCCTGGTTCGCTGCGGCGAATCAGCTGTTCGAGAGCGTTCGATAAATGTGGCCAAGCTACAAAGGGCGTATGGGGGATGTCTTGGCATCAGAAGGCGATGAAGGGCGTGGAAGTCTGCGAAAAGCTCGGGGGAGTTGACAAACAAATGATGATCCCGAGATTCCCGAATTAACGTGCGATGAATACATAGTCGTACGTGGCTAACCCAGGAAACTGAAACATCTAAGTACCTGGTGGAAGAGAAAGAAAAATCGATTTCGTCAGTAGCGGCGAGCGAAAGCGAATCAGCCCAAACCGCGGAGGTTTCCTCTGCGGGGTTGTAGGGCTTCTCACATGAGAGTTACAAAACTGCCAACTAACAGAATGGCTTGGAAAGGCCAACCACAGAGGGTGACAGTCCCGTAAGTGAAAGATGAGCAGTCTCTCGAGGAGTACCTGAGTAGGTCGAGCCACGTGGAATCTCGACTGAATCTACGGGGACCATCCCGTAAGGCTAAATACTCTCTGATGACCGATAGTGAACTCAGTATGGCGACTGAAAGATGAGAAGAACCCCTGCTAGGGGAGGAATGTGAACCTGAAACCATACGCCTACAAGCGGTCGGAGCACTATGCCTCGCAAGAGGAATGTGTGACGGCGTGCCTTTTGCATAATGATCCGGCGAGTTACCGTCAGCGGCTCGGTTAAGACCTTACGGGTCGAAGCCTCAGGGAAACCGAGTCTGAATAGGGCGATCATTGGTCGCTGGTGGTAGACGCGAAACCACGTGAACTACCCATGGGCAGGTTGAAGCGCAGGTTATACTGCGTGGAGGACCGAACTCACTCGGGTTGAAAACCGAGGGGATGACCTGTGGGGAGGACTGAAAGTGCAATCAAACGTGGAGATATCTCGTTCTCTCCGAAATAGCTTTAGGGCTAGCCTTGAGCCACTACGCAGTGGGGGTAGAGATACTGATTTGGTTTGGGGCCCTTCCCGGGGTACCCTGCTGAGCCAAACTCCGAATACCATTGCGATTATCTCAGGAGTCAGTCCGCGAGGGATAAGCTTCGCGGTCGAGAGGGAAACAACCCAGATTACCTGCTAAGGTCCCGAAGTCGTACTCAGTCACTAAGGAAGTTGAATTGCCGTGACAACCAGGATGTTGGCTTAGAAGCAGCCACCATTTAAAAAGTGCGTAACAGCTTACTGGTCAAGCAATTCTGCGCCGATAATGAACGGGAGTAAGTACGACGCCGAAGCAGTAAGTTCGCCAATCCTGCGGGATTGTCGAGCGGTAGGAGAGCGCTGTACGTCAGATACAAGCGGTACCGTAAGGAGCCGTGTCGGGGCGTACAGGTGATTATGCCGGAATGAGTAACGATAAGACAGGTGAGAATCCTGTCCGCCGAAAACCTAAGGTTTCCTGGGGAAGGTAAATCCGCCCAGGGTTAGCCGGTGCCTTAGTCGAGGCCGAAAGGCGTAGACGATGGACAGCAGGTCAACATTCCTGCGCTAGCTATGTGGACCGATGGAGGGACAACGCCCGAATGGTGAGCGGTACGATTAGAAATGTCCGTCACCCCTTGCAAGATGTCCGGTAGGTAAATCCGCCGGAGGGATTCAAGCGTGGGGTGCGAGCGCGTTTATGTTCGCGAAGTCATCGGAAGGGCGTTCAAGAAAAGCTTCTAAGGGTTGAAGCATAGCTAACCGTACTAAAACTGACACAGGTAGGTGAGACGAGTAGTCTAAGGCGCTCGGGAGAATACTGGTTAAGGAACTCTGCAAAATGGCCCCGTAAGTTCGCGATAAGGGGTGCCTCCGGCGGTGCAAGCTGCTAGAGGCCACAGTAAATCGATTCCTCCAACTGTTTATCAAAAACACAGGTCTCTGCTAACTCGCAAGAGGATGTATAGAGACTGACGCCTGCCCGGTGTCGGTAGGTTAAGGGAGCAGGTTAGCCGTAAGGCGAAGCTCGCGACCGAAGCCCCGATAAACGGCGGCCGTAACTATGACGGTCCTAAGGTAGCGAAGTTCCTTGTCGGGTAAGTTCCGACGTGCATGAAAGGCGTAATGAGAGGAAGACTGTCTCAACCAGTAACCCGGTGAAATTGTAGTCGTGGTGAAGATGCCACGTTCCCGCAGCTAGACGGAAAGACCCCGTGAACCTTGACTGTAGGCTGATATTGGGCTCGTGTATTGACTGTGTAGGATAGGTGGGAGGCTTTGAACCTTGGGCGCCAGCTCGAGGGGAGCCATTGGTGAAATACCACCCTTTTAATGCATAAGTTCTAACGCTGATTCCTGTGAATCCAGGCAGCGGACAGTGTCAGTTGGGCAGTTTGACTGGGGCGGTCTCCTCCTAAAGAGTAACGGAGGAGCCCAATAGGCGACCTCAGCCTGGTTGGCAATCAGGCATCGAGCGTAAAGGTAGAAGGTTGCTAAACTGCGAGACCCATGAGTCGAGCAGATGTGAAAGCAGGGCTTAGTGATCCGGTAGTCCCGTATGGAAGGGCTATCGCTCAACAGATAAAAGGTACTCCGGGGATAACAGGCTTATCGCTCCCGAGCGTCCATAGCGGCGGAGCGGTTTGGCACCTCGATGTCGGCTCATCACATCCTGGGGGTGGAGAAGCTCCCAAGGGTTTGGCTGTTCGCCAATGAAAGTGGTACGTGAGCTGGGTTCAGACCGTCGTGAGACAGGTCGGTCCCTATCTACTGTGGGCGCACGAGACTTGAGGAGGTTCTTCTTTAGTACGAGAGGATTTAGAAGGACGACCCTCTGGTGTTCCTGTTGTCGCGCTAGCGGCACGGCAGGGTAGCTAAGGTCGGAACGGATAAACGCTGAAGGCATCTAAGCGTGAAGCCCGCTCCAAGATTAGGTCTCGTTGGGTAATACCCGAAAGTCCCCTGGAAGACGACCAGGTTGATAGGCCGGATGTGTAAGTGCAGTAATGCATTCAGCTAACCGGTACTAACGGACTAACGCTTGGCCACATTTATCAAACGCTCTCGATTTTCAATCGAAGGCAAAGGATATCTCAGTGAGCCGTGGGGCTTGTCCCCTCGGTCTTTCTGACGGAAGCCACTCTTGCAAAACACCAGAACGTCAAGCTCGCGCGGGCTTTACCGTCCCGCGAGCTTCTTCTGGCGAACATACCGTAGTGGAAACACCTGTTCCCATTCCGAACACAGTAGTTAAGCACTCCGGGCCGATGATAGTGAGAGCACTCGCGAAAGTAGGTATCGCCAGATTTATCAAAAACCCCGTGGGGACCTCCCCACGGGGTTTTTGTTTGCGCTTATCTTAAACTTCTCCCGCGAGCCGGGCCGTCCCGGCCCCGGCGTCCCCTCGCAACACATCCCGCCGCACACTTCTTTGGCCTGCTAGATAGCGAGTGCCATGAGCAGTTCGTCCGCCTCTGCGTTCGTCGATTGCACCGTCGTCGGCGCCAGCTTCGCCGGCCTGGCCTGCGCCACGGTCCTCGCGCGGCGCGGCCTGCGCGTTCGAGTCGTCGAACGGAAGCAAGACCCCGGCGACAAGCTCCACACCACGGGCATCATCGTCAAGGAAGTCGTCGACCAGATCGCTCTGCTCGATCGCTTGCCTACCGACCTCGTCCGTCAAATCCCCGGTATTAGGCTGTATGCCCCGAACATGCGGTACGTCGACCTCGATGCCCCCGGGTACTATTTTTTGGCGACCGACACCCCTCGCGTTATCCGCTGGCTGGCGGCGCAGGCCGCAGACGCCGGCGTCGAACTCGTCCTTGGCGCCTCGTTCACCGGCGCGGCTAGGATCCGGCATGGCTATCGTCTCGAAGGTCTGGGCGAGACGCGCTACGTGATTGGGGCCGACGGACCCAACTCGCAAGTCGCCAAGTCGCTCGCCCTCGGCCGCAATCAAAAGTTCCTCTTCGGCGCCGAGTACGAGTTCGCCGGCCCCGAACTGACCGTCGGCGACCGGCTCCACTGCTTCGTCGACCGAAAACTCGCCCCGGGATACATCGGTTGGATCGTCCCGGGCGTCGGCGTCACCCAGATTGGTCTGGCCCGCCGGATGCCGCCCGAGCCCGAGGCCATGAAGCGCGTCATGGACAAGTTTTTGGCCAAGATCGGCGGCGTCGCGGCCGTGCGCGACTGCGAGCCGCTGGCCGTCCGCGCCGGAATGATCCCGTGCGGCGGCGTCGTGCGCCCCGTCGCGGCCGAACGAGCGCTGCTGGTCGGCGATGCGGCCGGCATGGTCTCTCCGGTCACCGCCGGCGGCATCCACACCGCGCTCAAGCATGGCCTCGCCGCCGGCCACGCCGTGGCCGAGTTCCTCGAGGGCAAGTGCGAAGATCCCGCGGGCTGGTTCCCCGCCAGCTACCCCAAGTTTCGCGTGAAGCGGTTCCTCAGGTTCCTGTTCGACCATTTCCAAAGCGACCTGCTGTTCAATCTCACGCTCTCTTCGCGCCCGATGCGCATGGCGGCGAGCCAAATCTACTTCCACCGCCGCGGAGTGCTCAACCCGCCGCCAGCGAGCCGCGTGATCCGCCAGCAAGTCGCGGAGTCCGCCAGCGAGCCGCGGGATTCATCCCCGCGGTCTGCCGAAGAAGAATCACCACCTCTCCAAAAGTAGTCGCCGCCAGATTGATAAAAAACCTCGCGGAAGACTCCCCGACGTTTTTGCTTGTTCCCACGGCAGAACGAGCGGCAAATCTCATAAAATGCAGTTAAGATATCCAGAGGATATCGTTACGAGCTTGTGACTGCCTCCACAGAGAAGGCCTAATGAAGAGACTCTACGAATGCGTGCTGGCGCTCTGCGTCATCGCTGCGTGCTCCGTTGCCCACGCAATTAACTGGACGACGAACGATCACCCCGTCGCCGGCCCGGGTGGGACATACCCCGCGGCCATTTCAGGAAGCAATGTCGTCGGATTCTATATCGGCCAATCCACCGGCCAGCGCGGGTTCCTATATGATGGATCGACGTTTACGACCATCGAAGCCCCTGCGCCGGCCTTCAACACCTGGGCCTCGGGTGTTGATGGCGACAATATTATTGGCTATTACATCGTGCTGACAGGTCCCACGACGTCTGTCATTCACGGATTCTTGCTTACTGGTTCGACGTTTATGACGCTGGATTGCACGCTCCCCGGCGCCGTCAGCACTCTTCCGACGAGCATCGACGGCGGCAAGATTGTGGGAGTTTACTACGATCAAACTGGCTATGCCCACGGATTTCAGTACGACGGAGTAGCCTATTCTGCACTGGACGACCCGTTAACGAGCGGATCAACGTACCTGCTTGGCGTCAATGGAAACCAAGTCGTCGGTTATTCCGATAGCCGGGCGTTTGTTCACGATGGTTCTGCTTTTCAGACGTTAGCCCCGCCCCTGGCTCACTCGCAGAGCACCGTGGCCGCTGGCGTCGACGACGGCAATATTGTTGGGTATTACGATACCTACGATGATGACGACTTTCTGTCATCGTTCCAGCGCAGCGGCTTCATCTTCGACGGCTCCGCCTACACGACCATCAACCATCCGCTCGCCGGCCCGCAGGGAATGACGCAGCCGAGCGATATCGAGGGGAACCGCATTGTCGGCAGTTATCGCGACGCGGCCGGCAACTTTCACGGATTCATCGCCATCGTGCCGGAGCCAGGCGCCATCTGGCTCGCAATTGCCGCGATTCCCGCGATCTGCTCCGTTCGCAGCCGCCGTTACGCCGTCCGTTAGTCAATGCCTGCGCTTCGGTGGGAGTCGCCCCGCGTCATGCGACAGCTTTGCGACTCCATCGTTCACCAGCGTGCCGCGCGGCGGCGTGCCCAACTTCTACCTCGGCAACGGCATGACCGAGATGCATCTGCAGTATCCGTTCAGCGAAACAGGCGCCAGTCTCGACAATGCCATTCAGGGAAGCCGCATCCGCGCAATTCCGGAACCTGCGACCTTGCAACGTCTCTCGACTCCGCATGACCAATGTCGTCGATGCAACGCCGTCGATTAACTCGGCAACTCTGCTGCTCGATCGAAATCGGTTGCCGGCAAAAAGCTTGTCAAGCTGGCCAATTTGGCCAGCTGCGCGCCGCGAACGGAACGTGAGATAATGAGCTCGCAACGCCCGCGATCGTGCGCGGCGAGGACGCTCACTCCATCCTGAGGGCAGTCGGCGATGGTCGGATTACTTGCGGCAAGCAGCGCCTGCACGCGCTCCCCTGCGACACGACGGCCTACGGCCGTCGCTGGGGTGGCGGTGCGCGCCGGCGCTCATCTGCCCAGTTGGCCGGCGACATCGGTTTTGTCACGATGTCGCGGACAGAACGAAACTGCCAAAAGTCCCGAGAAAACCAGGGGATTCTCGCGGCTCAGGGGAGTTTTGTCACCTCAAATGCGTTTTCGCATTGGGACAATTCATCCCCGGTCAAAATGCGATCGCAGCCGGCAGATACTTCGCGACCAGATCCGTGTAATACGGTCGCAGTTCCTCCCAGTTGGGCGGCTTGGGCGACTTCGAATAGAGATCGTACGGGTTGAACTTCTTCACCCACGGCAGCATCGCCCGATCGTGGTCGTCGCAGAGCCAGTCGTACTCGTGCTCCCGATGCCAGGCGTAGAACGAGTGGTATCGGATCATGTACAAGGCCGGTTCGGGGAGATAGTCCTTCATGACGTGGTAGAGGTACTCGTCATGCCCCCACGACATCAGCACGTTGCGCAATCCGCATCCTTGCTCGTAGACGCCCAACTTTGTGTTGTAGCGAGAGTCGCGCGAATCGGGGTTCTGGTCGAAGTATTCGGAGTACACGATCCGATCGCTGAATCGACAGCCGACCGGGAAGGTGTCGCCCACGACGCACCACTGCGGCTCGCCATACAGGCACAGGACTTTGCCGAGGTCGTGGAGCAACCCCGTCAGCACGAACCAATCTTCGTGGCCGTCGGCCCGAATGGCCTCGGACGTCTGCAGCAGGTGCTGGAGTTGGTCGAGATCGATATCCGGATCGGAGTCGTCGACCAGCGTGTTGAGATACTCGCACGCTTCGAAGACGCCCATCTCGCGACGATTAAGTTGCAGGAACTCGGCCCGCTTCGCTTGGACGAAGTCGTAGGTCTGCTTCCGGTGGTTCTCTTCGTAGAACCGGCGGACCGTGTCCCGTGCGGGGTTATCGTAGTTCCGGTAGTCCTCCTTCGCCTTCTTGCCCGGCTCGGGGTAGACCTGCTCCTGAACGAATTCTTCCCAGGCTTCGCCCACTTGGTGCGGCGACGCCTCCGACGACTTTGGTTCACGCATGGAACGACTCCGAAAAGTGCTCGGGCCGAACGGCCACGTTGCTCTTGGCAATACCGACAAGGGGCGGCTAAGTCAGTTCACCGTAACACGATCCGCAGATCGTCACAACACGACCGCTGCGTCGCTGCTGTCGGCAGTTTGCGAACGGCGTGCCGCGATCCTCGAGCATTCGCCGCGTTAGTCAGGGCGGTAGGTGGCGAAGCACTTCGGCGTTTCCCAGAGCTTCACCTCAATGATCGGTACGGGGAGTTTCAGTTTTGTGCTTTCCTCGTAGATCAGGCGGGCGATGTTCTCGGCGGTTGGGTTGTGGTCGAGCAGGTAGAGCGGCTCTCCCATCTCCTGGAGGGTCGGGACCACCGGATCGTCGCGATGCAGCAGCATTCTGTGGTCGAGGTGGTCGTCGATCCATGTACTGACGGCTGTTTTGATGTCGGAGAAATCGACGAGCATCCCGCGATCGTCGAGTTCCGGCCCTTCGATCGTAATAATCGCGATGCCATTGTGACCGTGGAGATAACGGCACTTTCCCGCGTAGTTCAGGAGTCGATGGCCGTAGCAGAATTCAATTTCTCGCGTGACGCGAAACATGGAGTCTCCGGCGGCAGAGGTAATTTCGGGCGGGTTTCAACCCGATTGCAGGACTTCCAGGATGACGCGCTCCGGCGGTCAGTTCCACCCCCAAATTCCCGAGCTTGCCAGCACCCCTCCCGACTCCGATACTGTGGCCTGCCCAGCTCCATCGATCAGGATGATGACGCCATGTCCGACCGTCGCCAAAAGCTCCGTCGCCAACTCAAGCAGGAAGGGCTCGACGCCCTACTTGTGACGAACTTCAAGAACGTCACGTACCTGACGGGCTTTACGGGCGACGACAGCTACCTGCTAGTCGGCAAGGATGGCGACGTGCTTATCAGCGATCAGCGGTACACGACCCAGCTGGAGGAGGAGTGCCCGGGGCTGGAACTCGCGATCCGCGGGCCTGGCTCGAAGATGCTGGAGTGGACCGCGAAGGTCTTGGAGAAGTCGAAGGCGACCCGCGTCGGGATTGAAGGGGAATCGATGACCGTTGGCGTCCGCGACGCCCTGGCGGCCGCGCTGGCGAAGATGGAGTTGGCGCCAACTGCCGGTTGGGTCGAGGATCTGCGCATCATCAAGGATAAGGACGAGATCGACCGGACCCGCCGCGCCTGCGAGCAGGCCCGGAGGGCGTTCGAGGTTGTGCGGGCAAAGCTCACCCCGGAAATGACCGAATCGCAGGTCGCTGCCGAGCTCGAATACCAAGCCCGGCAGTTTGGGGCGAAGGGACTCAGTTTCGAGGCGATCGTGGCCGTGGGGCCGCGGGCAGCCCTCCCGCATGCCCGGCCGACGACTCGGCGCATTGGGGAAGATGACTTTACCTTAATCGACTGGGGGGTGAACGAGGGACTCTACATGAGCGACTTGACGCGTCTCGTTCCCACAGCTAAAATTTCGCCCAAACTCCGTAAGCTGTATGGAGTTGTGTTAAATGCGCAGTTGGCTGGGATCGAAGCAATCCGGCCTGGAGTCACCTGCGAAGAGGTCGACCGCGCCGCCCGCAGCGTGATCGAGAAGGCAGGCTACGGAAAGCAGTTTGGCCATGGCCTGGGGCATGGCGTGGGGTTGGAGATTCATGAAGCTCCTCGGCTGGCCCAGGGGCAGACAACGGAGCTGAAACCGGGAATGATCGTTACGGTGGAACCGGGGATCTACTTCCCGGGGTGGGGTGGGATTCGGATCGAAGACGACATCTTGGTCACCCGCTCCGGCCACGAGGTCCTAACCTCGGTGCCGAAGGACCTCGATGAATGTCTGGTTGCCTGATCGGCGACCGGTAGGCGAGAGCAGACAGCAAGGAAAAAGCATCATGGCTAGCAGTGGAGCGAATCCTGACGACGTCTTCGATGTCCGCCGCGTCCGGCGACTGGTCGAATTGATGCAGGAATTCGAGCTGGCGGAAATCGACCTGCGGCAAGCAGAACAGCGAATCCGGCTACGCAAAGATCAGGAGCCGGTGATCGTCCCCGCGAGCTATGCTCCGCCGGCCGCTCCCCAGGCGGCGCCCCCGGCTGCCCCGCAGGCGGCTGCCGCGACCCCGGCCTCTCCTACCGCTCCGGCGGCCGAGTCAGGTCACTTCATTACCAGTCCGATGGTCGGCACGTTCTACCTCTCTTCGAGTCCCGACTCTCCGGCATTCGTGAAGGTCGGCGATCAGGTCGGACCAGAGACGGTCGTTTGCATCGTGGAAGCCATGAAGGTCTTCAATGAGCTCCCGGCCGAGTGCTCGGGAAAGATTGCTGCGATCCTCGTCGAGAACGGGGCCGCGGTCGAATATGGTCAAAAGCTTTTCCGCGTGGAGAAGTAAGGCATTGGGCTGGCGCCATTGCCGGTCTGGAAGCGTTCGACCCACGGACGGGACGCGAATTTTCGGGCGAGACGCGGTCTTCGCCTACTAATACGGCTCAGTTTGTTCGCCATGTATCAACGCATCTTAGTTGCCAATCGAGGTGAAATCGCGCTGCGGATCATCCGCGCCTGCCGCGAGATGGGCATCGAGACGGTAGCGATATTTAGCGAGGCTGACCGCGGCGCTCATTATTTGAGTCTCGCGAACGAGGCCTACTGCGTCGGCCCGCCAAAGGCGTCGGAAAGCTATCTGCGGATTGCCAACGTGATCAGTGCTGCCGAAGTGGGGAACGTCCAGGCGATCCATCCAGGCTATGGATTCTTGGCGGAAAACGCACACTTCAACGAGATTTGTCGCAGCTGCAACATTGATTTCATCGGTCCGTCTCCCGAGGCGATGGCCCAACTCGGCGACAAGGACGCGGCCCGCAAGTTAGCCAAGAAGGCGGGCGTGCCGGTTGTTCCGGGCAGTGCAGGAATCGTTGAAAGCGCTGAAGAGGCGCTGCAGTTCGCCCATGAGGTTGGTTTTCCCGTGCTGATCAAGGCCGTCGCTGGCGGCGGCGGCCGTGGGATGCGCGTGGCGGCGAACGACCTGGTGTTGAAGTCGGCATTGCAGCAGGCTCAAGCGGAAGCTGAAGCCGCCTTCGGCAACGGCGCGGTCTACCTTGAAAAGTACATCGAGCAACCACGCCACGTCGAAGTTCAGGTGATCGCTGATAGCCACGGCAACGCCGTCCATCTCTGGGAACGCGATTGCTCAGTGCAGCGCCGCCATCAAAAATTGAT
The DNA here is from genome assembly GCF_007746075.1 of Lacipirellula limnantheis. GTDB lineage: Bacteria > Planctomycetota > Planctomycetia > Pirellulales > Lacipirellulaceae > Lacipirellula > Lacipirellula limnantheis. The sequence continues at coordinate 5,161,553 of NZ_CP036339.1, read as the reverse complement.
CGAAGAGAGCCCCAGTACGAGTATCACTCACGAGACTCGCATTGAGATGTGCGAGTCGGCGCGTCGGCTCATTCAATCTGCCAACTACGTCAATGCAGCGACGGTCGAGTTCATCGTCGACAAGGACGGCAAGTACTACTTCATTGAAGTGAATGCACGGATCCAAGTAGAACATCCGGTGACCGAAATGGTCACGGGAATCGACCTGATCAAGCAGCAGATCTTGGTCGCCGCCGGCGAGCCGCTGCCGTTCAAGCAGGAAGACATCGTCCACCGGGGCGCCGCGATCGAGTGCCGCATCAACGCGGAAGACCCGAAGCGAAAGTTTCAGCCGTCGCCCGGCCGGATCGAGCGACTCATCGTTCCCGGCGGCTTCGGGGTTCGCTTCGACTCGCACGCGCATAGCGGCTACGTTGTGCCTCCGTACTACGATTCGATGATAGGGAAGCTGATCGTCCACCGTCCCACCCGTGAAGAGGCTATCAGCACGATGCTCCGCGCCCTGGCGGAGATGCGCGTTGACGGCATCAAAACGACCATCCCCCTCCACCAGGAAATCCTCAGCCACAGTGCTTTCGCCGACGGTCGGATTGACACGACCTTCGTCGAGCGGACGTTCGGGGCTGATTGATTGAGCGAATGCGTTGCCTAAGAAGCCACGCCATTCTCGGTTTGCCGGCGGCGCCTTAGAATGCCGGGCTTTCACCGAACACAACATCCCGACCTAGCAGCTTGGCGAAACCTCGCCCGGCCGGACTGGGTCCGCAGGGAAGAGCAGCGTTGACCCACGCAGCTCTCCGGCGCTGAACTTCGAGACTGAGAGGACTTATGGCCAAGAATAGCACGCTTTCGCGTCCGCCCCGTACGCCCCACAACTTTCGTCGCGCGGCAATCCTCTTCGCCGGCGGACCGGCGCCGGCAGCGAATGCCGTGATCTCTGCGGCCGCCGTATCGTTTTTGCGCGACGACATCGAAGTCGTTGGCGTGAAGCATGGGTACTCGCAGTTGCTGCAGTTCGGTCCCGATCGACCGCTCGTCGAGGGGCAGGACTACATCATGATCGACCACAAGAAGCTGAGGCGGACGCGGAATTCGCAAGGGATCATCATCGGCACGGCACGCGCCAATCCGGGCAAGATGGTTTCGAGCCCCGCGCATCTCGATGATCCAGAACGGGTGGCGCCGCTGAAGACCGTCTACGACGCATTGCGCTCCATCGGGGTCGACATGCTGGTCTCGATCGGCGGGGATGACACGTTGAAAACCGCGAACAAGTTCCGCTTGTTCCAAGAGCGGCTGCCGCTGGAAGCGCCGCGAATTCCGGTCGTCCACCTACCCAAGACCATCGACAACGATTACCGGGGCATCGACTTCACGTTCGGCTACTTCACCGCCGTCGATTTCTTGGCGACCGAAGTGCGGAACATGCTGGCCGACGCGGAAGCGAACCGGAGTTACTTCCTGGCCGAGTCGATGGGCCGCAGCGCCGGATGGCTGGCGTACGGCGTGGCGATCGCCGGCGAGGCGAGTCTCGTGATCAGCGTCGAAGACATCGTCGGCAAATATCGTACGACCGAGGAAACGACGGATGCCAAAACGGGCGAAAAAACGACTCGTGAGATCATGAATCTCGACGAGGTGATTCCGCGAATCGTGGCAACGATCACCGCCCGCGAGGCCGAAGGCAAAGAGTATGGCGTCATCGTCATCGCCGAAGGCCTGGCCGAGTTCCTGCCAAGCAAGTTCTTGCAAGGGATTGGCCGCGACGATCACGGCCATATCAATATTTCCGCCGTTAACTTGCACGACCTGTTCGCGGACCTGGTCAGCAAGGAGTACAACAAAGCCACGGGCAAAAAGCGTAAGATTACTCCCGTCCAAATCGGTTACGAAGGGCGTTGCGCGCAACCGCATGCGTTCGACGTCATGCTGGGGAGTCAGCTGGGCGTAGGCGCCTACCGTGCGCTCGTTGAAAAGCGCCTGAACGGCGTCATGGTTTCGGTCTCGGGGCAGCTGCAACTGGAGTATGTACCGTTCGACGATCTCGTCGATCCCGAAACATTGGTCACGGTCGTCCGTTACATCGAGACGGACAGCGACTTTCACCGACTTACCCGGTTCCTGGAGACGCACGTCAACGAGCCCGACTCCGCGCCTCTCTAATAGAGCATTGCAGGATCAAGAATGAAGTTTCCTCCGCCGTTTTACCGTTGGCGTCCTCATCCGTGGCATGGGCTCGACGTTGGTCCGAACGTGCCCTCGGTCGTGCATGCATATATCGAGCTAACGCCCTTTGATCGCATCAAGTACGAGCTCGACAAGCAGACCGGCTATCTACGCGTTGATCGTCCAAACCGAACTTCCTCGTTTTGCCCGACGCTTTACGGATTCGTCCCGCGCACGTTCTGCGGCGATCGCGTCGCGGCACTGATGCCGGAGGCGAAGGCCGGCGATCACGACCCGCTCGATATCTGCGTGATCAGCGAGCGGCCCATCACGATGTCGGAAATCATCTTGAAGGCGCGTATCGTCGGCGGCTTGCCAATGTGCGACAACGACGAGGCTGACGACAAGATCATCGCCGTGCTTGAGAACGACAATATGTGGCAAGACGTGACCGACGTCTCGCAGTTACCCAAGGTGATGGTCGATCGGCTCCGGCACTATTTCAGCACGTACAAGATGCTGAGCCCGGACGACGCCAAGGTTCATATCGCTGACGCCTATGGCCGCGAGCATGCGGAGCAGGTGGTGAAGGCGGCGATGGCCGATTATCTCGATCACTTTGGGGAGTGATCGGCAGCGGTTAGCGCGCCGACTAGCATCCTAAGGGCAGCGAAGGATCTGGCTTTACGCGCGAGCTTCCAGATTTTTCGCTGCGGCCAGAATGATACGTTCAGGCGGCAGCACTTTAGCCGTCGAGCGACCCCTTCGTGCTCGGAACTCCAGTCATGCGCGGATCGTGCTCGACCGCCATGCGCAGAGCGCGTGCAGCGGCTTTGAACACGGCTTCGGCAATGTGATGGCTGTTGCGGCCGTAGTGGAGCATCACGTGTAAGTTGCAGAGAGTATTGGCGGCGAAGGCCTGCCAAAAATCTTCCAGCAGCTCGCTGTCGAAGGCGCCGATTTTCGGCGACGGCAATGGGGCGTTGAACGCCAATGCGTAGCGGCCGCTGAGGTCGACGGCGACGGTGACGAGCGTCTCTTCCATGGGCAGCGTAAAGTGGCCGTAACGGCGGATGCCCGCCTTGTCGCCGAGCGCTTCGCGAAACGCCTGCCCCAGACAGATGCCTGTGTCTTCGACCGTGTGGTGCTGGTCGACATGGAGGTCGCCGCGGGCGGCGACGCGGAGGTCGAAGGCGCCGTGCTTGGCCAGCAATTCGAGCATGTGATCGAGAAAGCCGACGCCGGTTTTCACTTCGGCGCGGCCCGACCCGTCGAGGTTCAGCTCGAGGCGAATCTCGGTTTCGTTCGTCTGGCGTTGAATGCTGGCGGTACGGGACATGATTGCACGATTGAAGGAGCGTGGAGCGCGGCATGCGCACGATTGCGGGCCTGCTCGACTCTACCATGGAGGGAGGGCCGACATGAATGGTTCGCGTGAAGCGACAGGTTCACCCGAGAGACGGATGCGGTGCATTCGGCGGGGCTGCTACAATCGCTAGAGACGCGAGCTTTTCAGGCCCAATCTAGGCCCGTTTCCTGGCGGATCCGCTCTTCGAACCCGCCGAGCAACCCGCCGACGACCTCCCAGCCGCGGGGACGTCGCACCTCGACGTCCCCCTCGTGATTGACGCGCACGATGGTGTCGTCCGAGACATGGGCCCGCTGGAACTCATCGCCTAGGAGTTCGTCTTCGTGAAGGGCGCGGCGAAGCGTGGCGCCGGTCATTTCGATGAAGCTCATGGCTTAAGCTCCTAGCTCTGTTGCGTGACTGGAAACAGACTTGATCTTACCTACCGCGGATGCGGCTTGGTAGCTCCCGGGATGGGCGCCCGCCTATGACATGGTCCAATCCGGAGCTCGCCGCCGGAACAACTCGGTCAATTTTAACAGCGTCGCCACGTCGAGTTGTTCGGTCCGGGCGTCTTCCGCGAAGCCCATTTCGGCCATGACTTCGTCGACCTGGGCCTTGTCGAGAGTTCCCTTCATGGCAGCGACGACATTGGCCCGCAAGAACTTGCGGCGATGGAGGAAAATGGCCTTGGTGAACTGATGGAAGTAACCGAGGTCGGGCACCGCGGCGCGTCGGGCGGGGTCGATCACCACCTTGACGATCGCCGAGTCAACTTTCGGCTCCGGCCAGAAAACGCTCGGAGGCATTACTCGCACGATCTCGACGTCCGCCTGACATTGGAACCAGACGCTCAGGGCGCTGTAGTCCTTGCTCCAAGGTTGGGCTGCCATCCGCTCGCCGAGTTCTTTTTGTATGGTGGCCACCATCGAGTGCGGGGAATGCTCCCAGGAAAGCAAGTTGCTCAGAATGGGCGTAGCGATATTGTACGGAAGATTGGCGACGAGCTTGAGCCGCCGGTTGGGCGCTGCGGCGAGTTGGGCGCCAACGGCCTCGCTGACGGCGGGGTTGAAGTTATTCTTGTTGCGCAAGGCATCGACATGGAGCATGGTGACATTGTCGAAATCGAGCAGCATTTCGCTGGCGAGGTCGAACATGTGTCCGTCGATTTCCACCGTGACGACGGCGCCGGCCCGCTCGGCGATGAGCTGCGTAATAGCGCCGGTGCCAGTGCCGACCTCGAGGACAACGTCGCGTTCGTCGAGATTCGCCGTATCGACGATGAGCCGATGGAGGTTCAAGTCGATGAGGAAGTTTTGCCCATGTCGCGTCGCGGGGCGGATGCCCATTTCGCGGAAACGCGAGATCAGAAATGATTTGGTTTGTCGGCTCATCAGGCGAACGGGGGACGACGTCCCCCGTAATGCTTCTTTCTTATGCTGGTGACTAGCGGCAAAGGCGTTACGTTTTCCACGCGAGCTGTCGCTCGACGTACTTCGCCAGGAGATCGGTTTCGACGTTGACTTCGTCGCCCGGTTGCAACTTGCCGAGCGTCGTGACGCTGAGCGTGTGAGGGATGAGGGCGACGCTAAACGAGTGATCGGTGACGTCAACGAGCGTCAGGCTGACGCCGTCAATGGCGACTGAACCTTTGGAAGCCATTTGGCGAGTTAACTCGCGAGGAACATCAAACCACATGGTCGACCACTGAGCTTCGTCGCTGCGACGCACGAGACGGCCGATAGCGTCGATATGCCCAGCGACGAGATGACCGCCGAGCGAATCGCCGAGTCGAAGGGAGGCTTCGAGATTCACCGCCGAGCCAGCTTTAAGTCGGCAGAGATTCGTGCGGCTGAGCGTCTCGGCGCCCGCTTCGAATGACATCTCGCAGCCAATAATTTCTACGATCGTAAGGCAACAGCCATTAACGGCGATGCTGTCGCCTATTTTCGAACGCGCTGCAATCGCGGCGTCGGTCACGGCCAGCCGCACGCCCGGTCCGTCAGGTCGCAATTCACGCACGGTTGCCAGGCTTTCGACGAGTCCGGTAAACATCGGTCAGCCTGCCTTCTGCGCAAGGAGCCGCCGACGGCGCCCATACCAGCGCCAACCGTGAACGAGCGGGGGAGTGAGGGCATAGAGGCCGCAGAGTGCTGGGATGGCATAGGCCGCGGCGGTGATGACGGCCATGATGACGAACACAATCCCGACCAGTTGCGGAAAGCTTTTTTGCCCGCGGACTAAGTGCGTCACGATGTGGGGGTAGGGAATGCGGGAGACCATCAGTAGGGCGATCGCCAGCGCCACGAGCGGCATCAGCCGCTGGAGCCACCAATCGAAGCCTTCAAAGCGGACGTAATGGATTTCGTTTCTCACCGTATAGGAAAAGACCGCAAAGCTAGCGATCACGGCCGCGGCGGCCGGGGAGGGGAGGCCTTCAAACGACGAGTGATCGTCCTCGTCGTCGATTTCGACGTTGAAGCGCGCCAGCCGCATGGCGGCGCAGCAGGCGTAGAACGCCGCGATGGTCCAGATCGCCATGTTATGGACCTGAGTAAACTGCGGGCACATTTTCACCAGGAGAATGCCTGGCGCCACCCCAAACGAAACGACGTCGCACAGGCTATCGAGTTGGGCCCCAAAGTCGCTTGTGACTTTCGCAATGCGCGCGACTTGACCATCGAACATGTCGCACAGCATCGCGGTGAAAATCAGCACGCCGCAAAGCATTACATTGTGCGTCGGATCGACGCTGGCAATGAGTTCGCGCGCCGAGTCGAGCTTGGGAGAAGGGACGAAGTCGATCGAGTCGCCTGGCTTGGCAATGCGCGCCGCGACGACGATCGCGAAGAATCCACAGACGAGATTCCCCAGCGTGAAAAGCGTCGGAAAGGCAGAGACCGCTCGAATGCGTCGCATGGCTTTGGAGGATTGTCGACGGGCGCCCGTCGCCGGAGAGGAAGTTGGCGGCAGCTATTTGAGGCGTGCCAGAATCGTGGCGCCCGCCTGCACGATTTGACCGACCGAAGCTTCGACGGCGACCGCATCGCGAGGGAGGATTAACTCCGTTCGGGAACCGAGCTTGATCATACCAAAGTCCTCGCCGCGCTGGACGAGTTGACCGGGCTTTAAGGCACACACAATCCGGCGAGCGATGAGTCCGGAAATCTGGCGTACGGCGTATTTCAGGCCAGGACGATCTGCGTCCTCGAAGCCAATCCACATGAATTCATTGCGGATGGCGCTTTCAGGATTCAGGGCGTTCAGAAATTCGCCAGGCTTGTAGTGCATCGAGACGACGCGCGCAGCACGAGGCGCGCGATTGACGTGGACGTTGAAGATCGACAGGAAAATGCCGATGCGGATCGCGGGGCCGTCGATGAAATCATAGTGGTCGACCGGCGTGATTTCAGCGATGACGCCGTCGGCCGGCGCAACGATGGCATTGGCGTCGGTGGGGATGTGTCGCCACGGATTGCGGAAGAAATAGAGAATCAACCCAAGAGCGACGAGCGGGATCAGCGACAGCCAGCGCCAGTGAGTGTGCGCGGAACCGATCGCCAACACCAGGACGAATAAGGGCCAGCCCATCAATTGCAATTCGGCCAAGCCCCAGCGCGTGAACGGCAGGTTGCTGCGCCAGCGGAACGGATCGTCCTGCGGCGCCCAGTGCGCGGTGCATTGGTTCGAGCAATATTTCAGATCACGCGGATCGAGTATCTCGTGCGGAGCGCCAGTGACGTCGCCTGCACGCAGCGCTGCCATGCGCTGAACGTAATCGAGACGAAACCTTTTCAGATACCACCGGCGGACGCGGCCCCACGTCAACTCGATGCTGTAGCAGAAACCGCCGCCGGGTTGGACGCTGCGGACGTCGGCTGGAAGCGGAGGATAGGCGGGGTCGGCGTCGATGACTGAGGCTCCGAAGGCGGGATCGAATCCCCCAGTTTACGCGAGTACCGGGCAAGTGTCGAACCACTGCCGCCCCTGCGCTTCCATCCACTGCTCGCATTCGACCGGACCCCAATACCCAGGCTCGTAGGAGAGCAGGGGCGGGGCATTCCCGGCGCTCCAGGCCTTGAGAATCGGATCGCAGACCTTCCAGGCGGCCTCCACTTCGTCGGCCCGGGCAAACAGGCTGGCGTCTCCCTCGAGAGCGTCGAGCAGGAGACGTTCGTACGCCTCGGGCATTGGGCGACGGAATTCACGCAGATAGTTGAAATCGAGGTCCGTCTGCCGCAACTTCATGCCGGCATCTGGAACCTTCGTCTGAAAGTGAAGCTGGATCCCTTCCGAGGGCTGAACCTGAACGATCAGGCGGTTGGAGCCGCACAAGCCGCTGGCCCCGTTGGCGAACAGTTTTTGCGGGGGCTCGCGAAACTGGATGACGATCTGAGTGGTGCGGCACGACATCGCTTTGCCGCTCCGAAGATAGAAGGGGACTCCCTGCCAGCGCCAGTTGTCAATCGAGAGTTTAATGGCAGCGAACGTTGCCGTCTGGCTGCCGGGGGCGACTTCGGGCGAGTCGGCATAACCTGAATATTGCCCACGAATGGTATCGGTGGCGACCTCCTCGGGCGAGAGGGAACGTAAGGCGTGAAGAACCTTCACTTTCTCGTTGCGGACGGCGTCAGCTTCGTAACGGACTGGCGCTTCCATGGCGGTGATCATCAGCAGTTGCAGCAGATGATTCTGGAACATGTCCCGCATCACTCCTGCGGTATCGTAGTAACCGGCACGCTTGCCGACGACCACTTCCTCGGCCACCGTAATCTGCACGTGATCGATGTAATTGCGATTCCAAACTGGCTCGAAAATCGTATTGGCGAAACGCAAGACGAGGAGGTTTTGAACAGTCTCTTTGCCGAGGTAATGGTCGATCCGATAAACCTGGTGCTCCGCGAAAACCGCATGAACGATGCGGTTTAAGTCTTTGGCGCTCTGTAAATCGACGCCAAACGGCTTTTCGATCACGACGCGGCGCGGGCCATTCGACTCATCGGCCAGACCGCTCCGGCCAAGTTGCTCGACGGCGGGACCGTAGAATTGCGGGGCGGTTGCCAGGTAGTAGACTCGTGTGGCAGCGGCGCCCTTCTCAAGTTCTGCGAGAAACTGGCCAAGCGAGTCGAAATCAGCGGCGTTGCCGATATCGCCTGCATGATAGAAGACGTTGGCGGCAAACTCATTCCAGGCGTCCTCCTTGAATTCGTCGCCGGCGTACTTTTTCGTCGTTGCGGTTAGTTCATGGCGCCACTCCTCGTGCGTGAATGGCGAGCGGGAGAAGCCGACGACCTTGAGGCCATCCTTCAGGCGCTTCTTGCAATGGAGCTTGTAGAGGGCAGGGATGAGTTTGCGGCTCGTCAGGTCGCCCGATGCGCCGAAGATCACGAAAGTGGCGGGCATGATTTGAGATCCTTCCGATGGGCGACTGAGTTCCTGGGCGTCGAAACCGACACGACGTGAACCGAGGCAGGCCTACGCCTGCGGAGCCTTGCGCAGACGCAGCCAGTCGGCGTGAAAGACGCCGGGCTTGTCGATTCGCTCAAACGTGTGAGCGCCGAAGTAGTCGCGCTGCGATTGCAGTAGATTGGCGGGTAAACGGTCGCGGCGATAGCCGTCGTAGTAAGCGAGTGCTGCGGAGAACGCGGGCGTCGGCAATCCGAGTAGTGCGGCGCTCGAAACGACGTGCCGCCAAGCATCCTGAGCTTTGTCGACCGCCGCGGTGAAATAGGGGGCGAGGAGCAAATTCTCAAGGTTCGGGTCGGCGTCAAACGCCTCCTTGATGCGGTCGAGGAAAACCGCGCGAATGATGCATCCGCCCCGCCACAGCAGCGCGCAGTTACCCAAGTTCAGCGGCCATTGGAGTTCTTTAGCGGCAGCTTGCAACTGCACGAAGCCCTGAGCATAACTGCAGATCTTCGAGGCGTAGAGGGCGTGGCGAATCTGCTCGATAAATGCCTGGCGATCGCCGCTGTACTTGGAGGAGGGGCCTTTCAGCGTCTTGCTCGCGCGAACGCGGGCTTCTTTCACGTCGGAGAGGCTGCGGGCGAAGACCGCTTCGGTGACCAATGTGCTCGGCACGCCGAGATCGAGGGCATGCTGGCTCATCCATTTGCCGGTGCCCTTGGCGCCCGCGCGATCAACGACCTTATCGACCAGATAGCCGTCTCCTTGGTCATCTCGAACGCTAAAGATGTCGCGAGTGATTTCGATGAGGTAGCTGTCGAGTTCGCCCCGGTTCCACTTACTGAAGACTTCATACAACTCGTTGTTCGACAGCCCGAGCGCCTCTTTCATCAGGAAGTAGGCTTCGCAGATCAGCTGCATGTCGCCGTACTCGATGCCGTTGTGCACCATCTTGACATAGTGCCCGGCTCCGCGCGGTCCGACCCACTCACAGCAGGGAATATCGTTATGCGGGCCGACCTTCGCCGAAATTGCTTGAAAGATCGGCTTTAAGTGGGGCCAGGCGGGTTCGCTGCCGCCGGGCATCATGCTGGGGCCAAGAAGGGCGCCCTCTTCGCCGCCTGAGACGCCGGTCCCGGAGTAGAGCAGCCCTTTCTCCTCGACGTACTTCGTGCGACGCTCGGTATCGGCGAAAAAGCTGTTGCCGCCGTCGATAAGGATGTCCCCTTTCGAGAGCAGCGGCAGGAGCGAATCGATAAGCTCGTCCACTGGCTTGCCGGCCTTGACCATCATCATGATCTTTCGCGGCGATTTGAGCGAACCGACCAGTTCCTCAAGCGAGTGACACCCGACGAACTTTTTGCCCTTCGCACGACCGGCGATGAGGTCGTCGACCTTCTCCGTCGTGCGGTTAAAGACGGCGATCGAAAAGCCGCGACTTTCGATGTTCAGCGCCAGGTTCTCGCCCATCACGGCGAGCCCGATCAATCCAATGTCGCACTGTTGGGACATGCGTCGAACTCCTTATGGCTGTTCAGGCTGCGCTCGTCGCGGCGTCAGTGGGCTGACTGTTTCAATCGCTGGCGGCGAAATCGCCAAACGACTGGCGAACTCGGTGCGATTCAGTAGAAACTCTCCAGGTAACGAAGGCGTTGCGCGGCAGGCGGCTGCGGCTGAGCTGTCGCCTGCCGCAGAACGACTGATCACAGGCACGCCGGGCGTTCGCCCGCACTGAGGCAGGATGCTGCAATGGCTTGGCGAGCTCGATAGAGTTTATCGTCGCGAGCCCCGACCCACAATTGACGGTTATTTCGCAGCGTCTGGCGAAACCTGCTGATAAACCGGCAATGAAGAGACGGCTGCTTCAATGCGATTCAATTCGGATTGCAGTCGGCGGTCGCCCATGCCGCCGAACCGCTCAGTCAGTTCCTGCTGCTGGAGCCCCTCAGACAGGCCTTCGACGGAAGGCATGAAAGTTTCAACAGTAAATGTCCGCGCCACGTCATCGAGCGTCAGACGTTCCTTTAACACAGCGACGGCGAAGGCGATTCCCGCGCGATTGGCCGTCATGTCAGCGAAGCTGAAGCCTGAGCCGCCGTTGGAATCGAACACTTCCTTCACGACGCCGGCGCCGCGGGCGGGTTCGCTGCCCAGCAGGGCGACGAGGTGCGCCGAGACCATAAAATGCTTGGCCAGATCGTCGCGCCCGCGCATCGATAAGGTCGGCATGTCGGCGAAGGCGGCGTGCCGTTCCGCGCGTCGCGGTTCAGGTTCGATGGCTTCGATCGCCGCGCTGGCAAGTGGTAGTTTGCGTAAGGAGTCGCTGTCGTCGAAGGCAATGCCCAGCGCCAGGATGAAAGCCCGCACGGCGTTCTCGCGGCGAACCTGCTTCGCCGCGAGGGCCGCTTGCCGGACGTACAGCTCGAGCAGTTGGTCGCCCGTCGGCGCCGGCTGGTCTTTTGCCTCGTTGACGAGCTTCTTCTTCAACTGCGCGACGCGCACAATTTGCTGCAAAATTTTCGCCGTATCTTCAATGAGCGGTCGCGCACCGGCCGCGCCCATGAGCTGTACGTACTGCGCGGCGGCGGGATCGTCGGGCAGCGTCGGATTGATTGCGGCGTAAATCTCTTGCATCCGCCGGCGCGTCTCGGGAGTGAGCGCGCCGACGTCTTTGATTCCGCGTTGACGAAGCTCCTCGGCAAGCAACGACATCAGGAGCGTATTGGGCGCGTCGTATTGCAACCTGGCGCCGGCGACCCGTTGCACGCCTTGGCCGATCACCGGACGCATGACACTTTTCGGTTCGGAGCTATGCGTGGCTCCCAGGTAATGTCCCAACTCGTGGGCGAGCAGCTCCGCACGCTCTGGCTCCAGCACGTTGCGGGAACGCTCCTTGACCAGGATGTGCGAATGGAGCGGCTGCCGCGTGCCGCCAAGATGAACGCGACCGCTGGCGATATCGTACTGGCTGCTGAATGCGATCGCGACGTCGGCCGGCGCCGGAAGGACTTCCCGCTCCAACTCGCCGAGCGTCTGAAAGAAATCTCGCTGCGAATCATCCGAGTCCCATTCCTCGATGGCGACGACGCGCAGCTTCATGCCGCAATGGGCCTCCAGCGCCGCCGAGACCTTGTCAATTCTCGCTCGGATCACAGGTTCCCACGCTCGCCGCTGGCGCACTTCATCGTCGTCGACGACGATTTTGACCGTGATCACGTTCGCCTCGGGGAGCTCGAAAGATGCCGTGCCAGCCGCCGGCCACGTCGCCGACGTCGATTCGCCGAGGCCAACTGGCTGCAGCGTTGGCGCCCCGCCAGCAACGCTCGGCGTGAACGCATAGGCCGTGTTGGGGGGAAGCGATTGCTCTGGCGCGGCGTAATCACCAGCGGAGGTCCGCACATGCACGCCGGTAGTTGCGAACAACGGCAGAGAGTCGCCGGGAGCTAGCTTCACCGTTTTTGACACGGCGTCGTCGACGCGCGCGCTAAACTCAACCGGCTCGGGCGTGCGGTTGGCGATGACGACGACGTCACCGTGGGTGCGTCCGGCGATCAGTAGCAAACCATACGAAAGCTGTGCGACGAGGCGGAGGACGGCGTGACATTTCAAGTTCATACCAATCATTCTATACCGCCGCGCCGTCAGGACGACGCAGGCTAGATTACAGTAGGGCCTGCATTTCTTGCATGGCGTAAACGTCTCGCTCCCGGCCGCTTGACGCGAACACCGCTTGCAAGTTGTTGAGCATCCGGCCCAGCCATTGCCGGGGAGCGGCGCGGGCAAGATGTTCGGCGGATGGCCGGAGCTTCGTGCCGGTTGCTTGCAGGATGCGTTCGAAAACTTCGTCTTCGTGAAGCAGTCCGCCGCCAAAAAATGGATCGACGTAAATCGATTGCCCCTTGCCGCGGTCCATCTCAACCTCGGCAAGAAAATGTCCCGGCGCATTGACCCCATGCACGGTCAGCCCAATGCCCTGACCCACGCGCCGATAGAGGAGCGCCAGCGTAATCGGCAATCCCCGGCGAGTGCGGAGGACTTCGCAGAGGTAGCTATTCGACGGCGAATAGTAATCCTCCACATTCCCTTGAAAGCCTAGCAGGTCAAAGAAGACGTCATGAAGGTGGGCCAGCTTCGCTTCGACGCCGGTGGACCGGACGCGGCCCCGAACCGTGGCGATCAGGTTCGCCATGGCAGCCTCGCCCGCGGCGACTTCGGCATCGGGGTGTTCGTGTTGCGCGATAGCCCAAGCCGCGCGGAACAATCCATCCGGAGTATTTGCCACGGGAAGCGCGCGCGAGAACGCACTGAAGGCGCGCGTGCGGCAGAAGGCGGGTCGCGGCAGGTCCATGCTTTCAATCATGCTCGGTTTAACGAACTGGGCAAGGAACAGGACATTCCTGCAAAGGCGCTTGTCATCGAATGACGCGGCGAAGCAGCGGGGCAGGGCAACCCGGAGCAGCCCTTCGCTGTCGTAACCCTCGCGCTGGCCGGGCTTTCAGCGTCCTTGGCCCTGCCGAACGATGGTTGAAGTTCGCCTTGAATTTGCTACGATGGCGTTGCTTTGGCGGCGTTCTGGACGACCACTGTGTCCAGGATAGGCGCCTCACTTGTTCATTTTGCGTATTTTTACGCCTCCATCGCTGGCGTCGACTTTGCCGGTCGGGGGGAGCGTTGCGGATTTTGGTTCGTTGAAGAGTCTTGCTAAGACACTCGCTCGTTAAGTTGTTCCCTTGGTAGCGGCGCGGGCATGCTGGGAATCTTGTTGATCATCGCGGTATTGGCTTCGATAAGCGCGCTCGCTTGTCAGTTGGCGTGCCGTGCGCATGAGAGCACAACTCTCTGCTTGATGATCGAACTTGGCATGAGCGCCCGGTGGTTACGCGGCGGCATTCATCGATGCGGAGCCTACGGCCACTGGCCGCAGGGGTGGGCGCGATGGACTGCGATGGCCGAGGCGCTTGCCAGACCAGCGCCCCGCCGATGTCGCACCTAGATTGATCGAACTGGAATGCTTAATGCGCGAGGGCTTGCGCGTCGCACCGCCGATGCAAGGCTTTCGTCGCACGAACTTCTATCCCGCGACTGCAGCGCATTAGTCGCTGCAGCTGGCTCGCTCTGCGTGACCAGCGCTTCTCTGCCGCCGCTGAAACTCGCTGCGATTGCGCGCTTCATTTGGAAGGATAGACGGAACGCATGGCTCCCACTCTCTCAATGGAACTGGCCGCGCCGCCGATATTGGCGGACGTCACCGAAACGGTATTGGTCGTCGCTGTCGTCATTGCCGTGATGCTCGGCTTCGCCGTCGTTAAGTTCCTCGACTATTTGCGCAAGCGCGACGCCGACAAGGAAGCCGCGCAGATCATCGAGCGAGCAGAAATCGAGGCGGCTACGCGGCGAAAAGAAGCTGCGGTCGAAGCCCGCGAAATGGCGCTGCAAGAGAAGGGGAAGCTGGAGAAGGAAAACGAGGAAATCCGCCGGCAGCTTCATGATCGCGAGCGCAAGCTCGACAAGGCCGAGGACGCCATTCAGTCGCGTGCCGATCAGCTCCAAAAGCAGGAGAAGATGGTCGAAAGCAACCAACGACGTCTGGCAGAAAAGGTCGAGGACGCGACGCGGCGTCAAAAAGAGCTTGACGACCTGCTCGACCTCGAGCGGCAGACCATGCACCAACTGAGCGGCTTAAGCCGCGAGGAGGCCGAGTCGCGCTTGCTGGGACGGCTGGAGAAAGAACTCGTCCGCGAACAAGGCGCGATGATCATGCGGTATGAGCGCGAGGCGGTGGAGAAGACGCAGGCGAAAGCAAAGGAAATGCTGATCACTGCGGTGCAACGCTTCGCGGCCGCGCATACCGCGGAGTCGACGACCAGCACCGTCGACATTCCAAACGACGAGATGAAGGGCCGCATCATCGGTCGCGAAGGTCGCAATATTCGCGCGTTGGAGAAGGCGACCGGTGTCGACGTCATTATCGACGACACGCCGGGGGTCGTCATCGTCAGCGCATTCGACCCCGTCCGCCGGGAGATTGCGCGAATCGCACTGAATAAATTGATCGCTGACGGCCGCATACATCCGACGCGGATCGAGGAATTGGTCGCCGAGACGGAAAAGGAAATCGAGGGCGAGATTCGCCGTCATGGCGAGGAGGCGATGCAAGAGGCGCAGGTGTTCGGCGTTCATCCGAAGGTGGTCGAACTGCTCGGCAGATTGCGCTATCGAACTAGCTACAGTCAAAATGTGCTGCGCCACTCGATTGAGGTCTCTTTTATCACCGGCATGCTTGCCGAAGAGATGGGACTCGACGGCGAATTAGCCCGCCGCGCCGGTCTGCTGCACGACATTGGGAAGGCGGCGGATCATGACTTGGAGGGAGGCCATCCCAAGATTGGGGCTGACCTGCTGAAGCGGTTCGGGGAAGGCCCAGAGGTGGTCCACGCCGCCTTGGGGCATCACGACGACATCCGCCCCGACATGCCTTACACCGTGCTGTGCGCGGCGGCCGATGCCTGTAGCGCCTCGCGACCTGGGGCGCGGCGCGAAACGCTGGATCGCTACATCAAGCGGATGCAAGAGTTGGAGTCAATCGCTACGAGCTTTACTGGAGTTCAGCAAGCCTTTGCGATTCAAGCTGGCCGCGAAGTACGCGTGATTGCCAGTGCTCGCGACACGACGGACGAGTCGGCGGCGAAAGTCTGCCGCGACATCGCTCGTGCGTTCGAGGAACAGCTCACCTATCCCGGCGAAATTAAGGTAACATTGATTCGCGAGACGCGGATCATCGAGACGGCCCGTTAACTGAAGCGAATCCGAACGACGGTTTTAAACTGGGCCTGCCATGCGACTGCTCTTTATTGGCGACATCGTCGGCCGACCAGGTCGCGACATTGTCCGGCAGTCGGTGCCTGGGCTGGTCGTCGAACGCACACTGGATCTGGTCATTGCCAACGCGGAGAATGCCGCGGGCGGGTCAGGGCTGACGCCGGAGATCTACCGCGAATTGGTCGCCGCCGGCGTCGATGCCATCACGCTCGGCGATCACATCTATCGCCGGCGTGAGATTTTTCCGATCCTGCAGCGCGAGCCCAACATCGTTCGCCCAGCAAACCTCCCAAACGAGGCGATTGGAAGAGCATGGGCGACCGTCAAGGCGCGCAACGGCACGCTCGTTGGCGTTGTGAGTCTCATGGGGCAGCTCTACATGAAGCCCATCGACAGCCCGTTCACGGCGGCCGATCGGGTGCTGTCGGAAATGCCCTCCGACGTGAAGGTCCGGTTCATCGACTTCCACGCAGAAGCAACGGGCGAAGCGCAGCTACTCGGTCGATATCTCGATGGGCGCGCGTCAGCGGTGCTGGGGACGCACACCCATGTGCCGACGGCTGACGAGACGGTCTTCCCCGGCGGCACGGCGTTTCAATGCGACGTCGGCATGACCGGCCCTTATGACAGCGTCATTGGGCGCCGTATCGATCGCGTGCTTGAGACTCGATTGACGGCGAACCCGACCGCATTCGACGTCGCGACCGGAGACGTGCGGATCTCTGGCGCCTTAGTGACGATTGACGACGAAACGGGCCGCGCGACGCATATCGAGCGAGTTTGCGTGCGCGAATGCGACGTTCCCAGGCTCGAGGCCTTGGGGAAGAGAAGCTAGCACGCCACGCTGCCGAGTTAATTTATGGACAAACATGAACGGACGCTTCCCGGCGGCAGCCTGATCAACCTTGTGGCGCGCAGCGGCAGTCGCTACCCTTCGCGTCGTTTGTAGCGGGCGTTCCGCCTGCGGTGGTGATGGAGTGGCCATTCAACGGCGTTTTTCCGGGGTCAACCAACTTGGCTTGGCCGGAATTGCCGTTGTTGGCGGGACGCTGCTGCTCTTGGCAACGCGGCTCTCCCCAGATCCTCGCGGATTCGGAACGCACGAACAGCTAGGACTTGCGCCGTGCGCCTTTTCCACCTGGACTGGCTGGCAATGTCCGAGTTGCGGCATGACGACGGCGTGGGCGTATGCGGTGCGCGGCGACGTGCCGGCAGCGCTCCGGGCGAACGCCGGCGGAACGTTGCTGTGCGGTTTCGTCGCCGGAGGGGCCATATGGGCCCTGGCGTCGTCGCTCGCGGGACGATGGGTATTGATACGACCGTCGCCGCACTGGCTGCTATGGATTGGCAGCGGGTGGTTGGCGATCACGATACTAGACTGGGTGCGAAAACTCGTCGCTGGATGAATCAGTTCGCTTACGAAGGAAAGAAGCATGGACCGTGCTTTCCGACTAATTTCCAGCTGGGCCGTGCTGGGCTGCATTGGCTTGGGATGCGTCGCCTCGACCGGGTGCATTTCGATGTTGATGGCCACTGGCATTTACATGTGGAACGGCGGCAACACCGTCCCTGCGGAATGCACCGCGCTGGAGAAGGAACGCGTCGTCGTCCTCTGCCGTCCGCCAGCGTCGCATGAGTTCCGCAACGCCGGCGCCGCGCGGGCCATTGGCGCCCAGGTGAGCGAGTTGTTAGAGCAAAACGTCAAGGGGATTGAAGTCGTCGCGCCGAAAGAGGTCGACAACTGGGTCGACGAGCAAGATTGGGAGAATTTTAAAGACCTCGGCAAGGTCGTGAAGGCGACGCGCATCGTGTATGTGGAACTTGACGATTTCGATCTGTACAAGGGGAAGACTCTGTACCAGGGTCGAGCGGAAGTTTCGATCTCGGTCTACGACATGAAGGACGGGGATCGCTTGGTCTTCAAGAAGCGTCTGGGACAGGTGCTGTTCCCGCGGAACAGCGGTATTCCCGCCTCCGACAAGCCGGTGCAAGCCTTCGAACGGCAATTTGTCGAAATCATTGCCACGCAGATTGCCGAATACTTCTACAAGCATACGGCCAATGCGGATTACGCACTGGACTCGGTCGCAAACCACTAGGGGCACGGTTTGACGGGGCGATGTCGGACGGCGGGTCGCGGCGCCCGACTTAGTTCCCGCTACAGCGGAGGCGGATCGCGGCGCGGCGGGCCTTGTGGAGGCTTCGGCTCAGGGCGTGGCGGGCGCGGGTCGTTGCCCCGATCAATAGGGGGCAAGTTGGTGCGGGCCTCAGCCCATTCCCACCCCAGCGGCGTGGCAAGCTCGCGTTTGGCGAGCGCGGCCCACGGAGTGTCGGGATGTTCCTCGACGACTCGCTTGAGATACGATTTCGCCTTGGCGCCCAACTTTTCCAAGGTCGTGTTCGCGTAGGAATCGGTTGAACGCATCACCCAGGTGTTGTTCTTTTCGTCTTTGAATGGCTTGCCCTGCTTGGCCTCGGCCAGCATCACGTTGTATCCGTCCGTGCGCGTTTTCACGGCAAGCGCTCTTCCGATCGCCAGGTCATAGCCGGCGCGCCAGCGGGGCTCCTCGAGTTTTTCCCGGTCTGGCTCGCCCGTCAGCAGCACCTGACAGATGGCGTCAATCTTGGGCTGGAGGATGGCGGCCGATCGCTGTGCGAGCGAGAGCAGCTGGGCAAGCTCGGCTTCGTCTCGTTTGGGGAACCGCAGCTGGACGTTTTCCATTGGCGACGTCCAAGACATTTCCGCGGCTTGCACGAGCGCCTGCCGCGCGCGATTGGACTGCAGCAACCGTGCATATTCCTGAACGGGCATGTAGTCTGGCTGGTAACGTCGCATCGCGTCCGGCTCGAAAAACATCGAAATGTGAGCCGACAAATTGTTCGTCTCGTCGCCGCTGATGCGGCGTCCCACGGCCCGATTGGGATGCGACGCGAAGTAGAGGCCCCCGGTCTCGTAGCAGAGCCTGGTAAGCGCAAATGGTCCGAATCCTGAATCGAGGAGCTCTTCTTCCTCTCCCTGTTGCGCGAACCGGAGCTTCAACAACTCGGGCATCAACGACTCCGGCCCAAGCGAGACGGGCACCCATTGGGGACGCTGATCAAACCGAGGATCGGGATCGATGTATTTGACGTACGCGGTCTGTCGACCGAACGGCGCTGGTCGACCGACGACGTACACGGGCATGGCATACTTCCGGCAGGTCCGTACCGTGTCATCGACGAGCGGAATGTCATCGCCCGCCTCATCGGTGAAGACGACGATCATCACATGTCGTTTGCCGTTCTTTGCGGAGCGATAGGCGCGGAACTTTTCAGCTACCATGCCAACGGCTTGAAAGACGTTCTCACGTCCCGACTTGTCATCGCCAATCGACGCCACCGCAGCTTCGATTTCCTCGATGCGATCCGTCGGTTCGGGCGTCAGCATCGTGGGCTGCGAGCCAAATCCGACGACTGCCGTTAGCAGCGGCTTGTCCTGGAGAAGACGAAAGGCTGGATTGTCGGCCGCATCGATGACGCCGAGTTCCTCATAGATGCGGTGGAATCGCTTGATGACTTTGGCGCGCTCCTCCTTGAGACTGCCCGATTGATCAAACAACCAGACCACCATGGTTGGCCGCTGCTCGAGCGAAGTGAGAATCTCGTGAGTCAGGCGATCAATGGCGCCTTCAGCGCCGGTCGACCCGACGCTGCCCGCGCCTTGCACCGGCATCGAGGTTGAGAATTCAGGCCCTTGGAGGACTTCGGTCTCCAGTTGCACGGCCACGCGGTCAGCGGTGTCAGCTAGGAGTTCAGCATGGTCGGCAATCAACGACTGCTCGTTGAAGTCGGGGGCGGCCGCGAGCGCGCCGTCCTGCCCGCCAACGCCCATCGCACCGATCTCGGAACTGGCGGCGTCGCTAGAGACAAATTCCTCGGTCAGTCGTTCCGGCTCGATCGTCTCCAGCGACTCAAGCGCGAGCTCATACGTCGCTTGAGTTGCTGGAATGGCGAACGACGCCGCCGCCAGCGCCGCCAATGCCGCGAGATGGACGACCAGGCTCATCACCCACGCCGCGGATTCCCCGTCGATCAACGGCGCGGCCTCAAGGGCGTCTTGATCGTCGCCGCCCGATTCGCTCGCATCGGTAGAGAGAATGCTTGCCATCGGCTAGCTCAAAGGGAAAAGACGCACCCCACTACATTCTCGCCCATGCACGAAGCTTCGGCAAGAAAAGATGGGTTTGGGCGACAGGTTTCACCGTCAACCGACAGTTTCCCGAGTGCGTGAAATGGGCGAGCCGGCGCGTTATGATGGCAGGATTGAGTTTCTTGCGTTCCAGCCCTTTTTAACTGGGCCTTCTACGCGCTAGATCGTTCTAATTGTCGGACAAGCTATGAAATCGCCCGTGCGCCGCAACCTCCGGACGGCAGTTCTCCTTCTCCTGGCGATGGGAGCCAGCCGCTCGGCGGTCGCCCAACAGACTCGGGCCAAGGCGCCACCGCCGGTGGATGTGACGCTCACGACCAAGGACGGCGTTCAACTTCGAGCCACCTACTATGCGAGCACGGCCGGGCCCCAAGCGGTTCCCGTGGTGATGCTCCACGACTTCAACGAAACGCGCGCTGTGTTCGATCCGCTGGCTCGGTCGCTGCAGAATCCGCCCACTCCCGAAAACCCGTCCGTGCCGCAAATCGCTTCGCGCGCTGTGCTGGCGGTCGACCTTCGCGGTCACGGCGGCAGCAAATCAGTTCAAGCCGGCAACGCAGCGCCCATCGAACTCGAAGCCAATCGCCTGCAGCAAGCTGATTTTCTGGCCATGGTCGATCTCGACATGGAGGCCGTCCGTAGCTTTCTCGTCGAGCAGAATGATGCCGGAAATCTCAATTTGAATTCACTGGGGCTCGTCGGCAGCGGAATGGGGGCGAACGTCGCCATCCTGTGGGCGGCCAAGGACTGGTCGGCTCCGCCGCTGCCTGTGCGCAAGCAGGGGCAGGATGTGAAGGCGCTGGTCCTCCTTTCTCCTCGCTGGAATTTCAAGGGTCTGATGTTGCGGGAACCGCTGCGATTTCCGCCCATCCAGCGTCAGTTGTCGGTGCTCTTGGCTTACGGGGCTGAAGATAAGGCGGTGGCCGACGATTGCAAGGCTATCGAGAAGATCCTCAGTAAGCATCACCCGGAACCTCCAGCGGACCGAGTTGAGCAAATGAAAGATTTCTACGTATTCGCTCCCGAGACGAACCTACAGGGCACCAAACTGCTCACGAGCGATGCGTTCGGCATTGGCCTGCAGATATTTAACTTTCTGGAAACTCGTTTGGGACGCCAAGCGTTCCCCTACTCGGTCCGGAAGTATCCGTGACGGGCGCGGTTCAGAGGGCGACGTCTCTAGCGGCGGGTTCGGCGCTGACGGGGAGCTTGAGCTCTACCCCGATCGGCAAGATGTGCGGATTCACGAGCACCGCGCGATTAAGGTCAAACAGCTCGAGTGCACGTCCTTCATCGCCAAGGTACCGCAAGGCAAGTCGCTCCAACGAATCGCCTTCCTGAACGATGTAGCGCCGTTCAGGGGGCGCCGCGGAAGCCTCTTCGGCGTGTTCAACGCCCGGCAGCAGCGGTTGACCTAAGCCCTGCACTGGTTTTGCCGCGGTCACGTCTCGCGGCGCCGCGCTAGCTTCGAACTGCTCGTGTTGAGCTGACGATGTCCCCAGCCCAATGGCCGTTGCTGAAAGAGCAGCTGGCTGATAGGCGGGAACGACGACGGCCGCAGGAGCAGGGGCCGAGCCGAACGGCGAGTTAGTCGGAGATATCGGCAGGACGTCAACGGGCACGCTCTCGCCGCGGCGCCAGGGCCATGCCAAGCCCAGACCGACGGCCAAAACCGCAGCGGCGGCGATTAGTTTTGGTTTGCGCGGAACCACAGCCGAAATGCCGAAGCAGGTGAAGAACGCCAGGCGTGACAGACCTAGGTGCGGCCTGTGCAACTCGCCTTCATCTCCATCGGCCGAAAAGCGATGCGCCAATTAGCGATCGACGCTTCGGACGCAAAACCGCAACGATCGTCAATCACGAATACGTTGAGCCGGCTCTGAACCGCGCCCGGGATCCGCAATCTGAATTGCCGTTACAAGTGGATTCTTTCGCGGCGCTCTCGTTGGTCAGGCCGCCTTCGATGTGACGGTTTCCGCTCCGCCTTCAAATCGCTCTGCTAACCAGAGCAACACCGGATTCGCGATGTAAATCGTGCTGTAGCAACCGGCAATAAACCCGACCAACAAGGCAAACGCGAAGGCGTGGATGCCGGCGCCGCCAAAGATGTAGAGGACGATGACGCTAGTCAGCGTCGTAAACGAAGTGAGAATTGTCCGAGCCAACGTCTGGTTGACCGCGAGATTGATAATCTCTTTCGTTAGCCGCGGGCTCTTGCCTTTGACTTCGCGGATCCGGTCGAAAATGACG
The DNA here is from genome assembly GCF_007746075.1 of Lacipirellula limnantheis. Lineage (GTDB taxonomy): Bacteria > Planctomycetota > Planctomycetia > Pirellulales > Lacipirellulaceae > Lacipirellula > Lacipirellula limnantheis. The sequence continues at coordinate 5,139,375 of NZ_CP036339.1, read as the reverse complement.
ATCGTATCATTCAGCGAGTAGCCAATGATGGTCAGGAACGCGGCCACCAGCGTCAGATTGATCTGGAACTTATCGATCAGCAATGCCGAGGAGAGCGATCCGGCGCCATTGACGAAGTACGACGAGAGCGCGACGAACCCGAGCGTTACTAGCACGTCGTGAATCAACGCGGCGACGGCCGCGATGCCGTAAATGACGCCGTGGAAACGGAACCAGACGTACGCGATGATGCCGATCAGGCAGAGGATCATTGCGGCAATTGCCGAAGTTGCCATCTGGCCCGCGACGCGACCGCCGATCTTGCTGGAGAGCGGAAACACCGGCAGCGTATTGGTCTCTTGAGCGAGTTGCTCGAAAATTGCCTGCGCCTCAGCTGGCGGTAACGCGATGGAAACTTGCCATTCTTCCATCGGGCGATTACTTCCTTCGCGATAGTCTTCGTTGGTCACCGCAAACATCACGTCCGCTTTGCCCGCCTTCGCGAGTGCATCGCTGATCATTTGTTCAAGCGTATCGTGGGTGACGCCCGATACATCGCCATCCTTATCGGCCGCAAACTTCAGGGTTGCCGACGCGCCGCCCTCGAACGGATCGACAACGGGCGCACTTGACGCCGCAGCGTCGGTCGCAGCGGGCGCTGCGGCCTTTGCGTCGTCGGCCTTACCGTCGGCTGACTCAGCGGTCGACGCCGGCGCCGCTTCCGCTGGTTGGGCGGTATCCTCGGCGACTGCGGGCGGTTCAGCCGGCGGCGATCCCGCTTCGGCCGGGGCGGGATCAGCCGTTACCGATTCTTTCTCCGCGGGCGGCACGGATTCGCCATCCGTCACGGCAGGCTGCAGGAGCGTCACATAGGAGAGCGGAGATGCGATCCCCAATCCCAGAAATGTGGAAGGCGACTTGGTCCAAGGAAGGGCCGAGGTCTGTTCGCCTGGCGTAAACGCCTTCACTTCCTCGATGTCGACTTGGTATTTCTTGAGCTTGTCGCCGAAGGCCTCTTTGAGAATGTTCTCCACGCTGACGACGTCGTCATTAATCGTGGTGACCGTGTAACGAGTGTTGTCGTCGCCGACCTCGACCAACGATAGATTCGCTGAGCCGAGCGGCGTCTTTTCCAGCGTTTCGTACACTTCGGCGTACGGCGTCTTCTTGTCGTCATCGAAGACGATCGTCACCGAACTGCCGCCCGTGAAGTCGATATCGAACAGGTCCTGTCCGCGTGAGAAAACGGCAACCAGCCCGATGGCAATGACGACCAGCGATGCCGCAATGCTCGCAAAACGCCAGCCGACGAAATCGATGTGGGTTTCGCCGATGAACTCCCGCATGCTCATGTTCTTCAGCCAGCCGCGACGCTCGGCGACGTCGAACAAAATGCGCGTCAAAAAGACCGCCGTGAAGACGCTCATCAAAATGCCGAGAACAAGCGTCACGCCGAAGCCTTTCACGCTGTCGGGCGCGATCTTGTAAATGACGACGCCGGTAATCAAATTCGTTACGTTCGAGTCGATAATCGTCTGGCTCGCACGATTGAAGCCGTTGCGAATGGCCATCCGTAAGGCGGCGCCCTTCTTCAACTCGTCGCGGATACGCTCGTAGATCAGCACGTTCGCGTCGACGGACATGCCTACTGTCAGCACGAGGCCGGCCAGTCCGGGAAGAGTAAACGCCGCTTTAATCAACACCATAGAGCCCAGGATCAGCAGCATATTGGCTGCCAGCCCGAGCCACGAAATGAGGCCTGCCTTCTTGTAATAAACCACCATGAACAGGGCCACCAGCGCGAGCGAGATGATCAGAGCTTGCTTGCCCTTTTCAATAGTGAGCTGGCCGAGCGTCGGGCTAATCTGAGCCCGGCTAATCGGCACCTTATTCAAGGCGGCGGGCAGACTGCCCGCGTTCAGGATGCCCACCAGGAAGTCGACCTCCGCCTGATCGTCCAGGCCCTCGATGATGCCGCGATCAGAAATGACGGCATTGAGATTCGGCGCCGAGAGGAGGCGATTGTCGAGCAAGATGCCGAGGTTGTATTTGGCTCCCGACGGCGCCGGCTGATGGGCGCGGGTGAGTCGTTCGAAGCGGAACGCACCCTGGCTATTGAAGATGAACGTGACGGCAGGGCGACCGGTCTGATCAACGTCGGGCGACGCCGAGCGTAGGTACTCGCCGGTGACGTTCAGCCCGTCGTTAGTCAGCACCAGCGCTTGCGGAACCTTCGACGTGGTCCGCACGACCAGCGTGCCGGCTGCCTGCTCGGCGCTACCGAACTGCTTTTCGTCGAATTCCACCCAGCGCGCCACTTCCTTCCCGTCGATCCGGATAATGTTCTGATTCGCGGGAAGAGCTTCTGCCAGCTCGATGATCGCGCGGTGCTGATCGAACTGGCGGGATGCCGTGATCCGGAACTCCAACACGCCGGCTGTGTAGATACGGCGCTCGATGGCTTCAAGTTCTGCCTTTTCGGCCTTCGGAATGATGATTTCGATCTGATCGTCGCCGAACTTCTTGATCGAGACTTCCTTCGTTCCAGCGGGATCGACTCGCTCAATCAGGGCTTTAATCAGGGCAGCCATCGTGTCGCTGCGATTGAGCGAGGCGAACCCCTCTTTTTCGGCCGCCGGATCTTTTTCATCTTCAGCAACTTCTTCGGCGCCTTCCTCCTCGAGTTCCGCATCCTCGGCCGCCATCTCCTTTTCATTTAGGGGCGGCGCCTCGACAGGCGCTGCTTGCTCTGATCCTTCGCGTTTTTCAATCTCGTAGATCAGCGTGATGCCGCCGCTCAAATCAGGGCCAAGCTTGATTTCGCCGAGGGCAACCACCACGGCAGCGGCCGCTAACGTGCCGATCGCGACGGCAAACTTCCAACCATAGTCGGGCATTTTCAGCGACTTGGCCAAAATGTTCCCGATGACGATCGGCACGACGAACAGGGCAATGACAATGAGGACATTGCGAACCGCAGTCGGATTAAGTCCCTGGTCTTCGCCGCCTGCCGCGGAGGTTGTGGTCGCCGCGGCAGGGGCTTGTGCAGGCGCGGGCGCCGTAGGAGTTTGGGCCCAACTGGGGGCAGCGAAGTAGGCGGACGCCAGAACGACCGTCAGGGCCAAAGCTCCGCGGAGTTTCTGGAAGGACGGTGAGGCGTGGCGGACCGGTGACTGGAATTCCATGGCCTAGAACCTGTCTATATTTCTCTTACTCAGTTCGACGATCGCCTTGCCGGGCGACCATGCCGGGCGGGCGACGCATGCGTTGAGTTCGTCGTTGAGTTCGTAAATGAGTTGGATTGTTGATGTTTGCGATGTCCGCAGACGTGGCAGCTAGGCCGACTTCTCTTCGTCGGTCAGGATGCGGGCAATAGCTGAAGCGCCGACGCGAATTTTCGTGCCGGTTGACTCGTCGATCCGCACCGTGACGATCGCGCCATCGGCATTGCGTTGAACATTGGTCACGATGCCGTGGATCCCCCCGATCGTCACCACGCGGTCCGTTTCCTTCAGGCTTTCGACCAGGCTCTTGAACTGCTGATCCTTCGCCTTTTGCGGGCGGAGGATCAGGAAGTAGAACATGACCATGATCAGCGTGAGCGGGACGAGAAAGCTGTTGAACGGCGAACTAGGCGCTTGTTCGGCCGCAGCGCCGTCGGCCGCACCTTTCGGCGCTTCCGCCGTCTCGGCTTGCGCAAGGAGGAGGCCCCACGACGTAAATTCCATGACAGTCACTCGATTCGCCGCACGCGGTTCATATCGCCAGAGGGATCGGAGGCAGGCGCGGCGTTCCGACGGAGCGGAAGCCTAGACACCAAGATGACTTGCGCCGTAGAAGACCGCCGCCGACGGATTGGTCGCGATCGCCGCGAAGCGCTTAACGACCATGCTGGCCAGCCTGCAAGCGAGCCATCATAAGTCTTGGCGGCGCAACGAACAAGGGCGTCAACTAGGCTCATTCCACCCCCTCATCCGCTCGGCGCGGAACTCGGCAAACGAGCCGGCGGCGATCGCCTCCCGAGCTCGCGCCATTAGCCGTTGGTAGTAGGTGAGGTTGTGGATTGAGGCGAGGATCGGCCCCAGCATCTCCCCTGATTGGAACAGGTGGCGAAGGTACCCGCGGCTGTGCTCGCAGGCGGGGCAAGGGCAGCCGGCTTCGATCGGCTGGCGGTCGCGCTCGTGGGAGGCGTTGCGGAGGCGCACCGGACCGGCATCGGTGAAGACCAGGGCATTGCGACCGTTACGGGTCGGCATGACGCAGTCGAACATGTCGATGCCGCGGGCGACCCCCTCGATCAGGTCTTGTGGCCGGCCGACGCCCATGAGGTACCGCGGCCGATCGGCCGGGAGTTCGGGCACGACGACGTCTAGTGCCGCATACATCTCAGCCGGCGGCTCGCCGACGCTCAGGCCGCCGACGGCATATCCCTGGAATTCCATGGCCACCAGTTCGTGGGCGCAGCGGCGGCGAAGCCCCGGATCGAGCCCCCCTTGAACGATCGCGAGCAGCATCTGATCGCTGCGGCGGGACGCTCTCTGGCAACGCTCGGCCCAACGCACGCTCCGCCATGTCGCCTCCTCGACGACCGAAGACTCGTTCGGGAGGGCGACGACTTGGTCGAACGCCATGATGAAGTCGCTGCCCAGCGCTTCCTGGATGGCAATCGAACGTTCGGGCGAGAGCTGGATCTTCGAGCCGTCGATGTGAGAACGAAATTCGACGCCTTCTTCGCTCACCTTCATTCGATCGGCGAGGCTGAAGACCTGGAAACCGCCGCTGTCGGTGAGAATCGGGCCCTGCCAGCCCGTGAAGGCATGGAGGTCGCCGAGCGCCGCCACCGTTTCTTCGCCCGGGCGCAGGGCGAGGTGGTAGGTATTCGCCAGGATGATTTGCGCGCCAGTCTCGCGGACGCGGCGGATATCGACCCCTTTCACCGTCCCGAGGGTGCCGACTGGCATGAAGGTCGGCAGCTCGACGATCCCGCGCGGCGTGTGGAGCCGTCCGAGCCGCGCCGCCGTGCGGGCGTCGGCATGGAGGAGTTCGTAGCGAAATGGCGAGTTGTTGGTCATGAAATACATTAGCCCCCGGTCAATGACCGGGGGCTAAGCGTTGAAATTCAGATTTCAGGCCGCGGGGCGAGATCAGTCGCCGCGCAGTTTCAGGCCGTTGGCGGTGAGCTTTTCCCGGACCTCGTTCAGGCTCGTGACGCCGAAGTTCTTGCACTCCAGCAGGTCGTCGCCCGTCCGGCGGAGCAACTCGCCAATGGTCGTGAGACCGAGGCGGACCATGCACTTGCGCGCCCGCACCGAGAGATTCAGGTCGGCGATCGGGCGGTCGAGGAGGGCACGCTCGTCTTCGCTCATGGCGTTCGACTCGAAGACCGGCTCTTCCTGCCACTTCGTGGAAGCGAACTGGCCAAGTTCCAAGCCCTTCGAGGAGAGCATCTCGCGAATCTCGACGAGCGACGTTTCGCCGAAGTTCTTGCTCGAGAGCAACTCCTGCTCGGTCGTTTCCGTGAGATCGCCGAGCGTCATGATGCCCATCTTCTGCAGGCAATTGCGGCTACGAACCGACAGTTCGAAGTCGGTGACCGGCACGCTGAGGATTTGCGACAGTCGGTCCTGGCGGCGCCGGGCTTCCTCGTCGTAGTACATATCGCGGGAAGCGTCGGCGTCCTTGAAGTACAGCCGAGCCCGTTCGTGGCCCGGAAAGACGTCGAGAATGCGCAGATAGCATTGCTTGGCCCGCTCGAAGTGCTCGATGTCTTCATAGAGCAGGCCAAGATTGATCAGCGTGCCGACATTGGTCGGGAACTGCTTGGCGGCTCGCTCGTAGAGTTGGCGGGCGTAATCGTCGTTGCCGTGGCGGTCATTCTCCAGGGCGAGGCTGAATAGGACGCCGGGGTGGGTTGAGTCGGCGTCGATCGCCCGTTCTAGCAAGGCAATGACCTCGCTGCGGTTTCCACCCAAGGCGGCGACCGTGGCGGCGCGTTGATAAAGGTATTCGGCTGTTTGCTCCACGGCCCCGGAGAGGCCGTCCAAGACCTTGAGGGCGCCGGCGGCGTCGCCGCTATAGCGCATCGCGTCGGCCTTGGCGAGCGTGACCTCGTCCTTGTTGTAGCCGGCGCGCTCGGCTGATTCGTAACCCTTGAGAGCTTCTGCGTAGCGGTCGAGAGCGAGATAGGACTTACCCAAGTAGAAATGGGTCAGGGCGCCGCCGTCGGCGTTTGTCAACGTTTGCACGGCGTCGCCGTAGCGGCCGATCAAATATTGGCAGACACCCAGGCGGGCCGAGGCTGCTGGGGTCCGGGCAGTTTGCTGCGCCAACTCGTTGGTCGCGTCCCGCAGGGTGCGGAAATTGTTATAGTCGCTCGAAATGGCGTGCGCGATCTGCTTGATCTCGTTTGGCCCGAACGTGCTATTGGAAATGACGGTTTGACGCAGGTCGAATTCCGCAACTGGCGACATTTCGAAATCTCACTCCGTGAATCAGGACCGGTAGCCTGACGATAATCGGCGAAATGCCGAGGGCTCAGCCCGATGAACCCCGGCCTAGGAGGAAGAGCCAGCGGTCGGAGTCGAACCGACAACCCCCGCATTACGAATGCGGTGCTCTGCCAATTGAAGCTACGCTGGCGTGGCGAGAGCCGGAAAGACGAACGACAGTCGCCGTGCCGCCAACCCAGCCAAGCTACGCATTGTTGCGTGGCGAGGGGGAAAGCGTCAAGGCGGCGCCGTCTGAGGCTGAAATGCAGGCCGGGGCAACGCGCCGCGGCACATGCCGATGGGACAGAAGTCGACAATCGAGGCACGGGAACTGAGCATTTTCTTGGGCATTTTGCGTTCGAGGCTCGCCGAGCAGAGCGGTTGAGACGTTCCAAATGCTGCGAACGCCCCTTGTAGCCGATGAGATAGATGTAGTAAGTCGTTTACTGTTAGTTGTTTACGTCGATTTCAACGATCGGCAATGGTGATCCGTGACTACCCCTTGCGAGGCACCGCGGGCCAAAGCCCCCGTCGTGCCGCTCCGAGCTAGGTCCCGCTCGGAGAGCCATCAGCGCGGCCGAGCCCCGCTGCCAGTCGTCCTGATGCGATTTTCAAGTTCAAGATCGCGCGCCGGTATCGGGAGGCCACTCCATTCGTTCTGTTTCCGCTGTCTGTCTAATCGACGCAGGGGCATTCCGACCCGCTCGGTCCGGTCGTTGACCGGGCGTCATGCCAATTCGATAATCGCTATTTGCCGGGCTATCGGCCGACTAAAGATCCCTCCGAGCGAGCCAATCGCGCGTGCCGATCATTCGCCATCTTGAGCAACTGCCCGCCGGCGCCCGCGGCGGGGCGATGGCCATTGGCAACTTTGACGGGGTCCACTTGGGGCACCGGCGGATCGTCGATCAGCTGCTTCAACGGGCCCGAGAATTAGACGGCCCGGCGGTCGTCTTCACCTTCGATCCCCATCCCGTGCGGCTGTTGCGGCCGCAAGAATCGCCGCCGCCGCTGACCTGGACCGAGCGCAAGGCGAAGCTGCTGAAGGATTTGGGGGTCGATTGCATCGTGGCCTACCCGACTGATCGGCGGCTGCTGCAACTCTCCGCCCAGCAGTTTTTCGATCGGATCGTTGTGGAGGCCATCGGGGCGAGGGCGATGGTTGAGGGGCCGAACTTCTACTTCGGGCACAATCGTGAGGGGACCATCGACCGGCTGGTGGAGATGACCCGCAGGGCGGGAATGACGCTCGATATCGTCCGGCCGGTGGAGCTTGAAGGACAGCTAGTTTCGAGCTCGCTCATCCGACGGCTGATTGGGAACGGAGACGTGGCGAAGGCGGCCACGATGTTGACCGCACCCTATCGGATCCGTGGGATGGTGACCCACGGGGCAGGGCGCGGGGCGACGATTGGCTTCCCGACAGCAAATTTAGAGGCAATTGATACGCTGCTGCCGGCGATTGGGGTTTATGCGGGAAGGGTTCCACTGCGCGGCGAGGCGGTGGCCGCCGCGATTAACATCGGGCCCAATCCAACGTTTGGCGAGCACGCGGTGAAGGTCGAGGTTCATCTGATCGACCGTGAGGAGTCGCTGTACGGCGAACCGCTGGAGGTCGAGTTTCTAAGTAAACTGAGAGAAGTGTGGGCGTTTGGTTCGAAGGATGAGTTAGTGGCGCAGTTGCGCGAGGACGTGGGGCGGGCTCGGGAAATTGCTGGGAAGGGTTTTTAACCACGAAAATGACGAAAAGTACGAAAAGAAGAGATTGAACCACTAAGGCACAAAGGGCACACAGAAATTTCAGAAGGAGAGGGGAGGTCAATTTTTATCTTTCGTTCCTTTCGTCTATTTTGTGATTACCTCGTATTTAGTTTCCATCAGCAGATAAGAAGTTGACATGAAGATCGATTGGTTGCCGCTGGTGGAGATGATTCGGTCGCATGATCGGTTTTTGCTGACAAGCCACCAGCGAGCCGACTGCGACGCGATCGGGAGCGAGATGGCTCTGGCGCTGATCCTCGAAACGATCGGTAAGCAGGTTGCCGTCGTCAACGCCGACGAGGTGCCGGAGCATATCGCCTTTATGGATCCCTACGGCCGCGTGGGCGTGCTGGGCGCGACCGCGCCGCTTGAGGCGCTGCGAGGCTTCGATGCAATGATCGTCGTCGACACGAGCGCCTGGAGCCAACTAGGCGGGATGGCCGACGTGCTGCGCGGGTTTCGGGGAGCGAAGGCGGTGATCGACCATCACGCCAGCGAAGACGATCTTGGCGCCGCCGTCTTCAAAGACAACACGGCCGAAGCGACCGGGCGGCTGATCTTGCAGTTGGCTAAGGAACTCGGCGTGCCGATCACGCCGGAGATCGCCGCGCCGCTGTTTGCGGCGATTGCGACTGATACTGGTTGGTTTAGGTTTCCTTCGGTGACGGCCGACACTTTCGCGGCGCTCGCCAAGCTGACGGCGGCGGGAGCAAGCCCGGCCAAAACGTTCGCCGAACTGTTCGAGCAACACAGTTTGCCGAGGCTTCACTTGAGAGGGCGAATCCTCGAACGGGTGAAGCCCGAGTGCCATGGGCGAATGATGTGGACTGAAGTCTCGGCGATTGATTTTCGCGAAACCAACGCTCAGAAAACCGACACTGAAGACGTCATCAATATGTTGTTGACCGTCAAGGGCGTGGAAGTGGCCCTGTTGTTCGTCGAGCTAGAGCCGACGGTGACGAAGGTCAGCCTGCGGAGCCGCAGTGCGTTCGACGTCAATCAGTTGGCGAACCAGTTTGGCGGCGGCGGACACAAGGCGGCGGCGGGAATCACGTTTGCCGGGCCCATGATTGAGGCCCAACAGGCGGTGCTTGAAGCGGTGCGGTTGGGAATGGGAGAATGCGAGAGTAAGTAGCGCGACGTTGGCGTGCGGCGTTAAGTTGCCGACGTCATTGTCGGTCGTCCGATGACCGAAGTTAATCCGACGAGAATCGTTTTATGTCTGATCAGAGAGATCTATCCCCGCGGCCGTCGACGTCGATTCTTGGTCGACCGGTCGAGAATCGGCGGTCGTTTTTTGCGATCACGGCTGCCGTGGTAACGGGCAGCATCGCGGTGCTGACGCCGATTGGCGTCGGGATCGCCGCGTTTCTCACGCCCCTATTCCGCAAAAGTAAGTCGCCCGAGGTGCGGATCGCGCTGCTCGACCAGGTGCCGGACGATGGCATGCCGCGCTACTTTCCAGTCGTCGCCGATCGCGAAGATGCTTGGACTCGCTACCCGGCGCAGCGCGTTGGCGCCGTCTATCTCATTCGCAATGCCGGCGAGGAGAAGCCGACGGCGTTCACTGCGAAGTGTCCCCACGCGGGCTGCTTCATCGGTTACACGCCGGGGGCGAAGGTGTTTCAGTGCCCGTGCCACACGAGTGCGTTCAAGCTCAATGGCGAGCGGTTGAATGGGGACGCCGAAGTGGCGCCTCGCGGCATGGATACGCTGCCCGTTTCGATTCGGCAAGCGAAGACGGGCGACGGTACGGAGATCGCCGAAGTGTGGGTCGAGTTCATCGACTTCCAGACCGGTCACAAGGAAAAGATTCCGACGGCATGACGAAACTCTTTCAATCGCTGGGCGATTGGCTCGACGATCGGGCCGGGGTCCGCAAGCTGATTCACGATTCGTTGTACGAACCGATCCCCGGCGGCGCGCGGTGGCGCTACGTCTGGGGCAGCACTCTCGTCATGGCGTTCATGACGCAGCTGATCACCGGCGTCTTCCTGTGGATGGCGTACAGCCCGAGCACGCAGACGGCTTGGGAAAGCGTCTTCTACATTCAGTACGAGATGAACGGCGGCTGGCTGCTGCGCGGCATTCACCACTTCATGGCCCAGGCGATGGTGGTGCTGCTGGCGATCCACTTCCTGCAAGTGGTGTGGGACGGGGCGTACCGCGCGCCGCGCGAACTCAACTTTATTCTCGGCCTCGTGTTGATGTTGATCGTGCTGGGGCTCGCGCTCACCGGCTATCTGTTGCCGTGGGATCAGAAGGGATATTGGGCCACGAGCGTGGGCACCAATCTTGCAAGCCAAGCGCCGGTCATCGGGCCCGATGTGAAGAAGCTAGCCGTCGGCGGCAGCGAGTATGGACATCAGACGCTGACGCGGTTCTTCGCGCTGCACGCGGGCGTGTTGCCGGGGGCACTGATGGCGTTCCTGGTGCTGCACATCGCGCTGTTCCGGCGACATGGGCTCCACGCGCGGAAGCCCGATCCGACGAAGGACGCGATGTTCTGGCCCGATCAGGTGCTGAAGGACAGCATCGCGGCGCTCGCCGTGCTGACGGTCGTGCTGCTGCTGACGATCTACTTCGGCGGGGCAGAACTGACCGCGCCGGCCGACCCGGCGAACCCGTACGACGCCGCGCGGCCCGAGTGGTACTTTTTGTTCCTGTTCCAGTTTTTGAAGTGGTTCCCGGGCGAGCTGGAAGTCTGGGGGGCGTTTATCATCCCCGGGCTGATCATGGCGGTGCTGTTCCTGATGCCGTGGATCGGCCGGACGCGCACCGGGCATCTCATCAACATCGCGATGCTGTTCTTGTTGCTCGGCGGAGCGGCGGCGCTCACGGCGCAGGCGATTCATGAGGATTACTTCGCAGCGTGGAATTCGAAGGAAGAGATTCTCAAAGCGGACGATCCGGTGCTGGCGGCGCGGTACGAGGCCTCTGAGCGATTCCTCAATGCGAAGGCGGAGGCGCACCGCGAAGCGGATCGGGTGATCGAGTTGGCCGAGTCGCCGGAGCGAATTCCGCCGACAGGCGCGCTCTCGCTGATGTACGACGATCCGCTGCTGCAAGGGCCGAGGCTGTTCGCGCAGAACTGTGCGAGCTGCCACAACTACGTCGATCCGAGCAAGCCAGCGGAGGAGCAGCCGCACGCCATCGTCAACGCCGCGCCGACGGCGCCGAATCTGTTCGGCGTCGGCAGCGAAGCGTGGGCGGCGGGGATTCTCAACCCGGAGAAGATCGCGAGCGCACATTATTTCGGGTACGAAGGTTCGCCGTTCGTCGAAGGAGATATGGTCTCCTATGTGACCGAATCGCTCGGCGCCGACGTCGACGACGAGCAGCGGGCGAAGGCGAAAGAGGCGTTCGCCAAGGTTGCCGAGGCGCTCGAAGCGGAGGCGGCGCTACCGACGGCGCCGAAGACCAATGAAGAGCGGCAGAACCGAATCGCCGAAGGGCGCGAGCTGATCGCCGGCGGCCTCAGCGAGATGCTCGAGAGCGGCATGAGCTGCACTGACTGCCACAAGTTCCACGACGCGGGAGACCTTGGCACGGCCCCCGACCTCACCGGGTACATGTCGCGCGAGTGGCTGCTGGCGTTCGTACGCAACCCGGCGGGCGAACGATTCTACGGCGACAACAACGACCGGATGCCGGCATTCGGGCCGCATGACAATCCGCAGCTGAATCAGCTGGACGACAAGTCGCTGGGGCTGATTGTCGACTGGCTCCGCGGCGACTGGGTGCGGGTGAGCGAGCCGGTGGAGTAAGAATATCTCACGCAAAGGCGCGAAGGCGCGAAGAACAGACTATCTGTCCCCGCATTTCCTTTGCGCCTTCGCGCCTTTGCGTGAGATCTCTTTGGTGGGAAAGTTTGTGGAATCTTTACAGATTCACACCGCCGCCGGTCGATAGCGTGAGAGGATGCCGCACTTCGTGCGCGGCGTGCGTTGGGCCTTTTCACCTCGTCGATTCCTATTCATGTGGTGTCGCCACTGCCAGCAAGATATACCGGCCGCCCGCGACCACAGCGGTCCGGCGGCGTGCTCGCGCTGCATGCAGGCGTTTGTCGCGGCGCCGAGCGGTTTGTCGCCGGGGCTGAAACTGGCGGCGCTGGCAGATTGCGGGGTGGAACTTGAGGAATTTGATGAAGTCGCGCGGCATGCGGCGCCGTTGAGACGACCGAAGCTCGCCGGGAGCGACGACGAACTGCGGCGGCTGGAGCGGATGTTGCGGCCGACGCTGCGGAGCGACTTCTCGCATGGCTCGCCGTTGTTACGGGAGCCGGCGCCGCTTGATTCAATTCGCGGCGAACAGCCGTTCGCGATCCAGCAGATGTTGCGCATCGCTGCTCATCAATCGGTTGAAGCAGACGTCGCGCACACGCCAAAGGCGGCGTGGGGCGTGACGTTGCTGCTCACGCTCGGATCACTTGCATTTTTCGCGGGCGTCGGGTTGCTCGTGGCGGCAAACCTTTCAGGGCATGCGTTCGCCGCGCAGTGGGGACTGCCGGCGACGCTGGCCGGCGAAGGATTGCTCACTTGCGGGCTGGCATCCCTCGCCGTGCGGCTATGGCGGCGTGGGCGCAAGGTTGACGTGCGGCTCGACTCGATTGACGAGCGGTTGGGCGAAGTGCAGGCGACGATGGAGCGCACCGTCGGCGGGGAGCCCTTGTGGGGCGATAATCAGCTGCGCATTAATGCTGCTGAACGCGGTGCGAGCGGGTTGGGACGTTCTGCGCTAGGTAGCAACAGCTTCTAGCCCCGGGCTCCGCAACATTATGCAAACGCCATCAGATCGTTTCCTCGTCGCAAGTGGTTTCTAGCGGCCTGGATGCAGAGTTTGGCGTTCACCCAGAGGGTGACGCGCGGCAGTCGCCTCACCCAGTTGGGGAGTGGTCCGAGCCCGCCGCCGAAATTGGTGAGTTGAGCGAAGCGTTGCTCGATGTACGTCCGCTGCTTGAAGAGTGCTTGGCCATCGGCGGTCGTCAGCAGTTCGATCGACTGCAAGCGGCCGATGCTGTGGCGGCGGTGGCCCAGCGCTCGTCCCGCGCGACGCTGCGGAGCGATCAACGTCACGCCCGACCGTGCGGCGATCTCGTGCAGCGGGTTGCTGTCGTAGTTGCCGTCGGCCAGGACGCAGCCTCCGCCGACTTGCGGCAAGAGTCGCCGGGCGACCGTCTGTTCGCTCACGTTGAGCGGCTGGATTTCGCACGCCACGAGCGCATCGATCGTCCAGACGGCGTGCAGCTTGTAGCCGCGGGCCGGGCCGCCGACGCCATGCCCGCGCGTGGCGTCGGGATCCTTGCTGAAGCCTCCTACCGGCAACGGCTTACCGTCGAGGAAGCTCACCTCCGGCGGGTGCGGGCCCTGCCAGCAACGCTTCCTCAACCGCTCGATCAGTTCCACGGCCGCCGCCGTGCGGAGACGACGGCTCGCCGTCGATTGGCTCGGCAGCCGCACCTGCCATGACGACGGCCAATTCTCCGGCCGACACGCCCAACTCACCGGTCGATCGTGGATCACCGCCCAGAGATAGACGCCGACGATCCAACTGACCGAATAGACGTGTCCCGAACGATCGCTGCATAACCGCCGAGTCAAACGGTATAGTACGCTCCAGAGTTCGCGTTCCATGGCTCACCTCCTAGAAACGTGTCAGGTCTCTAGGAACAGCCTGGAACGCGGGCCTTTTTACCGTTAGCGACGCGTGCTAGCTATTGCATTATGTTGTCCGCCCGGGGGTGACGCCGCGCAGGGCAACCCATTGAGATGTGGTGCGCGACCCCCGGGCGGAGCCCGGGGCTGTAATGCCTCGTACGCTCGTCGCTACATCACCCGCTTCGAAATCTCCTCAACCACGTCTGCCACCTTCACGCGCCACTGCTCCAGCGTGTCGCGATCGCGGATCGTGACGGTGCCATCGGTCAGCGTTTGGCCGTCGACGGTAATGCAGTAGGGCGTGCCCGCTTCGTCCTGGCGGCGGTAGCGACGGCCGACGGCGCCCTTTTCGTCGTAGAATGCCGAGAACTTCGCCTTCAGCTTGCGGTAGATCTCTTGGGCGATCTCGGGGAGGCCGTCCTTCTTCACCAGCGGGAAGACGGCGGCCTTGATCGGGGCGATTCGCGGGTGGAACCGCATCACGACGCGGGTTTGCAGCTCGCCGTTTTCGTCAGGGGCTTGATCCTCGTGGTAAGCCTCGCAGAGGAAGGCGAGGGTCGCGCGGTCGGCGCCGCTGGAGGGCTCGATCACGTGCGGGACGAATTTTTCGTTCGTCACTTCGTCTCGATAGGTGAGGTCGCGGCCGCTGCCGCGGTGCTTTGGCCGCAGCTTGTCGGGCTTGCCTTCGACGGGAATCATCTCGACCTCAAGGCAGCCCTCGGCGTTCTTCACGAGCTTGCCTTCCATGTGGCTGCGGAGGTCGAAGTCGCCGCGGTGGGCGATGCCTTCCAGCTCGCCGAATTCACCCTCCGGCAGGAAGGGGAACGCGTACTCGATGTCGGCAGTGCCGACCGAGTAGTGGCTCAGTTCGTCGGCCGCGTGTTCGCGCATCACGAGCCGTTCGCCGGCGAGGCCGAGGTCGGTGTACCACTTCATGCGGCGGTCGCGCCAGTACTCGTACCACTTACGCGAGGCGTTCGGGTGGCAGAAGAACTCGATTTCCATCTGCTCGAACTCGCGGCTGCGGAAGGTGAAGTTCCGCGGCGTGATTTCGTTGCGAAAGCTTTTACCAATTTGGGCGATGCCAAACGGCACCTTGACGCGGGTGCTGTCGAGGACGTTCTTGAAGTTGACGAAGATGCCCTGGGCCGTCTCGGGACGGAGGAACGCGGCGTCTTCTTCAGTGCCCATCGCGCCGACGATGGTTTTGAACATCAGGTTGAATTCGCGCGGCTCGGTGAGCGTGCCGATTTCCTTAGCTTCGGGAGCGAAGACGTTGGCGAGATCGTCGACCTGATCAAGCGACATCGACTTCTCTTCCCAGCTGAGGCTGGCCGCATCCTTGCCGCGGAGGTTGAACGCTTTCAGGGCGCGCTTCTCGAGGTCTTCGGTTTCCTGCTCCGCTTCGGCGAGCGTCGTGATGAAGACTCGCTTGCCTTTGGCAACGACCCAGCGGCCACGGAGCTGGTCGAAGCGGTAGCGTTTTTTCGTCTCCTTGCAGTCAACCATCATGTCGCAGAAGAGGTCGTAATGGCCGGAGACCTTCCAAACCTGCGGGTGCATGATGATCGTGCAATCGAGCCCGGTCATCTCGTACGCCTCAGGAGCGCCGGCGGGCGTGGAGAGCTCGTCGTGGCCGCGGACCATGTCCTGCCACCACGCTTCCTTGATGTTTCGCTTCAGCTCAACGCCGAGGGGACCGTAGTCCCAAAAGCCGTTGAGGCCGCCGTAGATTTCGCTCGATTGAAAGAGAAATCCGCGGCGTTTGCAGAGCGAGACGAGCTTGTCCATGTCCATCGCGAGACTCTTTTTTCTTCAGAGAGTGTTTCACGCAAAGGCGCGAAGGCGCAAAGGAAAATACAAGTTTAGTTCTGTATTTTTTGCGCCTTCGCGCCTTTGCGAGAGGTTTTTCTTAGATAAAGCCCACCATTGTAGCTGGGCATTTGGAGGGGCGTCTATGCCGGGCGGATTTCGCCGGTCTTGTGGTTGAGTTCGGGGACGATCGGCAGGATGTCGAGTTCCGCGCACGCCGGGAGGTCGATGCCGTGGCCGATTTCTAAGAGGTTGCTGCCGCCGGGGGTTTGTTCCATGGCGACTGCGAATTGGTCGGAGGGCGTGCGGCCGGTGGCGGCGGCGAGGGCGAGGAGCGACCGCCACTGATCGAGGGCGCTTTGGGCCTCGGCGTTCAGTTCCCAGCCAGCGGCGTTGGCGTCGCCAACGAGGGCGTCGGCGATCGCGCCGGCGGCGAGGATGTCTTCGCCGGTGATGGCGCCGTCGGTGCCGGCGCAGAGGATATCGACCCGCGGTTCGGCGGCCGCGGCGTCGGCGATCGCCTGGCGGTTCAGAGCACAACCGACGAGCGTGCGGCGAGCCATTCGGGCGTGGTGGAGAGCCCGCGTGCCGTTAGTGGTGGTGAACAGCAGCGGCCGGCCGGCGACGGCGACCGGACTGTACTCCAGCGGCGAGTTGCCGAGGTCGAAGCCGTCGATGATCCGGCCATGGCGTTCGCCGCCGAGGACGATCGCGGCGCGGTCGAATTGCTCGGCGGCGCTGCGGGCGTCGTCGATTTCGAGGAACGGCATCACGCAGGTCGCCCCCGACGCAAGGGCCTGGCAGATCGTCGACGAGGCCCGCAGCATGTCGATGACGATGACGACGCTGCCGGCTAGGTCTTCGGCGGGGACGTGGGAGGGGAGGAAGTGGACTTGGAGCTTGGGCATCGGCGGAATCTGCAGGGCAGGGGAGCGGTAAGTTTAAGGAGCAGCCGCCATCCTGAGCGGCGCGAAGGGTCTAGCGCCAAGCGAGCGGCTAGATTCTTCGCGGAGTTCACCCTGACGGGACGAAGGGCTCAGAATGACAAATGTTGGGGGCGTTTCGTTCAATCTTGAGCGGCTAGCGAGGCCGACATTCTACTGCGATACTGCCGTTCTCCCATCTCCCCCTGTTAATCCGCGGTCGATTCGTCGGTCTCTAGAGCACACCCAAGATTCTCGCCACATGACCGTCGACAAATCTGGCCCGCGCGTTCGTCGGATGTTTGGCGAGATCGCCGGCAAGTACGACTTCTTGAATCATCTGCTGTCGCTCAACGTCGATCGCTACTGGCGGTGGCGGACGGTGCGAACAGTGGCCCCGCAGAGCGGCGACCGGATTCTCGACGTCTGCACCGGCACCGGCGACCTGGCTTTGGCGTACCACAAGGCGACTAGCGGTAAGGCGGAAATCGTCGGCGCCGACTTCTGCCACGAGATGCTTGCCCTCGGCCATCAGAAGGGGATGAAGGCGCGGGCCGGCGACCGGCTGAGTTTCATCGAGGCGGATACTCAGAACCTGCCGTTTCCGAGCGACCGGTTCAACATCGTCACCGTGGCCTTCGGGCTGCGGAACGTCGCCGACACCGACGCCGGGCTGGCGGAGATGACCCGCGTCTGTTCGCCTGGCGGGCAGGTGGCGGTGCTGGAGTTTTCGTCGCCCGAGTGGCAGCCGTTCAAGGGGATTTACAGTTGGTATTTCCGCAACGTGCTGCCGCGGATTGGGCAGATGCTCGCCCGGAATGCGGAGAGCGCCTACAGCTATCTGCCGGAGAGCGTCGGCGAGTTCCCGCAGGGCGAAGCCCTGGCCGAGCGAATGCGGCGCGTGGGGCTGACCGAGGTGAGCTATCGGCCGCTTACACTGGGGGTAGCGACGCTTTATGTTGGGAAGAAACCGTAGCCGCGGGGCGGCGCCCCCGCCGGAGCGGCGAGCAAGACTAACCACCAAGGCACGAAGGACATGAAGACGCACCCAGAACGGAGACGAAGGGAATGATCAGGGAGGGCTCGCCTTGTCGCCTGATTTGCCGCTCTTCCCTTCCTCTAGATTCCTTCGTGTTTCTTGGTGATCTTCGTGCCTTCGTGGTTAATCTTCTGAACCCCTCCGGCGGCTCGTTGAGCCGCGGCTACCTGAAGACCACTGACACATCATGCCTACCAAACCGAAAAACATCTGCATCGGCGTCACCGGAGCCAGCGGCGCCGTTTACTCGCTGCGGTTGATCGAGGTGCTGCTCGCCACGGGGTACGACGTGCACCTGTCGATCAGCCCATCGGGAGCGCAAGTCATCCACGAGGAGATGGACTTGCGCGTCGACCTCAACGATTTCCAACCAGCCGACCTGATGCTGGAGGACGTGACGCACGCTTCCGATAGCAAGATCCGCATGTTGCAGGCGAGCGCTGGGATCGGTACTGCCGACAGCAACGTGTTGTCGGTCGAAGCGGGCCGCGTGGGACAACTCCACTACCACCACTATCAGAACTACAGCGCCCCGATTGCCAGCGGGTCGTTCCTCACCCAGGGGATGGTGATCACGCCTTGCTCGGGATCGACGCTGAGCGCCGTCGCCCACGCCTCCTCGGGGAACCTCATTCAACGGGCCGCCGAGGTTCACTTGAAGGAACGACGGAAGTTGATCCTCGTGCCGCGCGAGACGCCGCTTTCGCTGCCGCATATCGACAACCTGCGGAAGTGCACCGAGGCGGGCGCCGTGGTGATGCCGGCGGCGCCGGGGTGGTACCACGGGGTGAACACGCTGCGGGATCTGGTCGACTTCATGGTGGCGCGCATCTGCGACCAACTCGGCATCGACAACGCCCTCATCAACCGCTGGGGCGCGGATAAATAAGAAAGAAAGATCTCACGCAAAGGCGCGAAGGCGCAAAGGAAATACAAGTTTGCTTTTGAATTCTTTGCGCCTTCGCGCCTTTGCGTGAGACTTGTATTTGAGAATGCTCCAAACGATCCGCCACTTTCTTTCGCTGATTCGGTTCAGCCACACGCTGTTTGCGTTGCCGTTTGCGCTGTTGGCGGCGTTGATGGCTTGGCGGATGCAGGCGATTGATTACCCTGCCCCAGAAATTGATCCATACGATCCCACAACGTACTCAATTGGCGCAGGCGGGACGCAGGTATTCATCCACGATCCGTACCTCAATATTCTAGGGTTCCAGGTCATTCCATTTGACTGGGCTAGGGCGGCGAAGTTCCAAATCCGCTGGCAGGAACTCGTCGGTATCCTCCTCTGCATGGTCTTCGCCCGCAGCGCGGCGATGGCCTTCAATCGGTTGGTTGATCGGAATCTCGACGCCCTCAACCCGCGGACGGCGGGGCGGCATATTCCTGCCGGGCTCTTGAGCGCAGGCCAAGTGACGTTCTTTGCCATCGCGTGCAGCGCGGGGTTCGTGGCGAGCACGCTGCTGTTTCTGCCGAACTGGTTGCCGCTCTACTTGGCTGTGCCGGTGCTCGCGTTTTTGTGCGGGTACAGCTACGCCAAGCGGTTTACGTCGCTGGCCCATTTCTGGTTGGGGGTGGCCCTGGCGATGTCGCCGATCGCGGCCTGGATCGCCATTCGAGGCGAGACGGTCGCCTTGCATCCGGCCGATTTGCTGCCGGCGATTGTTCTGGGGGCGGCCGTGGCGGCGTGGGTGGCGGGGTTCGACGTCATCTACGCCTGCCAAGATTTCGCCTACGACCGGGAGGCGAAGCTGCATAGTATTCCGGTGCGGCTGGGGGTGGCCGGCGCGCTCCGGCTGGCGGCGGCCTGCCATTTCGTGACAATAGTCCTTTTAGCGCTACTGCCGTTAATCTACCCGCCGTTTGGCGGTGTCTGGTGGGCGGGAGTCGCGGCCGTGGCCGCCCTGCTGGTATACGAACATGCCCTCGTGCGGCCCGACGACCTCGCCCGCGTCAACACGGCATTTTTTAACGTGAACGCGATCATCAGCCTGGGGCTACTGGTAGTCGGAACGGTCGATTTATTGCTTTGAAGAAAGAGCAGATTTCACGCAAAGGCGCGAAGGCGCGAAGGAAATACAAGTTTTTGGTTTTGTACTCTTTGCGCCTTCGCGCCTTTGCGTGAGACCTATTTGAATTAAGAAAAGCGATGCTAAGAACTTCGTCAGAAATTCTCCGCCCCATTCGCGAGAAGGTAGAGGCTGGGGAGCGGTTGTCGTTCGACGACGGGCTCACGCTCTACAGCGACGCCGCGCCGCTGCCGGAAGTCGGCGAGCTGGCCAATCTCGTCCGCGAGCGGAAGAATGGCGACGCCGGCTACTACAACATCAACACCCACCTGAACCCGACGAACGTCTGCGTCTATCGCTGCACGTTTTGCGCGTTCCGAGCCGATCTTCGGTCGGCCAAGGGGTACTTGATGGACGAGGAGCAGGTGCGGGCTCGCGGGCAGGAGGCGGTCGACAACGGCTGCACCGAGCTGCACATCGTCGGCGGGTTGCACCATCAAGCGAAGTACGAGTGGTATCGCGGCGTGATCAGCACGCTGCACGAGAGTTTTCCGGAGTTGCACCTGAAGGCGTGGACGCCGGTCGAGATCGATTGGTTTTCGCGGCAGACGCAAAAGCCCATTCGCTGGGTCCTGGAAGACATGATCGACGCGGGCGTCGGCAGCTTGCCCGGCGGCGGAGCCGAGATCTTTCATCCGGAAGTTCGCAACAAAATCTGCGAGCACAAGGCCGATTCGACCCGCTGGTTCGAGACGCACCGCAACGCCCATCAGCTGGGGCTGCGGTCGAACTGCACGATGCTCTACGGCCACATCGAGCAGGCTTACCACCGCATCGACCACCTGATTCGCCTCCGCGATTTGCAGGACGAAACGGGCGGGTTCCAGACGTTCATTCCGCTGGCGTTCCATCCCGACAACACGGGGCTGTCGCACATCAAGAAGCCGAACGCCCTGATGGACCTGCGGACAATGGCGGTGAGCCGGCTGATGCTCGACAACATCGCCCATATGAAGGCGTACTGGATCATGCTCGGCATCGGCACGGCCCAGTGTGCGCTCGCCTACGGCGCCGACGACATCGACGGCACCGTGCGGCACGAGCTGATCTATCACGACGCCGGGGCGGAAACGCCCGAGATTCTGAGCGTCGAGCAAATCCGCCAGCTGATCGAAGAGGCCGGCCGCGAACCTGTGGAGCGAGACACGCTCTATCATCGAGTGGAACGCGAAGGAAACGCGTGGCGGACCGGCGAAGCGATCGCGGCCGCGAAATAGCCCGGGCATCCTGGCCGGGTGCAATTTCACAGCAAACGCCGGCACTTGGCCAAATCCCTAGCAGCGGCTCAGGATAGGCCGGCGATCTGACCCCATCGCCAACTTGCGCTGGCAGGGCTAAAATGCTCGTTTTCACTTTGCCGGACCTCGCTCGCTAAGGATTCGCCATGACCCAACGGGTCTACAATTTCTCCGCCGGCCCCGCTGTGATGCCGGTTCCCGTGCTGGAATCGATTCAACGCGACATGCTCGCGTTGCCGGGCGTGGGCGCCTCGATCCTCGAAATCAGCCATCGCAGCGGTACGTTCGTGGCCATTGCCGAGGCGGCCGAAGCGAATCTGCGTAAGTTGCTGTCGATCTCCGACGACTACGCTGTGCTCTTTCTGCAGGGGGGGAGTCGGCTGCAGTTCTCGATGATCCCGATGAACCTGCTCGGCAAGGGGCAATCGGCCGACTACATCCTCACCGGTTCGTGGGGTAACGATGCGCTCAAGGAAGCGAAGAAGGAAGGCGAGACGAGCGTCGCCTGGGATGGCAAGTCGACCAACTACGATCGCCTGCCAAAGAACGGGGACCTGAAACTCAATCCGCAAGCCGCGTACATTCACTACACGTCGAACGAAACGATTCAGGGCGTGCAGTTCAAAAGCGAGCCGGAAGTCGGCGAAGTGCCGCTGGTGTGCGATGCGTCGAGCGAGTTCCTTTACAAGCCGCTCGACGTGAGCAAGTACGGGCTCCTCTACGCCTGTGCCCAGAAGAACGCGGGCCCCTCCGGCGTGACGGTGGTGATCATCCGCAAGGATCTGCTGAAGCGGAGCGATCCCAACATGCCGGGCTACCTGAACTACCAAATCCACGCCGACAACGGCTCGATGTGGAACACGCCGCCGACGTTTGGCATCTACGTGCTCAAGCTCGTCACCGATTGGTTGCTGAACGACGTCGGCGGGCTCGACGCGATGTACCAGCGGAACCAGGACAAGGCGAAACTGCTGTACGACGTGCTCGACGAGTCGAACGGCTTCTACGCCGGTCATGCTCAGCGGGAAGATCGTTCGCTGATGAACGTCACTTTCCGGCTGCCGAGCGACGAGCTGACGGATCAGTTCGTCGGCGAGGCGAAGAAGCAAAGCCTTACGGATTTGAAGGGCCACCGTAGCGTCGGCGGCATTCGGGCTTCGATTTACAACGCGATGCCGCTGGCCGGCGTCGAAAAGCTCCGCGACTTTATGGTGGAGTTCAAGGAGAAGAACGCGAAGTAGCGTTCTTCTTGGGAGCCGGGGGCGGGGACGCCCCGGCTCGCTGTGATCACACTCCATCTACAAACTTTCATCACACGATAACATCATGCCCTCGGTCATCGTTCTCGATACGCTCTCGCAAGAAGGCCTCGATCTGCTGGACGCGGCGCCCGGCATTACTTACGAGGTGCGGACGGGCCTCAAGGGGGACGACCTGCGCAAGGCGCTCGCCGAGTTCGACGGCGCCATCTGTCGCAGCGGCGTGAAGATCACCCCCGAGGCCCTCGAGGGGAACCGCAAGCTGAAGGCGATCGTCCGGGCCGGCGTCGGCACCGACAACATCAACAGCGCCGCCGCCACTCGGGCGGGGGTCGTCGTGATGAACACCCCGGCGGGCAACACGCTCAGTACGGCCGAGCACGCGGTGACGCTGATGCTCGCCTTGTCGCGGAACGTGGCTCCGGCTTACCAAGGCCTGATCGAAGGCCGTTGGGATCGCGCCAAGTACATGGGCGCCCAGGTCGCCGGCAAGACGCTCGGCGTCGTTGGCCTTGGCCGCATCGGCTTGGCCGTGGCCAAGCGAGCACAAGCATTTGAGATGCGAGTGCTAGGCTACGATCCTTTCATGTCCAAGGAGAAGGCGAAGGAGCTTGGCATCGAGTGGTATGAAAAAGTCGACGACATGCTGCCGCACGTCGATTACCTCTCGGTCCACACGCCGCTCACCGAAGAGACGCGCAATCTGATCGATATTCCGCAACTGGAGCGACTGAAGCCAGGCGTGCGATTGATTAACGCGGCTCGCGGCGGCATTTACAACGAAGCGGCGCTCGTCGAAGGGCTCAAATCGGGTAAGATCGGCGGCGTCGCGCTTGACGTCTTCGTTGAGGAGCCGTGCACCAACAGCCCGCTGTTTGGCATGCCGGGGGTGTTGTGCACGCCTCACCTCGGAGCAAGCACCGAAGAGGCCCAAACGCAGGTCGCCGTCGAAGCGGTGCAACTGCTGACCGACTTTCTCTCGACCGGCCAGATCAAGAATGCCGTCAACATCGCGTCGCTCGACGCGAAGATGCTGGAGCAACTCCGCGGGTACCTCGACGTGGCGTTCCGACTCGGTCGCCTGGCGGCGGGGCTGATCCCCAGCGGGCTAAAGTCTTGTAAGCTCACCTATCGCGGCGAGATTGCCGCCCGCGACACGAAAGTCCTCACGGCGGCGTTTTCGGCCGGCCTGCTGCAGGGCGCCCTGGAAGAGGAAGTGAACCTCGTCAACGCCAGCCTGCTGCTCGAAGAGCGCGGGATCAAGCTGAGCAGCGAGGCCCGCACCGACATGGGCGCCTTCCGCAGCGCGATGAGCTTTGAAATCGAAGGCGCCGACGGCCAAAAGCACAAGGCGACCGGAACGGTGTTCGGCCAATCGATGCCGCGTTTGGTCTCGCTCGACGGCTACCGCCTCGAAGCGTATCTCGACGGCTGCTTATTGGTGTTCACGCACAAAGACGTGCCGGGCATTATCGGCGGCGTCGGCACGGCGTTCGGCGAGCACAACGTCAACATCGGCCAGATGGCCGTGGGACGTGCGGGCGAGGCGCCGGGCGGCGAAGCGGTCGGTATTCTGAATCTCGACTGCGAACCGCCCGCGGCAGCGGTTGAAGCCGTGCGCAAGCTTCCGGCGATCAGCAGCGCGAAGGTGATTCACCTGCCCAGTGCCGGGCAGTTGCCGACTTGGCTGCAGGGCTAGGAAAGGCTTAGTGCTGGCGCAGAGCGGGGCATTCTGAGCCCTTCGTCCCGTCAGGGTAAAACTTTGCGAAGAGTCTGAAAGCTCGATCGAGGCGCCAAATCCTTCGCTGCGCTCAGGACGACAACGGCGTGCTCGTAACGAGGGGCCTGCAAAGCCAAGGAAATGCCCCATACCTGCGCGGCGGCCTGAAATTCTTTCCGTCGCCCCTCGTTCCCTGCCCATTCTTGCGGCAATGCTAGCATCCATTCGGCACGACCGGCGCATTCGGAAACTCTTCCGGAAGTTTCCTCGCTTAACGGTCGACCTCTGCTGAAATCGGGCGCGAATTGCAACCGATATTTCCACAGAACGCCTGGGCCAGTAGCTTGCTCGGCCCGGGCGGTTCTCCCTCCTGAAGCAATTCCCGCTAGCGTCTCCGCCCGATTTTAGGAATGAACATGGAAGCGACGATCTCCCCGCCCCGCCCGCAACTCATCGACGAGGTTCATGGCGTCCTGCGCCGCAGTCCGTACGTTTCTGCCCATGAAATGCAGGTGGAAGCGACCGAAGGGGTCGTCCGGATTTCCGGCGCCGTACGGTCGTTCTTCCATAAGCAGATGGCGCAGGAACTCATCCGTCGCGTCGACGGCGTGCAGCGCATCGAGAACTGCCTGCAAGTGCAGTGGTAAGCGGCTGAACGCCGCGCCGACTGCCAGTCAAGCAACCTAGGCAATCGCAACTAGCCGAAACGCCATGCCTTCCGGGATGGCGCCGCGGTCCCGGACCGCGTGGCGGTCCGGCTAATTTCGTTTGTCACTCCCGGCCGAAGCAGACGAGGCACATATCGTCGCTCTGCGGAAAGTCGCCGGCGAATTTGTGGACGCTCTCCAGGATGCAGGGCCCGAGGTCGCGAGCCTTCACCGATTTGTCGGCACAGAGCTGAGTCAATCGCTCCATGCCGTAAAGCTCGCGCTTCGAGTTCATCGCTTCGCTGAAGCCGTCGGTGAAGATGGTCAGGAAATCGCCGGCCAGGAATTCGCGCTTGTACGACTCGTACTCGTAGTCGTCGGCCACGCCCAGCGGCAGGCCCGCTTCGTCGCCGCCGATTTCCATCACTTCGCCGTCGCCAGTCCGCAAGAGGGGCGGCATGTGACCGGCATTCACGAGCGTCAACTCGCACGCTTGCGGGTCGACCACCGCGACGACCATCGTGACGAAGCGATCGTCCCAGCCGTGCTGCGAGAAGGCGGCGTTGATCTTCGCGAGCGCCTTGGCGGGATCTGGTTCGCGCGCGAGCCAGAATCGCACGTCGCTCGACAGCTTAGCCATGAGAATCGCCGCCGACACGCCTTTGCCCGCCACGTCGCCGACCACCGCCGCAAAGCGATCTTCCGGTAGTAGGACGTAATCGTAGTAGTCGCCGCCGACTTCGTACGCCGCCTGATAGTGCTGGAAAAAATGGTAGCCGCCTACGTCGGGCGCCGCCTTCGGCAGCAGCGCCGTCTGCATCTCGCGCGCGACTTGCAGATCGCGGGTGAGCGCCTGCTGCGCGACGACCTGCTCGTGCAGTTTCGCGTTGTCGAGCGCGTGGGCCGCCTGGCTGGCAACGCCGGCGAGCACCTGCAGGTCGAGATCGGTAAACCGACTCCGCTGGTCGCGGGTATCGAGCTGAATGACGCCGATCGCCTCGCCGTTGGAGTCGATCATCGGGGCGCAGATCAGCGACCGAATCTGAAAGTCGGCGATGCTCTGCGCCATGTTGAATCGGGCGTCCGAAGCGGCGTCGGCCGAGAGAATCGCCTTCTTCTCATTCATGGCGCGGGAGATGATCGTTCGGCTGGGGCGCGTCTCTTCGTCGTCATGACGGCGGGCCTTGGTGACGACCGGCACCAGCGGGGCCCCCGGTTTCGGCCGCATAATGATGAACCCGCGGTCGGCCTGGATGAATATCTTGAACAAGCTGTCGAGAATCTTCGGCAGAATCTCCTTCACCTCCAGCGTGTTGCTGAGATTACTGGAGATCTCGATCATCGCCATTAGCTGCTGCTCTGGCTTGGCAGAGACTTGCCAGGTCGCCTTCGCCTCGCGACCAACGTCGAATGTGGCCATGATTTCCGACTCGTCGCCGCTGCCGTCATCCTCTAGTAGAGCGGCCGCGTCGAGCGGCGACAGGAGCGAGGATCCGCCAATCGCGGCGCCTCCGAGCAAGCTCGGCGCAGCGACGTTGCGGAATTCGATCAGCACGT
Source organism: Lacipirellula limnantheis (assembly GCF_007746075.1). Lineage (GTDB taxonomy): Bacteria > Planctomycetota > Planctomycetia > Pirellulales > Lacipirellulaceae > Lacipirellula > Lacipirellula limnantheis. The sequence continues at coordinate 5,113,229 of NZ_CP036339.1, read as the reverse complement.
CGCAGATCAAAATCTGATCGCCGTCGCGGAGCTGGGCTTGTCCTTCGATCTGGTGTCCGTTGACGATGGTGCCGTTGCGGCTGCCATTGTCCTGGATGAGATAGAGGTCCTTGTCGCGGACCACCACCGCATGCCGCCGGCTGACCGCCGCGACGTCGAGGACGAAATCGCATTCGGGGCTGCGGCCGATGACCGACTCGCGTCCGGAGATATCGAACTTTTTGCCGACCTCTCCCCCTTGGATGATCGTAAGCGTGGCCATGGCGAACTCGTCCCGCTGCGGTTTTCCCCGCGATCTTGCGGGAGTTTTCCCGATTCTAGGGCCGCCGCGCGGCGGGCGTCAACAAGCAGGGGCGTTCCGTCGCGCGCACTTCGGCCAGGATTCGTTGAACCAAACGCCCTTGACGACCGTCCTACAGGGACCTACCGTTGAGGGCTTCGCAGCAGCTTCTTGGGGCGTAGTGTAATTGGTAACACTACAGATTCTGACTCTGTCATTTAAGGTTCGAGTCCTTACGCCCCAGCTTCTCATCCTCGCGGACTAGTGCTGCGGGGTGCGGATTACCAGCAGCCGCGGCTCGGTCATGTCGTCGATCGCGTAGCGAACCCCTTCGCGTCCTAGGCCGCTGTCTTTCACGCCGCCGTAGGGCATGTTGTCGACCCGCCAGCTGGGGACGTCGCCGATGATGACGCCGCCGACTTCGAGCCGATCCCAAGCTCGCTGGATCTTGTAAATATCCCGTGTGAAGACGCCGGCCTGTAGGCCGTAGCGGCTGTCATTAACTTCGTCGAGCGCCGCGTCGAAGTCGCTGAACCGGTCGAGCATGGCCACCGGGCCGAACGCCTCGTTGGCGCAGAGTGGCTGGCGACGCGGGACGTTTTCCAGCAACGTCGCCTGCAGCATGGCGCCGTCGCGCTTGCTGCCGCAGAGGAGCTTGGCGCCTGCCTTGATCGCCGCCTGGATCCATTCGTCGAGCCGCTTCGCCTCACTCTCGGCGATCATCGGTCCGATGAAGGTTTCTTCGAGCTTGGGGTCGCCCATCTTGAGGGCCTTGGTCGCGGCGACGAGTCGGTCGCGCAGTTCGTCGTAAACGTGCTCGTGAACCAAGATGCGTTGCACCGAGATGCAGCTTTGCCCCGATTGATAGAACGCCCCGACGATGAGCCGGCTCACGGCGTCGGCGAGGTCGGCGTCCTCGTCGATCACGCAGGCCGCGTTGCCGCCGAGTTCGAGGATCACCTTCTTTTTGCCGGCGCGGGCTTTTAGGTCCCAACCGACTGCGGGAGAACCGGTGAAGCTCAACAACTTCAGCCGCTGGTCGGTGGTGAACAGATCGGCCCCGTCGCGGTGGCAGGGGAGAATCGAAAATGCCCCCCGCGGCAAGTCAGTCTCGGCGAGGATCTCGCCAATGAGAATCGCCCCGATCGGCGTGCGGCTCGCCGGTTTCAGAACAAACGGGCAGCCCGCCGCGATCGCCGGGGCGATTTTGTGAGCCGCCAGATTCAGCGGGAAGTTGAATGGCGAGATGAACGAGCAAGGCCCGATCGGCACGCGCTTCGTCATCCCTGCATAGCCGCGGGCGCGGGAGGAGATTTCGAGGTTGAGGACCTCGCCGCCGATCCGTACCGCTTCCGCCGCGGCGAGTGCAAACGTGTCGATCAGCCGCGCCACCTCGCCGCGGCTGTCGCGAATTGGTTTGCCGGCTTCGACGCAGAGCGAACAGGCGAGCTCATCCTGCCGCTCGCGGAAGCGCCGGACGCAATGTTCCAGTACGGCTTGGCGCTCGTAGGGCGCCAAGCAGGCCATCGGCTCGGCGGCGTCGACGGCCGCGGCGATGCCGCGATCAATGGCTGCGGCGTCGGCTTGAGCGATGCGCGTGGCGACCTCGCCGGTGTACTTGTCGACGACGTTGAGGTCGGCGTTTGGCTGCTCCGGACGGTTCGCCAGATAGTAGGGATAGGTGGACTCGAGTTTCATCGCTTGCCGCGTCGCCTCCTTGACGTTCCGCCAGAGCTACGCGACCCCCTCCTCGCCTTGGATATAAACCCGACCGCGATAGAACTGCGACCAAACGACGTAAATGACGGCCGCCACGAGCATCACGATCGCAAAGAACCAGTAGTAGTTGGCGCCTTCGAGAATCGCGACGCCGACTTTCTTCTGGGCCTCGATGTATTCGTTAACGCGGGCCGTCAGGATGTTCCCAAGGGCGATCGCCACCAACAGGTAGACGCCCATGATGAACGACTTCATTTTCTTCGGCGCCTGCGTGTAGGAGAATTCCAGGGCAGTCACCGAAACCATCACTTCGCCGGCGGTGATCACGACGTAGGCGGCAATCTGCCACAGCATGTGCGGCGTCTCGCCATCGACAATGCGTTGCTCGGCCAGGGCGATGATGACGAACGACAGCGCCGTCAGGAACAGACCGATGCCGATCTTTCGCAACGGCGTCGGTTCGAACCAGCGGCCCATCAGCGGATAGAGAACGTAAGCGAACAGTGGAATGAAGCAAAGAATGAGGAACGGATTCACGGCTTGGAGTTGGGCCGGCAGCATCGTGAACAAGCCAAAATCGCCGTTCATGCTCTTGGCCTGTTCAACCCAGGCAGTGTGGGTTTGGTCGAACAGCATGAAAAATGGAAAGATGAACAGGTAGAGCGGAATCAGGTTGATCACCGCTCGAATGCCGTCGGAACTGAACGTCTCTTCGATGAACTTTGAACCACCGGCGGGGATGTGGACGTATTTGAACCGGCCGAGCCAGAAAACAAGCGTGGCAAGCGCCATGATGATGCCGGGGATGCCGAACGCCCAACCTGGGCCGTAGTGCTTCAGGAGCCACGGACAGAGGAGCGTCGAGACGACCGCCCCGGCGTTGATAGAAAAGTAGAACCAGCCAAAGACCTTGTTGATGAGGTCCTTGTTTCGCTCGCCGAACTGGTCGCCGACGTGGGCCGAGACGCACGGTTTGATGCCTCCAGCGCCCATCGCGAGCAGCACTAAGCCTGCGGCGATTAGCCATTTTGGCTCGACGCCGGTGACCGACGGGAAATCGACCAGCGCCAGCACGCCATGCCCGAGACAGTAGAGCAGGGAGATCCAGACGATGGTTTTGTACTTGCCGAAAAGCCAGTCGCTGAGGATGGCGCCGAAGATCGGCAGCGCGTAAACCGCGGCGTAAAAGTAGTGCTGCCAAGCCTTGGCCAGTTCTGGCGACATCGGCGCCATTGCTCCTGAGGCGTCGCGGAGATGCTCGGTGAGGAACTCGTACAGCACGGCCCCCATGCCGTAGTAACTGAACCGTTCCGCCGCTTCGTTGCCGATGATGTACGGGATGCCGGGCGGCATCGTTTCGATCTGTTGCGGCGTCGTGCGGTATTCAGAGTTCGCCATGGCGTCGTCGTCGCGGGGAAGGCGGGGCAGGGGAGTGCGGCGACGCCAGTCTACCGGAAGGCGCGGGTGATCGCAGCCGCGGTTCTTCGGTTCAAAAAATTAGCCCCCGGTCAGTGACCGAGGGCTATAAATGGGTTGAACGCTAAAAACAAAGGCGATCGATGCGTGACGGGGTCAGGAGCCTTTTGCCACTGGTGGGTTGCGTTGAGTGGTGCGCACCCAGTGACGAAAGGCTCCCGACCCCTTCGAACTCAGCCCGCCGCGGCCGATTGCGTCGCCAGTTCGCTCTCCACGTCCGGCACGACGAACGGCTTGCGATAAACGCGGGTCCGCAGTTCGTTCGCCTTGTCGTTGTCGACGAACTTCTCCGTTGCCGGATCAAGGTTCAGCCACTCGCCCATCGTGAGGACGGCGTCGCCGTCGACGTCGACGCCGTTGGCCCGCAGGTGGCCGAGCATCCGCTCGAACGAATTGGCCAGCAACTCATTAGCCGCCAGCCGTTCGGCGATTTCGCCAGTCGGCGTCTTGGCGCCGAGTCGATACGAGACGTTGCCTGAGTGGCAGAGAGCGCTGGACAGGTGGCCCTCCTGCACTTCGGCGTTCAGGAGCTTCGGATCGTGCGCCGCGATCGCCTTGAGCCAGTTGTCGTGATGGCCGGCGCCTTCGTCCCACTCCTTCACCTTGTTGCCGTCGTTGTCAAACGCGATGACGCTCGAGTAGTTCGGCACGAGGACGTAACCGTTCTCGCACTGCACGACGACGCCGACGCCTGAGCCGCGGAAGCGGTCCATGTTGTCGCCCCAGCCGTTCTCCTGGAACTTCTTCGCCCGGGGCAGGCCACGGACTTCGAATAGCAGCGGCGCCTTCTCGTAGGCTTGGTAAACGATCTGCGTGTTGGGCGTGTTGCCCGCATCGTCGTAACCGAGCCGCCCGCCGACGCTGAAGACCCGCGGCGCCATCCCCTTCTCGCCGAGGAACCACCGGGCGATGTCCATCTGGTGAATGCCTTGGTTACCCAGATCGCCGGCGCCGGTGTTGAAGTCCCAGTGCCAATCGTAGTGGGGGTTCTTCCCGCCCTGCGAATTCTTCACGGGGCGATAGAAGGCCTCGTCCGCCGCGGGGCCGATCCAGAGATCGCGATCGATCGTGCTGGGGAACGTGAACGCCGTGTCGCTCTTGCCGATCGAAGGACGCGCCTTATAGCAAGTCGCGACAGCGTATCTGATCGGCCCCAGTTCGCCCGCTTGCACCCACTCGGCGCCCTGCTTGAGCGCCGGGCTCGAACGCGACTGCGTGCCGCACTGGATGACGCGACCAAACTTCCGCGCGGCGGCCGCCAGCTGCCGACCTTCCCAAATGTTGTTCGACACCGGCTTCTCGACGTACACGTCTTTGCCGGCCTGGGCCGCGGCGATGGCGATGAGGGCGTGCGTGTGGTTCGGCGTGGCGATCGAGACGGCGTCGATGTCTTTCCGTTCGAGCAGTTTGCGATAGTCGGAATACTTGTCGACGGTGATGCCGAGGCTTTCTTTCAGCTCATTCGCCTTGTTGTTCAGAACCTCTTCATCGACGTCGCACAGGGCGACCACATGCTTGCCGAGGTTGTTAATATGGCTCGAGCCTTGGCCGCGAAAGCCGATCTGAGCAACGCGAATGTCAGCGACGTCGCTTGCCGCCGAGGCCCGGCTGCTCCAGACCATCCCGGCTGCCGCGGCAGCCCCGAGCGTCGTTTCCAAGAAGTGCCGCCGATGCATGGCTTTGAAGCTCCTGAGAAGTGTTGGCGAGCGTTGGTGAGAAGAACGCCGCTCGCGCTGGATTGACCGTACGCTTAAAGCCACCGACTCTGCCGGTGGGTGAAATGCGGGGCAGTCTCTGCTCTACTTCGTCCACCGGCGCAGCCGGTGGCTTTCATCGAGGACGCGTCGAGCAACGCCAACGATCTCACTATTGTGAGTCAATTTACCGCCGGTTGCCAGCATTGGAGCCAGCGATTCTGCCTGATTTCGCGTCATCTGCTTGCGTTTTTGCGGAGAGACTCGCGGCGTTCGCCGTAGGGCGTACCGCAGCCTGCTGATTTTGCCATTTGCGGAGTCCGTCTTGAGCGCCGTAGACGGCCACTGCGATGATCGCGGCGATGCTGACCCAAAGCGATAAGTCGTAGAACCGGCCAGGGCGCATCTCAGGAACTTCGCGCCAGTAGCGGAAATTGACCGCTGCAAAGACGATCACCAGCAGAATCGCCGCTGTCGCCATCCCGCCGATGGTGACCATGATCACCGGCTCTTTGTAAACGAGAAAAATCGTCGCCCACGCGAGGGGGAAGAACCATGCCAGCAGCGTCACCGTGCGGCGACGTTGGGCGACGTTCTGGAAGTCGATCATGCCGAGCTTGCCGGCCGCGTCGGTGAAGAGTCGCGTCCATGCCGCCAGCGCCGAGAAGACCGTCGAGAAGAGAACGGCAAAGGCGCCGACCATGAACACGCTGCGCGCCCATTGCCCGAGCGACTCGGTGTACATCAGCGCGAGCGTATTGATCGTGGCGTAGCCTTCCGGCGTTTCCCCGCGGGCGTGAAGCACCGCGGCGCCCAGCAAGTAAAACGCTGCCGTGATGACGGTGTAGACGACCATCGAGACGAGCGCGTCGAGGTACATCACGTTGATCCAGCCGCGGGCGCGACGCTCCCACGCGGGATCGCCAGGGACGCGCGGACCGGTTCTCGCCGCGTAGCCCTTCTCGATCAACCAGTAGGTGTACTGCATGATCTCGTCGCCGCCGACGCCGGTGAGGCCGAACGCCCCCATCGCAATCATCAGGTTGGCGGGCAACTCGAACCGCAGGCCATCGATCAGATCGCCGCTCGACACCGCGTACACGGTCCACTGCAGCGAAAAGACGCTGATGAGCGTCGTCGCGGTGAACGCGATGACGAGCGCCACGCAAACGCGTTCAATGAAGTGATAGCTTTCGCCGCTCACCATCATTGCCGCGACGCCGGCGACGACCCAACACCAAATGCCGACGCTGATCGCCGGGGCTACGATGCCCAGCACCATCGCCACGCCGCCGACGATGCCTCCCATTTGCAGGAGCTTCAGCGGCTGGATGAGTATCCAGCACCAGATCGTCCAGTGGGCTCCGCGGAACGACGGGCCCGGCAGCTTATTGAACGCCGTGAGGCAGGTCTCGCCCGTCAGGATCGTGTGCCGGCCGAACTGCAGCTGCAGCGCGACCTTCACGGCGCAGCTGACCAGGATGATCCAGAGCGCCGTGAAACCGGCCCGCGCCCCGAGCGACGTCGTGGCGATCAGTTCCCCGGCCCCGACAATCGACGCCGTCAGGACCAGCCCTGGTCCCAGGTATCGCACGGTGCCCCGCCAGGTGCTTGGCGGCTCTTCCACCAGCGAGGGGTCGAACTGATAAGGATCGCGCGGCGACATGACGATCGGCTGCGGAGGAGAAGAGAAGGGCGAACGAAGAGCAGGCGTGGCGTCGAATCTAGGCCGCCGGCCTCGCTCCCACAAGCCACCGCGGCTGCGGAAATCGACCTTCCCAGGAGGACCAGACAGGACCCTCGCGACGCGATAAAATGGGGGGCTACCCCTTACCAGTTGATTCATTGGTTCTCGGAAGGATGCGCCTCGATGGCAGCCCCCGCTCTCAAGCAAGACCCTTTTCAAGCTCGCGACACCTTTGACACCGGCGCCGGCCAAGCGGGAATCTACCGGCTCTCCAAGCTCGAACAGCTTGGCCTGACCAAGGTGGCCGAACTTCCCTTCTCGATTCGCGTGCTGCTCGAATCGTTGCTCCGCAACTGCGACGGCTACGTCGTCACCGAGCAAGACGTTAAGAATCTCGCCAACTGGACCGAGAGCCGCGGCGTCCTCGCCCCTGGCAGCGACGGCGTCGAAGTTCCCTTCAAGCCTGCCCGCGTCGTGCTGCAAGACTTCACCGGCGTGCCGTGCGTCGTCGACCTTGCCGCGATGCGGGCCGCCATGCAGCGCCTCGGCGGCGATCCGAAGAAGATCAATCCGCTCGTGCCGGTCGATCTGGTGATCGACCACTCGGTGCAAGTCGATTACTTCGGCACCGATCAATCGCTCGACCTGAACATCGAGCTCGAGTTCTCCCGCAATGCCGAGCGTTACGAATTCCTCCGCTGGGGCCAAACGGCGTTCGACAACTTCCGCGTCGTGCCGCCAGGGACCGGCATCGTTCACCAGGTGAACCTTGAGTACCTGGCCAAGGGCGTCTTCATCGGCCAGGACCACGCCGGCAAGGTCGCTTACCCCGACTCGCTCGTCGGCACCGACAGTCACACGACGATGATCGACGGCCTCGGCGTCGTTGGTTGGGGCGTCGGCGGCATCGAGGCCGAAGGCGTCATGCTCGGCCAGCCGATCTACATGCTGATGCCTGAAGTCGTCGGCATGAAGCTCACTGGCTCGCTCCCGCCAGGCGCGACCGCGACCGACCTCGTGCTGATGGTGACCCAACAGCTCCGCAAGCATGGCGTGGTGAACAAGTTCGTCGAGTTCTTCGGCAGCGGCGTCTCGACGATGTCGCTCGCCGACCGGGCGACGATCGCCAACATGTCGCCCGAATACGGCGCCACGATGGGCTTCTTCCCGATCGACAACGAGACGCTCCGCTACCTCGAACGGACCGGCCGCACGCCATCGGAAGTGCAACTCGTCGAGCGGTACGCGAAGGAGCAGGGGCTGTTCCGCACCGACGACTCGCCGGCCCCGGTCTTCACGTCGGTGGTCGAACTCGACCTCTCGACCGTCGAGCCGAGCCTCGCCGGTCCGAAGCGGCCACAGGATCGCATCCCGCTCGCCGCGATGAAGCAAACCTGGTCGCGCGACCTCGTCGAAACCTACAAGAAGCCGGCCCCGAACGGGCATGCGACGAGCGTCGTTGTCCAGCTCGACGGCAAGACCTTCCCCGTGGAGCATGGCAGCGTCGTCATCGCGGCGATCACCAGCTGCACAAACACGAGCAACCCGTCGGTGATGATCGCCGCCGGCCTCGTGGCGAAGAAGGCGGTCGAGCACGGCCTCACCGTGCCGCCGCACGTGAAGACGAGCCTCGCCCCCGGCAGCCGCGTCGTGACCGACTACTTCGAGAAGGCGGGCCTCGACACGTACCTCGACAAAATCGGTTTCAACACGGTCGGCTATGGCTGCACCACCTGCATCGGTAACAGCGGCCCGCTCCCCGATCCGATCGCGAACGCCGTCCAGTCGAACGACCTGATCGTCTCGGGAGTGCTGTCGGGCAATCGTAACTTCGAAGGCCGCATCAATCCGCACGTGAAGGCGAACTACCTCGCCAGTCCGCCGCTGGTGGTGGCCTACGCGCTGGCCGGTACGACCGATGTTGATATGGCGACCGAGCCGCTCGGCACGGGCACGGGCGGCAAGGCCGTGTACCTGCGAGACATTTGGCCGACCCACGCGGAAGTGAAGGCGGTCGTCGACGCGAGCGTGCTGCCGGAGATGTTCCAGAAGCAGTACGACAACGTCTGGCAGAAGAACCCCAAGTGGAACGCCATCCAAGTGACCGGCGGCGAACTCTACGAGTGGGACCCCAAGAGCACCTACATTCAGGAACCGCCGTTCCTGGTCGATCTCACTCCCGAAGTGAGCCCAATCAAGTCGATCACCGGCGCCCGCTGCCTCGCGGCGCTTGGCGACTCGGTGACGACCGACCACATCTCGCCCGCCGGTTCGATCGCCAAGGCGAGCCCCGCCGGCAAGTTCCTGATCGAGAATGGCGTCGAGCCGATCGACTTCAACAGCTACGGCGCTCGCCGCGGCAACGATCGCGTGATGACCCGCGGCACGTTCGCGAACATCCGCATCCGCAACCACATGGCCCCCGGCACCGAGGGGGGCGTCACGCGCCACCTGCCGGACGGCGAAGTGCTGAGCATCTACGACGCGGCGATGAAGTACAAAGCCGAAGGCGTGCCGCTGGTGGTCCTCGCCGGGGCCGAGTACGGCACCGGGTCGAGCCGCGACTGGGCCGCGAAGGGCGCCTTCCTGCTCGGAGTACGAGCGGTCATCGCGTCGAGCTACGAGCGGATCCATCGCAGCAACCTCGTCGGCATGGGCGTGCTGCCCCTGGAACTCCCGGCCGGCATGTCGTGGCAATCGTTGGGGCTCACCGGGGAGGAGGTCTTCGACTTCCCCGAACTCAATGACGACCTGAAGCCGCGGCAAACGATGAACGTCACCGCTCACCGCAAGCTCGCCGCCGACGGAACCGAGACGACCCTCACCTTCCCGGTGACGGTGCGGATCGACACGCCGGTCGAGCTCGACTACTACCGCAACGGCGGTATTCTGCACACGGTGACGCGGAAGTTGTTGAAGGGCTAAGTGGGCACTTGTAGCCCCTGGCTCCGCCAGGGGGTGGCACAACGCGGGTCGACGCTTACCGGTATGGCTACCGACCCCCTGGCGGAGCCAGGGGCTGAAGTTGCTTAGCGCCGGCGGCGGGTGCGCGTGCTGACGAACGTCACGCCGAACGCGGCGAGCAGGGCTGACGAGGCTTCCGGGACGGCGGAGATCGCATGGTGCGCTCCGCTTTCGCCGAACTGGAACTGCCAGACGTCGAGGTCGGGTGAGCCGACCTTCTTGTCCCGATTGCCGTCGCCCATGGCGAGCGTCGCATTGCTCGCGACGCCAAAGTTGCGCTGCCAGGCGAGGAAGTCGGCGCCGTCGACGATATTATCCTGATTGAAGTCGCCGGTCGAGGCGGCCGCGCTCACGTCGACCACCATCAATCCTCTCGTCCGGTCGCTGAGGAAGACATTTTGGAGGATCCCCTCGGAGTTGAGTTGGACGAAGTTCCCCCAGTTGCCGTTGTAGCTGGTCGACGTCCCCGTGAAAGTGTCGTAGGCCCCGGTGAGAACGGGATTGGTCGGATCGGCGATGTTGAAGATCGTGACGCCCGCCTCGTACCACGAGAGGACGAGCATGTCGCCGTGGAGATGGGGGTGATGCGGGCTGTGGGCGTCGATGCCGACGTTCGTGCGGTTGAGCGTCGACAGCAGGATCGGCGTATCGGGGTCGTTCGCCTGGTCGATCATCGAAATGTCGTACAGCACGACATTGCCGTTGGGACGCTCCTGGGCCACGACCAGCAGATTGCCGTCGGCGGAAACCATGCTGGTGTGGGACCGGGCGCCGGTAGCCCACAGCTTCAGGCGCGTCGGCGCCGACGCGCCCACGTTCGACACGTCGTAGATGGCGGTGGTGCCGGTGTTGAAGCTGGTCGCGTCGTCGCCGCTAAAGCTGTTGTTCTTGCTCGCGACGTACATCTTGCCGTTCTTGACGACGACTTCGTGCGAGGCTTGGCCAGAGGGAAGACCCAGATCGACCGACCACTTAAGCTGCGGAATCCCCGGATCGCTGACGTCGAAGATCTTGATCACGTCGGTGGCGTTGTCGGCCGTGTAGAGAAATCCTTCGGAGTACGACAGAGTATGAACTTTGTTGTGGCCGCCGTTCGCGCCGTTGATGCGGCTGATCATCGTCGGATTCGTCGGATCAGAAAGATCGACGATATCAACGCCGGTGCCGCTGCTGGTGCTGACGTCGCTGCCGAAATAGCCGATGCCGTTGTAGACCTCCATGTCCTCCATCTGGTCGCCGTTGTACGTCGGCATCGTGACGGCGCCCGACGGGTTGGCCGGATTGCGAATGAACGTCGGGTTGGCGGGATCGGAAGCGTCGAAGATCGAGACGCCGCCGCCGTTGACGTCGGTGCCGAGGTAGGCGTAGTTGCCGTCGACCCAAATGTCGCCGTAGTAGAGGTTACTGCTGAAGGGGAGAGGGTCGATCTCGCTCACGAGCGAGACGTTGAACGTCTTGTCGGCGGCGAACGCTTGGATATCAGCCCACGAGGTCACGATTGCCAGGCCGGCGAGGGTCGGCAGAATGGCGCGGACCAGGCGACTGGAGGCAAATATCGGCCAAGATCGCTGCACTTCGCTGTCCTGTTCTGGCTGCGGTGAGAGCTGTTCCGGAATGCCGCCGCTCGCTGCGATTCTAGTTGAGCAGGTTGAAACGGTCGACAAACGTCGGCCCCGCTTGCGCAACGGCACGCTTTTCGTGCGCGAAGCTGATTGTCATTGCCTCGTCATCCCGAGTGAAGCGACGGATCTAGCGTCAAACGAGCTGCTAAAACTCTTCGCTTCGCTCGGTCAGCCAGGGTTGCGGACCCCTCGGAGTACCTCGGGGTGACAGGATTCGTAACGTCCGACTAAATGACTCTTTCATAATCTTGCCTGCAGGGCTCAATCTTCCTTTGACATGGCCGGGACGAGTCCATAGTTTGGAACTGGCGGCGACTTGAACTTTCCTAAAGAATCGCGACCCGTCATGCCAGGTATGTCACGCCTTTGCTGCCAGGTCGCCGCTCGCAGGACGAGGGGCCCATGCCTCGTCCTGGCTTTCACGCTGGTGGAGCTCTTGGTCGTCATCGCCATCATCGGCGTGCTCGTGGCGCTGCTCGTTCCTGCCGTGCAGGCCTCGCGCGAGTCGTCGCGGAAGGCGCAGTGCATCAACAATCTCAAGCAGATTGGACTGGGACTGCACCACCACCTCGATGCCAAGAAGCATCTGCCGGCGGGGTACGTCTCGCGGGTCCTCAACAATGGGGACGACGCCGGCCCGGGATGGGCGTGGGGCGCCCACCTGATGCCGTACGTCGAACAGTCGACGCTGTTTGCCTTGATCGACGAGAACCTGGCGGTGAACGCGTACGCCGCGACGGCGCTGCGGACGAAAGTCGTGCCGGCGTTCTTGTGTCCTTCCGACGGCGGCGTCCAGCCGGTGATCGACGTGCCGGCGTACATCACCAAGACGACCATCTGCAAGATCGCGTCGGCGAGCTATGTCGGCAGCGCGGGCACCGTGCGGCCGACGTGCAAGCTGTGCCGCGATCAGTTCGACGGCGTCTTTGGTCGCAATCATCCGGTCGAGCCGCGCGAGCTCGAGGATGGGCTGTCGCAGACGCTGGCGATCGGCGAACGGGCGACCGACTGGGCCAACGCCGCGCTGTGGGGCGTGGTTCCCAATTCGATCCTGCTCGATAACCAGCGGCCCGTGATGTTCGCCGCGGGCCCGGCGTACGTCCTGGGGACGACGTTCAAGGATGGCTTTAACATCTGCACCGATCCAACGGTCGACAAGAACTCGACGAGCTACGCCGAGTCGTTCGGCAGCGTCCACCCTGGCGGGTGCAACTTCGCCTTCTGCGATGGCGGGGTCCGGTTTGTCTTCGAGGACGTCGATCCGGCCGTCATGAACGCTTTGGCGACGCGGGCGAGCCTGGCCAAGGGGGGCGATTTGCTGGATCCGATCATTCATGACAGTCCGTTTTAGGGCGGCGTGGAAGCCGTGAGGGTGTCGGGAGCCTTTTGCCGCTGGAGGGATTCCTTCCAGTGGTGCGCCCCCAGCGGCACCAGGCCCCCGACCCCGTTGAGCGTTCATGCCGCGCGGCGGCGTTGGGCCTGGGCGCGCTTTCTGGCGGCTTTGGCCTTCTTTTCGGCGGCGCGTGCCTTCTGTCGCTCGTAGCGGCGGGCGCCTGGCTTTGGCGGTTGCTGGACCGCTGCCGTGGATGGAAAGAACACGCTGGGGCGTTGTTCGGCGTCGTCGCAGGCGCGTCTGAATTCCAGGTGGCTCTGCCGCTGCTCGCGCTCGTGCGCTTGTTGCGTGAGGACCGCCTCTCCCTCTTCAAAGGAGACATAGAGCGGATCGACGGGCGGCGTGTCGCAGGCGACAGGTGTCGCCTCGCGCGTTTTGGGCGACAGTTCGGCGGGGCTCTGTTCGGTCAGCAGCCGTTTCAACTCGGCGACTGCCGCGCGTCGGGCCACTTCCAGAGCTTGGCGCTCCGCAGCTTCGACCCGACCGATTGGCGACCGCAGGGCGACGTCGCTGGGCGGGGTTGTCGGGCTGGCAGGCCGGAGTGCGTCGGCGCAGTCGGGAAGGATGCGGACGTTCGCTTCCCGCTGGTTGCAAGCCTGGACGTCGGCGAGCGGCGTTTCCAGCGGCAGCCGCGGGAACTTGGGCGTCCCCCACTTCCCCATCGTCGGGAAGCAGTGGCGGAACGCCTCGTCGATCGCCGCTTGAACGTGCTTGTAGAGAACTTCGTGAAGCTCGGCCGGCACGGCTTCGAGCGCCATCTCCTGGACGAAGCGGAGCGCGGTCGCTACCTTCTTCGCGCTGGTCGCGTTGACCGGCTTGCGGGCGTATTCCTCGGGGTTCCGCCGTTCCAAGAGCCAAGCGGCGGCCCGCCAGTGCTTGCGAGCGGCCTGCTCCATGAGCTGCAGCGGATCGGGCGTCTTCTGCAACGCCAAGAGGACTTCATGGTCAAAGTCTTCGTCCCGCTTGCGTTCGCGCTGGACGGTGCGAATCGAGACGCCGATCGCTTCGGACGCCTCTTCGAGCGTGTGGCTCTCGGCGAGCAGTTCGCAGAGCTTGGCGCGACGCTCGGGAGTCATGACGCGGCTGCTGCCGTGCGTGTAGTACGGTTGCATGTTGGCCTCCCCCTCTTGATTTGTGAAGACAAGATTTCACGCAAAGACGCGAAGGCGCAAAGAAGAAACGTTCCCCGTATTCTTTTGCGCCTTCGCGCCTTTGCGTGCGATTTTTTCTAATTAGCCGATGCGCATGAACAGAAGTTCACGTTAGCGGATTGGGTGGCCCATTTTCAACGCAAAAGTTCGCGGATTTTTTTGGGCGAAATGCGGAGACTTTAGGGCGACGCGGCCAATTTTCGAGGAGGGGTTCGCCGATTTGGCGCGGCGGCGCGCGAAGGGGTCGGGGACCTTTTGCCACGGGAAACTCTGCATTGAATGGGGCGCTCCCAGTGGCAAAAGGTCCCCGACCCCGTGGGGCCTCATCTCACGCGGAGCATGCCGCCGAGGGGGACGCGGGAGGCGCGCTCCGCGGGGATCCAGGCGGCGATGATGATTGTGAGCAGGCCGAGGAAGAAGGCGCCGAAGGTGAGCGACGGGTGGAGCTGGAAGTCGATGATGTGGCCGGTGACCGCGTAGGTGGCCATGTTGATGAGATAAGCGATGCCGATGCCCGTAATCACGGCGGGAGCCATCGCCATGACGGCGACGATGAGCGCCTGGGCGAAGATGATCTTGCGAATCTGGCCCCGTGTGGCGGCGACGACGCGTAGCAGGCCGAACTCGAAGGTCTGCTCGAGGACGCTGATCATCAGCGTGTTGACGACGCCGAACGTGGCGACGAGCAGGCCGAGAACGACCATGCCCCACAGGCCGGCGTCGACGCCCGACATCATGCCGTCGATTTCGCCTTGGAGTTCAGAAAAAGATTGCAGAATGAGGCCGTGGCTCTGCGCGATGGCCAACAGTTGTTGGCGCACGGCGTCGATGTCGGCGTGGTCGGCCTTCACGACAAAGACGTCGACGCCGCCAATTTCGAGCTGCTTCTCGGCGACGGCGCGATCCATGTAGACGGTGAGCCCGCCTGCCTGATAGTCGTTGACGATGGCCGCGATGCGGAAGGGCTTGATGCCTTCCTCGGTTTCCAGCGGCAACTCATCGCCGACGTTGAGCTTGGTTCGCTGGGCGAGGACCGAGCCGACGACGACCTCGCCGGCCGCGAGCTGGCCGCGGATTTTCGCTTCGTCGCCGCGGACGACGTCGAACTGCTGGAGCGAGGCATCGTTGAAGCCGCGGACGATCAGGATCACGTTTTGCTTCTCGGCCTTGGCGCTGATCAGCCGGATGGCGTCGATCCCTTGGACGCCGTTGACGGCGAGAATCTCACTGTCGAGACCGTCGGGGAGATCGGCGGCCAGGCCGGTGGCCATGTCGGGCATCGTGGCCCGGACGAAAAAGTCGGCGATGAGCGTTTTCTCGTACCAGTTCTTCACGTCCTGCACGTTGTCGAGGACGGTGTTGGCCAGGCCAATCGCGGCGCTGGCGGCGATGAAGACGACCCCGACGGTGAGCGTCGTGCGCGAGCGGTGGATGAGGAGCTGGCGGCTGGCGATGCGGCCTTCGACGCGCATGCGACGGGGGAGCAGGGCGGCCACGGTGCGCGTGATCACGGGCAACGCGACGGGCAGGATGAGGACGAGACCGACGAGCCCCAGGACGCCGGCGTAGACGGCGACGCTGCTGTTGAGGCGGCCCATGATGCTGAGCGCGAGCAGCGCGCCGCAGACGATTACCGTGAAGACGCCGGCCGCGACGAGCCAGCGGGAGCCGCCTTCGATCTCGTCGGGCAGGACGTCGCGGAGGGCGTCGAGAGGGTTCAGCCGCGAGGCCTTCACGGCGGGGACGATGGCGCCGAGGAGCGACATGCCGACGCCGAAGACGCCGGCCCAAATGAACGGCTCCGCATCGAAGCGGATGGGCGGCAGCGTTGTTTCGTAGATGGCGCCCATCGCGGCGTTGAGGTAGTTGGCGATGAGGACGCCGATGAGCGAGCCGACGATCGTGCCGACGACGCCCATGACGAGGGCTTCGCTCATGACCAGCGCAGCAATCTGGCCACGGGAACCGCCGATCGCGCGGAGGATCCCCAGCTGCCGCCGACGCTGCGTGACGCTGATGAGGAAGGTGTTGGTGATGACGAAGACGGCGACGAGGATGATGAAGGCTCGAGCCATTAACAGAGCCTGGTTGGTGGAGAGAATCGTCTCCTCGGCCATCGCGCTGCGATTGGCGGGGTGACGCAGCTCGGCGTTGGCGGGGAGCTGCTTTTCGATCGCCTTGGCGACGGCCGCCTCGTCGGCTCCTTCGGCGAAAACGATCTGGATCGTGTCGAGCTTGCGCGGCGCCAGGAACCAGGTTTGTCCCGCGCGGAGCGGAATCAGCAGGCCGGCGCCTTGGCCCGACATGCCGGAGGCGTTGGAAGCGAACAGCCCGACGACGTCGACGCCGATGCGGCCGCTGCGGGTGAGGAGCTCGACTTCGTCGCCGACCTTCACGCCCAGGCTTTCGGCGAGGAGTTGGCTCATGACGGCGCCCTTCGTGTTCGTGAGGGGCTTGCCGGCGACGATTTTGTAATCGTGAACTTGCACGTCCCGCTGGGGGTCGACGGCGGCGGCGACGAGTTGGATGCGGGTCTTCTTGTTGACGTAGACGACGGCGGGACGCTGCAACCGGGGAGCCACGGTTTCGACGCCGGGAACGGCCAGGATCTTTTCGACGAGATCGGCCGGGACGGTTTGCCCGATGGGGGCGACGACTTCGAGCGAGGCGCGGCCGGCTAGCGACTGAAAGATTTCGTCGAACGCCGTCTGCGTGGAGCGCGTCGTGAACGTCACCGCCACCACGGCGGCGACGCCGATCGCCACGCTGGCCATCGTGAGGATGGCGCGGCCAGGATGTTGGCGGGCTTCGCGGAGGCCTAGGCGGCGGTAGATCATTTGAAGGGGGGAAGGCGGAGGGGGGAAGGGGGACCAGGATTGCCAGTGGTCAGTTGTCAGTGGTCAGTTGCTGCTGTCGCCGATGGGGGTTGCCAATGAGAGCAGCGGAGTACGGACTACTGACGACTGACAAATTCACTTGCGCCGTTTGGATGTTTTGTGTTTGGATGGATGCGGCGTTGGTTTGGGGGCCGTGGCGGGCTTCGCGGGGGTTAGGACCGGCGTTGATTCGACGACGGCGCTGGGGCGGTGGTCGTGGGCAATGAGGCCGTCGCGCATGCGGAGGACGCGGTCGGCGGCGGCGGCGATTTCGCTGTCGTGCGTGACCATGACCACGGTTTGCCCGAACTTGCCGACCAGTTCACGGAGGAGCTTCATCACCTGCTCGCCGCCGGCCGTGTCGAGGTTGCCGGTTGGTTCGTCGGCGAGTAGGAGGGTTGGGTTGGTGACGAGCGCGCGGGCGACGGCGACGCGCTGCTGTTCGCCGCCGGAGAGCATGCTGGGAAGATGGTCGACGCGCTTGCCGAGCCCCACCTGCTCGAGGCCGGCGCGGGCGCGTTCGTGGGCCTCGCGTTGTGACAGGCCGTCGAGTTCCAGCGGCAAGGCGGCGTTTTCGAGGGCACTGAGCGTCGGCATCAGGTTGAAGGCCTGAAAGACGAAGCCGATTTGCCGACGGCGGAGGAGCGTGCGGTCGTAATCGTTGAGCGTCGCGACGTCGACGCCGCCGACGAGCACCTGGCCCGAAGTGGGGGTATCGATGGCGCCGAGCATGCTGAGCAGGCTGCTCTTGCCGCAGCCGGAGGGGCCGACGATGGCGGTGAGCTCGCCCTGGTGGATGGCCACGGTGACGCCGCGAACGGCTTCGACGGTCACCTCGCCGGTGACGAAGGACTTCTTGACCTGCCGGGTTTCGGCGGCGCTGGCGACGGGGTGCATGATGGGTCCGGCTGGGGAGTGAATCGCGTGGGCCCGCAGCGAGGCGGGCGGCGGGCCAAGCCCATCAATTTAGCAAGGATCGTGCCGGTTTAGCAGGGATGGCGGGGCTGCGGGGAGTTGCCGCAGGGAGGCTGATGGCGGAAAACGTGAGAAATTGTGCGTTTTGCGGGGTTTGGAAAGAGGGGGCCTAAGTAAAGGCGAAGATCTCACGCAAAGGCGCGAAGGCGCAAAGGAATGGGGGGATACGTTAGGGAACGCTAATCCGTCCTCATCTTCGCTGATCGGAATTCGTGCAGATTAGCGTTCTGCTTTTCATTTTCTTTCTTGCGCCTACGCGCCGCCTTTGCGTGCGATTTTTTCTAGCGCGACGGAGGACGATGAGCGTCGCTCTAAGGGGACACGGGGGCGGGGGCGGTTGTGGAGACGGTCGACGTGGTTGGCTTTTGTTCGGCGCCGGCGGCGGGGTTGGCTTTGGGGTCGCCGGCGGCGTGGATGGCGAGGGCGACCTGGCACTTGGCGCCGCGGCCGAGCTTTTCGGCTTGTTCGAGCGCCGCCCGTTCAGCAATTTCGCGAGTGGCGCCAGGGGCGAAGCCGGCGATGCCGGGGCGGCCGTCGACGGTGGCGATGGCGACCCACTCGGGTCCCCACATGAAGACCTTCGCGTCGGGGGCGGCGCACTGTTTTAAGGCGATCTCTTGGGCTTCTTTCTTCGAACGGGCGTTGCCCGCGGTGGATCCGATCTTGCCGGTCTTCGGCGAGTAGGCAATCGCGGCGACGTAGCCGGCTTTGCGCGCGGCGACGAGCGCAGGATCGCCTTCGAGCTTGCGGAGCTGACGGGCGCGCGAGCCGGCGCTGTGGATGCAAAGCTCGACCCGGCAGGGGGCGCCGTGGGCGCGTCGTTCGCATTCGGCGAGCGCCTTGTGCTGCGCTTCGTCGGCGGTGCCGCCGCGACCGAAGCCAGCGGCGCCGGTGAGGCCTTCCGCCGTGGCGACGGCGACCCATTGGTCTTGGGCCCACATGAAGACCTTGGCGTCGGGCTGGTTGCACGCGCGCATGGCGAGCGACTTAGCGGCGTCTTCGGTGCGGGCTTGACGAGCAGTGTGGCCGATTTTGCCGGTGCTTTGCGAGTAGGCGATGGCGGCGACGTAGCCGGTTTGAGCGATGGCGGCGCGCGGCGCGGCTCCGGCGGCGAGTGCGGTGAAGACGGCGATCGCAGCCAGTGAACGAAGCGAGGTCGAAACGGGCGCGGCAAGATGCGCGCAGCGGCGGACAAGCGACATAACTGAAGCTCCGCGGGAAGAGAAGGGGAGTCCGGAATCGGAATCGACGAGTGGAAAAGACAAGAGCGGACGCCCGCCATGATAAGGGAGCGAGGGCGGCGGGGCAAATCTGCATTTTTCGGCCGCAGAGTCGCTTCGATTTAACCGCCAAGGACGCCAAGAGCGCCAAGGGAATACAGAATAATCGAACCGCCGATGAACGCGGATAAACGCCAATCAGAAAGGGCTATGGCTTGACCTAACTTATTTGCGTTCATCTGCGTTCATCGGCGGTCCCAATTTCTTCCTTGGCGCTCGTGGCGGTTCCGTGATTGACTTTGCGATGCTCATGAAATGCGGAGGAGTTCGCACGCCTGTTGGTAGCCGGGGGCGGCGTAGCCGTGTTCGCTGGCGGTGACGCGGGCCAGGGCGATCAATTGCCGCCAGCGGTACGTCGGGCTGGTCGTTGCGTATTCCTCAGTCACGGTGCGGAAGTACTTCTCGGCGTGGAGGGCGCCGTCTTCGCTGACGGCGTATGTGCGCATGAGGTCGAAGACCGGCTCCGGCGGAAGGGCGAGTTGGCCGTAGCGATCGATCAGCGCGCAGGCGCGGGCCTGGTCGTTTGACTTGATCGCTGCTTCGGTTTCGACGATCAGCTTGTCGCCATCGTTCACTGCGGCGAGTGCTGCGAGCTGTTCGGCGTAGGGGAAGCGCTGGTCCGTGACGTAGCCATGTTGGCCGGCGGTGTGGAAGGCGCCGACGAGGAGGCTGGCGATCTTCGTGCGGCGGTTGCCGACGCGGGCGATGTTGCGCCAGGCGTTGGCGGCGTCGGAGGCGTGGACGCCGACCGAGTCGCCGTGGACGCAGCCGGGCGGTTTGTTGGGGGCGCTGCTCCCGACGCTTCGGCCGGGGTCGTGGAGGACCAACAGGTTGGCGGCGCGGGAGAGCGACTCGCCGATCGCTTCAGGGTCGAACCCTTCGGCGAGCGCGGCGGCGACGGCGGTCGCCGCTTCTTCGTGCGTGCCGGTGAAGACGGTTTGGGCGAGTTGTTCGGTCCACTGATCATCGGCCTCGCGCGTGCCGAGTTTGACGCCGAGCAGCTTGTACTCGTCGAGCAGCCGCGGCAGGAGCTCGCGGACCTTGGATTCCGGATAGTTCTTTTCGTGCATTCTCTGCTCGACGTCGAGACAATAGCGCACGGACTGCCGCAGTAGCGTTTGGGCGTATTCTTCGCCGGCAAGATCGAGCATGACCCAGGCGCGCCACGAGAAGACGACGCGGTGGACGTCATTTTCGTCCTCGACGGCGAACTGGAGATCGTTGAATGCATCTTCCGGCGAGGCGGCGACGCGAGCGGCGAATTGCGATTCGGCGCGCTGCCAATCGACGGCGCGGACGGCGTCGCGCAGTTGCGCGCCGCTGAGGAGGGGATCGGGAGCGGCGTGGGCTTCGATGGGGGCGAGCGTGTCGTGATCGTTCTTGCCTTGCTCCTGGATGCGGCTGCTGTTGCGGTAGATGACTTTCAGCACCGGGAGAGCGCGGCGCGCAGCGGGGAGTTCTTGGGATATCTGCAGCGCTGGGGCGAGGGCCATGAACGTGTGGAAGCCGGTGTAGTCTTGACCGCCGAAGGCGCGGGCGTTGGCGAGGGCGGCGGCGCTGACGAGCGTCTTCAGATCGACGCCGGAGTTCAGTCGCTGGACGAGCAGCGGCATCAGCTTCTCGGCTGGCGTCTCTTGCATGAGGGCGACGAGCGGCTCGAGGGCGCCGAACGTGAGGCGATCGGGATTGGCGTCGTCGATGTTCGCGGCGAATGATTTGACGAGGCCAAGTTCCAGCGTGGCGGCGGAACCGATGCTGGCGACCAGCATGCCGCGGCCCACGTCGGCGAGGAAATCGCGGCGACGGCGAACGTTCATGACGACGCTCCGGACTGAGAGGAGGGGAGTTTCCCGAGATCGGGGAACTGCCGTTCAGTCTAGTTGAGCGAGGCGGGTGGGCCTAATTTGCCTTGAAGCAGGAGGGTTCGGTGAGATCAAACCGGTACGAGGGCGTCGCGTGCGAAGGGGTCGGGGACGTTTTGTCGCTGGGTGGTTTGCTGGCAAATGCATATCGCCAGCGACAAAAGGTCCCCGACCCCGTGTGGCGTGCCGTTGGCCTGGGGCGACGCAGACTGGTCGCTGAAGCGAACAGTCCGATAAGGAACGACAGCGATTGAGTGTTTTACTCTTCGCTGTCGTGAGCGGCTTCTTTGTCTTGCGACGCTTCGCCTGCGCCGTGGCCGTGAGCTTGGATGGCTTGGTCGCTGAGGGGAACGAGTTCCCGGTAGGAGGGGAGCGCCATGTCAGCCGGGGCGCGCGTCGGAAGCCAGGAGCGCGTCATGTAGTCGGCCATCATCAGGCTGAGCATTATGGCGAGCCAAATGACGCCGGCCGAGACCGCAATCCAGGTGAGGCGCGGCGAGTTGAGCACGTGCATGAAGATGAGGACCACCAGAATCGCCTTGGTGAAGGCAATTGCCAAGGCGACGACGAGGTTCCAGCTTCCCAGTGGCACGTACGACACGGCCACGGTCGCCAGGAGGCCGACCATGAGCGCCCCGTAAACGAGGAAGTAGGCGCCTAGGCCAGTATGTTCGTCGGCGTTGGACATGGCAGTGGGGGAGGCGGTACGGGGTGATGGGGTCGAGCGGCCGCGGGAGGCTGAGTTAGCTGTCAGCGATCAGCTGTCAACGTTCAGCCAAACATCATTTCCTACTGTCTCGCTGACCGCTGACTGCTGAACGCTGACTGCTTCTTACAACGCCGGCGGCGCCGTGATGGCGCGGTCGACCAGGTACAGCAGGGGAAACAGGAAAATCCAGACCAAGTCGACGAAGTGCCAGTAGAGGCCAATCACTTCGACGCCGAGGGAATTGCCGTCGCGGTACTCGTTGCGGAAGGCGGCCGGGATGAACATCGCCATCAGGACGACGCCGATGATCATGTGAAGAGCATGGATGCCGGTCATGCCGAAGTAGAGGCCGAAGAAGATTTTGGTGGGGCCGGGATCGGCGCCGCCCCAGTCGAAGGGCAGATCGAGCAGCGGCGCGATGTTGTGATGGAACTTGGTGTAGTACTCGTACGCTTTGATGCCGAGGAAGATGGCGCCGAGGAAGATCGTCCCGATGAGCATCCAGCCGACTTTGCGGCTTTCGCCGGTGTGAGCGTAGCGGACGCCGAGCGCCACGGTGAGACTGCTGGTGAGCAGGATGAACGTATTGAACGTGCCGAGCCACACGTCGAGCTCGTTGCTCGCGTGGGCGAAGGCCATGGGGTATTGCCAGCGGTAGATCATGTAAACGCCGATCGCGCCGCCGAAGAACATGACTTCGGTGACCAGAAACGTCCACATCCCGAGGACGCAGGCGTCGTACTGTTGATCCCAGTCGTCGAAATGGTGCGCGACGACCGGCGTGCGTTTAGCCGTGGCGCTCGGCAGGGTGGCGGTGGTACTCATAAGCCTCGAAATCGACGACGGGGGTTTCGATGAAGTTTTCGGTGGGCGGGGGCGAGGAGGTCATCCACTCCAGGCCGACGGCGTTCCAGGGATTGGCAGGCGCCTTGGCCCCGTACTTCAGCGACCAGATCAGGTAAGTAATGGGAAACAAATAGGCGATGCCGAGGATCGACGCGCCGGCGGTCGACATGACGTTGAGCACCTGGAAGCCTTCGTCGTAGACGTGGTAGCGACGGGGCATGCCGAGGTAGCCGAGGATGAACTGCGGAAAGAACGTGAGGTTGAAGCCGACGAACACGAGGACGGCGGAGAAGCGCGCCCAACCTTCGGGGTACATCTTGCCGGTCATCTTGGGCCACCAGTAGTGGATGCCGCCAAGGTAGGCCATGACCGTGCCGCCGACCATCACGTAGTGGAAGTGAGCGACGACGAAGTAGGTGTCGTGGACATGGACGTCGATGCCGAGGGTGGCTAGGAAGAGCCCGGTCAGCCCGCCGATCGTGAAGAGCCCCAAAAAACCCATCGCGTAGAGCAGCGGCGTATTGAAGGTGACTTCGCCGCGCCAGAGGGTCAGCGTCCAGTTGAAAACTTTGATTGCCGAGGGAATGGCGATGAGCATGCTCAGCACCGAAAAGACCATGCCGGCGTAGAGGCTTTGGCCCGAGACGAACATGTGATGGCCCCAGACCAGGAAGCCGAGGACGGCGATCGCGAGGCTGGCAAACGCGACGAGCTTGTAGCCGAACACGCGGTTGCGCGAGAACGCGGCGACGAGCTCGCTGATGACGCCCATGGCCGGCAGCACCATGATGTAGACCGCCGGGTGGGAATAGAACCAGAACAAATGCTGAAACAGCACCGGATCGCCGCCGAGGCGGGGGTCGAAGATGCCGATCTTCAGCCCGCGTTCCAGGGCCACCAGCAAGATGGTGATCGCCAGGACGGGCGTGCCGAGGACCATGATCAGGGCGGTGGCGTAGTTCGACCAGACGAACAGCGGCAGGCGAAACCAGGTCATCCCCGGGCAGCGCATCTTGTGGACAGTGACGATGAAATTCAGACCAGTAAGGATCGACGAGAAGCCGGTAATGAAGATGCCGACCGCCGTCGCCATGACGTAGGTGTTGCTATAGGTGCTGCTGTAGGGGGTGTAGAAAGTCCACCCCGTGTCGACGCCGCCGGCGACGGTGACGTAGAGCGTGAAGATGCCGCCGATCATGAAGAGATACCAGCTCATGAGGTTGAGCTTGGGGAACGCCATGTCGCGGGCGCCGATCATGATCGGGATCAAGAAGTTTCCCAGGACTCCCGGAATGCCGGGAACCAGGAAGAAAAAGATCATGATGATGCCGTGGAGCGTGAAGAGCTTGTTATAGGTCTCCGACTCGACGAGATCGGACTGCGGCGTCATCAGTTCCAAGCGGAAGATGCCGGCCGCGGCGCCGCCGAGCAGGAAGAAGAAGGTGATGCCGGCGAGGTAGAGCAAGCCGATCCGTTTGTGATCGACCGTGAGCAACCACGAGCGGACCGTCCACGCGACGTTGAGGTAGTTCTTCGGCTCCCGAACGATGGGGGCGGGGGCCGTTTCGTGTTCGAGAACGGCGCTCATGGCGTGGTCCCTTGGCTATCGGTGGCTGCGTTGTCTTCGGCGGCAGGAGCGGCAGGCTCGGCAGCGGGTTCAGCTGCTGCGGGCTCCGTGGGGGGGGCGAGAGTGTTTGGCTCTTCTCGCTTCGCCGCCAGCGGCGCCCCTAATGTCTTGATGTAGGCGATGAGGTGCATCACGCCCTCTTCGCTGATTTGGCCTTCGTAGGTCGGCATGATCTGCTGGTAGCCGGCGACCTGCTTCTGCGCGGGGCGGAGGATCGACTCGCGGATGTAGGTTTCGTCGGCGGTGACGGTCTGGCCGCCGGCGAGCGGGACGCGGCTCTGGAAGAGCCCTTCCAGCGTCGGGCCGCGGGCGCCCTCTTCGCTGGCCGGGCGATGGCAGGTGCCGCACTGGTACTGCTCGAACAGCTTGCGACCCGTTTCGGCCGGAGGTTCGTCGCTGGCGGCGTCGCCGCTCATCCAGCGGGCGAAATCTTCCGGCGACTGGACGATCACCTTGCCGATCATGCGGCTGTGGTTGGTGCCGCAATACTCGGCGCAGTTAAATCGGTACTCGCCGGGCTCGGTGGCCTCGAACCAGATTGAGGTGTAGCGGCCGGGGAGGACGTCTTGCTTGGTGCGGAAGGCCGGGACGAAAAAGCTGTGAATGACGTCCTGGCTGACCATCGTGAGCTTGACGGGCTGGCCCGTGGGGATGTGCAGGGTGTCGATCTCGCGGCGGCCGTCGGCGTGCTGGAACTTCCACATCCATTGCTTGGCGACGACCGTGATCGGCATGGCCTGCTCGGGAGCGCGGAACAGAAAGAAGCAGACCTTGGCGCCCCAGAGAAAGATCCCCATCAGGATGGGGAACGAGATTGCCATCGCGATGTATTCGATCGTGTTGCCGTGCGCGACGTGGTCGCGATTGACGTTGTTGGCGCGGCGGTAGCGGATCGCCAGATAGGTGACGAGCCCGGCGACGAACACCGAAAGGACGACCGACAGCACGACCATAAAGAGGTAGAGCGCGTCGACCTTGCCGGCGGCGGTGGAGGCAGCGTCGGGGAATATTTGGAATTCGGTATTCATTCCGTGGTCCCCCTCCCTCGGAGGGAGGGGTGAGGGGAGGGGAGTCTCTTCGTTGTGTTGTTTGGGCGAATGTTCTTTGGCGATCGAAAGCGGGTGGACGAAGCGGGCGGAAGTTTAGCTGCTCGGGATGTGTCCACCGGCTGAGCCGGTGGCTTCTATCGAGTTCACTTTGGCTTGGACTCGGTAATCCTTGCGAATCGAGAAGCCGATGAAGCCGATCATGACGGCGACGGTCAGGATGCCGCCGGCCCGCACTAAGTTGAGAATGGCCAGGCCATACTTGCCGTTGGTCGGGTCGTAGTGGAGGCAGAGCAATAGCAACTCGTCGACCGGCGAACCGATCTGGCCCTGCGAGGCTTCGACCAAGCCAAGCCGCACGTCGCGAGTGGGGTAGTCGATGCCGTAGAAGTAACGCGAGACGCGACCCTCGGGCGTCAGCAGGACGATGCCGCTGGCGTGGGCGTACTCGCCGCTCTTTTTGTCGTAGACGTATTGGAAGCCGACCGACTCGGCGGCGGCCTTCACTGTCTGCTGGTCGCCGATGAGGAAGTTCCAGCCGGTGGGATCGCCCTCGCGGTTGAAGGCATGGACGACCGAGTTCTTCTTGTCGGCGGCAATTTCGATCGTATCGGTGGCGTCGAAGCTGACGACGACGACGTTGAAATCCTTGCCGGCTTCGAAGTCGATCGCCTGCAGCACCTTCGCCACGCCGTTGAGCACCATGTTGCAGAGGCGCGGGCAGCGGTAGTAGGCCAGCACGAAGACGGTTGGCTTGCCGTCCATGCACTCGGCGATGGTGGTTTCTTTGCCGTCGGAGTTGGTGAACTTGGCGTTGACGTCGACCTGATTGTCGAGCCGCTGGTGGAACTGCACCTCTTTGATGGCGACCGCGTCGGGCGACATCAGCATGGGGGAGAGCTCTTCGTCGCTGGCGGCGCGGAGGGGGGCGACGCCTAGCGTGAGGGCGAGCATGGTCGCTGAAGCGACCATGCCGATGGTGCGCTGCGTGCGCGTCGTGTGAGGGGGACGATTGGTCATTGCTTGGCCTCGCCTTCGGCCGCGACGCCTTGGGCGACGGGGGGCCAATCGGGAAAGCCGCGTTCGGCGGTCAACTCGATCGCTCGGTCGATCGGAATGCGGACCAGGCCTCGGTCGCGGTCAATCCAAGCCGCTTCGTGGATCAGCTTGTCCTGGGCTTCGCGATGCAGACGCAGATCGAGACGTTCGGCCACTTGCAGCAGCGGCCCGGGCGGCGGGGCGGGTTCGCCCGGCTCGGCCAGCGGCGATGGCGAAACGTCGGCCCGTTCGGCTTCGTCGAGAAAAATGTCGAACAGCCCGATCATCAGCGCGCCGGTGATGATCATCGTGATCGCGAGCGCGGCGAGGAAAATGCCGAGACTCTTGATGCTGACGTCGCTGTCCTCGTGAACGTGAGCGGTCGTCGTATGGAGATGGGGGATTTCGTCTTGATCAGCCATGACGGGCTCCCTTCTTCTTGTTCTTGGCGGCGACAGCTTCAGCCTGGGCGAACGTCTTTGGCTGACGCAGCGTGAAGACCAGCCACCAAATGCCGCCGATCGCGGCGGTGAGACCGGCGTCGATCCAGGGGAAGAACGGATGATACTCGCCGTGGTGTGCGTGCGCTTGGACCGCCGGCTCGACGTACCAGACGTACATCACCCACTCCATGACGACGATCAACGTCGCCATGAAGCCGAGGCGGGCCGGGTTCCGTTTCCACTCGCGACTGAGCAGGCCGAAAAACGGCACCATCCAGTGGAACGCGAGCAGCGACAGCGCCACCCACAGCCAGCCATGTTCCAGCCGGCGGATGACCCAGACGACTTCTTCCGGCAGATTGCCGTACCAGATGATGAAGAGCTGCGAGAACTGGACGTACATCCAGAACATGATCAGCCCAGACATCAACTTGCCGAGATCGTGGAACTCATGGATCTGCAGCTTGGAGAGCTCGCCGCGACTGCGAGCAGCACGGGTCGCCAGGGCGATCGATAGGGCGAGGGCGCCGACGCCTTGAGCGGCGAAGATGATCACGCCGTAGATGGCCGAGAACCAGTGGGGTTCGAGCGACATCATCCAGTCGATCGACGAGAACGTCACGGCGAGCCCGTGCAGACCGAGGCCAATGCCGCTGAAGCGACGGAAGCGATTGTAGGCGGGGGTGTCAGGAGCGGCATTGGCGCGGCCCTGCCAGCTAAGCAGGCCAACCAGCGAAATCCAGAGCGTGAAGTAGATCGCCGCGCGGATATAGAAGCCGCTCGGATTGAGATAGAACTTGGCCTTGTACTGCAGCATCGCGTCGCCCTCGACGACGGCAGGATCGGCCCACTCGTAGATCTGCTTCAGGTTGAGCGCGATGGGGATGAACAGGATCGCCATCACAGGGATCAGCCCGGCCGCGGCGCGGAGGTAGGGCCGCACCGGCTCCATCCACTTGCCGCCCGTGAGATTGTGGAGCAGCAGCAGCGCCATGCTGCCGAGGGCGAGGCCGTTCCAAAAGAGCCACGCGACCAAATAGGAAGCGAAGAACTGATGGTGATTCTGATTCCAACCGATCGCCCCGACGATAGCGCCGACGACGATCGCCCCGCCTGCCAATTGCAGCGGGGAACGGGCGGCCGGTTGTTGGTTCGAGGCGGGGGTCACGGAGCGCTCGGCGTCGGGGTGGCGGCGGTGGGCTGAGTTTCGAGTTGCTGGCGCTCGGCGTCGGAGAGATCGTCGACCTTGGCGTACTGGGTGAGCTGCAACGCGCGGATGTAGGCGGCGATCGCCCAGCGATCGTCCACGGGAATCTGCGAGGCGTAGCTCGGCATGACGCCGAAGCCGTTGGTGGCCACGTCGAAGAAGTGACCGATCGGCGTGCCGCGGAGGCGCTCGCTATGGTAGGTCGGCGGCTTGCGATAGCCGCGGAGGACGATCATGCCGTCGCCGTCGCCCGAGCGACCATGGCAGTTGCTGCAGAAAATATTGAACCGCTGCTCGCCGCGCTTCAACAGGACGGCGTCGAGCTTTAACTCGGGCGGCAACTCGTCGGTGAGTTGGCCGTTGACTTTGCCGGTGAGGATCACGCTATCGGGTGAGATGGCGCCATACTCGACGACTCCTTCCACTAACGGCCGCGAGGAGCGGCCGTCGTCGAAGAACGCGTTCTTCTCCAGCGGCTCAAGGCGCGGCTGGTCGTACATGTCGCGGTGGCAGCCGACGAGCGCCAGCAGCGCCAGCGCGGCAGGCGGCAGAACGGCGAGCGTTCGGGCCGAGCGGCGAGCAGATTGTGGCGATCGCGAGGGCATCGAGGCGATGGTTGTTAGGCGCGGGGCGCTAGTTGGCTTGACGGCGGTCAATTTTCGACGCTCGTGACGTGGGTGGCGCCGATGCTGCGGAGGAAGTCGCTGGCTAACGCTTCGTCGAACTTCTTGTCGGCCGACTCGATGCAGAGGAAAAACCGGTTCTGCGAGGCTTGATTGAAATCGTCGACGTTGAATAGCGGGTGATACGGCATCGGCAATCCGTTGAGGGCGAGCATGCCGAGCACAGCGGTGATGGCGGCGCCGAGGATCGTCGTTTCGAAGGTCACTGGAATGAACGCGGGCCAACTGTGGACGGGGCGGCCGCCGATGTTCATGGGGTAGGCGATCACCGAGCAGTAGTAACAGAGGCCGTAGCCGGCGAGACCGCCGATGATGCCGCCGAGCAGCACCAGCAGCGGCAGCTTGGTCCGCTTGGCGCCGAGCGCTTCGGCCAGGCCGTGGATCGGCATGGGGGCGTAGGCATCGGTGCGGACGTAGCCTGCTTCGCGCACTTTGTGGGCGGCTTCGAGCAACGAGTCGGCGTCGGCGAATTCGCCCAGCACGCCGTAAAGGGGCGACGGCTCGGGAGCGCCGTGAGGGCTAGTCATGGTGGTGCTCCTCCTCGGACTTATGCAGGAGCTCGCGCATTTCGAAGATCGAAATCACCGGCAAGAAGCGGATGAACAGGAACAACAGGAAGAAGAAGACGCCGATCGTGCCGATGTACGTCGACCAGTCCCAGAACGTGGGGTAGAACATGCCCCACGACGAGGGGAGAAAGTCGCGGTGCAGGCTGGTGATGACGATGACGAAGCGTTCGAGCCACATGCCGATGTTGGCCACGATCGCGATGCACCATAACAGCACGGGCGAGAGGCGAATCGCGCGGAACCACAACAACTGCGGCGTCAGCACATTGCACAGAATGAGCGACCAGAACGCCGGGGCATAGGGGCCGACCATGCGGTTGCGGGTGAGATATTCTTCGTAAGTGTTCGCACTGTAGAAGCCGAAGAAGACCTCCATCACATAGCCATACGAGACCATCAAACTGGTGGCGAGCATCACCTTGGCCATGTTTTCCAAGTGGCGGTCGGTGATGAAGTCTTGCAGGCCGTAGGCCGCCCGCAGCGGAATGGCGAGAGTGAGCACCATCGCGAAGCCAGAGTAGATGGCGCCCGCGACGAAGTAGGGAGGGAACAGCGTATTGTGCCAGCCGGGAATGATCGACATCGCGAAGTCGAAGCCGACCACCGTATGGACCGAGACGACCAACGGCGTGGCGATGCCGGCGAGCAGCAAGTAAGCGGCGTCGAACCGGCGCCAATGGCGAGCCGAACCGCGCCAGCCGAAGGAGAGGATGCCGTAGGTTACTTTGCCGAAGCGGTTTTGAGCGCGATCGCGCAGCGTGGCGAGGTCGGGAATCAGACCGGTGTACCAGAACAAAAACGACACGGTCATGTAGGTCGACACGGCGAACACGTCCCACAAGAGCGGACTGCGGAACTGCGGCCAGATTCCCATCGTGTTGGGGATGGGCATCAGCCAGTAAAAGAGCCAGATGCGGCCCAAGTGGAGCAAGGGATACATGCCGGCGCAAACGACGGCGAACAGCGTCATCGCTTCCGCGAAGCGGTTGATGCTCGTGCGCCATGACTGGTTGAGCAGCAGGAGCACCGCGGAGATCAACGTGCCGGCGTGGCCGATGCCGACCCACCAGACGAAGATGACGATGGCAAAACCCCAGCCGACGGGGACGTTGATGCCCCAGATGCCGACGCCGCGGGCGATCAGGTAGACCACGCTCACCAGGAAGACCTGGACGAGCATGAACGAAATCGCGAGCCCGAACAGCCAACCGCGAGACGTCCCCTTCGTCAGGACGATCGAGCTGATTTTGTCGGTGATCGAACCGTAGCTATGGCCCGGCGCAAGAACAGGCGCTTCCGCAAGGGCGGCAGTCGCCGATCGTTGATCGCTATGAACGGTGGCCATGGCGGGCGCCTGGGATGCTCCGGTGATCGAAAAACTTGCCTAGGCAAGCGCGGGGTTGGGGTTTCGCAAACGAACCAGGTACGTCGTCCGCGGACGAACGCCGAGTTCCGACAGGGCGCCGTAGTTTCGGGCGTCGGCCTTTAGTTTGGCGACGCGGCTCTCTTTGTCGTTGATGTTGCCGAAGACAATCGCCTCCGACGGGCAGGCTTGCTGACAGGCCGTCTGCAACGTGCCGTCGACGATTGAGGGTTCGACGCCGCCCGCGACGCCATCTTTCTTCGCGTCGATGCGCGCGTGATTGATGCGCTGGACGCAGTAGGTGCACTTCTCCATGACGCCGCGATTGCGGACCGTCACGTCGGGGTTGCGCATCAGCTGCAGGACGGGCGTTTCGGTGTCCTGGTACTGGAAGAAGTTGAAGCGGCGCACCTTGTAGGGGCAGTTGTTCGAGCAGTAGCGCGTGCCGACGCAGCGGTTGTAGGTCATTTCGTTCAGACCTTCGTCGCTATGAGTCGTCGCAGCCACCGGGCAGACGACTTCGCACGGCGCCTTCTCGCAATGCTGGCAGAGCATCGGCTGATGGATCGACTCGGGATTCTCGGGATCGCCCGAGTAGTACGTATCGATCCGAATCCAGGCCATCTCGCGGTAGTTGAGCACCTGCTCCTTACCGACGATCGGGACGTTGTTTTCCGCCTGGCAGGCCATCACGCACGAGTTGCAGCCGCTGCACTTGTTCAGATCGATCGCCATGCCCCAGGCGAAGGCTTGCTCGTCGTAGTTCTCCCACATCGGCAGGAGCGACTCGAACGGGCCACGAACGGCGTCGGACAGAATCGATTTGGGATCGGCCTTGAACTGAGCGACCGTCGATGCGTGGACGATGTTGCGGCCGTCGATGTCATGATGCGTCTGCGTGCGGGCGAGCGCCATCTTTTGGCCGGTCTTTTCCAGCTTGGCGTCGCGGGCGACGTGGCCGCCGTGGGTCGTACGGAACTTGTAGGCGTTGAAGCCAATCTTCGAACCGGTGTTGCCGGCCCGCTGGCGGCCGTAGCCGAAGTGGCAGGTGATGCTGCCGGGGGCGTGGCCTGGCAGCACGCAAATGGGGCCGTTGACCTCTTGGCCCCCCGACTTGATGGTAACCACGTCGCCCGTTTCCAGCGCGAGCTCCTTAGCATCGGCGGGGCCGATGAGGACGGCGTTGTCCCAGGTGAGTTTCGTGAGCGGTTTGGGGGCTTCCTGCAACCAGCCGTTGTTGGCGTAGCGGCCGTCGCCGATCGTGGGATCGGGCAGCAGCACCAGCTCGAACGTCAGGTCTCCCTGGGCGCCGGCGACCTCTGGCAAGTTGGCCACCGCGTCGGCTTGAATCGCTGGCGTCTGCGGTGCGAACGCCGTGTCGGCGATGACGCCGTCGGCTAGCGCCTGGTGCCAGCCGCGATCGAAGCCGCCGCCGAGTTGCGCCTGCCAAGTGGCTCGAACAATGTCGTAGCTGGTCTGAATCGTGGGGTCGACCAGCGCGGAGATCACTTCGTGCGCGGTGCGGCCGGCGTAGAGCGGGGCGATCAGCGGCTGCACGATCGACGCCGTGCCGTCGTACCCTCGGACGTCGCTCCACGCTTCCAGGTAATGGGCCGCCGGAATGTGCCAGTGGCAGAGCTCGGAGGTTTCGTCGTCGTACAGACTCAAGTGGACGGCGAGCTTTGTCTTGCGGATCGCTTGGGCGAAATTGAGGTCGGCCGGCGCGTCGTAGACCGGGTTTCCTTCGAGGATGACCAACAGCTGCACCTGCCCGGCGTTAAGCGCGTCGGTCAACTCGCGGATCGACGCCGCTGAATCCTCGGCGCCAGCGGCGATGGGTTCGATGAACTTCACGGTCGGACCAACGTTGCCCAGCTCGGCGTTGATGGCATGGGCAAGCGCGTGAGCCGGGGCGGGGAGGTGATCGCCGACGACGATCAGCGACCGGCCGCGCTTCGACTGCAGATCGTCGGCCACGGCGGTGAGCCACTTGGGGTCGACGCCGCTGGGCAGGTCGGCGGGGGGGGCTCCGGCGACTTCGAGTTGGCGCGCCAGGGCGCGAAGAAACTGTTCGGATTGCGACGGGGTCAGCGGCAGGCGATGGTCGGCGGCGCCGCCTGTGGGAGTGTAGGTGCTCTCAAAAGCGTACAGGCGGTTCGTCTCGATGCCGGGGTAGGCCGTTTCGCTCTCGACGCCGCGCCGCGACATGAAGTCGTGCGAGTAGCGGACCGAGGCGCCGCCGCGGGACAGAAAATCGGCGTCGCATGCGACCACGACATCGGCATTGGTGAAGTCGTAGATTGGCGACAAGTCGGCGCCAAACGCCAGCAGCGCGCCCTGTCGAGCGTTGTCGCGACTGACGGGCTCGTATTGATGCCATCGCGCCTGCGGCAGCGCGGCGAGCAGCGCCTCGCGCTGGCGGGCGAGCGTCGGCGACGTCACCGGCGGGCTCAGGATGCGCAATCCGGCGCCGTCTCCGCCAACGGGCAACGCGCCGCGGACGCCGTCGACGAACTCGCTCCAGGTGCCGATGATGCCGATGTGCTTGACCGTCTGCGAACGGTCGGGGTCGTACATCGTCAGGATCGATGCTTGGGCGAAGGCGTCGGTGGCGCCGAGGCTCGCCGAATGAAGTTTGTTGCCTTCGAGCTTCGTCGGCCGGCCCATGTTGCTGGTAGCGACGAGTCCCAAGGCGCCGTCGCTCGCGGGCATCGCCGTGGCGAAGTAGTTCGGCAGTCCTGGCGTGATCCGCTCAGGCTGGCGGACGTAGGGCATGATCTTTTCCGAAGGCGCCTTGCTGCACCCTTGGGCGCCGGCGAGCGCGACCGAGGCGGCCATCAACTGCAGGAAGCGGCGGCGGTCGGTGGGCGATTGTTCCCAAACCGAAGCGAGACGCGGAAATTCGCGCACCAGTCGCTCTTCGAAGGCAGGATCGCCCGCTAATTCCTCGAAGCTCCGCCAGAACGTCGGCATCGCGGCAGGCTCCGAAGAAGCCTCGCTCTGGGGCGGCTTATGATGGCAACTCACGACTGATCCTTCTCAGCTCACCGTCGCATAGCAAGGACGACGGCCACCGCTTCTTTTTTTAGTGGTGACAAACGGAGCAATTGGTTTCACTGGCGATCTGGTGCGCTTGCATCAGGTCGATCGCCACGTTCGATGCGCCGGGCTCGGCGTCGCGCTCGGGGGCAGGGGGGGCGGGCAGGGGCTCCATCGAGAAGACTTTGTCTCGAGGGCGAATGTGGGGTTCGGGGTTGCGATGGCAGTCGACGCACCACTCCATGTGGAGCGTTTTGGCCCGCCACATCAGCGGCATCTCGTCGACGCGACCATGACACGAGACGCAGCCGACTCCCTTCGCCACGTGGATGCTGTGGTCGAAATAGGCGAAGTCGGGCAGGTCGTGAACGCGGGTCCAAGGAATCGACTCGCCGGTGCGGTAGCTTGCACGGACGACTTCCAGTTTGGGGCTGTCGGTCCAGATTTGCGAGTGGCACGTCATGCAGGTCGCCGTAGGCGGAATGCCGGCGAACGAGCTCGTCTCGACCGAAGTGTGGCAGTAGCGGCAATCGATGCCCAGGCCGGAGACATGATGCTCGTGGCTGAACTCGACAGGCTGCGGCCGGACGACGCCGACTTGCGTGGTGTACGACGAGCGGAAGATCAGCCAGATGAATCCGCCGACGCCAGCGAGGATGAACGCCGCGCCAAAAATGCTGGCGCGGGAGATGGTGTTCATGCTGGGATGAAAGATCTGTGGCATCGCGGCGACGCGAACGTTCTCTCTATAGCGCGTAGGTGGGATATCGCAGGCGGGAAGAACTATAATGCGCGGCGAGGGCCGCTCTCTGCAAGGCCCAATGGGGAGGACGGGACGGGACTTTCGGCGGGATTTTCAATTGTGCGTCAAGCCGCGAACGGCGCGTCGCCATCGAGCGCAGCGGACGATGCAAACTGCGCAGCTGCGAAGCCGTCCGTGGGCGGCGAGACAGCTTCGATCGCCATCCATGGCGCCGCACGTCCGCCATTGTCAGAGTCTTCGCTCGACTTGGAACGACGGATGCGACAATGCCTCTCAGTGGCATCCCCGGCAGTAGAAACGACTCAGCCGGATGCGCGCGGCGAGTTACACTTCCAGCAAGATGCGAGCTGGATTCTCGATGGCGTCCTTGATGCTCTTGAGGAACGTCACCGCTTCGCGACCGTCGACAATGCGGTGGTCGTACGTCAGCGCGAGGTACATCATCGGACGGATGACGACCTGCCCGTCGATCGCCACCGGGCGATTCTGGATCGAGTGCATGCCCAGCACGCCGCTTTGCGGCGGATTGACGATCGGGGTCGACAACAGCGACCCATAGACCCCGCCGTTGGTGATGGTAAACGTGCCGCCCTGCAATTCCTCCACCCGCAGGTTGCCCGACTGGGCCCGCTTGGCGAGGTCGGTGATCGACTTCTCGATATCGGCGAACGTCATTTCTTCGGCATTCCGCAACACCGGCACGAAGAGGCCGCGATCGCTGCCGATGGCGACCCCGACGTCGAAGTAGCGGCGGTAGACGACCTTATCGCCCTCGATGATCGCGTTGATTTCGGGGCACTGCTTGAGCGCATCGACCGCCGCCTTGACGAAGAACGACATGAAGCCGAGACGGACGCCGTAACGCTTCTCAAACGCCTCGCCGAGCGAGCCGCGTAGTTCTTTGACGGCGGTCATGTCGACTTCGTTGAAGGTGGTCAGCAGTGCGGCATTCTGGGTGGCGTCGAGCAGTCGCGCCGCAATGCGGCGCCGGACCGGGCTCATCGGCACGACCTCTTCGGTGCGATTGCCGGCGCCGACTTGCAGCGACTGGGCGTAATTGGCCGGCTTCGCCGTATGATTGATGGGCTGCGTCGCCATGGGCGTCGGAGTCTTGGCGGGTTCGCTGGGCGGCGGCTCGACCTTTGCGGCAGGAGTAGGAGCAGGAGCGGGCTTGGGCGGCTCTGGCGTCGGGGCGGGCTTCGGCGCCTCGGCGACTGGCGGGGCGGGGGCCGGCTCAGGAGCTTTTTCAGGCGCTTTGGCCGCTGGGGCCGCTGCGCTGACCTGGTCGAGGTATGCGATCACTTCGCCGACTTCGGCCGTCTCGCCCGCATGCTTGAGAATCTTCGTGATGACGCCCGCGCTCGGCGAGGGCACGTCGAGAGTGGCCTTCTCCGACTCGAGTTCGACGAGGTTCTCGTCGACGGCAACGGTCGAGCCTTCGCCCTTGTACCACTGGCCGATGAAAATTTCGGAGACCGATTCGCCGATCACCGGGACCTTCAGTTCGATGGACATGTTCAGATTCTCTGACAATGAGCGGCGGAGCAATCAGGCGAGGCCGCGAGTAGTGGTTGGCGTCTGGGGAACGGGCCGGGCTGGGCGACCGGCAGGGGCCGAATCAATCGGAAACCCGCGGCGGCGGACCGCCGCCGGGCGGAGTTTTATTCACGCAGTAAGGCGCGATCGACCAGTTCGGCCTGCTCGCGCTCGTGGGCCGTCTTCGAACCGGTGGCCGGCGAGGCCGAGGCGGGGCGGCTGATGCACTTCAGCGGGTACTGCAGGCACAGACTGTCGTCCCACATCGACCGCAGGAAACGCCAGGCGCCCATGTTTTCCGGCTCTTCTTGCACCCACACCAGCGGCGTGCCCTTCGGCAGCGGCGCCAGTGCGGCGAGCAGTTGGTTCATCGGCAGCGGATAGAGCTGCTCGATGCGGATGATCGGCGGACCTTCGATGCCAAGCGCTTGTCGGCGCGCCCGCAGGTCGAAGTAGACCTTGCCGGAGCAAAGGATCACGCGGGTGTCGCGTTGGCTCAGGCGGCTGGCCGACTCCGGCAGCACGCCATGGAACCGGCCGCGCGAGAGCTCCGCCATCGTGGAAATACATTCCTTGTGACGAAGCAGACTCTTGGGGGTCATCACCACCAGCGGTTTACGCCAGGGGCGGATGACCTGTCGACGGAGGCAGTGGAAGTACTGCGCGGGCGTCGTCGGGCAAACGACCTGAATATTGTCCTCCGCCGCGAGCGTGAGGAACCGTTCCAACCGGGCGCTGGAATGCTCCGGCCCTTGCCCTTCAAAGCCGTGCGGCAAGAGCAGCACGAGGCCGCTTAGCCGGCGCCACTTTACCTCGGCGCTGGCGATGAACTGGTCGATGATGACCTGCCCCGCGTTGGCAAAGTCGCCGAACTGAGCTTCCCATGCCACGAGTCCCTCGGGGCAATCGAGGCTGTAGCCGTAATCGAAGCCGAGCACGCCTGCTTCCGACAGCGGACTGTTGACGATTTCCACCGGCCCCTGATCGGGGGCCAGGTGGCAGAGAGGCATGTACTTATGCCCGTTCTTCACGTCGTGGAGCACGGCATGGCGCTGGCTGAACGTGCCGCGCTCGGAATCTTGGCCGCTGATGCGGATGCGCACGCCCTGCGTCGCCAGGCTGGCCAGCGCCAGCGACTCGGCGGTGGCCCAATCGAGCGGTTCCTCGCCGGCGGCCATTTGGCGCTTGCGCTCCATCGCCCGCACGAGCTTTGGATGGATGTGGAACCCCTCAGGAACGTGGGTCAGCTGTTCCAGTAACTGGACGAGGCGCTCTTGTTCAACGCCGGTGATGACGTTGGGCGCCTTCTCGAACGGTCCGCCGTAGTAGTTGGCCCAGGGGCCGGTGGGCGTGGGGTTGCTGAGCTGGAAGTCGCGATCCTTCGCCGCGGCGAAATCGGCCTCGAGCTTCGCATGGCGGTCTTTGGCGATCTGCTCGGCTTCGTCGGCGGTGATGCCGCCGAGCGCCAGCAGCCGCTTGAGGTAGCCTTCGCGCACCGAGTTCTGGGCGCCGATCGCCTGGTACATCAGGGGCTGAGTGAACGACGGCTCGTCGCCCTCGTTGTGGCCGCGCTGACGGTAGCAGTACATGTCGATGACCGCGTCGCGTTGAAATTCTTTGCGGAAATCGAGGGCCAGACGGACCGCCTGGGCCACCGCTTCGGGGTCTTCGCCGTTGACGTGGAAGATCGGGATTTGCAGCAGCTTGGCGACGTCGGTGGCGTAGGCGCTCGAGCGAGCTTCGGTCGGCGTCGTGGTGAAGCCGATCTGGTTGTTGACGATCACATGGAGCGTCCCGCCGACGCGATAGCCGGGAAGCTCGCTCATGTTGAGGACTTCCTGCACCACGCCTTCGCCGGCGAACGCGGCGTCGCCATGGACCAGGACCACCATCCCTTTGCGGCGCTGCACGTCGCCGTAACGGTCCTGCTTGGCGCGCATGCGGCCCATCGCCACGCCGTTGACGTATTCCAAATGGCTGGGGTTGAAGCAGAGCGACAGGTGAACCTTGTTCCCCTTGCCCGTCGTCCAATCGCCCGAGTAGCCGAGATGGTATTTGACGTCTCCTGGGCCGGTGCGCTGGGGCGACTCCAGGTCCATGAATTCTCGGAAGATCTCCCGCGGGCTCTTGCCGATGACGTTGGCCAGGACGTTCAGTCGGCCGCGATGGGCCATCGCGATGACGACTTCGCTGATGCCGTCGTTGCCCGCCTTTTCGAGCGCCATGTCGAGCAGCGGAATGAGGCTTTCGCCTCCTTCGAGCGAGAAGCTCTTGGCGCCGGTGAACTTGGTCTGCAGGAACTGCTCGAACGACGCGCCGTCGTTCAGCCGCTTGAGAATACGCAGCTGCTCCTCGCGCGAAAGCTCGGTGCGGTTCTCGGTCTCTTCCATCCGCGACTGAAGCCACTCGCGAATCACCAGATCGTCGATGTGCATGAATTGCACGCCGATCGCCCGGCAGTAGGTGTTCTGCAGCCAGCTGACGATCTCGCGGAGCGTCCGCTGTTTCGGCCCTTGCATCGTGCGCGTCGAGAAGACGCGATCGTAATCGGCTTCGGTAAAGCCGTAGTAGGCCGGGTCGAGTTCCGGCGGGCGGGGGCGGAACTGATCGAGCGGATCGATATCCGAAATGATGTGGCCGCGAACACGGTAGTTGCGAATCAGCTGATCGACGCGTTCCTGGCGCGCGGCGAGCTCTTCATGCTTGCCGTTGCCGTTGCCATTGACCGGGTATGCCGGATGGATGGGAGCCACCGGCGGGACCAGGGCGGCCAGACGGTGCGATTCCAGCACCAGCTTGGTTTCCGGGGCCGTCGCCTCGGTGAGCTTGGGATGACCGGGCTTCGGATCGGTGATCAACCGCTGATCGAAGACTGGCGCTGCCAGCGTTGGCGTTGAGCTCGTCAGCTTCGCACTAGGCGCCGCTAGCTTGGGCGTCGCGGAGGCGTGATTCGTCCCGTTGGCCAGCATGCCGAACAGCGCGCGCCAGTCAGCCGGCGCCGCGTCGGGATTGTCTTTGTACTGGGCGTAGAGCTGTTCGACGTAGTCGAGGCTCTGACTATTGAGTTGAAGTTGCGGACCGTCGACGTCCGCGGCTGGGGTGGCCATTTGCGATGGAGTCGGGCAATTGCGTTAGAAGGGCGCCGGTTGCAGCAATAAGCATAGTATATTTTTTGCCCTCCCGCTGGAACCGCACTAAGGGCCGATTGCCCCGGAAAGAGGGATGTTTTTGCCGCAATGTCGCCGCGGCCGGCATAGACAGCCCGCGAGATTTGTCGTGTGAGCGCACGCTGAGTTTGACAAAGCGCAGCGCCGGACCTACCGAGCGGAGCCTGACGCCATTTGCCACCGAGGAGGTTGCTTTCATCCCGACGACGCGAGTCGGCGGCGGGCGGCGGCGCCCGCGAGGCAATGGGCGTAAAAAGAGGCAGCGCGCCGGGGCGCGGCGCGAAGCTGCCCCGACGGGCGAGCGCTGGCGGGGGCTCGCCGCTTCGGTGGTTCACGCTCTGCAGCGGCCCGGACGGCTGCCTCTTGCGTCTGCTGCTGCCGGCCTGAAGGTCGCCGGTGTTACCGGTCTACTCAATTCAAGACGGCGTCTCGTTCGTCGTTCGTCCAGCGGCGGAGCCGGCGGCGTTACAGCTCAGTTCGTCTGCTTCGCGTCAGCGGCGACTGACATCTCTTCGATATTCGACAAGTGCCCGTCGAACGACGCCCCGGCGATCGACAGCAGCGTGGCGTCTCCGGCCGGCAGCAGGCGGTGGAAGAATCGCGGCTGCTTCAGCTCCAGCACGGCTTCCCACGACTTGCCGTCGTCGGCCAGCTTGTACAGCGACTTCTGCGTGCCGCTGGCGAACAGTTTGCCGTCGAGATTCCACGCCGCGGCGCCGAAGCCGTCCATGTCCTCGCCCGGAAGCTCGGCCAGTTCGGTCCACTCGCCG
Organism: Lacipirellula limnantheis; assembly: GCF_007746075.1. GTDB lineage: Bacteria > Planctomycetota > Planctomycetia > Pirellulales > Lacipirellulaceae > Lacipirellula > Lacipirellula limnantheis. The sequence continues at coordinate 5,073,444 of NZ_CP036339.1, read as the reverse complement.
GTCGCGGGATCGAGCAGGCTCACCTGGCGGGAGATTTCCTGATCGGCGTCCATGCCGCCGAGGGCGACGAGCTTGCCGTTCCACTGCGCGGCGGCCAAGGCGCGACGGCGGAAGTTTGGCTTCGCAATCGGCTCCCACGCGCCTTGCGGATTGGTCAGGTCGAACGACCAGGCCGTGTCGAGCCATGCGCCCTTGCGGTCGCCATCGAGCGTCCAACCGCCGACGACGTAGAGCCGGTCGCCGATGACCACGGCATCGTGCGATGACCGCGGCTCGGGAAGCGGCGCCAGGGACGTCCACTTTTTTGCGGCTGGATCGAAGCAGGAAAACTCAGCAACCGAGTGGAGATCCTCGTCCTCGCCTTCGGCGTTTTTGGCGTTCAGCCCGCCGACGCGATAAAGCTTGCCGCCGTGGGCGACCAGCGGCAGGCCTTGCAACGGCGTTTCCATGGGCAGTTCCTCCCACTCGCCGCCGCCGTCGAGCTTGATGCGGAGAAACTTCTGCGACAAGTTGTCGCGGGAGTGTTCGTGCTCGCCGCCGGTGTGGCCGCTGTAAACGTAGAGGTACCCGTCGCAGACCGCGGCGCCGAAGCTCGAGACGGCCTCGGGGAGGGCAGGGTAGTCGCTCAGGGCCTGCTCGGCGTCGGCTGCCGGCTCCTCGTTCGCCGCGGACTTCTTCGCTGCGTTTTCACTGGCTGCGGCGCTCTTGTGATTGAACGTGAGCGTGCCGTAGTTGGCGACGCTAGTGTAGGCCTTGCCGTTGTGCTCGCCTGCTTCGCCTTTCTTCATCTGGCTGGTGATGACGCTCACCGGACCCGCGGCCACCTTGGCGAAGGCGGCGAGCCCCTTGGCGTCGGTCTTCGCTTCTTGAGTCTCGCCAGTCGAGTCGGTCAGCGCGACGCCGGCGTCGGCCAGCGGCTGGCCTTCCCAGGTGACGGCGATCGCCAGCCCCTCGTCGGAGGCCTTCGGCGCCACGTCGAGTTTCAAGCCCTGCGACGGCCCCGCCTTCTCCCACGCGGCGATCGTCTCGCCCGGTAGATGCTTGGCAAAGTACGTCAGCAGCATGCCGTGGTAGATGCCGTACTCGGCCGTCAGTTCCAACACGGCATCGTCGGCAACGGGTTCGCCGGAACGGCGGCCGACGAAATCATCCTCTTCGAGCGTTTCGAGCGCCACTTCCTGAGCGTCGTCGTCGCCCACGCGGCTGTGAAGCTTGGCAGCGGTTAGCGCCTCGGGCAGATGGTAGTTGCGCTCGTCGGGGCTCTCGCCGAAGAAGACCAGCGCCCGACCTTCGTCGTCGACTGCGAGCCAAGGGAAATGGGCCAGCGCGGTCGAATAGCCAGCGATGGAGAGCACGAGCGCCAACAGGGCGGTGCGATGCGGGAGGGCGGAGCGAATCATCAGATTTCCTTCTTGGGGCGAGATAGCGTATTGAGCGCGGCGCCAGTCGGGAGGCGTCGCTGCAGGATTCAACTTAGGGGCGTTAGTCTACGCGATGTTCGACCTCGTCGCCGGCGCGCGTCACGAGCGCACGGCGGATTTCCGGGGCCGAATCGTCGGAGAGCATGCGCACGGAGCCATCCAGCAAGACGAACTGGACGCCGCCGGGATGATCGCTGCGGAACGTGCGAGCGCTGATCGGCTTTTGGAAATTAACCGAATTGTTGTACGCCTGCGGAAAGCTGGCGGACATGTGTCCCCAGGAGAGGGCCCAGTAACCTTCGGCCCAGGTCTGATCGCCGAATTTAACCGTGCCGGCGAGCGTCGCGCATTCGCCGCCCGACCACACCCAGCCTTGGTGGCTGTAGTTGGTTTCGCCGACGAGCAGCGTATTGGACGCGCCGTCGGTGATGTGCTGCATCGACAAGCGATACTGTCCGTCGGCCGGCGGATTCTCAAAGGCGCCATCGAGCGCCGCGAAGTTTGCATAGTCGGTCCGCGAGGAAATCATGAAACTGGTCGGCCCCAGCACTTCGCCGCAGCCCGCGTCGGGCGCCTGCCGCATCATCGCCATCGAGGGGCACGTGTAGACGTCCAGCGGCTGGCTCGTGATGGGTAAATTGGCCGGGTCGTTCGACTTCTTCGTCAGATCGTACGCCGCGAAGCGACTCCCCTGCTCAAGGTACGGCAGCAAGAGCACAAAGGTGCTGCCGAGCTCGTCGTAATTCGTGTCGCCGAATTTGGGAGGAGGCAGGTGTTTTTGCGAGGCGGCGTAGTTTTGCGTCGCGAGCCCGATTTGCTTGAGCTTGTTCTGGCAACTCATCCGTCGGGCCGCCTCACGCGCCGATTGAACCGCCGGAAGCAGCAGTGCGATGAGCACGCCGATGATGGCGATCACGACCAGCAACTCCACCAACGTGAAGCCGCGGCGCGCCCTCAGATCGCGGGACGGGAGCAATCGCGGCCGGCGACGGCCAATGGCCGCCATCGCGAGCAGAGCGAGCAAGCCAGCAGCTGGCTCGGGGACGGCGGCGACTGCAGCAGATGAATTGCCGGCGCCAAACGCATTGCGCCAAATCACCAAGTCGTCGGCGTCGACCGCGCCATCGCCGTCGCCGTCAGCGCCCGAGCCGGCCGGAGATGCCCCGGCGCCGAAGGTCTGTTGCCAACGTAGAAAGTCGCCGCCGTCGACGGTTTGGTTGCCGTCGTAGTCGCCGGCCAGTCCGACCGAGCCCATCGCATAGTCGATGGCCAGCGTGGCGGCGACGCCGTTGAAGAAGCCGCCGACCGACTCCTGCATGAACCACTGCGGGTAAGGGAGCACGCCGAATCCCGGCTGGCTGGCCAGATGCAGCGACGACAGCATGAAGCCGAGGCCGCCGTCGGCGAGCGACGCTTGGACATAGCTGCGGACGCCCGGAGCATTGAGATCGAGCGTGAAGGTGAAGGTCGTTCGTTCCGGCAGATCGGCGCCGCGCGCGAGATTGGTTTTGCCGATCGCCCACGGCGTCGCATCGAACGGCGCCATCGTGCCGCCGGCAGCGGTCGCGCTGAAGCCGCCGGTCAGGTTATTGGCGACGTCGCGGTACGCGCCTGGCTGCGCGGGATCGCCGTCGACGGGATAGATGCGATAGCCGCCCGCGCCGTAGCCGTGGCTGAGCGAGTTGAACTTCTGCGGATCGGATGTTCCGTCGAAGTCAAATCCGGTGAGCCCGCTGCGGAAGCCGACGCCGTATAGTTCGATGGGCCGCTGGATGCCGCCGACGCCATTCTGCATGTCGGCGAGGAAGGCGGCACGACTGACGGGTTGATCTTCGTACTTCAACGTGCCGAATGTGCCGTTGTAGTATTGGACGGTGACGGCCACCGAGTTGATTTGGTACTGCTGCGGAGCGAGGCCGACGTTGATCTGGTCGGAGGTATCGAAGGCGACCATCGACATGCCCAGTCGCGCGGGGTTCGTGGCGGTCGACGGCACGAACTGGTTCGATCCGTCGAACGTGAATCCGCCGACGAACGTTGGCGCCGTCCCGCGTCCTGGCTCGTCGGCGTTGGAGTAATGGAACACGTCGATATCGGGGGCATTCCACGAAGCCGTCGCAGCCCAGGCCGCCGTGCTCCAAACGGCGATCGCCGCGCAGCAGGCCAGTGCTGCTGCGCGGGCGATCGAACGGCGTTTGCAGGCGATATCCATGTTGCCTATGAACCGTTGCCTAGGAAACGATTGCGTTTGCCTGAGGAGTGCTGATCGACGAACGTCGACGGCGAACAGCCAGACCAAAAGCGCCAGCGCTCAGCGCCATCAGCCCGGCCGCGGCAGGTTCGGGGACGACGCCGACGCTGACCGAATCGAGATCAAACGTGAAAGGGGTCGTCGAGCCAACCAACGCCGCGGGAATATTGACGCCAAACTGCATGTGGCCAATGTTCGACATCACAAAGCCGTAGCTTGTCCCTTCATACGACGGATCAGCCAACTGCGGGCTTGCCGCGGCGACGTCGAAGGTGAGCGGCGTCCACACGTTCGCGGGGACCGGATCGGAAAAATAACTCGCGCCGGGAAAGTTGGCCGGGTTGGCAAAGCGGGCGTTAAACACCAGGGGTTCTGGCGCGGAATGACGGACGTACAAGCTGACCTCGTTCACGCCAAGGCTGGCCCAATTGCCGGCGTAGGCGACGCCGCTCGAATTGAACTCGTCTTGGGCACGGAACACGGTGGCACTCGTCGCGGCGGGGTTGGTTAGTGACGAAAACGAAAACGTGCGCGAGACGTACGCGCTGCCGTCGGGACCGCCCGATGCGACAGGCGTCAGCGTCGTGGCGGTGCTGAAACGCCAGTTGGCGTCGCCGAGATTGAAGTTTTCGGTGAACGGCGGCGCGGCATAAGCAAGGGTCGAAAGGGCGGTCGTCAACAGAACGGCACAAGTTGTGTGGCGAATCATTAGCTAACTCTCCAGTGAGCAAAATCAGTGGTGCTGTCTCGATGGTCGCGAAACGCCTTCAACCGCTACGGTGGGACAGCGATCGAAGAAACTGCAAGCGGGAAGGCGCGGCGGGTCGGACTACATCGGTGGCTCCTTTCGTGGCGCGGCCGGCGATTCGAGTACCGCGTCCCGTTGACGCGGCGATTCGAACCTTGGCTGGCGTGCACCCCGAAAGGATGTCGAGCTGGCTGCGGCGGTCTTGATATCGAGTCTCAGTAGCGATAGATTATCGGACCTAACGAGCACGTCAATGGGGCTGAATCCCCAAAATGCGTGTTTTTCCCGCCAGCTACCGCCCGCTAGGGCCCTGCCAGCCAGCCGATTCCACTTCTGGAGCGACGAAATCATGACCGCGCAGGCGCCACGCGAAGACGCTGCCCGGCGGGCGACGCAGTTATATGAACGCGGTTTTTCACGCGCTGCCATCGACGTCCTTGAGGCTGAACTGACCCGCCGACCGGACGACGGGGCTCTCTGGAGGCTGCGGGCCATACTTCTGCAACGCGAGGGAAGGCAGGCGGAGGCTTACGAAAATATCCAACGGGCGTTAATGCTCGCGCCCCTTGGCTACGAAGGAATGCTAGTGCTAGCGGCCGGCGACTTGCGGCACGGGCGCCGTTCGGCCGCGGCGAGTCTGCTCGGCGACCTCGCCGCTGATCCAAACTTCCCGGCCGAATTGTGGGAGCCGCTGTACAACGGGTTGGCCGCACTCGAACGCTGGCAGGCCGCCCTCGCTGTCTGCCGGCGGGCCGGCCGCGTCCGCCCCGACGACGACGCGATCTGTTTCGCCGCGGCTAACGCGCTAGGGAGACTGGGGCGACCGCCCCAGCTCTCGATGGCAATGTTGCGTCGGGCGATCGGCCTCAACCCGGACGAACCGCGCTATCGCGTCGCGCTGGCGATGCTCCATATGAAGCTAGGCCAGATGGACCTGGCGTACAGCGCCTTCAGCGAGCTATCGCAACGGGAAGTCGACTCCCTCGACTGCCGCTGCTGCCTGCAGAAGGCGCTGAAGCTCTGCATCGAGCGGGGCGACGTTGTTCGCTCCGCGCGGGTTGCAAGCCGATTGGCAGCGCTATCGAACGTGCTACGGCACGGAGGGTCGGGCCCGCCACCCTCGGCAGGGGAGGCCTCATGACGTCCGATTCGCCTACGCCGCCGTTTTCTTCCGGCGCGGCGCCGCCGCGGGACGCGACCTCGGTTTCCCAGCCAGCGGAGCCGCGGAGCGTCGAGTCTTCCGAACTCTTCCAGGGCGCCCGCGTCGTGGCCATCACCCACGCCGGGGAAACCTATCGACTTTTGGTAACGCGAAACAACCGCCTCATTCTGCAGAAGTGACCTTGGCGTTGGCCTCGCCGGCGGCGGGGACGTTGAGGACCTTCAGCTTGAGGTCGCGGAACCGCACCTCCGTCGCCGGACCGGCGTGGAGTTGCAGCGCAAAGCGTCCGCGGCGCGCCCCTTCGGGGTCGTCGAGATCGACGCAGAGGTTGCCGTTGATCCAAGTCTGGATGCGGCTCCCTTCGGCGCGGATCTTGTAGTCGTTCCACTGGCCCTTGCGGACGTGCTGCTCGCCCGGCTTGTCCCAGAGAATGGCCCGGCCAAGCTCCTCATAGAGCTTGCCCCACCAGTCGGGACCGATGTCGGCCTGATAGCCGCGGGCTTCGCCATGCTCAGCTTCCTGACTGCGGAACTGGACGCCGCTGTTGCCGACGTCGTCGATCAGCTTGACCTGGAACGTCAGCTCGAAGTCATCGGCGGCGAAGTCGCTAAACAGGAACTCGTTCTTCTCCAGACCTTTCCCCTGGCTGCGCCCGACGATTTCGCCGTCCTGGACCGACCAGAGCTCCTGATTGCCGTTCCAACCGCTCAGGTCCTTGCCGTTGAAGAACAGTTCCTGATTGTCTGGCTGCGCGAGCACGGGGTTTTGCTCGCGTGCCTGCAGGTAGGCGAACAACGATGCGATATGATGCGGAGCGAACTGCTTGAGCTGATCGTCCGGCATCATCGATGCGTCGCTCAGCTGCTGCTGATCAATTTCGTCTTTCGGGACGACGATCGTCTCGGTCGGCGTCTGAATGGTGACCGACTTGTCGTCTTCGGCGCGAACCAGTCCCGAGATGACCAGCCCGTCGATGGTTTGGATGACTGTCTGCTGATAGTCCTTTGCAATCACCGAGCTGGGATCGACGATGTTCGACAGCAGGTACTCGACGTCGGCGCGGTTGGAACCAGTCAGGTCCGGCCCGATCTTGGCGCCGTGGCCGTAGAGAGTGTGGCACTGCTGACAGGTCTTCACAAAGACGGCGCGGCCGAGCTGCAGATCGGGCTTCGCCGGCGGATCTTTCAGCATCTCGCGCAACGCGACGATCATCGCCGCCTTGTCGGCCGGCGTGCTGCGCACCTGACCCCATGTCTCGGCGAGCAGCTTATCGAGTTCGGCGTTCTTGTGGTTCTGCAATTGTCGCACCAGATCGCCGGAAAGATCGGCCGCGGCGATCTGCTTGGCCTCCATCGCCTTGAGCAATTCGACGCCGTAGTCTGGGCGCGAGCAGAGCGTGGCGAGCGCGGCGCGCTTCGCGCCAGGCGACGCGTCGCCGTAGATCGCCAGGATCGCGGCGGGAACTTTCGCGTCATCGTACAACGCCAGGCCCGAAAGCGCCGGCTCGCTTAACTCGGGATCGGCAAGCAGCTTGAGCAGCGTCGGCAGCAATTCCGGATCCTTCACCCTCAGCAACGCGTCGAGAGCCTGCCGACGCGCCTCGGCGCCGGCTCCCGCGGAGTCGACGGCGGCCCGCAGCGCGGCCATCGCATGCTTGTCGCCGAAGGTCACGCCGAGGGCCGTCGCTTCGCGACGAACCTTTTCGTCGCTGCTCTGGGCGGCCTTCGCGGCGGCGGCGGGCCAGTTTTTCGGCTGAGCGACGTGACGCTGGCCCTGCAGCGCCTGCCGCATGCCGGCGACCACTTCGAGTTGTTCGGCGGCATCGTCGGAGTCGGCCACGGCCTGCACCAGCGACGCGAGCGCTTCGGCGCCGTCGATGCTTGCGATGCGGCGGATCATGAACTTCCGCAAGAGCGGAATCGTCTTGCCGCACGACAGTCCGAACTTCAGCGCGCGGTCAGGATCAGTCGCGGCCAGCGGTTCGGCGGCGTACCAGTACATCAGCGGCAGGTTATGATCGTCGGCGTCTTCCGCGTGGCGCGTGAGGGCCTCGAGCGCGGCCCAGCGATCGGCCGGCGCCACGTGCTGCAGCGCGGCGGCGATAAACAGCCGCACCACGGGCGACGAGTCTTGCCGAGCCATCGCGACGAACTGCTGCACCATTTCGGGCGCGGGCGTCTGGCCGCCGTCCCACGAGAGCTGGATCACCCAGCCGCGGACGTACGGCGACTGATGCTTTAGCAGCGTCGCGGCCAAATCGGCGGGCAGCCCGCCGGTGACGTGCAGGGCCCACATCGCCCGCTGAACGCGGGTCGGATCGGCGTTGTTCTTGGCGATGCTCACGAGTTCCTGCCGCGCCGCCTCGCTCAGCTTGCCCGCGGCGGCGCGCTCCTGCAGGAGCCGGCGCGAGTGGCGAACGTACCAATCGTTCTTATCGAGCGCGAGCTTCGCCAGCGCCACGTCGTCGAGCTCGCGCAGGTCGACCGCGGTCGCCTTCTTCTCGCCGTAGACGATCTTGTAAACGCGGCCGTTGCTGCGGTCGTGTCCTTCGATGTTGTTGTGATGACAGGCGTTCGTGTCGTACCAATCAATGAGGAAACAGTTGCCATCCGGTCCATAGCGGATGTTGAGAATCTGCGACGCCAGGTCGCCCGTCAGCAGGAAGTCTGGGCCGTGGCTGCCGACGAAGCCCGAACCGTGCGGCTTGAGGACATCGGTGTTCAGCCGCTGTCCGTGGATGTTGTTCATGAAGATGCGGCCGCGATACTCCTCGGGCCAGGCGCCGCCGAGGTAGATCATTGCTCCCGAGTGGGCGTGACCGCCGCCGGCGTCGTTCGACCGGCCGTTGCCGCCGTGGGGATTCTCGCCGACGTAGTGGCGATGGTCGGCGATGGTCTGAATGTCGGCGTAGGTGTACGGACTGAAGTGGTTGCCCGCCTGTCGCTGATAGCGCGCCCCTGGGATGTTGTAGTAGAGATGCGGAATGACGCAGGCCGTGCTGAAAGCTTGCCCGTTGTCGTCAAAGTCGACGCCCCAGGGGTTGCTTGTTCCCTCGGTGAAGACTTCGAACACATGCTGCGTGGGGTGGTACCGCCAGATCGCCGCGTTGAGCGGAATTCGCTGGTCGTCGGGCGTCCCCGGCTTGCCGATGCGCGAGTGGGTGAAGACGCCATGGCAGCCGTAAAGCCACCCGTCGGGTCCCCAAATGAAGGTGTTCAGCGTCTCGTGCGTGTCCTGATAGGCCCAGCCGTCGAGCAGAATTTCGGGTTTGCCGTCCGGCACGTCGTCGCCGTCGCGGTCGGGGATGAACAGCAGATACGGCGCGGCGCCGACCCAGACGCCCCCGAAGCCCAGCTCCAGGCCGCTTACTAGATTGAGATTCTCGGCGAAGACTTTGTGACCATCGAACTTCCCGTCGCCGTTCGCGTCTTCGAAGATCAAGATCCGATCACGACCTTGACCTTCGGGGGCGCGAACCGGGTATTCGTACGCCTCGGCGACCCACAGGCGGCCACGGTCGTCGATCGCCATCGCGATCGGCTGCTTCACATCGGGTTCTTGGGCCGCCAGGATCGCCTTGAAGCCTGGCGGCAGTTTCATCACGTCGACCGCTTTCTGGCCCGGCAGCCCGGCGTAGGGATATTCGTCGACGCTTGTCGGTCCGGCGGTGTCGCTGAACTTCGGCATCTCGTCGTGGAAGCGGAAGTGATCGAAGTTCACGTGCCCCCACCCGGCGCTGCCGAGGTCGAGGACGCGAATGTAGATTTCCTTCCCCAATTGCTTGGTGAGATCGACGCCCACCGGCGCCATGTCTTCGCTCATGCGGCCGCTGGCGTGGTGGAGAACCTTTCCTGTTTCCTTGTCGATGATCTGCACGCCCAACGCGCTGCCCGAGCCGCCGCCCACCAGGAAGCTGGCGTAAGGATGAGTCACCTTGAACGGAATGCTGGTCAACTCGCCCTGCAGATGATCGCCTTGCCCCTCGTAGGTCCCGATCCAGTAGAGCCCCTTCAAGTTGCTTGTGCCGTCCGGGATCCGTTCGTGCACGGTGTTCCCTTCGATCGGCTGATTGGCGAACGCCTGACCGGTCGCGGTCCAATCGGAGAGATTCCCCTTCTCGAAGTCGAGATTTAGCCGGCGGCCGTCCTCAGCCGTCGCGGGAAAGCCGTCGGCGCTGCTGGTCGCGGCCGACGTGCCGCTATTCGCGGCGTGCTCGCCGACCGTCGGCTCCTTGACGCCGTCGCGCAACTTCGGCTGCGACTCGTCCCACGCCTTCTCGTCGACCTCTTCGGCCTTGTGCGTGAAGACGAACGTTCCCTTCTTGCTGCCGACGATCACGTCGGGGAGCTTGTCGCCGTTGAAGTCGCGAGCGACGACTTGCGTGCCGACGCCCGAGTTGTTGTCGATCATATGAGGCACGAACCGCGCCGTGCCGTTGTCGCGCACCGTTTGGAACCAGTAGAGAACCGCCGGCTCCAGCGCCCCCGGGTCGTTCTCGGCGTGCGCCCACCAGCGCTTGCCGGTCACAATATCAAGGACGCCGTCGCCATCCATGTCGGCCAGGTCGACGGCATGCAACTGCGAGAAGGCGACGCCGTAATCGTTCTCCTCGGGCTTCTCGCCCATGATCTGGCGCTCGATGAACTTGATCTCGTCGCCGTCCTTCACCTGCTCAAACCACGACAAGCCGTAAGCGTGCGCCGCCTTGGAGGTGAGGACGTCGTTGTCGCCGTCGCCGTCGAAGTCGTAGGCGAACATCTGCGAGCCGCCCGGCTCGCTGAACTTCACTTCGTGGAACGTCCACGGTTCGCCCGTGACCTTTTCCGGTTGTTCCCACCAGCCATTTTGCTCCAGCAGGTCGCTGCGGCCGTCGCCGTTAACGTCGCCTACCCCGATGCCGTGCGTGAACCGCTGATAGCCGCGCACCGGCGATGCGGCCTGGAACTTCCACGGTTGCGTCGGATCTTCCGGGATTTCGGCGTAGCCAATCTGCCCGCCGGTCATGCAGACGAGTTCCGGCTTGTCGTCGCCGGTGACGTCGGTGAACATCGGCGACTCGTTGTCGGTCACCGCGAGCGCGACGTGCCGCTGCCACGGTCCCTCTTTCCCCTGCGGGTTTTCGAACCAGGACGTTTCCGCGCCCGGGAACCCGATGATCAGGATGTCATCCCAGTCGTCGCCGTTGAAATCGTGGGTGTAGGCGAGGAAGTTCTCGGAGTAACCGGCCGGGTCGAACGGCTTCGCCGGATAGTATTCTTTGCGTTCGAGGAACTTCGGCCCCGCGTACCAGTAGGGGCCGGAGACGATGTCGTTGACGCCGTCGTGATTGATGTCGCCAAAATTCGCTCCCTCGGCGAAGAACTCCTTCGAGAGTTGCTCCTTCTTGAAGGAGTGCTTCACGAACTTATCGTGATCGTCCCCGTCATGGGCCGTAGCCGACGACAAGGCGAACGCCGCTGAGAAGAGCGCGACTAGCGCGGGGGAAAGCTTCATCATCGAGGAAGTTCCTTAGAGTGTCAGTCAATTTCATCCATGCTAATCGTCGGAGGCGTCTGCGACGCCGATTTCGCTCTAAACCACCATCCTTCATGGTTTCAGCAAGTCGTCTCGGGTCGGCGACCGCCCGCAGATTGAATGGACAAGCTCAGATCAGTCGGCCCGCGCGTGCAGAACGACGTCGGACGCCCCCCGGCCAGCCGAGGAACGCCCCGGAAACTATCGCGTGCGAGTGAACTCTGGCAACTGCTTGATCGCGCCGCCGGCGAGGGCCGATTCGTGAGCCAGAATGCCGACGCACGTCCAGTTGGCGCTCGTCACGGCGTTCGGCCACGGATCGCGGTCGTCGACCAGCGCCCGCACAAACTCATTGACCAAATGGGGATGAGATCCGCCGTGACCGCCCCCTTGCAGGAATGACAGGTGCTCGGCGTCTTCGATCGAACGGGTGAACTTCTGAATCTCGGCCGGCAGCAGGTGGGCGTAATCCGGCGCTTCCACCTTGCTGGCGATCTCCGGCTCGGGCTTCTTCGCCGTGTGGATGATGTGGGGTTCGCCCTCGACGAGCGACCATTCGAACGATTTCTTCGTGCCGTAGACGTCGAAGCTTTCACGGTACTGGCGAGCCGTGTCGTAGAGGAACCGCCAGATGTGGGCGCTGACGTCGCTGTCGGCGATCTTGATGTGGCACGACTCGACGGCGAACGAGTTGCCCGACTTCTCGCGAATATCGTCGCGCACCCGTCCCGAGCCGAAGCAGGAGACGTACTCCGCCCGTCCGTCGACCAGTCCGAGCACCGGGCTCACGACGTGCGTGGCGTAGTGCATCGGGATCATCCGTTCCCAATACGCCGGCCAGCCGTCCATGTCTTGCGGGTGCGAGGCCTGCATGTATTGGATCTCGCCCAGCTCCCCCTTCTGGTAGAGCTCCTTGATGAACAAGAACTCGCGGCTGTAGACCACGGTTTCGGCCATCATGTATTTCAGGCCAGTGTCGGCGACCAACCGGCAGATCTTCTCACAGTCGGCAATGCTCGTCGCCATCGGCACGGTGCACATGACGTGCTTGCCCGCCTTGAGGGCCTCCATGCTCATCCACGCGTGATCGGGGATCGGGCTGTTGATGTGGACAAAGTCGATCTCCGGATCGGCCAGCACGTCCTCGTACTTCGTGTAGCGCTTGTTGATCTCCAGCGCGTCGGCCACTTTGTTCATCGCGGCCTCGTCGCGCCGACAAACCGCGACCACTTCCGCGTCGGGATGCTGCTTGTAGATCGGAATGAATTCGGCCCCGAACCCGAGACCGACCATTGCCACGCGCACTGGTCGGGTTGCCATATCGCCGCCCCTTTGGAAGCCAGAGAGTTGTTCGCGAACCGCTTGCCGCGAGAAGGTAAGGAGAAGTCCCCAGAATATCGATCCTAACCAGCCGTTTCGCAAGCCAGAATGAGAAAAAGCGCAGAAGAGATGCGATCTTTTACACGAACGATTAAAACGGCGCGGCCGCCGAATTAAACTCCAGCAATCGCTAACTGAGGCGTCAATCGACCAAATAATCGGGCCATCTCGGCCGGCTCAAAATAAAAACGTTCCCTGCCAGGCGCCAGGCGCCCAAGAAATGAAACTCGGGAATTGAACCACGACGGCACGACGAGCGCAACGGAAGATGCGGATGAGATGAGTAGAAAAATTCAGGGGAACGCTAATCTTCGCTGATCGAATTTCCATTAGCGAGGAGTCGTGCCGATGAGCATTCCCTCTTCCTCGCATTCTCTTGGCGCTTGCCGGCTCAGTTTTGTTTTCTCCGCAGTTGTTTGAACTCATGCGTAAACGACGCTCCGTCGCCCTGTTGCTCGAAACGTCGAACGCCTACTCGCGTGGGCTGCTCGACGGGATCATCGCGTACCAGCGCGAGCACGAGCTCTGGTCGATCTACATCGGCGAGCAGCAGCGCGGCGCCAAGCCGCCGTTGTGGTTCAACAACTGGCAGGGAGACGGCATCATCGCGCGGATCGAGACCGAGGCCATCGCCACGGCCGTCAAACGATCGGGTCTCCCCGCCGTCGACGTTTCCGCCGCCCGCCGCGTCCCCGAACTCCCGTGGGTCGAAACCAACGATCGCGAAATCGCCCGCCTGGCTGCGTCGCATCTCACGGAACGCGGCTTTCGCGAGCTCGCCTTTTATGGCGAACCAAGCTTCAACTGGTCGCAGTGGCGGGAGGATCACTTCACCGAGTTCGCCCGGCAAAGCGGTTGCAACTGCCAGGTTTTCCGCGCCGCGTCGCGCGTCGAAAAGGGCTTCTCTTGGGCCCGCGAACGCCGCCGGCTGATCGCCTGGGTGCGCAAGCTTCCCAAGCCCATCGGCATCATGGCCTGTTACGACTTTGGCGGCCAGCAATTGCTTGACGTTTGTCGTGAGCTCGACATCGCGGTGCCAGAGCAGGTGGCGGTCATCGGCGTCGACGACGACGCCCGCTTATGCCGCCTCTGCACGCCGCCTCTCTCCAGCGTCATCCCCGACACCCACCGCGCCGGCTACGAAGCGGCCAAACTCCTCGATCAGATGATGGGCGGGGAGCGGATCGTCGGCGAGGCCATACTTATCCCGCCCCGCGGCGTGGCCCAGCGTCAATCAAGCGACGTCTACGCCGTCGACGACGCCGATGTGGTGTCGGCGCTGCGGTTCATCCGCGAACACGCCTGCGACGGCATTTCCGTCGGCGACGTGCTGCGCGTCGTTCCGCTTTCGCGGCGCATGCTGGAACATCGTTTCCAAAAACTGATCGGCCGGACGCCCCACGCCGAGATCATGCGGATTCGCATCGAACGAACTTCGCGGCTGCTGCGCGAGACGGACTTGACGCTTGCCGAAATCGCCCGCCGCACCGGCTTTCCGCACGCGGAGTATCTGTCGGTCGCGTTCAAACGCCAAACCGGCCAAACCCCGCGCGGCTACCGCCGCGACAGCCGCACTTCAGTGCGATAAAGCCGCGACCGGCGGTCGCGGGGCGGCTAACGCAACAGCGACCCCTTCTCGCGAGCCACGTCAACAATCCGGCTAGTCGACGCCTCGTAGGCGGTTCCTGGCCCGACGATGGGGCGAGATCTGTTGGGAGGGCGGCTCACAACTTCAGGACGAAGCGTAAGCCACGCGACCAAACCCACAGGGAATCCGCTCAGTACTAACAGAATCACAAGCCAACCTGACTTGCCTCGTGATTCGCCGTCCCGATAAGCCCAACTGGCGAATAGATATATCAGATAAGCCGGAACTCCGATTAGCACAATCAAATAGAGTGCTGCGGCATTCATGCGGCTTGCATCCTCAATTTAAGTAGCTGAATTGCAACAGACTTTTCGAAGCGTGGAGTGTAGGCTATCCAATTTTCGCCCGCAAATGCGGAATAATCACCCGTGGCACGAACCGGGCGAGTTCTTCGTCGCCGGCGAGCGAGGCGATCTGCTTGATGAGCGAACTCGAGACGTGCGAGTACTGATCGTCGGCCATCAGGAAGACTGTCTCGATATCGGGGTCGAGCTGTCGGTTGGCCAGCGTCATCGTGAACTCGGCCTCGATGTCGCCCAGCGAGCGTACGCCGCGGACGATCACCCGCGAGCCGCATTCGCGGACGAACCGCACCGCCAGCCCCGAGAACATCTTCACCTCGACGTTCGGCAGATGCTGCGTGGCGAGCTTAATCAGGTCGACGCGCTCCTGCGCCGTGAAGAGCGACTGCTTGTCGATATTGTGTCCAACGCCGACGACGAGGTCGTCGACCAGCCGGCTGCTGCGCTCGATGACGTTGAGATGTCCCAGCGAAATGGGATCAAACGAGCCGGTGTAGACGGCGCGGCGGGACATGGCTGTGGGTTCCGAGTCTGAGAAACGGACGGCGACCGGGCAGAAGCTATTCTCATTCCCCAATCGCCTCGCCGCAACATGCAGCGCATGCAACTTCCATCAATGCCGGCGTGCTTGGCGGTTGATTGCTGGACCGTGCAACGCTCTTGCTACGGTAAGACAGGGCCCTGGAATCCCATGTTGGCCGTGAAAGGTCCGCCGCTGGTCGGCGTGAAGACCGCGGTTACAGGGAAGATGGCTCCGGCGCCGTTGCTGGTGATCGTGACGCCGGTCGCCGCATGTTGGGCGTTGCCGTTGACCTGCACCGATCCTTGCACCAGCGAAACGACCGTCGTGCCAGGCTGCAACAATTCACTGTTGCCGGTGACTTGCGTAATCGCGACGTTGGCGGCCAAACCGGCCAACGAGTTGAGCCCCGTGAGCGTCGTTTGGTTCTCGATGGCCGTTGCCGTGAACTGGACGCCGTTGGAGAGGAAGGTCACCGTGCCTGTCTTGAGAGCAGCCTGACTCAAGTTCAGACTGGGGGGCGTAATGGCGGTGATCGTGGGCGCACCGGTAAAATTGGCATTCGTGATCGTTTGGCCCTCAAGCAGATCGACGACGCTCGACACGTTCTGGATCAGGTTACCGTTCATCGTCAGGTCGCCGGTGAAGGTTAAGAGATTCGTCGGGATCGTGACGTTGGCGTTCCAGTTGGAACTCGTCACGTTGGTCGTCGAGAGCGCCTGGCTCCCCGTTCCATCGCTATGGGCGATGCTGAGCGCGACGGCGCCGTTGAAGGTCGAACCCGGCAGCGTCGCGCTGACGTTGACGCTTGCGCCGAGAGCCGCCTGATCGGGATTGACGGTCATCAGGAAGTCGCCGTTAACGCCGACGAGCTTGAGCGGCTGGTAGGCAATGCTAGGCGCGGTGTATTGGTCGCCCGAGTACACGGCGGTGACGATGTAGGTATGCGTGGTGCTGCCGCTGGAAAGTGCAGGTAGCGTGGCGGTGATCGTCGCGTTGCCGCTGCCGTCGACGGGAGTCGGTTGTTGCGGCGGCGAGGAACTGAAGTCGTTGGAGTTGATCGCCACGCCGTCGATGAAGAACGTGATCGTTCCTTCCATGGGATTGGGGTTCAACGGGGGGCCGGCGTTGGCGGTGAGCGTGATCTGTCCCTGTTGCTGGGCGGATGCAGGGAAATTGAGGAAGGTCGTGGTCGTCGGTTGCTGCAAATTGCTCCAAGTGTTGAGCAGCACGCGCGCCAGCCCGACCTGGCTGACGTTGAGATTGGTGCTGCTGCCGTACTTGTCGTCGTAAGGGAACGCGTACGCCAGGTCGTTGACGGCCAGGCCCGACTCGTGCCAGTACTGGACCCAATAGTTGTATTTACCCGCTTGACCGTTGCCTTGCTGAAACCAGGTGGACCGATCCCCCCAGGTGCCGGGGGCTTCTAGCGCGATGCCGCGATTGAACGCCGACGCGATCGAGTCCTCGAGATCGCCGAGGACCGTCGACCAGCCAGTCGAGAGTCCGTAGTAGGCGGCGCGGAACGTGTTATCGGCGAAGTACCCGTCGCAGGCGAACACCATCTGGGACGCCGATTGGCCTTCGAGGCCGGCGGTCGTTAGCCAGGGCTGAGGCGCCACGGTTGTGAATTGGGGCGTATAGCCAGAAGGCGTATTCGCCGTGGTAAACGGATAGAAAATGACGAACGGCAGTTGGCTCGTCGGCGTCGTGAGAAACAAGCCGTAACCGAACGACGTCCCCAGGTTTTTCACGGTGCCGGTGTAGGTAAGATTCGAACCGGAAGCGTTGGAGACGATGCTAAACGTCTGGCCGCCGCCGTTGGTTCCCATCGCATTTTGCTCAGTCGCCGGGAGGTACTGCAGAAAGAAGTCGTCGATTGCTTCGTTGAAGTAATTGTTGAGTTGATTGAGCGAGGCGGCGCTGGAGAGCCCTTCGACGACGTCCTTCGGCGAAACGAGCCGCGGCCCGCTGTCAAACACGCGCCACGTCCCGCCGGTCGTGTAGGTCGCGCCGCTGCCGTCGGAGCCGACGAGCGTGAACGTGGTGGCCGTGACGTTGGAGACGAAGAAGAACCCGTTGGCGTTGGTGTTGCCTTGCACGCCCGTGATCTCGACCAGATCGCCGTTTTGCAAATTACCGGTGCTGGAGGCGGTGATGACGATCGGATTCCCAGGGCCGGCGCCAGGATTCGAGGCGCCGGTGATCGCCATCGACCAGGCGCCGCCCGAGACGTACGCGCCGTTGCTGGTGGCGCCGACGAGCTGGAACGAGTTGGCGGTGACGTTGCTGACGGCAAAGACGCCGTTAGCCGCGGTCGTTCCCAACACGCCGGAAATCGAGACGGAGTCTCCGTTGGTCAAACCGACCGTGCTGTCGGTGTAGACGATCAGCGAACCGCTGGCGGTGGCGCCGTTGATGGGAATCGCTCCGGCGATCTCGAACGGCGCGGCCGACTGCAGGAAGGGTCGGGCCCCTTCATTACCGGCGGTCAGTTGGTCGTTGAGAAACGTCAGCAGTGAATTGGCGTTGCCGCCGTCGAGTATTTCGTTTCTCGTGCCGTCGACGCCGACGGGTCCGCCGTTGAGCGCGGAGAGCGACACGCCAGTGGCCGTCGCCGAGGCCGCGAGGCTCAACGTGATGCTGCTCGTGCCGACGGCATCGATAATCGCTCCGGCA
This sequence comes from Lacipirellula limnantheis, assembly GCF_007746075.1. Classification (GTDB taxonomy): domain Bacteria; phylum Planctomycetota; class Planctomycetia; order Pirellulales; family Lacipirellulaceae; genus Lacipirellula; species Lacipirellula limnantheis. The sequence continues at coordinate 5,055,819 of NZ_CP036339.1, read as the reverse complement.
GGAATGCCGGCGCCGGTGACGATCTGCCCGACTTTCAAACCAGCCACGCTGGAGAGGCCGTTGACCGTCTTGCTGCTGGTCGCCGTGTTTCCCGTGAAGTTCACGTTGAATGGATTCTGAGCCAGCACGTCTTGGAAGAACTGCAGCGTCATCGGCAGGCCGAAGGAGTCGACCTGCGAGGTGTCGACGTCGAGACTGGGGACGCCGGACGCGCTGTTGGTGACGGTGAACTCCAAAAAATCGTAAAACGTGCCGGTGCTGGGGTCGGTGGAACTCGATGCGCTCGGAGCCGCCACGGTGCCGTTGGAGGCGACGACTTGCGCCTGAATGGGGGCCCCCACGGAAATGACGATGCGGCCGGTGTATTGGTTGCCCGGTTGCGGCACGGGCAATTGGAGATTGCTCCCCCAGGGCGACGAAGCGTTCGCCCACGTCGCAATGGTCGAGCTCGGCAGGATCGCAAGGTCGGGCGTATTGAGTCCCACGTTCAACGTGGCGGTGGAAATGGGGATGGGGGTCGGCTGGCCGCTGGCGCCCGCCGTATTGAGGTTGGCCGCGTCCAGAAAGTAAGTGGTTCCAATGCCTGGAACCTGTCCCGGCCCTGGCGTAACTATTTCTTGACCGAAGACCGCGATCCAGACGTCATCGTCCCCGTAACCGGTGGCATTGGCGACCGCTTGGGCGATCTCTAGCGGAATGAATTGAGAGATCGCCTGATCGATGACGTCAGGCTGGGGTTGCATGGCAGGGACCGTCACGGCGCCCACGGTTCCAGTCGAGATCAACTGCAAGGCGTTGGAACCGGTTCCCACGGCTCCGTTGAGCGTTACGGGTCCAATCGACGCGTTGGCTGCGTTAGCGGCGTTGATGGTGAAGTCGTCGAGCGTGCCGAAGACGTTGTCAGAACCAGGTGCGCGATTGGCGGCGAGGGCGGAGCCAGTGCTCGACGCTTGGATCGTGGCCGTGAGAATATTGCCGCTTGTCCAGACGTTTGAACTGATGAGATTCTGAAAAAACGCCGAGTTGATGCCGCCGGAGCCGACGTTCACGTTGGCCCCGGTCATGGAATTGCCGACGGTAATCTTCGTCAGTTGATTTGCGACGACGTCGACGCCGGCGTCGATGGTTTGCACGTTTAGCGACGCTAATGTGCCAGCGACGTTAATCGAGGAATTCGCGTCAAACTCGTCAGCAGTAAATCTTTTCGAGATCCCCCCCGTGACGTTGACGGCGGCCCCGGAACCGAGGTCGTCAATGGTAATTGACCCCACGGAGCCGTAAAACTGCAGCAGCCCGCCAGGCGAGACGTTGATGCCAGACCCCGTGAACTGTTTGAGAATCTCGCCGCTTCCAGGGTTCTGTCCCACGACCAGACTGTTGATCGTCGAATAGCCGTCGCCGCCGCCGCTGGCGGTAATCACCAATTGCGATTTCGCCGTGGTTCCGGAAATCGTCAGCGTGTCGATCGCCCCGCCAGTCGCTAGGCCGTTGGTCAGGGTAAGCTGGCCGCTGCCGGCGCCGGTCAGTTTGATTCTTACTGACGTGTTGTCGGCGTCTTTGAACGAGTATGTCGTCCCGCTGACAATCGGGATGACCACCGGATTGCCGCTGAGCATCTGGCGTGGTTCGAGCGTTTCAATCTGCAAGAAGCGACGTTGCGGATTGGCGAAAGAATGACGCTGACGACGCAGGCTCATACCGACACTCGCTTCAGCAAGAGTTCAGGAGGTCTCCCTGAGTGAATATCGGAAGTCGAAGCTCGCGCCAGTACGCTCCCGACCAATCTCTTAGCCGCTAACTTCGCATTCGGCGAGGTTCTCGGAAGTGCTATGACGAATAATCGGACTGCATCGCGTTGCCGCGCAGCGGCCCCCCACGCGCTGGATCGAGGTTTCTTAGCGATGAGGCAAAACTAGAAGCGGGCGACCGCCGTCGCCTAATCTGCCTTCGCGAGCCGCTGTGAAGATGGCCAACGTGGCCAAGGGCGCGTCGCGGCTCAACGCGGCTTGGATCGAACGCGGCTGCGGATACCCCTCGCGACACGCGCTATGTGGCGCGCGTGGCGAGGCGCGCACCCGGAGTATCGTCCATTTTGCCCTGAGTCAGCCACGAAATGAAAATGGCCGCCTTGGCCGTCTCGCCGGGTCCGACGCCAAGCATCCTCCGGGCAGCTTGACTCACCCAAGCCAGCGAGCCGGGGCGACCCCGGCCCCGGCGCCCCACGGCAGACTTTCCCTACCCAACCTTCTTACCTACCAGCGCCAACGAAACCCGACTCGCCACGGGATCGACCCACCGCCGCACCGTCTCCGGTTTGAGGAACGACAGGTTCGCGAAAATCATCGCCAGCCCGAACGTGATCATCCCCATGAACAAGGCGATGCCGCCGTGAATCGCGACCGCCGTCCAGATGACCAACTGACGGCTAAAGCGATTCCACACCAAAAACGGATAACTCAATTCCCAGAACACGGTGAGATGAGTGAACAGCGCCACCAGGATCGGCCAGTCCGCCAGCCATGTGAGCGGCAACGATTGGTACTCGTAGTTGCCGGCCGCCCACCAGAGCGCCGTGCCCAGTCGCCAGGTGTTCCCTTCAAGTTTCGCGAGCGCCGAGAAGAAATAGACGACGCACAAATGAAGCTGCATGAGCCTGATGGCCACGTTGGCGGCGGTGCTCGGCGCCGGCTCGCTGGCGTCGCCGCGGCGCAGCCGCCACAGCCGGTCGAGCGAGTAGCGCGCCCCGCACGGGCCCAGCATCAGATACATAGCCAGCATGCAGTTCGTTTTATCGAGCCCAAAATAGGCTCCTGGGGTGACACGCTGCACGTACGACACGGCCAGCAGATACGCCAGCACGGCGGCGATGCGCGAAAACAGCCCGAGGAACAGACAGAGGAACACGCCGAGCGCCAGAATATGAACCGTCCAGAGCAGCCAGTTCGGACCAATCCAGTCGAAAATCGACCAGACCGACCATTCGCGCCCCGGCATCTGCTTCAGGAACTCGACGGGCGTATACCCGTCGCGGCCAATGAACCCCGCCAAATCGAAAGACCAAATGAAATGGGTATAGAGCATCATGCCGCCGGCGAGCAGGCGGATCAGCGCGAGCGTCGCCGGGTCGGTGGGCGTGAACCAGAAGTTGTTCCAGGCCCGCCAAAGCTCGGCGAAGTAGTTGCGCGTCGAAGCAACAAGCGTGGTCATGGCGTTCCTCCCGTCGGCAGCTGCTCCGCAGCGCGGGGGCGCGTGCGCTGATGATCCATCACGCCGATTTCCTCGTACGTCGCCGGCCCGTCGATCCGCCCGCCATCCTTCACTTGCTGCGGCGTGAGGAGGTGGTGGCGAATCATCACCAGCCGCACGCGGTCGCCGTCGTGCTTTTCAAGAAGCCGCTCGGCGATGGCCGACTCCCAGCCTTGGCCGGCGGCCATCGGGTCGCGCGACTGTTCCACCAGCATCATGTGCCGGTGATAGAACAGTCGCGGCCACTGTTCGCGCCGACTCGGGAATTGTCCGTCGGCGATTTTTTCGCCCGCGCTATTGAAGACCTCGTACCTGATTTGATGGCTCACGCCAGGATCGGGCGAGAAAAAGTCGTAACCGTTGTTGATGTAGAGCAGATTCGCGTAGTGATGCAGGTACTTGGTCAGCGCCATCGGCAGCACTGGCAGTTGCGCCGGGTATTTGCTCGGATCGAACTGCTGCGGCGGAATCGGACGACCCTGCGCGTCTAGCGGCGGGCCTCCTGGCTCGGCCATGGGTACGACCGAGGGGCGCAACTGGATTTCCCACGGCGAGATGAACACGACGAACAGGTGAAACGCGACCAGCAGACTCACCAGCACCCGGGCGAACGGTCCCCACGGCCAAGGGGAGGGGACCTTTGGCTTCGGCGCCTTGGCGGGTTTCGCCTTCGCATCGGGCGCCGGGGGCGCGGCGGGCTTCTTCTCGCCGCCGGCGGGCTGGGGCGGAGGTTCAGGGCGTTGCTTGCTCATGAAAGCCACAGGTGCGGCGTCCCGTTGAGGACGTTCCTAACCGTATGTGTAGCCCCGGGCTCCGCCCGGGGGTGGCGCTGCAGTCGACGAACCAACTCGTCGCGGCGAACGACCCCCGGGCGGAGCCCGGGGCTAGATCAGGTTCCAGTTCCGTATGCGTGTAGCAAACGAAAAACCCCCGCACCGGTCAACGCCGATGCGGGGGCAAAACTGCGTCAAGAGCGAAAAATGGCGAACTTAGTTGGCCGCCACCTTCAGGCCATCCCCAGCGAGCTCGAAGGCGAGCTCGTAGGTTTTGCCACCCTCGATGTCGAGGGTCTTCTCTTCGACCAACGTCTTGCCGTCTTGCTCCAGCTCGACGCGGACGGTGTATCCGTCCCACTTCTGGCCGGGAGCGAGGCTATTGGTCGTGTAGCTGCGGACCTCGCCGGTTTGCTCGGTCGGAGCGCCGGCCAAGGTCACCTTGGCGCCGGCCGGGACGTTGAGCTTCAGCTCGGTCTCGGCCGTCTTGTCAGCCGCCGCGGCGCCGCCGAAAGCCAGCTGGATGTTCTCGCCAGCGGTCAGACGGACGACCTTGTCTTCGGTCACCGGCTTGCCGTCGCGGTCGAACTGGACCCGCAACTTGTAGGAGTAGCTGCGACCCGGCTTCAGGCCGCGCGACACGAAGTGACGCTCGGCTCCGGTGCTGGTGGTCGCCAGATCGTTGACAAAGACCTTCGCATCGACCGGGAGGCTAACGAAGATCGTCGCTTCCGTGGCCGAGGCGCTCGGGGCTGCCGGCGGGGTGCCGGGAGTGGCTTCCGCAGGGGCGGCTTCCGTCGGGACGGCCGGAGTGGTCGCATCGGCGGGGTACGACTCGTAGATGGTGCTGCCGTACGAGCCGCTGCTGGCGCTGCTGCCCGACGAACCGTAGTAGCTGTAGCTACCGTACGAGGCGCTGCTACCCGAGGAGCCGTAGCTACCGTAGCTGCCGTAGGAGGCGCGGGCGGCCTTGCGGGCGTGCCAGCGAGAGAACAAGCCCGGGCGGCCATAGCTGCCCGACGAACCGCTGCTGCTGTAACTGACGTAGCTGCCCGAGCTGCCGCTCGAAGCGTAGCCGTAGCTGGCATAGCTGCCGCCATAGCTACCGCCGGAATAGCTGCCGGCCGAGCCGTAGCTGCCGTACGAACCCCAGCTGCCACGCGACCGTGCGGACGCGTCACCGGCAGCAACAGCGACAAACCCTGCCGCGACGACCGCGAGCGCGACCAGTCTAGTGTTGCCGAGTCTCATCTGTTCTTTCCCCCTGAGGACCTGAAATTGGATCATTTGAATGAGGCACGATCCCTGCCGTGGCCGGGCGGCGAATCGAAGCGGAAGGCCGCACGACCGACACATCGACAACATAGCAGCGAGGGGGCGTAATTCAAGGAACTTACGAAGAATTAGCCGGTTTTGACGACTAAGTAATCTCGGGGAACCCTAGCACTGATGTGCTAGGCGCGAGCTGCAAGGCGCTGGCCGTTAAAATCGGCGCCGCCTGCACGGGCGACGGTCATTGGGTCGCGGCAAGTGCGTGCAACTGGAGATCATCGAAATCGAGGCGGCCCGTGGCGCCGCCAAGCCCGATGCGAATGATCGCCTCGCGCGTCGCCAGCGGCACGCGGAACTGACCGGAAGCTTCCTTCCAACCGAACGTGCCGCTCCATGGACCAAGAGATACGGTTTCGATCACCGCTCGGCGTTCGTCGTAAAAACTGACGACGACGGCGGGCAGTTGCCCTTCGCCGGGTCCGGCGACGACCTTCTCCGCACGTACCTGACACGAGATCTTGAGTTGACTTACCTTGCGACCATCGATGGCCATCCCTTGCAGGGCCTGGCTGGCGACCCCGGGGTCGGCGTTGGTAAACCGCAGCCAGCGCGACCCATGGGGGGCTGGCGCGCCGGCATTGCCTTGCACGGTCGTCGCCTGGCGCAGATAGTGCCAACCGAGCGGATCCGTCCCCTGGCCGACCACCTCCTCGAAGCTGCCGTTGCGAGTCGTCGGATGCAGCGGATCGGGTTGCACCTGGCGCGCGTCTTCGGCGGCGCCGGTCATCGGCACGAACAGCGTTGCCTGCAGCGGTTCGCTGGTGAGCTTGCCAGCGCGTTTGGTCATCCGCACCAGATTCTGCTGATAGCGCTCACCGACGGGGATGATCATCTCGCCCCCATTGCGGAGTTGATCGACCAGCGGTTGCGGCACGCTCTCGGGCGAGCAGGTGACGATGATCTTGTCGAACGGCGCCGCGTCGGGCCAACCTTTGTAGCCGTCGCCGACTTTCGCATGGACGTTCTGGTAGCCGAGTCGCTTGAGCGTCCGTGCAGCGCGACGGCCGAGCGGCTCGACAATCTCGATCGTGTAGACGTCTTTCACCAGCGGGCTCAGCACGGCCGCCTGATAGCCGCTGCCGGTGCCGATCTCCAGGACTCGATCGGTTGGTTGCGGGTTGAGTTGCTCGGTCATGTACGCCACGACGAACGGCGGCGAGATCGTCTGCCGCTCGCCGATCGGCAGCGCCGCGTCGACGTAAGCGTACGGCTGGTACGCGGCGGGCATGAATTCATGTCGCGGCGTCTTGCGCATCGCGTCGAGGACGCGCGGATCCTTCACGCCGGCCGCTTCGATTTCGCGGGCGACCATCTGCGTTCGCTGCGCGGCGTACTCGGCCGCCGTCGGCGGCGCGGGCTGTCCCCATCCGGGGCGAGCGGTGCGCGTCCCGGCGATCAACAGGGCGATGGCCAACAACGTCGCGGCAGGCAGACGGCTGCACATTTCAGGCCTCGCACAGTCTCACAAGCGGAATCGACAGCGGATACGATAGAGCGTCAATTCTAGCATGGACCAGTAACGAGGAGATTCGCCGTGGACGGCAACATTGCAGAGACGCGGCAGCGACTTCGCGACGCGATGCCCGTGGCCCGACGGTGGGCCTACTTCGATCATGCCGCCGTGGCCCCTGTCTCTGGACCCGCGGCTGCGGCCATGCAGCGGTGGGTCGACGAGTCGGTCAGCGAGGGAGATACGATGTGGCCCGAATGGGGCCGGCAGCTGAAGTCGATGCGGCAGTCGGCCGCGAACCTGATCGGCGCCGCGACAGACGAAATCGCGCTCGTTCCGAACACGACCGCCGGCATTAATCTCGTCGCCGAAGGCCTCGACTGGCGCTCGGGCGACAATCTGGTGACGCTCGGCGACGAATACCCGTCGAACCTGTACCCCTGGATGCACCTGGCCGATCGCGGCGTGGAAACGCGCCGCGTGCCAACGGCGGACGGCGTTGTGGACTACGACCAGCTCGCGGATCGCAGCGACGATCGTACGCGGTTGATCACCGTCAGTTGGGTGGCATTTTCGAACGGTTGCCGTCGCAATTTGGACGCTATCGCGGAGATTGCCCAGCGGAAAGGCGCGCTACTATTCGTCGACGCAATCCAGGGGCTTGGCGTTTTTCCGCTCGACGTGAGCCGCACGCCGATCGACTTCCTCGCGGCCGACGGCCACAAGTGGCTGCTCGGGCCCGAAGGCGCCGGCATCGCCTATATCCGCCGCGACCGCCTGCCGCTGCTGCGCGCGACGGCCGTCGGCGCCCACAGCGTCGTCCATGCTTACGACTACACCCATATCGAGCTGAAGCTCAAGCAGGACGCCGCGCGCTACGAAGGGGGGTCGCTGAACGTCCCCGGCATGTTTGGCCTCGGCGCGAGCATCGACCTGCTGCAGTCGCTTGGAGTCGAGAACGTCGCGGCTGCCATCCTCGACGCCACCGATTCCATCTGCTCAAAGCTACGCGAAGGCGGCTTCCGGGTCGTCTCCCCGCGCGACGGCGAACAGCGCAGCGGCATCGTTTCGTTCGAATTCCCCGGGGCCGATCTGCTGGCCGTCCGCCGCCACTGCCTTGAGCAGGGGGTTGCGCTTGCCTGCCGGGCGGGCCGGATTCGGGTGAGCGCTCACGCCTACAACACCGGCGAAGACATTGACCGGCTGATGAGCTCGCTCGCAACGTTTACCGAGTAGGCCCTGCGTCAAAGGCCCTCCGCCGCGGGGCAGCTGGAGTCTCATTTTAAGCGGAGGAATCTCAATATCGGTCCAGCGCGTCGTCAAGTTGACGAGTCGGACGGCGGCCGGCAAACGAATCGATGCGTTAGCGGTCGGCGAGGATTGTCCCTAAATCCCTAAAAATGCAGGGATTACGTCAACGATTGCCTCTGCTGGACATTGGCTGAGGCTCGTCGCGGAGCGTTTGGCGCCGAGCTTGCTTAATGTGGCTTTCGCTCACAACCGGCGACGCCTGCCGCCGAACGCACAAGAAAGAGTAGGAACCAAGCCATGTCACGATTCACCAGCCATATCGCCATCGTCGCCACGCTCGCCATCGCCGCCGTTGCCTGGCAATCCACTGCCTCCGCCCAGGTGATCGCCTACGATCACCGCAGCACGGTTCTGGGGGATCAACTCGCGGGCGCCTCGGAACTGGTGCGTGCTCAAGGTTCCTTTCTAAAGGACGAAGCCGACGCTGCCGAAACGTGGACGCGAGTCGTCGCTGCTCAGGACCAGATTCAATACAAACGCTCGGCTTACCGCTACGATGTGCAGCGGATGGAGAGTGAGCTCCGCGACCGCAAGGCCCAAGCGAACCGCGAGCGGCAGCAGGCCGAAGCGACCGCGGAGATGGCCGAAGCCGTCCGGCTCTACCAGTCGGTGCAACGCGGCGCCGGGCTTTGGCCTGTCGCGTTACGGCAAACTAAATACGCGGGATCTCTGGCGACGGTCAGTTCGCTCTTGCGGAATTGGTCGCCCGAGGATCCCAGCAGCGACGTCTATCGCGCCGCCCTGGCGACGGAAATCGGCGTCCTAAAGAATCGCGTCGCCGCGGACCGTCAACTCGACTTCGCCAGCCGCGTTGATGCGGTCAAGACGTTGAAGCAACTCCAGCAATTAGCGACGCTGCCGGCGACCGAGCTGCCTTCGCAGTGGCAGGAACGGCAACTGGCAATGAAGTAACGCGAGAGTTGGCGCGAGTGACTCGCTACCGAAGCCCCCCACAGCGGTCCTCGACTACGGTCGAGGGCCGCTTTCTTGTTGCGCGGCGGCGACGTTATTCGGGTGCGGTCTCGGCGCTGCCGCGGGTCGACAGGGCCTGCCACGCAACCGCGTCGATCGCGTCGCCAAAAAATCGGGCCGACCCATCCATGAGCGTGCCGTTCACGCCGCCCGGGTGGCTGCTGCGGGCCGCACGCCAGCCGTAGGCCGCGTAGAGCATCGCTTGCGCCGGCGGCGGCGTGGGATCGACCGTGACTGAGGTAATGCAATCGAATTGGCGGGCGTTCGGCGGATAGTAATGGTTGTACGCTGCGCTGCGATACTCGCCGCTGCACCATGCGAAGCCGCGGGGATCGTTGCCGTTACCGGCTGTCGAGTTAAAGCTCATCGAGCCGTTGCACTTGAAGTCAGTCAGGTCGGGCGCGCCGCCGAAGCCGAGGATGAATTTGTAACCCCGTTCAGGCGTGGCAGCGGCGAAGGCGCCGCTCGCGTCCCGAACGTTATCCTTGCCGATAAGGCTTTCTGAAAGGCCGATCGTGTTCGATGAGCCGTCGGTAATGTCGCCGAAGGTGGTAGCCGAGTTCACGTAAAAAACGCCGTCGGTATCGAAGGGCGTGCCGCCGCCGGCGCCCGACCCGCCGCAGACGGCGTAATTGGTCGGGCCCATCAGGTCTTTGACCGAAATGCCGAGGTCGCTGGGGCAAAGGAAGGCTGGCAGCAGTTGCGCGATCCCTGCTTTGTTCGGCGCCGAAACTGGGTAGCCCGCGCCCGGCATGTAGAGCGGCAGCGAAAGGTCGAGCAGGTTGTGGAGCGACTGTTGCTCCATATACGGTAGGAGTTGTGCGAGCGCCGACCAACGATAGAAGCTATGAGGATGGCGTTCATCCTTCGGGTACGACTTTGACATGGCTGCCGAGGGAAGCTGGTTCCGAGCGGCGTGATGGTTCTGCAGGCCGATCCCGATTTGCTTGAGGTTGTTCAGGCACTGGGCCCGCCGGGCGCTTTCGCGGGCGTTTTGCACGGCGGGCAGCAATAGGGCTATCAAGGCGCCGATGATCGCGATCACCACCAGCAGTTCGACCAGCGTGAATCCTGCGGGCTTACGCACGGAGCCGTCTCCTGAGGAAAACGACCGTCGCGCCCGAGAGCAAAATGGCGCCCGGCTCGGGAACCGCCTGCGTCAGCGGCTCGGGGAGATCGCGCTGCCAAACCAAGAAGTCGGCGCCCGTCGTCGCGCCGTCGCCGTCGCCGTCGCCGAGCGTGAAGGGGGCGTTGCCGCTGGCCCCAAAGTTTGTCTGCCAGACGGCGAGATCCTCGCCATCGACGACGCCATTGCCGTCGAAGTCGCCGGTAGTCGACGGCGAGACCATGCCGGCGACGAGATCGTCCCACAAAAGACCGTCGACGTCGTAAGACTCGATAAGGGTGACTCGGTCGAACGGTTGGGAATCGGTCACTCCGACGAATATCACGTTGTAAAACGGCCAATCGGGACCAAGATTGCCGATAACGACGTCTTTGCTTGTCGCCAGCATCGTATTCTCCAGCCGAAGCGTCAGCTGGTTCGACGGGGTCGACGAAGGCGGAGCGGACGAGCCGTCGCCTCCTTGGACGATGTAGCTGCCGAAGCCTGTCACCGGCTGCGAGAATTGCAGCCAGTCGTTCGCCCCTTCCGTATCCCAAAGAAAATTCGTTCCGCTCACTGAGTAAGCGAACTGAGTATTGACGCCATTGGAGAACCCCGTGGTCGCCGTCACACCGCCGCCGAAAGCGAGCGTGGGATTCTGTTGGCCGGCGAGAGTCTCCAGGTTCTCGATGCCGAAAGAACTCAACGTGGCCAGGAACGAATTCCTGGCGACGTTGGGAAGGCTCAGGTCGAGCTTGGAGTTTGCGGGTCCGCCAAAGTAGACGTTGACCGCTGCATGCGAGCTGCCGAACGTCGACGCCCATGCCGCGCATGATGCGCAGCGCAATAGCAACCGGGCGACAATGGCATTCCACCTCGACACGCAGCGATTCCCTCGGCAGACCATGTTTTCCGCGCCGCGCGCCCGTCGTTCGCTCAGGCCCGCCGGCGCCGCACGGTGAACCCTAGCGCCACGGCGGCGCAGGTCAACATGCCGATGGTAGCAGGTTCGGGAACGACTGCCACCAAGGCGGTCGCTTCTTGGAAGCCGCCGCCGCCAGGGCTGGCGAAGATCCCGGCGGAGGTCCCGTCAAAGCCGTACTTCGAGATTGTGCCAGTGCCATTGGAGAACCCCAGGACGCTCACCAGGAAACCGGAGCCATTCGAATTGGCGAGCAACGTCTGAGGAAACGCGAGCCCTGACAAGCCGAAGCTGGGATCAACCGCGCCAGTGTTGACGTCGAACCGTTGGACCGTGCCCGCAAATCCCGCCGCAACGTACAGGTCGTCCCCATCGACTAACAGCCCCGTCGCACCATTGAGCGACGCCGAAGGCGTGAGGAAATCGCCGAGGGCGGTGATCGCCGCGTTCGATTTGGCGACTGTCCCGGCATCGGCCGCGGGGAAGTTCTGGAAGCCGCCGACGAGCAGTTCGCCGGTCGGAGCGAACGCGAGCCCTGAGAACTGGAAGAACGCGCCGCCGCCGACGAGGCCATTGATGGGAGCTCCCGCCAGCGTGCCGTCAGCGTTGAACTGGGCGACGCCCGTCCCGCCGAGGTTTGAGACGTAAACCTTGCTGCCGTCCCCGCTGGGCAAGATTGAACTCGGGAAGGCCAGACCCTCGGCCGCGTTGCCGAAGACCGTGGGATTCGTCGCCGTGCCGGTGGCGACGCTGTAGTCGTATTGCACCACCTGGCTGTTGCCCGAACTGGCGACGTACAGCTTCGTCGAGTCGGGAGAGAGGGCAATGCCGGACGGTTGATTGAGATTAACGTTGTCCGCTACCACCGTGCCAAGAAGGACGCCGTTGCCGCTATAGCGATAGACGGCATTGCTGAGGCGATCGGCGATGAGCACCTGGGCGGCGCTGGCCGGCGCCGGACGCACGGAAACGAGCAGCGCAGCGGCGGCGAGAAAATGCAATCCTCGGGTCAAGTTTCGAGCGGTCATTGCAGTAGCAACCTCAGGAAGTTTTCAAGGGTGTCAATCAAAGGGGCGCGACGTTGCTCGGGGCTGTTCCCTAAGCGAATCGCCTAGAAGGCGGGAGTCGATAAACGTGCGCGACTCAGGAAGTCGCCAAGTGATACGACGCGGGACGGCGAGGGCAGGGGAGGGTGGTTCAACCAGCGACGCGGTCGCCTCACCAGAATGCCGCCGGCGAGATCGCTGGTTGGTCGCCGCGAAACGCGTGCACTCAATGCAAACTTCGATAGGCGACCGGACCGAGTATACCCGGCAGGGCGCGGCGAGACAAATCGCCGCTGAATCTGCGGGGCGGCACGACATCGTCGGACCGCCCCGCATCAGTTTCAGTCGCAAATTACGGCGCCGTGTCGCAAAAGTGTTGCAATTTAGGCAACTCCCCGGTCGCCGCGCGAACCAGTCGTACTACACCGTGATCTCGTAGCCCTTCCGCTGCTCCCTCGCCACGAACGATTGGGCCTCGTCGTCGCCGATCATCGCTTCCTTCACGGGGTCCCACTTCAGATTCCGATTGAGCCGCAGCGCAATGTTCGCCAGGTGGCAATTGGTGAGCGAACGATGATGCGAGAAGACGTCGGAGATCGGCTCCTTCCGATTCTTCACGCAGTCGAAGAAGTTTTGCATATGGCTGACCGGCTCCGAACCCTTGTACGCTTTGCGCATCGCATCGGCCGGAAGCGGGTTGTCGGTTAGCTCTTCCACCGGCTTGCCGGCGAGCTTGCCCCGACTGACGAATAGCCGACCCTTGTCGCCCTCGAATAGGATGCCGTTGTCGGTGTCGTGGCGAATCGTCAGCTCGACGCCTTCGTCGTCGAACGTATTCACCACGTGGAAAGACGTGGCTGTGTTGTAGCGATCGTCCAGCGTCGGGTAGCCTTTCTCAAACGGGACCGGATGCTCGCAGAAATCGACGCGAACGGCGTTCGGCCCGGTCTTGTCGAGGCCCAGCGCCCAGCAGGCACAATCGACGTGGTGCGCGCCCCAATCGGTCATCTTGCCGCCGGAGTACTCGTACCACCAACGGAACTCATAGTGACCGCGACTCTTGTAGGGAATTTCGGCGCCTTCAGCATCCTTGCCCCCCTGCCAACGATACTCGACCAGCGGCGCTTGGCCGAGCCAGCGCTCCCAGTTGAGTTCCTTCGGCGGGGCGACGATTGGGATCGACGGCGAGCTTTCAGCATTGCCGATGGCGCACGATACCTTGTGGACTTTCCCCAATCGACCGCTCTGGATGATCGCCACGGCCTGCAAGAACCGCTGATCCATATCGCTCCGCTGTTGGGTGCCGACTTGGAACACGGCGCCCGTCTCTTTCACCACCTGGCAAATCTTCTTGCCTTCGTCGATCGTGAGCGTCAGCGGCTTCTCGCAGTACACGTCCTTGCCCGCCTTCATTGCGTCGATGGCGATCTTGGTATGCCAGTGGTCGGGCGTGGCGATGCTGACCGCTTGAATATCTTTGCGATCGAGCAACTTGCGGTAGTCGTCGTACATGTCGGCCTTGCCGCCCGCATTCTGCCGGGCCTCGGCCAAGCGATTGGAGTCGACGTCGCAGACAGCGACGACGTCGGCGTGCTTCATCGCGAGCTCCATGTTCCAGCTCCCCTGTCCGCCGAGGCCGATGCAGCCAATCAGGGGCCGGTCGCCCGATGCCGTGGCGGCCGCCGCTCGCGACGCCGTGAGGAAGTACGGGACCAGCCCGCCGCCGGCCGCGGCAATGCCCGCGGAACCCACGGTCTGCTTCAAAAACGAGCGTCGAGAAGAAACCTGACGCGACGAGACACGCTTGTGCTGGCTCATAGGAGTGGCTGGGTCCAGAGATCCGAGTAGTTAGAAAAGCAATCGCAAGGCGTCCCCTTATTGTGACGCCAATGGCGGCCGCTGCAAGTTCTGCGACCTAGTCGCTTGGGTTTCACGAACTCCGGCGGCGGCCTAAACTTGCGGGGCTCGGCGGGTCGAGCAGCTGCACAGGTTTTTCGGGGCGGTCGGAAGGACTCGGGTTTGGATCATCACGCTTTTACTCCGCTGGCGGCGACGCTGCTGATCATCCTGGCGACCGGGCTAGCGGCAGGCGTCATTTGCCGCCGGCTGAACGCCTCGCTGATGGTCGGCTACCTCCTGGCCGGAGCGCTCATCGGCGGGGGCGGCGGTCTGGGACTGGTCGGCGACGAGTCAGAGGCCTTGGAAGGGGTCGCGATGGTCGGCGCGCTGTTGCTCCTCTTTTCGATCGGCATCGAGTTCTCGTTGGAGGAGCTCCTAGGCCTGGGGCGAAACATCGTCGCGGGGGGCGTGACGCAGATGGCGCTCTCGGCGGCGCCGGTCGCGCTTATCGCCCATGGATTCGGCATGAGTTGGCAAGCGTCGATGCTCGTGGGAGCGGCTGCCGCGTTGAGCTCGACGGTACTGGTTTTTCGCGGCCTGGCGGAATTAGGACAACTCGAGTCGCGGTCCGGACGGCGGGCGGTTGGCATTCTGCTGTTTCAAGACGTTGCCCTCGTCCCGCTGATTCTGTTGACGCCGCTGCTCAGCGGACAGGGCGAACCTCCCGCCGCCGCCGCGTTCGCTGCCCTCGCGGGCAAGTCGGCGCTGTTTCTGATTTCGTTTCTCGTGGTGAAGCGGCTGCTGCACCGTTGGGCGATTCAACTCATTGCCGAACTGCGGAGCCCCGAACTGGTCTGCCTGTTTGCCGTGGTGATGCTCGGCGGGGCGTGCCTGACGGCGGTGCAACTCGATCTGCCGCCGGCGATCGGCGCGCTCGCTGCCGGAGTGGCGTTCAGCGGTTCGCGCCTGAGCACGCAGATCGACTCGATCCTTCTGCCATTCCGCGAAACCTTCGCCGCGGTCTTCTTTGTGACCCTTGGCGCCATCTTGCGGCCGGCGGTGTTCCTCGAAGAGCCGGTGCTGATGACGCTTGGGCTCCTCGGCATGATCGCCGTGAAGGCGTTGGCCGGGGCGATGGCGCTGCGACTCACGGGGTTGAGTTGGCAGAGCGCCGCGGGAATGGGGTTGGGCCTGGCTCAACTCGGCGAGTTCTCGTTCCTGCTGCTGCTCGCCGGCTTGCGCGGCGAGGTGATTTCAGAGCAGGACTACAACCGGACCCTGTTCATTGCGCTTGGCACGCTCATCGCGACGCCGCTGCTGCTGAAGTTCGGCGTGCGATTCCTGAGGAGCGACGAACAACATCGGCGCCCGCGGCTGTCGCTTCCCGAGATCGAAGGGGAGGGGAGCCGCGTCCTCATCGTCGGCGCCGGCCCGATTGGCCGGGACGTCGCCGCGTATCTGGAAACGAGCGGCTGGCGCGTCGGCATGATGGACCTCAGCCCGGTAAACCTCCATCCGTTCGCTCAGCAGGGTTTCGACACCACCGTCGGTGACGCCCGCGAACGGTCGACGCTCGAGCAGGCTGGCATCGCGTCGATGCGACTGGCGATCGTCTGCTTGCCGAATGACGACATCACGACTCACGTGACGGCGGCGATTCGGGCGGCAAATGGCAAGTGTGCCGTCGTGGCCCGTTGCCGGTACGTGCTGAATATGGCGGCCGCGCGAAAGGCGGGCGCGGCCGAGGTGGTGAGCGAAGAAGCGGAAGCGGCGCGGGCGATTTTAGATCGGGTGCGGCGCGTGGTGGGGGGCGTTTAAGTGATATCAGCAGAAGTGGTTTAAATTCGGCGTTCAAAACGAAGGCAGCGTTCAACGTCGAACAAAGCGCAACGGGCGGCGCGGTAATCGGGGTCGAGCCGCAAGGCCTCGCGGAAACAGTCGGCGGCTTCAGCGAATCGTTCGAGGGCACGGAGGACGAAGCCGAGATTGAGGTAGGCCTCGTCGATGCAGCCATCGGTGCAGGCGATCGCAGCACGGTAGACTTCTTCCGCCTCAGCAAAACGGCTCTGTCTGGCGAAATTGCCGCCGAGAAGCAAGTAAAAGCCCGCGTCGTTTGGAGCTGCGGCGATGGCCCGCCGATACCACTCGGCAGCTTGATCGGACTCGCCCGATTCCTTATACAGATTGCCGATCTCGCTGAGTGGATACTGGCGATGCTCAGGCAGACAGAACTCGATCGCTTTAGTGAGCGCCTGCTCGGCCTCTTCAAAGCGTGCTACTTTGCCCAACGCCTTTCCGACATGAATCCAGGCGACGACATCATCCGGGAACTCACACAGATAGCGCCGCCCGTAAAGAATGGTGAGGGCGACGTTGGGGCCGCGGCTGAGGCGGCGGGAACGGGCGGCTTGGGATATAGGTGAGCTCGTCATATGACGCAGAGATCACTCCTCCAAGCTTAGTAATAGGAAACTCTCCGTCCCGTAATGCCATGCGGAAGGAAAACGTCCATAATCTTGATGACGCCGTCGATCCCGATAAGGACTTGACCGTCCGTTGGCGGGATAGGTTCGCAGGCAGCTTCTAAAAAAAGCTCGTCGGGACAAACTTGGCTCAGGCCAATCTTAGCGCCATTGACGAGCAGGTCGAGCGTTACTTTCGATGAATGGCCAGTTGGGTTCGGCATCATGAAACTCGACAAGGAACAGTTGCGAAGAAACGGAGCCGCCTATGCGGATTCTAAAGGAATCGTCGTTGACTTCCAAGCGCCGTTCGGCGAAGGCCAAGACGGGACGGTTTGGCCTACGTCACGCGGATCAGCGCTCAAATTATTCTATCGCCCCGAGAACTACGAAGATGAACGGAATTGCTATCTAATTCTGAAAGCCGCCGCTGTCGAGAAGGTTGGCAGTCTCCATGTTCCCAGGCTTGTCGAATATGACGATTCGTTTTTGGCAATCGAAATGGGCATGATGAAGCCGCCGCGATTGCTCGACTTCGGAAAGGTTATCTCCACCGGCCGCCGCCTTACTGGGATGATCAACGGATCATGGCGCGGTTTCATGGGGATGGTTATCGCGATTTTGGCGAGCACTGGCCTGAAGTATTGGCAGCGCTGGGCGAACTGCAGCAGCTCGGAATCTATTGCACCGACCCCAAGATTGGAAACATTCTGTTTGGGGATGAGAAGGATGACGATGACTGGGCGCGCGAGCCCGAGTTGGACTATGGAGAATACGAAGATCGCGCAGACGGGCAATAGACGACTGGGGTAATTGGTGGTGTGCCAAGGTGCGGCATTTTGCGGTGAAGAACAGCCGCCCATTTCTGCTACAATCACCGGTCCTGCCGCCCGCCGCGACTTCTTTCCCCTCCGCAGGATCGATGCACGACGAACTGTTGATCAACCTTTCGGTCAGTCTCTTAGCCGCCCTCTTCTTTGGGTTGATCACCGAAAAGCTCCGTTTGTCGCCGATCGTGGGGTATCTGATCGCCGGGATCGTCCTGGGGCCGTATACGCCTGGCTTTGTCGGCGATCAGGAGACCGCCTTGCAATTCGCCGAGATCGGCGTCGTGCTGTTGATGTTCGGCGTGGGGCTCCACTTCGACCTGCGGGATCTGCTCGCCGTCAAGAACATCGCCATTCCCGGCGCGGTGGGACAGATTGCGGCGGCGACGGCGCTGGGAACCGTGGCGGCGGTAGCGCTGGGTTGGCCGACGGCGGAGGGAGTGGTGCTTGGCATTGCGATCTCCGTGGCGAGCACCGTCGTGCTGGTGCGAGTACTGACCGACAACGATGTGCTGCATACGACGCAGGGCCATATCGCCGTTGGTTGGTTGATCGTCGAAGACATCTTCACCGTGCTCGTGCTGGTCGTGTTGCCGGCGGCCGCTGATATTCTGGTCGCCGACGGCGGAGGCGCCGGAGAGGCGGGGGCGCCCGCGGCCGTGCCGGGAGGCGGCATTGCCATGTCGCTGGGAATGGCCGTCGCACGCATTGGGCTGCTGGCCGCGCTCGTGCTGGGCGCCGGCAATCGGTTGATTCCCCCGCTGCTGAACCTCGTGGCGCGGACGCGATCGCGCGAGCTGTTCACGCTGTGCGTCCTGGCGATCGCGCTGGCGATCGCGACCGGGGCGCTCTATCTCGGCGTGTCGGTGGCTCTGGGGGCGTTCCTCGCCGGGATGGTCGTGGGGCAGACGGAAGTGAGCCACCAGGCGGCGGCCGACGCCTTGCCGATGCGGGACGCGTTCGCGGTGGTCTTCTTCGTGTCGGTCGGCATGTTGTTCGACCCTCACGTGTTGGTCGAGCAGCCTCTCTATCTGGCCGTGTTGCTGGCCATCGTGCTAATTGCCAAACCCCTCACGGCGATCGCAATTGTGTGGGGGCTCCGGTACTCCTTTCGAAACGCGCTCACCGTCGGGATCGCGCTGGCCCAAGTCGGCGAGTTCTCGTTTCTGCTCGCGACCGAGGCAATCGAGCACCAGCTGATGAGCGAGGAAGGACGCAGTCTGCTCGTGGCGACGGCCATTATCTCGATCACGCTCAATCCGCTGATGTTTCGCTTGATCGAGCCGATGGAACGCTGGTTGCGGTCGAAGCCGGCCCTGTGGAAAGCCATCGGCTCGCGTGCTGAAGCGGGCGGGATCCGTTTGAACGAATCGATGTCCGCCCGCGTGGCGAAGAGCGACGGGGCCGACGACTCGACGACCAGGGCCGTGATTGTCGGCTACGGGCCGGTCGGGCAGACGGCGGCGCGAATTTTGCGCGGCTTCGGCGTGGAGACGGTCGTCGTCGACTTGAACATCGA
This sequence comes from Lacipirellula limnantheis, assembly GCF_007746075.1. Lineage (GTDB taxonomy): Bacteria > Planctomycetota > Planctomycetia > Pirellulales > Lacipirellulaceae > Lacipirellula > Lacipirellula limnantheis. The sequence continues at coordinate 5,037,015 of NZ_CP036339.1, read as the reverse complement.
CACGATTCGCGAACTTGCAAGCAACGGCGAGCTCGGCGTCTACGGCGATTCGACGCGGCACGACATCCTCGAGGCGGCCGGCATCAAGGACGCGAAGTACTTGCTGGTGACGGTCCCCGACGTGCTCGTGCGGACGCTGGTGATCATCACGGCGAAGGAGATCAACAGTCGTCTCAAGGTCTTCGCGCGAGCACGCTATCTGAAGGAGCGGGCGTGGCTCGAGGAGGTGGGCGCCACGCAGATCTGCATCGAAGAGGCCGAGACCGCGGTGGGACTGGCAAGGCTCCTGTTGAGCGAAGTCGGCGCCGATCCGGAACGCGTCACCTCCGAACTGACTCGAATCCAACGCGAGCTGGGCGTCCATCGGGAAGAGTGAGAAAAAAGCGGAAAGTTGAACGCGGTAAGCGGAGGAAATGAAGCGGACTTGCGATCAATCGTGTACCGCTTTTGGCAACGCTCGGGCGGATCGTCGTCCCATCGTTGCGTGAGCGACTCGCGGTTGTCGGTATAATCGGTACAAGCGGATTCCCGGCGAGCGCTCGCGGCCGAGCTACACTTGCCGAGATCGCCCGTGATCTTTTCGGCTGCGAGCGGCGCGGTAGACGCGCCTCGCCCGGCCGCGTTGTTGGACATCTTTCGGTTGAGGAGTCGTGCCATGAAGCGTTTGGGTGTCGCCGCAATCATGCTGGCGGTCGTGGGAGCAAGCTTCGCGAATTTCGCATTCAGTCAATCGGCCGCACCGGCGACCGCGCCGGCGAAGCCCGCCGCAACGAAGCCGCCCACGTCGACGGCGGCTGCTCCGGCGGCGACGCCGGCTCCCTACCATCCGGGCGCCAACGCGGCGATGGACGCCGAGCGCGAAAAGGTCTGGGACAGCCCCCAGATGCTCCGGGCCCGCGCCTGGGTGAAAGACTACTGCGCCCACTCGGCGAAGATTACGCCGGCCGAGGCGAAGGAGTACGAGGCGGAACTCGCCAACCTCTCGCCGAAACAGATGAAGCTCTGGCTGCTGAAGTTCCAGCACGAAGAGGAAATGATCCAGCAGCAACAGCAGATGTTCAACAACGCGCGGCAAGCCGACGTCGGTCAGGCGATGGCGCTCCACAAGCAAATGAAGCAGTCGTACGCCGACATCAATAAGGACGAGACCGAAGCGGCGCAGACCGAGGAAGGCTCGATCAAGCAACAGCAGCAGTTCGCGCAAGAAAGGTCAATGCAGAAGACCGCCGATCAAGACGCCGCGGCCACCGACATGCTGACGCAGCCCTTTGGTGGGTACGGCGGCTACGGCGGGTACGGGTATGGCGGCGTCCACTTTCACTTTCACTAAGCGGCAACAGCGCGCCACAGCGCACATATCCGCGCAGCGCCTTCATGAAACGAGGGAGCGTCGAACACAGCCCGACCAGGATGGTCGGGCTATTTTTTTGGCGGCGCCGGAGCCGCGGCGGTTAACGGCTTGGGCGTTGATTCGCCGGTGATCTCGAAGGGGATCGTCGTTTGCCCGATTTTGCCCGAGTTGTGATCGGTGATCGTCAGTTCAATCTTGTACGGACCGGGATAGATCCGCTCGGGCAGGGCCAGCTCGTACTGCATGTGGAAGTCGCGGCGGCGATTGCGACAGCTGTCGTGGACGTCGGGGAACTGCTTGCCGTCGACCAGTCGGTTCGACTCGTCGAGGACTTTGAAGCTCGTGCCGAGTGAAGTGGCAAAGCCCTCTTCGGAGGCGCTGCTCGCAAAATTCTCGACCTCGGCATAGAGCATGACCTTCTGGCCGGGCGCGAAGGACGATCCTTTGCTCGGCTCGTAGGTGCCGAAGCCGTCGACCGACTCGACGAACGAGAGGTTGCGAATCCGCAACGAGGCCAGTTCCGAGAGCCGGGCGCGGGCCTCGTCGAGCGGGGCAAGCGCGGCGACGGCGCGCTGCTTCTCGTCGAGCTGCGTCGTTGCATTCAGGTAGGCGTTGATCGCAAAGAGCTGTTTCGACCAGAAGTCTTGCTGCGCGGGCGAGGCGCCGGGAATTGGGCGGTAGGCGTCGGTCTCGTTGCCGGCGAGCAGCTGCAGCGTGCGGAGCCGCATGTGGTCGTGTAGTTCGGCGACGGTCGTCGGCTGGGGCGAGACAGAGTGCTCCAGTTCGTCGATGGCCGCCGCGAGCTGCGCGTGCCAGTCGCCGGCGACGGGCAGCGGCGCCGCGACAGGGGCGGGCGGCTGTTGGGCGTCGGAGGCAATGGCCGCTGCGTCGGCGGGCTCGGTCGCGGGTGGATCGACTCGTCGCGGCAAGGGGCGCGGCGTCGGGGTCGGACCTTGGGCCGCTGGCTCGACGGCGCGGGCCTGGGGCGCCTGCGGCGGCGGCGGAGTGGCGACCAACGGCGCGGCGGGGACGACGCGACTCGCGGCAGGGGAGAGCGGGGGAACGGCGGCCGGCAAGTTAGGCGAGGTCGGCTGAGCGGCCGGCCAGTTGGCGGCGGCGGGCGTGGGCGGTTCCGTGGGGGGGACGTCAACGGTCGCCGAGGCTTGCTGCACCTTGGTCGTGGGCGGCGACTTGGTGCGCAGCTGCTGCGTCGCGACGTCGAACTCGTTTTCGGGAGTCTCGCCGGCGAACACCGCGCGATCGCGCTCGGCCATCTGTTGTCGGTAGGCGAGCGCGGTCCGGAACGCGTCGACGACCATCGCGTAGTTCTCGGGCTTCACCTGCTTGAGTTCGGCGATCAGTTCGCGTTCGGCCTCGGGGTCGATGGCGCGAATTTCTTGGAGTTGATCGAGGACTTCGGCGAAGGCTTTGTCTTCAGGGATTGCTTCGCCAACGGTCGCTTTGTGAAGGGCCTGCGCTTTGAGGGCTTCGGCGGCTTGCGTTTCGGCGGGAGTGGGGGTCGGCTCCTTCGTGGCGGCGGAATTGAGGGCCGTGGTCAATGGCGACGCGCAGCCGAGCGCGAGCACTGCCAGGAGCAGTGCGGCGAAGTGCGATCGTGTGGCTGGCGAATGGCTCATCGCGACTGTGCTGAATGAGAGTTCGGGTGTTACGGCCTGCGGACAGATGCTGGATGCGAGTTGCTTGATGCTGGCGAGAGGAGACTCATCCAGTACCGAGCATTCAGCAACCAGCATCGCGGTTTCCTCCGCCGCGCAGGCGCGGATGGTAGCGGCGAGCCGGCGGGCGAGCAAGTTCAGCGATCGTGCTAGCGCTGGGCGGGAAGGGCGGCGTGCTGGGAGAGGCGGATGATCAGCGTTTCGATCACTCGGCGGGCACGGTCCTTGGTGGAGTTGTAGCCCTTCAGCTCCAAGTCGGCCGCTAGCAGCCAACGGTAGAGCTGCCGGGCGCGGGGGCGGCCGATCTGCTTCAACTGTCGCTCGGCGTCATTCAGCTTGAACGGCGGCATGCCGGCCCGTTCGAGCGCGACGCGGATCGACATCGCCTGCCGGCGGCGTTCCGCCTGGTCGAATAACCGCACCGCGAGGGCGAACTTGCGGAGCGTCGAGGCCATCTGCGGCAGCAGCGCGAACGGTTCGTCGCCGGCAGCGAGCAGGCGGTCGAGTTGCTGCAACGCGTCGGCGGCGCGGCCATCGGCGGCGGCGTCGATCATGTCCCACGTCTTGCGCGTCCGCCAACCGCCGACGTTTTGCTGGACGAGGCTCCCGTCGATCCGGCGGCTCGGCTCGGCGAGGAGCGAGAGGCGGGCGACCTCCTGGTAGAGGATGCCGGGCTCGGGCGGGATGAGATCAACGAGCAGATCGGCGGCCGGCTTGAGCAACTCGCAGTTGAATTCGCGCCGGGCGACGACCGTGAGCCACTCCTTCAGCTGCCGCGTGAACTCGGTCAGTTCCTTGCCTTGCGCCGGCGTCGCGCACTTGATCGTCAGGCCTGACTCGGCGACCGCCTTGGCGAGCCGCGTGTTGCTGGGCCAGGTGGTGACTTCGAGGAGGAGGATCGCGTCGCCGCGCGGCTTGGCGACGTAGTCCTCCAGGCGATCGCGGTTGTCCTTCACGAGGTCGTCGGCGTCTTCGAGGACGATCACCCGCTGGCCGCTGCCGAAGAGGGAGAGCTCCGAGAGGGCGTCGTGGAGGTCGCGATACTCGATCCGCTCGCCATCGAGATGCTCGGCCGCGGCGTCGGGGTCGTCGCCGCAGAGTTTGGCGATCAGTGCGCGGCGGACTTCGTGCTGCAGGAAGCCGTCGTCGCCGACGATGACGGTCACGGCGGCGGGCTGAATCGACTTGGCGTCGATCAGCACGTCGAATCCGGAAACAGCGGCGGTGGCGGGTTTCTTGGGCATTAGGCGCTGGATGCGAGTTGCGAGTTGCTAGTTGCTGGTTAATTTTGCTTTTGCGTGCGATGACGGGGGGCCCCATTAATGTGCCGCAAAACTCGGGCGTTTAGCCGGCTGTCAGCGGCGATTTTGTTCGGCAATTTCCGAGGTTTTCTTACAAAAGCAACGTCGTCTATGGAAGCGAATTTTGCGTTTTTTCGATTGACGAGTCGGCACGCAAAAGTCGCAAAATTAGATCGGGCTTTCTAGCCTGACGGGGAGCACACCGCGGCATAACTGGGCTGAAAGCCTAATCTACGGCCACGTTATCATATTGGGGGTGGTTTGCGCGCAACTATTTTTGGCCAGGCGGGACACGGTGTTTCCTAGTAGTGACTGAGATTTCTCTCGCTAAGGCGCAGAGGCGCAGAGACCACGCAAAGAAGACCAATGAAATTCTTTGCGTTTTTCTTTGCGCCTTCGCGCCATTGCGAGAGATCAATAACTCCGAGGTGCGATGAGCGAAAACCCGGCGAAGGATTTTGGGGCGATTGCTGATGACTACTCGTTCTTCGAGCGTCATGCCACGGAGGCCCGTGAGGACGTGCGGGCGTATGCGGAGGAGCTGCGCGGTCGGCTGCCGACGACGGGCGTGGTGCGAATGCTCGACTTCGGGTGCGGGACCGGGACGTTCACGGAGCGGTTCTTGGACGAACTTGGCTGGGCGCCCGAACGGGTGGCGCTGACGCTGGTGGAACCGGTCGATGCGGTGCGGCGGCAGGCGGTCGAGCGGTTGGCGAGTCGCAGCGGGACGCCGATCGTCGAGTCGGCGACGCTGCCGGCGGAGGGGGCTGGGCCGTTTGACCTGATTCTGGCCAATCACGTCTTTTACTACGTGCCGAACTTGCGGGCAGAGCTGGCGAAGCTGATCGGCTCGCTCGTGGCCGGAGGGACGTTCGTCACCGCGATCGCCGGGCGGTCGAACGCTCTGATTGAGTTCTGGATCGCGGCGTTTGGGGAGTTGGGGAGAGAAGTTCCCTACCATGTGGCCGAAGACGTTGAGGGGGCGTTGCAGGAGTTGGGGGCCAGCTACGCCAAGCGGTCGGTGGCGTATGAACTGGTTTTTGAGGATAGCGAAGCGAACCGCATGCGAATTCTGCGCTTCCTACTTGCGGACTACTTGCCGCTGTTGCCGCGGGAGTTTTTGGTGGGGTTGTTTGATCGGTATGCTTGCGATGGGCAAATTGAGATTCGGACGGCTAGCGAGCATTATGTCGTCGGTAAATGAAGGAGGTTCGCGCCCGTCACGGTAAACTGGTGCGGCGAGCTTGGCCACGATCGGAGCGAATATATGTCGGAGCGCGATCAGATCTACATTCGGATTCTGCAATATGGATTGCAGAGATTGCGAGATGCCGGCCTATTGGGAATGATCGAGTACTGCACCATCGAGGCGGAACACCTCCACAATTTGCCGTCGCTGATTGGCGAAGCCAACGAGCGGCGGCATGAGCACTATTTTGAGAAGGAGCGTCTGTATTATATGGACCGAGTCGACCGGTCTGTGCCGGGACTTGATTTCACGTTACGACGATATGAAGAGTGTTGGCAGGAACTACGCGAACTGGCTGCGTCATCTGGACCAGTGCCTTAAGAGACGACTTCGAGGGGAGTGTCGAAGACACTGCTTGATTTCTGTGGAAGAAAGATCGTATGTCGAGCCGTGAACGTTGGTTGTCGAAGGTAATGCCGATGGGCGACTCGCGTATTGAAGTTGAGTACGAGAGAACGCTTAGTCCGGACTCGGCCGCGAAGCTACGGGCAGGAGTATGGCCTCAAGATATGGACGACAGGTGGGTCGTCTGCCTCGACGAATTTGCGCTGCAAATGTGGCGAAGCTGGACGGGGCATTGCATCTTCCGGCTGCCGGCGCGGCAGCAAGGAGAGTGTACAGTCGTGGGACCGATCGTCGTTAATGGAGACAGGGCGACGTATCAACGGTCTGGCGACGAAGAGGATATTCGGGTTGTTGACGCGATGATTGATCGAACACTCGATCGATGAGGATGACGCGGTCTCGGCTGAAACTCGCTGATTCGATTGGGCGGTTTGGCGTTGTCATGGCATCACAACTATCCCGATAAGCTTGACCTGACATGCGATCAGTATTTTTCAACCTGACCAGAGTCACGCGGCAGGAAGTTGCGGCGTTCTTTTACGAGATTGCCGAGGCAAATGGCCCCGAAGCGTGGCGTTGGCCCGTCGGCGCCGAGTCGGCGTCGCTTTATCTCGGATTCTACGACGATCTCTTGGCAGAGGCTGAGGACGAGGATCTAATCATGCTTCGGGAGGTTCTAGGGAGCCTGCCTGACGTCTCGGTGGTGGTCAACGTTTCCGGCCGCATCCCCGGCGAGGCGGAGGTGTGGGAGATTTCGCGTTTGGTGCTCAATCAATTTCAAGGCGTCGCTTGGGACGATGCGATCGACCATTGTTGGACTTTGGCGGAGATTGAGTCGAATGCCTTGTTCCATGGGCATCGATTTTTCGTCGATGATGACTTAGGGAGCGACGCTGGATGGCATGTCGTCGCGGAGCGTCGACATGTTCGAGTGACGCGGAGCGGTCAGAGACTCCACATGCTTACGCTCCGCGAAAGCATGGCGCCCAGCGTGCGGAAGGGAATCGGACGATTCTGGCTAGACCACATGGCGGATCGTCGTTGCGGCGTTGCCGGAGAGAGCACAACGCGGGGCGACGTTGACCGGTGTGGTGACCAACCCTCTGGCGAAGCCGAGAGCTGCAATAGGCGGCGCCATGATTATTGTCGGCCGGCTAAAACTGAACGCCGACGCCGGCGTTGGAGAAGAAGTTGGCGGCGTCGTTGCTGAGGCCCCAGCCGATGCGGACGCCAACTTCGAAGTCGGGCGTCACCAGATAGTGGAGGCCGGGGCTGACGTATGATTGGGTCAGCTCGTCTGAGCGTCCGTCGGTGAAGATGCCAAAGTACTCGATGTGAGCGTTCCACTGCTCGGCAACGCCGCACTTCAAGACAGTGGATGGCGCCCAGCGATCGAAATTATCTTCTTCCGTTTTGCCGTCGCCATAGCGAATCGCCGAATCCCAAAGCCAGATCTCGCCGAGTTCCCACCCCCAGGCGTACGTGCCGACCGCATGGGTCGCCGTCTCGACGCCGCTGGTGGGAGTGGCGCCTTGCACGATGGCGATGCTGCGGGGCATCCAACCATCTTGTTCAGTGAGCGCCGCCTTGAAGCCGTAAGTGACTTTCGCTTCGGTTTCTAGTTCAGCAGAGTCGAAGTCGCCGTCGTCTCCGCCGCCGCCGGAGATGGAGTTCGACGCGCCGCCGACTTCGTAGTTCGAGCCGATGCGAAGCTCGAACCAATCGTTCAACCCGTAGCGGGCGATCAGTTCAGGGAGGCTGTGCGTTTCGGGGACGCTGCGGTTATCGATGAACGAATAGCCTGATTCGACGATCAAGCGACCGTTGCCGGCGGTAACCGTCGCGGGTGTGAACGAATCGCGGTCGGTCTCGATGTGCTCGGGTTCAGCTTCCTGGGCTAAGGCGGCGGAGTTCCACGCTAATCCAGCAAATGAAATCAGTAGAAGTGACAAGGAAGTGCAACTTTTGCGATGCATTCCGCTTATCCTCGCGGCTACTGATTGCGGATCTCTTGCCCGCTCGCCGTGCGGAAGCGTTGGGGCTCGGCTTGCACCGGGCGGACGCTGCGGAGTTTGCCGGTGGGTTGCGGCAGATTGAGCGCGACCGGGGCCGGCGACTGGCGGATGGCGACGTTGCCGGCCTTGTCGCGGACTTCGAGGCGGAGGAAGAGGCGCTCGGGGACTTGTTGCAGGAGTCGCCAGGCGTATTGGCCATTGTTGTCGATGTCGGTGGCGACGGTCGACCAGGGGCCTTCGGGGTTGTTAGCATAGAAGAGGCCGACCGGGCGGGCGTCGAGATTATCGTCGGTGGCGCTCCAGCGGATGATGAGGTGGTCGGCGAGGTTGCCTTGGCCGAGTTCGGCCGGCTGGAGCTCGGCGGTCGGCTCGGTCATGTCGACGCCGATCACCAGTTCGGGCTTGTCGCCGGCATTGGGGGTGGCGGCTGGAGCGCCGTTGGCTCCGTTGACCACGAGGCGGAAGCCGTAGAGGCCGGCCGCGGGAACGGCGACGCGCATCGGGCTGCGGTTGTCGGGATCGGCGCCGAAGTTAGCCCAACTCGCGCCGCCGTCGCGGGTGGCGAAGAGCTCGACCTTGGAGACGCCCCAGGGACCGACCGTTTGGAGGTCGTAGTCGACGTCGAACGTGAGCGAGTTGACCCAGCGCGTGCCGGCGGCGTCGACAGGCGGATCGCTGGCGGGCGCCGACCAATTTGGAGGGTTGGGGATGGTTTGCTGGCCGAGCGGCGTGACCGGCGACGCCGAGGCTGATTGGAAAGGGTTCGGCGGCAAACCGTTGGCGGTTGAGTTGCTGGCGTATCCCGATCCGCCGCCGACCAGCGGCGGGGCGCCGAAGAGGTCGCGCGAGGGAAGGGCAGGGGAGGGGGTGGCGCCGTTGTCGGCGACCAAGCGCGCCGGGGTGCGACTGTCGGGCCAGAGGGGCGGCGCGACTGGCGTCGCGGCAGCGGCGGCGGCGAACGGGCTGGTTGACGGCGCGGCGGTCTGCGGTGCGGCGGGTGAATTCGCCGCGCGCGCGGCGCTGGGGGCGGCGGTCCATTCTTGCGCGGGTGGCCCTAATCCGGCGAGCGGCTGGGCAGCGGCGGCGGCAGGGTTCGCGCTCGGCGATGACGCGGCGAAGGGATCGACGCCGGTGCTGCCGAAGGGGTTGCCGGCGGGCGCGTTGAGGGTAGGGCCGTTGAGGGTGGGGGTGGATGACGGCAAGCTGGCAAGCGGCTGAGAAGCAGGCGGATCGGCGAGGGTGGGGCCGGCGAGCGTGGGAGCGAGGGGATTGACGAGCGAGGCGTCGGCGAGCGTGCTGAATTGGTTGCCGGCGCGGTCGTCGATGGTCGCGCGGAATTTCAAGGCGCCGGCGCTGGTGGGGGGCTTCCAGGCGACTTGGCCGACGACGCGGTCGGGTTGCGACAAGTCCGGCGGACCGGTGGCGATGCGCTGCCACGTCGCGCCGTCGGTCTGGGCTTCCAGGCGAACGGTCTCGGGCTTGAGCTGCAAGTCGCGGGCTTCGTAACGGAGGATGATCCGGCCGGAAATGTCGGGAGCGGCGGAGAGTTGGAGCGATGGGGGGGCCGTGTCGACCACGACGCGGATTTGGGGTTGGGCGATCGTGGCGGGGGTCGCTTCGCCCTTGCGGTTGATGGTGCGGACGGCGAAGGCGTATTCGCCGTCGACGGGGGCGTGATAGCTGAAGCCGCGGACGCGGGGTTCGGCCTCTTGGAGGACGGCCCACTGCTGGTCTCCGCCGCGGGAGACGAGGAGTTGCACCTTGTCGACGGGCGAGGCGAAGGGGGCCGCGTCTGTCGGCTGGTAGGGGATGAAGAAAACGCGCGTGCGCCAGTAGCTCGGCTCGGGGAGTTGGGCTTGGGCGGGGGCGGGCGTCAGGAGCGTGAGTTGGAGGGCTAACGTGATCGCGAGCGCAAGCGCCAGTTCGTCCGGGCGCCGTCGTCGCGGGCTCGGTGGGGAAGGCAGCGAGTCGCCTGGGGGGCGTCGCATGGGGGCGGGTCCGAACGGTACGAGGTCGGGGCGGGGCGTGCGCGCATTCGTAGCCTGATAGCGTTATCGGCGAAGGCGGGGGAGGGGATGACATTTCCGCGCTGAGGCGCGGTTATAGGCGTGGCGAGTCGGTGGGGGGGGCGCACCGCGGCTCGCGGCGGGATTGCGCGCTAACTACCGCGGCTGACGGGGCGTCGTTGGTGGCGAGGGAGTTGTCGGGGCGGACGGGTTGGGGATGAGACGTCGTTCGCTGGACTCATGCTGGCGGCGCCGTCATAATGTGAGGAAGGGCAAGAGGTAACGGTTATGAGAGGCGTCGCGAGCTGCGCGGCGGCGCGACGGCATGTATCTGGCTTATGCGTCTCCGGCGGTTGAGAGCCTGACGAAAGCGGCGCTGCTGTTCGCCGTGATCTTCGCCTTAACGGCCATCGTGCTCGCCGTGGCGCGAAGGTATCGGGGTCGCGCCGCACAGGACAAGCTAGACCGTCACCAGATGATGTCAAACTTCCGGGAACTGTATGACCGGGGTGGTTTGAGCGACGAGGAATTCCGAACAATAAAGTCGAAGCTAGCAACGGAGCTCAAGGCTGAGTTAAAGGATAACAGCGGCGCGGGTTAGGCCTGAAACCCCCAAGCTGCTGCGAACACCGCCTGTCGCGGTTGTTCGGCGGGCTGAGCAGATGTTGAAGCGGAGCCTGAGTTGAGTCGATGAACGACTCGCCCAGGCGCTGCGTAGTTGAACGCGTGTAGGGCTCGAAGCCGGCGCACCAAGGATGTCGCGCAGGGCCAGATGACGGAGCGAATCGGCAATTGGCGGCAGAGGGGCCTGGCTCTTCTGAACAGGGGACGCTTCCCCGGTCGCGCTGACGAGACTCCCATCGAGCGACAACTTTGGACGAAATCGCGACGGTTTGAGGGACGGTGATGCCCCTCAAGCACGCACACTCGGAAGGAGACTCGCATGCCCTCCAGCAGGGACCTGACCGGCGGACGACGGACCGGCGCCTCGAAGAAAAACGCGTTCTGTTCGTTCTGTCGCAAGAGCTATCGCGACGTTGGCCCCCTCGTTGAAGGCCCGGGCGACGTTTACATTTGCGGTGAATGCATTGAGCTTTGCCAATCGATTCTCGACCAGGAGCGCAAGCGCCGCGGATCGAGCAAACAACTCTTCACGAAGATCCCCAGCCCTCGCGAGATTGTCGCCGAGCTCGATCAGTACGTGATCGGCCAGGACTCCGCGAAGCGCGTGCTGGCCGTGGCGGTTCACAGCCACTACAAGCGACTGATGGCCGCCGAGGAAGAGGCCGAAGTCGACATCGACAAGTCAAACATCTTGCTCGTCGGCCCGACCGGCTGCGGCAAGACGCTGCTGGCCAAGACGCTGGCCCGCAGCCTGAACGTGCCGTTCGCCATTGGCGATGCGACCACGCTGACCGAAGCGGGCTACGTCGGCGAAGACGTAGAGAACCTGCTGCTCAAGTTGCTGCATGCGGCGGACTTCGACATCGAAGCGGCCCAGCGCGGCGTGCTGTATATCGACGAGATCGACAAGATCGGCAAGACGAGCAACAACGTCTCGATCACCCGCGACGTCTCGGGCGAAGGCGTGCAGCAGGCCTTGCTGAAGATGCTCGAAGGGACCACGGCCAACGTGCCGCCGCAAGGCGGGCGGAAGCATCCCGAGCAGCAGTACATTCAGATCGACACGACGAACATCTTGTTCATCTGCGGCGGTACGTTCGACGGCGTGCAGGACATCGTCAGCAAGCGGCTCGGCAAGCGGTCGATGGGCTTTGGGCAATCGACTTCGGATGCTTCGGATTTGAGCGTGGGCGATCTGCTGGCTCAGGTGAACAGCGACGACCTGATCGAGTACGGCTTGATTCCCGAGTTGATCGGCCGCTTGCCGGTGATCAGCTCGCTGCGGCCGCTCGAGGCGGATTCGCTGGTTCGCGTGCTGAAGGAACCGAAGAACGCGCTGACGAAACAGTACCAACACCTCTTCGCCATGGAAGAGGCGGACCTGAAGTTCACCGATAAGGCGCTGCAGGCGATTGCCCACAAGGCCGCCGAACGCGAAACGGGCGCCCGCGGCCTGCGGTCGATCATCGAAGGGGTGATGCTCGACATCATGTTTGAACTCCCCGATCAGCCGCGCGGCAGCCGCTACGTGGTGACGGACGATATTGTCGAAGGGCGTGCGAAGTTGTTCAACGACGAGCCGCCGGCGACCAAGAGCGCGTGACGTTCACCTCCGGCGGGGCTCGTAGGGCCCGCGCTGGTTTGAGTCACGCCACTTCTAACGAACGAGCCCGGTTGGACTGCGGTCCAGCCGGGCTCGTTTTTTTGTTGGCGGAGCGGAAGAGTCCGCTACTCTTGGCTGGGGAGCACGGCTCCGACCGTAATCGACGCAGTTGGCTTCTCTAACGGGGCAACCGAGTCTTCTTCGTTGAGAACGATCACCGAGCCGTAACCGGCGCCAAAGTTGCTTTCGTCCCGCAGTGGTTGGCGATGAACAATCAGTTGCCGGTGGACGAGGTCAAGAACCCAGTACTCCGGGACGCCCATCGCGGCGTAGAGCTGAGGCTTCGTCTGCGTGTCGTAGTCGAGACTCGTTCGGCTGACTTCAACGACTAAAACCGCAGATTTCGGGTGTGCCTTCTGAAAGTCTTTCCGCGATCCTCGCACCACCGAGACGTCAGGTTCGGGTTGCGAGTACTCGCCGTGCGACAGCGGCAACTGCATGCGAACCCAATATTCATCGCCAAAGAGACTTTGAAAGATGTCGCGGATTTCGTCGGAGCTAAAGGAGTGCGGCGGCGAGGGCGGACTCAACTGAACAATCTCCCCGTCGATCAGTTCAACGCGTTGGTTTAGAAACCATCCTTGTTCGGCGAGCCGGTAGTATTCCGCGCGAGTCCAGCGTTTGCGCGTCGGTTCCTCGTTGCGGACCGGCGGCAACTCGAGCGCTGGAAGTACCAACGCGACGGGCGGCGTGGCGACGGTTTGGGAGACGATGCTCATAGCACCATTGTAGCCTTTTTTGGCTGATGACGGCAAATCGGGCGTAGGTTAAGCTTTCCAGCGTGCCGGCGCTACGCCTCGGCGCCCTTACCGCTGGGTACTCCGGTCGGGCTCAAAGCCCAACCTACGGTTAGCGAATCTTTCTCAGCACTTCTAATCCCCGCTCTAGCGTCGCTTCGCTAGCGGCGTAGGAGATGCGGAAGTGGGTGTCGCGGCCACTGAAGATCCCGCCGGGGATGATGAGGAGCTCGTTCTCGATCGCGCGGGCGACGAACTCTTGGGCCGTCCCTTTGCCGGCGGGGACTTTGGGGAAAACGTAAAACGCGCCGCCGGTGTCGGCGACTTCGTAGCCGACGTCGCGCAGGCCGGCGACGACCATGTCGCGGCGTTTCGCGTACTCAGCAGCTTGGGGGCTCATGTCGACGTCGAGCGCCGCGACCGCCGCCCATTGCAGCGGGTGAGGGGCGCACACAAACGTGTACTGCTGCAGCATCGTCATCTTGTCGATGATGGCGGCGGGGCCGTGGACCCAGCCGAGGCGCCAACCGGTGACGCCGTACGCTTTGCTGAAGCCGTCGACGACGATCACGTTGGGGTTGTGATGAGCAGGGGAGGGTAGGGGGGCGTCGTAGCAGAAGAGGCGGTAGATTTCGTCGCTCAGCAGCGCGATGTTGTGTTTGGCGGCTAATTGCGCTAAGCCGCGAGCGGCGGCTTCGTCGGCGACGACGCCGGTGGGGTTCGAGGGGCTGTTGAAGAGGATGAGTTTGGTGCGCGGGGTGATGGCGGCTTCGACCTTCTCGAGGTCGATCCGGAAGTCGGGGTAGGTGTCGATGAGCACCGTCTTGCCGCCGACCATGGCGACGAGCGCCGGGTACATCACGAAGTAGGGATCGAAGACGATCACTTCGTCGCCGGGGTCGACGAGGGCCATCATCGCGAGGACGAGCGCGCCGCTCGTGCCGCTGGTGACCAGGACGCGGCGATCGTCGTGGCCGTATTCCTTCTGCAGGTCCGCTTGCAGGCGTTCGCGGAGGTCCGGGATGCCTTGCGTTTGGCTGTAGCCGTTGCGGTCGGCGTGGATCGCGTCGCAGGCGGCGTTCTTGATCGCGTCGGGCACCGGGAAGTCGGGCTGGCCGATCGAGAGGTTGATCGGGTTTTTCATCTTCGCCGCGAGGTCGAAGACTTTGCGGATGCCGGAGCTGTCGAACTGGGCGGTGCGGGCGGCTAGCCAGGGGTGGGACATGGTGCGAAGAGGGCAGGTGCAAGGAGGAGTGGGGAAGGAAAACGAGTAGCCGCGGGTCAACGACCCGCCGGGGCAGCGCGGTTGGGTTTAATGACGAATGGGGAATGGGGTGAAGCCTTGATCGCACGTTGCGGGGCGACGTCGCCAATTTACGCGAATCGGCAGAGAGACGGAACCGTCACGCTGGTGGTTCGGGCGTGACGGCGACGACTGGTTTGGCGGATCGCCACTGGACGATGGCGACCATCGCGAGGGCTCCGCCGATGGCGGCGAGTTGGCGGCTGGTGAGGCGTTCGCCATCGACCTGGCCCCAGAGGAGGGCGATCATCGGGACGACGTAGGTCACCATGCCGGCGAAGAGGGGTCCCTGGGTTTGGACGAGCCAGACGAACAGCAAGATCGCGACGCCAGTGCTGCCGACGCCGAGCAGAAGGAGGGAGGCGAGTGCGAACGAGCACTGTTGCGGCTGGGACGGCGGGCCGAGGTGCAGCGCGTCGCGCAGCGGCGCGATGTACTCGAAGGGAACGACGAAGGCGGCGCCCAGCAGCAGGAACATCACCGTGAGGGGCGCCGTCGAGAGGTGCGACAGTTTCCACTTGAGATAGGTATTGCCGATGGCGTAACTGATGGGCGAACTAAGCGCCATGGCGAGGAGCCACGGCGCGATGCCGCGCTCGGTGCCGTCGAAGACGATCAATGCGGCGCAGCCGAGTCCGCCGAGGACGCCAAACCACTGCCGCGGACTGGGCCACTGGCGCAGCATCACGGCGACGGCGGCAATGGTGGCGATGGGCACGAGCGTCACCATCATGCCGATGAATCCATGCTCGCCCGTCGATCGCATGGCAAACGGCTGCACCACGTATGGATATGCGTTGCAGAAGAAGGCGACGATGGCGAGTTGGCGCCACTCGGCCGCCGTGAGCCAGGTCCACTTTCTGGCATAGAGGCAGTACACGGCAATCGTGGCGGCGCCGCTGGTCATCCGCCAAAGCCCGATCTCGGCCGGTCCGAACGCGAGCGCCGCGCGATGCATCAAGATGAAACTTGTGCCCCAGCAGAGACAAATGAAGAGGAAGGCGAGGTACGGCACGGGGCGGGGGGGATGCGGGAGGTAGCCGCGGGTCAACGACCCGCCGGAGCGGCACGGAGTGAGTCGACCGCGATTGGCGTGGCGCCGATTATCGTAGCGGTTTGCCGAGCGCGCGGACAGGAGCGGGTTGCCGTTGATACCCGATCGAGTGCCCTACCGGCGGTCGCGGTTCTGTGGAGCGCGTCATATCCGGCGCACCGGCGGGTCGTTGACCCGCGGCTACCGCACCTTGCAGCGGAACTGAATCACGCCGCCTTTGCCTTTTTCGAGCGGTTCGGTCAATTCCCACCGCAGGATGAGCGACTCGCCGTCGTTGGCCTGCGTAGTGAAGCTGGCGGGCAGCGACGTCTTTTGGCTTCCTTCGACGTATTCGAGCCGCGTCGTCAGGTTGTCGGTGATGACGACGTTGCCGATGACCTTGTCGCCGACGTTGTCGAACCGCAGGGTGAACTCGACTTCTTCGCCCGGTTGGGCCGAGCTCTTGGAGGCGAGCTTCACGAGGCGGAGCTTGGGGTTGTTCGGTTCGAACAAGTGGTAGATTGTGCCAGGCGAGACGTCGCTGACGGCGGCCTGCGCGTGCCGGCCGTCGAGAACGACTTGGGCGGCTTCGACGCCCGACCAGGCGATGGCGGCAAGCGACGCGCGGGCGATCTTGACGACGTCGGTTCCGATCACCTCGCCGCTGCGGATGAGCTGCACGTTGCAGTAAGGCTGCAGCGCGCCGATGGTGACGGCGACCCGGCGATCGCGATCGAGTTCGCCAGCCTGCTCGCGTTCGCGGAGGAGGCTCGGCGGTTCTTTCTCGCGGTGGATGTCGGGCTTGATTTCGGCGAGCGAGGTGAGAACGTCTTCGGTCTCTTCGATCTTGATTGGATTGATCTTTTGGATCGTGCCGCCGGGGGCGTCGATGCGGGCGTACGCACGCAAATCGGTGACCTCGCGGACCGCGGCGAAGCGCGGGGCGTAAAGGCAGACTTTGTTGCTCGGCGTGATGATCGTGCGGCCGTCGACGGTGTCGTAGTGAGCGACGGTGTCTTCTTGTTCGAGGCCGGTGACCTTCCAGTCGGCGTTGACTGCGGCGGGGAGATGCATGTCGCCGCCGTCGCAGAGGTACTCGTCGGCGGGACCGCGGACGGGGCCGTGGTTACAGCAGCCGCAGCCATCGCCGCTGCACATTGGCTGCCAGTTGCCTTCGGGCAGGCACTGCGATTGCGCGAGCTGGGCGCTGGTGAGATGGGTAGGGATTTCGGCGGCGGCGAGACGGATGGTCGACGGCGCTAAGCCGCGAGCGGGGAGTGACGCTGACGAGTCGTCGGCGAAGGCGGCCGGCTGGACGTCGACAGGTTGCCGGAGATTCGCGGACGCATCCTGGGAGTCGTCGGCGAAGACGACCTGTTCGCTGTTGTCCGAACCGTTTTCAGGCGCGACGTACTGGGCGCCCGGTACATGGTCCTGAACGTCGTTTGGCACGGACGACGCGAGTTGGGAATCGGCGGACGATGGATTCGGTTGGTTTTGAGCGATGCGATAGCGGGGCTCCGCCGTACGGCAGGAGCACATGACAATCGCCGCGGCGGCGATGACGCCGTAGCGGAACCAAGCTGGCGCGCTGCGCGGACCGTTGTCCGTTGTCAGTCGTCCGCTGTGAATACGTTGATGCTTCATCGCTCTTCACCACTGACAACGGACAACTGACCACTGACAAGAACGCTTGAAAAGTTGTGCTAGCGCTAAGCCGCAAGCGGCTAGGGCGCTGGCACGATCGTTTCCTCGTGCGGCGTGAGCAATACGCCAGGGTGAGCCCCCCGGTTCACCCTGGCGTAGACGATTGCCGGCGCCGCGCCGTAGACGAAGTTGACGTCGTTCTGATCGGTCTCGGGAATACGCCCGCCAATGCGCAGGATGGCGATTGGTCGGCCGAGGCCATCGGCCGTCACCAATGGATCGTCGCCGGGCGCGACGTCGAACCACCGGGTTTCGCTGGGCGTCTTCTGGGCGATCGGAATCGCGAGATTCGGATCCTCGACGTAGATCACGCGGGTGACGAACTTCCCCTCCGAAGCCAGCAGGAGTTCGTCGAGCGTCAGGTCGACCGGCACCGGGAAGCGGAGCGATTCCCCCTCGGGCGGATACATGCGGTCGACCAATTCGACGGTTGGGAAGAGTTCGAGCCCGGGATGTTCCGGAATCTCGGTGACGCGAAACCGATAGACTGGTCCGATGTAAAGTCCGACCAGCAGCGAGTCGGGTTGCCCCTCGGCGAACCCGGCTCCGGCGGCCGGCGCGATTCGCGCTCCTTGCGGAGCGCGAATCTCGACCGCCTGACAATACCCTGACAACGGTTCGCCGCGCATCAGTCGTTGGCGGCCAATCGCTCCCGGAGGCATGGCGCCGGCATGGCGCCAGTGTCTTACCGGCTCTTGTCCCGCCGCTGGAGCGACGAGCGTCAGAGCGAGCAAGACTGCCCATCGCAGTTTGCCTTCGACGTGCAGACGGCCGAAGCCGCTGCGTAGTGTGGAACGAACCGTTGTCATTGATTCCGCTGCAAGTTTTGAGTTGCGAGGCGCGAGTTGGAAGATTGAAGACGTCATCCGTTTTCAGCTCTTGACTCGCGACTCGCTACTCGCAACTCGCGACCTTTTTCGTTACTGCTCGATGACCTGTCCTTCGTACGGGCCCTCGACGGCGCCCTCGTACTCGCCGGAAGAATACTCCCCGGAGGATTCCCCTTCGTAGCACTGGTCGTTGCAAGGCTCGCCGGCGGCGTGCTTGTGGGCGCCGAGGCGGTGGATGGCGCTAGGCACGGCTCCCGGCAGCGTGCCGCCGAACAACCTGAACGGTGCGCGGTTGGTCTCGCTCACCTTCACGTGGTTGACCGGTCGGGGATAGTTCATGCCAGGACGTTGCTTGACGGTCATCTTCATCTTGGCGACCGGCGGCGGCATCAAGACGCGCGTCCGGTTGACCATCGTGTGCTCCTTCAGGCCAGCCTGGTGACCCAGCGGAATGTGCGGCGGACCAGGCAGCCCGATGGGAGTGCCGACCGACGGCATGCCCCATTGCGGACCGTTGACTCCCGAGATGTAGTTGGGAGGGGCGATTTGCGGAGCAAAGGCGCTGGTGGGCATCCCTTGCGGGCCGCCGTAGCCGCCGCCTTGACCGGTCGGGCAGGTCATGCACTGCGCCGGGTTGACGCCGCCTTCCTGGTAGTCGGCGTTCTCAACGCCGCCGTTCATGGCGAGCATCTGCCCGGGAAGCTGCAAGTCGAGGTTACCGATGCGGAGGATCGCCAGGATCGAGCCGCGACGGTCAGCCTCGGCAATCGGGTCGACGCCCGGATCGAGCCGCGTGCTGACGAGCGTCTCGACGCCGGCGAGCGCGAGGTCTTGGAACTCAGGATCGGGCAGGTAGATCACCTTGGTCACGAAGTTGCCGGCCAGCACTTGGTCGAGATCTTCGTCGGTGAACTGCACCGGGATCGGCGAGTGCGACAGGTACGCGTCGGTCCGCGGCGTCACCGGAGCGACTTCGAGCGTCGGGTACAGCTCGACGCCGGCACGGTCCGGAATGTTGGTGAGTTTCAAGCGATAAATGGCGCCTTGCTGGAAGTTCTGTCGGCCCGGCATGACGAGCGGGGTCGAATCGAACATGCAGACGCCGCTGACGTCCCAGGCGACTTCCGCCCCTTCGACGCCGAGGAACGCGATCTGCGAGGTGCCGCCGGCGCCGAGGGCCATGCAGGGGGCGATCGGTCCGCCGCCGCCGCAGTAGCCGCCGTCCATCGGGCCGCCGCCCGGACCCATGGGGCCCATCGGCATCATGGCGCCTGCTGGCTGAATGACGCCCGGGCCGGGTCCGCCGACGCCGGGGCCCGGTTCGAGCAGCCGCTGGGCAGGCGGCAAGTTGTAGGCGGCTTTGCCGCCCACGCACCCGATCGACGCGACGCAGGCGATCGCTGCGAAGGTCAATAAGAACCTCTGAACTCTCATGGTTTTCCCCCTCTGAACTGGCACTCAGGCCAACTGACTGTGTACCGCGACGCGAGCCGGACGGATCGACGGACCTGGAGCGCCATGGGGGCGGCTTCCTGGCCGACGATACGTCGAATTTCGAAAAGTGCGTGAGTAGTAGGCGCGACCAGGCGCGGATGGGGCGCGAGGAGTTGCGATGGACGGTTCGAGCCGCCCGCCACTACAATCCCGCCCGCACAGCGAGCCTGAGAGCATCCGCAGCCGCGATGGCGCGAGACGCTTCCGGGTAAAAAGGTCGACAGACGCGAGCCGGAATCTTTGGCAAATCCGCTAAAACCGGCAGAGGAATGCCATCTTGCGCCGTTTCACAACCAAACTGGTCATCGCCCTGCTGGCGATTGGCGGCGGTTATTGGGCTGCGCGGACGCTGGCGCCGCTGGCAATCGAACCCTTGAATCTGGCCGAGCCGCCGTCCGTGTTGCAGACGCCGACCTTGACGTCGGTGAGCGTGCCGGCAGGGGGGCCTTCGGGCGATCAGCTCGTGCAGGAAGTGATCAATCGGTCGCTGGAACGGCGTCCGAACATTGCCGCCCATGTTCGCCAGCTGGTTCGGGTCGGGGACGAGCGACTCAACGGCAAGGGGAGTTACTGGCAGCAAGGACTGGGGAATTTGCGGCGGACCCGGTGGGAACTCGAAACGCACGTCGGCACCGATCCGGCGTTCGTCACGCAGGTGTACGACGGCGAATACGTGTGGACGGACCGCAAGCTGCCGGGGACGCGAAAGGTGACGCGCGTCGGGATGGAAGCGATCCGTCGGGAGCTGAGCTCGCAAAGCGGGGCAGGGCAGGGGAGCGGCATCGCCGCCTTTAGCGACGCGGCCGTCCGCGGCGGGCTGTCGCAGCTGATTTCGAGCCTGGCGCGCTGCTTCACGTTTTCCTCGCCGCAGCCGATGCAGCTTGGCGAGCGGACGATGCTCGCCGTGATCGGCACCTGGCGGCCAGAGCAGTTAGAAAAAGAATGGCCGGGGCTCTCGACGAAGGCGCCGGAGGAGTGGCCGAGCCACCTGCCGCATCATGTGCTGCTATACATCGACAGCAGCGAGCTGTTTCCGTACCTGATCGAATATCGCGGCGGGGTCGACGCCGAGTTGGTGACCGATCCGCACGGCGTGTTCGCGACGCGCGACCCGCTGGCGTTGTTCGAATTCTACGATGTTCAGTACTTCGGCTCGACGATGCCAGCGAGCCTGTTTCAATACACGCCCCCCGATCCGTCGTGGCACGACGTGACGAGCAAGGTGGTTGAAGAATTGCGGGCCGCGGAGGCCAAGCCGCCAGCGGAGATGACGCAGCGCACCGGGACCTGGCGCCAGTAGCGCGTCGTGGCCCCGGATTGAAGAGCACGGGGCTCATGGCAACCACGGGTGCTACGAAACGAAGCGGAACTCTCGGCGGGCGAGCTCGGCGGCGGCGAGGATCGCGGCGATCATGCCGCTTCCTTCGGCAGAGCCTTGCCAGGCGCGGTCAAATGCCGTGCCATGGGCGGCACTGGTGCGGACGATGGGGAGGCCGAGCGTAATGTTCACGGCGCGGTGCATCGCCAGCAGCTTCAGCGCGATGTGGCCCTGGTCGTGGTACATCGCCACGACGGCGTCGAATTCGCCGTCGCGGGCGCGAACCAGCAGCGTGTCGGCCGGCAGCGGACCGACGGCGGCGATGCCAGCCGCGCGGGCCATGCCGACGGCGGGCGAGATGATGAGGTTCTCCTCGTTGCCGAAGAGCTCTTCCTCGCCGGCGTGCGGGTTCAGCGCGCAGACGCCGATTCTCGGATCGGCGAGTCCAAATCCGTCGCGCATCAAGATGTTGGCGAGCCGGCACTTGGCGGCGATGAGTCCGGGGTTCAACTGTCCCGGCACCGAGCGCAGCGAACAGTGGAGCGTAGCATGGACGACGCCGAGCCCGGCGCGCGAGTCGGGCAGCTCGGACTTTGGCAGGTAGAGCATCATCGCGAAGTCGTCGACGCCGCAGAGCTCGGCCAAGAGCTCGGTGTGACCGGGATAGTGGTGGCCGGCGGCGTGGAGGGCGGCCTTGCTGAGGGGCGCCGTCACCAATCCGGCAAATTGGCCGGCGATCGAGCGCCGCGTGGCGAGGACGACGGCCTCGTAGGCCGCCTGGCCTGAACGGGCATCGAGTTTTGCTGGCGGAGCGTCGAGGACGTCGTCGCTGCCTACCGGCAGGCAGGGGATGCGGAAGGGATCGGAGGGGTCGAGCCCCAATTGCGCGATGGTGCTTACCGAATCAATGACTTCGACGCGCGCTGAGGAGCCGGTGAGGGCGACGGCGCGGCGTAAGATTTCAGGGTGGCCGAGGGCGACGGGGCGGCAGACTTCATGGACGCGGGGATCGCTCCAGGCGCGGACGACCACCTCGGGCCCAACGCCAGCCGGGTCGCCGAGGGTGATCGCGAGGAGCGGTTTTTGGGCGGCGTCGGCCATGCGGGAGTCAGGAGTCAGGAGCGGTAGCCGCGGGTCAACTACCCGCCGGAGCGGTGCGCTCGTGCTTGCGAACCGCTGCGGCCATATGGCCGGCGGCGGAGACCGCGAACCCGCCGCAAGCGGCGGGGCTATATGGGCGTGGCGGCGTTCGATGTTTTTAGCAGGGGCAGGGCAGGGGGCGGAAACGGTAACGGCAATCCCCAGTTGATTTTAGGCATTCCTGGCGCCTCGGCAACGGCCTGCCATCCGGGGCGAGGGCGGGTTAGAATGATTGGTCGCGGCCTGCTCGACTGGCGCGATGCCGCGAGCGGCGCTCACTCAAAAGGAGTTTGTTGTGTCTGATTCCGATTCCATTCTCGCGTACGAGACGGCCAATGCCATTGAGGCTCACGCCCTGGTCGCCTTTTTGGCGAATGAGGGCGTCGAGGCGCGAGTTCTCGGCGAAGCGCTCCAGGGCGCGTTCGGCGGCATCGAGGCGGGAACGCTCGACACGATCGAAGTCTGGGTCGCGGCAGCCGATCGCGCGAAGGCCGAGCCGCTGATCGAGCAATGGCGTCAAGAATACGACGAGCCGAAGGCATAGGGGGCCCAGGGCGATGACTCGCATCTTCCCCATGCTCGCGTCGTTTTCGCTCATGTTGCTGGGCGTCGCGGTGACGCTGGGGCTGATCATCGGCGATCTGTACGCCAGTCCTGTGGCGCAGGCGACGCTTGATTGGCGCGGCCGGCACATGATGACTGGCGTCGCGGCCGCACTGTTCGTCGTCCTGGTTGAAAGCATCGCCGTCACTTACTTCGTCGGGACGAGCCGCTGGTGCAAGGAGGTCACCGAGACCTACCGACTGCCGCCAGACGATTTGGCCGAAAGCACCCGGCTGAAACGGCGAACTTTTCCCTGGTGCGTGCTGGGAATGTTGACGGTCGTGGGACTGAGCGCCCTCGGGGCTGCCTCCGACCCCGGAACGGGTCGGGCCGATACGGCGGCGTGGGCCGATATCCACCTGGCCGCCGCGTTTGCGGGGCTTGGCGTCGTCGCCTGGACCTATTACCGGGCATGGCTGAACATTGCCGATAATCAGCGGGTCATCGAGCGCATTGTCAGCCAGGTCCGCCGGATCCGGGAGGAACGCGGCCTCGATTCAGCCGCCATAAACGAGCCGATTCCGGCTTCCGCGGGGTAGTTGCCCGCATATCCGCTAGAATCGTGTCTCCGGGCGAGAAACTCGGGCGATTCGGGCCATGACACGCTAGCGAGAGTAACTATACTTGGGAGTTCCGGCAGACAATGAATAGCTCCCCTGAATTCTCCACTTTCGCGCCGCGGTTGCAGGTTGGGTCGCCCATGTCGAAGGCTTTGACGATCGTAGGCATGGTCGTCGCAGGGCTTATTGGCCTACTGTTCGCGGTAGATTGGGCCGTCGGCATTCCGTTCAGCGGGGCCGACTGGCGGATGAACCTCGGCGCGCTGATCGCGGCCGGGTTGCTCGGCTACCTGAGCTGGGATGCGATGAAGGACGTGCGCTAGCGACCGATGGGGTTCCGACGGGCAACGCCGGCCGGCTCGCCATGTTGCCGGAGCGCGTTACGCCGCGCGCAGGATCGAGCGTTGCGGCTTGGCCGCGCTTTGCAGGGTGAGCTCGGCCGTCAGATCAGCGACGGTAGCAATGCGGATTTGGCCCCGATCGCTCGCCGTTGCCGCCTGGTCAATCGCCTTTTCCAGCTCACGCCAGCTGTTGCTGCTCGTCAATCCAACCGCGGCCAGATTGATCGTGGCGATCTTCGGGCCAGCGGCGGCGCTGAAGAAGTCGGTCGAAATGCCGCCTACCTGGCGGAACCAACGTCGTCGTGAAGGTAGATGTCCCTGCGGCGTAAGTTGCCAGATCCCAAACGGCAGCTGGCGGACGGATGCCGAGTCGCTCGCAGCCGACTCGGTTACCATCCCGCGGACGCCTTGCTGAGCAAGCTGGCGTTCAATCTGGCCGCGGGGCAACTCGGCGTCGAGGCATAGCGTCGCGACATCGAGTCCGGCTGCTGCCAACCGCTGCAGGCCGTCGGCAATGACTTCGCCCGGAGGCGAGGCTTTGGTTTTGCGTGCGAGCAGCGCGGCTTCGACGAACCGCTGGGGCGCGGCGAGGGCCTCCGCTTGTTCGGCCGTTTCAATTCCCCAGGTGGCGGGCAGGTGGTCCTCGACCAAACGGCGCAGCAACTGGGCGGGGCCCGCCGAGGAGGCCACGCTACGGGGCCAGCAGATAACGAGGCAAACGGGCGTCGCGGAGCGGATCGACGTCGACATGGCGCTGGCCCTCGGGGGAGTCGCGGTTGACGGCCGAGACGTTCCGAGCCGCCATAGGGACCATCGGGCGTCGGTCATGCCTGACTCGACGCTAGCGCGACTCGCAAGGGTCGCCCGCATCGGGTAAAGCGTGCCGGTTGGGGAAAGCTTTCGGGAGCCGCGTGGCCTTGCGTGGCATAAACATACGCGGCTCAAGCCGGCGGACAGCGATAATGTCGAGAGACTCATCGCAAAAGGGGGCAACTCGATCCGATCGGAGGTGACAGCAGTTGTGCGACTCTGTTAAATTAGGGAACCATTTCTCCGGCCGCGGGCCGGTGGCCACGCCACTTGACGTCAGGTTCACCAATGCCGGTTCGCACGGACCATTGGAAGTTTCGGCCTCACCCGCTGATTCGTGGCGGGCATTTGCAGACAGTGGCTGCCGTCTACTTGCCGAGAAAGCACGCACCCTACGGTGCGAAACTTCATTTCGTCGAGGCCGACGGCGTGCCTGCAGCGGAGGGGGGCGACCAGCTTGCGCTCCACGACGATTGCCCTGAAGGTTGGCGGCCCGACAAGCCCTCGGTGCTGCTGGTTCACGGACTAGCGGGCTGCCACACCAGCGCCTACATGTGCCGGATGACGGAGCGGCTGACTGAGCGCGGTTACCGCGTGTTCCGGCTCGACATGCGCGGCTGCGGGGCAGGGGAGGGGATCGCCAAACTGCCGACGCATTGCGGGCGCTCGGGCGACGTCGCCGCGGCGCTCCGTTATATTGCCCAGCGGCATCCTGAATCGCCGACGTTTGCCATCGGCTTCTCGCTCGGCGGCTGCTTGACGCTCAATCTGCTGGCCGAAGCAGAGGAGACTCGCGTCGGCAATCTGGTCCGCTCGCTGGCCATTTGCCCGCCGATCGATCTGTTCGCCGTCGAACGGCGCTTTGACTCGCCAGGCGGCCGGCCGTATGACCGATTCTTTGTGAAGAAATTGTGGCAGCAGATCACGGCGCGTTGGGCGCGATTTCCAGATATTGCTCCCGCGGTCATCCCGCCGCAGCCGAAGCGATTGCGTCAAATCGACGAGACGGTGATTGCCCCCAGCGGCGGCTTCGCCTCGGCGGACGATTACTACACGCAAACGCAGCCCGGTCCGAAGTTGGTGCGCGTGTCGCAACCGGTGCTGATTATCGCCGCCGAGGACGATCCTGTGGTGCCGACGGCGCCGCTATTGGCGTACGAGCGCGGACCCGGCGTTGAAGCGGTGATCGTGCCGCGCGGCGGGCACCTGGGGTTCATCGGCGGCGGCAATGGCGATCCCGATCGCCGCTGGCTCGATTGGCGGATTATCGAGTGGCTCGAGACGGGGCACTAGGCGCCAGCCGCGGGGCAACGACTCGCCGGAACGTCGTTAAGAAAATCTAACCACAAAGACACGACGGGCACGAAGACGCGCGAAGAATTCCAAGAAGGATTGTGCAGCGGCGTTCAATGCCGCCTATGACGACCAAGTCGCCTTGGTAGCCCCGACGGGGCTTAATCGCTGGGCGCTAGAGCAGACGCCGTTGCGGCGGCAGCAGTCGAGTGACGGTGAACCAAGCTCTCCAGCTTCCCGACGCCCAGCGCTAGCGCTAGCCCGAGCAACAGCGCGAGCGAAAGTTTACCCCGGTCGTGATCGTGGAACTGCAGCTCCGGCAGCAGGTCGCTGAGCGAGATGCAGAGGAACGTCCCCGCCGAAAAAGCGAGCGAGTACGCCAGCAGCGGGCCGCTCGACGACTCGGTCCCCATGCCGAGGAAGAAAAGGACGATCCCCACGGGAATCGCCAGCGCGAAGAGGCCGTTGACCGCGTAGCGGGCCTGGGGCGACCAGCCGCCGCGGGCCATCAGCATGGCGATCGTCATCGAGTCGAATGGCTTGTGGAGGAAGATGACCAGGAACGTTCCGAGCCCCGCGAGCGGCAAGTTATCGTGCCGATGGTAGACGCTGGCCGCGAGGGCGACCCCCTCGATCACGCTGTGGATCGTGAGGCCAAACGCGGCGCCGCTCCAGGTGATGTCGTGGTGATGATGGCCATGATCGTGACCGCAGTCGTGCTGGTGCTCGTGAAGTTCATGAAGCTCGCCGGCAGCGTCGGTTTCGAGATCGTGGTGGTGATAGCAGAAAAACCGCTCGATGAAGAACATCGTCAGCCAGCCGGCGACGACCCACATCATCACCGTGAAATCGACCGCCTCGTCGGCGCTTGCTTTCACCGCGTGCGCTTCGCTGAGGGCGTGGGGCAACATGTGGAGCATGCCGACGCCGAACATCATTGCGGCGACGAAGCTGACGGCGACCTGCATGCCGCGGTGGGTCAGGCGAAACCAGAGGGGCAGCATCCCCCCGAAGACCGACGCGGCCAGGATGATGACTGAGTAGTAGGTGAGGGGGACGATGGGGGCCATGAATCGCGGCGGCTGCCGCCTAGGTCCGGGTCGACAGGCGAGGGGGAATCGAGCAGTATGGCAAGCAATTCGGCGCGGCACAAGTTTGCGGGCAGGCGCGGCCGTCTGCATCGCGACGGGCACGACGTAATGCGGGGAGGGAGAAGCCGCAGATAAACGCAGATGAGCGCAAGTGTTCTGGTCTGCGTTGATTTGCGTTCATCGGCGGTTCCAGTGTTTTCCATGTCTTTCCTTGGCGCTCTTGGCGTCCTTGGCGGTTCGGTCTTTTGCAGTGGCAGTTCACTGAGCGTTCCAGACTCTTGAGGTCAATCGGCAATGCGCGCCTGCGTACAACGTGTTTCCGCGGCCCGCGTCCGCGTCGAGGGCAAGACGGTCGGCGAGATTGGCCGTGGTTTGCTCGTGCTGCTCGGCGTGGCGACGGGAGACGGGCCGGCGGAGCTGCGCTGGATGGTCGACAAAGTGGTCGGCTTACGGGTGTTCGACGATGGCGAGGGGAAGATGAATCTCGCGCTCGCCGACGTCGGTGGCGAGTTGCTGGTGGTGAGCCAGTTCACGCTCTTAGGCGATTGCCGCAAAGGGCGCCGGCCGAGCTTCATCGGCGCGGCGCCGCCAGAGCTGGCGGAACGGATGTATGGGGAGTTCGTCGCGGCGGCGCGGACCGCCGGCATCCGCGTGGCGACCGGGCGGTTTCGGACTCACATGGAAGTCGAACTGGTCAATGACGGGCCGGTGACGATGCTGCTTGATTCGGCAGATCGCTAGCCGCGGATCAACGATCCGCCGGAGCGGAATATGAAAGACGAACCACTAAGACACGAAGACACCAAGCGGAGAAATTCGCTCTTTCTGCGTTCTTGCGCGTCTCTTCGCGGCCTTTGCGTCTTTGTGGTTATCTTTCTTAGGGCCGCTCCGGCGGCTCGTTGAGCCGCGGCTACTTTTTCCAGCTGAACCGCTTCATGATGCGGCGAGCGGTGTCGTAGATCGTGCGGTCATGCGGCAGGCCGTCGACGGCCGGTTGGTCGCCGGGCGTCGGCCTCGTTGAGGGCTGTTGAAATCCAATGCGAAACGTTGACGGCACATTCGTGCCGTCGCTGGCAAGTTGCGGGAGCCGCTGATCGGGCATCACTTCGTGAACCAGCCGATTTTTGATCGCCTGATTGTTGACGATGATCGGCGAGAGCTGGCCGTAGCGCTCCATGATCGACGGTTCGCTGAGAATCATCACGACGACCACGGCGAGTTTCCAGTAGACGGAAAAGTTGCCCCACAGATCGTCGCCCCAGAGCTTGATCGCCGTGCCGAACGATTTTTTGAAACGCCAACGACCGCCGGACCACTCGATCGAGTAGATCTCGTCGAGCATCAAGTGCGAGAGGACGCCGATGAAGACGCCGCCCGCTTTGAAGTAGCGCAAATGAAGATTTGTCGAGTTGCTAACGAGAAACGTGACGCCGGTGAAAATGAGCAGCGCCGGGATGCTATGAAACATGCCGCGGTGGACCGTGGCGCGCTTGAGCAGCTTGGCGATGCCGAA
Source organism: Lacipirellula limnantheis (assembly GCF_007746075.1). Classification (GTDB taxonomy): domain Bacteria; phylum Planctomycetota; class Planctomycetia; order Pirellulales; family Lacipirellulaceae; genus Lacipirellula; species Lacipirellula limnantheis. The sequence goes on along the minus strand of NZ_CP036339.1, from coordinate 5,009,012 downwards.
GCGAACCGTCAAATAGCTGGCGGCGCCCGCCAGCACCATTTGCTCGTAATTCCAGCCGAAATGCTGGAAGCGATCGACGAGCATCATGGGCACGACGGCGGCGAAGAAGCTCATCGTTTCGCGGAGCGGCACGCCGGAGTCGCTGTCGATGTCGGGGAGCATGCCGCCGACGCCGCAGAGGCAGCCGGCCACCAGGCTCGCTTCGATCGGCAGCCCGTGGTAGGCGCCAAGCGCAGCATAGCCGGCGCCGAGCGTGCAGCTGGTCGTGATATGGGTGGTGAAGCCGGCCATAGGGGGCGGAACTGTCGCAAATTTGCGGGAATTCGCCAAGAGTAGCCAAAAGAAAGCGAATTGCTGGAGGGAGAGTTTGGCGGCCTGACCGCCAAGACGCGAAGGGACAAAGAACGCACCGAGTGAAGGTGGAACTAAATGGCAGCTGGCAGAGCTAGCTGGCCATGAAGTTCGTTCGTCTTGTCCCCCTTACTTTCTCAGTGCATTCATCGCGCGTCCTTCGCGCCTTTGCGTTTTCGTGGTTGCCTTTTCGCTAACCAGCACCGACGGTTCGTCGACCCGCGGCTACTGCTAGCACAACTGCCCTTCGCCCCCCTGCCCGCCGTCGATATACTTCGCCGTCCCGCAACCTCCCGCCTCCTTCGCCCGCCACGGGTGCACCATGCAGAATTACGATCTCGTGATGCTAGCAGTCTTGGTCGTCGCCACGATCTTTGGATTTTGGAAGGGATTGGCATGGCAAGTCGCGTCGCTGGCGTCGCTGGTGGTGAGCTACTTCGCGGCGCTGAAGTTCGCCGATAAGTTGGCGCCGATGGTGAGCGACCATGCGCCGTTCAACAAGTTCGCGGCCATGTTGATCATTTACGCCGGCAGCTCGCTGGCGATTTGGATGTTGTTTCGCGTCGTGGCGGGCGTGATCGACGGCGTGAAGCTCAAAGAGTTCGACCGTCAGATGGGCGCCTTGGTCGGGTTCGCCAAAGGGGTGCTGATCTGCATCGCGATCACATTCTTCGCCGTCTCGCTGCTCGGCCAGGCGCAGCGCGACAAGATCCTCGCGTCGCGGAGCGGGCATTACATCGTCCAGGTGCTCGACAAGGCCGACGCGGTGGCGCCGCCCGAGATCAAGGGAGTCATTGGGCCGTACATTCAGAAGATCAACGAACGACTCGACCCCAGCTATCAGCCGAATCCGCAGCAGGATCTTCAAGACCTCCAGAAGCTCTGGAGCGAACAGGCAGGGGGGGCCGCCGGGGCAGGGGGCTGGCCGGCCGCCGGCAACATCGCGTGGCCTGCGGCGACGAACAACGCCCCGCCAGCGACGGCGCCGAATGCGCCGGCATGGCCGATCTCGACCGGCGGCGAACGACAGTAGCGACCAGCCAGATAGCTGCGCCCGCGGCGGTTTCGATCGCGGCAGGGGAGGCCGAATATCTCACTCGAATTCGCAGCGACGGTCGCTGCTGAAGGGCCTTCGCGATGCGTTGTTCGTGGCAGCGTCAACCCGTTAGCTGACGACGTTGTCGTTTAGGCGAAGGGCCTCGTTTTCAGGCCTAAAACGCCCCGGAAACGAACATAACAACGATTATCGGACGTTGCTGGTAGGCGGAAAGCTGGCGGCTCCAGCGGCCTTTGGCCTCCCGTCCCTGCACTTTCAGCTGCAAGAGCAAACGCATCAAAGCCACCGGCTCCGGCGGTCGACGCAACGGTAGTTTGCCCGCAGATGATTCTTCCAACAGCGGAGCCGCTGGCTTTGATTTCGGGCGGCCGGCGGTTGAACTTCGGGCGTTCGGTGGAGTTGAACTTCGCTCCGCAGAGCGAGCGATTGCCGGCGAGCGATGTTCAATTCTCACGGCCCAACATCAGTTCACCGACGCGACGCCGTTTTCCAGATACGGGCCGATCTTGCGGAACTTATCGTAACGCTGATTTAGCAGTTCGGCGGTCGGCAACTTCTGAAGTTCGCGCAGCGTCTTGGTGAGATACTGCTTGAGCTTGGCGGCCATCTGGTAATGGTCGCGGTGGGCGCCGCCGAGGGGTTCCTCGACGACGTCATCGACCACGCCCATCTCGAGCAGATGTTTGGAGGTGATCTTCAGAGCGCGGGCGGCCTGAGGAGCGTAGTCGTGGCTCTTCCAGAGAATGCCGGCGCAGCCTTCGGGGCTGATGACCGAGTAGTACGCATTCTCCAGCACGGCGACGCGATCGCCGACGCCAATGCCGAGCGCGCCGCCAGAGCCGCCTTCGCCGATGACCAGGCAGATGATCGGCGTCGGCAGCCGCGACATCGCGAGCATGCTTTCGGCAATCACTTGAGCTTGGCCGCGTTCCTCGGCGCCGATGCCGGGATAAGCCCCGGGCGTATCGATCATCGCGATGATCGGCAGGCCGTATTTGGCGGCGAGCTCCATCTTCTCCATCGCCTTGCGGTAGCCTTCGGGATGGGCGCAGCCGAAGTAACACTCGTTTCGCTCTTTGAGCGTTTTGCCTTTTTGATGGCCGACGAGCATCACCTTGAACTCGTCGAGCTTCGCGAAGCCGGTGCGCAGTGCGCGGTCGTCGCCGAAGAACTTGTCGCCATGGAGCTCCACGAATTCGTCGAACACGAGGTCGACGTAGTCCGTGAACATCGGTCGTTCGGGATGGCGTGCGACGCGAACGGTTTCCCAAGGGTCGAGATTCTTATAGATCGACCGCATCGTTTCGTTGAGTTGCTTGCGCAGCTCGCGAATCTGTTCGCGTGCGTCGCCGTTCTTCGGATCAGCGCTTTCGAGGTCGCGGATCTGGGCTTCGATTTCGTGGATCGGTTGTTCGAACGGGAGTTGGAAGGTGGTGGCCATATTTTAAGGTTCTCTTTTAAACCACGAAACACACGAAAGGAACGAAAAGAAGACAGTTGAGTAACCGCAGATGAACGCTAATGAACGCAGATTCGAATTTGGGGAAAATCTTATCCAATCAATCCTTATTTGCGTTTATCCGCGTTCATCGGCGGTTGCAGATTCTTTCTTCTTCTCGTCTTTTTTCGTGTGTTTCGTGGTTAATCGTCTTTAGGTTCTTCAACCTTCGGAAGCGGCTTTTTGGGTTTGATTTGGAAGACGCGGCCTGCTTTGAGTTCGCGCATGAATTCCATCAGCGATTCGGGGCGATCCTTCGGTTCTTTGGCCAGCATGCGGCCGACTAGGTTCGCGAAGTCATTGTGGACGTTGCGGTTGAGCATTTGCACCGACGGCGGTTTCAGCTTGAGATGCTTGTTCAACAGTTCCGCCGGGCTGGTCGCGGTAAACGGCAGCTTTCCGGTGATCAGTTCATAGACCATGCAGCCAAAGCTGTAGATGTCGGCGCGGGCGTCGCACGCTTGGCCACGGATCTGTTCGGGCGGCATGTAGCTGTGGGTGCCGGCGACCGGCATCTTGCCGCCGAACATCTTGCCAATGCCGGTCTTGATCTTCATCGTCAGCGTGAAGTCGATTAGCCGGATGTGGTTGTTCTCGTCGACGAGAAAATTATCCGGCTTGATATCGCGATGGACCCAACCCCGCCGGTGCATGTGCTCCAGAGCCTGAGCGCATTCCATGAGGATGGTGTCGAGCCGCCAGTGGAGGCTGTCGAGCTGATCGTGAATCTGTTGTTTCAAGTTCGGCGTCTTGAAGAGTTCCATCACGACGTAGGCGCCGTCCTTTTTGCTGTCGCCGTAGTCGTAGGTCTTGATGATCGACGGGTGATCGAGCGCCTTGCCGACGTCGTATTCATGCTTCAGCTGGGCGACGGTCGATCGGTCGTAGCGAGAACCGGGCGGCAGCCATTTCATGGCGTACGCGGTCGTCTCCGCCATCGGGCGGACGGCCCAAATTTCGAACATGGCGCCGGCGCGGATGAGATGAAACATCCGGTAGTTACCGACGAATTCGCGACCGGCTGACATGGCGACGGCTGGGATCGAGACGGAACTGGGCAAGCCGGTCGCAACTGCAGCCGACGGTGAATAATCAGTTTAACCGTTACCGCCGGATGGCGAAATATGGGCGGAGGTCGAGCTTTCTCCCCGCGCCGCCCCCCTGCCCTGGCTTTCTTGACCCGCGGCTAGTACGCGACCCACTGCAAGCAGAGGCCGTGAGGCGGAGCCGTTTGGCCGGCAGCGCAGCGGTCCTTGGCGGCGATGACTTCGGCGACCCATTCGGGCGGCCGCTTGCCGCGGCCGACTTCCACCAGCGTGCCGGCAATGGTGCGGACCATATTGTAGAGGAACCCGTCGCCTTCGACGTCGATGGTGATGATTGCAGCCCCAGGCTCCGCCCGGGGGGCGTTGCGCAGGTCGTTGGGGCCAAGCGTCGTCGGCGGGCGAGCCGACCCCCGGGCGGAGCCCGGGGCTGCAGGAGACAGGATGTCGACGGCGAAGATGGTGCGGACGGTTGAATCGCGTTCGGAACCGACCGATTGAAAGCTGGCGAAGTCGTGCGTGCCGACCATGTGGGCGCCGCCGACCTGCATGGAGACGACGTCGAGCGGCGTGGGAATATGCCACGCGTAGTTGCGGCAGAAGACGGGCCGCCGCGCGTCGTTGTAGATCGTGTAGCGATAACGTTTAAACTTCGCGTCGTGCGTCGCGTGGAAGCCGTCGGCAACGCATTCGACAAGCTGCACCGCGGCGTCTTCGGGAAGCTTTGAGTTGAGCGCGGGAACGAGGGACTCCGGCGGGATGGTAGTCGTCGACTCGACGCTCACGACCTGCCCTGCCGCATGAACGCCGGCGTCAGTGCGGCCGGCGGCGTTCAGGCGAACCGTCTCGCCGGTAATCTCCAGCCACGCCCGTTCAAGTTCACCCTGCACCGTCCGCCGGCCAGGCTGCGCCTGCCAGCCGGAGAAAGCAGCGCCGTCGTAGGCGAGCGTGATCTTAAAACTAGGCAATGACCAAATGACGAATTACCGAATGACGAATGACGAATGGACCAATTTGAGCTCATTCGACATTCGTCATTCGTGCTTCGTCATTCTCCTTACACCGCCGCCTGCGATTTCACCAGCAGCTCCGCAATCTGCACGGCGTTCGTCGCGGCGCCCTTGCGGAGGTTGTCGCTCACGCACCAGAAGGCGAGGCCGTTGTCGCTCGAGAGGTCTTCGCGGATGCGGCCGACGAAGACGGCGTCGTCGCCGTCGCATTGCGCCGGCATCGGGTACTTGCCGCTGTCGAGATCGTCGACCACTTTGATGCCCGGCGTCGCGGCGAACAGTTCGCGGGCTTGGGCGACAGTGATCTTCTTATCGGTTTCGACGAGGATGCTTTCGCTGTGGCAGTTGTCGACCGGCACGCGGATGCAGGTTGGGCAAACTCGGATCGAGTCGTCGCCGAAGATCTTATGGGTCTCGTGAACCATCTTCATTTCTTCGCTCGTGTAGCCCTGATGCTTCGGCGACCCAATCTGCGGCACGAGGTTGAACGCGATGGGGTGTTTGAAGGCCTGATACTGGTAGTCCTCGCCAGCGAGGAACGCGCGCGTCCCGGCCTTCAGATCTTCCTGCCCCTTCACGCCGGCGCCGCTGGTCGCCTGATAGGTGCTGACGACGACGCGGCGAATGCGGCCGAAGTCGTGGAGCGGCTTCATGGCCACGACCATCTGAGTGGTTGAACAGTTGGGGCTGCTGATGAGGCCTTGATGACCTTCGATCGCTTCGGGGTTCACTTCGGGCACCACCAACGGCACCTTGGGTTCCATCCGCCAGTAGCCGCTCTCGTCGACGACGACGCAGCCGCGCTCGACGGCCCAGGGACAGAACTCCTTAGCGGTTTCGTCGGGGGTGCTGCCGATGGCGAGGTCGATGCCCTCGAACACGTCAGGAGTCATCTCTTCGACGAGAAAGTCTTCGCCTTTGAACGTGATGCTCGTGCCGGCCGAGCGTTTCGAGGCGAGAAAGCGAATGTTCCGGTAGGGGAACTCGCGCTCCTCAAGAAGCTGACGGATAATGCGTCCGACGGCGCCGGTGGCGCCTACGATGGCAATCGTCTCGAACACGGCGAAAAATCTCCCAGCACGCGGGGGCGACCGTTGGAACGCTCGGACCGGGGCGGCCGCCTACCGCTTCGCCCTGGACCGGTGGAGTAAACTTCGCAGTATAGGCGACCCGCGGGGGGCGAACAATGTTCGCGCGAGCCGTGAGGGACTGCTAGCGCGCTGGCGGATTTCCCATGGTCAAAGGGCTCCCGACCCCGTTGGGCTTTCGAAACCGGTGGGGCGGCAGCGGGGTTGATAAGATGGAAGCTGCCACTCCCCTGCCCTGCCCTGTGAATCGAACAATGCGCCGAATCCTGGTTCAGACTTCACTGCTGCTTACTGCCCTGGCCGCGGGAATGCCGTGCACGGCGCTCGCCGCCGAACCCGAGGCCGCCGGGCTGTTCGCCAAGCTCGACGCCAACAGCGATGGGCGGCTGGCGGCGGAGGAAGTTGGCAACGAGCAGCGGCTCCTGTTCAGGCGACTCATTCGCACCGGCGACAGCGACGGCGATGGGGATCTTTCCGCCGCTGAGTTCGCCGCCGCGTTGCTGCCAGTCCGAGCGGAAAAGGCGACCGTCGAGAAGCAAGGCAGCCGGTTGCCGGGCGCCGACGCCCTCGTCGTGCTGCTGGTGAGGATGGACGCCAACGGCGACCAGCAGCTCGACGCCGAAGAGATCCCGGCCGACTACCAGCGGGCTTTTCAACAGATGCTCACCGCGGCCGACGACGACAAAAACGGTCGGCTCGATCGCCGGGAGATCGCGGGCGGCTCGCCCAAATTGACGGCGGTGGCGAATCTTGCCGCCCGGCGCATGGGGCTGGATGTTGCCGCGGAAATGAGCGAGATACCGGAAGCGAGCATGGCCCCGATGGAGCAGATGGACGCCTACCCGCAGCCGGGGGAAATGCTGGCCGATCCCAAGCAGGCGGAGAAACTGTTTACTCGGCTGGACGCCAATGGGGATCAGCAGATTGTCGCCAAGGAAGTCGAAGGCCCGTTCGCCGAGCTCATTGACCAAATGATCCGACGCGGCGACGGCAACGACGACCAACGGCTCAACAAGCGAGAGTTTTTGGAGATGGCGGCACGGATTTCGGCGTTCGAAAACGACCAACCAAAACCGGCTACCGTGAAACAGGCCAAGCGGCAACTACTTAACCTTTTCGATCGCAACGGTGACAGCGCTCTCAGCGCGGGCGAAGCGCCGCCGCGACTGCGGCAGAACTTCGCGCAGGCCGATGCGAACGGCGACGGCGAACTCGCGGGGGACGAACTCCAGCAGGTTGCCAAGCGGATGGCTCGCGCGGCGCCCTTCGCGGAAAACCGCAACGGCGACGCGCGCCCCGCCATGAACGAAGACTCGCCAAGTAGGAAATCTTCGCGTAAGTTGAAAGGGAAGTCGCGAGCGGAGAAAAAGGGCCCGATTTAGGCCAATTTTCGCCCGCCACCGACGAAGCGCTCTCGGAACGGCGCTGTTGCTTGTCTTCCGCACATCCCGCGTCGGCTAAGTTTGCGGATTTTTTTGAGGCCGTGAACCGCCTCCGAACCGTGAACAGCCGCGAAGTGTCTACCGTACAGACGGTAACGTTGGCGCGACTTGCTCGCTTGACCCTAGGAACAGGTCAACGCCAGCCTTGCAATCAGAGAAGGGCACTCACCATGTCGGATCAAATACCACTCCCCGCTGGGGCATATCGGAGCCTCCCGCCGGTCACTTTCGACGACGGGGCATTGTTGAAGTTTGGCCGCGAGATTCATGTGCAGTTGCGCGACCTGGAAGCCAAGTTCGTCGTACCGCGGGTTCACCCCAAGGCGTTCTTGGGCGTCGCCCGCCAGGCGCCGCGCCGGCCGCGCTAAGCGGTAAAATTGTTTGGTTCTAAACGAATAAAGCCGTCGGCGACTGCCGACGGCTTTTTTTATGTAGCCAATTTGCGGGCGGCTCTGCGACGCGGGAGTCAGCTTGGGGGACAAAACTTGGGGGTGCGCTGGTTCAATCCCCCGGCTTGAAGAGACGGGAGCCAATCGAACCGCGCTATGTCTGGCGCGGGTCTCCTGGGGGTATGATGATTGGAGAGGGCCGTTCCGCCCGCTCCCCTACACTGCTGACTCGCCACCCCTGCCCGCTTCTCGTTATGAAGGTCATTCTCGCCAGTCCGCGCGGGTTTTGCGCCGGCGTCAATATGGCGATCGAAGCTCTGGAGCTCGCCCTCCAGACGCTGCCGCCGCCGATCTACGTCTATCACGAAATTGTTCACAACAAGTACGTTGTCGAGCACTTCAAGGCGCGGGGCGTCACGTTCGTCGATGAGCTCATCGAAGTCCCGCACGGCGCCACCCTGCTCTTTTCCGCTCATGGCGTGTCGCCTGAGATTCGGCAGATCGCCCGCGACCGGCGGCTGCAGGCGATCGACGCGACTTGCCCGCTGGTGACGAAGGTGCATCTCGAGGCAATTCGCTACGCCAAGGAGGGCTACACGATTCTGCTGATCGGGCATGAGGGGCACGACGAGGTGATCGGTACGATGGGCGAGGCGCCCGAGGCCATCGTGCTTGTTGAGTCTCCCGAAGACGTCGCCCGGCTGCAGATCGCCGACGAGACGAAGCTCGCTTACCTGACGCAGACGACGCTCAGCGTGGACGACGCGAATCGCATCATTTCGAAGCTGAAGGAACGCTTTCCCCAGATCAATTCCCCGCCGAAGGACGACATTTGCTACGCGACGCAGAACCGGCAGGAAGCGGTGGCGAAACTGGCGCCCGATGCGGAGCTAACGCTGGTGCTCGGGAGCCAGAACAGCTCGAACAGCCAGCGACTGGCCGAGCTTTCCGCCGAGCGCGGGGTGCCGGCGTTTCTGATCGACGGCGCGCAAGATATCAATCTCGATTGGTTCACGGGCGTCGGCACGGTGTTGGTTACCGCCGGCGCGAGTGCGCCGGAGGTCGTCGTGGAAAGCGTGCTCGACTTTTTGCGTCAGCGCTTTGACGCGCAGATTGAGGTTCGCTCGCTGCGCGAGGAGGCGGTGTCGTTCCCGCTGCCGCGGGAACTGCGCTCGATCGCGACGCCGCGCGATGCGGCGTCGGGGCTGACGCGCTGATTCTTGATGCAGCGTGCGAAGGGGTCGGGGGCCTTCTGCCAGTGGCGAGTATGCGCTGAATGGAACGCGTCCAGTGGCAAAAGGCCGCCGACCCCGTTAGCGTTACTTGCTCATCCCGAGGGCCTTCCAGAGGAACGCCCATTTGTCGGCGGCTTGGTCGATCCGCTTCGTGATCGGCGTGCCGGCGCCGTGGCCAGCGCGGGTTTCGATCCGGATCAAGATCGGCGCATCTCCGGCTTGGGCCGCCTGGAGTGCCGCGGCGTATTTGAAGCTGTGCATCGGGACGACGCGGTCGTCGGTGTCGGCGGTGGTGATCAGCGTGGCAGGGTAGTTCGTTCCCGGTTTGATGTTGTGATACGGCGAGTAGGCGTACAGCGCCTTGAACTGCTCGGGGTCGGTCGAGACGCCGAACTCGTCACGCCAGAAATGGCCCGCCGTGAACTGGTCGTAGCGGAGCATGTCCATCACGCCGACGGCGGGGAGGCAGGCGCCGAATAGGTCGGGCCGCTGCGTTTCGACGGCGCCGACGAGCAGGCCGCCGTTGCTGCCGCCCATGATGGCCAACTTGGGGGACGATGTATATTTTTCAGCGATCAGCCACTCGGCCGCGGCGATAAAGTCGTCGAAGACGTTCTGCTTATTGAGTTGCTTGCCGGCTTGGTGCCACTCTTCGCCATATTCGCCGCCGCCGCGGAGATTGGCGATGGCCACGACGCCGCCCATATCCATCCAAGCGGCGTACTCGACGGAGAACATCGGCGTAATCGAGATACTGAACCCGCCGTAGGCATAGAGGAGCGTCGGATTCTCGCCGTCGAGCTTCAGCCCCTTGCGGTGGGCGATGATGATCGGCACCTTCGTGCCGTCCTTGCTCGTGGCGAATACCTGACGGGACTCGTACTTCTCGGGCCTGAAAGCGACCTTCGGGGCACGAATCAACTCGGACTTGCCTGCAGTCAAATCGTACCGGTAAACCGATGGCGGCGTGGTGTAACTCGTGAAGGTGTAGAACGTTTCCTTATCGTCCTGGTCGCCGCCAAAGCCGCTGGCCGTGCCAATGCCCGGAAGCGTCACGTCGCCGAGGGGATCGCCCGTGGGGGTGAAGAGTTCGACGCGGGCGGCGACGTCTTCGAGATACTGGAGGATCAGTTTACCGTCGATCAGGCTGACGTTTTCGAGCGTCGCCTTCACGGGGCCGACGATCTGTCCGAGGTGGTCGCGACCGGGTTTCGTGACGTCCATCGCCACGACGCGCTTGGTGGCGGCGTCGAGGTCGGTCATGAAGTAAATCTTGTCGCCGAGATTGCCGATGAAGCCGAATTCGTTCTCGAAGTCGCCAATGAGCGTCGTCCAGGGGGCGTCGGCCGCGGCGGCGACGGGGCGGATGAGAACTTGATTCTGCGGATCGGTGCTGCGCGCGATCGAGAGGATAAGATACTTGTCGTCCTCGGTGCGCGCGATCCAGAAGCTCCAGGTGGGGTTCTCGGAATTATTGTAGATCAACACGTCGGCCGACTGCGGCTCGCCGAGCTTGTGGAAGTGGATTGATTGGTTGAGCGAGAGCGCTTGAAACTTTTCGCCTGCTGGCGGTTCCGGATAGCGGGCGTAGTAGAAGCCATCGCCGGCGGCGTTCCAGACGATATTGCCGTGGCGAGCCCACTTGAGGACATCGGGAAGTTCTCGCCCCGTTTCGACTTCGATGACGTGGATGTTCGACCAGTCGGAGCCTGCTTCTTGCCGCGTGTAGGCGAGGAGCCGGCCATCGTCGCTCACGGCCGTCTGGCCCAAAGCGACCGTCCCGTCGGCGGACCATTTGTTGGGATCGATCAGTACGCGACCGTCGCCGGCATAACTATCGGCAACGTAGAGGACCGATTGGTTTTGCAGGCCGTCGTTCTTGGAGTAGAAATAGCGGCCCCCTTCCTGCCACGGGGCGGAGTAGCGCTCGAAGTTCCACATGTCGGCGAGCGTCTTGCGAATGACGGGCAGCTCGGGGATCGCGTCGAGATAGGCGCGGGTCACCTTGTTTTCCGCGGTGATCCAGTCGGCGACTTCTTGCGACGTACGGGCGTCGTCTTCGAGCCAGCGGTACGGATCGGCAACCTTCACGCCGTGGAAGTCGTCGATCTGGTCGACTCGGCGCGTGTCGGGGTACTTCAACTTGGCGTCCTCGGCGAAGGAGGGAGCAGCAAACGAAACGAGCAGGACAAGCAGGGCGAGACGCATCGCGATTCTCTCCGAATCTGGGGGCCATCTGAGCGAGCAGGATCCTTCGGTGGCCGCAATATCGTACCCTACTTGCCGGTGAATCAACACCAGCGACGGCGATTGAGCATGGGAACGATTTTGCACATGTCTCGCCTAGCTGCTCGCGCTCCGGTAGCTCATCAGGGCTCGCTGAAAGATCCAGCGACTGACGGCCAAACTGGCGACCGTCGCGAAGACGGCGAAGGCCGCGAGCGGCCAGTTCGTCGCCGATAACGGCTTCGCGAGCGTGGCCGCAGGGACGTTGATCACGACCAGAATTGGAATCATGTACGTGAACACAAATCGCAACGGGCTGCCGAACGTTCCCTCGTAAATCTCCATGGGGTAACGCGAGAAGTTGGTGATGTAAAACCAGAAATCGTAGAGCGATTGATTGCGGCCGAGCCAGATGCTGGTCGCGGCGAGCCCGATCATGACGCTGTAGAGAATCAGCGTGCCGAGCACGATGTAGAGGGGATAGAGAAGAAACTGAATTGCGCTGAGCGTCAGCCCGTCGATCCGCGGGATCGAGTAGGCCAGTAGCGCGAGGGCGAGAATTAGTTTGGGAACGGCCGACCAGTTGACGCGCTGCAGAGAGAGCAGGAATTGCGTGTCGATGGGTTTCAGTAGGGCAAAGTCGAGACCGCCCGTGCGAGTGAGTTCGCTCAATTCTTCGGCGTTCGCCATGAAGAACCCTTCGACTAAGCTGTTCACCAGGATCGTGGTGGCAATGAAGACGAAAAATTGGTACTGCGACCAGCCGGCGATGTTGGCGTGACCGTCGCCGTCGGCGTACATGAGCCGATAAATGAGCGTGTAGAACCCCAGGTTCATCAGCGCCCACGACACGCCGAAGATGACTTCAATGATGTAATTGGTGCGGAACGTCATGTCTCGGATGAGACTGTTCCGAGCGAACATCCAGAAGACGGCGAGGTAGTTGGGGCGGTGCATGGGACTAAGGCTGAAGGTTGAATGCGGAAGGATGAAGGTTGGAAGCCGTAACGATCTCAAACGTAGAGCGACGCTGAATGCATTCCTTCCGCATTCAGCATTCATCCTTCAGAATTTCATCTCTCTCATCCTCCATATCCGCTGTAGCGCCGGAAGCCGGCATGCATCAAGCGACGGCTGAGGAGCATGAAGAATAGAGTCCACGCCCCCATGAGAGCCATTTCCTGCCAGAGCTGTTCCGGCGGAATTTTCTCGAGGAAGACGGCCGCCGGAAAGTAAGCGAGGTACTTCAAGGGCAACCAACCGACCCAGGTGCGCCACGGCTCCGGCAAGATCTCCAGCGGGAACATGTGACCGGAGAAGAAGAAGTTGAACAGCATGTAGACGAACAGCAAAGAGCTTATCTCCAGCGTCCAGAATCCGGCGAGCCCGAGCGACGCTTCCAGGAAGAAGCCAAGCAAAAACGACAGTACGAGCGACAGCAGAAACGCCGCCATGTACTCCGCCGGCGGCCAGCCGGGGAAGTAATCGCGGCAGAGGTAAAAAACCAGTGCGAACGGGCCGAGCGCCACGCCGTAGTAGACGAGCTTGTGACCCATCCGCGCCAACAACGAAAACCCGATGAGATCAATCGGCTGGATCAGGAATTTCTTGATCTCGCCGTTGCGAATCTGTCCGGCGATGCCGCTGGCCAAACCGGGCATGCTGGAAAAGGCGCGGGCGACCATCGTCAGCAAGTAGTAGGCGACGATGTCGTTTCGCGTGAAGCCGACCATTGTGCCGTTGCTGGATGAGGCGAAGACGGCGGTCCAGAGAAAAATCTGGGTGATCATCGGCAGGAACCGCATCGTCGTCCCGAGGACGAAGTCGCCGCGGTACGCCAGCCGTTCGGCGACGCACATCGTGAAGACGGTCCACCAGATTTGGGCGCGGGCCAACATCGGGGGTTCCTAATTCTTGCCTGCGGCGGCAACATTGGCTGCGGTCGTCGCGATGTTCGCATCTTGCGAATCGCGCTGTTGCTTTTCGGTGAGTGCGAAGAGGCTGGCGATCACCTCTTCGAGCGGCGGGTCCTCGACGCTGACGTCGAGGATGGAGTAATTGGCGAGGACGTTGGTAAGGACGCTGGCGATCTGATTGCGATCGACTTCGATCTTCGCCCGCGGCGGAGCGAGCTCGCGCACCTCGCCGAAGCGGGCCAGATCGCTTGGCATCCGATCGTCGGCGAAGTCGACGGTGAGAATCTTATAATCGCTGAAGCGATCAATCACACCTTCCAGCGAGCCATCATGGACGATCTCGCCGCCGGCGATGATCACGACGCGCTTACAAAGCGCCGCCACGTCCTTCATGTAGTGGCTCGTCAGCAGAATCGTGATGCCGCGGACCTGTTGGTAGTGCTTGAGAAACTTCTGGATGTTGTGCTGCGCGACGACGTCGAGACCAATCGTCGGTTCGTCGAGGAAGAGGACTTCGGGCGAATGTAGCAGCGCGGCGATCAACTCCATCTTCATCCGTTCGCCGAGCGACAGCTCGCGCACCGGCTGGCCGAGGAGTTTGGCGACGCCGAGGAGGTCGACGAGTTCGTCTTTCGTTTGCTTGAATGCCGTCGGCTCGATGCCGTAGATCTTCTGGTGAAGTTGAAACGATTCTTGAGCCGGGAGATCCCACCAGAGCTGATTCTTTTGTCCCATCACCAGGGCGAATCGACGGCGATAATCGTTCTCGCGCTCCCAGGGGACGTAGCCCAGGACGCGGGCCTCGCCGGCGGTGGGAGTGATCACTCCCGAAAGCAGTTTGAGCGTCGTCGTCTTGCCGGCGCCATTTGGGCCGAGGAAGGCGACGAACTCGCCCTTGTCGACCGTGAGATCGATCCCTTTGACCGCGTTCACTTCGCGGTATTCACGGTGGAATAGGCCGCTGAACGAGGCGAGGAGCCCCTCTTTTTTTTGATAGACGCGATAGGACTTGCGCAGTCCGTGGATCTCGATAACGCTCATAGGCAGCCGATTATAGGCAGCGCCGCGCGAGCAGGACAGAGCCGGCGGCTTCGCCCATGGTCGGCATCGTGCCGATCCAGGTCGACTGCTGGTGGTCAACGCGCTGCGGACGGTCCATAATATCGGGTTCTACTACTGGAACGCGGAAGCGATTAGGTCCCCTTGCTTTCCCCCTACCCTGCCGATATGCCGCTGACCTTCATTGATCGCTTGCAACGCCGCTTCGGTTGGCTTGCCGTTCCGAACGTGACGATCACGTTGATCATCGGCCAGGCGGTATTGTACATGGCCAACTTGCCCACAAAGCTAGGGATGCGCCTCCAGGGCGTCTCGCTCGATCGCGTCATGCTCGATCCGGCGAAAGTGATGGAAGGCGAAGTCTGGCGACTTGCGACCTTCATGTTCACGCCGCCGAACATTGGCCCTCTGTTCGTCATTTTTTACTTCGCGCTGCTCCATTTATTTGGATCGACGCTTGAGCAGCAGTGGGGAACGTTCAAGTACAACTTATTCTTGCTAGTAGGCTATATTGCGAACGTCGCTGCTGCTTTTCTCGGAGCCGCCCTCTTGGGGGCGCAGGTGCAAGAGATTGGCGGCAGCAAACTTGTGCTCGCGTCGATCACCGCTCCCAACTCTTTTCTTTACCTGAGCGTCTTCCTGGCGTTTGCTCGACTCTACCCCGACTTTATCATCAATCTGTTCTTCGTCCTGCCGATTCGGATCAAGTGGTTGGCGCTCCTGGCATGGATCAGCTACGCCTATGTGCTGGTCACTGGTAACTCGATGGATCGGGCGCTCATTATCGCGACGATTCTGAACTACCTATTGTTCTTCGGCGGCGAGCACGTTCGCGAATGGCGCCAGGGTCAGCGCAAGCGGACGTTTCAGTCGCAAGCCAAACGCGCCACCGCCGCGGCACGGCATGTGTGCGCCGTGTGCGGCATTAGCAGCGTTGAGTCGCCGCGGACGCTGTTCCGCTACTGCTCGAAGTGCTCAGGCCAACGCTGCTATTGTCCCGATCATATTCGCGACCATGAGCATGTGATCGACAAGGAGCCGGTCGTGTAACGTTGGCCGCGCTACGCAGCATGGCGAGCTGTCGCCGTTCTCGTCGGTTCAGCGGCCAGCGTCGAGATTAGTTCCACGGTGCGCCTGGTTGCGCCTTGTTGGCTGACGACCAAGCGTTGAGCGCGCTCGCCGAGACGTTGCGCGTATTCCGGCGAGTCGAGCGACTGCCGGACGAAAGCCTCGAACTCTGCCGGGCTGCGCACGACCTGGGCGCCGTCGGCGGCCAGGAGTTGCCCGACAATGTCGCGAAAGTTCCAAGTGTTTGGCCCGAAGCAGGTCGCCACGCCGTAGGCGGCAGGTTCGAGCATGTTCTGTCCGCCGCGGTCGCCAAAGCTGCCGCCGACAAAGCCGATCGTCGCCGTGCCCCACCAGGCGCCAAGTTCGCCGATTGTATCGACGAGCAGCACCCGCCAATCGCTCGTCGCGGCGGTGCGACTCGGTTCCGCGCCGAGCTCGCTTCGCCGCCGCCAAGCGACGCCGTGGTTGCGGAGCAGCGTCGCGACTTCCTCAAAACGTTCCGGATGTCGCGGCACCAGAATCAAACGCAAGTCCGGGTACGCGGGCGCGAGTCGCTGAACAATCTCCAGTGCGTAACGCTCTTCAGGATCTTGAGTGCTGCCGGCGAGGAAGACGATCGATTGAGGCGACAAGCCGACAAGCTCACGCAGCGCAATAGTCTTAGGATTGTTGCGCTCCGTTTTCGCGCCGTCGAACTTCAACGAGCCGGTGGCATGAACTGAATGAGGGCGCGCACCCAGTTGGCGGAATCGATCGGCGGTCTCCTCGTTCTGCGCGGCGATCAAGTCAATGCGACGCAAGCTGGGGACGACCAACGCCCGGACGCGGCGGTATCCGCGGAAGCTTTTGTCGCTTAACCGGCCGTTGATGATCGCCGTCTTCGCGCCGCAGCGCTTGGCGGCAGCGATCAGGTTTGGCCAGAGTTCTAGCTCGGCGAGCACCAGCATCGTCGGCCGGATGCGCCGCATGGCCGTCGCGGTCGCCCAGGTGAAGTCGAGCGGACAGTAGAAGACGGTGCGATCGGCGTACTTCTTGCGGGCCAGGTCGTACCCAGTCTTTGTCGTCGTCGAGACGACGATCTCCCAATCAGGACGCTGTGCCGCGATCTCGGCGATCGTCGTCGCCAGCAGGTTGACCTCGCCGACGCTGACGGCATGCAGCCACACGCAAGGCCGATTGCCCGCGCGACGCGGAGCCAACCCGAGGAACTTGGCCGCAAAGCCTTCGCGATGCTTACCGGTGCGCACGGCTGACCAGACGATCCACGGCGACGCGATGACTAGTAGCGTTAGGTAGAGGGCATTGAGGGCGAAGCTAGCGAGTCGCGACATTGGGGAATCCTTTCCCGGCCGTAGCTCGATCAATCGATTTGCAACGACGCGACTAGTTTCCGCCGCAGCAGTTCTTGTACTTCTTGCCGCTGCCGCAGGGGCAAGGGGCGTTTCGAGACACCTTTTCGCCCATATTGCGGATCGGCTCGATCTTGCTCGGCGCCTGCGACCCGTCGATTCCCGCCTGCTGATCGGGGTCCAGCAGCGGCGTCGACGGCGGAGCCTCTTCCTTGATCGCCCGCGGCTCAACCCAGGTGCTGCCGACGAAGTTCTCGTCAAGCTGTTCCATCTTGAAGACGAGGTCGGTGACGTAGTTGCCGACTGACTTCCACATCGTCTCGAACAGCCGCATGCCTTCGCGCTTGTACTCGACCTTGGGATCGATCTGAGCGTAGCCGCGGAGTCCGACGCTCGAGCGAAGGTGATCCATCGTCAACAGGTGTTCTTTCCAAGCCTGGTCGAGAATCTGCAGCAGCAGCGTCCGCTCCAGGCGACGCATCTCGGGGCGGTAGCGGTCTTCGACCAGTTGCGAGACGCGCCGGCGGGCCTCTTCGTGGTCAAGCTTCGCCAACTCTTCTTGCGTCAGATCGCAGTGGCACGACTCGCGGAGCCATGTCGCCAGATCGGTGAGCTTGCCGTTGTTTCCCGTCGCTTGTCCCAGCGTCACTTGCGCGCCGGCGTCGCTAAAGAGGGCATCGACCTTCTTTTGCGCTTCGGCGGCGACCTTCGTCGCGAGGACATTGTTCTCACGGCTATGAACAAGCAAGAGTTGACGGATTTCGTCCCGCTGCTTGTTCTTCAAGTCGTCCAGCGAAAGCTCGACGCCGAAACGGCGCTTCGCCCACTCGACCAGATCTTCGCGTTGAAAGCCCTGCTGTTGTTGGCCAGCGGCGCGGCCCGAGAACCGGTAGAGCCCGGCGAGCACCGGGAACTCCGATTCGCGCTCGGCATACGCGGCGGCCGCGCGATCGAGCGCAATGCGGCGGAACTCACGAGCGTCGACCTTCGCCATTTCGTCCGGCGATAGTTCAACGCCGAACTTATCGTGCAGCCAGGCGCATGCCGTCCGGATGCCGTAGCCAGGCTCCAAGTAACGGGCGCAACTGCTCAGATCAACTTTCTCGATCGCCTTGTGAGCATCCTCGATCAGCTGTTCGTCGAGTTTGTCGCGGCCGATCTTCTTCAAATCTCGGTCGCGATAGTTCGTGCCCCAACGGGTGTTCGCCCAGTGAGCCAGCGCGACCCAATTCCATTCGGATTCGTCGTCCGACTCCTCAGGAAGGTTTTCCTCAATGGCGTCGAGCACCTGCGACTCGGCCTTGCGCGTCGCTTCGTCGGAAGCGATCCGCGAGGCGTCGTCAAAGCTTGCGCCTTTGAAGTCGCGAGGATTAAGTTCCACGGTCAACAGATTGCCGGCGGCTGCAGCGAATGAGTCCGCGCCGTAGTCGGCGTCGAGGAACACTTGCATGGCCGCGTCGGCCTGCTCGTTGATCATTGCGAGGATCAGATCGCGGCAGTTGTCGCCATCGAGAATTCGCTGACGATAGCCGTAGACCCGCTTCCGCTGCTCGTCCATCACCTCGTCGTATTCGAGCAGATTCTTGCGAATTTCGAAGT
The DNA here is from genome assembly GCF_007746075.1 of Lacipirellula limnantheis. Taxonomy (GTDB): domain Bacteria; phylum Planctomycetota; class Planctomycetia; order Pirellulales; family Lacipirellulaceae; genus Lacipirellula; species Lacipirellula limnantheis. The sequence goes on along the minus strand of NZ_CP036339.1, from coordinate 4,990,682 downwards.
TGCGTTCTTCAACCTTCTTCTGGGCGCCTTCGATGCGACGCGACACCATGCGGCTCTCGATCGCTTCGCCTTCTTTCATGCCGAGTCGGGTGAGCACATTTTTCACCCACTCGCCGGCGAAGATTCGCATCAGGTCGTCTTCGAGCGATAGGTAGAAGCGGCTGCTGCCGGGATCCCCCTGACGTCCGCAACGACCGCGGAGCTGCAGATCGATGCGGCGCGATTCATGGCGTTCGGTGCCGATGATATGGAGGCCGCCCAATTGCTTGACTTGTACGCCTTCCTCCTTCATCTTTTCGCGACGCTCGATGGAGGTGACAAGCTGCTCCCATTCGTCGTGCGGAACTTCGAGTCGCGTCGGGTACTTATCCTGTAGTTGGGCCCATGCCATCGTCTCGGCGTTGCCGCCGAGAATGATGTCCGTGCCGCGGCCAGCCATATTCGTGGCAATCGTCACGGCGCCGAGGCGGCCGGCTTGCGCGACGATCTCGGCTTCGCGCTTATGGTGCTTCGCGTTGAGAACTTCGTGCTTCACGCCGCGTTTGTTGAGCAGGCTCGACAGACGTTCGCTCTTTTCGATCGACACTGTGCCGACCAGAATTGGCCGGCCAGGATGTTGGATCTCGGCGATGCGGTCACGCGAGATCGTTTCGATCTTGCGAGTCTCGTCGAGTTCAACGGCGACGGCGCCTTGGTCCTCGCTCTTCAGCTTGCCGATGAAGAACTCGCCGTTCTTCAGTTGCACGGTCGTGTGGCGGTTGAGACGCTCGATCTCCTCGGCGAGAGCGATGAACTTTTCCTTCTCGGTCCGATAGATGACGTCAGGGTGCTCAAGGCGCTGCATTGGGCGGTTCGTCGGCACGCCAATGACGTCGAGCTTGTAGATTTTCCAGAACTCGCCGGCTTCCGTAAGGGCGGTGCCCGTCATGCCCGAGATCTTCTTGTAGAGCTTGAAGAAGTTCTGCAGGGTGATCGTGGCGAGAGTCTGGTTCTCTTCCTTGATCTGCACGCCTTCCTTCGCCTCGACGGCCTGATGCAGTCCGTCGCTCCATTGGCGGCCTTCCATCAAACGGCCGGTGAACTCGTCAACGATGATGACCCGCCCCTCTTGCACGACGTAATTTACGTCACGCTTGTAGAGGTGGTGGGCCTTCAGCGAGTTGTCGATGAGATGCGGCCATTGCATATTGCCGGCCGTGTAGAAGCTCTCGACGCCAGCCAGCTTCTCGGCCTCGCGGACGCCCGCGTCGGTGAGGTGGGCGCTGTGCTCTTTTTCTTTAACTTCGAAATGGAGCTCCGGCTTCAGTTGCCGGGCAATTTTGTCGGCCTTGACGTACTTGGTGACGTCGTCGCGGGCCGGACCGGAGATGATCAGCGGCGTCCGCGCCTCGTCGATGAGAATGTTGTCGACTTCGTCGACGATGGCGTAGTTGAGGACGCCTTGCGCCTGTTGGTCGCGCTTCGGGAAATTGTCGTCGCCGCGGGCGGCGACCCGCATATTGTCGCGCAGATAGTCGAACCCGAACTCGTTGTTCGTGCCATAGGTGATGTCGCAGGCGTACGACTGCTGCCGCTCGCCCGATTCCATGCCGCTCTGGATGTTCCCAACGGTCAGACCCAGTCCGGTATAGAGCGGTCCCATCCATTCCATGTCGCGACGAGCGAGGTAGTCGTTCACGGTGACGACGTGGACGCCCTTGCCGCTGATGGCATTGAGATAGGCGGGCAACGTCGCAACGAGCGTTTTACCTTCGCCGGTGACCATTTCGGCGATGTTTCCCTCATGGAGAATCATGCCGCCGATAAGTTGGACGTCGTAATGGCGCATGCCGAGGAATCGACGCCCACCCTCGCGGCAGACGGCAAATGCTTCGACAAGGAGATCATCGAGCGATTCGCCGGCGTCGAGACGCTTGCGGAACTCGGCGGTCTGGTTGCGCAATTGTTCGTCGGTCATCGCCTGGTACTTCGGTTCCAGCGCGTTGATGGCGTCGACCTTCGGCTGCAAGCGGCGCAGGACGCGCGCATTCGCGGACCCGAACAGCGCCGTGATGCCTCGTTCAAAACGGCCCAGAATACCGTTAAAGAACCCGGCGATGATTTCCCAAATGCGTTCCAGAACTTCCATCGTCTACCCAATACGCTCAAATAATGAATGGCTTTCGGCCGCCGCCGAGGTTTGCTCAGTCGACGCGGGCCGCTGGCAGAGCGACTCTCGACATTGAGAGGCTGTCCAGCCGACGAACCCAGCGGGCATGCCACGGCGCGCCGACGGCTGCAAGCAGCAAGGGCGACCCCATCGCCCGAATCGCAAATTCTATGAGAATCGCGCCCGCGGGGCGAAGACCGACCTTCGTCCGACGCGCGCAAAATCAGCGCAACGTTATCGCAGCAAAAAGTTTATAGCGATTCAGAGGCAGGGTCAAGGCGAGCTTGCCGGTCGCGGCGACGGGCGCGATTGGGCAAATCGGCCGCGTCCGCTGGGGTCTCGGCAATCAATAGGCGAGTTACTTCCGCGGCCCGTAGACTTGCAGAATGTAGCCTGCACTGAATAGGCAAACGGCGACGACGAGGAACTGCAGCATTTGGCCAGCCCGAATGCGGTTCATGAGCTGGGCGACCATCGCCAGGACAGGTATCGTCAGACCGGCGAGTTGGAGAAGTCTAGCGGCAGCTTGCATGGCCAGCACAGTACCGATTGGCCCGGGAAATGGCAACGGGAGGCCTTGGCGGGATAGCGGTTGGAAACATACTGGTGGCCATGGAAGTCACTTCGCCACGCACCGCCGAGGAATTCGAACGCTACTTCGCACTGCGCTGGCAGGTCCTGCGCGATCCGTTCCAACAACCTCGCGGAAGCGAACGGGATGACCTCGATCGACCGGGGAGCGGGACCGAGCATGCGGTGATCTTCGGCGATTCGGGCGAGGCGATCGCCGCCGGCCGGATCCAGTTGAATTCCCCGGAAGAGGCTCAAATCCGCTACATGGCCGTCGCTGAATCGCGGCGGGGCGAAGGCTTGGGGAGGCTGATCGTCCGTAGGCTTGAGGAGATTGCTCGGCAACGGGGCGCCAAGTACGCCGTGTTAAACGCTCGCGACGAGGCGGTCGGCTTCTACCGCGCGCTCGGTTACATAGTTGTTGGCGTGGGTCCGACGATCTTCGGCTCGGTCACCCATTCCCGGATGCAGCGCCTCCTCTAAGCTGTTTGATCGTAGTGATTTAGGTAAAATCGGGTCGTCATCGGCCGCTTGCTAAACTACTTTAACGGCCTGTGTCCGATCGAACGTACACTTATCCAGCCACGACGCCCAAGTGAAATCAAAATGCCGCGACTTCTTCTGGCCATGATGCTTGCTGCTGCGGCAGCGCCGTCTAGCGCCGAACCGCCAGAGCTGGTTTCGGTCGAACCGACGATCCATCGCGAAGCATGGTATGCGCGCCTACAGAATGCCGGTCGCAACGTGCAGCCGCGCAAGCTTGGCCAGTACGAAAAATTCGAACTTGAAATCGATCTCAAGGCGAGTTTTGAGAATCCGTTCGATGCGGAACAAATCGACCTTTCGGCTGAGTTCACGGCGCCGTCGGGCAAGATTTGGAAGATCTGGGGTTTCTACAATCCCACCAATTGGGATAGCGAATGGATGGTGCGATTCACGCCGACGGAGTCAGGCGAGTGGTCGTATGTGGTGAAGGTCCGCGATCGAGAGGGGACGGCTGAAACCGAGCCGGCGACGTTCCGCGTCGGTCCGAGTCGGCGTCGCGGGTTCGTCAACATCGCGGAAAATCGGCGCTACTTGCAGCATAGCGATGGTTCAAGCTTTTACGGCATCGGCTTGTGGTACAACGACGACTATCATCGCCGCGGCCATGGTCAGATTTCCGAGACGGCGCTCGATGAACTTCAACGGCTCGGCGTGAACTTCATATGCTTCTATCCGACGCCGTTGGAGACGGCGGGGTCGGGCGTAGGTCGCTACGATCAGGACCGCGCCGGCAGGTTGGATGAAATCTTCGGCTGGTGCGAAGAGCGCGATATCCATATCGCATGGAACCTCGTCTTCCACTCCTACATTTCCGAGGCGATGTGGGGCGGCGGCAACGACCGTTATCGCAGTAATCCCTACCGTAATATCGTTGATGCGCGGGACTGGTTCGCCAACGACGACGCTTGGAAGCACCAGCAGAATCTCTATCGCTACATCATTGCCCGTTGGGGGTATAGCCCGTCGCTGTTCATGTGGTTTGTCGTCGATGAGATCAACGGCACGGAAGGCTTCCAGGCCGATGAAGCTGGCGCGCTTCAGTGGTGTCGGCGAATGAATGACTATTTTCACCAGCACGACCCCTACCGCCGCCCGACAACTGGGACGCAGAGCGGACATGTCGTCCACTGGTGGAAAGAGGGATACGAAATCTTCGATATTGGCGCCCGAGAGATTTACGAAGCCCAAGAGTTTCCGATGCCGAAGGGGGGGAAGCCCGACCTGATCCACGATCATCCGCTACGGGCGTCATACCGCAACTATGCCGAGCAAACCGCGAAGCTGTGGGCCGAGTTCGAGAAGCCGGCAATCATTGGCGAGTGCGGCTTCGATCACACGTACTATGAACCTGGGATGCCGGGCTATCAGGCTACTTACCATAATGCCTTATGGTCGGCGCTGGCCAACGGGAGTTGCGCCACGCCATTTTGGTGGAACTATTCGCCGTATCTCAACGACAGCATTGTGACGGGACAACTCCGCGCGTTCGCCAGATTCGTCAGTGACATCGACTTCGTCGGCGGCCAATGGAAACCGCTCGCCGTCGCCGCCTCCTCCGGCGATGCCTGGGCGATGCAGAGTGAGAAGCTCATTTTTGGCTGGTTTGCGAACCCCGCGTCAAGCGTCGCTCGGGAAACGGTCACCATCAGCGGCTTGGAGCCAGGCGACTACGAGGTCCGTCTCTATCGGACGAGGCGCGGGGTTTACATGGAGCCGGACGAGGTCGCTTGCACGGAAGGCACGTTGACGGTGAACATTCCCGAGCTGGTGCACGAGAATGGACGAGCGCAGCACATTGGCGACGACGTCGCGTTCACGATCGTTCGCAAGCACGCCGAGTGAGCGGAGCGCCGCTCCATTCGGAGTTCATGTTACTCGGCGGAGGAACGGCGGAAGGCCTGAACAATGGCGTAATTGCCGCTGTGAGAATGCCGGACGTTATCCCAATGTTCAGGCATAGTGGCGGCATACCAGTCGGCGCGCTTGGCGACGATGAGGAGCCGACCTCCGGGCCGAAGCGAACGCTGCGCAGCGGCGACGAACAGCGCCGCGATTCGATTGTCGGCGTAGTAAGGCGGGTTGGCGACGGCCAAGTCGTACTCCCCTGCCCCGCGAAAGTTGCCGTCGCAACTCAATTCGGCAGTGACGTTGGTAAGGCCGTTCAACGCGGCGCCAGCCAGCGTACACTCGACGGCGCGGACGTTGCCGTCCACCCCGTGGACGGAAACGGAGGGTTCGCGGGAGGCGAGCGCAAGTGACACGGTTCCTGCGCCGCAGCCGATGTCGAGGATGCGGCTGCCGGGTTGAACCTCTGCGGCGTCGATCAGCTGGCGAGCGCCGGGATCAAGTCGACGATGCGCGAAGACGCCAGGTCGGCTCAGGGCGCGTAGCAGACGCTCGCCGTCGCGGAACGTGAATTCGCAGCGAAAGTTGCGCACCTTGCGGAGTTCGCGCTGCTTTCGCGCGACATAGACCGTTGCGTCGTCGTATGCTTGCACGGTCACCTTGGCAAACAGATCGCTCAATTGCTCGCGCAGCCATTGATCGCGGGGATTGTCGACGGCCGCGATGAGCACGCCGCCCGCGTCTAGCGCCAGCGCCGCCGACTGGAGCTGATCGCGTGCTAGCTCTGCCTCGCCTGCTTTGGAGAACGGGAGCAGCACTGCTTGAAACGGTCCCGAAGGAGCGTCTGCCGCGCAGGCTAGCGTGAGGTTGGCGGGAGCATCGACGATCACCGTGGACGCAAGCTGCCGCGGAAAGAGATCGAGGAACCAGCAGATGACCTCGCTTGAGGCAACGGCCCGGGCGACGGCGAGCGCTCCCTGAGCGCGACCCACGGTGGTGCAGAGGATTCGGCGAATGTCGCGTTGCGCTGCCAGCAGGTCGATGGCCGTCGCCAGTGCTCGCGACTCCGCCGGGCGCGTTGGCGGCAAGCTAGGCAATTCGGGCGGCATTTGTGCGACAGGTCGGGTTGTGCGGAAATCGGCTGGCGATTATACACTCCGCCCGCCTCGCGCGAGACGGTCCGATCGCTCGCGCTGGCGTTACGACCGCCACCTTGAAAAGGTCTGCATCCTCATGCCTCGAAGTCGCAAGAATCCGCTGCTCGCGGCGCTCGACGCCTCGTTCTTGATTGGCGCCGTCTGCACCGCGATTTTTTACGCGATCCTGCTCAGTCCCGGAATGAAGGATTCGACGCTGCATCGCTACACCACCGAGCATTTGGTGGAGTACGTCGTGGTGGCGCTGACGTTTTGGGGCTTGGCGGATGTGCTGCGGAAGGTGGCCAGTTTTCCGCGGGAAGTGCTGGCGCTGCGTCACCAGTGGCTGCCCGCCCGCAAGGGTCGCGTGCCGGCAGCGGCTGCCGCTGGACTGCTGGAGATCGTCGATGCCCAGCCCAAGTGGCTGCGTGAGTCGCGGATCGGGCGTCGCTTCGCGGCCGCGCTAGAGTACGTCGTCGAGAATGGCGCTGGCAATGAGTTCCGCGATCAGCTGCAGCTGCTGTCGCATCATGACGCCGAGCGGATGACGGCGAGCTACACGCTGATTCGCTTCGTCGTACGCATCACGCCGGTGCTGGGCTTCTTGGGTACGGTGGTCCACTTCGGCACGGCCCTGAACGGCATCACGCTCGACAAGATGAGCGACCAGCTCGGCGTCGTCGTCAGCGAGATGGGACACGCGTTCAACGCGACCACCGTCGCGCTGGCCGCGGCGATGTGCATGATGTTCTGCCAGTTCGTGTGCGAATGGATTGAAAAGGCGATCTTGCAGCACATCGATCACACGGTGGAAGACGAGCTGTTCAATCGCTTCGAACTCAAGGACGCCAGTCTCACGCCGTTCCTGCGGGTGGTGAAAGAAGCGAATGACGACGCCTTGAAACTGATGGCAGCGAATCTCGAAGGGCAAACCGCCACCTGGGTCGAGGCCTTCGAAATGATTCTGCAACGGCTGGACGCTCGCCAGAAGCAAGAAGGCCACGCCTGGACGCAGGCATTGGAGACGCTCAGTAGCCGGCACGAAAGCTACGACGCGGTCCGCGAAGAACGGCTGCGGCAGATTCTAGATGCGATCGGCGAACGGCAAGATCGATTCATGGCGCAAATTCAGGCGACGATCGACAAGGCCGGGCTGCTGCGGAATGATTTCGCCGTCGTGGTCAATGCGATTCAGGAAATCGCGCAAGGCGAGGGCCGATTGCTCGAGTTGCAGGCGACGCTTTCGGACAACCTGCGCGTCATTCATGAGACGCGGCAGATTGAAGACGCCGTGCATGGCCTCACGGGGGCGATTCATTTGCTTACCGCGCGGAGTAGCGACGGTCGCAAGACGGCGGCGTAGCGAGACGAGCGATCTAATCTCACTCCGTCATTCTGAGCAGAGCGAAGAGTCTGGACGCTCGTTTGATTTGCTCGACTCTTCGCTGCGCTCAGGATCACCTGGTCGCAGCGCGGGCCAGCCGCACCGACAAAAACAACAACAGCCCGGTCGGCGCAAAGCCGACCGGGGCTGCTGTCTCCCCCCTGGGATGAATCGATGGACGGTAAGCGCTAGTAGCGCGGCGTCCTCTGCTAATCACATCGCGCCTGCGATGAGTGAAGAGTCCCCCCGCTGGGCCATCGCGGAGCGATCGCCTCAGTGCACTGTCGCGCCCGGCGACGCGTCACGAAGCCGTTTGGACGGAGGAAGTTATCGACCAACGATGAGGCGGGCTTGTGGCAATCTTTGCGGATTGCGGGGAGGCTGCCGGGGAGTGAACTGGCAAGGTCATCCTGAGCGGAGCGAAGGATCTGGCGAAGCCGAGCGAGCTGCTAGATTCTTCGCTTCGCTCAGATTGACGGTACTCTGCTGGCGCAGGCGCCAGCATGGAGATTTGCAAGATTCGACTGCATCGAGTTTAACGGTTGGGCCGATTCTATGGGAAAGAGAAACCTTGCGCCGTCGCCGCGCGCCGTGACGGCGCCAAGCGAAAGCCGCCCGTAGAAGGGGATTCAACGTGTCGCGAATAACAGCGTTCTGCGAATGGCTCCTCCGCCAGCCGCTAGTGTGGGGCGGGATGGCCTGCTTTGCCTTCCAGGCAGTGGTGGTGCGTAATCTCGAACCGAACGGCAACCTCCATCGCTGGTTCGCCGGCGACGGGGCGACGCTGCGAACGGCCGTCACGTTCCTGTTTTGCGTTGGGATGGCCTCCCTCGCGATGCGGGCGTGGAATGTGTTGATGCAATACGGCTCGCTCGGAAGCGTCCTGCCGAGACCAATCGACGGAGAGGCGCTGCTAATCAAGACGATTGGCGACCGACTGAATGAACTCGAACGGCTGCCGCGCTCGATGCAGGGAAGTTACCTCGTTCGCCGCATGCGGAACGGCTTGAGCGGCGGCAGCGCCACAGAGACGGCCGACGCGGTCGGCCAGCGGTTGCGGCAACTGGCCGCGGCGGATCGGGCGACGCTCGCTGCCAGTTTCGGCGGGATTCGGACCATTATCACCGCGTTGCCCGCCGTGGGCGCCCTCGGCGCCGTCACCGTCATTGCGGCAGTCATTCCCGATTGGAATACGACGGTGGAAGGCGGGGTCGCGGGAACGTTGGCGTTGCAGTCAGCGCTGGCCATCGTGGGCCAGGCGATCGTGACCACGGTGGTCTTGGCATTCGTCAAGATCGGCGTCGAACATGTTGAATTGCAGTTGCTTGACGCCGTCGACGCGACCGCGGTGAGCGAACTTGCCGGAGCAAGCGGATACATTGCGGCGTCGACCGATCCGCAGGCGGCCGCTATCGTGCGGCAGTGCGAGCGAGTGCTCGACACGGTTGAGTCGGCCATCTCTCGGCACGATGCGACGCTGAGTAAGACGCTGCTGGCGGCGGGTCGCGGTTGGGAAGAAACAGCCTCCGCTGCGGCCGCCCTGCTCCACCGCACAGTCGGCGAAGCGCTCTCCGCCGGCCTAGCGAAGCATGCCGAGTCGCTGAACTCCGGCATCGCGAAGCACACCGAGGATTTGCAAGGAGTGCTCGTTCGCCACGCCGAGATTCTCAGCGACAACATCGATCAGCATACCAGCGCGCTGGCCGAGGCGCTGGAGCATCACACGGCCGTCATGACTCATACGGAAACAAAGTTGGCGGAAGACAACCGCCGCCATATTGGCGAGTTGGAAGCCGCGATCGGCGAAGCTGTGATGGCGGGCATCGGTCGCCAGGAGAAGTTGATCCACCAGAGCGAGGAGCTGCTGCGCGAAATGCAGCACACGCTCATCGAGTCCGCCGGACTTGCGGTGGCGCACCAAGAGCAACTTGCCAAACAGAGCGAGGTGCTGCTCAAAGTCGTCGACGCCACGGCACAGGTGCGGCGGCTGGAAGAGGCGCTCAATAGCAATCTGGCGACGCTGGCCGAGTCGCATCACTTTCAAGAGACGGTGGTGAGCTTGTCGGCGACGCTACAGCTTCTGAGTGCGAATTTGGGCCGGCCGACTTCGGCGCGGGACGGCATTAGTTTGATGGACGCCACACGGACGAGCCACGCAGCATGATTCGCCGCCGGACGAGCGAAGCGGGTGGCGGCGTCCTGTCGTTCACCTTTCTGGACGTGCTCACCTGCACCATGGGGTCGCTGGTGTTGCTATTGGTGGTGCTTGCGCAGAAGGCGACGAACGTCACGCTGGAGGAAGCGCTCGCCAATGCCGCGAAGCCAGCCGCGACGGCAGCCGAGAAGCCCAAGCCGCCGGTGGTCGACGGCGAGAAGGCCGAGGCTGAAGTTCCCTCGCCGGCCGCGCTCGCGGAATTGAAGAAGCTAGCCGGCGAAGACCCCAACGGCGATGCGAAGATCAAGCTCGATGAGAAGTTGTTGAAGGCCGACGACGGGCTGACTGCCGAGGAATACGCGAAGCGCTTAGCGGAAATCCAAGAGCACAAGCAAAAGGTCGAGAAGATGCGCGTCGATGCGGCTCAGCGCATCAAGGACGACGAGGCCCGCGTCAGCCACCTGGAAGAACACGAGCGGCGGCTGGAGCAAGAAATTGCCAAGTTGCGCGTCGCGCTCGAGCGGTTGGAAGAGGCCGAGAAGAAACAGAGCGTCGATCAGGAGGCCGCGAAGGCCGAACTCGAACGGCTGAAAACATTGGTCGCCGAGACGATCAAGCAGATTGAAGAGCTGCGTAAAGAAACGACAGGCAAAAAGTCGTACGCGATCGTGCCGTACAAAGGCCTCAATGGAACGATGCGGCGGCCGATCTATATCGAGTGCACCAAAGACGCCGTCACGATTTACCCGGAAGGGATCAAGCTGGTTGCGGCTGATTTCGACGGCCCGCTGCGGTCGGGCAATCCGCTGAATGCGGCAATTCGGGCGGCGCGCGAAGAGCTCAACGCCCGCGCCAGGGCGGCTGGACAGACCGACTTGCCCGATCCCTATCCGCTCCTGATCGTGCGACCTGATGGGGCGTACGCCTACGGCGCCGCGATGAGCGCGATCAGCTCGTGGGACTCGGACTTTGGTTACGAGTTCGTCGACGCCGACTGGAAGCTCGAATACCCCGACCCCGATCCGCGCCTTGATCAGATGATGCGACATGCGGTGGAGCAGGCGCGGCAGCGGCAAGCGATGCTCGCCAAGGCGGCGCCGCGCCGGTATGGCCCTCGACTCGCCGTCGGCGGCGGCGAAGGGGACGGAATCGGCGGGGGCGACGAAGATGGAGCTGGAGGCGGATTCGAGGGCGTGGTCCACCCCGGCGGCGATGGCGATCGGATTGGGGATCACAACGGCGAGAACTGGATCGCCGCGTCGGCGGGCGGCGGAGCGGCCGGGAATGGCGTCGGAATGGGGTCGGGAGCAGGGACTGGCACGGAGGATGGGCAAGCGGGCGCTAACCGCTACGCCTCCGGCGGCCTATCGACCGATGGGCAAGGCGTCAGCGGCGGCGGCGTCGGAGGGAGCGGCGGGCTGGGAGCGAGCGGCAGTGCCAGCGATCCCGCAAACGGCAACATGGCTCAGGGGACGCCTGCGGGAACGGTCGCCGGGGGAACAGGCCCCGGCCAACCAGGCGCCGCCGCGACGCAAGCGGGGCAAGCGGGGCAAGCCGGACAGAAGGGCGCTGGCCCCGGGGCAGCGGGTGGGCAGGTTGCGGCCGCCGGATCTCAATCGGGCCAAGGAGCGCCCGGCGGGACGCAGGCCACAGGTTCCACGGAGCAGACGGGCGGGTCGACGTTCGCCGGCGCCAAGTCGCCGACGGGCGGCGCGTCTTCGCAAACGACCGCAGGGGGCGGGAGCCCCGGATCGAGCGGCGGCGCGGCAGGAAGCGCGGCAAGCGCCGCGGCGGGGGGACAGGCAGGCGGCGCCAGTAGTAGCGCTGGCGGCGACGGGGCATCAGGCGGCGTGGTGAGCTACAACGTCGGCCAGACGGCGAGCGCCGCCACATCGCGCGGCGCCAACTGGGCAAACGAGGCCGCGTCGCGACGGGCGTCAGCGATCAGTCGGCCGATCCGCGTAGTGGTCAAGCCCGAGGCGATTGACGTGATGCCTACGAACCAAGGAGGTTCGGGGCCGGTCGGCGACCCGACCACCGTTTCGTTCCATCAACCGACCGATCGCGTGTTGGATCAGCTCGCAGCGGCGGTCAAGGAACGGATGAACGAGTGGGGCCTGGCGGGCAACAACATGTATTGGCGGCCGACGCTCGTGTTGCAAGTGGCGCCGGGCGCTGAGAAGCACGCCGCACGGCTGAACGACCTGCTGCGCGACAGCGGCATCGACGTGAAATTCCAGGAAGTCGCCTCGCGTCCAGAAGAGGGAGCCGGCAGTGGAACAACACGATGACGACGACTCGATGCCGGGGCAAGACTCCTTCATCGACGTTGTGTGCAACATGGTCGGCATCTTGATCGTCCTGGTGATGATCGTGGGCGTGCGTGCGTCGCGGCCGGCGGAGTTCGATGCCGCGATGATGCCAAAGAAGCCGAAGGCGGCCTCTGGGGTGAAAGAGCAACTTGTCGACTCGCGCGAACTGGAGAAGTTGATCGAGGAGGCGAACAAAGAGACCAGGGAACTGGAACGCGAGGCGGAACGGATGGTCGACCTCGCCGTGCAGGCCGCCCTGACCGAACAGCGACGTCAGGCGCTGCTCACCTTGCAAGCCTCGGTAGAGCAGCAAATCGCAGAACGGCGCGCCAAGCTCGACGAAGCGGGAAAAACTCAGTTCGACGTCCAGCGGGCAATCGCTGAAGCCGAAATGAAGCTTTCGGAGTTGACGCAGGAGCAGGTTTCACTGGTGTCGCAGACGATCGACGTGGAAGAGGTCGAATGCGTGCCGACCCCGCTGGCCAAGACGGTGGAGGGGGATGAGATCCACGTGCGGATCAAGCGGGGGATGTTGGCGGTGGTGCCGTCCGATGGGCTCTTGGACGAGTTTCGCGCCCGCGGCGGCGATTATATCCGCAGCGGCTTGCGGGATCGGAACTCGGTCGAAGACGTTTACGGTCCGATCGATGGCTTCCGGATGCGGCTTTCAGTGAAGCGCCACACAGTTTCAGTGCAAGGCCCGCCGGGAGTGCCAATGCCGCAACAGACCGTGCCGGAAGTGCAAGCGGTGTTCTTGCCGGTTTCGGAGGACATTGGCCAAACGATCGACCAGGCGCTGTTGCCAAGTTCGCCGTTCATGCGGCAACTGAAGGCGCGGAGGACCGCACGACCAGCCGTGACCGCTTGGGTCTACCCCGACAGTTACGGCGAGCTGCGAACGCTCAAACGTGCCATGTGGGAAGCGGGAGTGGCGCTGGCCATTCGGCCGTTACCCAACGGGCAGCCGATCATCTTCTCAACGAACGGCAGCAAGTCGAGCGCGCAATGACAACGTCCGCCGGCACGTTTGCCAGCGGCGTCACATGGGGCACTTGATTAGACGGCAGTGCCGCCAATCTTGATCAACCGGTACGGCGAACTTTGCTGCCATTGGCGGCGGGATTCGGCGCCGGCTTCAGTTGCGCGAGCGTCACGGCAGCGAGCCGCTTCTTCGCGTCGGCCGCGACGTCCCCGAGGACTTCCGCCAGCTTCTTCTGGGATTGCGGGGTCAGCCCGTTGATCTGCGGCAATTCCGGCTGCACGGGGCCGTCGATCGCTTCGACGACGTCGAGCATCGTAATCTGAGCGAGCGGTTTGGCCAGTCGGTAGCCGCCGTCGACGCCGCGGGTCGACTTAAGAATTCCCTCGTTCACGAGGTTGCGCAAAACCTGCAGCAGGAATCGTTCTGGCATGTCGCCGAGTTGCGCCAGTTGGCTGCACGGAATCGGGGGGGAACTTGCCGATTCATTCAGTTGAACGGCTGCCAATAATGCATAGGTCGATGCGCGTGAGATTCTCAAGTTTCTGCTCCGAAAGACTGTTACGTTGTTTACTCCGACGCTTCCCCGCTCGTAAACCTAGCGGTCCGTCACGCGGCGAGAGATTGCAAACCTGATGCCATCGCTTTCAAAGCGTCGTACGACGCGGCGGACATTTCATCAAACTCGCCCGATCGCGTCTTGGGAAGGTCGATTGTGGTAGCCCGCAGATCGCTGAAACAGCACAATGGCAACCGTTGAACTGGTCTCTTGGCGCGCAGCGAGGTTGAGCGACTGCCAATCGCGGCCAATCGCTGGCTCACGAAGCTGCCATCTTAGGCCATCGCGACGGGTTAGCTCGCGACCGCGGACTCAGGCGTGGGCGGCCGATCTGGACGGCGCCAAGAGATCAAAAATAGTGCGATCGCTCCGCACACCAACAGGGAATCGGCGACGTTAAAGTTTGGCCAGACGTCAAATTGTCCCTGCGGAGGCCAGCGGCGCGCGATCAAGACGAAGTCGCGTACCGCATGCACGGTCCCCGAGCGAGCTGAGTCCCAATTCGCCCATTGCAGACCCGGAAGACCCAGGCGGTCGTAAAGATTGCCAATGACGCCGCCCAAGATGCATCCCAACGCGATTGTCAGCCCGCGATCCCGCGCCGCACCAAAGACAAACAGCCAGACCGGGATGGCCACTGCGGCGGCCGTGGCGCAACTGGCGAAAACCCAGACATTCCCCTGCCCCATGCCGAAGAGGGCGCCTTCGTTCAAGCTGAGTTGGAACCCGGCGTGACCTTCCCACATCCAACGAATATCGTGTGCAAGCAGGTCGGGCTGACTGAACATGTAGTGCTTCGACCACAAGTCAGCGGCGCAACCCAGACACGCTAAAGCCCAGAAGGTGAGATGGCGATTGAACGGAATCGGGGCTCGCTGATCCATCGCGGTCTTGGCCTCCTGCCCTGCGCGCCGCACATGATGGAAGTCGAAACTCGCGATTGAGGCGAAAGAACGCCCTAATCGCTTGACCAGCGGAAATTTGCCAGCGGAGCGACGACCAGTCGAAGAACGGGGCTGACGGGCGTTACTGCAAAGCCTGCCAAATTAATCCAGCGGCGCTCGTTGATCGCGCGACTCCGCGCACTTGATGCAGAAGGGCGTGTAGGGAATCGCGTTCAATCGAGCCTTGGGGATGACGCCTTCGCATTGCTCGCATTGGCCATACTCGCCCCCCTCGATGCGCTGCAGCGCCATCTCGATCATGCCGAGACGATCTTCCTCGTTGGCCAGGAGGCTAAGGGTAAACTCCTGCTCGTAATTCTCGCTCCCGAGTTCTGCCATGTGGATGGGCATGCTTGAGCCATTGGCCCCGTCCGATCCACCTTTGTGCAAGGCGGCGTGAGTCATCGAGGTGACATCGCCGCGTAGCCGGGCCCGGATATCGATGAGTCGATCCCGGTACACCTTCATATCCGCTTTCTTCATGTTGTTCCTCCGGAGCGAGGCCCCCGACCGGCACGGCCGAAATGGGCCAAGAATCGCTATTGTAAAGCGAATAATCAGGAGCGTCAAACCGCTGGCCGCGGATTCGTCGCTGCGCAAGTGGTTATCTGCCATGGTGTTGAGTAACAAACAAGGGTTTGCTCTCGCTGCCGGTCGCAAGTTCGCCGACACGGATGAGGGGACTTCTAGATGGCCGAAATCATGCTAGAGGTCTGCGGTTGGGTGATCTCAGGATTCACCTTCCAAGCCCTCATCGCGATCGCCGTGACGCCGGCCGCGCTGCTGGTCGCCGCCTGGCAGCGCGGGGCATATTGGCAGAATGTCTGCGCAAACTATGTAAAAGCGTTCGAGTAATGCGATCCCACTGCCCACCTGGAATGATAGAACGGCCGCTGCCGGAGTATCTTCGTAGGGCCCGCCGCTCCGTTGCCGCTCTGCACGGGCGAAGCTAGACTTAGTAAGTCGTTTTCCCCGTTACGCTTACTGCCGGTCGGCGCTCAGCTGGCGAGCCCCGCGCCGACTAGCCGGCCTCAATTGCGGAGCATCGCACTCAGGTGGCAACTTCGGTCGACATCATTACCGACCAGGCATTTCAACAGTGTCTGTCGCCGGACTGCAGCGCCACCTTCGACGTAGGCGATGTTTACACAGCGTGTCCCAAGTGCGGCTCACTGCTCGACGTCGCCTACGACTGGGAGCGGAGCGACGTCCCCGATTCGCTGCGCTGGTTCGAAAGCAAGTGGTCGCGCCGTAACGAGCCTCTCTGCCGCAGCGGCGTCTGGCGGTTCTCAGAACTGCTGCCATTCGCACCGCCGGAGAAGATCGTCACGATTGGCGAAGGCCAGACGCCGTTGATCGCGACCGACGGCGTCGCAAAGTACGTCGGCACGAATCCGGGGACGTTGTTCTTGGAGTACGAAGGGATGAACCCTTCGGGAAGCTTTAAAGACAACGGCATGACCGCGGCGTTTACCCACGCCCACATGATTGGCGCCAAGCGCGCCGCCTGCGCCTCGACCGGCAACACCAGCGCGTCGCTCGCCCTTTACTGCTGCAGCAGCAAGCTGATGCAGGCCGTGATCTTCATTGGCTCGGGCAAGATTTCCTATGGCAAGCTATCCCAAGCGCTCGACTACGGCGCCCTGACAATCCAGATTGCCGGCGACTTCGACGATGCGATGCTCCGGGTGCAGCAGGTGAGCAAGGAACTTGGCATCTACCTGGTGAACAGCGTCAATCCGTTCCGGCTTGAAGGCCAGAAGACGATCATGTTCCGCGTCCTCGAAAGCCTCGACTGGCAGATTCCCGACTGGATCGTCGTCCCCGGCGGCAATCTGGGCAACAGCAGCGCGTTCGGCAAGGCGTTCCACGAACTCCACGCCCTCGGGCTGATCGACCGCATCCCGCGGCTCGCCGTCATCAACGCCGCCGGCGCCAACACGCTCAACTCGCTCTACAACGACAACGGGTTGCGTTGGAACGGCGGACGGCCCGACCAAGCGATTATCAATAAGTATTACGCAGGCCTCGACGCGGCTTCGTCGAAGGCCGACACGATTGCCAGCGCGATTGAAATCAATCGTCCCGTGAACCTCATGAAGTGCTTGCGAGCCCTGGATTGGTGCGACGGCGTGGTCCGCGAGGTGACAGATCAGCAGATGCTCGACGCGAAGGCCCAGGTCGGCGCCAACGGCTTCGGGTGCGAACCGGCTAGCGCTGCGAGCGTCGCCGGCGCCAAGCTCCTCCGCGAGCAAGGGGTCATCGCCCCTAGCGACCGCGTCGTCTGCATCCTCACGGGGCACCAACTGAAGGACCCGACGGCGACGATCGCCTACCACACCACCGACCAGGAAGAATTCAACCGCGTCCTGGGCAAGCGCGGCGTGAGCCGTGCCGCGTTCGCGAACCGGGCGGTGAAGGTGGAGAACGACCTCGACGAAATCGTGCGGGCGATTCAACTGAATAGTTAGAGAACTCGCCTTCTCTCTTTCCCCGTTTCTCAACACGCAGCGATTTCAGGGCGGGAATCTATGGCGTTTGACGTGTACGTTGGATCGATGACTCGGTTCTACCGTCGCGAGTGGGAGAATGCAGGGCAACGATTGGCGCGCGAAATGGGCGCGAAATACAACATGATCTATGCGGGTGGCGAGCCAGACCCACCGCCGCCAGCCGACGAAATTCGTGATGTCATAGGTCTGTGGTGTGCAGAACTTACGGAGGGGCTTCGCGATTTAAAATGTGGTGAGATTAAGTGGAATGAAGGCGACGAAGCGCCATACTTCACTGAACGACCAGCTTGGGAAGGATACGCGGGGCTCCTTCTTTGGACTGCGTACGCTGAGCAGCCCAAGTTAACTCCGCCAGCAATTCTGCCGGAGCGTTGGGAAAGCGATTTAGCCTACAAGAAATCGAGTTCTCCTAACCATCCTTCGCTGTACCAACAGATTCTGCGAGCCAATCTTTGGATTCCTGCAGATTTCAACGCGGTAGTCGAGGGTCCAGACCTTTGCGGTGAACAGGCCGTGATCGGCTCAACGTTCGAATTGAAGCGGGCGCTCGATCATCTCGCTCATTCTCGTCCGCCAATTTTGCAGGGCGAATCGATCCCGGAGACGAAGCAAAAGAGCAAGTGGGCGTCGTTGTTTGGCGCGAGGAGAAAGCAAGTAGCAGAAAACCCCGCGCAGAAAGGCAATTCGCTCATCGCATGTGCGGGGCAAGGGCTGAGCATATTTCGCCAGTTGGCGGATAAGGCTTGCGAGAATAGACTTCCAATCATGTTGAGCTACTAGGAAGTTGAAAGTCGCCCGAGTGAGATTCACCGAATGCCAATCAAGCTAGCCATCCACGGCGCCGCCGGGCGCATGGGACGCCGCGTCGTCGCCCTCGCCAGCCAGGACAAGCAGATTCAAATCGTCGCCGCGCTAGAATCGGCGGGGAGCCACTTCCTCGGCCACGACGCCGGTCTCGTCGCCGGCGGCGAGAAGCTCGGCGTGTCGCTCTCTGTCGTCGGCGAAAGCGCCGCCGACGTGGTGATCGACTTTTCGGTTCCCGACGCGGGCATCGCCATCGTTGATCACTGCCTCCAGTCGAAGAAGCCGCTGGTGATCGCCACCACTGGTTTTGAGCCCGACCAGAAAGAGTTCATCGCCGCCGCCGCCGAGCAGATCCCGATTGTCTTCGCGCCAAGCATGAGCACCGCGGTCAATCTGGTGATGAAGCTTACCGAGATCGCCGGCAAGGTGCTGAAGGATTACCCCTCGGGCGTCGACGTCGAGATCATCGAACGTCATCACCGGTTCAAAGAAGACGCCCCCAGTGGCACCGCGCTGAAGTTCGGCGAGATTGTCGCCGAGGCGATGGGGCTCACCGATCACGTCCATGGACGCGAAGGCCGCACTGGCAAACGGACGCCGCAAGAGATCGGGTACCACGCCGTCCGCACCGGCGACAACCCCGGCGAACACACCATCGTCTTCGGCATGCTCGGCGAGACGATCGAACTGCGCGTCGCCGCCAGCAACCGCGACTGTTACGCCCAGGGGGCGATCCTCGCCGCCAAATGGCTCGTCGGCAGACCGGCGGGAATGTATGGCATGAAGGAAGTGCTCGGGCTTTAGTAGCTGTCAGCGATCAGCGTTCAGCACTCAGCCAGAGAAGTAAGTTACGACATTTGTTTTAGCTGATCGCTGAAAGCTGACGGCTCTCTCATGGCCAAATGCGACGAAGGATACCTCTGCGACGTCTGCGGCCAAGACGTTGCCGAGCTGACTGACAGCGAGATGTACCTCCGCTACATCGTCGGCATGCTCGATCCCGAGGTGCTTCATACGACGCCCGAGCGCCACATCCGCTGTAACCCCGCGCTGGCGCAGTACATCGTCGCCGACGATTTTCCGCCAGTCGTCGTCGAAGGCCCGTTCGACAAACGGACGCTTGATGAACGCTACGTCGGGCGTCGCGAACGGCTCCTCACCCGCGGCTGGCGGCGATTGAACGAGGTGGCAGGCTCGCATACTCCGATTATCGAGTACCCGCTGCCTGAAGTGCTGAACGAGATCCGCCGCCGCAGCGCCGGCTTCTGAAGAGCAGCGAGCCGCAGCTACTCATCGCGGCGAAAAATCTTGCGCAGATCGCACAGGAACCAAATGAAAATGGCGATCGAACCAGGCCCCAGGACGACGACGCTCGCCCAGGTGACGAACTCAATCATGGCGACTCCTTGCCGAACAGGTTTCCGGCGGTGAACCCAGCGATCGAGATCGGCAGCGCGAACAGCACGGCGAAGTCCTGCCAAAGTTCGGCGCCGGCAATGCGCCAGACGTGCGTCTCCTCCACCGAATCGTAGTTTCCATAGGTGAAGAGCAACCCATAGAAAGCTGCCAAGCCGGCGAATCCGCTGATCGCGCTCCATAGCCCCGCGGCACGCCGCGGCCGGCCAAAGAGGGCGCCAAGTACGGGCGTCAGCACGACCGAAGCCATGACGCTCGACATAAACTGCCAGGCATCGCGCATGCGCTCGAAGAAGAGGCTCATGATCGCCGCGGCAACCATCACGCCGAAGACGCCCAGGCGCGTGAGCACGAGCAGTCGACGGTCCGACGCCTTGGGATCAATCAGGGGACGGTAAATGTCATAGACGACATTGCCGCTGGCCAAGAGCGAATAGCTGTCGATCGTCGACATGGCCGCCGACAGGATGCCGCCAATCATCAACCCGCGCAATCCCGTCGGCAACATTTCCATGCAGATGGTCAGCAGGGCCGACCTCCCGACGAGATCAGCAGGGAGCAACCCCTGCTCCACGGCCGAACGGGCAATGATGCCAATGAGCGTCACGCCCCAATCGTAAGAGGCCCACAGCAAAATTCCGACGAGCAGCGCTCGTTGCACGGCCTTGGCGTCGCTCGCTGCGAAGACGCGCTGGTAGAACGCCGGCTCCACCAGCACGGTCAGCCCCGTCATCGACCAAGCGGCGAGCATCCACCCGCTTAGCCCGCCGTGGTGTGCGAAGTGATTGGCCGTATCGCTGCCGGCGCTGGCCGACATGTGCTCCATGAACCCCCACCCGCCGACCCAGTCGATCGCGAAGGGAATCGCAATTGCCAGCGAAACGCACATCAGCACGAACTGCATGGTGTCGCTGATGGCATCGGCCCACAGTCCTCCCATCGTGGTGTATGCGGCGCAGACGCCGATGGCCGCGAGCAGGCCCCAACTTGTCGGAATGCCGACGAACTCCAGCAGGGTCATCATGCCGGCCATGGCGAGGACGGGCGCGGAATAAACGAAGCAGGCAGCGGCGCCGACCACGCGCGTCGGTCTGCCGTAGTGTTGCTCCAGAATATCCGAAAGCGTCATCGCATTGCCGTAGCGCTTCAGACGTGGAGCGATCACCAGCGCCGCGAACCCGATGAAGAAATAATAAGGCAAACTGTACCAGAACCAGGCGACGACGCCGTAATAAAATCCCGACTCGCTCGTCCCAAACGTGACGTCGATTCCGTAGTACGAGCTAACGAGCGTGCAGATCAGCAGCGGCGTCGTGAGCGACCCGCCAGCGAGGAAATAGTCTTTGAACGCACGGATTTTCGTTGAGAGGATGGCGCCGAGCGCCAACATCGCGGTCAAGTAGACCCCGATCACGGCGTAGTCAAACCCATCGAGATGGGCGTGATCGAGTGCGGCAAATTGTGCAAGCAGGGGCGGATCGAACACAGGCCAAATGAGGGCTGCGGAAAGCGGGGGGGGATTCCTGTGCAGCAGCGTACTTGGATTCCCCGGCAGACGGAAGTCGAGTGGACTCGCGAAGCGGGCGATGTAGTTTCGCCCCCGACGTCGAAGGGCGCCGACGAATGGCGACGCTCCGGCTCATGGCGATCTAGTTTGCTATTCACGCCGAGCGAAGGCCTTGCCAATTTTGCCAAGTATTTGCAGTCAAGGGGTTGGCGTTGCAATAATGGCTGGAAAATCGCAGCTGTCGGCGATTCTCCTCGCGCTTTGACGTCGGCTTCGCTCCTCGCGGCCAGGCTCGCCCATGAGACGTGTCCGAGAAATCGCGCTCGCCTTTCCGCGCGGGGCGCATCAGGAGATCTTCATTGAAGGCGTCCTGCGCTACGCTCGCGATCAAGAGTGCGACTGGTCCTATATCACGGCTCCGGAGTCGTTGTCGCTCTCGGTGCTCGATCTCGTCGGCTGGACTGGCGACGGCATTCTCGCTGCCATCAATACGGAGCGAGAAGCCGCCTGCGCGGCCGCGCTGTCGATCCCGGTCGTGAACATTTCCAGCGCCCTGCTCAGATCGCCCGTGCCGCGGTCGATCGTCGACAATCGCGCCATCGGCTTTCTGGCGGCCGAACATTTGGTGGGCAAGGGATTTCAAACCTACGCCTATTACGGATTGAGCGGCGTGCAGTACTCGAGCGATCGTCGGGCGGGATTTGAAGAGCGAATCACATCCGCCGGTTGCCGCTGCGTGGAATTCTTAGCGCAGCCGACCTTTGGATTGGGCGGGAACCAATGGTTGCTTCAGTATCGAGTGCTCGCCGAGTGGGTGGCCGCGCTGCCGTCGCCGTGTGGATTATTCGCCGTCTCCGATTACCGCGCGCGGCAAGCGATCGACGCTTGTCGCCAAGTCGGGCTGCAAGTGCCTGAGCAAATCGCGGTGATCGGAGTCGATAACGAGCAGATCATCTGCGAGCATTCGTCGCCAACGCTCACTAGCGTCGCGCGCAATGACCAACTCGAGGGATATCGAGCGGCTGCGATGCTCGATCGGCTGCTCAGCGGCAAGCGAGTCTCTCTGGAAGAGCCGCCGATCTCTCCGTTGCAAGTCGTCCAGCGCGAATCGACAGCGACGTTCGCCGTCTCGGACGCCCGGCTGCGGCAAGCGTTGTCTTTCTTACATCAGCATCTCGAGCAGCCAATCACGATTGATCAGATTACCGAACACGCGGGAGTTTCGCGGCGGTGGCTGGAATACGCGTTCCGCGACGTCCTGGGTGAAACGCCCTATCAGTACTTGCGCCGTCAACGGCTGGCGATGGCTCGTCGGTTGCTGGCCGAGGATCCGGCCGCGAAAGTCTATTCCATCGCCCAGCAAGCGGGATTCTCGTCAGCGAAGCAGTTGGCGATCGCTTTCCAGCAAGATTTTGGAATGAGCCCGCGCGAATACCGCAAGTCGAATGTTGCGTCGTTCACTTCGTAGCAGCTGAAGTCTTAGCGGCAGTAGAGTCCTAGCCGCCGAGCGACAACGGAGCCTCGACCGTCGGGTATCAAGGCGATGCGAGAAAGTTGGCCATGTTGTCGTGGAAGTAGAGCCGTACGTCACGGCGAATTTCGGCTTCCGTCGGACGCCAGCCCGTCGCCGCAACGTCGCGATATTTGTCGACCAACACATTGGCGATCAACTCGCGGCTGTGGTCCCATTTGTAGATCAGTTGGTCAAGCACCCGCGCGTCGGAATGTTGCGGGATAAAGCTCACGCCCAGCAGTTCAACGCGCATCCGCGTGATCTCGTCGATCAGGGACGGATTATTCACGAACCACCAGCAGCCGAATACCATCAAGTTCCTGAACTTGCGGGCCGCTACGGCGAGCTCGTGTTGATTTTCGCGGGCAAGCATCGTGCAGAACAAGCGATTACGCGGCAAGTCGGCGCAAATACGCGCGACGCTCGCGACGTCCGCCAAACCAACCATGTCGCCGCCGTCACGCAGCTGCGGATTGACGCCCCGCTTTGAGCCGATCATTAGCGCCAGCGGCATGTTCGTCTCTTCCAGCACGGGCGCCACAATGCGGCGTAGCACCTGACTGCTGATTCGTGAGTCTTCCATCCCGTCATAAAGAAACTCGGGCGGCAGGCTAACCGCACAATAAATCGCCCTGGTTCGCGAGATCCAATCTCGCAAGAACCGACGTCCCTGTTCCACTCCCTCGTCATCGAGCGTCGGACCGACGGGATAGCCCCATTCGGTCAAGCGAGCGGCGGCATGCGGCCAGTCGCACAGGAGCGGGTCAAAACGCAGTACGGCGGCAAAGCGTGAGTCGGCGCCCACGTCCTGATTTTCCAGCCAGCGCTGTCGCTCGTTGTCGTCAAACACGGCATTGGTCATCGTGATCCGCGAGACGCCGGCAATCTCCATCACTCGATCGATTTGGCGATTGGGGTCCTGTTGCGCAAACCATCCGCGATACCCCTGCAGATCGCGGTCGCCCGGATCGAGCCCCAGTCGCTGGAGCGTGGTGAGCACGCCGCGGCAGGCCTCGCTGATTGGCGAACGTTCGAGAAACAAATGCTTCCAAATGTGATCGGCCTGCTCGCTCTTGGTCATTCGCCAAAAGTCGTCGTATGGCAACTGCCGCGCGGGAACGACGCGAAACACTTCGGCCACGAGATAGTGATACGTCAGCAACTCGTCGATGCCCCAGAGCATGAGGCCCTTAGGATCAGCGCCGTTAGCCGCGCCGCTGAAAGGCGTGCCAAACGAAGGGGGATAAAGGTGAGTGTGAAAGTCCCATACAGGCTGCTCGCGAACAGCGCGGCGAACGAGTGATTCCAGTGCGGTCATCTGTTCAGTGGCGGCGTCCGCGCCAGCGCCGCCTGCAGAGTCGAGTTGAAGTTGGGAAGCGACCATGTAGTTTCTCTTCGTTCGAGCCGATCGCGAGAGCGTTCGTTAGAGCCGATGCGTCTATCTTACGGGGGCGGTCGCTTGCATCCAGGAGGCTAAACTGGCGAAGCGACGAGAAAAAAACGCAAGTGGAGAAGCGGCCCCCGTGTTAGGGCTTCTTCGCACCGTTCGTAGAGGCCGTAGAGATCGCTTTGAGCAGCGATTGATATTCGAGGGGCTTCACCAGATGCTCGTCGAACCCGGCGGAGAGTGCGCGTTCGCGATCGTCGGGCTGGCCGAATCCCGTGAGGGCGAGCAGCTTGACGCTGGCGCCATTGGGCAATTCACGAATCTGTTGGGCGACGTCGTAGCCGCTGAGGTCGGGAAGCCCGATGTCGATAAGTGCTACGTCGGGATCGCTCGACGCGACGGCCGCAATGCCCTTCGTCCCATTCTCGGCAGCAGTAACTTCGCAGCCGAAAGCCTTCAGCAGCTTGCCGGTGACGGTGCGAATATCCTCTCGATCTTCCACGAGCACGACGCGCATTCCCTGCAAACTGGGGGCGGCGTCGCTCCGACTCATTTCTGACGCGACTTCCTCGCCGACGATGGGCAACCGGACGATAAATTCGCTCCCCTCGCCGATGCCGCCGCTCGTCACCTCGACCGTGCCGCCATGCAGCCGCACCAAGGTTTGCACCAGAGTGAGTCCGACTCCCATCCCCGTTTCAGTTTTTCCAGGAGCATCATCGACTTGGACGAACAGGTCAAAGATGCGGTCGTGCATCGCTGCGGGGATGCCAATCCCCGTGTCGCGGACCCGCAGCACCGCCTCCGCCCCATTTTGCTCTGCTAGAAGTGCAACTTCGCCGCCGGGGGGCGTGTACTTGATCGCATTGGTGAGCAAGTTCACTTGAATCTGCTGTAGCCGCGCCGCATCGCCTTTGACGGGAATCGGGTGATCAGGTAACTCGATGTACAGATGCAAATCGCGCCCTTCGAGCGCCGGTTGAACGGCTTCGACGGCGTCTCGCGACGTTTGGCAAAGGTCGACCGTCTTGGCGCGAATGCCGATCTTTCCGCGCGTGATCCGCGAGACGTCGAGCAGATCATCGAGCAGCCGCGCCATTTGCTTTGACTGCCGCGCGATGGCCCCCCGCGCTTCATCAACGGTCTCTTTGTCGAGGTGGTCCCATTGCAGGATGCTCGCGGAATTGAGTACCGCAGCCAGCGGATTACGGAGCTCGTGCGAAAGCATGGCAAGAAATTGGTCGCGCTTCTCCACCGCGTCGCGAGCCTCGGCTTCCGCCTTCTGGCGACGCGCGACTTCGGCCCGCAACTGCGAGTTGATCGTTTCAAGCTCCTCGGCGTAGCGCTCTCGATCGCTTTCGGCCTCTTTCTGCCTGGAGATATC
The DNA here is from genome assembly GCF_007746075.1 of Lacipirellula limnantheis. Classification (GTDB taxonomy): domain Bacteria; phylum Planctomycetota; class Planctomycetia; order Pirellulales; family Lacipirellulaceae; genus Lacipirellula; species Lacipirellula limnantheis. The sequence goes on along the minus strand of NZ_CP036339.1, from coordinate 4,965,579 downwards.
GCGAGCGATCATCGAAACGCCGATCACGACTCCGTTCTGCTCCCGAATCGGCGAGAAAGAGCAGAGCACGACCATAGAATTGCCGTCGTGGCGCCGCGACTGCATCTCGACGGGCTGATCCCGCAACTTCCCAGCGATCGTCCGCGCGTGCGCGTCACGCAATAGCGACTGCGATTCCCCGGAATCGTGGGCAGCGAGCAGCCAGATTTCTTGGCCAGTAGCCTCCGACGCGTCGTAGCCGTAGAGCTTTGCGGCGCCGCGGTTCCACGTGGTGATGCGACCCTCGAGATCCATGCCGACGATGGCGTCCTCCGACGATTCCACGATCGCCGACATCTGCTGGAGGCGTGCTTCGGTTCTCTTCAGCGCGGAAACGTCGATGAGCGTGAGAACGACGCCATCGAGCTTCGAATGCGAACGGTAAGGCAGAACGCGCAGGAAGAACCACTGGCCCGAGCGGTCTTGAACTTCGCGTTCAAGGGGCACATCGGTCTCCAGCACCTTCCCCACGTCGGCGATGAGACTGGGATAGCGAATGTTGTGCGAAAAGCTATCGATCCGCCGACCGACGTCTTGCGGCAGCAGGTCAAACGCACGGCCTATCTGCGGCGTGAACTTCCGGATACAAAGATTGCGGTCCAAGAAAATCGTGCCGATCTCGGTGCTCCGCAGAAGGTTGTCCATATCGTCGGTCATTTCCGTGAGCTCGACGATCTTCTTCTGGTATTCGGCGTTGACCGTATAGAGCTCCTCGTTCACTGAGTGAAGCTCTTCGTTGGTGCTCTGCAGTTCTTCATTGCTGGCGACGAGCTCCTCGTTCGAGGCCTGCAACTCCTCGTTACTCGTCTCAAGCTCCTCGATGGTCGCCTGGAGGTTCTCGCGAGTGTAGCGAAGCTCGGTCTCTAACGAGTTGAGGTGCTCCTTCGAGGCTTCGTCGACGTCCATTTCCGACGCGGTCCGCTCGCGCGAAGTCGCCGCGCCGAGGCTATCCAGCGAGACGAACAAATGCGTAAGATTGCCATGGCGATTCAACAGCGGCTTGACGCCAAGCGTTAGTTGCTCGTCGCCGTTGGGCGTCGCCGCGCGGATGCCGTGGTAAATCACCGGCGTTTGTTCTTTCGAAGCGCGCTGGATCGCCCCGGCGAGAGCCATTTTGAGATCTCCCTCGAGCAGATCGAGAACGTCCGTCGTCGGCCGGCCCGCCCGGTGCCGCAGGTAGCGACCCGCATCGCCGAACGTATGGACCAGCTGGCGACCGTCGGTCACCAGCAGCCCCGCGGGCATGAACTCTTCGAGCAGCCGGTCGTACGTCGACATCAGCGATGCGTCGAAGCCGCTGTGGGCGGGCGGCGTCGGGCTCGCCCGAAATGTGCCGACGGGGGTGGAGAGCGGAATGCGCATGTCCGCGGGCAAGCGGACGTCACGCCTTTTGCGAAAAATTTTCCAATGATCGTCGAGCACCTCAAACTCGTTCGAGAGTTCGCCGAGCGTCTCGCTCGGCCCCAGGAAAAGAACTCCACGCGTCTTCAATCCGAAGTGAAATAGCGATAGCGCCTTTCGTTGGGCCGGCGGCTGAAAATAGATGAGCAGGTTGCGGCAGGAAATGAGATCGAGCTTCGTGAACGGGGCGTCCTTCATCACGTTATGCCGCGCGAACACGACCAGCTGCCGCAATTCGTTGGATACCTGATAGCGGTCTCCGCGCCGGATGAAAAAACGGTTGAGCCGCTCGGGACTGACCTTGGCGAGGGCTTCTTCGTCGTACACGGCCGCGCTGGCAAACTCCAGCGACGATTGATGCACGTCGCTCGCAAAGATCTTGACGCTCAGCGGTCGATCTAACTTCGACAGCTGCTCGTAAAGCAGAATGGCGAGCGAGTACGGCTCTTCGCCAGTGGCGCAGCCGGCAACCCAAGCGCGCAGTTCCTGGTCGGGTTTGGCCTTGGCGATGAGCTCGGGCAAGACGTCGCGTTCCAGCCGCTCGTAGGCCTCTCGGTCGCGGAAGAATCGCGTGACGCCGATGAGCAAGTCTTTGTAAAGTGCGTTTAGCTCCGGCAGGTCGACGCGCAGCTGGTCGACGTACTCGTTCAAATCCGTCGACTGATTCATCGAGAGCCGCCGTTCGATGCGTCGACTAACGGTGTTGGGCTTGTAGTAGGAGAAATCGATGCCGTACTCGTCGCGCAGCAACTTGAAGATGGCGTCGTAGCCTTCGAGGTCAGCGGCATCCTCCGCTTCATGGGCCACGTTGCAGTGATAGTTCAGCTGCGCCCGACTCAAGTGCTTCGCCAACTGCGCCGGCATCTCCTCCGGTGAGAGAACGTGGTCCACGACGCCAGTATCGCGGGCGCTCTTCGGCATACCGTCGAACTTTGCCGAGGCTTCGGACTGGGCCATCACCAGTCCTCCCGCGTTGTGAATATCGATGATGCCCCGGGAACCGTCGCTGCCGGTGCCGGATAGAACGATCGCCGCCGAACAGCTCCCCACATCCTGGGCAAGCGACCGGAAGAAATGATCGATTGGAAGACTCAGTTCCTGATCGGGATCCTTATCCGTCAGCAATAACTTGCCGCCGGAGATGATCATCTCCTTCTTGGGAGGAATGAGATAAATCGAGTTCGCGTCAACGTCCATCCCGTTCTCAACGCGATGGATGCGCATTTTGGTATTGCGCGCCAGCAGCTCGTCCATCAAGCTTTTGAAGTCGGGCGACAGATGCTGGATCACGACGAACGCCAGTCCGCTGTCCGATGGCATGCTCTTGAAAAAGCGTTCCAGCGATTCCAGTCCTCCAGCGGAGGCTCCGATGCCGACGACGTACGGGCGCTCTCCCGGAGGCGCCGGCTCCAGCTGCCGCCGCGGGAGATCATCGCTGACATCGTCGACTGCGTCGTTCGCCAAATGCTTGGCCCGATCCATGCCCTGCCCATAACTGATGTCCGCCCCCGTCCGCGGAGGGAGGCGTAGGGAAGTCACTGTTCCGTCGCCCCTCGCAGCAAAAACGGCGCCAGTCGCTGCGGCGAACCGACGTTGCCGGGACTCGCGCGCAGCCCCGCGGCTAGTGGGGCGTTCGCCAACCGCGGTGGCGGCCACGCGAGCGGCCATCAAAAACGCCTCTTGCGGAGGCTCCTGTCCCACCGGACGCAGCGAACGTAACCCGAAGGAGCGCCATCCCTCTGGCGTCAGCCCGTCGACAATAAAAATTGTTTCCCGTATCCTCGACGCCAATCGTTTCCTCGCCGCCGCGAGCGAACTCCCCCGGCGCTGCAGTACCCTCAAGGCGTTCCGCCATGCTCTCCGACATTTTCCAACTCGACGGAGAAACCGCCGTCGTCATCGGCGGTACCGGCGCTCTAGGGGGCGCCATGGCCGATGCACTCGCGGCGTTCGGCGCCCGCGTGGCCATCGTTGGCCGGAGCGCGGATCGAGGTCGGCAGCGGGTCCAAGCCATCGAGGCGACTGGCGGGACGGCGATCTTTCAAGCGGCGGACGCGTTAAGCGCCGATGCGGTCCGCGCGGCTCGCGATGAGATTGTTCGCCAACTCGGTCAGGTGAGCATCCTGGTGAACGCCGCCGGAGGCAATCGCCCCGACGCGACCTTGCCGCCCGGCAGCGACTTTTGCCGATTGCCCATCGAGGCGTGGCAAATCGTGTTCGATCTGAACCTCGTCGGCGGCGCGCTGCTGCCGTGCCAGATCTTCGGCGAGGCGATGGTGGCCGCCGGCCGCGGCAGCATCATCAACATTGCTTCCATGGCGGGAATGATTCCGCTGTCGCGGGTCGTCGCCTACTCCGCGGCGAAAGCGGCGGTGATCAACCTTACCCAATTCCTGGCCCGTGAATGGGCGCCCCGCGGCGTTCGCGTCAACGCGCTCAGCCCCGGCTTCTTCCCGGCTGAACAAAACCGCGGATTGCTCCTGAACGACGACGGCAGCTACACGGCGCGAGGCGGTCAAATCATCGGCCACACGCCAATGGCCCGGTTTGGCGAGGCCCAGGAACTCGCCGGCGCGACGGTATGGCTGGCTTCTCACCGCGCCGCCTCGTTCGTCACAGGTCAGAATATCGTGGTCGACGGAGGCTTCTCGGCAACGACCATTTAATCGTTAACCGCCCTCATCGCTGTTGCGTCCCGATGAGTGGCGAGCACTGAGTCACTTTCAATACCGACGCTCCCATATCGCTCCGATAAGTCAGTCACTCTCCCTGAGCAACGGTCAACGCCGTAGTCGCCCCCACATGTCCGCACTTAACATTCGCCAAGACTCCTGCGATCTCGATTTTCTTGCGCTCGGGGCGGTCGTTCATCGCCTCGACCCCGGGATTCTGCCGTTTCGTCGCGCGCGGTCGCTTGAAGTTCATGTTTCGGGGGGGGAGTACAACGTCGCCGCGAATCTGGCGAGCTGCTTCGGACTGAATACGGGCATCGCCACCGCGATGGTCGACTACGGCATTGGCGAGCTCGTCCAATCGCAGATTCGCGAGATGGGCGTCCGTCCGTTCTACAAGCACTTCACGCACGACGGCGTCCGAGGACCAAACATCGCCACGGTCTACAGCGATCGAGGGCACGGCGCTCGAGCCCCGGTCGTCTTTTACAACCGAGCGAACGAGGCGGGGGCATTGCTCAAGCCGGGCGACTTCGACTGGAACTCCATCTTTGCTCGCGGAGTTCGCTGGTTTCACTCGGGCGGCATCTTCGCGTCGCTTTCGGCAACAACGTCGCAACTGATACTCGAAGGAATGCAGGCAGCGAAGTCCGCATGCGCGGTCCGTTCGTTCGACCTCAACTATCGCGCCAAACTGTGGGCGACCTTAGGCGGCGCGGCCAAGGGCCAAGAAGTCTTTCGTCGAATTGCCAGCGAAGTTGACGTGTTAATCGGCAACGAAGAAGACTTGCAGATGAGCCTCGGGATTGAGGGTCCCAAGGTCGATGCGCACGGCAAGTCGAAGCTCGACACAGCGGTCTTCCTGGCGATGATCGAGAAGGTGCGCGAGCAGTTTCCGAACATCCAAGCGGTTGCGACGACCCTGCGCGAAGTCCACTCGACCAACCGCCACGACTGGGGCGCCGTGCTGTGGCTCGACGGCAAGAGCTATGTAAGTCCCACGCTGCATCTCGACGTCGTGGACCGGATCGGCGGCGGCGACGGCTTTGCGTCCGGCCTCATCTACGGCCTCATCCGCAACCTTCCGCCGGAAGAGTCCCTCCGCTTGGGGTGGGCTCATGGCGCTCTGTTGACGACCTTTCCGGGCGACGTCTCCATGGCCAAGCTCCACGAGGTTGAAGCACTCGCTAAGGGTGGCACGGCCCGCGTGCAGCGATAGCAAACAGGAGTCACGCAGCTGGGCCGCGGTTAAGCAGCGCGTTGGCCGCTTCGCCCCGCGCAAGCAGCCTGCATCGTCGGTCCGTCGACGCGTGAATGGTCGCCGCACGCCGGGATTTCCGGGGGCAGACGCCGACGTTTGCCGAGGCGCCCTGGCCATCTATAATGAAAGAGCTACCCTAACACTTTCCGCGGCAACAGGCGGTCGCCCCCACGCCAGTGTGCGGTTCACCCACCAGTGCGCTTGACCGGTCGCCGTATGGATCACGACTCCGCCCATCAGCCGCACGGAGCTCACGACGACGCTGACGATGCATTGGAAAGCGACGTCACGGTTATCGGTTCTGCTTCGTCGATCACGCCCCAAGTCTTCCCGCTGGGGCTGACTTCCCGCGAGCTGTCGCACGCGCTGCGGGGCGAGATGCTGGGGCATTTCCTGCTGCAGCATTACATCGGCGGCGGCGGGATGGGCGTCGTGTTCAAGGCCCTCGACACCACGCTCGATCGCATCGTCGCGGTGAAGGTCGTCTCGTCGCAGCGCGTTGATAACGAAGACCTGCAGCGACGCTTCCTCATTGAAGCTCAATCGACCGCGCGGCTCGACCATCCGAACATCGCCCGCGTCCACTACATTGGTCGTGACCGCGGTCTCCCGTACATCGTCTTCGAGTTCATCGATGGCGAGAACATTCGCGACGTGGTCGCCGATCGCGGCCCGTTGCCGGTGGCCGAGTCGGTCAGCTACGTCTATCAAATTGCTCATGCGCTCGCCCATGCCTGGCAGCGCGAAGTCGTCCATCGAGATATTAAGCCTTCCAACATCCTCGTTACGGCCGACGGGCAAGCGAAGCTGGTCGACATGGGCCTGGCGCGGCTGCGCCAGATGAACGACGAGACCGAAGAAGATCTAACGGCCACCGGCATCACGCTTGGCACGTTCGACTACATCTCGCCGGAGCAGGCACGAGATCCGCGGCTAGCCGACGCCCGCAGCGACATTTATTCGCTCGGCTGCACGTTGTTTTATATGCTCGCGGGACGGGCCCCGTTCGCGCAGGGAACGGCACTCCAAAAGCTGTTGCAACATCAGAGCGACCGGCCGCCAGACCTCCGCAGCTTTCGGGGCGACATACCGGACTCGGTCTCGCGGGTTGTTCGACGAATGCTGGCGAAGGCGCCGGCGGATCGGCATCAGACGCCGATCGACCTGATCGCGGATCTCGCTGAAATCCTAGAAGAACTCGATACGCCGTTGCCGTTTGCCGCGACGACGCTGCCGTGGACCATGCCGGCACGGACCGTCCCGCGCTGGCGCAAGCACGCGCTATGGTCGGCTCCGCTGGCCGCGCTGCTCCTCTTCGGCGTCGTCGCTGATCGTTTGACCAGAACAACAGGCGTGGCGGCGCCGTTTTTTCCTCCCTTGGAAGTGGCGCCAGACGTTGAGACGCCCGCGCCAAGCGGGGCGCCGCGAGCGGCAGCGGATTCGCCAGCGCCTTCCTCCGTGAGGTTAATGCCGTCGGAGGCGTCACTTCCGATCGGCGTTGCACCCGCTGCCCAAGCGCCGGTCGCCAGTGCGCCGTCGACTGGTGCATCAGCGCCCGTCGTCTCCACCGAGGGGGCGCCGACCGAGCCGCCGGCGGCATTCTCGCTCGACGAGCCCTGGGAAATGAGCAAGTCGCTGTGGGACATCGTCTCCAATTGGCCACCGGCGCTCGACGCGGCGCTGCCGGCGAACGTCGGCGGTTCGCCCGCTGGCGAGGGAGCTGTCCCGGCCCCCGTTGTCGCGCCTATCCTGCCCTCGCTGGATGCACCCGCTGTCGGGTCGCCCGTTGACGGCGGGCACTCAGCGCTGCCTCCGGTTGCCCCGGCGCCCGCGAGCGAACCGGTCATAAAACCCTAGCAGGGCGGCAGTTGGATCGCAGCTTGACACCCCATCGGCGGCGAATTCTACTACCTGGAACCTACCCATTGGGGTTAGTCGCTGCGGCGACCCTTCCCCTGCTTGCGGCGGCGGCGGCAGCGCCCTCCCTGGCCGCGAGTATCAGTTGCCCAGGAGCTTTCCAACATGCGTACGTTCGCCCTGACGATGTTCTGCGCCGTTGCCCTGTCTGGCTTCACCGCCAACTCGGCCAGCGCCATCGCCCCGTTCCAGGCGGTCTTCATCAAAGAATATATCAACGATCATCCGAACGAAGAGTTCGCCAAGATGGTCAAGACGAAGGCCAAGTGCCACATTTGCCATCAGGGCAAGAAGATCGGCCCCCACCATAACGCCTACGGCAAGCATCTGGTGGAACTTCTCGATGCGAAGACCGACAAGAAGGACGTCGAGAAGATCAAGGCGGCCCTGGCCACGGTTGCTGAGATGCACAGCGACCCGGAGGATGACAAGAGCCCGACCTACGGCGAGTTGATCGCGAAGGGCGAACTCCCGGGCGGCGACCTGGAAAAGGCCAAGGAAGAACCAAAAGAAGAGTAGGAGCGATCGCGTTGCCAGTGGTGCGACCCGCTCTTTCGCGACACACGACGAAGGTTGCCTCTAACTAGATAGAGGCAACCTTTTTTATTGCGCATCGCCTGCGGTCGCGTCGATCGCGGGCGCTGGTCCAGCATTGGCGCTTCGGCTCGACCGTAGCGCGAAGGACATGAAGACGACCGTGATCGTCAACAGAACGCAGGCCCGAAAGGTTTGCCGTCGATCGTCATCGCCCCAGGCAATCGTGGCCAGCGACTGCATCACTCCCAGGGCCACCCACACGCCGCCTGCCAGGCCGATCGTCGCCGGCCAGCTTCCTCCCATCATGGCCTGCTGCGACGCCTGGTCGCTTGCCAACAGCAGCCAGATCCCGACGGGAATCTGCAGCACCGTCGCCGCCAACGCACAGCCGGCCAGCCGCCGCGCCGTTCCAGCGTCGACAGACTCCGCTGCGCTCGTCGCGACGCGATGACACGCCGCCAGCGCCGCCGCGAAGGCAACGGCGATCGATGCCAACGCGAAGTGGACCCATAACGAAAGCACTTCAGGCCGCAACCAGAGACGCCTGAGGGTTGGGCGATCGAGCACGGCGTCCGCAGCCCAGTCGCCATTGGCGGCTAGTTCGCCGAAGACCGCCATCAACGGCGGAAAGTGGTAAAGCAAGTTTGTCGCCGTTGCCGCGGCAAGCAGCCACATTAGCTTGGGCCGGTGGATTAGCTTTACACAGGCCGCGATGCACGCCGCGGAAAAAAGTAGCTCCGACCCGGCAAACCAATAGGCGTCGGCCGGAAAACGCGCGAGCGCCGCGCGTACGCCTGCGCTTGGCGCCAGCAACATGATTCCGCCGACCAGCGCGCCAATGGCAAGACACGCCAGCGACCAACCGAAAGTCTTGCGGGCTCCCCGGTCAAGCGCATGAGATCGATCGCCAGCGCGTCGGCTTCGCGTCGCCAGCCAGGCTCCGGCCAGCGGACCTGCTGAGGCGACGTTCATCGCGAGCAAATGGATTGCCAACAGCAGCGTCGTCGCCGTTTCCAACACGCCTTCTCTCCAAGTTCCCTGGGGGCGCTATTGTAATCGAGGGCGGGCGGCAGCCCAATTGACACCCCCCTGCCCCGCGAACTACGATCGCAAGATCGGCCGCCCGCAGGCGGCGCGTCGCCGGGGCGATTAGCTCAGTTGGTAGAGCGTCACGCTTACACCGTGAATGTCGGGGGTTCGAGCCCCTCATCGCCCACTCAATGTAAGTCTTAGCCGGTCATGAGTTTCTGACACCTGCCAACGTTTGGCAGTGCGGCATTTCCCAAGAGCGCAAAACGGTAAATACCGTTTTGGCGTTCGAAGCTCGGGAGATTCGCACGTGCCACGTCTAATTCAAGCTGTTCCGAAGTATCGGAAGCATCGCGCTAGTGGGCAGGCGATCGTCACCATCAATGGTCGCGATCACTATCTCGGTCCACACAACTCTAAGTCAAGCAAGCTCGAATATGATCGCCTCGTCACTGAGTGGCTGTCATCGGGGAGGTCTGCTTCGTTCGGCGCCGCGCAGCCCGAACTGACCATCGTCGAGCTCGTCGCCGACTACCTGCTGTTCGCCAAGGAGTACTACGGCGACAGGACACACGGCACCTTCGCGACGATGAAACGCGTTGCGCGGCCTCTGAAGGCCCTATATGGTCGAACGCCGGCGGCTGAGTTCGGCGTGGTCCAGTTCAAGGCAGTTCGACAAGCGATCATCGCAGAGGACCACAGCCGCGGTCACGTCAACGAGTTGATGAGCAGGATGGTTGCGATCTTCCGCTGGGGCGCCGCCGAAGGAAAGATCCCCGCCAATGTTGCTCAAACGCTGGCGATCATCCCAGGATTACGCAAGGGACGAACGACGCTGCGAGAGACGGAGCCAGTGAGGCCGGTCGAGCCAAAAATCGTCGAAGCCACCCTGCCCCATCTGTCGCCCATCGTGGCTGCAATGGTTCGATTCCAACTGCTGACAGGTGCGCGACCCGGGGAGGTTTGCAAGCTGCGTCCTTGCGACGTCGATCGCTCCGGCGAGGTGTGGACGGCTAAGCCTGCCGAGCACAAAACGGCCCATTTCGGGAAGGACCGAACCATTTTCATTGGCCCGCAGGCTCAAGACATTCTCCGTCCCTACCTGCTGCGGGATGCAATCGACTGCTGTTTCTCCCCCGGCGAATCTGCCGCATGGTGGCGCGAGCAGCGGGCGGCGGCCAGAAAGACGCCACTGTCGTGCGGCAATCGGGCCGGCACAAATCGCAAGCGGAAGCCCGCGCGGAAACCGGGTGGCCGCTTCAAGACTGGCTCCTACGCTGTGGCAATCACTCGCGCCTGTATCAAGGCCCGTATCGAGCATTGGTCACCCAACCAGTTGCGCCACGCCGCGGCGACCGAAGTCCGTCGCGAATTCGGACTGGAAGCCGCGCAGATAGTTCTGGGCCATTCCAAAGCGGACGTGACCCAGGTTTACGCCGAGCGTGATTTGGCGAAGGGTTTGGAAGTGGCGAAGCGTATCGGTTAAATTCTCATTGTCGAGTTCGCGGGGTAGCTCCCCGCCAGACCCGCCGGCGTCGCAGTACCTTACCGCTGCGGCGCCGGCTGGTCGCTCGGCGGAAAGGTAAGGCAATTCTGATGGTTCCCCAATCCAATGCTTCGCCGCGTGTCGGCAAGATCACCAACTGGACAGAGTTCTTCGAAGCTCTCGAAGATTTCGAGACCATCGTCGCCAACTTCTGGGACAGCGAACTCGCCCCCGACTTACCACCGCGGCTCTCAACTCTCGGCTTGCAACTAGCTGCGTGGATGACGGAGAAAACCCCGCACGATCCGACCCCCATGCTGGACTTGATGCGGGCCATCCAAGCAAAAGACCCCCTCGGCTGCATGAGCGCCTTTCGAGTTCCCGTTGTGGAAGTCGATAAGCTACTGTGGCGATGGTGGCCAACGAAGGAACTTCTGATCGACGCGGCACTGGCTGCCCAGGGCGAGCCGGCGGGCGAGTCAGTTGACCGACCCCCCATCAAGGCGGGACCGAAAATCAAGAAGTTAATCGAGGCGTACCTGGACGGCGAACGCAACATCCCCCGATTGAAGCAGCAGGCCCAACAGAGAACGGAAGGGGCGACCAACCAGGCTATTAGTCGGCTCTTACTCGGCAAATACGACACAAGTTGGCTCAGCAAGGAGCACAAAGCTGAGCTAAAACGTCTGACTTCCTGACATGTCATACACGCTCTACCGCTTCCGGGACCATACACGCTCTCCGTAATGGCCTTACTAATAACGACTTACAGAGAGCGTGCTTTCCGGGTTCGACGACACTGATATCGACCGACTAGTTTTGCAATTGTGTGATTCACTTCATCACCAATTGCGAGGATATAATGGTCGATTTTCTTAAAGAGCGTCGGCTCTCACTCACTGAACTCGCCCGGCAGGAGGGCGTCTCTGTTCCCACTCCGTGGCGATGGTCAAACCGCGGCGTCAAAGGCGTCGTGTTGGAAACCTTCAGCATCGGTGGACGCCGCTACACCACTCAAGAGGCGTTCCAGCGGTTCGTAGAACGCTCCACCGCCGCCGCCACTGGCGTCACCGCTCCCGGACCCCGCACCAATCGCCAGCGTGAAGCGGCAATTCGCAAGGCCGAAGCCGAGCTAGCCAAGGCCGGCGTCTAGGTCACTCATCGCCCCGTCGCACCGCGACCAGCGTATGGGCGTTTCTATGTCGGTCGCACCCCTGGAGAAACTATGGACGTTACCCCCACTTGGCAGAGCGTGGTCGAGCTAGCGGCTCACCCCGTCGCGGAGATTCGCACGGCGGCGTTGCGAGAGTTGCATCGGCTGGCGGGCTATCTCGACAAGCAACGAGATAGCGGCAGTGACCACCACGCCATCGACCCGGGCAGCATCGGGGAAGAGTGAACCACGGGGAAGCCGGTCGCCAAAGTTTGGCCACCGCGGCGACCGGCCCCCGCAATTCTGGAGAGCGAGCAAATGGAGTATCCACAGAAACCACTACAGCGGCAACAGGTTCTCGCCGTCTGTAACGGCAACTACGTCGAATTTTTCGCTGAACGGAACATCGACATTCACGTTGCCAAGATTCCGCAACCAGACACTTGCGGTTTAGAAGACCTTGCGGAGCAATGCCTGGAGTGCTCGATACCGCTCCGGTTCCGCCATCTCTTTGACCGCTCCAAGCTTCGCGGCAATGCGTTCATAGCACCGCTGGCAGCGACTGTCGCGTTATACGCACGGGCAAAGCGGCGGGCGTTGTCGCAAGTGGACCGCATCGCCGAAGACGAACGGGGGGCGGTTGCATGAGCGTGCGTATCCAACAACTAGAAGCCATCCAACGCGACGTTTGCAATGACGTTTCCAACGCTGCTCGGTTCGCCGAACAGCACGGGCGCCATCTTCGCTACGTCCACGGTTGGAACTCGTGGCTGCGGTTCGACGGCGTTCGTTGGCGGGCTGACGACAACGGCGTGGTGATGCGATACGCGAAGCAAACCGCGTCGAGCATCTACTCTGAGGCTGCCGTCTGTGGCTCAGATTCGTTGCAGAAGTCGCTGGCGAACTGGGCGAGGCTTTCACACTCACGGGCCCGGCTGGAGTCGATGGTCGAACTGGCGAAGAGTGAACGCCCGTTGCCGATAACCGTCGACAAGCTGGACGCCGACCCTTGGGATTTGAATTGCATCAACGGAACGGTGGACCTGCGAACCGGCGAATTGCGGAAGCACGACAGCGCCGACCTGATTACCAAGTCGACCTGCCTGATTTATCCGACCGAAGCGGGAAGCGAGCCAGTGCTGTGGCTGGAGTTTCTCGACCGGATATTCGCCAGCAACGTCGAGCTTATCGCGTTCATCAGGCGGCTGATTGGCTCGGCGATGCCCGGACTCGTGATGGAGCACCGGTTGCCCATTCTGTACGGCAACGGGAGCAACGGGAAAAGCGTGTTCACCGAGACGCTGTTGACGGCGTTCGGCGAGTACGCCTGCAAGGCTCCGGCGGGGCTGCTCATGCAAAGCCGGGGCGAACGGCATCCGTGCGAATTGGCCGACCTGCACGGCAAGCGACTTGTTTGCATCAGCGAGACGGCGGACGGAGCCCGGTTGAACGAGCCGCTAGTCAAAGAGCTATGCGGCGGCGACACCATCAAGGCTCGCAGGATGCGTGAGAACTTTTGGGAGTTTAAGCCATCGCATCAAGTGCTGTTGACCACCAACCACCGGCCTGTCGTTCGTGGCACTGACCACGGCATCTGGCGTCGGCTACTGCTGATCCCGTTCAGCGTGACGATCGACGAGGCTCGCCAAGACAACCAACTCCAGCAAAAGCTGCGGAAGGAACTCGGCTCAATCTTGCGGTGGTGCGTTGACGGTTGCCTGGCGTGGCGACGAGACGGATTGAAGGCGCCAGCGTGCGTTGTGGAAGCCACGAGCGAGTATCGCGCCGAGTCGGATTCGTTCGCTCGCTGGTTCGATGAACGATGCCTAGTTGCCGAGCACGCCGGCTGCAAAGCGAGTGAGGCGTTCGGAGACTATCGGGCGTGGTGTGAGCGGTTGAATGAGCGTGCGGTGAACCAAACAGCCTTCGGACGCCGCATTTTGGAAAAACTGTTCACCAAAAGTAAGACCCGAGATGGCTACAGATATGGCGGATTCGGGCTGGTTATTTGATGTGTGAACAGTGTGAACAGTGTGAACACTTTCCCCTATTAGTCCCTATACGAGAGAAATAAATAGAAATTAACCGGAAAGTGGGTGCAAACTGTTCACAGTGTTCACACCGGTCGGAAAGGAAACCCAATGACCCAGCAACAACTCACCTTTGACCACAGCGTTCGCGACCGCATCGAGCGGCTGCTGGCTCGCGTGGAAGGCATCCGTCGTGGCATCGACATCGGCAGGTCCGTTGTGTTCGATGACGCAGGAGCGGCTCATGCGGCGGCTGTGGCGGCGAATGACCCCGGGGGGACGGTCAGTTTCCAGAGCGGTGAGTTCCAAAACCATAACGCTAAGTGCGCACAATTTGTCGCGAGTTTCACATAGGGGGCTTAGTTTCGCTGTCAGCAATGGGGAAGGTTGCTACGTCTGCCATTTGACGGACAAGTCTCGGAGTGAAACGAAACCCCAATCGATCAGAAAGCCGGTTAATTTAACAAATGAACGGCCGCATCCGGCCTCATACGCGAGAGGGGCCAATTGGCTCTAACCCGGAGAGAGTTACGAAAACGATGAAGCGACCTGCTTCCAAGCACGTCCAAGGTCTCGCCAGAACGGCGCGCCACGAAGGATGCCTCACGGCAGGCCCTACGAGCCACCAGGGCGCGCGCCGCGGCGTCTCAAGCGTAAAGAGTCAAGATAACCTTATAACGCAGCAGCGCGCCAACTAGGGGCCTTCTAGGGCATTGCTGCACCGTGCGGCTTGGCGCCGATGAGGCGAGACGTTCGACTGCGATTTGATTTGCGGTAGTTTTCGACTCGCGATCTTTGACAACTTGACTTTAGCCCGCGCCGCGCGAGAACGACTCCCGGCGCGGGCGTGAAGTGCGTGCCGATCGCTGGATGGGCAGACGGACCGGTCGCCGCAATTTGTGCGCTTGGTCGGGCGTGGTTTCGTGGGTCCCCTTTTGCCCGGTTGAGAATTTTTTAATCGCCCCCCGCCCCCTCATGCCGTGGGAACTGTTCGAGTAGTCTCCGCGTCCCCGTACAACCTCACGCTCTGCGGCCCTCAGCGCCACGCTAATGCGTCCCAGTGGTTGCTGGTAGATTCCCTTCGGCGGCCTGCGAAGGCGCGTTACGGGGCAGCTGGTGCGGTCGTTTTCTTCAGCCCCCACCCGCTACACTGAGGGGCATGAAAGACTTATGGGGATTCGTCGGCTACCTAATGAGCTTCGGTGGCGTCACTCCGCATTGGGCCAAGACGCCTAAAGCCAGGTGGGTTCAAGTCGTTTCGCTGCTAGTCTTGCTGCTAATTGGCGCTGCGCTCAGCGCACCCCTCTACCTCCAGGGCAATTAGAAAAACTGTCCTAGCAACACGCTGTTAGGACAGTACCCACCGACGGAAGGTTTACCCGCTTCGCCCCAGCGAAATTCATTGCATGCAAAGAATGTTCATCAACGCCGCCGTGTGCAGCCCGACGGAGACGGCCGGCGAGTTTCAATTCGTGGCCTATACCGGTGGGAACATCGCCGAGAACTATCGGCTCGCCGTGACGCGAGAGGAAGCGCAGGCCGAACTAGAGAAACTGGCAGCCAAGTATGGCTGGCCGCCGATGATGATGGACGAGCAGTTCCCGCATCGTCCGGCGCGGCTGGCCAACTTTGGCGAGTGATACAATCTATCTCTATGCCCCGCCCCCGCTTCACTCTCCGCCGGCTCTTCCTTGCGATGGCAGTCGCGGCGGTCTTCTTCTGGGCCGGTCAACTTATTCACTCAGTCGTCGGCTCCGTCGTGCCAACAAGCGCCATCGCGCAGCTGCGGCCGGGGATGAAAGCCAAAGAGGTCAAACGCTTGTTAGGACAGCCGACAAGCATCGACGAAGGCTATTGGCTCTACGAGAAGCCAATGAACCCTGGCTGGTTGGGGATTGGATTTAACGAGAACGGGGAACTCGTGGGGTACGACCACGAGACCGTCCTGCCGTGAAGCCTCTCATCCTTGCGGGCGGCGAAGGCGGCGTGAGGAGAGGAGGCCGACCATCCCCACCGCGGCGATCACCAAGCCACTCGGTTCGGGAAACGTTGGATCTGTGAGCGGAATGGTATTGATGCCCGTATCATAGAGGACATTTCCCGCTGATATGAGTTGAATCTGGTAGGAAAAACCGCCTCCGCTACTCATCATCACGTTCCCAAGGAACAAGTCGCCGCCGGGCTCAGCGGCAGTCGTGATCGTACCGCCAAGCTTACCAACGGTGAACGACAACTCTTGGCCATTGTTAATCAAGCCAACTTGCGTGAGGGCTAGGCCGCCCGGAAAATCCAGCGGATCGGCTGTCAACATCCGGTTCGGGTAGGTGAAGAGATCCCCCGGTGGACGGGGGACGCCCGCGGAGGCACCGCTGTTTGCATTGATGAAAGATCCCAGATAGCTCTTCGCTTGGAAAAAAATAGCATCGAAAGACCCGTTGAAATTGCCGCCATCGACGTAGAAGCTATAAACGTTGTTGGGGGAAATGTTAGGCTTTACCACGAACTCGGCGGCGACGACCGGGCGGAAAAACGCTGTTGCGATGAACGCCGCGAGTAAGACGGTTTGTTTCATAAAGTGACCGTGGATGAAGTTGCTTTACTTGGGGGTGTTCTCACTACAACCGCTCCCAGCCTCCCGGCCGGGGTCAGGCTTGTCGGTCACTGCCCGATAGGCCCAATAGATTGTCGTCGCGGCAAAGATCACTGTTTGAAGGCCGCCTTCGAGCGATTGTTCACTGTAAGCTGTCATGCCCCGCTCAGCGGTAGAGCACAATAAGACAGTGACTAAGGCTAGATTCAAGAGGCGCGTCCAGGTCATTCCCATGCCCTGCATTCTATCCGCCGCCGCGGGAGCTTCCTACAGAATCACTGCCATTCGCAATCACGAACCGATGATCGTCATCCCAACTAGTGCCGACCGCAGTATGGACGACGTGACGACTCGGTATGGTTTAGAGCGAGGCACAAACGGGCGTCGCTAATTTCATGCGGAACGTTCGCGTTTGCAGCGACAGCTCACCGCAGATAGCATGTCCATGTGTGCTTTATCCAGCCCAATGAGCTACCGACCAATACCACGCGGAGTGGGCAGTGTTTGCGAATACGTTGAGATTTGAGACGCTTGAAAACCGCCTCGCGTTCAGCGCCGTTCCATATCTAGTCGCAGACGTTGATGACCTTAATGGCGAAAACGTCGACAATGGTCCACGCGTGCTCACCGAAGTGGGAGACCACGTTTTCTTTACTGCGAGCGATAGCCAGCACGGGAATGAATTGTGGAAATCCGACGGTACAGCGGAAGGCACGCTTCTCGTTAAGGATATCAATCCGAACGGTAGCGGGTTGAATACTGCCTCCCGGCTCGTCAACGTCAGCGGGGTTCTTTACTTCATGGCGAACGACGGCGCGCATGGTTACCAGCTATGGAAGAGCGACGGAAACGAAGCTGGCACGGTGATGGTTACGAACTCCACGCCCGGACTCGACTTTAGCTTTAACCAAACCCTGTTTAACCACAGCGGACTTCTGCTGTTCGCGGTGTACGATGAAACGCACCTTAACTCGCTTTGGCGGAGCGACGGAACTTCGGCTGGCACATACAGAATCGAGGACCTGTATATACGCCATGGCATCACAGACCCTAGACAGCTTACGGAGATAGATGGATTCACGTACTTTATAGCAACGTCGATTACGAATACTTCGCGACGTGATGGGCTGTGGCGTACCGACGGAAGTTCGGCTGGCACAGTACCCTTATCGATACCTGCAAACAATCCGTCGCAGATTACGAATGTCAACGGCGTATTGTACTTCGCGGACTTGGATGGATTGTGGAAACAAGACTCCATCACGCTCACCAAGCTTGACGCTTCTACTCATGGCTTGGCAGGTCAAGATAATTTGATAAACGTTGGGGGAACCCTGTTCTTCACGAAAGAAGATTCAA
The DNA here is from genome assembly GCF_007746075.1 of Lacipirellula limnantheis. Lineage (GTDB taxonomy): Bacteria > Planctomycetota > Planctomycetia > Pirellulales > Lacipirellulaceae > Lacipirellula > Lacipirellula limnantheis. The sequence continues at coordinate 4,948,105 of NZ_CP036339.1, read as the reverse complement.
TCACAGGCATCGAACTCTGGAAAAGCAACGGCACCCCAGCAGGGACTGTGAGAGTGAGCGATGTCTTTCCCGGTTCCTACGATTCAAACCCACGACAATTGACGAATGTCTCAGGCACACTGTACTTCGTGGCCAACGACGATTACTTCAATGACGAGTTGTGGAAGTCGGATGGCACTGCTGCAGGCACTGTCAAAGTACGAGATTTGATGCCAAGTTGGAGTGGGTCGCGCATTTCCAATCTGACCAACGTCGATGGCACGTTGTACTTCCGTGCGGACGGCGACAATCGAGCGACCAGAAATGCCGAAGTGTGGAAAACTGATGGCACCGAAGCTGGGACTGTCCAGGTCGGTGAGATTCGGCCTGGCAATGAAGGGTCCGACCCACGCAGTCTAGTCAACGTCGCTGGAAAGCTGTTCTTTACGGCGAATGATGGCACGCATGGACCGGAGCTGTGGTCGCTTCGTCCGGCCCCGCTTGGCGACTACACGTCAAATGGCATTGTTGATGGCGCGGATTTTCTTGCATGGCAGCGTGCATTTGGCACAAGTGCGACGCCCAATGGCGAAGGAGCAGATGGGAACGGAGACGGGCTGGTAGATTCTATGGACTTACAAGTCTGGCAAGACGCCATTGCGCCAATCGGCGCAATGCTTACGCAATCCGAAACGGAAGACGCCGCAAGGACGAGTAGACTAGCCACGGACTCACTCTTCTCAAGCGGCGACTTTACTGCACTTTTCACGGTCGACTCTGATGTCAACCATATCTGCATGCGCGGCAAAGTCCGTATCCATCGTAGCTTCTAGAGCCTTTGATCAAATTGGAAGCCTTGCTGATATTCGTAGGCTGGTGTGAATTCGCTCCGCCACCACAACGGCAAACAGCCAACGCTTGCCGCGAAGCAAACGGCGCCACGGCCTAGCGGACGTAGGTGAGCATGGGGGATCGAGTGGCGACGGCAGGCGTTTTCGGACGGTCCATCAATAGGGTCCCCTTTTGCCTTGCTCGGAGATTTTGAAACGCCTCCCGCCCCTTCGCGTGTTGGGAACCGTGAGAGTAGTCTCCGCATCGGCGAAGCATGCCGGGGGTCCCACGGCTGTGCAGAGAGTTTACCGCACCCCCTGATCGATCTCATTCGCGAGTCGTATGTAGCCCCCCCTCCCTCGCTGGCAACGTTTGGCGTGTCGTCAACAGACCGAGGTTGCTCGACTCCCGACGTGTTCCCGATCTTTTACACTAACAGAACGACACACCTGCCGTGACTTACGTCTGAGGCTTTCAAAGCGTGCCAGATCAACCGGCAAGTAACCGGCACATTGCCGCCGTCGATCCGATCATGAATTACGGTTCACTCTGCAGTGCCGGCTCTTGTCATTCGGCGCACTGCTCATGCCCGGCATTCAAACCGCCGGCGCGGAAACATCCTACAACACGACCGACATCCCCAGCCGCCCAGCCACGATCGTCGTGGCGATGATCGCCGAGCGGAGCGTGAAGCGGCGGCCGAGTCTCATAGCGTAATGAGCAAGAAAGATGGCCTTTGTGGCTATAAAAAGGTCGCATTAGACTCGTATCCAATGTACCTTGAACGCCAAGCTGGTCGCAACCGGCAATCACACGCCTGCGCGTTTTGCTCCGCAAATTCGCAGCGGAGTCGCTTTCAGCACCAGTTTTTTAGGCTTCTCTTCGAGGCTTCCATGATGAAGACGCTAACGTCCTTCACCCTATGTACGCTCCTTCTCACCACCGTCGGCCAGGCGGCCAGGTTCTTACCGCTCGGCCTGCCTCCCGGAATCGGTTCTGCTTCGATGGTAGTAGAAGGCGTGTCGGCCGACGGCACGAAGGTTGTGGGATCATACTTCCCTGAACAGAAGGCTTTTCTCTGGACTGACGTAGCTGGATTGAAGTTTCTCACCGGAGGACCTGACTTGCCCCAGGTTCGTACAGCGAACGCGATCTCGCCTGATGGCAATGTTGTCATTGGCCACTTGATTGCCGGCAGCTCAGAACCGTATCGCTGGACTGAATCGGAGGGAATTACTCTGTTGCCGCCTAGAATGTATGAGCCGGTTGCTACGTCCTACGATGGGTCAATTGTGATTGGCATTACGAGCTATAGCACGTTCTACGGAGGCACTAGCGAGGATATTTCATGGGATGGAAAGGTAGTCGTAGGCGGCAGCGGCTTCGACGAGGGATTCAGGGACGAAGGCGGAGTCCGAACATGGCTCGGCGACCTACCGGGTTGGGCTTATTCCAGTCAGGCATTAGCTGTGTCAGCGGACGGAAGCTTTGTCGTCGGAACGAGCAAGGGGGCTGTCGGCCCAGGCCAACAGAACGAGTTGCCAATGTACTGGACCGAAGCAACGGGGATGGTGCGTCTCGGTCAATGGACCAATGGTTACGCAACTGACGTTTCGGCGGCCAAGATTGCCATATCGGGCTATGGCAACCCAAACTTGGGGGGCGACGGGGCGTTTCGCTGGACGCCGGCTAGCGGCACGAGGTCGGTAAAAAGCCTCCTCACCGACGCTGGCATCGACATGACCGGCTGGGACATGACGACCGGACACTCAACTTATCTTTCCGCAGACGGTCGCACCATTGTCGGCACCGGTAAGAATCCAAACGGCAAATTTGAAGGCTGGCTCGCCGAACTCGACATTGCGGGCGACTTCGATCAAGACGGTGATTCTGACGGGAATGATTTCTTAATTTGGCAGCGAGGGTTCGAGACAACTCACGATAGTTCTGACCTCGCCGACTGGAGTACAAATCTTGCGTTTCTTAGGAGTCTTGCGCCGCAGCCTTCACTCGAAACGTCTGTTGTACCCGAGCCATCTTCGGCGCTGCAGGTTGTTGCGGGTCTTCTCTTTCTAGTTGGCATTTGCTCGGCGGCGACAACGCCGCACGGTCGACGCTCCCGCGATTTTGATTGTCGCTAGCGGATAAGCCGTGCGGTCAGTGCGGCGGGTGAAAGTAACGGCAACTTCGGCAGGATGACCCCATGCCCCCACATGAACTTGTGTACCAAACGGTTCCAGCATTAGGTCCGTTGGAACTCGGCGCCATCTATCGCCGAAAACACCTGAATGATCGTTTCGGTGGTAATCGGATGACTGGCATCGTCACATCGAGTCGAGAGCCGGTTGTGCTGCTATTTCACACGGAGGAACCAGCACAACAGTTCTATCAAGATGGTTTCGATGAAGATGGAGTCTACTGGTACAGCGGCGAAGGAACTGTCGGCGACATGCAGTGGACCATCGCGAATCGTGCGATTCGAGATCACGTCGCCGACGGGCGGGATGTGCTGCTGTTCGAGAGAGTACAACGGAAAGACGGTTTGTGGCGTTACTCGCACGCAGTTAGTTACTTCGATCACACACTCGAAGATCGCCCAGACAAGAACGGGAATCCACGTAAGGCGATCATCTTTAAGCTGCTTCCGGTCATTGAAGACTCCGCAAACTACGCGACGACCGAACTTCCATTCGCGCAGAACGTTGATTTGAATCAATTTCGCGAATCGTTGAAAGGCAGCGGTAACAGTGGAGGCACAGCAAAACAACGAATTCAAACGATCTATCATCGATCAGCTCAGGTAGCTCTTTATGCACGGTTGCGCGCAAGCGGGACTTGCGAAGCCTGCGGAAGCGAAGCGCCTTTTACTACGCCATCTGGCATTCCCTTTCTCGAAGTTCATCACATAGATCGTTTGGCGGACGGTGGTCCTGACAAAAACAGATCGCGTCGCCGCGATCTGTCCCAACTGCCATCGACGTTGCCATTATGCGTCGGATGCAGCCGCCTTTAACTCACGTCTGCGAAATGAAATTGCAGCGAAAGAGGCGGCGTTCCATTCGGCGGAGCACGAGCCCGACTAGGCGATTTCGTTCGTCATCAGCTCGCTGGAAGTTCGCGCGGCCTCTCCGAGCTTCGCTTTCATTGGTCGGAGAAGTTTTGCAGCGTGGCACTAATCGCCAACGCAGATTGCGAGACAATTTCTGCCAGCGTGTTGAGTTCTGGAATTAACCCTTGGGGGTCGGGGCGATCTAATCAACACCTCGGTCGATCGCCGCAAGACCGGTAGGTTGTTCCCCTCTCGCGAGCATTGCTCATTTGCATCCGACGTGTGCTAGAACGTCCGCCGTCGTTCAGCGTACCACGCGTTCGGGGCCGATGGCGTCGTGTCGCGGCACTTTGCTTGGCGTTTCCGCGCCATTCTGGATGCGATCGTTGACTGACGCTGGCTGATGGTTGTCTAGTTAGCTGCGCGCTTCCGTCCACTTAACTAAAGCAAGCGATCGCCGATTGCCTTGCGGTCGTGGGGCGAGTTCTCGCCAGGAAAAGCAAACATTGGAGGCGATGAAGCATGCGCCTGATGTGCAGCGTGCTTTCCAATTCCGTCGCGGGCAGGCGGCGGGGTTAGTTTGAGCTTCGAAGTCGCTCACGGCCGGCATTGATGCGCTGCACATCGGCTTCAACGGATCGTGCCACCCAAGTTAAAAGCCCGACGAGCAGCGTCAGCGCGGTAACGATCACAAGCATTTGTCGCAGCGAAATGCGTCGCATAGATGCAGTGTAGCGGGTTCACCCCGCGCGTGGGCAGGCGGGGCTCCTATAAGATCCGGGCGGGCCGACTTGCTGAGGGTCGACACAACAACGCCTCGGCGCCGCCCGGAAGCTACCAAAGGAGTATTGTTTTGGCACCCGCACCGTGCCTGACAAATCCTGCGTACTTGTGCCGCGGTGCCGGATTCTTGCCGGTAGCAATTAAGAACGGCGGCGGGCACTGGGAAGGAGACTCACCAGAGCCCGCCGCCGACAGGAGCATCGAATCTGTAGCACACTAATTTGACCCTGGAGGATTCATGGCATCCCTGACCGAAGACCCCGGCACGATGGACCTACGAGACCCGCCGAAGCCGTTCAAGAGTGCGGCGGCGTGGCGTGACGTGCTGCCGTTTAAGGCTCGGCGGCGCTAGTTGGGGATGCGAATCCCCAATTGTCCAAGCCTTGGGCAAGCCCCGTCGCGGGCAGGCGGCGGCGGTAACGCAAATGGAGGCCACGCCGGTCGGGTGTACTGCCCAACGACCCTGACCGGCGTGGCGTTCCGCCTGAATTGAAAATGCCAGCCGGCGCCGCCAGTACGGACGCCGACCAGTAATAAGCCCAGGGGGGATTGGGCGCGAGATAGTCGCAGAAAGGAGAGAGAGAGCCGCAATAGCAGAAGTCGGGCAGGCGGCGGGGTTATTTGTTCGGACGGGTGCAAGTCAGCGCCCAAGCGTAGAGGCCGATGATTAGCACGCCAAGCCCGAGGATGAACGAAATCGGGTTGAAGCCGGCAAGCGTTGCGGAAGAGCACATTAACGCGCCAGACAACACAACAATGGAACAGCTGATAGCTTGCATGGCATGGGCGGCGGGGTTATTTGCGGCGACGGAGGGCGGCGAGGGAGAGGAGGGCGGAAGTCATAAGAACGCCGCCAATTGGCTCCGGCACAAATGTGGCCGAGCCACTGACAAGCCGGCCCCCGCCTGGAACGCTCACTCCTGTGAGCCCCCACTTCGCGTCGCCATTCTCAAAAGCAAAGGGATAAATATAACCTCCGCGACTCACCGTAGTTTTGTCGAATCGGGCTATCGGGAGAGAAATACCAACTTTGACGCCGCCAATGATGAAATCTACTGGAGGGAAGAATATCTGGTCGTCAGACCCCGTGCCAACATCGTCAAAAAAAATCCACTTGAAATTAGTGTTGGGTGCTGGAGTCAATTGATATACGCCATCATTCGCACTCGTGCCTACTACTGTGACAGTTGACGCCGCATCACGGGGACGCCATCCCGTGATGAATGGGCCGGATTCTGTGGGCTCCAGAGTCGCAGCATCCCAAACAAATGCCAGTTCGAGCGTAGCGCCGTTGCGAAGCGGGTGGCTGGCAGGGTGCGAAAAGGCCCCCGTTTGTATCGTGAATTGATACTGAATTGGAATGGCACCAGCAGGCATGGCCGGGGAAATACCCAGCAAAAAGAGAACGATAAGAAGATGCCTCATTAGTCTAGCTCCCGTGTTGTTCCCCCCACGGTCAGCTGTGCGTCAGCATAAGCAGTTCAGAGATTCGAGTCAACAATTTCCCCCTAACCCGTTGGAGACCCAGCAATGGCATCCCTGACATAAGTCGGCGGCGATGTTCTCCCTCAGTCGCTTCGAACGGCGTTGACAAACCGGCGCCCCAGATCTGTCGCTCGATACCGCATAAGGTCGATACGGGCCTCGTCCCCGGCTGCAGGTGACTCGCTCTCAATTAGCCCCATAGCTTCAAGGCGGCTGGCCGCGGCGCTAACGGCCGTCATGTCATCAGGGCTGTCGTCGTCGCCCACGAAGTCGGTGATGGGCGCCCAAGATTTGTCACCTGCGGCGCTGGGGGCGATGTCTTGAAGAGTTGAAAGCTCGTAACTGCTCAGCTGCTCAAGGGCTCGCTGAGCATCGGCATATTCATCCTCAGAGAACCGGCATCGGGCTGCCTTTAGCCGCCCCTGCATGGCCGCAATCGCACGAAAATGGTCGCTCCCCATATCCCTCGCCCCCTGAACCCTGCTCTGACAAAACGGTATTTACCGGTTTGCGCCCACTGTGCGCCACCCGAGTACCGCTATTTCCCGACAATTATCGCCATCGCGTGCAATTGCTTGCAATGCCCTGCCCTGCCCCTAGAATGCTACTAAACCCCGGGAAATGCTGAGAAAAGCTACTCGGGCCGGCATCGCTTACACCGTGAATGTCGGGGGTTCGAGCCCCTCATCGCCCACTCAAGTCGCTATCGATTCAATGCGAGCCGTTGCGACGGCGCTTCAAACTTCCGTCTCAAATCCGTTCCGTGGCGCGCGTGACACAAAGCTCTGCGCCTGCGGATCATCGACGATCTTCTCCGCCGTGGGCGACCAACGAATCGTGCGGCCGAGTCGGGCCGCGATGCCGGCGAGATGGCAAGTGGTAAGTGCACGGTGATGGCTGTGCACATCTGAAATTGGCTCAGAACGGTCGACCACCGCATCGAAGAAGTTGCGGAAGTGGTCGGTCGGTTCTTTCCCTTTGTAGACCGCGCGCAGCGCCCCATCCGGCAGCGGTCGATTGGCAAGGTCGTCGACGGCTGCGCCCGCCACCTTGCCGCGATTGACGAAGAGCCTTCCTTCGGTCCCCTCGAAGAGAATGCCGTTGTCGCCGTCGTGCCTTATCTCCAACTCCATCCCGTCGGCGAACGTCGCCTTGATCAAAAACTCGGTGGCTGTGTTGTACTGCGTGTCGTCAGTGGGGAAACCAGCGCTGAAAGGCACCGGATGCTTCACTGCCAACGGTTCAATCAGCGTTGGGCCCGTGGCGCCCTTCTCCATCGCCCAGGTCGCAATGTCGACGTGATGTGCGCCCCAATCGGTTAGCTTGCCGCCGGAGTACTCGTACCACCAGCGGAATTCGTAGTGGCACCGCGACCAGCTTTGCGTTTCTCCATTGTCGCCGGCCAAGTACCGGTAGCCGGCATCGGGCGCCGGGCCGAGCCATTGGTTCCAGTCAAGGTTCTTCGGCGCCGCGACTTGCGGGATGACGGGGCTCGTCGGCCCGCCGCCGATGGCGCAAGTCGCTTTCTTAATCGTACCGATGCGTCCGTCGCGAATGATCGCGAGCGCGGTAAGGAAGGACTCGTCGCTGCGCTGTTGGGTGCCGATCTGGACGACTCTGCCGGTCTTCCGGCAGACCTCGCACATCAACCGACCTTCGTCGATCGTGAGCGTCATGGGCTTCTCGCAGTAAACATCTTTGCCAGCGAGCATCGCTTCGATCGCAATCTTGGCATGCCAATGATCAGGAGTCGAAATTTGGACGACGTCGACGTCGTTGCGATCGATGACGCGCCGATAGTCGCCATAGGCGTCTGGCGCTTTACCGGTCCACTCTTGAACAACGTCTACGGCCAACCCAAGACGATCGGCGTCGACGTCGCATACGGCGACGTAGTCGCCGAACGGAACGAAGCTCGGCGCCGAACCGTGGGGGCCATCAATACCTGTAGCCCGTTGGCACCAGCGGCTTCCCGTGCCGATGGCAGCAACGCGCGGCCGAGCATTCGCGTTCGTGAAGCCCAAAGCGCGCGGCGCACGATGCGTCCACACCGCGGCGCCCGCCCACGCCAGTGAGCACTTCAAGGCGCCGCGTCGAGTGAGGACAGTTGATTTCATGGAAACTCCGGAAGAAGAGTGCCCGTGCTGCCGCCGATTTCAATCCGTTGCGTGCTTGATTGCAAAAAAACCGCCCGCTGGAAACCAGCGGGCGGTTCTTTGGTTTTTCAATCTTTCAGCCGCTGCCCGAGGCCGATCTGATCGGGAAGAGCTTTAGTAGCGTCGTCCGCCGCCGCCACCGCCGCCATAACCGCCGCCGCCGCCACCACCGCGCTTGCCGCCGCCACCGCCGCCGTAACCACCGCCGCCGCCGTAGCCGCCGCCACCGCCGCCGCTACGAGGTTCCTTCGGACGCGCTTCGTTGACCGTCAGCGCACGGCCTTGTGATTCGGTGCCGTTCAGACCGTTGATCGCGGCTTGCGCGTCTTGATCCGAACCCATCTCGACGAACCCGAAACCCTTCGAACGACCCGTGTCGCGGTCCATGATCACCTGAGCAGACTGCACGGTGCCGAAGGCCGAAAAGAGCTGCTCGAGATCGCTGTCGCTGATACCGTAGGCCAAGTTGCCTACGTATAACTTCTTGCCCATGATTGGGACTCCCTGAGAAAAACGAAAAACCGTGCCTCGGACCATGCCGCGGACTAGACCGACAGTATACCGGACGCTACCACCGTGGATAGATAGCAGATTGCGGCGTTTTTCGGATTCGGCCTTGACATGTACGCACGCTCGACAGGTTGAGTTCCTACCGCGCGTCACTCGTCAATTGCCGCCGAATCGGGGGCGTTTCCCGGCAACGACGTAAAAACCGCATCGCGCATTCTTCGTAAAGCGCGGCGGCGGCTGGTAGCGACTCGACAAGAGCCGGCGCGCCTGGCTAGCTCGATTTCAGCCGCGTCAGCAGCTCGGCCTGGAGCCGTTCGACCGCTTCACAGTCGCGGGCGCCAGTGCAGTTGAGGTGGCCGAACGGGAGCTCGATCACGTCATCCACCCCGTCGAGCCGGCCGCGCTTCAGCGCGACGACGCCGTCTCCCTTGCCTTCGACCAGCTCTTCCATGTCGGAGAGGAGCTGGTCGAACCGGCCGGTGCAATCTCGCAACCCCGGACATTGGCCGCCAGTTTCCTGCAGCGCGGTCCGCATCCACTTCATCTCGCCCTCGGTCACGGAAGCGCAGGTACCCAGGAAAACGGTGTAGCGAACATCAGGGTTGCGGGGGCGAGCGTTCAGGTCGGCGAGGAACCCCGAACCGGGGACCATGTCGTCGGCCGCTTCGCCAAGGCCGTCGATCACCGAGTCGCGGCAACGGGCCCAAGGCCCTCCTTCGGCGCGGCCGAGCCAGTGCTCCCAGACGTCGGTCGCAATGGCTACATGGGCGAGCATCGTGCCATGAGTCGGCGGCGCGATCATGATCAGCCGGGAAACATTCTCGGGGTCCAGTTCGGCGCTCTCCACGCAGGCGCGAGCCACCAGCCCGCCCATTGAATGGGTGACCAGGGCAATCTTCTGCTGCGGATGTTGCTGGGCGATTTGCTTGAGACTCTGCGACAGCCGGCCGGCAGACTCGCAGATTTCCCAGTCGTTGGGGTAAGCAAACGTCGCACAGGGGAACCCAGCCTCGCGAGCCGGTTCCAACACCGCCCCATTGCGGAGTGGACTCGAGTTGTAACCGTGAACCAACACGACGAGCGGCAGCTCGGGCGCCGCGGCGGCCGCGGTCTCCCAATTCTCGTCGAAGACCAGGCCGTAACGGGCTTCGTCCTCCTCGTCCCACACCCGGTTGCGCAGCCACCGGCGGAAGCTGTAGTCGGCGGCATCGCGAACGATCTCGCGCGAGGCGGCGAGAACTTCACTCTCCTGGGGGGCGACGGTCGGGGTCGCTGCGTCGTCGGCGCGGGCGGCGGGGAGCCAGAGCGAGAGGGCAACGATCGCGAAACCGATTCGCACAAGCGTTCGAGAAATCATTCTCAGCTCAGCTCCGAAGTGGATGGCGCGGGCCAACAGCGGCCAGGGGAAGAAGCGCCAACGCGTCGGGAATGCTACTTCGCAGGTTCCTTGCCCTCATTATAGGGGCTCGGCCATCTTACGGGGCAGGCGTGAGATCGGTTCGAAGTTTCCGGGACGAAGGAACGCCCCGGTGGGATCACCTTTGGTAAAGAGGGAGGGATAAAGCGAACGGGCGGGAGGCTTCGAGGCGCTCCCGCCCGCGTGCTCGTCTCGCAGTTGAACTTTCCAAGGTCCGGCTCAGCCCGACGAATACTAAAACTCGTCGCCGGCGTCTTCCTCGTCGTCGGCGCTGGAGACCTTGCTGACCGGCAATTCCTCGATGCCGCCGGCGGCCATGATTTTCTGCTTGATCTCCTCGGCAATTTGCGGATTGGCTTTGAGGAACTCGCGGGCCTTTTCCTTGCCTTGGCCGAGCTGCATCTCGCCGTAGCGGAACCAAGCGCCGGTGCGGGCGACGAACTTTTTCTCCATGCCGAGATCGAGGATGTCGCCCTCGTAGCTGATGCCGTCGGTGTGCATCATGTCGAACTCAGCGACCCGGAACGGCGGGGCGACCTTGTTCTTTACGATCTTCACGCGAACCCGTTGGCCGACGACGTCTTCGCCTTCCTTCAGTTGGCCGATGCGACGGACGTCGATGCGGCACGAGGCGTAGAACTTCAGCGCCCGACCGCCGGGGGTCGTTTCGGGGCTGCCGAACATGACGCCGATCTTTTCGCGGATCTGGTTGATGAAGATGACCGAGGTTTTGGCCTTGGCAATGGCGCCAGTCAGCTTGCGGAGCGACTGGCTCATCAACCGGGCCTGGAGGCCGACGTGCGAATCGCCGATCTCGCCTTCGAGTTCCTTCTTCGGCACGAGGGCGGCGACCGAGTCGACGACAATGACGTCGACGGCGTTGCTTTTGACGAGCATCTCGGTGATCGTCATTGCTTCTTCGCCGGAGTCGGGCTGGCTGACCAGGAGGGTTTCGAGGTCGACGCCGAGCTTCTTAGCCCAGCTGGGGTCGAGGGCGTGTTCGGCGTCGATGAACGCGGCGATGCCGCCCGCCTTTTGTGCCTGGGCGACCACATGAAGGGCGAGCGTCGTCTTGCCGCTCGATTCGGGGCCGAAGCATTCGATGACGCGGCCGCGGGGAATTCCCTGGCCGCCGAGGGCGAGGTCGACCGACAGGCTGCCGGTGGAGATGCCTTCGATCTTGCGGAGCTTGTCGGCTCCCAAGGGCATGATCGAGCCCTCGCCGTATTGCTTCTCAATCGCGGCGACGGTGTTCCGCAGTTCGGAACTTCCCTCGAACATGACGTCGGCGGCCGACTTCTTGGCGTTCTTATCGGGAACGCCCTTCTCACCCTTCTTGGCGGGAGTCTTGTCTTTGTCTTTCTTAGCCATGCCGTTTTTCGATGGAGTCGTGGGTTTGGCGATCGTTGGTTTGGCAGTCGTGGCAGCAACCATGAGTTGGGGTCCCTATTAATAGCAGAATAGGAGTGAGATCGGAATTGGCCGGCTGCGACCGCCGGGCGTTCACCTCTTTGCTGTACGCATGGATACTGTATCGGTGTTCATGGGTGGATGCAAGAGAATTTCAGGTTTTTTGTGGGGGTGCTAGCGGGGGGGCAACCGCGGGACCACGGCCGGCCGGAGCGGCTTGGAGGGCGACGAAGGGGACGCGGATTTTCGCGGATTTGGCGGATGGACGCGGATCGAATTGTGAGGGGAACAGACCAAGTTGCTTTGCCTTTCAGGAGGCATGATCTCTGTCGCCTAGGTCTTTGTGTCGCCTGACGCGTTTTGGGCGACAGTCGTCTCAAGTTGGCTTCACTATTGGGGTTGGGGGCGGCAATTGGGCGACAGTTGCTGCGACACGCGTCAGTGGTCAGCTGTTGGATGTTGGACGTTGGCGGGACGAGGTGATGCGAGGCGACGGATGGAACGCGGATTTTCGCGGATTGGGCGGATGGACGCGGATGTAGTCGGGAGGAGTTGGGCATATCGGCTTGCGTTGCTGAGAGTCGTTCTTCTCGATCCGCGAAAATCCGGTGAATCCGCGTCCATCCGCGTTCCTTTCTCTTGGCCTTCCGGGAGGGCTGATTTCTGTCGCGTGGGTCTTTATGTCGCCTGATGCGTTTTAGGCGACAGAGGTCTTAAGTTGGTTTCATCCTTGGGGTTGAGGTGACCACAAGGCGACTGTCGTCGCGTCAGTCGTCTGATGCTAGTCGCTAGTTACTGGTGGTTTGATCGAAGGCGGCAAGCGCTCCGCGGCGCGTCGCGGCTAATCTCTTTTTTTGAAGTTTGCTTTTGCGTGCATCGACGGGGGGCCCCATTAATGTGCCGCAAAAGTCTCGCCTTGGGCTGCCGGTTGCGGAGCGTTGGGAGTCGGTGTTTCTTGGGTTGTGAGGACAAAATTGGCTTGGAAAACGGGAGTGAATTCTGCGTTTCTGGACTTGCGCGTTCGGACGCAAAAGTCGCAAAAGTCTCTGGCCATGCAGGAGCGCGGGCCGAGCACTGGCTGCGCAGCATCGAACGCCTCTCGCAGCGCGGGCTGGAGATTTGCCCCTGCCCTCAGTATATGTTCAGGCGTTCACTATAGCGAGGAGGGCGGCCAATTTCAACATGCTCGCTGAATTCTTGGGCGAGCTTAGGTGTTTCTGTGGGGCCCTCAGGCCGAAAAGTTAAGATACTCTCGTATTGTGACGCCGTTACACTTGGACGTTTGGCAGCGATTGGCAACCGCAATGCGAATTGGGCGCGAAGAATGAATACGTGGGAAATTGTCGCATCGTGCGTGGCGAGCATGCTGGTCGGTTTGATAGCGGGCGGGATCATTTCCGATCGAGTTCAGAAGGCGCGGTCCTCTGTCGTCTATCGCCGTCTGTGCGACGCATTTAAACCGACGTCGCTGGCCTGTCTGACGGTCACCGAACGGCAGTTTCCGGCTCGGATTCGCGCGGATCTACAACGTGCGATTGAGGAGTATTTCGGTCGCGTCTCCGAGGTTCATCATCTTTGCGGCGTGCGGGTCGACGAAGATATGTTCGGCATCGACCTGTCTTACCTGATGACTGCCGGCGCCAGCGCGTGGGAAGTGCCGCTGCAGAATGAAGACGTGAACATCGGCGGCGAGGCTTACATGCGCTGTCCTCGCAACGCTTTATGGATTGCGAGCGTCGATGGCCTGCGAATGGCAGTTCTACTGAGCAAGGTGTTCGCTTTCCAAGAACCGCCTCGGATTAAGATTCACGTCGCGACGAACAACGATGAGAAGGGCGCCAAGATTTCCGGCGAGTTCTTGTCGCAACTCGAATCGGCGGTCAAGAAGGCGGAGTCCTACCGTGGCAAAGTGCTGTCGCTTGAAAACGGCGAAAGCTACGGGGGCGAAGGGACCGGCATCAAAGTGCACCAGATGACGCCGGTGAAACGTGAAAACGTTATCTTGCCTGAAGAAACGTTGGGGCTGGTCGAACGCAATGTTCTGCAGTTCGCGGCACAGCGACGTCGGCTGCGAGAGCTGCAACAGTCTACGAAGAAGGGGCTATTGTTCCACGGCCCGCCGGGCAACGGCAAGACCTATACGATTCGCTATTTGATCGGATCGTTGCCAGGCCACACGACGCTGATCATTACTGGCGCCCAAGTTGCGCAGTTGACCGAATACATGGCGCTGGCCCGGCTTTTGCAACCGTCGCTGGTGGTGATCGAGGATATCGACCTCGTCGCCAAGGAGCGAGTTACCAGCGGCATGTCTTGCGAGGAGCCGCTATTGAATCAGTTGTTGAATGAGATGGACGGGCTGGCTCAAGACGCCGAGATCATTTTCATTCTGACGACGAACCGGCCGGAACTACTGGAGGAAGCATTGGCGGCGCGACCGGGTCGCGTGGATCAGGCGGTCAAGTTTGCCGCACCGAGCGCCGCTGAACGTACGCGGCTGGCGCTGCTCTACGCTGCGGACGTGGAACTATTGCCGGAGGTCGTTGAGAAGGTGGTCGGCGTCACCCAGGGAGCCAGCGCCGCCTTCATCAAAGAGTTGGTGCGCCGGGCCATTCAATTGCATTTGGCTCGAACTGGCGACGCGAAGATCGAAGCGCAGGACGTGCAAGAGGCACTGAATGAACTGTTGTCGAATCAAGGATCTGTGAGCGGACGAGTGATTGGGTATTCTGTTCCGGCGACGCCTTTAGGTTCCGGCAGTGGTTGCGGCGGCTAAATCTTCGCCGCCAAAATAGTGCGTCGTGATGACTGCGTCCGATGGAAGGCATCGCTGTCGGCACAGCCGTGGCAGCCGATCCTGGCCAGCTCAGGCGACGCTGCAGCCAAGATCTTCGATGAAGACTTCAGCGCCGCTGGCGTCGATGCCCCACAGTTCCTGCGACCAACTTCCGGCCAGTGGGCCGACGCATGATCCCCAAGTGATCAGTAAGGTTCTCGCTCCTGGCGACAACGGGCTGATGTTCCACTCCTCTTCGAGAACTACATCAAGCTCTGCGTCCCAGCTGTAATAAAAGTTCCACCACGGCGCATCCTCGTCGACGCGATAGAGGGCTCGCCATTCTTCGAGTTCATTCGGCGTCAGGAATATGGAATTGGCGTACGTCGACGACCATTCGGCCATCACGAAGGGCAGCGCCGGTAGCGGCGCGGAGAATATTGGTATTCTGCTTTCACGGATTTGCGGCAGCGATCCTTTGCTTTTTATCTTCGGCCCCAGCACGCGATGAATGACGTGATCGATGCTAGAGAGCGATGCATGTTCCGGCAATGGGCTGGCTAGCCGCTTCTCGTGAGCAAACTGTTGGAGAATAGGGAACCACGTTTGGGAGAGCGCGACTTCTTGCGCCGTGTGCTCCAGCATGGCCCGCGCGAACTCGAGGCCTTCCTCCCGCATCCAGTTTTCGATTTGCGTTCGATCTTCGCCAACTCGCTCAGTCTCTAGAAGCATGTCGGCTGGGAGTTCCAGATTGCGGCGCGCAGCGCGAGCATCTCGTTGATTGAGGGCATCGAGAAAGTCTTGCCGGTGGAACTTCATCTGGGGCAATATAGTAGCGCCGAGCCGCATAGCGATGGGTGCCACTAGCATCATACTGTTGAGAATCAGGAAAGTAGCGAGTTTTCAATTTCAGGCAGCAGGAGGCCTTGTTCTTCAGGCTGCTTGCGAGTCGGTCGGTAGCCATGCCGTTGGGCACTTCAGCACTGGCGGCACGCCAGTGGCGTCCAGGGAAGGCCTGCCGGCGCCACCAGCCGGCAAATGATTCGTCATGCCTCCTTTGATGACGCCCTTTGATTTCTCAACTCTTCATTTCCAGCTAGCAGTTGTCTTCACAATCGCCCGCTAGAATCCGCTCACACTCCTAACGCGGCGGCCGAAAGGCAACGTTGATTGGCTGGGGTCCGGCCGCCGCGTTATTGAACCACCGCCGCGACGGCCCCAACTTCTACCGCCACTTCCTGGGGTCGTCGCGTTATTCTCATATCCTGCCACGGCGGCCCCGCTTCTACGGCTACTTTCCGGGGCCGCCGTGATTTTCCTGGCCAATGTCGCTTCGATAGGGGTGATCGATGGCTGCCGGCGACATGAATAAGTACATTCGCAATCTTGCGGCGCGATATGCGGCCCAGGGCGACCAAGATTTTCAAGAATTTCGCCAAGTGTACTCGCAGTGGACCACGGACTCTCGATTGAAGTGACGTTAATTAGAGAAGCGAACGACATGTTCGCGTCACTTCCGTTGTGTGAATTTCGATCGCCCGTTGCAACTCGTTCGATTTTGCGTGGCGAAGAGGGCGCCCTGGGCGGTGATCGATCGACGACGCTGCCGGCGCGTTTGCTGTTGATGGCAATGGACGCTTGGGACGCGGGCTTAGAATTTGCTCCGCCCGGGCTGCTGTATCGGACCTAAAGCCAATTTCGACAGCCTCGCCCGCGCGCACGTCAGTAGGAATGTGCAGCCCTAAATGACGGCGTGCCATTCAGGCGCCCCGCTATCGGTCCGCAGCTCGACGATCTGTATCAGCGTCAAGCGGTCTCCGTGCAGTAACCGGCATTTGCCGCCGCCAGCGAACATTCTGGCGATGGCGTGGTGACCTTCGCCGTGCGGTTCCACGCGAATAATGACGCGGTCGCCGCTTGTTTGAATCATCGCGGCAGCTGACAGCCGAAGCGTAGGCGTTGGCATGAAGGTGCGTCAGGAGGGGTTGGCCACCGGGAACGACGCCTGACGCGTCACGCAATTATCGTACCAGAGTCCCCCCGCCCCTAGCGCCGAGGGAATCGTCGGTGTCGGTGATAAATTTTGATTCACGCCGTCAATCGCGTATCATACGGACCCTCTTGAGGCGGCTCCAAATTGATGCGCGGGGATAGATATGGCTGCTGAGTACTACGAGCGCGACGGCATCAAGTACGAAATTCACGTCCAAACGAAGTCGGGCCAGTTTGCCGCGCGGTGGACCTGCCCGGTGTGCCAAACGACAGGCGGGCCTAGCCGCTGGTTTCACTTTGAAAAAGAAGCGATCGACCGCAACAAAGTGAGCGCGTTTATCGAGCACCACAACGTGTTCCACAAGGCAGCGAGAAGCGCGGCGGGTTAAGGTTCTTCATTGAATCTTCACTTCGCTGCCGTAGGCGATTTCCAATCGCTCGACACAATTACCGACCAAGCAAGACGCCCCGCGCGGAGTTGTGTCATCCAACGCGCGGCGGCCGATTAGCTATGCATCCCGCTGAACGGTCGTCGTGCTCTTTTTCTTGGCCGCTGATCTTCGTGCTTTTGGTCTCAATACTCCGCCTGGGTCGGGAGCTCAGCTTCGACATACGTGAACGTTCCGTCGCCGAACTCACGGTTGTCTTTCCCGTTCTGCCATGAATTCAGGGCCATCACGGCGTCCGGGAAAGTGAGCTGGACGGGATACCATCCGCGAGCGGACCGCCGCTTCTTCAAGACGCCGAAGCACTGGTGAACGTAGCCGGGGCGATTGAACACCCCGTCAAAGACGCGGACGATGCGGTTGCTCGCGTCGATGGCAAACACGACTGCCTTCACGCGGCGCAGCGGCATCTCAATCGTTGGGCACGCTATTCTGCGATGGCGAAACCCCAGTTCGCGGTCGCCGTCGCTCAGGTCGTTCAGGTACAGAATCTCCGGCGGCGTTTCCAATGCGGAGGCATTCGTTTTGGAGTGCGGCGAATCCATCGCGCCACTCTACGAAGAATAGATGAACGTATTGTGAAGTTGAGGCGTGCGAGTTTCCAAAATGTGAAGAGTTGGTTAATCGCCGCCAGCAGCGAATAAAATGCTTGCATCCATGGCGCTCGGATTGAAAATACGGCTGGTCGGCAACTACTCACCGCGGGAGCGACGATGCTCTACCTTCAAACTGCGCCAGAGGCCGAGTCCAGCATCGCCGTCGGCGACCACGCTGATTCTCTGCTCTTTGTCCCCTTTCTCGGGACCGTCATCGCGTGCCGTTCCGAGGCCGAAGTCGCCGTCGTCGGGAGCGCCAGCGAAGCCTTGCGGTCGGTGGACTTGGCGGCGACGTCGATCGTCGAACTGAATGCGGTGATCGACTCCGTGACGCTCCCTGCTGGCCCCGACGTGTGCCAGGCAATCGAGCGGCGAATCGCAGAGATGCGGAAACTGTATTGATCGGCTTCTTAGTATTCGTCTGCGGTTGGGAGTCGTCCTTCGACGCATGCAAACATGCCGTCGCCAAATTGTTGATTGTCAAGTCCGTTCTTCCACGATCGAAGCGCCATCTTGGCGTCGGGAAACTTTAATTGCACCGGACGCCATGCGCATTTGTTCGATCGCTTGGTGATGCCGAAGCACTGGTGCACGTAGCCAGGCCGGTTAAGAACGGGATCGTGAACCCTCACGATCCGATTGCTCACGTCGATATGGAACACGGCCGCAATGACCCGACGAAGGGGCTTCGTGACAGTCGGACTTGCCACCTCCCGGTAACGAAATCCGAGCGCGTAATCTGCGTCGGTCATATCGGGCAAGTAGATGAAAGGCGGCGCGGGCTCCGCTGCCGGACGCGTAATGAGAGCTAAGTCATTCATGGCGGCATTCTACGCGCGCCCGATTAGCATTTCGTGAAGAGCGGGCCGACGCCGCGCGGGCTGCGGCTGCATCATGGAAAGCGCGAGACGATGCTGTGTAGGGGTTGGGTCGCAACAGATCGGCAGGGTCAATAGGTCTGTAGGAAAGGTTGCTTGCTGGCGATCGTGGATGGAGCGCCTGTACCCGCTAGCCACTGGCGGCACGCCAGTGGCACGGGTGGGGGAAGTTGGTTAGGGTGGTGACGGTGCACTTCGGCACTTAGCCGCTAATCACCTTAACCTGAGGGCGACGCCATGAAGAAATCAGTGAAGGCGACCATCGCGTTGATTGCGATTCTGGCGTTT
The DNA here is from genome assembly GCF_007746075.1 of Lacipirellula limnantheis. Classification (GTDB taxonomy): domain Bacteria; phylum Planctomycetota; class Planctomycetia; order Pirellulales; family Lacipirellulaceae; genus Lacipirellula; species Lacipirellula limnantheis. The sequence continues at coordinate 4,929,509 of NZ_CP036339.1, read as the reverse complement.
ACCTTTAGCAGCTGGTTGTTTTATTCGAAGTACCGGCTGCAGCGCGCTCAGGAGAATCGTACGGCGACGGAAGCGGCGGTTCCGTGAGTCTGTTGCGGCTGTTGCGTTGAGCGGCGCACGTCTGTTTGCCGCTGGCGGATCGCGCGCGGGTCACTTGACATGCTTAAGGTGCGAGCACTTTAGCTCTGGCCGCACGCGAGTGGCGCCGGCGAGCTTTATGCGAGCGGCGTGCCGCGCTTGATCGCCAGCGTCTTGACTAAATGACAGAGCGGTTCCATCAAGATTTCCACGGGACAGTCGGCGTCGTTGACCCAAAAGTCCAGGCGGCCGTCGACTTGATCGAGGCGGAAGCGATAGCCTCGCAGTGAAAATTGGACCGAATTGTCGTGCGCTTGATCGAAGCGGTCGACAATGATGTGACGCAGCGTGCGGACTTGTTCGTGAACTGCGGTCAGCGATCCAGGATAGGGCAGCTCGGCGACGATTTGCCAAGTGGCTTGCGATGGCGACGGAGCTGCCGGAGGCTTGGCATTCATGATCGTTCCTTAGAGGGTTTGCCCGCTAGGTTGGGTAGTTCATCGGTTTACCGCAAATGCGGGTTGATGAAATTGTCGCGCTTTTCGTGCATGGTGATCGGCTCAGATCCGAGACGTGGAATGCGAAGGATTCACCCCCAGTATTGCCTGAGGCGTTAGGGTAAACACCCTAAGGCGAGGGAGCGAGTAGCCCGAACTCCACGGCGATCTCGAACGCTCTTGTTCGAGCGCCCACATGCTTTCAAGTCGCCAAGGCGCTGACTCTCCGGTGGTCATGATGCGGCAAGTGGATTAATTTGCGGGGCGTGAGTTCTCTTTCAATCTGCATCGCATCGACGCCGCCGGATCAGCGGCAGGTCATCGAGCAGAGGGTTGATGTCCTTTTGCGGCGCTGGCGTCGTTGCGGTGCGGATCCCAACCGCGCGGAGCGGGCTGTGCCAGCACCTGCGCAGAAGTCATGCGGAATGATTCGCGGCGGCCTGCCGGAGTGCGACGTTTGAGGGGGCGATCTCGCCAAAGTTGCCGGGGCCTGAATAGCCAGTTATGCTATCGACATCGTCTCCTCTAAGCCGTGCGCCAATGGGATTGTTAGCCGGCCCGTTGGGCGGAGCTAAACGGAGAAGCGGCAAGTCACCGCGATAGCTGGCGTAACGCCCGGTTGCCATCGGGCAGCGTTGCATCGAGCGCGCGGCGGATGTGACTGCTTATCGAGCTCTCTTCTACTTCTGCATCTGTGGAGAACTGACTAATGAAGCTGACACGATGGCGAATTCTTTCTCTGGCGAGTGCGACCGCCGCGCTGCTGACGAGCGGCGTCGCTCGCGCCGACGTCGATACGCCGACGCTGCCGCCGGGGGCTGCTCCCCTGCTCTATCTCTATTCGGCTTTGCCGGGCCAGGACGTGCCGGAATCGGGGGGCGGCGGCAACGCGCTCGACGGCAAGTGGGATCACACCCAGGGGTCGAGCGCCTGGGACGGCTCGGACCCGGGCGGAGTTCTCGCTCCGACGCCAGGCACGCCGGCTGGCAGCACCAACCGGCCCGGCGGCGCGACGCACGAAGTGCAAGGCGCCGACGACGTGCTGTCGATCGTCGATCCGGGCGATCCGCGGACGGTCGGGTACACGGGCGATCCAAGCAACCGCAAGATCTACTTTGGCTACAGCCCTGTGCCGGGGTTGATTCTGGGGCCGGCTGGTTCGCCGGGAATTTACGCGGTGGCGCGACTGCGGATGGATCCTGAGCCGCTGGAAACGAATCTGGACGGCTCGATCAGCTCATTCTACGGCATGGCGGCCGGCGACGCGGGCATGTTCAGCCTGGGGCGCGACGGCGTCGCGCTGACAATGGGCTTTGGCGGTCCGACGGGGAATGACTTCTTCATTGAAGGGACGACCGTGCCGTTGCCGTCGGGCAATTCGTTCGACTTCCACGAAGTGGCGGCGACGATGACCAAGACGGCGGCGCCTGGGCTTTACGACGTGAAGGTGTGGATCGACGGGACGAACGTGTTGAGCAATCCGGCCATGTCGGTGTCGGGCGACGGCGAAGTGGGCAGCGGGGGGATTGGCTTCGGCCTGCCGTCGACCGGATCGAAGGGCGCCATTCAGCTCGATTACATCGGCATCGGCAACCTGATTCCCGAGCCCGCGAGCGCCACGCTCGCGACCGCAGCAGCCGGGCTGGGAGCGTTGCTGATGAGGCGTCGGCGCTGAGGCCAAGGCAGACGTCATTGGCACATTAGTGCAACAATGAGTTAACATCGACAGCCGAACGGGCGACCGTTCGGCTGTTTCTTTTCACGACCACGCGCTCGCGAGGCCTAACCCCCGATCAGCCATGAACTATCAACCAATCGTCGAGTCGGAGTTGGCGACTTTTGCGCCGGAGCATCAAGCGCCGCATATCGTGGCGGCGATTTGCCGCGATGGGGAACTGCTCGCGGCCGCGTCGCAAAGTGCGGCTGGGTTTGGGGCATTGGCCGAGCCGGCCGCTGCGTCGTTTCGCATTGCGTCGATGACGAAGTCTTTTGCCGCGGCGGCGGTGTTGCGCTTGCGGGATGAGGGGAGGCTGCGAGTTGAGAACTGCGTGGCGGACTATGTGCCGGAGTTGCGGCTGAAGGGGCCGTGGTGGCAGGTGACGGTGGGGCAGTTGCTGGGCATGCGATCGGGGTTGCCGGCGACGGATGACCCTTGGGCCGATCGCAAGGCAAGCGAGCCCGCATCCTTTCTCAACGCGGAGCTCTTGGAAGACGTGCAGTTCAGCGACGACGCGGGCGAGGATTATCAGTATTCGAATTTGGGGTACATGCTGATCGGCCGGGTGATTTCCAACGTGGCGGGCGTCAGTGCGCTGGAGTACATCGCCAACGAGCTCCTGCGGCCGTTGGGAATGGGCGAGACGGGTTGGAATTTCGCGGCTGGGCGCGGGGTCGAAGGACACCGACGCGTGGCCGATGGGTTTCAACCGGAAACGGCGTTGCACGTGACGTCGGACGTGGCGGTGTTCGCCGGGTTGTGCACGACGCTGCGCGACTTGGCGAAATGGGTCGGCTTCTTTACTGACGCGCATGGGACGGGGGCGTCGCGGTTCGAGGAAGTGCTGGCGGCGAGTTCGCGACGCGAGATGGAGCGGTGCGGCGTCGTGTTGAATCCGGGGGCGTCAATCGACGGTCCGGCGAGTCCTGCCGGGTACGGTTATGGCTTGAGGGCGAACTTTATTGGCGAGGAGTGGGTCGTCGGTCACTCGGGCGGGTTGCCAGGCTATGGGAGCCACATGAGCTGGTCGCCAACGCGGGGGATCGGCGTGATCGCGCTGGGGAACGTGACCTATTATCCGGCGAGCAAGTTGTGCAAAGAGATGTGGCTGGAGACTCAGGAGCGCGCGGGCCGCGCGATCGTGCCGCTCGCGCGGGGGGGCGAAATCGCGGCGAGCCGCGGTCGGGCGCTTGTCGAGGCGGTGCTGCGAGGAGGCGATGCGTTGCCAGCGGAGTTGTTTACGTACAACGTCCCGCTGGACGAAAACGTCAACGAGTTGTGGGGGCGATTGCGGGAGGCGTTAGCGGGGAGGCCTGCGTCCACGATCGAGGTGCGGGTCGAGCGTGGGTTGGCGGGGGCGATCTGTGCGGAGGGGAAGCCGCTCGTCTTTTTCTCGCTGGCGCCGGCGGAGGGGCAGCGAATTCAGAAGGTGGGGTTTTATGGTGAACCGGCGTGAGCGGCGGCGGATCGGCGTCAGCGGCTGGGGATTTCAATGGTCGGCAAAACGTTGTCGCCGGCGATGATCGTGGCGGTGAGCCCGCTGGTCGTCGGCTCGCTGAAGCGTTTGGGCAGGACGTTGGGCCCCTCGCGCACCATCTCTTCGCCGACACGTTTCGGCGCGCGTTGGACGACGGTCACGCGGTACTCGCCGACGGGGGCTCCGTCGCCGCGCTGGAACGTGGTGACGGCGAACTGGCCCGCATCGTCGGTGAAGGCCATCGGCTTCTGCGTGAGCGCGGCGGATTCGACGACGGGGTGAAGGACCACCAGCGCCTCGCCGACCGGTTTGCCGTCGCGCGTGACGGAGCCGCGGACAGGATGGCAGGCGACGGGGGCGCCCGCGTCGCAGCCGAGCAAGAGCGCGACGACGAGGTGCGCGGCGGCGGGGCGTCGATTCATGCTACGGAGCAGCCGGGACTTCTGAGTTGGCGCGGGTCACGAGTTCGGCGAGCGTACGGAGGTTCAAGTCCTCGGCCAAAAATCGGACCGATCCATCGGCGAACGCGAAATTGGAGCCGCCGTTGTGGAAACTGTAAAAACAGTGTCCCCATTCGTTCGAATTGTTGATCGCGACATTGCCGGGGATGGGATCGAACGAGGCGTGCCAGGCCTTGCGCTGACCGATGTCGTAAGGGTTATCAGTGGTCGCCCAGGCGCCGCCGCGGGCGCGCACGCGCGGCGAGCCGGTGTAGTCGACCGGAAAAAACTCCCGGCCGCGCCAGACGTCTTCGCGGCCCGCGCACTCGCCGATCATGATCGTGTTGGAAGTGCCGTCGGTGACGTTCTTCAGTTCGTTGGCGGTGTTGAATTCGCTCTTCACGGCGACGACGCCTTGGAGGTCGGCGCCGGCGGGGAATTGATCGGCGGCGGCGAGCGCATTGTTGATGTCGGTATGGACGCCAGTGGGAACGACGAAGTCGCCGCAGGCGCCCGTCTTGTTGGGCGGGGTCGTCTCGGGCTTGTCTTGGATGCGGTTGGGGTTGGGCGTCGACGGGCAGGTGAGGACGCTGACGGGGTTCTGCACGATGGTGCGATTGGGTTCCTTCCACCAATCGACCTTCACGTCGTACCCGGCGATCAGGTTCCCCTGCTCCAGATAGGGGAGAACATGCGGAGCCCAATTGTTGACGCCCAGGACGATCTGAGGCGTGAGGGGGTCTTGCGAGTAGGTCGGAAACGGAAGTTGGGTTTTGCCCGATTCGTAATTGAGAAACGCCAAGCCGACCTGCTTGAAGTTGTTGAGGCACTGCGAGCGGCGGGCCGCTTCGCGGGCCGCCTGAACCGCGGGGAGGAGGAGCGCCACGAGGACGCCGATGATGGCGATGACGACCAGAAGCTCGACCAGGGTAAAGGCGCGGCGTTGAGGAATGCGATCAGCGGCCATGGCGGCGGCTCCAGATGAGTGGGAGGAGCCGTCATGGTAACTGATGTTGACGTAAGTCCAAGTACTGTCACAACTTGCGACTGACGTGTCGTTTTTTGCGACAGCCCGCGGCCGCCGTGATCGGAAGTCACGCGGCAAACCGCCGGCCGCTGGGATTAATCGTGTGGCGTGATTTTAGGATTCCAGGCGACCTCCCACAGGTGACCGTCGGGGTCGGCGAAGTAGCCGGCATAGCCGCCCCAGAAGGTGTCTTGGGCTGGCTTGATGATGGCCGCGCCCGCGGCCGCCGCCTGTTGCATGACCGCGTCGACCTCTGGCCGCGACGACGCGTTGTGGGCCAGGGCAAAATCGGTGCGGCTGGGCGGTTCGCGCGGAACGCCGGCGTCGTGGGCGAGATTTTCGCGCGGGAAAAGCGCGAGCTTCAGGCCGGGCTGCATCTCGAAGAACGCGACGGCGCCATGTTCGAAGTCTTCGCCGATGATGCCGGGCGTGTCGAGCCCGAGCCCGTCGCGATAGAACGCGACCGCGCGAGGCAGGTCGTCGACGCCGAGCGTGATGAAGGTGATGCGGGGCTTCATTGCAGTCGCGGAATTTGTTCTGTCCTCGGCTGAAACACCGGATTCAGTCGCATTCTAACGATTGAGAGCGATCGCGCCGATGTAGCGATCGCGACGACGTCATCAGAGGCGTTGCTCGCATTGCACCGCCTTTGACGACGGCGCCAACGCCGAGGCGTCAATTACCGGCGGTTGGCAAAGATGCCGCGACGAGTCGACGTGTCCGGTTTGGCCTATCCTTCCCGGTTCGCCGGCGCAATACGCCGTCGGCGCAATGAACTGAGCAGGAGCCGGAATATGGTGGCGATGGTGCAAAGCGAATTCCGCGCGGTGATGAAGTGGTTGGTCACCGAATGGCAGTGGCCGCTGGCCGCGCTGTTCGCTGCCGCGTTGCTCTTGGCAATGGCGCCTGTCTGGGGCGTCGTGGCCGGCGCGACCATGGCGCTGGTGTGGCTGCAGTTGCCAATTTACATGGTGCACCAGTTTGAAGAGCATTACGGCGATCGATTTCGATTGTATGTGAATCGGAACGTCGCCCATTGCGACGCGCTGACCCCGGAAGGAGCGTTTTGGATTAATTCGCTGGGGGTGTGGGGCATCGACCTGGCGATGTTGTATCTGGCGGCCTTCGTCGACCCGGCGCTGGCGCTGGCGGCGTTCTATCTGCCGCTCGTCAACGGGATCGCTCACATCCGCGAGACGGCGGCGCGGCGGCGATACAATCCGGGATTGTGGACCAGCATCGTCCTGTTTCTGCCGGTGGCGGGATACGGCCTGTACCGCGTGTCGCAGGAAACGGCCGCCACGCTTGCCGACCACGCGCTGGGGCTGGGCATTTCGGTCGCGGTGCACGCGGCGATCATCGGTTATTTGTTGTTGCGGATTCGCAAGCTGCGCGGCGGGATGGCCTTGGCAAGCTAGCGCGGCGGCTGACGGCGAAAAGCAACGCCGGCAAAATGATCGCAAACGTCTGAGGTTCGGGAACGGTTGTTGCGGCGGGCTCGAAGTGGGCGCCGGCGGCGACGAGTCGCTGCCAGGTAAGAAAATCGCCGCCGTCGGAGTCGCCGTCGCCGTCAAGATCGGCGCGGTACGCGGCGAGTCCCGCGGCGCCGAAGGCACTACGCCACACCGTCAGGTCGGCGCTATTGATCTTGCCGTCGCCATTAAAGTCGGCGAAGAGAAACTCGCGGGCGCCAATCTCGGGTCGGCTGGTCGGGCTCAATGCGACGCCGCCCAAATCTCGAGAGCCGAGTCCGCTGACCCATGCCGGCCAGGGGCTCGCGCCGGCGGCCAGCGCGGCGCTTAACAGCGGCGAGGCGCTCTGAAGCTGATACGTCGTCGTATCGCTGAATTTCGGATCGCTGGTAACGGCGACGAAGCGGCCAGCGATTTTTTCCTGTCCGGAGGAGGCGGCCCAACTTGAGACCGAACTAAATGCGCGGTCTTCGAGGACGATGCCGCCGCCGGCGGTCCAGTAGGCATTGCCCGCGAACGTCGCTTGCGCGACGGAAGTATCGCCAGCGATAAGCGGTGCGCCGTTGAGGGCGACGAATGCATTGTTGAAGAAGGCGACGTCGTCGTGATGATCGGTCATCAGCCAGACGGCGCCCTTGGTGCGCGGAACGACGTTCTTATTGACGACGATCGTGTTGTTATGGAACACGGCGGCTTTGGCAACTTCGCTGGAATTGGCTCCGAAGACGGTGATGCCGCCGTAATCGCCGCGTCCGTCGTTGACCGACAAATTGTAGCGGAAGAGGTTGTTCGCCATGGGGTCGGCGCCGTCAAACTGGGCGAGCAACAGGCCGGCCCCGTCGTTGTCGTACGAGCGGTTGTACTGGACGATGCAGTTGGTGGCGCCGCCGTCGATGTCGAACCCGCCGCCGTCATACGGTCCGACCGAACGGTTGCCTTAGGCCAGGTTGCCTTGAATGACAACGGCGTTCGACTGGTAGGTGAGCATGCCTATGTTGGCGTTGCCCGCGATTTTGCCGTTGCTGTGAGCGACGCTGTTTTGAATGGACCCGCCGTTGGTCTGGGCTAGGAGAATGCCGTGGCCGGTGTAGGGCAGCTCCGCCGATTGGAAACCGGGAGAAAATCGACGCCGTTCATGCGCGACGATTCGCTGAAGCCACCGCTGACGAAGTCGAGGTTGGAGAGTTCGATGCCGCCCGTATTGAGCGCGAGGAAGCCTTCGCTATTGTATGGTGAAATAAACCTGGCGCGGGTGGCGCCGCCGACGGAGCCATAGGAGCCGATCTTCACCGGCGAGATCAGTTGGCCTTGGGCGTTCAGACCGCTGTCGTTGGCGTCGAGGAATAGCCGGCCGGTAAACTGGTCGCCGGCGCGAAAGTAGGCATTGTCGCCGGGTTGCAAACGAAGTTGATTGAATTTATCAACGGACTTCCAGGGCTTGGCTTGGGTGCCGTCGCCGAGGGCGTCGTTTCCGGACTGGCTGAAGTAAAAGCTCGCTCCGCTGGCGGCGGCGCCGAGGGCGCACGCGATGATGCAACCGGCAAGGCCGCGGATGATCGGTCGAAGGCATGTGACGTGAAGTAGCGGCATGCGACAACGCAGCGAGTAGCGAGGCGGCATCCATTGCAACGCTTGAGGCAAAGGGCGCCGCACCCATCGCGGCCGTTCACCCACTTTGAACAGGGGTAAATGGGATTGCAATAACTGTTACCAAAAGGGACCAAAAGTGGGAGAAAAATACCGCCATGCGGTCGCGTAGAACGGCTGTTTCATGAGAATTGGGGGATCTGGGAGTACGGCCCTGTGCCGACGCGAGGTCGTTTGTTCCCTGACGCGCCGCGACGACCCGCCGGAACGGATCGCGAGAAGCGTCGCATCTGTTGAAGGCGGCGGTTGCCGGCCACTCCGCCTGCATGGCTGACAATAGGCCCCAGCGGGGACTAGGAAATTCCTGCAGGTCATGTGAAACTCACGGCGGCGGCGCGGCCAGCGCCTGGCCCTTCCCTATTCGCTTAGGCGTCCCTCATCGCGCGAGCAACGATGGCAACTACCGGCAGGATCGAGTCGCTGGATCAGTTTCGCGGGTACACCGTCGCCGGAATGTTCGTCGTTAACTTTCTGGGGTCGTTCGACGCGACGCCGGTGGTGTTGACGCACCAGAACAACTTCTGCAGCTATGCCGACACGATCATGCCGCAGTTTTTCTTTGCGGTCGGGTTCGCGTTTCGGTTGACGTTCGGACGGCGGGCGCAGGCCGAAGGCTTGCGCCGGGCATATGGGCATGTGGTGCGGCGACTGTTGGGGCTGGCGCTGGTGGCGCTGGTGATCTACGAAGCGCCGACGGTGGCGGACAACTGGGACGAGCTGGTCGCGCTCGGTCCGCTGGGTGCGCTGCAGATGGGAGTGAAGTCGTGGTTTCAGACGCTCATGCACATCGCGGTGACGTCGCTCTGGATCTTGCCGGTAATTCGGAGCGGGCCCGCGGTGCGGACGCTGTTTGCGATCGGCTCGGCGGCGCTCTTCGCCGTGTTGTCGCACTGGTTCTATTTCGAGTGGGTGCAGCGCGGCGGCATCGACGGCGGCGTGCTGGGATTCTTGGCCTGGACGACGCCGACGATCGTCGGGACGCTGGCGTGCGACATCTTGGTTGACGGCGATTCGAGCCGCCGCGTGGTGCGGTTGTTCGGCTGGGGGACGCTGCTGATGCTGGTCGGCTGGCTGCTGTCGTGCGGATCGTCGCTGTACGACGTCTTGCCCGAACAAGAGAGCGGGGGCGATTCGAATCCTGCTGAGAATTGGGCGGCTGATCCAGTATGGCCGAGCGGCAAGCGGCAAGCCGATCATGCGCTGCGGCCGATTGAGCCGCCGTTCGTGCCGCCGCCGGGGCCGGAGTTGCGGGAAGAGAATTTCTGGATGATGAGCCAGCGCTCGGCGAACCTCAGCTATCACGTCTTCGCCGCCGGGGCGTCGCTGGCGCTCTTCGGCGTCTTCTATATTGCGTGCGACGGCTGGGGCTGGCGGCTGGGGCTGTTCCGCACGCTGGGGACGAACGCCCTGGTCGGGTATGTGCTGCACGGCATCGTCGGCAACGCCGTGGAACGCTTCATGCCGAACGACTCGCCGGGGTGGTACGTGGCGGCGGGATTCCTGCTCTATTTTGGCGTGACGTATCTGTTTATTCGGAAGCTCGAGCGGGACGGGATTTATTTGAAGCTGTAAAGAGCGCCATTTAGCCCCCGGCTTTGCCGGGGGGTCGCGCCGCCAGCCGCAGCGGCATGGAGCCCGTGTTTACCCCCCGGCGGAACCGGGGGCTAGAAATGCGGCTTGGCGATTTCCCAATCCCGCCAACGTTGCCGCGTAAGCAGCGACGATCGCGCCCAGAAAGCTCCCCGCGATCACGTCGCCGACGAAGTGGTAGTTCATGGCGATGAGGCTCACTGCCATCGGTACGGCGACGAACAGGCAGAGCCAGCGGCGGCGCGGGTAGGCGATCCAGAAAACGCCGGCGAATCCGGCGATCCGTGACGCGTGGCCGGAGGGGAAGCTGCCGATGTCGTCGCCCGTTTCAAACGGGTGGAATCCGTAAGCGCCCGTACCGATGAGCGAGGGGTTGTTGTCGTGCCACGTTTCGGGCCAGTAGCGGCCGCAGACGTCGCCCAGCGACTGGCGACATTGGTCGGCGACGATGAGGCTGATGCATGCGACCACCAGGGTGCGTTGCCAATGGCGCGGCGTCTGCCAGGCCCATGCGGCCAGGACGATGGCCACGAGCAGCGGCGACCAGCCTTGCACCAGCGGCGGCGGTTCGGTGAACCACTTCATCGTCGGCGTTTGTGCGATGCCGTGGCGGTAGACGAAGAACGCCATCGGTTTGTCGACGAAGAAGTAGCAGACGACGACTAGCGTAACGCAGATCGCCAGCGCGACGGCGGTGCGAGCGAGCAGCGTTCGGTAGAGATTCGGAGCGTTCATTTTTTACACGCGAGATGCGAACTTTATCAGCTTGGCCGATAGGTCCGGTGGAGATTACCATAAACGGGTCGGCAGCACTTCCCTGGCTGTTGCAACTTCTCCTCAAGCGGCAGCAACTTCTATGGCTCTTCGATCAGCAGCGCCCTCCGTCGCGAGTTGCGCGCACCGACTTGCGATGGCCCTACTCGCGGCGGCGGCGTTCAACTCGGGTCTTGCGGCAGCTCTTGCGGACGATGCGCGGAACGAACAGCCGGGCAGTCGCCCGCGTGTCGGCGAGCAGGTGGCGCGGTTTGAGTTCCAAGATGCATGGTTCCTGCCCCGGTCGTTGGACGATTTCAATGCTAAAGCGTTCCCGACGCCCCGACGGGCGTTCGTGCTCGTCTTCACGAACACCACCTGCCCGTTGGTACAGCGCTACTGGCCGCGGTTGAAGGAACTTGAGGCGAAGTACCGTGATCAGGGGGTGCAGTTCATTGCGGTAAACGTCGGCGGCGAGGATTCGATTCTCGACGTGGCGGCGCAAGGCGTGGAGTACGGCATTCCCTTTCCCCTGGTGAAAGACGTCGATGGGCAGTGCGTCGCGGCCTGCGGAGTCGACCGGACGCCGGAGGTTGTGGTAATCGACGGCGAGCGGAAGCTGCGCTATCGGGGGCGGATCGACAACCAGATTCGCTTGGGCGGCACGTCGGCGGGCGCCGTGCGGCATGAACTGCAGGAGGCGATCGAGGACTTGCTCGCCAATCGGCCGATTGCCGTGACGGAGACGCCAGTCGACGGCTGTCGGATCACGCCAAGAGTGCAGCGCGAGATCGATGCAGCGCTAACCTATCATGAGCATATCGCTCCGCTGATGACGCAGCATTGCACGACTTGTCACCAAGCCGGGACGGCGGCGCCGTTCAGCTTGCAGACGTACGACGACGTGGCGGCCAACGCCGAGATGATTGCCGAGGTCGTCTCGCAGCAGCGAATGCCGCCCTGGTACGCGGCACGCCGGCATGGCGAGTTCGCCAATTGCAGCGAGATGCCCGCAGAGGATCGCGAGGCGGTGATCGCGTGGGTGCGCGGCGGAGCCGTGCGCGGCGAGGCAACCGGCGCCTCGTTGAAGGAGGTCGGCGCGGGCGAACCGGCGAGCACCCAGCAGAACGATTCAAGCTCGAATAGCGACCCATGGGCCCATCGCAAATGGTCGATTGAGGAACCCGATCTGGTGCTCGAGGCGTTCGCCGAGTTTGACGTCCCGGCTGAGGGGTACGTCGACTATCGCTATGCCGTGTTGCCGAAGATGTTTGTGCAAGACATGTGGTATGCCGCCGTCGAGGTGCTGCCGAGCAATACCCGCGTGGTGCATCACTGCAACCTGGGGGTGATTCCGATCGGCGGCGACGGCCGCGATGCGAAACTGGTGACGGGCTATGTTCCGGGTGGCGGGCCGATGGTGCTCAGTGACGGCGTCGCGGGGAGGGTGCCGACCGGTTCGATGTTGGGGCTGCAGGTGCATCTCACCACCACGGGCAAGCCGGAGAAGTGTCGCATTCGCGTCGGATTTCGCTTTCCGCGGGACAAGATCAAGAAAGAGTTGCGTTACGTGGAACTCGTGAAGCACGGCTTCACGATTCCGCCGCACGATCCGTTTCATCAACTGTCGGCGAGCCAGACGGTCGACGGCGACGTGACGGCGCTGGGGATGTTCGCGCACATGCATGTACGCGGGAAAGACATGACGTTCCGCGCCCATCCGCCCGGGGGCGAGCCCGACGTGATGTTGATGATTCCCAACTACAGCTTCGATTGGCAGCTGCCGTATTATTTGCGGCGTGGCGCGAAGAAGTATCCGGCGGGGACGCGATTCGAGGCGGTGGCCCACTTCGATAACTCGGCGTTCAATCCGTACAACCCCGATCCGGCGGCCGAAGTCCGCGAGGGGCAGCAGACGTTTCAGGAGATGATGTACGGTTACTTGTTCTATACGAACGATGATGAGGATTTGGATTTAGCGGTTGATGCGAAGACGGGCTTGGCATTGGCCAACGAATAGTGAAAAGCCATACGGTCGTCGTTCATCAGGCGGATGTGAGCATCCGATTGGGTTCGCATGGAGGGTGCTCGTCAGCCCCCGCGAATTCCTCGATTTAAAGAGCGGGAGATAGGTGCGTCGCGGCGGCGTTGGCGCCGCCCGACTTCGGCTGGGAAAGTCGTTCGCCTTGTCGCGACTCATCCCTAGGCGGGCGCCGCGTGAGCTGTCGTCGTTGTACTGCATCGGCCGCTGGTTCGCGCCACGCCAATCGTTACGACCGCGATAACCCGCGTGCCAGCAGTAGCCAAGATCGGCGCCAGCAGCGTAACCGGCTGATTGCGGTTTATCACGGCAACCGATGAACACGGAGGAATCAGACAAGTCCGAGGGTTGTGAACCGATCATGTTCCGGCGCGTCGTGACCACCGTCGTCAGCGGGCTGCTGCTTGCCAGCGGGAGCGAAGCCTCGTTGCCGGAATCGTCGCGTGATTCGCCTGCATTTTCAACGCCGAGCTATTGGTGCGCCGAAGAAACTGCCGCCGACGCCTGGGCCTTTGGCGCCGCCAGTCTTCATGACTGGTCGGTGAGCGAGGGGCCGGCGGAAGGACTTTCGGTCGATCCAGCGGTGTCGCCAGCACAAATGCTCTATTCGCCGCTCATGCAGCCGCCGGCGGTTCGCCCGCCGCTGCGGACCCCGGCGACGGTGCAGCGGCCGGCGCTTCGCTCGGCGACGACGCTTGGCCTGGCGAGCGTGCCATACATGATCGGCGACACTGGCGCCGGATCGTGCATTGCGTTCGATGGATTGGTGACGGCCGATTTGGCTCACCCGACGCTGGCGTGCAGTCGCCTGAACATCTCCGAGGCGAACTCGCCGCTGCCGACCGATCGCGTCTACTGGAGCTACCGCCATTTCGAAAATGCATCGACGATCTCGGCGTACCAGTTTAGCGAGACGCTGAACCTCGATCAGCACACGCTCGCCTGGGAGAACACGTTCTGGGACCGGACCGGCTCGCTGGAAATTCGCGTACCGATTCAGCATCAGATGCAGTCCGACATTTTTTCGATTATCGCGCCCGATTTCGGCGTGGTCGATCCGCTGGTGAGCGATAGCGGCGGCCGCGAGGTGGCGCTGGGGAACGTCTCGGCGATCTTCAAGATGCTGCTCACGGAGCGCGAGCGATTCGCGCTCTCGGGCGGCGTTGGCTTTACGCTGCCGACGGCGCGCGACGTGAACTACCAGCTCGCCGTCGACGGGGAAGTGACGTTTCCCAACTCTCCGGGCGTGACTGCGGACGAAGCGGTGGCGTTTCAGGCCGTCTTCGCCAACGAGACGGTCTATATTTCGCCGTTCCTGGCGTGGGTCTACGCCCCGCCGGCGCGGTGGTTTCACCAAGGGTTCATGCAGGTCGAGGTAGCCGCGAATCCGTCGCGCGTCACCGTCGACGGAGACGGCGCGACGCTGTTTCTCGACAGCGGCGGCAATCCGATCGGCTTCTACGACTACTTCACGCCCGTGCCGGTGCGGGCGGATCTTTTTTCCCAGTCGCTGATGCGGCTGAACCTGGGATGGGGGTATATTTTCTCTCAAAATCTCAAGCCCGATCGTTACCGCCGCGTGGCGGGGTTGTTCGAGCTTCACTACACGACGACGTTGCAGGACGCGAATCTCAGCAATATCCCGCTCACCACGCAGTCTTCGGTCGGGACGGTGCCGCTGCAGACGATCACCATCGGCAACCAGGATAACCGCGTCGACATCCTGAACGCCGCCGCCGGCGTTTCTATCGACGTCGGCAATTGGGTATTTACCAACGGCGTGGTGGCCCCTATCCAGAACTGCTGCGGGTTCGATTTCGAGTACAATACGCAGGTGCAGCGGCGGTTTTAGCCGAGCGACGGCGTCGCTCGCCGCGTGCCAGGTCACAGGCTTCGAAGCTAATTCCGCTACGAGCATTCTTGAAATGCCTAGCCGCTAGCCTTTTTAACCACAGAGCCCACAGAGATCACCGAGGAAGACGCGAAGAGTTTGCCTTTCATCGTCTTCTCTGTGGCCTCTGTGTTCTCTGTGGTAAATGCATTTGACGAAGGTTGTAGAATAAGCATTGAACCCAGAGGCTGCATTCAACTCCGCACTTGAGCGCCCACATGGCCGATCCCGCTGAGAACGATCAATCAGATCCAGCCGGGACGAATGCTCGCGACGACTCGCGGACGCGCGACGATCGTTTCGGCACGCAAGATCCCAACGGACCGAATGCGTGGTCGTACTCCGCCGAGCGGCAACGCTTCACGGTGTTGAGGTTGCATCAGCAGGGCGGCCTCGGCCGGCTGATGATCGCCCGGGATGGGGAGCTCAACCGCGAGATCGCCCTCAAGGAGATCTTGCCGGCGTACGCCGACGATCAGGAGAACCGCCGCCGATTCGTGCGCGAAGCGGAGATCACCGGTAATCTGGAACATCCTGGGATCGTGCCGGTCTACAGCTTGGGGGAGTTCGCCGACGGGCGACCCTACTACGCGATGCGGCTCATCCGCGGCGTCGACCTGCGGATGGCGATCGAGGACTTTTTTACGAAGCCGGCGGCTCGCTCGGAGAAGGAACTGGAGTTCCGGCAACTGCTCGCGCGGTTCGTGACGGTGTGCCAAGCCGTCGACTACGCCCACAACCGCGGCGTCATTCACCGCGATCTCAAGCCGGGCAACATCATGCTGGGCGACTACGGCGAGACGCTCGTGGTCGACTGGGGGCTGGCGAAGACGCTTGACGGTCAACCGACGCCAGCGGATTTTGACCTGATGCCAGTGACGCCTTCTGAACGAGCCCATTCCGAACAGACGCAAGCAGGACGCATTGTCGGCACGACGCAATACATGAGTCCCGAACAGGCGGCGGGAAGGCTCGATCAACTGACGCCTGCGAGCGACGTCTACGGCCTTGGCGCCACGCTCTATCATTTGCTGGCGGGGCGGCCGCCGTTTGACGGCGACTTGGACGATATTGTTTTTCGCGTCCAGCAGAGCCGGTTCAAGCGGCCGCGCGAGGTGCGCAGCGAGATTCCTCGGCCGCTCGAAGCCATCTGCTTGAAGGCGATGGCGCGGAAACCGAATGAGCGGTATGCTTCGGCGCGGGAGCTCGCTCTTGACGTCGAACGGTTTCTGGCTGACGAACCGGTCGCCGCCTATGGGGAGCCGATCGCGGCGCGCACCTGGCGTTGGGTTCGCCGACATCGCGCGGCGGTGACCAGCGGCTTTCTGATCGCGGTGCTGACGATTGTAGGACTCACCGTCGGGCTGGGGCTGCTCAAGGTGCAGCGCGACCGGGCGGAGCGCAATTTTGCGCTCGCTCAAGACGCCGTTCGGCAATACTACATCCGCGTGAGCGAAGAGACGCTGCTGAATCAGCCTGGCATGCAGCCGCTGCGCGATTCGCTGCTGAGGCAGGCCCTTGACTACTACGAGGAGTTTCTCCAGGAGCGGGGCGACGATCCGCAACTGCGACAAGAAGCCGCGGAGGCGGAGTTTTTCGTGGGACGGATGACGGAGACGATCGACTCTCCGGCCGAGGCGATCCCACACTATGAACGTGCGGCGATGCTGCAACGGCAGTTGCTGGGCGGTCGTCGAGGAACGGAGCAGCGCGAGTTGGAGGCGGCGTATGCGCAGACGTTGAATGCGCTCGGACGAGCGGAGCAGAACCTGCAGCAGGTGGCCAAAGCGCGCGAGAACTACGTAGCAGCGCGTCAACTGCGTGAGAGCGTCGCGGCGGCCGATCCGAACGATGCCGAAGCGAGGCGGCTCTTGGCAAGCAGCACGATGAATTTGGGGCTGTTGGATTTGGCGGAAGGCAAAGCCGCCGAGGCGATTGCTGCGATGGAGAGGGCGCAAGCGATCCGCATCGCCTGCAAGCCGGCCGAGGGAGAAGCGCCGCTGGCGCTGAAACGCGATCTGGGGATGGGGTATTTCAGCTTGGCGCAAGCCCACCTCGCAGCCGGGGATTCCAGCTCGGCCGCGGAGAACTTGTCAGCTTCCGCCACGGCTTTTGAAGCGATCGCTGAAAAGGCGCCCGAGGATTTTGAGAATCGCCGGAAGTTGGCGGTGGCGATGCGCATGCTGGCCGATCTGCAGGCGGCTGCGGGAAATCCCGAGGAGGCCGTCGCGGGATTCGAGCGGGCGAGAGCCATTTTGGGAGAGTTAACCGCTCTTAATCCGCGCGTGCCGGACTATGCCGCCGATCTGGCGGGCGTGGAGATGAATCTTGCCATGCAGCTCGATCTGGACGGCGATACGGACCGAGCGTTGGAGTCCCTGACAGCCGCCATCGAAAGACTGCAGAAGCTCGCCGCTCAAGGCGACGCATCGCCGCGGCAGAGGGGCGACCTCGCGGCCGCGCTGCGAGCGTTCGGCGAACTGGCGCGAAAGCTGGAGCGCGTGGATGAAGCGCGCGATCGGCTAATGCAATCGCGGGAGTTGCTTCAGCAGTTGCTGCGCGAGCATCCCGACGATCCTCGCTATGCCGCCGAACTGCGGTTGACGGACGAACTACTGGCGGAACTCGACGCGATCTAGGCGCGTTGGGACGCAAGGTTGCATCAGCTGAGGGGAGCCCGCGCGAGCACATGGTAGGTCGGCCCTTCGCGCGACAGTTCGCTGGCGTAAACAGTAACTGAGTCGACGCCCATGGCGCCGCCGTCGAAGTCGGCCAATTTTGCCAGCCGTTCGCTCAGCACCGAGCCGCCGTGACTCCCCTGCCCTACCCTCCCCAGCGTGAGGTGCGGGACGAACTGCCGGCGTTCGCCGCGAAAGCCGAGCGACTCGAGCGCCGCTTCGATATCGGCCTGCAACTCGCAGAAGCGGTGGTGTCCTTCGCCGGCTCCGAGCCAAAGCGTCCGCGGCCGGTCGATGCTCGGAAAGGCGCCGACGCCGCGGGCTTCCATCGTGAAACCCTCGTGCCGCGCCGCGGTGCGCACGGTGCGCAGGCAGACTTCCGCCATTTCGACGTCGCTCAGATCGCCGAGGAACTGCATCGTCCAATGCAGGTTATCAGGCTCGACCCATTTGACGTTTTCGGTGGCCGAGCGGAGGCGATCGATGACCGACATCGCCGAGGCGTGAACCTGGTCGACGGCTTCGACGGCGATAAACGTTCTTGTCTTCGCCATTAAAAGCTCAACATCTTCCGATACTCGCTCATCCGCTTTTCGATGTCTTCGCGGCTAATTTGCTGCATCCGCTCGGTCCCGAAGCCTTCGACGTTGAAGCTGGCGGCGACGATGCCGTAGGCCATGGCCGTCTTCAGCGTTTCAGCGTCGAAAGAATCTTGCTCGGTGAGGTAGCCCATCATCCCCCCGGCGAACGTATCGCCGGCGCCGGTCGGGTCGACGACGCGGTCGGTGGGATAGGCGGGCATCACATAAGTTTCGTGCTCGCCGAAGAACATGGCGCCATGCTCGCCCTTTTTGATGACGACGAACTTCGGTCCCATCCGCTGCACGGCGCGGCCAGCGGCGACGAGGTTCTCCGTGCCGGTGAGCAGTTTTGCCTCGCTGTCGTTCAGGACGAGGCCGTCGAGGTTCTTCAGCAGCGCGTCGAGATCGTCGCGCATGATGTTGATCCAAAGGTCCATCGTGTCGGCGACGACGAGACGCCGGCCGGGCACCTGTTCGAGGACCTTTGACTGCACGGCGGGGACGCCGTTCGCAAGGAAGACGTATTTCGCCTGCCGATAGGACTCGGGGAGCTTGGGATCGAACTCGCCGAAGACGTTGAGCTGCACGTCGAGCGTCTCGCGGTCGTTCATGTTCGGCTCGTAACGGCCGGTCCAGGTGAACGTCTTGCCGCCGGGGACAATTTGCAGGCCCGAGGTATCGATGCCGCGTCCGTTGAGAAGTCGCGTGTGCTGTTCCGGCCAGTCGTCGCCGACGACGCCAACGAGGCGAACGCCGGTGAAAAAGCTGGCGGCGATCGAGAAGTGGGTCGCGGAACCTCCCAGGACGTTGTCTCGCCGCTCAACAGGCGTTTGGACGTTGTCTATCGCGACGGAACCAACGACAAGCAGCGGCATGGAGGTGGCAACCAAGGGAGTGAAGCGGCGAGAAAATGGAGCGGCAATTATGGCGGGCCGTGGAGCAGGGCCGCAAGGGGCTTCGCGGCGCGCGGAGCGCGAGAGTTACGCGAAAACCGGTTTTCGCACTCAAGCAACTTAAACCTCGATGCGCATCATCCCCAGAAAGGCCACCTTCCGCCGTTGGCCAAATAGTCGCGCATTCGATCACAAGCCAGCTCGACCTGTTGCGTGAGGGGAGCTCGGTGCCCTGGGCAGAGCGTACCGACATCGAGCGCCAAACACTTCTCCATCGAGTGCCGAGCCGTGGCGACGTCTAACGTCACTGGACGAGCCATGAACCTCACATCGCCATTGATTGCGGCCAATGCGTCGCCCGCGAACAATGCTCTCTCTGGAGGGTAATAAAAACTGAGGTGTCCCGCCGTGTGACCAGGCGTGCTGACGACGACGAAATCGTCGATCTGATGGCCATCATTGAGATAGTCGGTCGCCTGCACTGCCTCAGGGACGGCTTCGCCGAGCAATCCGATGGCAAGAATGCCCAGCCCCCACTCGGGAATTTGTTTGGCGAGCCAGGCACGCAAACCGTCGCTTGCGGTCTGGCGCGATAACCAAGGTTCCTCGTCGCGGCTGTAGTACACGCTACACCCCGTCTCTGCTTTCGTGCGGCTCGCTCCAGCAGAGTGATCGTTGTGCCAATGCGTGATGAGGATTGATCGTAAGGCCGTCGCTGGCTCGTTCATGGCACTGAGCAGTGCATGGACGTCGGCACCGCTTGAATCCATGCCGGCGTCGACCAGGACAACGCCGGATTCGGTCCGGATTCCGTATGAGCACGTTAGATATGACGGCTGCCTTACGCACCAAATCGTTTTCGAGACTTGAAAGACTTCGCGGGAAAGCAAAGCTCGCTTCCTTCTTTGTCTGAGGATAGTCCCTAGCGAACGGAGCGAGTTACTCCTTACTCATTCGCGCCAGCAAGGGCGACTCGTGCCAGCAAGCTGACTTACACGAGAAGATCCGTCACTGCGTGGTGCTCTTCGACGCCGGTGAGGCGCTGGTCGAGGCCCTGCGCGCGGAAGGTGAGCCGAGTGTGATCGATCCCCAGCGCGTGGAGTATCGTCGCGTTGAGGTCGTGGATGTGCACCGGCTTGTCGACAATGTTGTAACTGAAATCGTCGGTTTCGCCGTATGTCATGCCGGGGCGGACGCCGCCGCCGGTCATCCACATCGTAAAGCAGCGGGGGTGATGGTCGCGGCCGTAGTTCTCGCGCGTGAGGCCGCCCTGGCAATAAACCGTGCGGCCGAACTCGCCGCCCCAGATCACCAGCGTATCTTGCAGCAGGCCGCGCTGTTTGAGATCTTGCACGAGCGCCCAAGCCGCCTGGTCGACGTCCTGGCACTGCAGCGGCAGGTCGCCGGCGATATTGCCGTGTTGATCCCAGCCGCGGTGGAAGATTTGCACGAAACGTACGTCGCGCTCCGCCAAACGACGCGCCAACAGGCAACTCGCGGCGAACGTGCCCGGCTTGAGCGCGTCGGGGCCGTACATATCGAGAATGTGCTGCGGCTCGTCAGCGAGATTCGTGAGTTCCGGCACCGACGTCTGCATGCGGAACGCCATCTCGTACTGATCGATGCGCGTTTGCGTTTCGGGGTCGCCAATCTCAGCGAGCGTGCGATGGTTGAACCGGGCGATACGGTCGAGTGTGCGGCGGCGCGTCGCGGCGTCGACGCCGGGGGGGTTCGAAAGGAACAGCACCGGATCGCCCTGCGAGCGGAGCGCCACGCCCTGGTGTTGCGTGGGCAGGTAGCCGCTCCCCCAGAGGCGATTGTAGATGGCTTGGGCGTCGGTCTTCGACGACCAGCTCGGCGTCATCACGACGAACGCCGGCAGATTGGCGTTCATTGTTCCCAGACCGTAGCTGAGCCACGATCCGAGGCTCGCCTTGCCCGGAAGCTGATTGCCTGTGCAGATATAGGTGACGGCGGGATCGTGATTGATGGCTTCGGTCCAGACAGTCTTCACGATTGCGAGGTCGTCGGCCATGCGGGCGGTGTAAGGCAACAGCTCGCTGATCCATGCGGCTTGCTGGCCGTACTGCCGGAACTTGAACTTCGACGGCGCGAGCGGAAAGCGAGTTTGGCCCGACGTCATCGTCGTCAGCCGTTGCCCCTTGCGGATCGACTCGGGGAGATCGACGTCGAACATGTCGGCCATCTTCGGCTTGTAGTCGAAGAGGTCCATCTGGCTGGGACCGCCGTTCATGTGGAGATAAATGGCGCGTTTCGCCGTGGGAGCGAAGTGCGGAAGATCGCGCATGCCGCCGGCGGCGACGGAATTGCCGAGGGCGACGCCCGGCGTGAAGATCGACGAGGGCAGCAGCGAGCCGAGGGCCGCGGCGCCGAGCCCGAAGGCCCCCTGCCCGAAGAAGTGGCGACGCGTGAGGGCGCTAGCGTATTGCTGAATAGGATTGGAAGCGGACATCAGGATTGCGTCCTTGTGCGGCCCTTTAGCCGCGGGCAAAGCCCGCGAACCCGCCGCGAGCGGCGGGGCTAAATGGTCTTGGCGGTTAATTCGTTCTCGTTTGTGACGCTAGTTGCGCGTGACGACTTCATCCAAGTTGAGCACGACGTTGGCCGCCATGGTCCACGCCGCCAACTCGGGTCGATCGAGTTTTTCGTCGGCCTTCAGGCTGCCGCTGGCGATCAATTCCTCGGCAGCCTTGGCGTTCGCTCGAAAGTGTTCGAGTTCTTGTTCGTAGGCGGCGACCAAGTCGCTCAGCTCGTCGACCCGGGGCTGCCGGCAAGTCGCCGTCTGGAACAAGAATCTCGCCCGCTGTTCCACGGAGTCGCCCCCTTCGTGCATGGTACGCTCCGCTAAGCTGCGAGCGGCTTCGACGTATTGCGGATCGTTCAGCAGCAACAGCGCCTGCAGCGGCGTGTTGGTCCGCTCGCGGCGGACGATGCACGATTCGCGCGAAGGGGCGTCGAACGTGTTCATTTCCGGCGGAGGCGCCGTCCGCTTGATGAAGGTGTAAAGCGTGCGCCGGTGGACTTTCTCGTGACCCTCGTCGGCAACGAACTTCACCGTGTTCGAGCCCGAGTAGCCGACCGCTTCCCACAAGCCGGCCGGTTGCGGCGGCTTGACGCTGGGGCCGCCCATCTTCTCGACGAGCAAGCCGCTGGAGTAGAGGGCCTGGTCGCGCAGCATTTCGGCGTCGAGGCGGAAGCGGGCGCCGCGGGCGAGCAGCCGGTTCTCTGGATCGCGCATGTAAAGTTCGGGCGAGACGTGAGACGTCTGCCGATACGCGGCCGAGACGACCAGCTCGCGCACCAGTCGTTTCACGTCCCAACCGTGCTCCATGAAGTCGACGGCGAGCCAATCGAGCAGTTCTGGGTGGCTGGGGGCTTCTCCCTGGGCGCCGAAGTCGTTCGTCGTCTTCACCAGGCCGACGCCGAAGAACTGTTGCCAGAAGCGGTTCACCGCCACGCGCGCCGGCAGCGGATTCGCGGGTGAGACGAGCCACTGGGCGAGCCCCAAGCGGTTGTTTGGCGCCGCGGCCTCCATCGGCGGCAGCATCGTCGGCGTCCGCCGCGTCACTTCGGCGCCATGCTGGTCGTACTCGCCGCGGTTGAGGATGTAGGAAGGTTTGGGCGTCGCCATTTCCTTAAAAATCAGCGTTGTCGCCACGGCCGTGTCGACGTCGGTCCGTTCCTTACGGACCGCGGCGAGCTCCGTCCGCAGTTGATCGAGCGCCGCTGAACGCGCTGCCGTGTTGCGGAAAAATTGTCGGACCAGTTTGGCGTCGTCGGCAGAACGCTCGGCCGCATGGCGACTCGCGGCCGCCAAAACGTCCGGCGGCATGATCGGCTGATCAGTCTTCACGGCGAAGTAGAACCCCGACTGGCCGGCGAAGTTCAGGATCTTCACCAACAGGCGGTTCTCGCCCCGTTTGAGCTTCAGGACGAGCTTCTCCTGGTCGGCCGCAGCGGAGCGCGAATCGTCCCGTTGCAACAATAGCTCGTTATTGAGGTAGACGCGAATGCCGTCGTCGCTGCCGAGCGAGATCTCCAGATCTTGTGGCTTGCCGACGGTGATCGTGCGGAACAAGAAGTTCGCCGCGGGGTCGCCTGGCAGGTCGTTATGGACTTGGCCGTCGACCCACTCTGGCTTGCGAACCCAGCCGACCTCCTCGCCGGTGGCAAGTTTGAATTTTTCGGCGAGGTCGATGCGCTCGGCGCCTTCCGGACCGTGCTTCTTGCTCTTGAGATAGCGCTCGGGATCAGAGAAGGGCCCGACCCAATGCCACTCACTGACCGCGAGGTAATCTTTCGAGTTCGCCGCGACCGCTTCAGGCGGCGAGCCCGATCCGCCGACATTTTCCGGTTCAACGGCGGAAACGAACTGCCGTTCCCAATCAGCCTGCTGCGCGTCGAGTTCGGGCCAATCGGCGGCGAGCTTCGTCTCGGCGGCGGCGATCTGCTGATCGAGCTCTGCCAATCGCGCCGTCTGCTCAGGCAGCGGCGCACGAATCACCGGCGCCGGGTCCTCGCGGTTGCCGTCCATCTCATTGCCGTCGAGGCTGTTGAAATAGGCAAACAGCGAATAGAAGTCCCCCTGCGTGAGCGGATCGTATTTGTGATCGTGGCAGCGCGTGCAGCCGACGGTGAGGCCGAGCATTACCGTGCCGAAAGTTTCGACGCGGTCGACGACGGCCGTGACATAGACTTCCTCGGGGATCACGCCGCCCTCATTGGTTGAGACATGGCAGCGGTTAAAGCCGGTGGCAATCAACTGCTCGTCGGTGGGCGAAGGCAGCAAGTCGCCGGCGAGTTGCTCGACGATGAATTCATTGAACGGCAGATTGCGATTGAAGGCCCGAACGACCCAATCGCGGTACGGCCACATCTCGCGGTAGTTGTCGAGGTGCAGTCCGTGCGTATCGCCGTAGCGGGCGGCGTCGAGCCAGAAACGAGCCATGTGTTCGCCGAAGCGCGGCGACGCCAGCAAGCGGTCGACTGCCCGCTCGTAGGCGTCGGGGCGATTGTCGGCGAGGAAGTCGTCCATCTCCGCCGGCGTCGGCGGCAGGCCAGTGAGATCGAGCGTCACGCGTCGCAGCAGCGTCACGCGATCGGCCTCGACGGCGGGCGCCAGCTGCTCGCGTTCGAGCCGCGCAAGAATAAACTTGTCGAGCGTTTCGCGCGGCCAGTGCTCGTGAGCCACGGCCGGCGGGTCGTGCTTTACGGGCGGCGTAAACGACCAATGGGCTTGCCACTCGGCGCCTTCGGCAATCCAGCGGCGAAGCGTTTCGATCTCCTCTGGCGTGAGGGATTTGTGGCTGTTGGTCGGCGGCATTCGAACCGATTCGTCTTCACTGGTGATCCGTGCGATCAGTTCGCTGGCGTCGGGATCGCCAGGAGTGATTGGCGTCATCCCTGATTCGGCCGCGCCGACGGCGCTCTCCCGTTCATCCAGTCGGAAGCCCGCCTTTCGCGACGCGGCTTCGGGGCCGTGGCAGGCAAAGCACTTGTCCGACAGAATTGGCCGCACATCGCGGCTGAAGTTAATCGCGCCGGCGCGTGCGGGTAAACTACCGGTCGCAAGGAAGGCGACGGCGGCGATGGATAATGACGCGATTAGAAGAGTCCCACGACGAGCCATCCGCTGACCCTCTACGGTGGAGTCGGAAGTCTCAGCGGCCTCACCCGATTGGCGCGGCCGCTGCCGTCCTCCATCATACCCGGCTGGAGATGGGCGACGAAGCGTCCGCGACTGCCAATCCTCGGCAAAGCTTGTCGAAATTTGCGCACTATCCTGTCCAAACGCCGCGTTTTCTCTGCGCCTCAGCGCCTCTGCGAGAGGTTTTTTCAAATTCGTCTCTCGCAGAGGCGCGGAGGCGCAGTGCGGTTGTGCTCAGTTCAAACTGGCGTCTGGCGGGCGTTGTTCGGCGGGAAGATTAGGCGCGACAATCCGCAGGCCGATTTCGTTGCAGACTCGTTTCCAGATTCCTTCTGGGTCGGCAAAGATGTCGCTCACGCGTGCCGGCGAGGTGAGCCAGCCGCCGACCTGTAGTTCTTCTTCAAGCTGGCCGCCACCCCAGCCGGAGTGACCGCTGAAGAGACGATACTTGGCCCCCGTACGGCGGACGAGCAGGTCGATGGCGTCCTTCTGCATCGACATGAAGAGCTTCGGGTGGATCTCCTTCTCGGCGAACTCCTTCTGATTGTGGAGCGCGATGAGCGGCCCCGGCACTGGCCCGCCGACGTAGACTGGCTCGTCGGTGTCGACCGGATCGTTACCGATCATTTTCCAGACGTCGTCGACGGTCTTGTCGCCGGGCCGATTGATGATCACGCCGAGGGCGCCCTGCTCTTCATGCTGGAGCATCAGTACGACCGTCCGCGAAAAATTCGGGTCCTTCAAATGAGGCGACGCGACGAGGAACTGGCCGGCTAGTGATTTCATAGCAAAATTGTCCGTTGTCAGTCGTCCGTTGTCAGTAGTCAATTGCGAGCTCGCATCAACATCAACTAACAACTGACGACGGACAACTGACGCATTGGGATCGGGCTTCGTGTTGCCATATTCGTGGGCTACTTGTTCGACAGATTGCGCCGTTTGGTCACTTCAATCGCCTTCAGCAATCCGCGGGCTTTGTTGAGCGTTTCCTGGTACTCCATCGCCGGGACGCTGTCGGCGACGATGCCGGCGCCAGCTTGGACGTAGGCCGTGTTGTCCTTCAGCACGACCGTACGGAGCGCGATGCAGGTATCCATGTTGCCAGCGAAGTCGATGTAGCCGACAGCGCCTGCGTACGGGCCGCGGCGATGGGGTTCGATCTCGTCGATGATCTCCATCGCCCGCACCTTCGGGGCGCCCGAGACGGTTCCTGCCGGCAGGCAGGCGGCCAGTGCGTCGAAGGCGTCGCAGTCTTCGCGCAGCTGGCCGGTAACGTTCGAGGTGATGTGCATGACGTGGCTGTAGCGCTCGATCACCATCACGTCGGAGATTTCAACCGAGCCGAACTGCGCCACGCGGCCGACGTCGTTGCGGCCGAGGTCGACCAGCATCACATGCTCGGCGCATTCCTTCGGATCGGCCAGCAAGTCCGCGGCGAGTCTTGCGTCCTCTTCTTCCGTCGCCCCGCGGGGCCGCGTGCCGGCCAGCGGACGCACCGTGGCGAGGCCGTCGATGACGCGGACCATGATCTCCGGCGAGCTGCCGACCAGCGTCGTCCCCGGCATCCGCAGGTAGAACATAAAGGGGCTGGGGTTAACCACCCGCAGCGTGCGGTAGAGTTCGAACGGGGGACAGTCGAAGTCGATCGCCAGCCGCTGCGAGATAACGACCTGAAAGATGTCGCCGGCGCGGATGTACTCAACGCACTTGCGAACCGCTTGTTCGAACTCGGTTTGCGTGAAGTTCGATTTGTAAGGCAGCGTCACCGGCCCGCGGGCGTCGATGTCGGCAAGCTGCAGACCATCGTCTGGGTCGTTGAGCGCGGCGATGTAACCGTCGACCCGCTTGCAGGCGGATTGATGGCGGCGGGCGATTTCATCGTCGTCTTCGGCCCCGCGCAGGTCGGCCAGCGCCAGCACGTGGACAGTCTTCCGCACATTGTCGAAGACGACCATGTGGTCGAACAGCCCGAACGCTAGGTCAGGCAGGTTGCGATCATCCTGCGGGGCGTTGGGGAGGCGCTCAACGTAGCGAACCGTATCATAGCCGGCGTAACCGACGGCCCCGCCGATGAACGGCGGCAACTCCGGCAGGTGAACCACCCGCACCGCCTGCACCTGCTCGCGCAGCGTTTCAAGCGGGTTGGCGACTTCAAGCTCCTCCGTGGTCCAGGAATCCGTACCGCCGGCGGCATTCCGGCGGCTGATCTTCACCTGCGTGTCGTGCGCTTCGAGCAACAGAAAGGGGTCGCTGGCGACGAAGCTATAACGGCCGACCTTTTCGCCGCCGATGACGCTCTCGAAGAGCCCAGCGGCCTGACCGCGATCAAGCCGGCGGAACGCCTGCACGGGCGAAAGGGCGTCGCTGAGCAGTTCACGGTAGACCGGAACAAAGTCGGCGCCTTGAGCGAGCTCGATGAACCGCTCGAGCGAGGGAAGATGGGCCATGAATTGTCCAAACCTGATGGGGGCGGCGGGCGGGGAATGTCGGCAATCGGCGAGCGCTCGGCGATGCGCCTCGCCAGCGCCCGGCTCCCCCCAGGCCCGAGGGGCCCAATTCCCAAGTTCCGCGGTCTGCAAGCGTCACTTTATCACCCCTCGTGAGGGCCCACAACTTCGCCTCGCCCGGCGACCCATGTCCAAACAGCACAACGGCTTATCGCCGCTGGTGGTTACCTTGACACTGCTTTGCTCACGGCTAGAATCCCCATAGCGCGGAGCAGATTCTATTGTAGCGGCATCGAAATTGGCCCGATCTCGTTCGCCCAGAGAGAGTGGGTTGGCGGCGCGGAGGTTCGCCCTGTCGTAGGCCTCATTGAGATTTCGACGCGGCCGATCATGGGGATGCTCAATTCGCGCTGTCAGGACATTCGATCATGAAGTGCCAAAAGTGCGACCGGCCCGCGACCTTCCATATCACCGATCTGGTTGATGGAGAGCCGAGCGAGCTTCACCTCTGCGAAGAGTGCGCCCAATCGTTTCTGGCCCCTTCGCAAGAAGAGGCACAGGACGTCATGCCGGCGATGGCCGGTTTATTGGCGCAACACTTGGCCGTCGGCGAAACGGCCGACGAGTTGGCTCGGCTCGACCAGCGAGCCTGCCCCGTCTGCGGCATCACGTTCCTTCAATTCCGCAAGCAGGGCCGTCTTGGTTGCCCGCACGATTACGTCTTCTTCGAGAAGGAACTCGAACCGCTGCTGATGAGCATCCACGACCAGACGCAGCATGTTGGCAAGGTTCCAAAACGCTGCCCCCACGGCGCCGACCAGCAGACGCAGCTCATCCGCCTTCGCCGCGAGATGAAGGAGGCCGTTAGCTCCGAAGAGTACGAACGGGCGTCGGAGATTCGCGACAAGATCCGTGAGATCGAAGCCGGCTTTCGCGAAGCAAAGGGCGAGTGAGAGAGAGGCTGGATGCTCGAGAAGAACCGTTGAGCAACTGGCGGCCGAATTCCAGCATCTAGCGACCAGCATCGAGCATCCCACACCAACTAGCATCCAGCATCGTACGCCTCATGACTCTCGACGATCTCGCCAGCACGAGCGGTGAATGGCTGAGGGGCTCTGGCCCCGAGTCGGACATCGTCATTTCAAGCCGCATTCGGCTGGCGCGGAACCTGGCCGACTTTCCGTTCATCTCGCGTGCGACAGACGCCGATCGCGCTGAGATTGAGCGTATTTTGCACGGCCGCGTCGAGTCGCTGCGAACCGCAGGCAAAGCTCCCGCCGAATCGCTCTATCTGAAGGTGAGCGAACTCCCCGAAGTCGATCGCCAGTTCCTGGTGGAACGTCAGCTGATTAGCCGCGAGCATGCCCAGAGCGAAGGCGCCCGCGCGGTGGTCGTCGATCCGTCGGAACGCTTCAGCGTGATGATCAACGAGGAAGATCACCTGCGGATCCAAGTGATGCACAGCGGGCTCGCGCTCAACGAAGCGTGGGAACAGGCGACGAAACTCGACGACATGATCGAAGAGCAAGTCACCTACGCCTACAACGAGCGGCTCGGCTACCTGACCGCCTGTCCCACGAACACCGGCACCGGCGTCCGCGTGAGCGTGATGCTCCACCTGCCGGCGCTCGCGATCACGCGGCAAATCGAAAAGGTCTTCAAGAGCCTTCACAAAATCAACCTCGCCGTACGCGGTTTGTACGGTGAAGGCTCGCAGGCGACAGGCGACTTCTACCAGATCAGCAATCAGGTCACTCTCGGCCAAACCGAAGAGGAACTCGCCAAGAAGGTCGCCGACGTGGTGCCGGTTCTCATCGACTACGAGCGCCAGGCCCGCAGCTTTCTGATCGAAAACAGCCAAGAGACGCTCCACGATCGCGTGAGCCGGGCCTTTGGCATCTTGCGGACCGCACAGACGATCAGTAGCGAGGAGACGATGCATCTCCTCTCGAGCGTACGGATGGGGATTAATCTGGGACTGATCGGCGACCTGGCGATTCCGACGGTCAACAAGCTGCTGATTCACACGCAGCCGGCCCACTTGCAAAAGCTCTCGGGCGTGGAACTCGACCAAGCCGACCGGAACATCGAGCGCGCGACTTACCTTCGCCGACATTTGAACGGCGAATCGAAGGGGAACGTCTCGCATAACTGATGCGCTAGAAGTTTGGAGTTTGGCGTGCGCGTCAGGTCATTAGTCGGTTCGCAGGCGGGAATAGGTTGCCAAGTTAACGAAGTGATCGTAGAGCCACTCCGCGTCGCGCAAGACTCCTTCTTGAACGAATCCCAATCTCTCGGGAATCGCACGGCTGCGGTGGTTTTCCACTGCGCAGCGGATCACGATGCGGTGAAGATCAAGCTTGTCGAACAGGTGGGCGACGACGTGCGAGCAGCAGGCGGTCATGATTCCCTGCCCTCGCAGCGAGGCGTCGAGCCAATACCCGATCGAGGTCGAGCGGTTATTCCAGTCGACGAGATGAATTCCGATCGCGCCGCGGAGTCCTCCGTCAACGCAAATACCGAGTTGCAACGCCCGGTCGTCGCGCCGCGCGTCGACGTTTTGCTCGATGAACGCCCGCACGTCGGAGGGCGATCTGGTTTGGTCCAGCCAAGGGAGCCAGCGGCGCAAGTAGGCGCGATTGGCGTCGATTGCCAGGAACAGCGCTTCGGCGTCGCATGATTCTAGTGGGCGAAGCTCGACGCCGCCGCGGACGTGGGGATCTGGAATGGCAAGCATCGGCGGGCCTTAAGGAGAGGTAATGTCGGAACGGTTGACGCCGTTTCCGATAGAGTCTAGCGAAGAGCGTCGCTACGGCAGCCAGACTTCAGTCTCTTGATTCATTCGTCTAAGCGTCGCAGCACTGGGGATTTTGCGGCTTTAATAGGGCATAATCGCTATAACCGCCCCGGCAAAGTCAGCTCAATACTTTCATTTTCGTTGTCCAAACGGCGGCGACAACTAGACTGAAAGTTGGTTGCCTAGAGGGTTTCGGCCGTCCGCCCTGCCCTCTCCAGCCACGCACGCTTGCACCAATGACGCGGAACTGAGAATTGTTGCCCCACGCTTTTCGGCGATTCACGCTGACGCTCACGCTCGCGTTAATGGCGAGTAGTTTCCTCGTCGCCGCCGGCGCCAAGGCGGCGGACCGCTTCATCGACGGTTCGCACAATCATATTCAGATTGAACGGGGCCAAGCGGGCCAGCCGCTGATTCGCGTCAACTATCTCACGGACTATCAGGGGATTCACGGCGGCATCATCTCGCCGCCGACGCGGCCCAACGCGCGCACCATTTCGAATACTGTATCCAAGCAGACGGCTAGCACGACCAGCGCCCGCGGGTTGAGCGACCTTGTCTGGGGCTGGGGCCAGTTCCTCGACCACGATATGAGTCTGTCGACGTCGAGCGCCGGCGCCGCCACCAATGGCTCCGCGCCGATTACCATCGACGATCCGAACGACCCCCTCGGTCCGAATCCGATGGCGTTCACCCGGTCGAACTTCACGATCAACGGCGATCGCGAACAAATCAGCGAAGTTACCGCCTGGATCGACGGCTCGCAGATCTACGGTTCAAGCAATGCCCGCGCCGCTGCGTTGCGGACGAACGGGGGAACTGGCGCCAAACTGATCACCAGCGCCAATAACCTGCTCCCGTATAACACGGGCAATTTATCGAATCAGAACAGCGGGCCGACGCCGGCCAGCCAACTCTTCCTCGCCGGCGACGTTCGCGCGAACGAAAATCTGTTGCTGACTTCGCTGCAAACCGTCTTCATGCGCGAGCACAATCGGTTGGTCGATCGCATCGCGACGCTCAAGCCCTCCCTTAACGCCCAGGAGCAGTACAATCTCGCGCGAAAATTGGTCGGCGCCGAGATTCAGGCGATAACCTACAACGAGTTCCTGCCGGCGCTCATGGGGAGCAACGCTCCCGCCGCGCAGGATTACGTCTATCGTCCCGACGAAGACGCCACGGTCACTAACTCATTCTCGGCCGCCGTGTTCCGCTTCGGCCACAGCGCCCTCGGCGACAGCTTGCTGTTGGCGAACAACAACAGCCAAGCGACCGGCTCGATGACCTTTGCCAGCGCCTTCTTCAATCCGAATCAGCTCACGAACAACGCAGGCCTCGTCGATCAGGTGCTGATGGGCGCCTCGCTCCAAAAGTCACAGGAGATCGACCTGAAGATCGTCGACTCGATTCGCAATGTGATGTTCGGCCCCCCCGGCGCCGGCGGCACCGATCTGATGGCCGTCGACATTCAGCGCGGTCGCGATCATGGCATCGTCGATTACAACGAGCTCCGCGTTGCCTACGGTCTGCCCCTGCTCACCAGCTTCAATCAGTTGCCAACCGACGCGACGACCCGCAATGCGCTCAGAACCCTCTACGGCAACAACATTAACAACGTCGACGCCATCGTCGCCGCCTTGGCCGAAACGCATTTGCCTGGTTCTAGTCTTGGCCCGCTCACGACGGCGATCCTCGCGAACCAGTTCGAGCGGTCGCGCGACGGCGACAAGTTCTTTTACACCGCCGACTACAACGAACTCTACGTTGGCGGCGTTTTGAAATCAGACATTGCGGCCATCCTGAACCTGAACACGGTGAAACTGGCCGACGTCATCAAGTGGAATACCGGACTCACCAACATTTCTAGCAATCTCTTCTTCGCCCCGGCGCTGACCCCCGCGACGCCAATCGCCGGCGACTTCAACAATGACGGGGTCGTCAACAACGCAGACCTGACGGTTTGGAAGAGCGGCTTTGCGGCCGGCACGATGACCGGGGCCGATTATCTCTTGTGGCAGCGTAACTTTGGCGCGACGTCGGCGACGGCGTCTGTCGCCGCTGTACCGGAACCAGGGTCGGCCGGCATCGCTGTGACGGCGCTATTCGCCATCTACCGCCTCCGTCGACGCGTTGCTTAGGTTAGCGTGCCATCCGTCATTCTGAGCGCAGCGAAAAAACGAGCATTTCAAACGAGCCTCCAGATTCTTCGCGGCGCTCGAAATGACAGGTTCGCTTACCCGATCAGAATCCGCGGCTGCCGATGCGGCTCGAGCCCCGCGTTCAACACCAGCTCCCGCACCATCCACGGCACGTTCCCCTCGCCAAGCAGCAGGAAATTCAGGTTGGCGGCCAGCGGAGCTTCGTTCGACCAGCCGAAGATGATCTCTGGCGGCGGCGTTTCGTCGTCGCACATCTCCAGGCAGATCGCCGCCAGGACGTGGGCGATGCTGACGCAATGCGATACCCGCACTACTTCGACGCCATCGTCGCGCTCGACGTTCATCAGCGGCCGCTGATAAAAGTCGCTCGGGTCACCTAGCGTCGCTTCAACGAACAGTACCTGCTCATCCGCGGCGAGGCGATAGTCGCGCAGCAGCGCGTGGCGTTTGTCGGCCAGCGACATCAGCCCAGGTCGATGGGGAGCGAGTACCCTGGGGCCGCGCCGCGACAACTCCTTCCAACGCTGTTCGGCGGCGGGGCTTGCAAAGTCGAATCCCTCAAATCGCAACTCCGTGCTGCGGATCCAGCGGGAGATGAACGAGCTGACGACAATCGCCGCGACGAACGCGAGGGCAATGGTAATTCCCGAATGATTAATCAGCACGGTGAGCCCCGTCAGCCCGAAGAACACTCCGGCGCCGAGCGCCGCGAGACCGCCGCCGAGCACGCGGGCGATCGTACGCAATCCTGGCTGAAGCAGATCGCGAGCGGCCGCGACCGCGGCGCCGCCCAGCAGCACCAGCACGCTGGTCGCGTAGGCCCATTGCTGAGATGCGGGACTCGCGCGGAAGACGACGGTCACGATGAGGATGATCGCATTCAGCAGGTGGAGAATCGCCCCCACCTTTCCCGCCCAGCCGACTTCCATGCCGAGTCGATGGAGATAGTGGGGCAGCAGATTCTTCAGGCCCAACGTCACGCTGATTCCCGCCAGGCAAAGGATCAGCGCGGTGGAGAGATCGAACACATCGCCAAAGTTCTCGCCGAAGAGCGGGTTGAGCGCGTCGGCCGTCGCTCCGTCGGCCAGCGGCGATCCATGCGCGAGGTATGCCAGCGCCCGATGTTCCGCGGCGCCGCCCGCGACGAGCGCCGTCCGCGGGACGAGCAGCGAAGTCACGCAAACCGCGCTCACCAAATAGACAGCCATCACCGCCGCCGCGGTGATCATCAATTTGCGCGTGTTGCGTATTCGCCCGGCGGGCCGCTGGGGAGCGTCGTCGGTCCCCCCACGCACCTGCGGGGCCACGGTCATGATCATTTCGAAACCGCTCAGTCCCAGCGCCATCTGCGGAAACGACCAAAGGACAATGCTGAGCCACTGCCAGCGCCATGCGATCGAGTCGCCATTGGTCTCGACGCCGTCGTCCGCGCGAAGCGACGCCGCCATCGCATCCCAAATCTCCAGATGCCGCCCGAGATACGCCCAGCCGCTCACGATCACAATCGCCACTAGGGCCAGATAGACGAACGTCGCAATGGCCGTCGTCCACAGCATCCGCCGCGACAACCCATCCTTGATCAATTGCCATAGGCCGAACGAGACGATCGAAAGCGCGAGCGTCACGGCCACTTGCGGGGCCATCACCAGCGCGGCTCCGCGTTCCCACCACGACCATGACGCGGGATCTTCGCCTAAGAACGTCTGCGGAAGTTTGGCGAGCAATCGCTGCCCGTGAGGATTGTGAATGAGATGAATCGCGGCATCGGCGAGCGACAGGCTCCGCGTGATGACGAAGTCGGCCGCCGCGAACCCGAGTAGGGTCAGCACGATCATCTTTCCCCGCCAACCGGGAGTCAGATCTTCGAGCAGCCCAGTCGCTCCCCTGCCGTCCGGCGAGCGTCCGACCACGTACCAGTAGATCGGCAGCGCCAATAAAAACGTGACGAGCACGACGGCCGCCGCTGCGAGCGGCGCGAGCGGACCGGCTGCTTCGACGGCCATCGACGGCAGATAGGCAAGCGTGCTGAAGTAATCGACGCCGACGAGCGTGAGCACCAACAGCCAAGCGTGAGTCCGCTGCGGCGCCGCAAGAGGTTCAGAGTGTGTCATTCATCAGGGCCGTTGCAGCCGACACGTCGGCCTGCAACGGCCCCCTGGATTCCTTGGGATAGGGACAGCAACAACGGCGCACGTCGGGCATTACGCCTCGACGGCCACCTTCTCCTCGCCCAAGTCCATCACGGCAGCCCGTTGATGCAACACGCGGTCGAGGTCCTTCCATAGGAAAAAGAGTCCGACGATGTTGTCCCACCGCTTGATGACGTTCTGGTGATTGTCGACCGCGATCAGATCGCCGCCGCCAAACGTGAGAACTGTCTCCAGCACGTCGCGATACTTCGTGCGGAACCGCAGGCCGGTCCGGTCGGTCAGTTCGCTTCCTTCGCCAAAGTGGAATTCGCCAATTTCGTTGGGCGTGAACCGCTTCCGACCGTTCAGGGCCATGTGCAGCAGCGATCCGAACCACGGCAACAGCAGAAGCCAGCTCAACGCTGTTCCGGTGCCCGGATCATATTCCGGCTTTAGATTGGCCAGGTACTCGAACACCGAGCCAAGCACGGCGACATTTTTCATGTGTTCAACATATTTCGAGCCCAGCCAGATCAAGGCAAAGATCAGCGTCCACAGCCCCAATTTGCGGGCGCTGATGTCGTACATCAGCATCACCAGGAAGTAGAGCAGCGCCCAGACATAGATCCATCCGAGCAGACCCGCCTCTTGCGGATAGCGTGCGACA
This sequence comes from Lacipirellula limnantheis, assembly GCF_007746075.1. Lineage (GTDB taxonomy): Bacteria > Planctomycetota > Planctomycetia > Pirellulales > Lacipirellulaceae > Lacipirellula > Lacipirellula limnantheis. The sequence continues at coordinate 4,894,860 of NZ_CP036339.1, read as the reverse complement.
ATCGCGCTCGCGGTAAAGCCGACGGCGATGAGCAGCCACAAGAAGAAGCTAGGATGGGCCGAGTAAACGGTCACCTCATCCATTTTCCCCCGGCGTCCGCGCACGAGGGTTATCGGCAGCGTGATCATGAACTTGGCGAATTGAAAGACCGCTTTGAAGGCCGGCCCCACAATCTTGCGCCGCGACGCCCCCGGCTCTTCGCCGAAAACGCCGCGTCTACTGTTCTCTTCACTATCGCTGTCCGAACCATTTTCCTGGCCCACGTTCGTCTCCTATAAAAAACCCGTGAAAAACACGACGCTGGACATCATTTTATCATTTCCATAGCGCGCCACTAGCGAGATCGAATCCGATTGGACGAGTGCGTCCGTAGAGTCGTGAAAATCGACAGTTGCGATCAGCGATCTCGATAGCAACGCATTGAGCGACAATGAGATGCGACGAACGGTTTTGGCGTATCCGCCGACGAATAGGCGCGCCTGGGCGATGCCGCCAGCAAGAAACGTAAAAGATCAACGAAATGTAAAGTCCCGTTGATCGAAACGTAGACGACGATCCCTGCGAAGCAGCTGGTCGCAGCTTCGTTCACCGCGTCATTGAGTCGCTGCCGGCAAGCGAACCGTCGCCGTCACCGGCCAGTGATCAGATGGAAACAGTTCGCCGTCGCGGGTCCGAATGATCGCAGCGTCTTCAACTTGCCACTGCGGCGACACAAGCACGGCGTCGATCTTTGGGCCATTCGGCACGCGGCCGAAGCCATTGAACGTGCTGATATCCTCCTCGTCAGGACGCGCCACAGCGAGCGTGTCCCGCAGGTCTCCTTGCTCGGTCAAGGCCAGCATAGCGGGATTATTCGGCATGGCGTTGAAGTCGCCCATCACGATCACGGGCTCGGCGTCTCCGCTTAGTTCATGCACTTTCGCGGCCAGGAGCTTGCCGCTATTCAGCCGCGCCGGTTGCGATTCGTGATCCCAGTGCGTGTTGATGACGATGATGCGGCGCTTATCGGTGCGATCGAGCAGCCGTACCCAGGTGGCGATGCGCGGCAAGTTGTTGCCCCAGGTTGTTGATCCCGGAACCGTCGGCGTTTCGGAAAGCCAAAACGTACCGGCGTCGCTCAGGTGAAATCGATCGCGGCGGAAGTAGATGGCCGAAAACTCGTCGCTCCCATCGGGTCGCCTTCCAACGCCGACGTTCATGTACTCGGGCAGAGTTTCATTCAAGTGGTCGATCTGTATCGGCTGCGCTTCCTGCACGCCCAACACGGCGGGGTTTTCATTGCGGATGACGTCGATCGCCAGATCCTTCCGCTTCGCCCAAACATTCTCGCCGTCGTCGCCGGTCGCCAGACGCAAATTGAACGTCATCGCCTTGAGAGGCTCGCCAGCCAAGGTTGGGGAGGTAGCGGCCAGCAGCAGGGTGGAGGTCAAGATCCAGAACAAAGATCGCATCGCGTTGCCTCGCGTCACGAGTGAAGCCGAATTGGCCGCAAATGGCAGATCCGCCGCCGGACGAGTACAATACAGCGCATGCACGCTGCCCGAGCCGCGCCGTGCTCTCGACATGAGACCATCGCATGCGTATCGGCGCCATCCCCCAAGTCTATCGCAACGTCAATCGTTGGCGGGAGATTCTGTCGATCCTCAGCAAGTACGGCCTTGCGGGGTGGCTGGCGCGGTTCGAGTTTTCGTTCGGCCGCGGATTGCTGAAGAATCGCACGGGCGAAGTCCTCGCCGACGCCAGCCGTGAAACGCGGATTCGAATGGCGATGGAGGAACTTGGTCCAACCTTCATCAAGCTTGGCCAAATCATGAGCACGCGACCCGACATGGTCGGACGCGAGCTGGCCGAGGAACTCGAAAAACTCCAACGGAGCGTGCCGCCCGACCCACCCGACGTCGTCACGCAACTCGTTGAAGAAGATCTCAGCTGCGCGCTTACGGACATCTTCGCGGAATTCAGTGATCTTCCCGTCGCTTCGGCGTCGATCGGCCAGGTCCACCGCGCACGCCTCGTCACGGGCCAGGAGGTGGCCGTCAAAGTTCAACGTCGCGATATCTCGCGCCGCGTGCGGGTCGATTTGGAAATCCTGCAAGGTCTCGCTCAACTCGCCGAGATGATTCCCGAACTCGCGCCCTATCAACCGTGCGCCAGTATCGCCGATTTTCAACGAGCCCTCCGACGCGAACTCGACTTTGAGCGCGAGCGGCGGCACATGGAGGAATTTCGCCGACACTTCAATGGCAGCCCGCTGGTGAGAATTCCGCGTCCGTACGCGGAGTTCTCCACCGATCGCGTCTTGGTGATGGAATGGCTCGAAGGCGTTCCGCTGTCGTCGCCGCAGAAGGTAGCGGAGAGCGGCATCGCCCTCTCAGCCATCGCCCGCCAGGGCGCCGACCTTTACTTGGAAATGATCTTCCGGAACGGCTTTTACCACGCTGATCCTCATCCCGGGAATCTACTGCTGTTGCCCAACGAGGGATTGGGATTGCTCGACTACGGCATGGTGGGCCGTATCGACGACGCGCTTCGCGAAGAGATTGAAGAGTTCCTACTCGCGATCGTCGAACAAGACAGCCAACGGCTCGGGGCGATCGTCATACGCGTCGGCGCCACGCCGCCGGGGCTCGACGAATCGGCGCTAGCCATCGATCTGGCCGACTACATCGCTCAGTTCGCGCATCAATCGGCCGAGAACTTTGAACTCGCAGCCGCGCTGCGCGAAATGTTCGAGGTGATGCGCCGCCACCGCATCCTTCTTCCGGCCGCGATGACCATGCTGCTCAAGGTGCTGGTCATGCTCGAAGGAACGGGCCGGCGATTGGCGCCCGACTTCAGCCTGATGCAGATCCTCAAGCCCTATCGAAAAAAGATGATGGCCCGCAGAATCTCGCCAACGCGGCAGTTTCGCAAGGCAAGGCGGATCGTCTACGAGTTGGAGCAACTCGCGGAAATCTTTCCTCGGCGCATGCGCGATATCCTGCAACAGGTGCAAACCGGTCGGTTCGACGTCCACCTCGACCATCGCGGCCTGGAGCCGTCGGTGAATCGGCTGGTCTTGGGGATGCTGACCAGTGCGCTGTTTATCGGCTCGGTGCTGCTGGTGACCAACAATGTTTGGCCGTTCTGGTTTTGGCCGCTTGACGGCGCGTCCGCTCCCGGATTGGCCGGCATGATTCTCAGCGGGCTGCTTGGGATCCGACTGCTGAGGGCTATCAACAAGTCGGGCCACCTCGACCGTCATTAGGCGGCGGATGATTTTCTATCGCCGGGCGTTGGAGACGTTTTTTCGGCCGCCATCGAGGGCCTGACGGCCGCGATGGCCAGTTCCACCTGCTGCTCGAGCGTTGCCAGCGACTGAAGCACTTCGTCGTGGCGCAAGTCCAAAGCACGAATGACGTTGGATCGCTCTGTTTCACTCATTGCCAACGCCCGCAGCTCGGAACAACGCCATCCGGGAGTTACCCGCTCGCCGACTATGTATGGATCGACCGGTCGTCGTTGCGGCGCGGAGCCGATTTGTGCTCCGCGGTCTTCGCTTCGAGGCGCGAAATGCCGGTTGTTCCGGTAGGGGCAGGTTTTCCGCGGAACCCTAGCAACCAGGGAAACCCCGGCCTTTACGTCCCTTAAGGCCGATGCTACCTTAGTAGTTTCCCGTTAACGAGTTAGCCCACTTCCAAGGGGCGTTGGCGGCGTTCAGAGTCGATTGTGTAGAAAGGCGATTCGGCGTGGTTAAGTTGACACTGCGTGACAAAGAGACGGCCCAAGAGGCAGTCCGTCGGTTTCGGAAGCTTGTGGAGCGGAGCGGCATCAAGAAGGAAATCCGCGTGCGCGAATTCTACGAGAAGCCGAGCGAAACCAAGCGTCGCGCTCGTCTTCGCGCTGAGCGCCGCGCCAAGCGCGATCGCCTGATGGTCGGCGGCATCGGTTAGGCGCGCCCCGATAACGCACGCTCGTCCGTTTGGTCGAATTCGCCTGCACTGTGGCGACGCTGTCGCTACGTCGTTGGAAAATACTGATCAAGGAACAGGGCCAGTCGCTCCATCGGAGTGACTGGCCCTGTTTTATGTCGCCGTAAGTTATCGGCTTACCCGAGTCTCAACCGGCTTAGAACGCAACTTCCACGCGGCCGAACAAGCCATTCCAGCCGAGGATGTTCGCGTCGTCGAAGTGGCTAATCTGGAACTGGTCGAACGCATACTCGGGGCTCATGCCGAGGTCATGCCAAGCCGACCAGAAGTAACCAGCGGACAACGTGGCATGCTGGCCCAAATGGGCCGAGGCGCCGAGCTCGATCTCCGTAACCGGCACGGTAATGTCGTTGCTCGTCCGCAAAAACGCGGAACCGGCCTGATTGGTGACAATCGTTTGGATGTCGACGTTGCCGAACAACAACGACCAATCGCCGCGACCGTAGACGCTGAATAGACCGCGCTTGCCGATGTAGCGACGCCCCAGCAGGCCCACGCGACCGCCGAAGCCATCGAAGTTGAGCGACGTGTTGGCGGAGTCGATGAACGCGCCGCCGTTCGGATCGGTGGCGGTAATCGTGTTGCCCCAGCCGACGTTGGCGTAGCGGACGCCGCCAGACCAAGTAATGTCCCACGCCGGGCACCAACCGCCGCCGCAGCCGTTGCCGCAGGAACCGTCGCCGCAGCACGTGTCGTCGCAGCAATCGCCGCACCCCGCGCCGCCGAGCAGACATCCCAGCGGAATCGTCTTCGCGAAAGATAAGTCGTACGACTTCAGGTCGACGCTGGCGTGGCCATCGATGTTGCCGTCAATCTCGAACGGTCCGAAGATATCGACGCCGGTCGATTCGCTGGCGGCGTAGTCGCCGTCGCTGGTCAAACGGGTGTAGTCGAAGATCACCGAACCGCCGCAATCGCACAAGTAGACGCCGCCGTAGAAGCTGTAGTTGGAGTTGTAGTTGAAGTCGATCTGATGCCACGTTTCGCCGCCTTCGATGGCGTCTTGCTCGACGTAGGCCAAGGCTTCGCTGAACGTCGCCTGAGCGTAGATATACTCCGCGCCGAAGACGAGTTGCATGTTGCGATCACCCAAGCCGCCGAAGAGGCCGCCGGCGCCGTAACCGCCCGAGGGGCAGGTATTGCAGGACTCGTACGACCCGTAGTTCGAGTCGTCCATTTCCGACGTAATGCTGGACGCGGCGATCGATTCGCTCTGTTGAGCGCGTAGCGGCGCAACGCCGCCCATGGCGAGACATACTGCAAGCGCAGCGCTCCCCCAGGTAGCAAGTTTCATCCCAGATTCCCCCCTATGAGTTCGTGTCGGCCTGGCGTCCCCCGACTCGGTGCTGAGTCGCCCTGAGTCGTTCGCCAGTCCGGTGGTCGACGTTCGATGCGATAACGGGTTCGCAACGCGACCTACGGTTTGCCCATTCGGATTAATCGGATCGGGTCGAACCCGCACTTTCCCTATTTCGGGAGAAATCCGCAGAAACGGAGCCGCCGGAGCATTCGGCGCGATCGCTCAGCGCCGCAAAGTTTGCCACGGTTCGCGCAGCGTATTCGGCGTCCCTAGCAACGCCGCTAGCAATGTCGAAAACCGTCGCCGCGATGGACTACCGCGCGCAATAAAAGGCGAGGCAGCCGATGCCGCCTCGCCTTTGGGGAGTGAAGGTTCTGTGGAACTGCTGGCCTATGCCGCGGCGCGTCGGATCCGCCGAACCGCCAACGCGGTCAGTCCGCCGATCGCCAGGACAAAGCTGTTGGGTTCGGGGATTTCCCCGCCGCCGGTGATGATCTCGAGCTTGTCCATCACGCCGTAAGGGCGGATGACCATATCGTGATAGGTGGGCGTCTCGGTCATCTGCTCGAACTCGCCAGTAAGCGTTTGAGCGTTCGGGACCGGGCTAGCGGCGTTGGTGAACGTGGCGGAGTAGCTACCGGGATCGGTTGGGTTTTCGCCGGGGTAAGGGGCGCCCAGCAGTACCATGCGGTAGTCGGGGAAGGGGAACATACCTGGATCTTCGGCGTCGAGATCAACATTGAAGATGGCCTTCTTGCCAGCGGTTAGGCCGTCGAAGTTGACGGTTAACGTTTTGCCGTCGGGCGAGAGCGAGCTGCCGGTGATCGAAACGCCAGAGTCCGTATAGATCGTGTCCTTGATCAAGTTCGTGAAATTGTCGGAGACGAGGTCGCCCGTACCGAACAGGTAGGGCTGCGATGCATCGATGCTCAGCGTGAAGCTGGTGATCGGCGCCGCCGAGTCGGCGTTGTTCGTCAGCATCAGCGCCGGCTTGTTGCGGGCGCGGACGCGCAGGTGAGGGTTGTCGCAAGACTCCTGCCAGAGAACGTCCATGAACTCCGGCGTACCGACGTACTCGAGGACGCGTGCGTACGGCGACATCTGCAAGGTGAAACCGGTCGGCGTCGGCACGACGGCATGGGCTTCGCCTCCGCTGAGACCCGCGGCGACGGCAAGCGCCACGCCGAGCAGACACGCAAACTGACGGACTCGTCCAATGATGTTGACTCGCGACATGTTGAGGTGTCCCCTACTCCGGCTGTCGACCACTGCGATGTCTTGCAGCGTTGATCTAAGCAGCCTTCAATCACTCCGGTGCACGGAAGCGATCAGGAGCGAGTCTCAAGAGTGGCCCTCTCGGAAGTCCATCCGAGGCGGGGCCGCATTCGATCGGCCATTTGCGTCCACAAAAAGACGCAGGATCATCATGCGCGCATCGTCAGATGCGCGAGCTGATTAAGGGGCCGGGTAGTCAAAAGGAACGGAGCTTGTCCGCACGGAAACGCGAAGGCAAATGTCTTCGGCGTGAACAGTGCAACGGCGGCTCAGAGTCTTGCCGAGGGCTCGCTTCCGCGAGAAATCGCCAGCACAGAAAAAGCCGTGCGATTAATCGTTCTTCCAAGATGGTGAAGCAGACCCAGGCAATGTCGAGTTGCCAGTTCGGACAGCAGCCAGGCCCTGACGACCCGCCGCCGATCGAATGTTCATGAGGTCAACTTCCCGATCAGAACGACAATTTGAAACGATTAATTAGTACGTGCGGATTGCTGCCCACACTTCCGTAGGATATTCGGGCGAAGTAGGCGTGTCAACTAGAATATAGCGAGCAAGGTATGAATTCTTATCAGGCCGAGTATTCGGGTTATTCCGGATGTAGGAATCACAGCTCCGGCGTCGAGAATCGCCTCGTGGCCGCCCGGAAATGCGCTCAGACGTGCCAATCAAGTCCCACATCGAGCGATTTCGCCGCGTGGGTGATGCCGCCAACGCTGATCCGATCAACGCCGCTTTTAGCGATTCCGCGAACTGTTTCGAGATTCACCCCGCCCGAAGCTTCCAGCTCCACTCCTGGGGCAAGTGCGTTGCGCATGGCCACGCCCGCGCGGAGTTGCTGAAGCTGCATGTTGTCGAGCAACACAATCTCAGGCCGCTCGGGCAACACGGCTGCAAGCTGTTCGAGCGTATCAACTTCGATCTCGACGATTCCCGCACTGGCCAGCTTGTCGACCGCGGCGAACTCCCGCAGGAATTCTCTCGCCTGCCGCACTGCCCGCGCTGCGGCGTCGCCGGCGGGTTCGCCCGGGCGAGCGAACTGGGCCAGATGATTATCCTTAATCAGCACGGCGTCGTAGAGGCCGAGCCGGTGATTGCGGGCCCCGCCGCAGCGGACGGCGAACTTCTCGAGCCGCCGCCACCCAGGGGTCGTTTTTCGCGTGTCGTAAATTCGGGCGGGCGTTCCGGCGACCCGCTCGACGTATTGGGCGGCCAGCGTCGCCACCCCCATCATGCGGCCGAGTATGTTTAGGATGATCCGTTCGCAGGTCAGTAGGTCACGGACCTGGCCGCTCAGGCGACCAAGCGTCGTCATGGCGCTGACCTGGTCGCCATCCGCCACTCGTGCCTCAAACGTGAGTTGCCCCCCCATTTCGTCGATGGTCACTGCGATGGCTTGTATTCCCGCCACGAATCCAGCCTGCCGAGAGACGATGTCGGCCGCGCCGACGCGGTCGGGCGCCACGAGAGCGAGGGTGGTCCAATCCTGCTGCCGTTCTAGATCCTCCCGGACGGCTAACCGGACCAGCTGCTGGCAATCTTCGATCGTGGCGGCGTCCCATTCAATCTGCTGAAAATCATGATCCATGGCTTTCGCTCCCTCCTGATTGCGGGCAGCGGCCGCAACTCCGCTCACTTTCCCCGACTCCCACAAGGCGGCGTCCCGCTATAATTCGAGATTCCGTTTTGTACCGCGCCCTGAACGCCCCCGTCGACCGTCGCGATGCCCTCCCCTCCCCCGCCAACGCCGTCCGGCGCGCTGATTCGCCCCCGCGAACGTCGCACGGTCACCGTGCTGACGGCCGGCGTTCTGGCGTTGATGGCGGCAGGGTGGTGGCGGCACTCCAGCAATGAGCGCGGCACGATTGACATCGATCGTGCCGCCCCGCTGACTGCGAAGTTTCAGGTCAACGTCAACAAGGCCGATTGGCCGGAACTGATGCAACTCCCCGGCGTTGGCCGCACGCTTGCCGAGAGGATCATGGCGGAACGCGAGGAGCGAGGAGCGTTCCATAGCGTGGAGGAACTGACTCGCGTCGACGGCATCGGCCCCCGGACGATCGACCGGATTCGCCCCTACCTGCTGCCGATCGCGGACGAAGCGGAAGTTGCCAATCGCTAGCACTATTGCCGACCTGACCGAAGGATTTCGCCGTGCAGTTTCAACTAGAATCGCCGTTCCAGCCCGCCGGCGATCAACCGGCCGCGATCAAATCGCTGGTCGAAGGCTTGAAGAACGGACAGCGCGAGCAGGTGTTGATGGGCGTCACCGGCTCGGGCAAGACGTTCACGATGGCGAACGTCATCCAGCAGCTGCAGCGGCCGGCGCTGATCTTGTCGCACAACAAGACGCTCGCGGCACAGCTTTATTCTGAATTCAAAGAGTTCTTCCCGCACAACGCGGTGAGCTACTTCGTCAGCTATTACGACTACTACCAGCCTGAAGCCTACATCCCGCAGCGCGACATCTACATCGAGAAAGACGCGTCGATCAATGAAGAGATCGACCGGATGCGGCTGGCGACCACTAGCTCGCTGGTCAGTCGCCGAGACGTCATCGTGGTGGCCAGCGTCTCGTGCATTTATGGTTTGGGCTCTCCTGAAGATTACAAGCAGATGATGGTCGGGCTGCAGGTCGGGCAATCGCTCGATCGAGACGACGTGTTAGCGCGACTTGTCGATATCCAGTACGATCGGAACGACGCAGATCCCGCTCGCGGGAAGTTTCGCGTCCGCGGCGATTGCGTGGAAATTTGGCCGTCGTACGAAGAGTTCGCGTACCGCATCGAGTTCTGGGGCGACGAAATCGAGCGTCTCTCGATTATTAATCCAGTGACGGGCGAGGCGGTGAACAATCTTGAGCAGATGTATATCTACCCGGCGAAGCACTTTGTGTTGCCGGAAGAGCGAATTCATAACGCGGTCGATTCGATTCGGAAGGAACTAGCCCAGCAACTAGACCACTTCCGCTCCGTTGGGAAAATGCTCGAGGCGCAACGGCTCAACGCGCGAACGCGGTTCGATATCGAGATGATGATGGAGGTCGGCTACTGCCCCGGCATCGAGAACTACAGTCGACCGCTTAGCGGCAAGCCGCCCGGTTCGTCCCCGTCGACGCTGTTCGACTTCTTCCCGAAAGACTATTTGCTGTTCATCGACGAATCGCACGCCACTGTCCCTCAGATCGGGGCGATGTACGCCGGCGACCGTAGCCGGAAAGAAACCCTCGTCGAGCATGGCTTCCGGCTGCCCAGCGCGCTCGACAATCGACCGTTGAAATTCGACGAATGGCGGGAACGAGTGAGCAGCGCCATCTACGTGTCGGCGACCCCCGGCAAGTACGAACTGGGCCAAACGGGCGGCGAAGTCATCGAACAGGTCGTAAGGCCCACGGGACTGCTCGACCCGGTGATCGAAGTCGTTCCCGCCCGCGGTCAGGTGCCGCATTTACTGGAGGAGATCAGGGCTCGCGTCGCGGTGGGCGAACGGACACTGGTAACGACGCTGACGAAACGGCTGGCGGAGGATCTGTCGAACTACTTCTTGGAACAGGGCATCGCGTGCAAGTGGCTCCATAGCGAGCTGGATGCGTTTGAGCGAGTTGAGCTGCTGCGCGATCTACGGCAAGGTCGGTTCGAAGCCCTCGTGGGCGTGAACCTGCTGCGGGAAGGGCTCGACTTGCCGGAAGTTTCGCTCGTGGCAATCCTCGACGCTGACAAGGAAGGATTTCTCCGCAGCGAAACGTCGCTGATGCAGACCATCGGCCGCGCGGCACGCAACGTCAATGCAAAGGTGATTCTCTACGGCGACAAGATGACGAACTCGATGCAGCGGGCAATCGACGAAACAGAGCGTCGTCGGAAGCTGCAGCATGAGTACAACCAGGCTCACGGCATCACGCCCGAGACGATCAAGAAGGCGATCCATCGCGGAATCGAAGCGGACGCCAGCGCTCACGCCAGGGCGAATGCGGCCGTCGGTCGAACCGACGAAGCGCAGTACATCACCGCAGAGTACCTGGCTGAACTGGAAGCGGAGATGCTGGCCGCGGCTGATGCGCTGGAGTTCGAACGGGCGGCGGCGATTCGCGATCGGATCGAAAAAATGCAAGACTCGATCGGCGAGACGGTCGATTCGGTGAAGGAGACCAAAGCAGGTAAAGGCCGCCGAGGGAAGGGACGCGTGCCGCGGCCAAAACGAAATGTGTAGTTGGCCATCCGAGTATGGCTGCATATGAACGAGTATGGCTGCATATGAAAAGGGACGGCCCGCAGCGGGCCGCCCCTTTTCTTTTTGAATGCTTCGCCCAGCGCTTACTTGGGCGCGTCAGCCGGGGCGGCCGGGGTGGTCTCAGCGGCTGGCGTGGTGGCGGCGGGGGCAGTCGGCTCGGCCTTCTTTTCGGCGCAGCCGATCATGCCGACCGTCATCGTCAAGCCAAAGAGCAACATAGCAATGCGTTTCATACGAAAGAACTCCTGTTTGTGAGCAGCCTACGAAAGGCAACCAATAGACCTGTTTAGCCGCGACGCTCGGCGGCCTGCCGTCGTCGCGTAAGTATACCCGCCCCTTGCGCTCCTGCTGACGGGGCGACGAATTCTCTGCGTTCCGATGCGGTTCCACGTTAAGCGGCGTTGACTTTGACGGCAACCTAACACTCCGAACGCCCGGTTGCAATCAGGCGAACGATGTAAGCTTTCCTCATTTTGGGCGTCAAAGTCTCGCCAGCTTCGCCAGGCGGCGCCGGGCGACTGGCAAGGTTGGCAAACTGCGCCTGTCGCAGCGATCGGTTTGAGCGCGCCGGCCGCTCGCGACCGAAAGATTGTCTAGCGAGCCTTGAACGCGATGTTTTCGCAGCTTCGACTCGCCCCCCGCCTTGGCCCGATCGGAATCCTTCCGAGGGTAGTTCGCCCCCGCCTTCGCTATCTTGGCAGGAGACGCTCCGTCCCATGAAATCAATCCGCACTTACGGGCTGAAGCTCGCCGCCATCTCGGCGCTGGCGATCGCGGCGCCCGGTTCCTCCGCCGTGGCGCAGGAATTCGTCGAAGAACCGACCGTCCCGGCGGCCCCCGCGACCGAATCGTGGTATCCAAAGACCGAAAAACGGAATGAGGCCCCCACGGTCGCCCAACAAAAGGCGATGGAGCGGGGCGCCCAGCGGATGGCCCGCCTCGAAGCCCTCCGATGGTACGGCTTCTCGAACAGCCGTCCGACCGCCTCGGGAATGCCGTACACGACGATGTACAGCCCCGCTTGGCAACAACCGGGCGGACGTCCATTCGCCTGGTACACCAGCAGCCGGCCGATCGTGATCTACAACATCGAGCCGAGCGTCGTCCGTTAGACCCTGGTTTGCGGCGAGTATTACTTTAATCCAGCGAGCCGCCGGTCGTTTCGATCGGCGGCTTTTTCTCGTTGGCGAACGACGCGCGATCTGGTCAAGCGACGTCAATCGAGGCTGGTAGCATCCGGCCGAACTGGCTGAATCTCTCGCGCCGTCCGGGGCGACGCTTAGCTCAGGACGACCGTCGACTCGGGCGATCGGTCAATCTAGCCGAGCGGCAAGCAGAGAGGAGCTCGGCCAGGCGGACCGATACTTTGCCGCCCGAAGGGTCGCGCCGCAGCAGGTCGCAGAGCTGCTGGGCGGAACGAACCACGGGCAGGTCGGTCGGGTCCTGCAATTGGGCGATCAGCTCTTCACTGATGCGGAGCACCGCCTGCCAGTCGCTGAGGGCCGCCGCGCGGAACAGCCGCTCGACGCCGTCGAGTTGCCGATCGACGACGTCCTCGACCAGCCGCGCCTGTCGCGCCAGCTGGGCGTTGAGCACAGCTAGCCGTCCCAGCGAGGGGTAGTCGGTGGTGTCCATGCGGATCGGCCGCCTATGCCGCGCGGCGGTGGGCGGCGGTTTGGCGCTGGAGCCGCATTGCGGTGAGCTGCCGCATTGCCAGCGGCACCACGCGCTCGGTCGAGCGGACGACGACCAGCAGTTCCCAATTGGCGTCGACGCCGGGTTGTTGGGCGAAGGCGAGCCGCGTTTGTTGGCGAATCTCGCGGGCGGCGCGGGCCCGGACGTAGCCGCGGGCTTCGCTGGGCCCCATCGTTTCGATCCGCTCCTGCACGAGCCGGCAAATCGCTTCGACGCTCGCCTCAGCGACGTGTCGAACCAGGGCGTCCAGTGTCCGGCGACGACGCGCCGCCACGCCGAAGGATCGTTCGAGCATCGTGCAGATTCCTTTCCTGCGAGTGCTAGTGGCCGACAGGGCGTTCGAGCCAGCGGGCATCGTGCCGCTGAGAGGTCATCGAAATTTTGTGAGGTTCCGCTGCAAACCAATCCGATAAACAGGCACTAGCGTCACACGCAGCAAGGAAAACCCTGTTTGCCGAAACGACCTAACCCGCAAAAGACCTGCACTTGACCAGGTCGAACGGATTTCATAGTTTTCTAAGGACGAGTGACACGGCGCCGTAGCCAAGTGGCTAAGGCATCGGATTGCAAATCCGACATCGTGAGTTCGACTCTCACCGGCGCCTCTTGCCTAGGCCGTTGGCTTCCTGGGAAGCCAACGGCCTCTTTTTTGCGCTGCGTCGCAACTAGCTAGCAGCGCGACAAGAGGCGTTTCTTGGCCATCCCTCCGATCGAGGGGGTTTTGCTTTTGCGTGCGCCCCGGGGGGGCACCAATAAAAAGCCGCAAAATTCTGGGCCTGCGTACCGCCGGCAAGCGGAATTGAAGCGGTGTTTTCCGACTCGTTGTACCGTATTGAGCGTGAAAACGGCGCCGGAATTTTGCGTTTTTCTAATCGCGCTTCCGAGACGCAAAAGTCGCAAAAGTCTCCGCGTGCAGTCAGCAGGAACGCTCCCGGTTAGGGCCGTCGTTGTGGAGACAATGTCGAGTTGCCGAAGAGCGACGAGGGACGAGAGAACGCCTCGCCGAACGTCACCCTAGCAGAGTGCGCGGCCAATTTCAGCAACTATTTCTGGCCGCTTGCTAACTGCACCGTCTGAAAAATTAACCGCCAAGGACGCCCAGGAATCACGGCGAAAATTGAGCAACGACGGCACGACGAGCACGGCGGCAAGCCTGAGGATTCGATGGGACCGCGGATGAACGCGGATAGACGCAGATGATAAATCATCTGCGTTCATTGGCCTCAAACGGCGGTTCCACTGTTCTCAAATGTTTAAATGAGTTAGACGCTCTCTCAGTGGCGGCCGAACAGTTTGCTGGCGTAGAACTCCAGATAGCCGCAGTGTTCGCAGCAGAAGGCGGCGATGGGGAGCGAACCGGCGGGGAGCTTGGTGCCGCTGAAGAACGACGTCTCCGGCGGGCCGGGGCGCCACGTCATTACTTCCACTGCGGCGCGAGTCTTGTCGGCGACGAAGCCTTGGTTCATCTGGCCGTTGCATTTGGGGCAGACGATGGCGGCGGCTTCCATGGATGGATTCATCGGTTGAGAGCAAAGGCTACGTCTTGCAGCTTGTCTACCAGCGAGTGGCAGGAGACTTCTCGTTGCGAATCGATTTCTGCAGAGCGGTGAGAGTCTCCGTGCAGCTCGCGGTTGCCAATCGCTTCTTGCCGAGCGACAAGGTGAGCGAGCGGACGTTGCTGTTGCGGCGGGAGAGCTCCAGGATTTGCGTTTGGACCTTTTGAAATTCCTGGTAGGCGGCTTGGGCTTGCGCTAGTTCGGCCTGCTGCTCGGCGCCGGGGAGGTTGGCGAGCGTTTCCAGGGAGGCGCTGACCTGCTTGTCGAGCTCGGTCATTTCGCCTTCGATGCGGTCCATCTCCGCGTCGCTCGACTCGGCGATGTGGGGGCCCTGCAAGGTGTGGATGTTGTGGGCGGCGACGACGGCTTGGAACGCTGCCTGCGCTGCCTGGGCGCCGTCGGGGGTGGCGCCCGCCGTGGCGGCGAGCTGTTGCAGCGCGGCGTCGAAGCGCGCGAGGGCCTCGGCGGCGGGGCCCAGTGAGAGTTTCACGGCTTTGAGATTTGTGTTCTCGACGGCGAGGGCGAGAATCTCGCGGTCAAGATCCTGGTACGCCGCCCAGGCTGTGTTGAACTCGTTGAGAAGCTGTTGCTCGTCTTCAGCTTGACCGTTTCCCTCAATCAAGCCGCTGAGCTCGCGCCTGTCTGCTTCGACGGCAGCGGATTTTTGTTGCGCCTCGGCGGCGTTGGTCTGCGAGGCTTCGTCGGTTTCGGCCATGACGGCGCTCTTCTCCGCCTCCGAAGCCGCTTGAAGGTTGACGAGCATGGCGGCGACCAGATGTTCTTTGGCGTCTTGTTCTTTCAAGGTGGAGAGAATGCCGCGGCTCGACTGGTTGACGCCGAAAAAGTAGGCGCCGACCAGCAGGGCCAGCACGGCGAAAAAGGCGACCAGGCTCGTGCGGAGGGTTGATCTGGTTTCGTCGGCGTTCACGGCGGCGTTCCTGGGGCGGACACGAACTAGATATACGACGTCAGCGTGGGTGTCAGTATAGCGGAGGGCGCAGGCGCCTGGCCCTGCGGTTCTCGTCCCGCGGGAGCGGAAAATAAGGGGCTGGGTCCGTAGGCGCGCACCAGCGGCGGCTTGGCGTGCGAAGGGGTCGGGAACCTTTTGCCACTGGAGGCGTTCTGCCAAACGCGACTCGCCAGTGGCAAAAGGTCCCCGACCCCGTTGGATCGCTGATTAAAGGCGAATTACGCCGTTTCTTCGATTTCGATCGGCTTGGACGTGTCGCGGTCGTGGAAGGCGACGAGGAAGATCACTAGCACCGCGGCGGCCATGCCGGCGGGGAGGAGCCAGAACTCACGCCATTGGAGCATCGTTTCGCGTAGCAAGGCTGTCGATTCGATTGCCTCTGGCCGAGCAACCGAGAACATTTGCTTGAACGACTCAGCGAACGACACGGTTTCGGCAGGCGTGGCAGCCTTGAAGGCGTCAGCGAGCTCCTGGTACTTCGGCACCGAGGTGGCAAAGCGATTGCCGGCGACCATGTAGCCGAAGAACATGCCGACGCCCTGGGTGAAGAAGACGAGCATCCCCTGAGCCTGCCCGCGAACTTCGTTCGGGGCCTTGCTGTCGGTGTACATGAAGCCGGTGACGAAGAAGAAGTCGTAGCAGACGCCGTGGAGGAGGACGGCGGCGAGGATCATCCAGACGGTTTGATCAGGCGCTCCGAAGGCGAACAAGAGGTAACGAATCACCCACGCGGCCATGCCGACGAGAATCATCCACTTCACGCCGAGGCGGCGGAAGAAGAAAGGGATCAGCAGCATGAAGACGATTTCGCTCATTTGGCCGAGCGTCATCGTCGAGGCGGGTTGCTTGAAGCCGATCTGGCTGAGGTAGTTGGACGTGAAGCCGTAGTAGTAAGCGAGCGGAATGCAAATGAGCGTCGAGCAGAGAATGAAGACAAAGAACGAGGGGTTTTTCAGGAGCCGCAACGCGTCGAGCATCAGCAGCGTACGCATATCCATCGGCTTTCCCTTGGCCGGCGGCGGCGTGTGGGGCAGCGTGAAGCAGTAGACGCCGAGTAGACCCGAGCACACGGCGGCGAGGTAGAAAATGTTGTAGCTGGCCGACCAGCCCTTGAAGCCGACGACGAGGCCGGCGGCGATCCAGCCGATGGTGCCCCAGACTCGGACTCTGGGGAACAGGCTCTGGTCGGAGATGTTGGTGAAGGCGATCGTGTTGCTCAAACCAAGCGTTGGCATGTAGCAGAGCATGTGGCCGAGAATCAGCCAGTAGACGATGTTCGCGTTTCCCGCTTCGGCGTAACCTGGCAAGACCCAGAGGAGACCCCCGCCGATGAGCAGCAGCACTCCCATCACCACCTGGGAGGGAAAGAAACGGTCGGCGATCAGGCCTAGGAACAGCGGGGCGACGATCGCCGCGATCGGAGCGGTGCCGTAGGCGGCGGCGATCGATCCGGACAAATCGTTGGCCCCGAGGCAGGCGCCGAGCGTCACGAACCAGGCCCCCCAGGTGAAGAACTGGAGGAACATCATCACGGACAAGCGGGCGACGGCTGACAAGGCTACGTCCTCGTATGTGCGGGGAAGGCGAGCTACGGCGACGAGCGGGGTGGAAAAGTTTGGCCCCCCGCTGCCGCCCGCCATTGGCGATGGGTAAAAGTGTAGTTTGCGGCTGGGCCGCGTGAAAGCCGCAGGGAGGATAATAAATGACGAAGTCAGAATGACGAATGACGAATGGAAAGGCGTGGTGGGCCCCATTCGGCATTCGGGCTTCGTCATTCGTCATTTCCTCCGCAGTTCGCCCACGCCCACTGACCCGTTGACGGTGCACTACTCATGTCTCTTCGCTTGGCCATGTGGTCGGGACCGCGAAACATCTCCACCGCGATGATGCGGTCGTGGGGGAGTCGGCCCGATGCGGCGGTGTGCGACGAGCCGCTGTACGCTCACTATCTAAAGATGACGGGCGACCGGCGGCATCCGGGGTACGACGAAACGCTGGCCCGTCACGACGCTGAGTTGGCGACCGTCATTCGCTGGCTGACCGGGCCCGTTCCGGACGGCCGGCAGGTTTTCTATCAAAAGCAGATGGCCCATCATCTGTTGCCAGAAGTGGAACTGGCGTGGATCGATGAGCTGACGAGCGCGTTTCTCATTCGTGAACCGCGGGAGATGCTCACGTCGCTGCTGGAGTTCCTGCCGACGCCGCGCGTGGAGGACACAGGGTTGCCGCAGCAGCTGGCGCTGTTCGAGCGGATTCGCGCGCGTACCGGGCTGACGCCGCCGGTGCTCGACGCGGCGGACGTGCTGCGGCAGCCGCGGCGGATGCTCGCCCTGCTCTGCGACGCGGTCGACGTGCCGTTTCGAGAGGAAATGCTCCGGTGGGCGGCGGGGCCGCGTGAGACGGATGGAGCCTGGGCGCCGTTCTGGTATGCCAAGGTTTATGAGACGACGACGTTTGCGCCGTACAAGCCGAAGGAAGACATCGTGCCTGAACGCCTGACGAAAGTGCTGGCCGAGTGCGAGCGACTCTACCGGCGGTTGTATGAGCACCGATTGCGGTGAATGCGACGAGTTGCGTCATCCTGAGCGAAGCGAAGGATCAGATGCTGTTTTTGAGGCTCTAGATTCTTCGCTTCGCTCAGAATGACACCGCCCTCCCCTTTCTATTTTCACTTGAGTAACGGTTCAAAAAGAGCATGCTGCAGAAATACGACGAACGGAATCGCGACTTGCAGGTGAACATTAACGGGCGGCTGGTTCATCGCGATGAGGCGGGGATCAGTCCGTTTGATTCGGCGGTGCAAGGCGGGGACGCCGTGTGGGAGGGACTGCGGCTGTACAACGGTCGGATCTTCAAGCTGCGCGAACATCTCGATCGTTTGGTCCACTCGGCGCAGGCGCTGGCATTTGCCGAGATTCCGCCGCACGAGAAGATCATCGAGGAGATTCGCCGCACGCTGGCGGCGAACCAGATGCGCGACGGCGTGCATATTCGTCTGACGCTCACGCGCGGCGTGAAGGTCACCAGCGGCATGGATCCGCGGCTCAACCAGGCCGGGCCGACGCTGATCGTGCTGGCCGAGCATAAGCCGCCCGTTTACGATCAGGCGGGGATCCGGCTGATCACGTCGGGGTATCGGCGGCCAGGGCCGGAGGTGCTCGATCCGAAGATCCACCACAATAATCTGCTCAACTCGATCCTGGCGAAGATCCAGGCGAATGCGGCCGGGGCCGACGATGCGTTGATGCTCGATGGCCGCGGATTTATTGCGGAAACGAACGCGACCCACGTTTTCTTTGTCTCCGAGGGAGTCGTCTGCACCTCAACGACGGCGGCCTGCCCGGAGGGGATTACGCGGTCGGTGGTGCTGCAACTCTGCCGCGAGCATGGCATCGCGTGTCGCGAGGGCGACTTTAGTTTGGCGGAGCTTTATCGAGCGGAGGAAGCGTTCTGTACCGGCACCATGGGGGAGTTGACGCCCATCGTCGAGGTCGACGGGCGGTCGATCGGTCGCGCGGGCGATCGACCGGTGCTGAATCGGCTGACCGCTTGCTTCCGTGAGCTGACGGCAACTACTGGCGAAGTAGTCGTCGAGTAGGGTTGCTTTCCCAAATCAAATGAGGACTTGCGATGGATTCAACGGAGTTGCTGTTGCATTGGGTCGACGCGACGCGGCAATCGTTCCAATATCACAAATCGCTTGTCGACCGCGCGGTCGCTCAGATCGGCGACGACGCGCTTCATCAGGCGCTGGACGAGAACACCAACTCGATCGCGGTGATCATGCAGCACGTCGCCGGAAATCTGGCGTCGCGGTGGACCGATTTTCTGACGAGCGACGGCGAGAAGCCCGAGCGTAATCGCGATGGCGAGTTCGTTGATGCGCGGGCCGGTCGCGCGGCACTGCTGGCCGCGTGGGAAGAGGCGTGGCGGGCGCTGTTTGGCACGCTGACCTCGCTAGACGCGGCCGACATTGCGCGAACGGTGCAGATTCGGGGCGAAGCGCACTCCGTGCCGCTGGCGATGCAGCGATCGTTGGCGCATACGTCGTACCATGTGGGGCAGATCGTTCAACTCGCCCGGCATTGGGCGGGCGACGAGTGGACGACGCTGACGATTCCGCGCGGCGGTTCGGCGGCGCACAACGCGGCCGCATGGGGGAATCGCGACTACGCGCGGCGCGCCGAGCCGCCCGCCAGCTAGAGCATTCTCGTGGGCGCGCTTGCCGCCCCCGGCTCCGCCAGGGGGTAGCACAACGCGTAACGACGCTTGCCGTATGCTGGCCGATCCCCTGGCGGAGCCAGGGGCCGAAGTGCTCCAGACTACTTCGCCGCAGCTTGTTCCGCAGGCGCCGCCTCGGCGGCCGGGGCCGCGTCTGCTGCGGGGGCGGCTTCGGCCGCTGGGGCTGCCGCCGGCGCGGTTTCGGCCGGGGCCGCTTCAGCGACGGGCGGGGCGTCGAGCGCCTTGAGCTGCCCGTCGATTTCTTGCAGCTTGGCGTCGGCCGCGGCCTTTTCGGCGTTGGCGGCCTCAAGGGTCTTCTGCGCTTCGGCGGCCTTTGCGGTCGCCTCTTCCGCGGTTTTCTTGGCGGTTTCGAGTTCCTTCGTCAGCCGCGCCTTGACGACGCCGGGATGATCCCAGCCGAGATTTACTTCGAGGCCGGGCGTGCCTGCCTGCAGGGCGAGCGCGGGATCGTAGCCGACCTTCGTCTGCCAGAGGTAGAGCTTGCGGAGCCGCTTGGCGGCTTTGAGTTGTTCCAGGCCGGCGTCGGTAACTGCCGTGCTGTAGAGGTTGAGGTACTCCAATCGCGGCAGCGCGGCGACATGAGCGAGGCTGGCGTCATCGACGCTCGACTTTTCGAGATGGAGGCGACCGAGATTCTTCAGCGACGCCAGTTGCTTGTAGCCTTCGCCGGTGGCTTGAGCGCCGCTGAGATCGAGCCAGACAATTTGGTCGGCGGCGCCGGCCAAGGCGGCGAGCGCCTCGTCGCCGGCGGGCGAATCGGCGCGGGCGAAGCTCACTTGCAGCAGCGGGCTTTCGCCGTACAACGGCATGACGCTGGCGCCGGCTTGCTTGAGCTTTTCCAATGCCTCGGGGGCGGCGGGAGCGACCTTGGCCAGTTCAGCTTCATCAGCGGCTTTGAGCGCGGCTTCGGCCGCCTTGGCTTCCTCAGCCGCCTTCTTCGCGGCTTCGTCAGCGGGCATCGCCGCGTCGGCTGGAGCCGGCGTCGTCACCGCGGCCACCGCGGCAAGGACGGCGCCTTGTTCAATCCACTGCTTGATCAGCGCGATCTCAGCTTCGGGAAGGGGATCGGCGCCTTTGGGCATCCGCTTCTTGTCGTCGGCGGGGAGGACGAGGCGTTGGTAGAGCTCGCTCTCATCGGGTTTGCCGGCGACGAGCAGATGGTCCTTCTCCTCGAACGCCGTGATCTGGTCGGCCGAGTCGAGCCGCAACTTCGCCGCCGCCTTCTCGGCGCCGTGGCAGCCGGCGCACTTGGCGGTGAGGATCGGCTGGATCTGCGCGGCGAAGTCGATCTTGTCGTCCGCCTGGGCGAGCGACGAATTCAGCGGCACGAAACCCAACGTGAGGCAAGCGAGGATGCAGCAGCGACGCATGGTGAAACGCTCCCGGACAGGTCGAGCAAGTGACAACGACGATGACGAGGCTCTTCTCGAAAAGTTACCTCGGAAAAGCAGCGCGGTGGCGCCAGCTCGATTGTAATCGCCGCGGCGAGCCGAAAACACCCGCCCACGGGCCCTCCATTGCCGTCCTCTCGAGCCGTTGATAAACTAGCCGGACTCAACTCGGCCGTTTTCGACCGTCGATCCGCCCTCTTCCTGCGGCAGGATCGCGTCGGCCGGGCACAGAATCTTCAAAAAGTTCGGGCCGTAGCGCAGGCTGGTAGCGCGTTTGACTGGGGGTCAAAAGGTCGCAGGTTCGAATCCTGTCGGCCCGACTTTTGTTTAAGACGGCGAATCAGGGGGCTTTCGAGAGAGAGCTCCCTGGTTCTGCCGCTGGGCCGCCTGAGTTCCCTACGATCGGGCCCGCGTTCTTAGCGCCGCTCGCGGCGCAACTTTTTCAACTGCCGGGCTATCGAAGCACGTCTCGAGACGCCGTTAGTTCGACTTGGTCGACCCCCGGCGGCGGCGACGCTTCGCACTCATGGGTACCTGGGGCGCTGCGCGAGCCCGATTAAATCTGAGCCGCCGTTCCATGCGGATGTTGGTGTTTCGCATCTGCTTTTCGGCGCTTGCGGGTATACTCAGCGGCGACTTTCCCTCGTCGCAAATCGGAGTCGTTGCCATGAAAGCGTGCGCCTTGTTGATTGTTGGCGTCGTCGTTGCTTGGGCCGCTCACAACGTAGACTGGAATCGAGAGGCGATTGGGCAGGAAGTCCCAAGCGACACGGGCTTTGCACTCATCGGCGAGCCCGTCCCCGCGGCGAACGCCCGCTCCAATCGCCGTGCGCCAGCGGACCTAATCATTGGGCGATGGCGCGATCACGCCCAGCCAGATGACGCCGTAATGGAATTGCTTCCAGACGGCACGGGAACGATTTCAAACGATTCGTCCACAGAGAAGTTCAGCGTATTGATATCGTGGACGATCGTGGCCACCTATGAGAATGCTTGTTTGGTGAATCTGAAGTATGAACAGCCAAGAGAGGATGGAGCGAAGCCACTGCCGCCGGAAGCAAAACCGTTCAAAATGCTTGCGGTGTTTGATGGCCCGGATCGGTTTGTGTTTCAACGGGGGCCGAGCGACATCACTGTCATGGATAGGCAACTATCGGAAAAGCCGCGAAAAGGCGAGCCGCCACCACGATCCGACCGATCGGCGAATTAACCAGAACGCCCAATATGGCCAAGTATATCCGCTACGCCCTGGCGACTGTTTGCTTCGCGGCGAGCGTCGCTTGTGTGGCGTTGTGGTGGCGCACCGAAACCTTCGTTTACACTGTGCAGCGACCGATTAGTGGAAGTTCGAACGGGTTCCAGGCGGCGTTCTACTCTGGCTCGGCAGCAATAGGCATATATCCTCGCGGAACGATCGGATTGCTGGCGACCGCTCCGCCACGATAGATGTTCGAAAGAATTCCAAATGAGGTGGCCGGCTTTGCAACCGGTAATGCTCCGGGCAGTTTCGGGCAATTCCAAATCATCGACCTCGGCGGGGTCTATTTCCCCCTTTGGTATCCCGCCCTCGTCTTCGCCCTCGCTGGCGCCGGCGTGATTCGCTTCCGTCGCCAGTTCTCGATTCGCTCGGCGCTAATCGCCTTCGCCGTCGTCGCCGCGTTGCTCGCGGCGCCGGTGATGCTTTGAGCGCAAGAAAAGAGCGTCGCGCTATCGGAAGCGATTCACGCGACGCCAAAGCCGGTCGCCGGAACCGGGGGTGAGCCGGTACGGCTAGATTCCCGCCTTCGCGCGTCATTTTGGCGAACATTGCCGCAGGGACGACGGGCGAAACGCGCAATCGCGTCGAAAGTTTGCGCGGCTTGGCACGCTGACATTCAATCGAAGGATATCGGCAAAGGCGGAAGCCTGGCGCCGGCTTGTCAATTGCCGATTCTGGTCTCGGTCGCGGTCTCGGACGGCGGCCAATTCCGGTTCGCGAATAGCCTTTAGCGTAGCGGGGCGACAGTTTGCGGAGCGCGATTTGCAGTATTTCCTCCGGCACCGTCAACGGAGGCAAGCGTGGACTCGATGCAGGTGGAAGTTGTGCGCCGTCACCTTCGCTTAGATGGCGTGCAGTATGAACTTACGGCGCTGCGGGAGGCGGGCGGCGACTACCAAGCGACGTGGCGCTGTCCGAAATGCCAGGTCGGTGGCGCGTCACTATTGGCTTACCCGCGACCAAATGCGGCCCTCGACTGGGCGCAGAACTGCGCCACGTCGCATGAACGGCAAGTCCATGCTTCTTAGGCATGCTGTTCGGTAACGGCCCCGTCGCTGGTTGATCTGGCGAGGGCGACCAAGTGGATTGACTGCGTGCATTCTCCGCTCATCCCGACGCCGATTCGCTGAGCGCTGAGACCGCGTAAGTGATTCGCCATTGTTCGACTGCAGCGTGCTGGTCGCTTGCGCGATTGGCCAACTGGGCGAGGTCGAGTATCGCGAAGGCATTTTCGTGAGCGGGGATCGCTTGAAGCGCCTTCCAGAGCGACAGCTTGCCGAGGATGCCGATGGCGACGAGCTCCAGGCCTTCAAAGATGCTGAACGGGTCGCTGCCGACCTGCAATTTGGCGCGGCCCAACTTCTGGGCAAGCCAGGCGGAGGCCTCTTTGATCATGCTCGGTTGCGAGTCGAGCCGTCCCAGGATCTGCTCGACGAGCTGCTCGTCGGCTTCGATCTCGGCAAGCAATGTCCGCGCGAACGCGGCAAGATCCGCGTCGAGGGTTTGCGCGCCTAAATCGGCGAGGAGCGACGTGGCGAACTGAGCACCGGCCAAGTGGTCGCGGAGATAGGTCTGGAGGTTTGCGGACACGCTTAGTTCCCTATGCTAGTGACCGTTGTGCCGCTTTTGGTAGATCGAGCTTCTGCGCCTGGCGTTCCGGCGTCGATGTGATTGCCATCGGCGACGCTGCGAAGTTGATTTCTGAGATCCAAAGCGTTGAGAGTGGCGGCGCCCAGGGCGGTGTTATCGAAAATGATCCAGGCGTCGAGCGAGTCAGTTATCGACCGCGTTAGCCGCTGAGACAGATCGACAAGCGCCCCTCGATCGTAGGACGAATAATAAACCTGGGGCGAGCCATGCCAGCGGTAGTAGACGAGGCCATTAGCGGTCAGCGGCATGGCGGCAGCCGGCGTTGCGGGCGGGTCGGCCGCCACGCGGCCAATGCGATGTTCGGCGAGTACCGCCTCGGCAGAGGGCTCGAACCACGAGGAATGCCGCGGTTCATAGACGATTGGGCAACGGAAGGCAGCGGTGAGTTGCTGGAAGAATGCTGTGGCGACGTCGCCGTCAAACGCGAGGCTGGGAGGAAGTTGGACCAGGACGACGCCGAGCTTCGCGCGAAGGCCGCCGGTTTCCGACGCAAAGCGGGCGATGGCGTCGGTGGAGGCCAGCAGCCGGTTGAGATGCGTGATTTGCTTGGGCAGTTTCACTGCGAAACGAAAAGTGGGAGGCGTCGACGCAGCCCATCGATCGTACGTGGCGAGGCGGTGCGGCCGGTAAAACGAGGAGTTGATTTCGACGGCGTTGAAGCGGGTTGCATAGCGCTCTAGATGGCTGCCGCAGTTCGAGAAGAGATCGCCATGCTCTTTCCGGAGACTCCAGCCGGCGCACCCGATGTAGATTGTCGCAGCCATTCGTTGCATCCCTTGAAGACGGCGCAACGTTCGGCAATTCTCGTGCCGTGGCCTATCAGCCCGGGTCCCGTCGAAGGAGGCGTCACTGAGATCGCGAACATCTTGAGTTATCAGCGTCGCCAGGAAGAATGAACTGGCGTCGAACTGCCAAAACTCACCGAGGGAACATGCCTGCAATCAGCGCGGGAACCTTGCTGTGCATCCGTTCGCCAGAGCTGCGCGTGCTCCTGGCTCATCCGGGCGGTCCGTACTTCGCTCGGAAAGATTTGGGCGCTTGGACGATCCCCAAGGGGTTGGTTAATGACGGCGAAGAACTAGAGATTGCCGCGCGAAGGGGGTTCGAAGAGGAGATCGGCTGGCGTCCTGCGGGGCCGGCGGCGCCGTTGGGAATGGTGCGACTTCGGTCGGGCAAGATCATGCATGGGTTCGCCGTCTGGAGCGACGAATTGGAGGCTGAAATCCTGGCGCGCTTTCGGCCGGGGAAGTTCAGCATGGAATGGCCGCCAAAGTCTGGCATGCTGGTTGAGTTCCCGGAGGTCGATCGCATCGACATGTTTGCATTAGGTGATGCGAGGACAAAAATCGCGGCGGCCCAGGCGCCGCTACTCGATCGTGTTGCCCAGCTACTTGAAGCAACTCATTAACGGCGAGGCGACGCCTGCATTCTGCCGCCGGCGTCATCGCATCAGTATGTAAAGCAGTAGCGTGCCGAGCAGCGAGATCACTAGCGAGCCGAGACATCCCAAACGGCTCGAGAAAAACGCAAACAAATGTCGCCTCCTAGCTCAAGTTGCGCTGCCTGATCGAGCGGAGCACCATGTGCGCGGCGATGGTGGCAGCATCGACTATCAAACGATTGGCGGCGGCGCCATTCACGGTTTGGTCGGCTCGGACCAGCTCGTCGACGCGGGGTTGTGCCAGATGAGCGGCACGAGCCTTAAAATCGTCGCGCATCTCCGACGTGACTCGGGAATTTGCGGCGAACTTTTTCAGCGCATGCTCCCAGAGCGCTGGATTTTTCAGCGCATGCTCCCAGAGCGCTGGATAAATCTCCGTGGCCAAACGTGTGGCTGACGAGGTTGGCAGACGAAGGTTTACCCAGTGTCGGCCGGCGCGAACGAGCGAGTGAAATCGACGGCTGAATTGTAGAGGCACGGGCGCAGATCGCTTGGATAGCTTGGATTGAGTGGTCGGCGATGATGCCGCACGCGAATCCTGCGCCGTTTAGTCTTCCCGGATCCGCGATGCGGCGTGCGTTTTTGGAGAGCATAGAATCACCTTTTTTACCGAACTCCGGCGGCAAACGACGTTTTTAGTTCGACCTCGCTGCGAAACTGAAGCCAGTTCCCGAGGAGATGGGGCAATCGCCCGAGTTGGGCGGCGTGCTTAACTCGTCCTGCCTGATCGATCTTGAGTCATCTCTTGGGGGGAGACGAGTCGCGCGGGCGTGCTTCGCTGGAATCCGAAAGCTGCCGCGACGCGCTCCCCAAGCCGCGTAGTCGCAGTGAATGGGCCTCCGGCGTCAAATCGGTAGATGGGTACGACTCTTGCCACAAGGATTGGGCGACGACCGCAACTAAAGGGAGGGAACATGGCCAAGAGTACGCGCAACCGGCCCGCTAGCACTCGTGAGTCGAACGCTCGGCAAACAAATCGACCGCCGCAAATTGTTCAAACGGTGGAACAGTCCGTACAACAATTGAATGGCAGGTCCTCGGGGCTGCAGAATGTGGGCAACCCGGAGCGGGCCATCTCGATTGCTGCGGGAGCGATCTTGGCAGCACTTGGTCTGCGGCGGCGAGACGCTACCGGAGTCTTCATTGCCGGCGTCGGTAGCGCGTTGGCGTTTCGAGGCATCACCGGGCACTGCAGCCTCTACCAGGCTCTCGGGGCTAATACCTGCCCCTGTGACGCTGATCGCGATGACGGCGTCGAAGTCAGTGCTTCGTTCTTGATTAATAAACCGGCGGAGGTCCTCTATTCTTTCTGGCGCCACTTCGAGAACTTGCCGAAATTCATGTCACATTTGGAATCGGTCAGCGAGCTTGATCGGGGCCGTTCCCATTGGGTTGCCAATGCTCCCGCGATTTATGGCGGCAAGGTCGAATGGGACGCTGAGATTACTGCCGACGAGCCGAACAAGCTTATTAGATGGCGCTCGCTACCGGGTGCGGACATTGAACATCGCGGGTCGATTCAGTTTACAAAGGCGCTCGGAGATCGCGGCACGAACGTCCGCGTGGAGATGGAGTATCGCCCCCCTGCCGGGAAGTTGGGCCAATGGATTGCGAAGCTGTTCCACGAAGAGCCCAAGCAGCAAATCCATGACGACTTGCGCCGTTTCAAGCGGCTGATGGAAGCAGGTGACATTCTGACCATCGTCGGCCAGCCCCGTGGAACTTGCACCGGTCACGGCGTGCGCGAGTCGTAGTCGCCATCAAACTCTTACCCCTAAAGATTTCCCATGAAAGCCCTTACCTGGTGCGCGCCTTACAAGGTCAGCGTGGAAGAAGTTCCCCAACCGAAAATTCTCAATCAGCGGGACGCCATTATTCGCGTCACCTCGACCTGTATTTGCGGTTCGGACCTGCACTTGGTCGATGGATTTATTCCGTTTATGAAGCCTGGCGACATTCTCGGTCATGAGCCCATGGGAATCGTCGAGGAGCTTGGCCCCGGCGTCGACCAGAGTAAGATCCGCGTCGGCGATCGCGTGGTTGTCCCGTTCATGATTAGCTGCGGAGAATGCTTCTTCTGCCGCCGGCAATTGTACAGTTGCTGTGACAATACCAACCCCAAATCATCGATTGGCGAAGCGATGCATGGCCAAGCGACCGCGGGCGTGTTCGGCTACTCCCACCTGACGGGCGGGTATGCGGGCGGACAAGCGGAATTTTTACGCGTTCCGTTCGCGGATTTTAATTTGCAAAAAATGCCGCAGGAGTTCACCGACGAGCAACTGGTGTTTCTAACGGACATTTATCCGACGGGGTACATGGCCGCTTGGCAATGCGACATCAAGCCCGACGATACGGTGGCAATCTGGGGGTGCGGTCCGGTCGGGCAGTTCACGATTCGGAGCGCGGCCTTGCTGGGGGCGGGACAAATCATTGCGATCGACGACGAGCAGAAGGTGCCGGAACGAATGCAAATGGCGCGCGACGGCGGCGCCATCACGATCGATATGCATGACGAGTACGTCTATGACCGACTGATGGATCTTACCGGGGGCATCGGCCCCGATGCGTGCATCGATGCCGTCGGTATGGAGGCGCACGGGTATACGGCGATTGAATCGCTGTACGACAAAGTGAAGACGAATCTGTTCATGGAAACCGAGCGCCCACATGCGTTCCGTCAGGCGGCAATGTGTTGCCGCAAAGGCGGGACCCTTTCGGTACCAGGAGTCTACGGCGGGTTTGCCGACAAGATTCCACTGGGCGCCATCATGAACAAGGGCCTGACGATCAAGACGGGGCAGACGCACGTCCACCGCTTTGTCCCGGAACTGTTGGAACACGTGAAGCAAGGTCGCATCGACCCCAGTTTCGTGGTCACTCATCGGTTGCCGCTAAGCGAGGCTCCGCGGGCGTACGATATGTTCCGCGCGAAAGAAGATGGGTGCATCAAAGTGGTGCTTGACCCGGCTGCTTAGTACGGGGGGCGCGCCGTCGCGACGTTGGCCCTGTTGCGCTAGCCATCGCTTGGGGCAACGGCGAGCGCGGCGGAAATCCTTTAGCGAACGACGCGCGCATCGCCTCCGGCGGCCAACTTGGTCACTTCGCTGAGCGAAGCCATCGAGTTATCGCCGGGCGTCGTCATGGCCAGCGCGCCGTGGGCGGCGCCCAGATTGAGGGAAGTTGGGATCGGTTGACCAGTGAGCAGGCCGAAGATAAGTCCCGACGCGAAGCTGTCGCCCCCGCCGACGCGGTCAAAAATTTCGAGCGACGCATACGTCTTCGAGCGGTAGATCGCTCCATCATGCCAGCAGATCGCCGACCAATCGTTGACCGTAGCCGATTGAACCGAGCGGAGCGTCGTTGCCACGAGCTTGAAGTTCGGGAACTGAGCGACAGCGGCCGCGACCATGCGCGCGAAGTCTCCTTCCACCTCAAGCAGCTGGGAATCTCCGCCGGTGCTGACGCCGAG
This sequence comes from Lacipirellula limnantheis, assembly GCF_007746075.1. Taxonomy (GTDB): domain Bacteria; phylum Planctomycetota; class Planctomycetia; order Pirellulales; family Lacipirellulaceae; genus Lacipirellula; species Lacipirellula limnantheis. The sequence continues at coordinate 4,866,412 of NZ_CP036339.1, read as the reverse complement.
GCCGGCAGAGAAATCCTCTTCGTTACCGATCATCACGTCGACGAGCGGCGCCAACTGACGATTGACTTGACGGGCCCGATCGACGCCGCCGCGATCCTTCCAGAGGCTGGGGCGATAGTTGAGATCGTAAGAGACGATGGCTCCGTATTCGTGAGCCTTGGTGCAAGCTTCGACTGCCAACTCGGCGGTCGCGTCGGATAGCCCGGCGAAGACGCCGCCAGTGTGAAACCAGCGGGCCTTCGCCGCGCCGAAGATGGCATCCCAATCGACCATGCCGGCCTTGAGCTGGCTCGCCGCGGAGTGGCCCCGGTCCGAGACGCCCAGGGCGCCGCGAACGCCGAATCCGCGCTCAGTGAAGTTTAAGCCGTTGCGTACGCGTCGGCCGATGCCGTCGTCCGCTTGCCATTGCAGAAAGCGCAGGTCGACGCCTCCCTGGAGCATCAAGTCTTCAATGAGCCGGCCGACTTCATTGTCGACCAGCGCCGTGACAATGGCCGTGCGCAGCCCGAAGCAGCGGCGCAGTCCGCGCGCGACGTTGTACTCGCCGCCCCCCTCCCAGGCCTGAAAGGAGCGCGTGCGGCGAATCCGTCCTTCGCCCGGGTCAAGCCGTAGCATCACCTCGCCGAGCGCGATGCAATCGTAGAGACATTCTTCAGCGGCGAGGAGATTGAGCGACACGAGTTGGCTCCAGGACGGTAAGGCACGACCGGCGATGACGCCGATGGGTGCGACAATTACGGCGAGCGTTTGCTGCGAGCTCTACCGGAGATGCGGCTCGTCACAGGCGGGCCGGTTAGCGTTCGCCTGTTTCCGAGGGTTTTTCGGCGAACTGCGGCGGCAGTTGGGCATGCACTTGGTCAACAATCTTTTCCTCGACGCCCGCCGCAATCGTATTGGGGAGCGCGAAGTAAACCACCTCGGCGCCGCCGCCGTAGCCCCCCTCTTTCAGCAACCGTTCTGACGGGATGTACGCACAGAAGTCGTTCGAATATCCGTGCAACCAGATCCGAACGCGATCGAGCTCCTCTTTCAGCCGCAACGAGTAGTCGACGCAAACCTCGCCGGCGAGATAAACCATGGCTAGCGAGTCGCCGAAGGCAAAGGTCTGGATTGGGTAGTCGAGCTTTGCTTGCAATTCTTCCCCGCGATCGAGCTTCGCCAACTGGAAAGATGCGTTGTACCCGGCTGGTCCCCCGGTCGCGGCAAGCTTCTCGAGTTCCTCCTTCGACGGCACGGGATTGAGTGGAATGTCGATGTGAGTGAGCGTCGCGACGATGGGTCCCGACACAGGTTTGAGCGCACCGGCGAGGAGCCGATCGACTTCATCGCTGATCTGAGCGCCTTGGTGGGCGGCGGCCGCCGAGTTGTCGCCAGTGACGCCGGAGGCCGGGTTCGAGTCCGACCCGCAGCCGATGGACGTCAGCGCGATCGCTCCAGGATGGGTTCGTTCGATGGCTTCCTGGGCATAGCCGGCCCAGTCGCCGCTGATTCTGTTGTCCGAAAGCGCGACGCAGTGGCAGGCGTAGGTTACGTACACGGCCCGCACATGGCCGTCATCGGCCGACTTAGCGACGAGCATCGGCAGATCGTGATCGACCGGCCCGCCGGCGGTGCGGCGGTTCTTGGCGAAATTCACCTTGCCGACCGCCCAGGAGAGGGTCGAGGGCTGCCGATCGGCCAGGGCTTCGAGAGCCACTTGTTCCAATGCATCGGTCACTTCGGCGGTGTATTGATCGATATGGGCTTGATGCTGCGGCAGAATCGGCGAGCTGAAGATCGTGTCGCAGACATTCGTCAGCTTGGGCGTCGTGTGCGAATGGCTAAACGCTACCACAAGATGCGCACGGTCCACGCCGGTCTTCTCGAATAGCCGCCGCGCAACCTCGTCGACCATCGACTCGCGCACCCCGAGGCTATCAAGCGTCATCAGCACGACGGGCTGCTGCTGGCCTGACCCGATCGCCATGGCCTTGGCCCAAATCCGCTGCCTGATCCCTTCCGATTCGTCGCGGCGACCGCCATAGCCGTTCAGGCGAATCGGGTAGCCAGGCGTTATGTCAACCTTGGCCGCGCCAACCTCGTAGATTGCGTCCGCGCCGCGGGCAGTGACGCTGACGGCGCCCAGCAGTGCGACGAGGAGCGGAACCTGGCACAAAATGACGGACGGTATTACGAATCTCATGGAAGAACTCAATTGGGAATTGTCGTGCCGATCGGGCGCCCGCCGTTCGAAACAAATCGTAACTGGCGGCCTCTAGACGCGTATGCCAGCCAGGATGCGGGCTGCGTCGCCCCAGCCTCATCACGTTATAACCTCTTCGCCCCTCACAATTAATGGCTGGCGCGCATCATTGCGACGCGCAGCGCATCCCGAAGGAGCGCACCGGGCATTGGCTGTCGTCGCGACATTTCGCGCCGACATCGACTTTTGATGCAGGTGGCGCTTTGATCCTACGCGCAGCATGCGTCGGCGCGGCTTTTGCTTACAGCTGCCGCCAGCTTTTTCTTTGCAAGCCACGAACGCGTGTGGAGTCAACTGGTGACGGCAAGCAGGCAGCTTTGCGTAGTATTGTGGTGTATCGTCGCAGCCGCCGGTTGCCGGCCGACAACTCCTGCGCAATTTACTCCAAGTCCGCAGACCGTGGCGCTGACCGACGGGATTGACGACCCGGAGGAACTCAAGGAGTATCGCGGGCTACAGTCGCAGATTGCGAAGATCTTGCGCGAACGGTGCGGCGAACCCGCCTCTCCCAAATTGCTGGGAGATCGCGAGGCAGATTCGGAGCGACTGCAGCGAGGAGCGCAGCTGTTCGCGCAGTATTGCGTTCAGTGTCACGGCGTCAACGGCGACGGTAAGGGAATTCTGGCTCCCTATCTACGCCCGAGTCCTCGAGATTACACGCGGGGCGTCTTCAAGTTCGTGTCGACGTCCAACGGCAAACCGCGCCGCGCGGATCTCATCGCAACGATTCGACGCGGCGTGTCGGGAACCTCGATGCCTTCTTTTGCCCAGTTGTCGAACGACGAACTTGCCGATCTGGCGGACTATGTGATTGCGTTATCGCAGCGCGGCGAATTGGAGCAGACCCTGGCGCGCGTCGCCTATGACGACGGCGAATTGCCCGCCGCGGAGGACCTTGACGGCATGATCGCGGAAATCTTGACCCCTTGGCAGGAGGCCGATGGCAGCATCGTCATGCCGTTGACGCCCATGCCGCCGATGACCGACGAGTCAGTCGCTGAAGGTCGTGAGTTATTCCTGAAATTCGCCTGCAGTCGCTGTCACGGCAACGATGGCCGCGGGGGCGCGATTGGCAGCGTTGACGTTGGCGCCGACATTTGGGGCGATAAAGTCCCGGCTGCGGACCTCACCTCGGGGATGTTGCGCGGCGGGGGCCGACCAATCGACGTCTATCGTCGCATTTACGCCGGAATCATCGGCACGCCGATGCCGGCGTTTGCCACTCAGTTTCAAGAGAACCCGGACGACATTTGGAAGCTGGTCCATTTTGTGAAGGATACCGGGCAGCGCCGTCGGCGCGGTTTGCCGCCCGCGGCGAATGTTCCGGCCGCGACGCCGCCGGCGGAATCGAACGCCGACGCCCAACCGAGCTCCGACGCGCCAGCCGCGCCCGAAGCAACGGCCGCTCCTGACGGCGACGCGCCGCCAGAGGACAAAGCGGAAGCTGAAGCCCCGCCTAGTTCCTAAAGAAACTCCTGGCGAATGGCGTTGATGAGGTGATGAAGTCGTCGGTTCGCAAATTTCTCTACGCGTTTTCGATCGAGCCGCTCCTGTCGACCAAGGATAGCGAGTACCTGTTTTGACACACGACGAACAAAAACTGGCGGAGCTCGCCACGCTGCAGGCTCGCGTCGAACTTCTCGAAGAGCAGATCGGTGCGGAGGCAGCTCAACGGTCGTTCCGGCCGCAGGGATATTACACCGGTTACTATGCCACGACTGGGTTCATGTTGGGCATCTTCGGAGCCCTGGCAAGCCTGGTGTTTAACATTGTCGGCGCTTCGCTTACGGGGAGGCATCCGCTGGAGCTCATTCGCACCTATCTGACGTTTCCGCTGGGCGACAAGGCGTTTGATCTGCCGCCGGAACAAAACGGTTTGATGCTTGCCATCGGCTGTTGTCTGTACTTGCTAACAGGCATGCTGATGGGCATCCCGGTTTACTTGGCGCTTACCCGCTGGGGAGCCGGCAGGTCGCTGATGGTCAAGTTTGTGATTGCCTCGGCGGTCGCCCTGCTTATCTGGATCATTAATTTCTACTTCATCTTGTCGTGGCTGCAGCCCGCCGTCGTCAACATGTCGCCTGAGAATTTGATCGTCAATCGCGTCCCCTGGTGGGTCGCCGCGGCAACGCACCTCGTGTTTGCCTGGACGATGGTGCTGGTCTATCCCCTGGGAGAATTCACCCCCTACAAGCGGGTGGCGGAATAGCAATGAGCGAACATTCGTCGTCTGAGTCTGAAGCAGTCGCCGCCATCGCCGAAGGAAAGCTCGTCGAAGAACGGCTAGTCCTCTGGTACTTCGTCGCCGCGCTCGGGTATCTGGCAATTTCGCTGGCCGGCGGCTTGCTGATGGCGCTGCAACTGGTGGAGTGGAACCCACTGCAAGGGAGCGAGTACTTGTCTCCCGGACGCTGGCGCATGATCCACACGAACGCCATCGCCTATGGCTTCATCGCCAATGCTTTCTTGGGCGCCCTTCACTGGGCGGTGCCGCGGCTAACGCTGAAGCCAGTCGGCAGCCGCGCCCTGTCCTACTTCATCTTCGTCGCCTGGCAGGTAGTGGTGTTGTCGACCGCCGTCGGGATCATGATGGGACAGGCCCAAGGGGTTGAATGGGGCGAGACGCCGACGTGGATCGATCCGCTCGCGCTTGCGGGCCTGGCGCTCGTGGCGGTGAACTTCATGATTCCTATCGCGAAGACGAAGGGGCCGCTGTACGTCACGCTCTGGTACTTCATGGCGGCCTTCGTATGGACCTTCCTCACCTACGCGATGGGGAACATCATGCCGCAGTACTTCATCCCGGGTACCAGCGGCGGCGCCATTGCGGGTCTCTTCATTCACGACCTCGTTGGCTTGTTCGTGACGCCCCTGGCATGGGGGCTAATGTATTACTTCGTCCCGATCTTGCTGAAGAAGCCGATTTGGAGCCACGGTCTGTCGCTGGTCGGCTTCTGGGGGCTCGCGTTCTTCTATCCGCTGAACGGCATCCACCACTTTCTCTATACGCCGATTCCCATGTTCCTGCAGTACGGCGCCGTGATCGCGACGATCGCGGTAGAACTGGTGGTGACCACCGTCATCATCAACTTCTTCGCGACGATTTGGGGTTCGACTCGCGCGCTGATTACCAATCTGCCGATTCGCTGGTTTTATACGGGAATGGTTCTCTACTTTGTCACCTGCGCGCAGTGCGCGATGCAGGTGACGCTTACGTTTCAGAAGCTGATTCACTTTACCGATTGGGTCGTCGGACACGCCCACTTGGTGATGTTCGGGGTCTTCAGCATCTGGTTCTTCGGCATGATGACCTATCTCTTCCCGCGGCTGTTCCGGACTCCGTGGTACAGCCGGCGGCTTTGCGAGTGGCACTATTGGCTGAGCATCGGCGGCATCATCGTGATGTTCATCGACTTGGGCCTGGCCGGCATGTTTCAAGGCTACTACTGGGCCTCGCTGCGACCTTGGGACGAATCAGTTGCGGGCTCGCAGCCCTTTTGGATCATCCGCCTATTCGCCGGCCTGGTGATCATCGCCGGACAGTTGGCGTTCTTCTACAACATTTTCATGACTTGGCGAATGTCGCGGCGCTCGGCCGCGCGGCCCGCGCCACAGGTAACGTATCCGGCGGGCGGTCGCGTCGCCGGAGCCTAAATTCGGTCTGCACATTCACCTGAATTCACTAAGAGCGTTCGATGTTTGAAACCAAAGCGGGCGTCCTGTTGATCGGCGGGTTGGGCTTTTTCCTATTCGCCTTTCTCTCCAACGCGGTCGTACCGATCCTGCTCTATCGCCACATGCCGGAGCAGACGGTTCAGCAACTCGTCGAGAAGAACGAGAACTTGCAGTATCAACTGGAAGATCTCAATGTTCGCTACCCCGAGGCGTTCAAAAAGTACTACGGCGAGCCCGGCCAAAAGGCTGCCGTCGAGGCGCTGCGTCTCGGCCGGGAGGTTTACATCGCGGAGGGCTGCTGGCATTGCCACAGCCAGTTCGTTCGCCCCGTCTCGAATGAGAGCGAACGCTGGGGCAAGGTCGCGTCGTCGATCGAGTATCAGAACGAACTCCAGCGGCCCGTGATGTTCGGCACGCGACGCGTAGGGCCGGACCTAAGTCGCGAAGGGGGACGCCGCGGAAACGATTGGCACGCGGTTCATTTCTTCGATCCGCCGCAGGTCTCCAAGGGCTCGCCGATGCCGAAATACCCGTGGTTCTTCGACGGCATTAGCTTCACCGCGCTGATGACCCGTCTCGAGAAGCAGGACCCGACGTTCGCAGCGAAGTTGAAAGAAGATTTCGGCGACGACTTGGCGTCCAAACAGACGCAAGTGATCGCTGCCGTCCGCAAGAAGTATCCCGCGCTAGCCGAGGAGTTGACGCTATCGCCCGACGCCCCCAACAAGCGTGGACTCGCGATCATCGCGTACATCCAGTGGCTCGGATCATGGCTTGAGGAATATCCCGACTATGAGCGCTTCGTGCCGCTAAATGAACAAATGCAGAACCCACTTGAATAATCCGCCGCGAACTTGCGGACAACTCCAGGGATCATCGAGATGACAAAGGAAACTGTGAATCGCCTGTGGCTCTATGCCATGGGCGCTTTGATTCTCGCCGGCGGCGTGTGGGGCTTTGGCCATAAATTCTATGCCCTCGTGACGCTTGCCCTCCAGAAGGATGGGCCGGCCGACGCCGCATTCGCCGTGGCGCCGGTGGTGAATTACCTCCTCGCCAGTTTCGGCTTTCTCTGTCTCGTTGGCTGGGCGGCGCTGCATGGCATGTTTCACGACATCGAAGGACCCAAGTACACGCTGCTCGAGGTGGAAGCGGAACTTGACGCCGCGACGAACGACGCCCAATACAGCAAGTCGGTGATGGAATAAGGAAGATCGCGATGCTTGAACAACCTCCGGCGTCGCCCGTCGACGCTTCGGCGCCCGAAACTGACGCGACGCGCGAAGGGCGTTTTCATACCTACGTCACCGACCGCATTCCGTGGTATGTGCGGTTCATTTGGCTTCTGTTCTGGATCTTTGCGGTGGCTTACGTCATCCGCTACCTCTTCCCGGCTCTACAGGTGGAGATCAGCAACCCGCCGTGAGCATCGACGTTCAAGCCGACTACTGCGCCTACTGCGGACTGCCGCTGAAGCCGGCGTTCGGCGGGCGGCGGGGCAGCTCCGCAGCGCCTGAGTACTGCTGCAGCGGCTGTCGGGTCGTCGCCGCCGTCGCCGAAGCGCCTGCCGCTGAGGGAGCCGCCCGCCGCCTGCTGCTGCGGATCGGGTTGGCGATCTTTTTCACAATGAACGTCGTGGTCTTCACGATGGAGTTGTGGAGCCAGGACGTCTATGCCGACGCTTCCTATCAGTCGCCCTTTGCAGTTCACTTACGAGGTCTCTTCCAGTGGGCGTCGCTGCTTTTTTCGGCGCCAGTGCTCCTGCTCCTGGGCGGCCCGCTCGCCGAGAGCGTCTGGGAATCGCTACGCCGCCGACAAATTACGACCGATCTGCTGATTTTGCTTGGCGTCGTTGCTTCGTACCTCTATTCAATCGCCTCCGTGCTGCGCGGATCCGGGGCCGTTTACTTTGAGGTGGGGTGCGTCGTCCTGGTCTTCGTGTCGATCGGGCGCTGGCTCGAGGCCCGCGGCAAGCATCGCACGGGGGCCGCGCTAGATACGCTGGCGCGGCTGCTGCCAGAATTGGTACGCCGCGCCGCCGTCGCGACTGACCTGCCAAGCGCGGGCGATGCGACCATTCTAGTCCCGCGCAGCGACATTCGCGCCGGTGACGTCGTTCGGGTCCTCCCGGGCGAACGAATGCCCATCGACGGCCGCATCATCGCGGGGCGCGCGTCGCTCGACGAACAGATTGTGACCGGCGAGAGTCGGTCCGTCGTGAAGGGCGTCGGCGACCAGGTTTACAGCGGCGTGCTGAACATCGACGGCGACCTGTGGGTGGCGACGACGGCTCCTGCCGGCGCGGATATGCTCTCGCGCATGGTCGAACTTGTTCGCGAGGCGCGACGCGCTAAGGGGCCGCACGAGCGATTGGCAGATCGAGTGGCGTTTTGGTTCGTGCCCGCCGTTTGCTTGCTCGCCATCGCTGTGGGATTCTGGCACGGAGCCGAGCAAGGAGTGGACCGTGGGATCATGGCCGGCTTGGCAGTGGTCTTGATCGCCTGCCCCTGTGCGCTCGGACTGGCGACGCCGATGGCGGTGTGGACCGCGCTGGGGCGCGCCGCTGAGGAGCAAGTCTTCTTCCGGAGCGGCGACGTGCTCGAGCGACTGGCCCAGATTGACGCCGTGTGCTTTGACAAGACCGGTACGCTGACGCTCGGCGTGCCGGAAGTTCAGAAGCTAGTCGTCGCCTCCGGAGAAAGTCGTGAGCAAGTCCTCGCCGTGGCCGCGCAATTGTCGAGCGGCTCGCGCCACGGCCTGTCGCAGGCGATTGTCGAGTACGCCCAGGCCAATCGGAGTGTCGCAAGCCCATTCGCCGTGACGAACATTCGATCGTTGGCGGGACGCGGCATGGTCGGCCACGGCGACGACGGCCAAGGGGCGGCCCGACTTGGAAGCTGGCGCTGGATGCTGGAAGAGCAGCAGTCGCCTCCCGATGGATTGACGGACGAATTGGCCGCGGAGGACGCCCGCGACGCACCGCTAGCGTGCATCGCGTGGAACGGCGTCGTGCGCGGGGTCTTTGTCTTTCGAGAAACATTGCGACCCGACGCCGCGCTGACGCTGGCGCGATGTCGCGACCTTGGTTTAGAAGTCGAGATACTCACCGGCGATCGCCGGACGCGGGCGACGACAATCGCCCGCGAACTTGGCGTCGCAACGCTGGCCGAGCAATTGCCCGAGGAGAAGGCGACCAGCGTCGGTCGGCGAGGTCGACGCGTCGCCATGGTTGGCGACGGCGTGAACGACGCCCCCGCGCTCGCTCGCGCGGAAGTCGGCGTCGCGATGGGGTGCGGCGCCGATCTATCTCGCGATGCCGCCGGCGTCTGCCTGCTCAGCGATCGATTGGATCGGCTTCCGTGGTCGGTGGAGCTGGCGCGCTTCACGCTGCGCATCGTGCGACAGAATTTGTTTTGGGCGTTTGCGTATAATATTGGCGGCATCGTTCTGGCAGCGACCGGTCGACTGAATCCAATCTGGGCCGCCGCCGCCATGGGCGTCAGCAGCGTGATGGTGATCGGCAACTCTCTTCGACTGGCGCACTTCGGTCGTTCAGTAGTCGACCATGCCGCGGCCGATGAAGTCTCGGACGCTCCACCTAGTGAAACGCGGGACGCTGAAAAACATCGCATCAGCAGCTCTACGGATTCAGATGACGTTGCGCGCACGGTTGAATCCAGTCATGACGTTCCCTTGACGACGACGACGCTCGCCGGAGCGTCGCAATGATCGATCTCCCTCTCGTGTTGATTGGCGGATTGTTAGGTTCGGCTCACTGCGTCGGCATGTGCGGGCCGTTAGCGCTGATGGTTGGCGCCGGCGCTGGGCGGCTGACGGCAAACGTCGGTCGACAGGCGATCTACAGCTGCGGACGAATCTGCACGTACGGCTGTTTCGGCGCCGCGGCAGCGTTCGCCAGCGCCTGGCTTTCTCACCAGGCCCGCACCTTCGTCGCAGCCCAGGCGTGGCTAGCGATCGTCGCCGGCGTCCTGCTGGTGGCAGTGGGCCTCGCCTCGGCGGGGATGCTGCCGAGGTTGAAACTCGGCTTCTTGCGAAACGCACCCTGCCACGCCGCGCAAGCGATTAAGACGCTGACCACGGCGCCCGACCGCCTCAGCCTGTTTCTGGCCGGAGTCGCCACGGGATTTATTCCCTGCGGTTTGGTTTACGCGTTCCTCCTCAAGGCCGGGAGCACCGGCAACGTCGCGCTCGGAGCGCTCACGATGATCTTTTTCGGCTTAGGAACGGCTCCGCTGATGATGCTTGTCGGCGCCGGCGGCACGCTGCTTTCGACCTCAACGCGAGCGCGCGTCCTACGGCTGGCGGCGTGGTGCGTGGTGTTCGCCGGGATCGTGACGATTGCTCGCGGCGCCGGCCAACTCCGACCAGCGGCGGGCCAGTCCACGGCCCCCTGCCCCTTCTGCGCCGCCGCTGATTCCCCCTCGCCCGCGGCCGCGCCGTCGCCCGCCCGTTAGAGCGGCGACTCGACCGTTAATGCGGCTACTGCGACGGCAAGCCCCAAGGCGTTGAAGATGACGATCAGCAGTCCCACGCCCCAGATCGTGCGACTCGCGTTATCACGCGTCGCCGCTGCGCGTTTCCCAAATTTGTTCGCCGTCACGCCGCAGACCCAACTCCAGTGGAGCATCACATGCAGTACGATCGCCGACGCCAAAATGCAAAGTAACACAAACTGCAGACTCGCCCACTGGTCGTAGTCCCAGCCCCACAGGCGCCACCCGAGGGCCTCGGGCCCCGGCGGAAAGACAAAACGAACGACGACGGAGACCCAACAGAGCAAGCAAAAGAGCACTAGAAGAAGCCCATCGAGCCAGTAATTGACGTCTGTCTTGGTCATCGTGCAAGGTGAACGTGCGAGGGGAGTGATTAGAACTAACATCATAGCCCGATGAAGGAACTACGATACGACCGGGCCGCGCGGATCACAATGTCGGTATGCCTCTGACTGGCCAGCGCCCCATCTTTGCTCGATGTGAGATGGGAGTCTCAACCGGCCTGACGCTCGCGGTACAACTCGGCCAGTCTCATCGTCGGCGCCTTCACGGCCGGGACCTTCGCAGGCAGGTGAATTTCGCGGTCTCCGTCACGCGTCGGCTCGTCCCATTAGACGCTCACAGCTCGATGCGCCATTGTCGTCTGCGTTTTCCCGGCTCTCCTAGCTGGAACACGATTCAAGCTGAAGTTCAATCATGATCTCGGTGCACCAATCTATTGATGACCATACCACGCAACTAGACTAGAGTTTGCGATCGTTGCCGACGAAGGACTTCTACAAGATTGTGCCAAGTGCCCGAAGACGCTGGAAGCCGTGCCGCTCCCGGAGCGCGCGCGAGCCAATTTGCCTCGACGCCGATTTTCGAGCCAGAAGTGAGCTTCGCGCGACAGGAAGAAGACATCGCGATCGCGGCCGAACTTTGGCAGGCGGGCCTGGTGAACGAACGCGAGATTGTCGCGACTGTCTCGGACTGGTCGATTCACGGCAGCGTTTCGCTGACGGATCACCTTGAAAAGCGGCAGTTGCTCCGGGCCGAGCTGATCGACGCCTTACGGCAGCGCGCCGTCGGCGTCGCCGAGCGCCCCCGCGCTGCACCCCTGACGTCTTTGATCGCGGAAGGTGCTAGCCGTTCCCATTCAATCAGCCGTTACACGAGGTTGGTATGTAAGGCGACGACGGCCTTCCCCGAATCATGTACCAGCTGTCATGAGAGAGTCAGGGTTAGTGGATGTTTCTCCGCCGGCTCGTTGAGACAGAGCCGGGCGGGTTGGGGACGCGCGAGTTCATCCGCGTCTTACGACTCTTGGACGGGTGCTCCTGGCAGCGACTCCAAGACGCCGTCGAGCACGCTCTCGTCATCGGCGTCCATGACGCCGATGGGATCCGGCTGATCGTCGAGCATCTTCCCCAAGCGCCGGTCGTGCTCTGCTCGCTTGACGGTCGGCCCAAGCTGCGGCTGGTCGACGCTGGCCGTAACGAACTCTCGGCCAGGCGCTGACCCGGAGCGGCTCGTCGCCCCCCAACGGCCGGAGCCCCCCTGCCCCGCAGCTCCTACGGGCTCGTTCGGCAACGCCATGCGGCACTCGGCGACGACTTTCGTCGCGGTCAGACCACGTCGCCGGTCCGGTGAAGCGCGCAGCACACTAAATCGATCACCGTTTCGCGCCACAAATCACTGGGCCTGCTAGCTCGCGCCGCGCGAGCCAAAGCGGCCCCGCTGGCCAGCCGGCCAACCGGCGCCGCCTCGCGATGCTTCGGCCGCGCGGCGCGCGCGGTTCACGTCTTATTCACCCGACCGCCGCGCCTCCCGCGGCGGTCCCAGCAGAGAAGGAAGCTGCCATGACTTTTGCGGCAGAAACAACGGAGAGCCTCCCCGCCACGCTGGCGTGGCAAGCCGCGTTCATCGAGATGGCGCCGACGATCGAGCGGTACGCCCGAGTCGCCTTTCGAAAGCTTGCGCCCGAAGAACGAGACGAAGCCGTGCAGACCACTTTGGCCGCCGCGGCCGTCGACTACGCGCGGCTGGCGGCGTCGGGACGCGGCGGTCGCGCTTACCCTACGACCCTGGCCCGGTTCGCCGTGCGTCGCTATCGAGCGGGTCGGCTCTTGGGGAGCCGGGACAATGCGGCCGACGTCGGCTCCCGCAAGTGGCGCTTGCGCGGCCGGCGCACCGAATCGATCGACGTGGCCGCCGAGCTGTGCGACTGTCGCCGGGCCACGCCCGCCGAGCTGGCGGCGCTGCGGATCGACTTCGGCCAGTGGTTCGCCTCGCTGCCAGTGCGCGACCAACGGGTCGTCCACGCCCTGGCCCAGGGGGAGCGCACCAGCGTCGTCGCCGCGCTTTGTCAGCTCACCGCCGGACGCGTCAGTCAGCTGCGCCGCGAGCTGTACAACAGCTGGACGACGTTCCTCGGCGAGAATGCGCCCTGCGGCGCGTAAGCTGCGCGGCGGGCTGCCAGCGCCAGACGCCTGGCGCTGGCAGCCGCGGGGCGGAGGCGTTTTTTCGCGCAGGGTGACTTCGTTTAGCTATCAGCGGCGCACGCGTGGCCATCGAGCAGGTGATCAAGCTCGAAGGGCGCGCGTCCTTCCTCCCTTCGCGCCCCGCCGTGGCCGCAGACGGCGGGGCGCGTCGATACAACTCCCAAATTGTCAAAGAACTGCGGTGCGAGAGGGGCGGCGACCCGTTAGGTCGTCGCCGAAGGCGTCGGCGGCATTCCGCTCGTCGCAGCGGACCTCGCCTCGCCAGGGGCAGCCCCGCGCGCATAGGTATCAACCGCCCGCAACTTCGCTTCGCATGCCTTGGCATTCTCCAGCCCGTGCGCCAGCCGCAGGCAACGCTCCGCCTGACGGCGGAAGGTAGTCGAACCGCTTTTCCGTCGGTCGCACTACGCGCAGCTTGATCAGTTTGCGCAACGATTTCTCGATGCTGCAATGTGCAAGCGACTTCTCCACGCCGAGCATGGCGCGACGGGCTAAACCGTCAGTGGACTAAATCAAGTGCAACGAAAATGTTGGCACAATGCGCACCGTCAGCGCATTTCCTTACCGACAGTCACCAGGCAGCAATTCCCCTCGCGTTCAACGCTTATGGGGATTTCAAGAATGCTGCGCAAGAGATCGATATGAGTCTGCGAGTGTCGCGTCAGCGGCTGCGTGGCGAACGAGCCGCCCTGCCCCGTTTGCCACGCGGCGATTCCCAACGGCAGCAGCAGTTGATCCGCCAAGTATGGACCGACTGGGACGCCCGCCGCCAGGTAACTGCGAGCCTCTTTCACCGCCTCGTTGGCGACGCGCTCCGCCGTGGCGCCCAATCGTCCAAAGCCAGTGAAGACCTCGCGCACATGCTCCGAGTGGATCTCGATCAAGAAGACGTTACCAGGACCAGCCGACTCGATGCTCGCGTCGACATGGAACGCCGAGTCGGGCCAGCTGAGTTTTTCAGCGGCCGCTTCGATTTCGCGTCGTCCAATCCGCGACGAGAGATTCGCGACGAGAGCGGTCGCAGAGCGATGGAGAATCTCGCCCCGCTCAAGCAGCTCGAAACCTACCAGTTGCGGCGTCGGTTCGATTGCCACGCTGAAGCGCCCGCCGCCGGCAGGATAGAACCCATGCCGCTCCAACCCTGCCGACACGCGCGGGCCCATGCGATTGATCAGCGGAAAGAAGGATTGGGCGAGAAAGTCGTAGGGCGGCGCCCAGGGGTTGTGCGTGCCTCCTTCGAGCACGATCTCCGAGGGACCGTCGGCAATCAACAGCGCCGGCAGAATCGTTTGCAGCACCAACGTCGCGCTGCCGGCGGTGCCAACCGAGAAGGTGCGCTGGCACGGCCGGATCGCCGTTGGACGGAAGGAGAGCGTTTGCGAGCCGATCTCGTCCCCCTCCACTTCCGCGGCCCCGATCTCGACGGCTGCGCGAACGGCAGTAAGATGCTGCCGCATGAGGCCGGGTTTTTCGCGGCCGGCGCGAATGTTTTCCAAGCGAACCGCGCGGCCGGTCACGAGCGCCAGGGCGAGCGACGAGCGGAGGATTTGTCCGCCGCCTTCGCCTTGCGAGCCGTCGATCGTATGCAACTGGTCAGTCATTGAGCATGCGCGGTGCTTCAATCGTCCGCTTGGTCTCCATCCTTGATGACAAACTTCGCCTTCAACCGCGCCACTTCGCTCGCCAGCCCAGCGCTCTTCACCGAACGCAGCACTTCGTCGAAATCTTTGTACGCCGCGGGCGCTTCGTCGATCGGGTAGGCACGGCAATTGGTAAGGATGTCGGCCTCTTCGAATGAGCGGTCGACCTCTTTCTGATCGAGCGCACGCTTCGCCGCCTTCCGGCCGAGTTGCCGGCCCGCGCCGTGGTTGACGCTGTAGCAGCTGACCGCGGCGCCTGCATCGGCGGCCATCACGACCGAACCTGCCTGTGGATTGCCGGGGAGCAAAATCGGGTGGCCCGTTTCCGCGAACGGCGTGTCGCGCAGCGCGTGGTGGCCGGCCGGGAAGGCGCGCGTCGCTCCCTTGCGATGGACCCAGGCGATATTGTTGTTCACCACTTCCTTGCGCGCGATGTTGTGGCTGATGAAATAGACCAGTTGGCCGGCGACGCCCGGCAGCACTTCTTGGAATGCTTCCAGCACGAGCGCATTGATCAACAGATGATTCACGGTTGCGAAGTTGGCTCCGAGCGCCATGTCATCGATGTACGCATCGGCCTCGGGGGTGCCGAGCGGGGCGTAGACGAGTTCGCGGTCGCCGCCGGGAAGGGGGATGTCCCACTGGGTAAACTTACCTTGGAGGGCCTTGAACTGCCCCGACGCCAATTGATGGCCGATGCCGCGCGAGCCGCAGTGCGACAGGAAGGCCACGCCGCCGTCGACGAGTCCGAAAACCCGCGCCGCTTCGCGCGCACGATCGTTCGCTTCCACATGCACCACTTCGCACTCGCCGAAATGGTTGCCGCCGCCGTAGGAGCCGAGCTGCGTCATCTTCGCGTCGAAGCGGTGCATCTGTGGCAGTAGTTGCTCCAGCCGCAGCGCCAGGGCGCCGGTCGAGTCGTCGTGGCCCACATGCGCGGAGTCTTCGCAGCGCGCAGCCCACTCGGGTGGGATGCCGAGTTCTTCGCAAACGCCGCGCGAGGCTCCTTCCACGAGAACGCGCTTACCGAGGGCTTCGCCAACGTGGCGCGACTTCGGCGCGTTGCGCTGGCCGCGGCCGGCGCCGGTTGGGGTGCGTTCGCAGATGGCGTTGATGAGCGCACGCCGCGTCGGCCGGTCGAGAATCGCGTCGGCCGGTAGGCTGGTTTGCAGCAGGCTCATCGAACACTTGATATCGACGCCGACGGGGCCCGGGTAGATGTGCGTCGGCGACACCATGACGCAGCCGACCGGCGCGCCGTAGCCGCAATGGGCGTCGGGATTCAGCACCAGATCGGTGACGCCGGGCGCCAGCCGAGAATTGATCGCCTGCTGCAAGCAAAGGTCGTCGAAGGTGGCGCGAATCGCCTCGGTACCGATGACGGTGATCGGCTTTTGCTTGCCGCCGGTCGGCAGGATGGCGGTCGCTTCGCCGTCGGCGATCATCTGGAACTTGCTCGGCGCCGAGGACGAATCGTTTTCAGTGGCGATGCTCATAAGTATCAGCTCTTGAGAGTAAAAGGGCGGCGACAAGACGTCGAAGAAACAAACGCCTGACGATCTAACCCGTTGATCTACGGCTCGCGCGACAAGTCACGCAATGCCGGCGGGACTCGAACCCGCTCCCTTCAGGTTTCATGTAGTTCCTTCTGCATTCGCCGCTGGCTTAGGATGTTTTCTAAGTTTCAATAAGAATAGCGACAAAGGTCGAAGAAACAGTCTGATGCTCTAACCAACTGAGCTACGGCCGCCGCGTGAGCGACTTAGCCGATGGGACTCGAACCCACGCCCGTCAGGGTGATGTAGTTCCTTCTGCATTCGCTATTCAAAGTCGTAACTTTCTGCGGTAGTTCGGGGATCAAAAGCGAAAGGCATGACGACAAAATTGATGAAACGCATACGCGCTCTGCCAGACTGAGCTACGGCCCCGTTGTTGTACCAAACGAGTGGAGCCGGTGGGATTCGAACCCACGACCTCGGGTTCCTAAGACCATGTAGTTCCATCCGCATTCGTCACGCTTTTCGCCTTTGGTTTGATGTGGTTGCTAAAAAATCTCTTGCGACAAACGGGGGCGAGACATTCCGGCCCGCAAGGTAAAAGTGGACCGGAGGGGATTCGAACCCCCTAAAGCCATGTAGTCACGCTGGCATTCGCAAGAGTTTTGTTGATTGTGTACTAAAGTCAACAGATTCTGGTGTCATGGCTACAGAAGAATCGACAAGGGTTCGTCGGGACGGTCACATGGGTAAATGTAGTCTCGAAGGCATTCGATTCCGCTGTCGCCAGAAGACCGCCGTCAGGGAGGGAGGGCGCTCGCTACGTCCCTCCCTCCCGCACTTGCTCGTTACAATCGCACCGCTTCGATCACGCGAACCCAGTGATCGCCGGCGAACTGGCCGCTCGCCACGTTAGCGAGCACCTCGAACACCTGATCGCTGAAGCCGCCGACGTTGACGATGTCGACGCGTTCCTTGGCTTGCACCGTTCCCGACGGTTGAATGTCGATGCAGACCATTCGCGCCCGCGGGTTGCGGGTCTTGAAGGCGGACCATTCATTCATCGTCGCGGTTCGGCCTCCGCCGAAACGACCGTAAGCGGGCGTGTCGGTCCACGACTCGTTGTCCGAGACGAAGACCACCAGGTCGCCCATGGCGCGTCGCTGGTTGAGCGTCCGCAGCGGGGCGCTGCAGTTCGTTCCCGACGGCGGCAACGACGAGAGCTTCTTTGCGTTCGTCATGACGCTGTCGCGCGGGTTCAGCCGGACGTTGACCGTTTGGTCGTTGAACGGCAGCACCTCCGCCTCCGGATTTTGTCGCAGCACGGCCGCCGCCACGAGCGCCGCCACGTCGATGCAACGGACCGCGGTCGTCGCGCCTTGGCGATGGCCGGTGACCGGCGAATGCATCGACCCCGACACGTCGGGGCAAATGAACGCCTTACCCGCCACGCGCGGCACGTTCTTCAGCGCCAGCTCCATCGCATCTTGCAGCGATTCGCGGACCGCAGTTGGCACGCGAGTGTCGGCGTTCGCGTAGGCCGTCATCAACTGGTAAGGGAAGACTCGCGCCTTCTCCACCAGGCGAGGGTTACGCAGCCGGTTGGCAATGAGCGTCGTCATTTCAGCATCCTGGAACACTTCGTGTCGCAAGAACGTGTTGAGATTCATCCGCGTCATTTGCCAAGACGCCGTTCGCGCGATCTGACGCCAATCTTTCTTGGTCAGCGGCAACGCCGTCAGCAACTGGAAAGGGACGTCGGGGACGGCGACCTTTCCCGGATTGGTGTTGCGCTTGAACTTTTCGTACTGCTTGACCAGATCCGGCAAGACCTCGGCATTGTGCCGGCGACCAATCAGGTAGCCGTACAACGCTTCCCGCGCCGGCGTCGCCGGTTTCGGGTGGACCATTCGCAGTACGTCGGCCAGCGACGGATCGTTGCCGACCGAGCCGGTGAAGAGCTGCGCGTCGCTCCGCGCCTCGAGCCATTGAACGATCAATCGCTTCGGCAGCGTGCCGAGACTCTTGCGACCAACCACGCCCGATCGCATGATTTGCACGAAGTTGCGGAGCATCTTCGGCGAATCGATGACGCGATCGAACGCCTCGGCCAGCAATCCCGGCGAGCGGACCGACAGCACCGCCAACAACAGCGCCGGCATGTCTTTCATATGACCGTGCTCACGAGCGTAAATTGCCGTGCGCGCGATGAACTCCGGCTCGGCGGTGTTGCACAGCTTCAGGACTGCATCGAGTTGTTCGTCGGCCGAGGCGTAGAAGGTGTCGCCCAGGCAACCGGTCGCTGCGTATTGGGCGAGGGCTTGCTTATCGCTGCGGCTGTAAGCGAGTCCGCCGGCTTCGTTGACGACTTCGGCCTTCGGGGCCAGGACGCCTCGGAGCGATTGAAATAGTGATTTGTTCGCCATGATTGGGTTCCTTCGATTCGGCCAAGTTCGTTGCATGCCAGTTTCGATGGGATGACCTATTGCAGGGCGTGTGCCAGTGGGGCGTTCCTTGTGTTAGGTCATTTCGTAAGGTGTTTGTGAGTTTAATGTTGCGCGTAATTTACTGCTCTTGATTCGACTGGGTTTGTCTAGCAGATGGGCGGTTTTCGTGATATTTTTGGATAGTCGGTTATATGTTTGTATACGAACTGATTGCGCGTGAAACCCATGAAACAAGTCGCCTTCGGCCTCCTTGGATCCCGGCTCGACCAAAGCATCGATGACGCGAACCGCTGGCAAACCTGGCGGCCTTCGGTCGCGATTTGCCAGCACGAAGACTTGCTGATCGATCAGTTTGAGCTGATCTATGACGCTGCCATGGCGCGGCTGGCCAATGGCGTCGCCGACGACATCCGGTCGGTCTCCCCGGAGACGGAGGTGAGGCTCCACGAACTCACCTTCCAAGATCCGTGGGATTTCGAGGAGGTCTACGGCGGTCTCCATGCTTTTGCGAGCGCGTACGCGTTTCGACCGGAATCAGAGCGGTATCTCGTCAACATCACCACGGGCACCCACGTTCAGCAGATCTGCCTCTTCTTGCTGGCCGAATCGGGACATATCCCCGGGCGGCTGCTGCAGGCCTCGCCGCCGCGGCGCCAGCAGGAAGGTCAAGGGACCTATCGGATCATCGATCTTGATCTGTCGCGTTATGATCAGCTCGCTGCGAGATTCGCCCTGGAGCAGCAGGAGAGCTTGTCGTTCCTGAAGTCGGGAATTCAAACTCGCAATGCGGCGTTCAACTCGCTCATTGAGCAGATCGAACGCGTCGCCATTAACAGTCGGGCGCCGCTGTTGATCACGGGTCCCACTGGCGCCGGGAAAAGTCAACTCGCTCGTCGCGTTTTCGAACTCAAGCAGCAGCGCCGGCAGCTGGCTGGTCGCTTCGTCGAGGTGAACTGCGCCACACTGCGCGGCGACCAGGCGATGTCGGCCCTTTTCGGCCACGAGAAGGGTGCTTACACCGGCGCCACCACCAAGCGTGACGGCCTGCTGCGCGCCGCCGATGGCGGAATGCTCTTCCTCGATGAGATCGGCGAGCTTGGCCTCGACGAACAAGCGATGTTGCTGCGAGCCATCGAAGAGAAGCGATTCTTCGCCGTCGGCGCCGACCGTGAGGTCGCCAGCGACTTTCAACTGATTGCCGGCACCAATCGTGATTTGCAGCGCGCGGTGGATGAGGGCCGGTTTCGCGAGGACTTGCTGGCAAGGATCAACCTCTGGACGTTCTGCCTACCGGGCTTGGCCGAGCGGCGCGAGGATATCGCCCCCAACTTGGAGTACGAGCTGACGCAATTCTCGGCAAAGACGGGGCAAGTCGTGCGGATGAACAAGGAGGCGACGCAACGATTCTTGCAGTTCGCCGAGACGGAGGCCGCGGCGTGGCGGGCCAACTTCCGCGACCTCAACGCCGCCGTGACGCGCATGGCGACCCTCGCCGCCGGCGGGCGGATTTCGATCGATCTCGTGGAAGAAGAAATTAAGCGTTTGCAGACGCAGTGGCGGCCGTGCGTCGTTAACCAGCGCGGCCGCTCGCTGCATGGCCTCGTCGACGAGAGCCAACTTGACAACTTTGACCGCGTGCAACTTGAAGAAGTGGTGCGGGTCTGCCGTCAATGCAAGACGATCTCCGACGCCGGTCGAAAGCTGTTCGCCGTCTCCAGAACGTTGAAGGCAAAGCCCAACGACGCCGATCGACTGCGGAAGTACCTCGCCAGGTTCGATCTGACCTGGGAAGCGTTGAACTCATAGGCCTGCCTCGCACCCGAACGTAATGCTCATCGATGGCCGCCACTATTCGGCCGCACGGCGCGAATGTCACGCTCCGCCGCCCATTGAGCAATGTCGCGCCGGTTGAAGTGTTCGAAGTCGGCAGCAGAACTTTTTGTTGGCAAAGTGTTTCGACGACTACGCCGACATTGCAGGCTGGATCGCAATGCATCAATAGGAAGTGGCGATCAACTGCTCCGTGTTTTTGCCGTTGTGGTCAGTCTTTGCCGGCTTCGTGGTGAACGACCAGAAGACCGAGTCCTTGTCGTCAGTGCAGACGCCTTGCAGGTGATGTAACTATTTCCTTTGCAGGTGGCGGGCTGAACGTCAGCGGCGTCGCCCGAAGACGTGAGGAAGAGGATGGCGGTCAGTAAGGTCAGCGGGCATTTGATGCTTGTTCCCCATACCTCACACCTAGCCACACGGTCGGCTCGTCCGGCGATGTCCAGTCGACTCGGTGTTTCTTGCGCGCGGGGATATTGATAAAATCGCCCACGTTCATTTCGACGATGCCATCCTCGAACTGCAACCTCGCCGCCCCTTTCAGGACGATCACCCATTCGGCCTGCCCCTGGTCATACCAGAAATCTGGTGCTGAGGCGTGACCGTGCGAGATGATCCGTTCGATGTGGACGTCGGCGGCACGAATGAGCGTCTGGACGACTTCTTTGGGCAAGTTCTGAGGGAGGTCATCGAAGATGTTCTTGACGCTCTCGCCGACGTTTTCGCCGACGTTTTCGCTGCTCGACGCCAAAGGCTGAAACCTGGGAACCTCCTGCCCATCGACTTTCACCTTCTCCGAGAACATCTCCTTGGGGCGGACCCACAGGCCGTACTCACCGTACTCTTGGCGGTAGACGACCATTTCTTCCAGCGTCTCGCTATGGCGGGCCGTGCTGACGACGGTGTACTCGTTGCCCTTGTAATGCCGGTAGCGACCGGGAGGGATGGAAGAATCGCTCATCGTAGCACCCTCAACATCTGATTCCCGCCATGCTGAAACTCATACTCCACTTGTTCGATCTGGACGTTGAAGCCTAGTGTCCTCAAGTGGTCTACAACCGACGAAACGTGACGGGATGGAACGCTTCCAAGCTCCAGTAACGGGAAAACACGTACTTCTCGACCTACACGACAGAGTTCAAGGATCGAATCGACGTGGAACCTCTGGGGAAATTGCTCGCTGTAGAGGAAAAGGAAGTGAGCACAAACTGCAACGTCGAAGCTGTCGTCCGCAAAGGGCAGTTTGGGAAGTTCGGCATCAACGTAGCGCCCTGATGCTCTGCCCACATCAAAGTCACGAAGAAACTGTGCCATCGCCGCCATTCGCCGATGCCCGAGGGCTTCCACGTCGGGCAGATCGTTGCTCCAAACGAACTCGGCAGCATTTTTCTTGGTTTGGTCAATGAAGCTTTGGAAAGTTATGTCGATCCGATCGCGAATCTCAGCGACTCCGAAGCGATAAAGTGGGTCACACGAAACGACTGACCAGCCGAGTGCCGTGGCCTCTGCATTGAAGCTTGCAGGGCCATCAGCGCAGCCGAGGATACGACCGGTCATATCGCTGTCGGTCAAGGTGAACATGCTGCGGTACTCGTCAAGCGACCGCCCCCAGGGAACAACATCATTCAGCGTGAACATTTCGCCCCCACTGCTCCATCGAGATGATCCGCCGATGGCCTGGGAAGGCGGACGGCTTGGGCGTCGATTTTTCCACAGTGCTTCTTGCCTTCCTACCACATTCGCCGCATTAGTCTCGTCAAACGACGATCTTCTTCACCAGCTCGGTCAATTCTTCGTGCGAAAACATCTTGTACTCGTTGAGTGCCGCCATGATGCTGGCCTTCGATGGCGCTTCCCCCGTGACTGCCGAATCCACTTACTCCTTGCTCTTGGATTCACGTTCCCGGCGGGCGTCCTGCAGTCGATGACTTTCGCCGATGAATTCGAGGATGAGGCAGCGTTGGGTGACCTGATCAAAGGCGGCGTCTGCGAGGCGTTAGCTTCTGAGGATGTCGGTCCAGCTCCCAACCGCTCCAAGAGCCCCGGCACGCGGATGCTTTGCGGGTCCCCAAGCAGTGGGCGAAATGCTCTAGAGCGGCGAGGGCGATCCAGGCCGTCCGCGGCTGGATAAACCCTACGCCGACAAAGAGTTCTGAACACGAGCGGTCTTCTTCGTTGCCGGCCCGGGGCAGCGATGCAAGGCTAGCGATCGATTCGAGCTGTCTAGTGTGCTTCGACCGGTTCGGTAGGACGCAGGGTGGCCTGGCAGGGTTCGAGAATAAGGTGCCCGTTGGACCGACTGACGCCCAACCGCGCGTCGAGAGCGGCCTCCAATGGGTCAGGTCCCGTTTGCCCTAACCGTCTGCGGGTCTCGCGGCGCAGCCACCAAAACCCCGAGTTCCAAGAGTAGAGATGATGGCCATGAGGTTTGCCGGTGATCGTACTGATCGATTCATGAAAGGCGGGCATCCAGGCGAGTTCTTTCTCCAGTCGCCACAAGAGTTGTTCGTCGACCCAATCGGGATCCATGCCATGAATCAAACCGTCGAGGTAGTTGGCCCCGTCATTGAGAAACCACGAGCCTCCAAAAACGTACGAACCGCTGTGCCCCTCGAGCAGTTCCCCGTCGGCTTTCGAGATCACGCGCATTCCATGAGGGCTTTGGATTCGAACGCTCGTTTCGAGATGTGTGCGGACAATGTCGTCAGGAAGCAGCTTCCGCCCGAAGACCGCGTACGTCAGGACTTCCCCGTAGAGACTGTCCTGACCAACGTGCTCCTGCTGCTTGAGGCTTGTCGCCATATAGCCCCCGGTCTTGTTGTACATGGATCGGTAGCCGTCGATCGCCCGCGTTATATCCTCGTCTGTAACTGGAAATCCTAATTCTTGCGCAGCCAGTAACGCACCGCAGTGGAATCCTTGATTCGAGGAGGGCGCGTCGTCATCGTCGTACGGAAGCTGGTCGTGATATGTCTTTAAGATTTTCTTGTCAGGAACCAGTCGCGGGGGAATGTAGAGCCCGTTCTTTTCGTGCGCGCGGATAAAATCGTAAGCTCGGCGGAGCGTCCGCGGGTCGACTTCGACCCCTGCTCTTTTTACGAGACAGGCCCAGATAAGGTAGTACTGTGCGTTGTCTTCGTAGTTAATCCGGTCAAAGAACACAGCCGCCATGGCAGCTGAGTCGAATTCGGGATTATCCAGACCGCGACTCATCCAAAACCCGTCGCTCACCCACTGCTTCCAGCCATAGCCGACGCCCGAGATGAAGAGATAATCGCTTTCGGGCCGTAGGAGATTTCTGCGCAGAAGCAAATAGGATGTATTCCGAAGAATAGCCTCGAGTGCCGAATGATTGAAGCCCTGGCCATTCGCGAGTGCTAAATGCGTGGCCAGCTGGATGTCGTAAAGCGATTTAACCGGCGAAGAGAAAATATACGTTTTGAACAGTTGGGTTTCGCCTCGCTCGATGTGCTGCCAACCATCGAACGTCGCTCGGTACTCGGTCGTAGCGTCCAAATCGCGAGGAATGGAAATCACCCGTTTGGGCGATCCATCTCCCGTTGCGATAGAAAGCGTCCGTCGTTCGACGTCGAACTTGAGAAACGAGCGATTCTCCCAAAGCCCGGGCGTGTCGCCGATGACGCCGTAAAACATGTCCCCAATTCGGTAGCCTGCCATCGGAAATGTTTGGGACGATTGTTCTTTGAACTCGGGCCCGCCGCAGCCTGGGCTGTAAGATTTTGTATTGGGTTCCTCGCCGATGAATGAATAAAAGGGGCCCGTCCCGACTGACTTCCATCCGAGGTTCAAAAAATATCGGTGGTCCGCCTTGGCCGTGACAGCGACCGTACGCTCGATGAGCCCGGGGCAAATCGAGCGAAACGATTGTTCGATAGCCAGTCCCGGTGCTTGCCCGCCGCCAAACGTCAGCGTGCCGTTCGAGTCGTCAGTTGTTTGAAAGGACACCAGCGTCTGGCTCATGGGCTGAACTACGATGAGACCGGCATTCGGTTCGATGGCCTCAAAAATTGGGGCTGTGCCATCGAAGATTTTCGCTGTCGTCCCAGCCGGCGATGATATCGCTTCGACGCGCACCTCGGCTTTGACGTCACCATGCGCTGCGAGCAGTAGTGTCATTGATAAGGCAATCGTCGTTGCCAAATTCCCCAAATGCGGGCAGTGCGAAAGCGTCGTCATGCTATTCCGATACTCTAGTGCCGAGGCATGAAGCAAAACGTTGAGCTGAGTGCATTACATACTAACAGAACTGTTCCATAATAGTTGAGTTTGGAGCGGCTCCATCGTGGCAACGGCTCGACTCGGAACACCCGGATCAATTGCATGCGGCATTCGAAAAGTGCAGCGCCCGGCGGGAGACGTTCGAAGGAGACTGGAGCGTCGTCCAACTTGAGGGGCCACTGGGAAGCAGGCCGCCGTTTAACTTGTTTAGCCTGCCTCACGCACACTAACGGCGTGAATTGAATGCTTGTCTATGCGCTCAGTACACTGGATCTGCCTTGCAAGTCGGGTTAACTTCTGGTCGCTTGGTGTTTCCGGCTTACATCTGCGACAGATCCCACGGCCCATCCACAGCCAGCGTGAATCGTAACCCCGGATGATTGTCGACGAAGTTCACCATTCGGCGGCGCTCATCAGGCGGGAGCGACATTCCCTGCTCGCCCAATGTCGACGACAGCTTTGATACTGAAGAAGACGTTGCCGAATATAACGTCCCCCGCGAGTTCATCTCGCTGCTGAGTCTGAAGTGCGCCGCCAAGATAAGCCCTTTCACGCTCTTAATCGTATCCTTGATGGGGCTATCAGCGTAGCATGGCGGACGTTCGCCACGCAAAAATCGCTCGAAGTGCAGCGTCATCGAGAAGAGTATCTAAAGCCGCCGACTACCCTCACTTTGGTCGAATCGCGGCAAGTTGGTTGCGGTCCGAAGTCTCACGGCGCCTTGATTGAGTAAATGGCTTCGTAACCGAAGGTCGACCTGCTACTGTTCGCTGGTAGCGAAGATACCTCACGCAGCCTACTGTGGTCCCGACGATGTGCGTGTAAGGAATGGCGCCGTGCCCGATAAGCGAGGTATTAGCGGATTATTCTCGCATATTTTCCAGTTAGTGACTTAGCTGGCTGCACGAACAGTGTAGGATGATGCCTGCGACTGTCGTCGGTGACGTCAGCCATTGCACACGGCGACTGCCAATCGGCCGCGGCCTTTTCCGCTGAGTGCGATTCTCTTCTTTAATTCTCTTTCAGTCCGCCATTGTCTCGACCGATGTCGGGGCAGGAAGTGCGGAGCGGCGGTGATCTCATCGCAGCGTTCTCTTGCGCGGCGCCATTGCGCCCAAATTGGGGGAGTGTGGGTAATGAAGAAATGCGTAACTCTCAGCCTCGGCCTGCTGTTGGCCTTCTCGGCGACAAGTCAGCGTTGCTGGGCCCAAGTGAAGTTCGACGGCGGCGGAGACGGCGTGAGCTTCCTCGACGGCGCTAATTGGAGTCCCGACGGCGTCCCCAACGACCCCGATCCGCTTAATAGCGGCGGGCCCCGCTATGCGATCAACGACAACGCCGTCGTCTCTTACGCGACCAGTGCGATCACCTTCGTCGAAGGCTTGGCCGTCGGCGCCGACGCCCCGATCGCATCCGGCGATTTCGGAACGCCGGGAACGCTCAATATGTCGGCCGGCAAGCTCGTCGTGACCGGAGGCGGCGACTCATTTCAAGTGGCTCGCGCTTGCTGCGGCGGCACGGGCGTCATCAATCTCACTGGCGATGCGGTGCTTGAAATTCAAGGGTCCGATCCAGGCGTCGGCACGCGCGATCGCGGCGAACTAAACATTGGCCCCAACGCGTCGGTCATCTCGACGCGGCCCGGCGGCGGTTACTGGCGCATCGGCAACTATGGGCCGGCCATCGACGCCAGCGGCAGCACCCCCAACGGCCTAGAGGGCAATGGCCTGCTCAACGTGGAAGGCTCGTTCAGCGCTCACGTTATTTTCCTTGGAGCCACCGACGGCGACGGCGAACTGCGCGTCTCCGGCAATGGTTCCGTCATCCTGACCGACAACCTGGTCCCCAACATCAATACGGATCAGCCGAATCGTTCAGCGCTGGTTCACATGATCGGCTCGACGGCAACGTTGAACGCCGTCAACCTCGAGTCCGCCAACGGTTTGTCGCAAGTCCATAACGAGTTTGAATTCTCCGCTGACTTGGGTGGCGTCTCTGAGATTAAGCTCTCCAACGCGATGAACATCACCAACAACGACCTGACGGTTAACCTCAACAACTTCGTGTTGGGTATCGGCGCCACGGAGCGGCTGTTCGACGCCGCGCCGAATCAGATTTATGGATCGTTCGCCTCCTGGGCGGTCAACGGCGGAGATCCGGCGTTCCAGTATCAATTGCTTTACGACTTGGCTGCCGGCGACGTCCTGCTGCAACGGATTCCCGAGCCGTCGACGCTGGCGTTGTTAGGGATCGCGGCGATTGGCGCAGTCTATGGCCAGCGCCGTGCGCTGCGATAGAGAGAGCGGCTCCGAGGGTATGAACCCTCCAACCTGCCGTGACGTTCGATGCTGACACAAAAGGCGGCCGCCCTGCACCGCGGGACGGCCGCCCGTCAGTCGGAGGCTCGCGCGACGTTGGAATGCGAGCCCGCCGTGACGCCCCCGATCTGGGCTGGAGGAAGTCATGAAAGCGATGGATTCAACAGGGGCAACCCTCCCGCGAGTCACGACGAACGCCAGCGCGGGGTCCCGGGGGTTCACGCTCGTAGAACTGCTCGTCGTGATCGCCATCATCGGTACGCTTGTGGCCCTCTTACTGCCGGCCGTGCAAGCGGCTCGCGAAGCTTCGCGACGAACCGACTGCAGAAATCGGCTGAAGCAGATGGGCTTGGCCATTCAGAACCACGCCGTCGCACAACGCGTGTTCCCTACGGGAGGAACAGGCGTCTATCCCGACATTGCCAATTTCGTTTCGGGGGGCCGTCCGTTCGGTCCTGACAAGCAAGGGCTCAATTGGTGCTACCAACTCCTCCCGTATCTGGAGCAAGGCGCCATTCAGGGTCTCACAACGCAGATTCAGTTGCAGGCCCAGTCGATTCCGTTGTACACCTGCCCTTCGCGGCGTTCGCCGTCGGAGGCGTCAAGCAATTCGACCATCCTGGGCGATCAGAAAGTGTTTCTGATCGACTACGCAGCCGCGCAGCCCTGCACGGACGATTGCGTCACAGGCAGTCCGGGCTGCACTCCCGTTCGCTACCAGCCATCGGCTGCCGTCCCGCTGGCGAGAGACGGCTACACGAAGAACCAACCGTCATTTTGGGGCGGCAAAAACGGCGACGTCGCGGGCAATGTTGCGAAGGACAACCAGGTCTACGACGGCGTGATCGTCCGCAGTGCTTGGGATTACTCGACTAAGACGTTCAAGAACAATCCAAAGCCGGTGTCGTTCGCTCAAATCACCGACGGCACAAGTCACACGTTCTTACTCGGCGAAAAGTACGTACGAGCCGATTTGTACGGCGGGGGCAGCAAATCAGATGACAAAGGGTGGATCGACGGCTGGGATCCCGACGCTATTCGTTCCACCTGCTTCCAGCCCTATCAAGACGGCGATGGGGCCGGCTTTCAGTTCCAACCTCAAAACAGCCCAGCCGATCTCTTTGGAATCGATCGCGACGTTTACTACTTTGGGTCGGCGCATCCCGCCGGCTTCAATGGCATATTTGCCGATGGATCAATCCGCGGACTGGGATATGACGTCGACGTCACGCTGTTCAATGCACTTGCGACGCGGGCCGGAGACGAAGTCGTCGACGACTCGGTGGCGCATTAGCGCCGCGCCATTGGCGATGAATTCGGCGAGCGCGCCGGCCCAGTTACAAAGCGACGGCAAATTCAATCAAGGATACGCACTATGATAACGTCACGACTTCTCGCGAAACTGCTAGCGAGCTTTGCCTCGATCTTAACCCTGACTGGCTCCGCCCCAGACTGCTGGGCGGTCTTCGTCTACTTCGACGGCAGCTTAAGTTCCGACTTTCAAGTCGCCGCCAATTGGAGTCCTGAAAACGGCCCCGGAACCAACCTGATCGATATCTACGGCGTCGACGACGGCCTCTCCGCGACATTCACCGACGGCTTCGTCCAGGTGAAGGGGCTGCGCGTCGGGTCGGCCGCCAAAGAGCATCAAATTGGCGACACCCACTTCGGTCGGCTGACAATGTCCGGGGGGACGCTCGAAGTCATAGGCTCGGGAGCGCAGGGCCTCGTCGGCGTGGGTCGTGAACGGGAGAACGTCATCGACGATGATACGAAAAAGGGAGGCGAGCTGATCATGACCGGCGACTCGATCCTCCGCGTCAACGGGGCCATCATCGGCGAACGAACCTTGGGTCTTCTGTCAATCGGCGCCGATGCAATTCTCGAATCGCGAACCTGGGTGGCGTTTGACGAGCCTGCCCATTTCGGCGGAACCGAAGATTTGCGCATCGGCAACTACGGACCTGCGTTCGACGACTTCGGCGCCGAGCCAGGGCTCGATGGTCGCGGGCTTGTCGACGTGCAGGGCGCCCTCTTCGCGAAAGATCTCCTCATGTCCGAACATGGCGCCCAGGGCGAGCTGCGGCTATCAGGCGGAGCCGTTACGCTGAACGGCGCGCTCATTATGGACCGCTGCGAAAACTGCCTGCCCAATCCGGAGCTGCTCGCGCAGCGCGCCGCCAAAATCACGATCGTCGGCTCCGGGGGAGCTTTTGCCGTCGGCGTCGATCCCAATCCACTGATCGTCGATCCGAATCCGCCGAGTCGCGATCTGCTCGCCTCGTCTCCCACGGCGATTTTCTCGTTTATCGCTGATGCGGGGGGCGTTACCCCAATCACGCTGGCACAGAACATCGGCGAGCCGTCGGGTGGCGCCGAGATCCAAGGCGCGCAGCTGCAGCTCAATCTTGACGGGTTCTCCTTCACGCCGACGTCGACGCTCACGCTTATCGACGCAACGGCGCTCAAGCTGCTGGGGCAGTTCGGCTCGGTGACCTTTCTCGGTGCAACGACGGCCACGGTCAACTACGACCTGGCGAACGGCGATGTCTTTCTCAATAACTTTCAGGCCGCCGCGACTGCCGGCGACTTTGATCTCGATGGCGACGTCGACGGCGCCGACTTACTGTCGTGGCAGCGAGGATTCGGCATCACCGGCACGGCCACCGTGGCCCAAGGCGACGCCGA
Organism: Lacipirellula limnantheis; assembly: GCF_007746075.1. GTDB lineage: Bacteria > Planctomycetota > Planctomycetia > Pirellulales > Lacipirellulaceae > Lacipirellula > Lacipirellula limnantheis. The sequence goes on along the minus strand of NZ_CP036339.1, from coordinate 4,836,843 downwards.
TCGCAACTACAATGTGGATGGCGCGGACCTCGCCATCTGGCGGCAGAATTTCGGCTCAGGCGCTTCCGCCCCATCAATCAATGCAGTGCCCGAGCCGGGCGCCGGAATTCTTACGATTGGAGTCGCCGCGGCACTTGGTTACTGGAAACGGATTCTGTAGTGGGCTCGCCATAGCGGCCGCGCAGCCACCTCTACTGCTGGCGGGCCGTCGATTGAGCAAAGACTTATCGCCGTCCGGCGAGCGACAGCTCTGGCATTGCTGGGGCCCGGAGCTTGGAGCTCGACGCGTGCCGTTCACCTTTTCCCCGGTCTCCGGCGCTGTCGTGGCAACCTAAGCAGCCGAGCGATCGAAATCTCAAGCGGCTGCTCGCCGACCGTGGCGGAAGGCGAGTACCCAAAGCACCAAAGTCGTCGAAGAAGTTTCGGAACGAAATTTTGTTGTCGGTCTTCAGGACACGATCACTCTTGATCGCCCGTTCCATGCCGATCTCAGACGTCCGCCAACCACCTGAGGCAGGATGATATGACCTTCCCTAAGAGTCCACCGGGAAGATTGTATTCTCGGACGCTGAACGAGAAGTGAGGCCCTGATCACGGAATAGCCTTGCGCCGACCTTGCCCCTTGGTACAGCGCCCAGTGCTTGGATTCGCGCTCCAGGAGCGGACTCACTGAAGGGGCTGCTTCAGACCTACTCCGCAATCGCCGCTTGGGGGACGGCTTCGTACGGATCGGCGTGCTGAATCTTCGTTGCAACACCCTTCGTTCCCGGCATGATCTCGAAACGCGGGTCGAAATCGACCATCGTCGAAGCAAGCTGCTGCAATACGGCGACGTCCCCATCGACCGTAGCGGTTCCATCGGCAATCTGGGCTTCCAGCGTTTTGGTTCCCATCATCGTCTGCTCCAGATCCGTCCGATTAATCGTGAGCGTCAAATCCGGCGAAGGGGAAAGAAACCCTTGGATGTTCGTCAACGTGGCATTCTCGAGCTCGATTAAAAACTTCTCGCCGTTATCCGGCGTGATGAGATTGATGGTGAACCTCATGCCTTCCGCTTTACGGCTGTCCATGCGAATGCCAAGGAAGTTGAGGAACAACTCTGTGGACATCGCCCGAATGACGTCGGGGCTGCTGGAGTCAGCCGTTTGTCCTGCGGGGATGCCCGATCGCAGTTCGTAGGCGGCGGCCAGGTAGCTGTTGCGTAATCCTGGATTCTCCTGTTGGTAGCCGATCTGTTCGAAAACATCCGCCAGCAAGTCCTTGGCATCCTGATTGTGCGGTTCGGCCAGCACGAGCTTGTTGAGTATCTCTTGGGCGTGGAGGTACTTTCCTTCGTCATGGAGCTCGCGACCGCGCGCTAGTATCTTTTCCGCACCGCCCATCATCTCGACGTAGAGGGGCGCTGAGTCGCTCGGCGATAACGGGATGAGCGTCGTCGGATTGCAATCCCAGAAGCCGAGGAACCGCTGGATGACGCCTCGGCTGTTGTGTTCGGGCGAACCGTGATAGCCGCGACAGTCCCACTTGGACAGGATGCTCTTGGGCGTCTTGTACACGTTATGAATCTCGTTGATCGTCACGCCCTGGTTGGCGAGATGCAACACTTGGTTGTTCATATTGGCGTACAGGTCGCGCTGTCCGCGCAGCACTTCCTGAATGCGCGCGTTGCCCCAGCGCGGCCAATGATGAGATGCGAACATCACTTCGGCCTCAACGCCGAAGCGGTGGAGCGCCTGGTTGATGTACTTCGACCAGTTGAGAGGATCGCGGACCGGAGCGCCGCGCAGCGTGTAGATATTGTGCAACGACGCAATCACGTTCTCTGCCATCCACAGTGCTTTTAGTTCCGGAATGTACGTGTTCATCTCCGTCGGGGCTTCGGTATTGGGCGTATCTTGGAAAATCATCCGGACGCCGTCGACGTCGATCTCCTCGATCGCTTGCTCAATCAATCTGTTGGGGGCCAACAATCCGATGGCCCCCGAGGATACTGCTTGCCCCAGTCCCTGACCGACGTAACCATGAGGGCTTGCCGGCAGCAGGAGGCCGTATTGGTAGAACAATCGCCGGTTCATTGCATTGCCGGCATAAACGTTCTCCGAGATTGTGTGGACCATGAAGTTTCGGGGAGCGATGATGGGAATGTTTCTCTTCTTCACTTCCTCGTCGTCGATGATGCCGCGCACGCCGCCCCAGTGGTCGGCATGCGAGTGCGAGTAGATCACGGCCGAAACTGGAAGCCCCTCCCCCACATGCTCTTGAAGCAGATTCCACGCCGCCTTGGCAGTTTCCCCTGAAACCAACGGGTCGATCACAATCCAGCCCGTCTTGCCGCGCACGAACGAGAGATCAGACAGGTCAAAGCCGCGCACCTGGTAGATGCCCGGAATGACCTCATAGAGTCCGTAGTTGTTGTTGAGCACCGACTGGCGAAGCAGCGAGGGATGGATGCTGTCGAACTCTTCTTGCTCATGCAGAAACTGGAACCGCTCCATGTCCCACGCGACGTGGCCTGCGTTCGCCATGATCTTGAGCTCTTTCATCGGAGCGATGAAGCCCTTCTTCTGCTCTTGGAAGTCGCGAACGTCGTCAAATGGCAGCGTCGCTTTGGCTTGTTGCAGAACGTCCAGCGTGAATCGGGAGGGCGATTTGCCTTTGGGGTGAAAATGCCCCTTCAAGGGAACGGGGGACGTAGCCCTTGCCGAGTTCGAATCAACGGTCCAGCTGCCCGCGATGGCGAAGGCGGCGCCGACTGCTGGCAGAGATTGGACAAACTGTCGTCTGGTGGTCATCACGAGGTCCTACGCCAAGAGGTCGAGCGAGCAAGAAGTTGGTCGCCGAAGCACTGCCGCTATCCGAAGAGAGGCACGCAGGTGCGATTCAGCAGGTCGAGCTGATACTGTAGCACTAACATTCGTTTTGTGAACGAAGTCCAAAACAGAGTTAAGTTGCCGTCAATCGATAGGTCCGAGAGAGGTTTCCACAGATCATTCACAAATCGAACGCCAAGCGGAACGACGGAAATCGCCGTGCGTCGAGTGGTGCGTTGAAGACTTCCGCGTAGCGGCGAAGCACGACCTCTTCACTGGTCCCTTGCCGATAATTACTAGACGAGTGAAATAAAGTTCCCGATGCGCTTGGTCGGCCTCTTGGTAACTTTCGGGACGGCGTCCTAGCGCCTAGGAGAACAACTTAGGACGATCCAGTCTGGGCGCCAGTTTCTCATTTCATCTCAATATCGAAAGAGGCGTCGCTCCCCTCTTTGTTGACGTCAATCGTCAGCCCGCTGGTTGCACTCTCTCGATAGGATGCGGGAATATCCTCGCGGGTAGGAGGTCCAGGATTCTTTCCCACGGGCCCCAGGCCGGGATAAAACAATGGGGGCGTGACGGCCACGCGATAGCTGCCGATCGGTAGACCGGGCACGTTCACCGATCGGATCGCTTTGTAAATTCCCTGTTCATCCGCGTCAGCGGCAATCGTTAGTTCTTGCGCAGTAGATTCAAACACCACCACGGCATGGGGAACTGGCTTCCCTTGATAGGTCACGCGGCCTTGGATCGCTCGATAGGGCTCCGGCGCTTCACCGCAACCAAATGCTGTCCCCAGCAGCAGCCCGATCGCCAACCTAGCGACGGGATTCGATGGTCTGATGGCGTTAGTCATCGCTGAAAACATTCCTGGCCAAGCGACCGGTGAGCGTGTGATACAGTCTTGGAAACGGATGCCTGGCCCCCCGCGTTATGCCGGCGGCGCCCTAATGGGAACATCCAGCATCGCGAACTAGGGAGATTTACTTGTTGTCGCTTCATCGTCTCGATTGACGAGATTGTAGAGGGCGGGAACTTCCAGCCCTTCTTGAAGAAACGTGACGGAACCGTCGGCAAATACCGATTGTACTCCTCCGGGATGCGCCGATAGCAGCGGCGTATTTGGTGCACACAGGCCCGAGTTCGTACCCTTGATTCCTAAGAGGGTCGATGAGTCTTCATTGAGTTCGTATAGAACCACTGTGAGATTAAAGATGCGCGGGTTGTCGTTCACCGGTCCAGTGACGAACGAGTGGAAGCAGTCGGACCGACAGTCGACCGGTTGCCCATTAGCGTCGTGGCACCAGTTCGACTGTTCAGCAACCGCCATCGTGTTGGACGTTCCATCTGTGACTTGCTTCAGTTTCACGCCGCCGCCTTGACCGTTCCGAAACTTGAAGGAGGAAGGGAAGCAGCCGCCATCGGAGAGCCATCCGCAGTCGCCATAGCTGCAGGGATTCTTGCGCGTTGTCGTCGGATGCTGAGGATCTCCCTTTGCTCCAGCCAGCGCGACGTAATTGGGACGGGCAATCCCCGCTAGCGAACCGTCCTGGGTGACTCGGGGCAAATCAGACGAGGTGCAGACCATGACCTCGAGCTCGCCTTTGGCGGCAAGGAGATTGACGTTGGATTTTTGGACTGCATCGCTGTAAAAGAGTCCTCGGACATCGAAATTTTGCCGTATCACCCCTTGTTCGAAGTAGGGAAGCGTGTGAATCCACCAAGAAGGATCAGTTTGGTAGCCGGAGCCACTGGGCTTCTTGCCGCCGGGCGGCAGTTCTCGCAAAGCGCTCTCGTAGTTTAGGATTGCCAAGCCAACTTGACGGAGATTATTGGCGCACTGAGATCGGCGACTTGCCTCTCGTGCGGCTTGGACCGCTGGCAGAAGCAAACCAACGAGCGTACCAATGATCGCGATGACCACTAGCAACTCAACTAGAGTGAATGCGATTCGCTCAAGCCCAATGGCTCTTCTGGCGGCCATGTTACCTCTGAGGCTAAGAGTGCTAAGCAACATACCCCATATGGGTTGAGCCGGAATACGATCTAGGCTCGCAATTCCTCACAGCTTAACATTGCCCACCAGACTCCGTGCCTAGCGCGTGGTGATTTTCTGTGGTTTTCCGACTTCGGTCCCGCTCAAGCTCGCCTTGAGGCCCTTTGTGATGTGGCTCGTTTGCTGGGCTGAACGAAGTGCCCCTTCCCGCCGTCGAGTATATCGTCTTGCCGCAGCTACGGATGGGTCAGACGCCGGAAAGCGAGCAAGGGGCGAGCAAGCAGATGTTAGCAACCTACAAAGGAAAGGGCGACTTCGCCTGACCGCAGGGCAGCGTCACGACATGGATCAAGCGGAGTCGGTCGCCGAAGGCCTGGCGCCCGACTGCGTCGTGGCCGACAACGAGTACGACAGCGATCTGCTCCGCTTGACGATCCGCCGCCAAGCCGCAATCGGGTGGAGCGGTTCGTCAACCGCATGAAGCATTCTTGCCGGGTTGCCACCCGCTACGACAAGTTGGACCAAAACTACGAAGGGTTTCTTTGCCTTGCGGCTCTCTTCGTAGGCCTCAACTAAGTGTCAACGCGACCCAGTAGCGCGCGCTGCACCGGTGGTCTCGGTTTAGCGGTAACAAGACTGCAAAAGTTGCGGTGACCTGGACTAAGTGGTTGCCTAAAAGTACTGCCAGCGGTGCGATCGACCCGATCTGAGAGCGGATCAGCTCGCCGAGCGTCGCGCTGATGAGTCAGCCGGACGATCCGTCGACGAATGCTTGAAACTCGGTCCTGATCGCCTCGATGCGACAGTGTGGCTGATGGCTGGGCTCGTATTGCGTGCGAACGCCCCGCAGCGAAAGCGCACTGCGAAGATCAGCGTTTGACCCTTCCGGCCGTCGTGATCGGCAATCAACCCCGAGGTCGCCGCGCTCATGGTCAGCGCCAAGCTCGGTAACAGACGTCCAGGGCGGACGCTTAGTTGATTGCCCATGACAACCAACCGCCGCAGTTCGCGGCGCCCCGCCTAACGAACAGCGGCCACCGTCGAGGCCGCATCGGGAGACTCCTATGCTACCTGCTACCGGTTACGCCCTGCGCGACGAAAACCGTCCCTATGCCGATGATCCGGCGTGGACCGCGGTAGAAATTGACTTCAAGCGCGCCGACCATCCGTTGCGCACCGAGCGCGTCTTGCAGGGGCTGGTGTTTGACTACGTGAGCTTGCACACGCTCGACCTATCGATCTGCAGCCCCGAGCCGCCCGACGTGAAGTATCTCGACGCACTCGTGGAAGTTGCTCACGAGAACGGAGCCAGCGCGATTACCGATCACCTCGGCTTCACGCATGGCGTCAAGGGCGGCGCAGGAGTGGGGCATGTCATGGCCCCGCCCTTCACGCAAGCCTCGCTCGATGCGACCTGCCGTAACGTCGAAGTCATTCAACGTCGCTTTGGCGACTTCAAATTCTACGTCGAGAATCTTGCGCATTTCTTCGCATGGCAAGGCGAGATCGATGAGATCGCCTTCATGACGCGAGTGCTGGAGCGTACGGGTTGCGGGCTCCTGTTGGACGTCACAAATTCGTACGCCAACCAGTTCAATTTCGGCGATAGCACGCAAGATTTCATCCGAGCCGTCGTTCCTGCCGCCAATCGCGTGCAGATGCACTTGGCCGGGGGGTACTTCGACCAGCGCTGGGGTCGCTACGTCGACAGTCACTCCGAATCGATTCCAGATGACGTCTGGTCGCTGTATGAGGAAGCGCTCGCATTGGGTTGCGGCAAAGTCGACGCCGTCTTTATCGAGCGTGATTGGAAGTTCCCGTGCGAGCAAGGGTGGCGCAATGAAGTCCACCGGGCGCGGCATCTCGCCGAACTCGTTCACCAGCGGTCCTCAACCGCGGAGTACGCAACATGAGCGCCTACGAACGATCGTTAGCGGATTGGTCGGAAGAGCTTGGCGCCGGACGCATCGGGCAAGTGCTCGAGAGCCTAGCCGCGGGCTCGTCGCGGCGAGACGTCGAACGATTTCTCGAAAACTCACTCGGGGAAAGACGCAGGATGCTGGTGGAAGAAGTCGACCTGGCGGGGCTCGCGTTTGAGAATTTCGAACAACTGGTTGACGATTATCTTGCGATGACGCCGCGCCGGACGTTTCAACTGGATGAGCGCGAACCGCAGCGATTTCTCCGCTGGCTCCGCCAGCGATCGCTGACGCCGCAGCAAGCGGACTTCGTTTCCTATCAAGAATCAGAGTACGCCTGTTACGAGCTGGCGCGCACCAATCGTCAAGCTCATCTCACGTTCCAGCGCTTATGGACCCGAAGCCGCGTTCTGGCGAACGAGACGATCGAGCTTTCCGACTACACGCCCGTAGTAAATCCGATCTGCGTGTGGTCGCGATTGGAAGTAGCGACGCTGGCGGTCAGCGCCGCTTCGCGAGGAGACGTCGCATTCTTCGCGGTCGGATCGCAGATCTTGACGCTTTGGCCGACTGAGCGACAGCTGCAACTGATCGCGTCGCTGCTGGAACTCGGGGCGACAGCCTTCGCGGCCTGCGGCGCTGCAGCGTCCGATCTTGAGCGACAGGCTGTCAAGGAGACGGCGCTTGAACTGATTGCCGCCGGCTTCCTGGCATTGAATCCGAGTTCCGAAGCTCCCCGCAAAGAGGGAGAAGCAAGAATGAAACATTTGGGCCAGTAACACGCTTAACAACTCGGAGCGTCGCGTTATCAGCTTCCTCGCGACGACGCTCCAAACAACAACCTGAGGAAGCTTCAATCGAGTTCTGACTCAATCCCGTCTCCTTCATTGACGCGAGGCGGATGCGAAACAGATGCTCAGAAAGAGGATGTACCATGTCACGTCTTGATGTCATTCGCGCTTGGAAAGATTCGGCCTACCGGGCAAGCTTGTCGTCCGAGCAACTGGCTGGCCTGCCGGCTAATCCTGCCGGCGCCGTTGAACTGACCGAAGCCGAAGCGGCGACGATCAATGGCAAGCTGGCTCTGGCGGGCTGCAGTAGCTGCCACGGCTCGCGTGGTTGCAACGTTCGTTAGCCGGTCATTCGCGGACCGTCCGATCGTACCATACGACGGCGGGTCGTCCTCGCGGATGACCCGCCGTCGTGTTCATCTACTAACTCAAGCAACCCGAGAGAAAGAGCGGCAGCGATGACCAGGCGCCAAAGAAACATCGGCATGGTGGACGCTGAAGGCGCGCCCACCGGCGTCGCCCGCACAGAGAGTGACCTGTCGACCGACGTGACGCTTGACCAATGGCTTGGCGAGTTGAGCGCTTGCGAACAAACGCCGACGGAAGCATTTCACGGCGGACTCGCAATTTATCAGACGCCGGACCTGCTCAGACTCTTTGCGCTCCCCGTCAGCGCCGCTTGCCAGCAGTTGCGCGACAGCCTGCATGCCATTGAGAACGGCGGTGTTTTCCTGCCCGGATCGGTAACAGTCATCGAAGCGGAACTGCTCAAACATTTACACAGTCGTCTGAAACAGATCTCCGAACGCACCTTAGCCCTGGAAATGCAAGTGGCTGCCCTTCGGGGCGAGTTACAGGGCGACTCTCCAGCGGCCCGCTTCGATTCATTCACCGCACGTCTGCAGTGCCCGCAAGCGGTTCGGTCAATTCTCCATGAGTACCCGATCTTGGCCCAACAGGCGCTTTATTGCATCAATCAATGGGTGCGCTCAAGTCTCGAATTCATGCGTCACTTGGCCGCCGACTGGCGTCTCCTCCAAGAAACCTTCGGATTCGCTAATGAAGTGGGCGATTTGGTGGAACTCAAGGGCGATGCCGGCGATCGCCACTCCGATGGGAAAGCTGTCATCATCCTGCGCTTCGCGACTGGCTTCCGTCTGGTCTACAAGCCGCGCTCCCTAGCCGTCGACCAACGCTTTCAAGAGCTGCTCGGCTGGTGCAACGCGCGAGGCGCCAGCCCGCGGCTGCGCACCTTGCGCGTCGTTGACCAAGGAGATCACGGTTGGGTTGAATTCGTCGAGGCCAGGAGTTGTCGCTCGTTGCGGGAAATTCGCCGATTTTATCAACGTCAAGGTCTATACCTGTCTTTGCTGTACGTGCTTCAGGCGACGGACTTCCATTTTGAAAACTTGATTGCTGCGGGCGAGCATCCCGTGCTGGTTGATCTGGAAACGCTTTTCCATGAACGGCTTCCCGGCACGGTAAGCAGCCCGGCAATACGGGGCATGTCCAACTCCGTCGTGTCCATCGGCATTCTCCCGCGAGTCTCCTACTACGAAGGATTTGACAAAGGCGTCGATTTCAGCGGACTTGGCGCCCTCACGGGCCAAGAGATTGAAGTACCGACGTACGAGTTTCAGGCGTCTGGTACTGACGAGATGAGGTTAATCCGCGTCGAGATGCATACGCTGGCTGGCAAACACCGCCCGACGCTGGCTGGCGCCGACGTTACGCCGGCGGATTTTCGTGGTGAACTGATTGGCGGCTTCACCCGCATGTATCGGCTGCTGCGGCGGCATCGCGCTGATCTCGCAGCCGAGGATGGTCCCTTGGCGGCATTCGCTGACGTCGAGACTCGATTCATTGCGCGTGCGACGCAGATTTACGGGCTGTTGCTGGAGCAGAGTTTTCACCCTGATTTTCTGCGAAGTCGAGCGGCACGCAGTGCATGGTTTGACCAACTATGGTCTCAAGCGAACGACGCGGCCGGGCTTCGCCCTCTCATCGCCGCCGAACGGGCCGAGTTGGAACGCAACGATATTCCACTGTTTCATTTGCGCCCGGGATCCCGCGACCTGTGGTCCTCGAGCGGCCAGCGCTTCGCCAATTACTTTCCGCGAACCCCGCTGGAAACGGTTTGCGAACGCGTCGCCGCGCTGGGACCCCAGGACTTTGCTCGTCAACGATGGCTTTTGTGCGCCGCCGTTGCCAAACTCGAGCCGACGGCTCCGGCACTCCCGCAGCGCCCCATCACGAACTTCAAGCTGTTGCAATGCGCGACGACGAACCCGGAGGCATTCGCTTTGGGGGAGCGACTCTGCAAGCTCGCTTGGCAGAACGACGATGAAGCCGGTTGGCTTGCCATACGGCAGAGCGGCCATGGATGGTTCGTTGACGCCGTTGGATTGGAGGAAGGGGGATTGATCGAGATTGCCAGGTATCTGGCCAACCTCGATCAGCGGACGCAAGCATCGCGATACGTCGACCTTGTGACGAAAACGCTTCGCGGGATCAACCTGCTTCTCCTCGACGAGGTGAAAGATCACGGGAGTAGCCTGCCCGCGCGCGTCGCTACGCTCGCGCGCTCGCTGGACGGCTACGGGGACGCGAAACTGGCGGTCGAATCCTCTCGACTGACGCGATTGCTCGGCGGCGTCGGCCGCTTGCTCTCTCCCAATCCCGCCGTGGCTTAGGCCTTGACGCCGGGCCTGACTGACCTGGCGCTCCTTCCGCGCCCGCGTCCGTCGGCCCGCCGAGAAATCCAAAACTCCCGCCGCTGGGAAACAACTGCTCCGTTCCCACGCTTAGAAACGTGGGAGCAGCGGCATCGCTTCTCCGCTTCAGTCCGCGATGGAGTTGACCGATGTGGGGCAGAAAATACCGACTAGTGCGGCAGAACGACCAAGCGGACTGCGGCCCGGCAGCGCTGGCAACCTTGGCTCGCCATCACGGGCTGTCCGTCAACTTGGAATACCTCCGTCATCTCAGCCATACGGATCGGGACGGCGCCAGCCTGTTCGGCCTGCGACAAGCGGCTGAGTTGCTTGGGTTCTCCGCGAAGGCCGTGCGGCTGCCGGCGGAATCTTTGGCCACGGCGCCGCTGCCAGCGATTGCTCATCTGACGCTCGCCGATGGTGCGGGGCATTACGTCGTGTTGTTTCGCGTCGCTCGCCGCTCAGTCGTCATCGGCGATCCGGCCGGCGGAATCGAAACGTTGCCCATGGAGAAGTTTCTCCAGCGGTGGAGCGGAAATCTGCTCCTGGCAGTTCCCGACGGTGTTTCGAAGACGAACGCGCATCCGCGACCCGCGTCCCCGATCAAGCAGTTTCTACACTTGCTGACGCCCCACCGAGCTTTGATCGGCGAGGTCGTTCTCTGTGCGCTCTTGATGGCACTGCTGGCGGTATCGACTTCGTACTTCGTCCAGCACCTGATCGATTCGGTGCTCGTCCATTCGGAGCGAACGCTGCTGAATGCCTGCGGCGTCGGGATGTTGTTGATCGTGTTACTGCGTACGGCGTTTGGAGCCGCTCGGCAGTACCTCCTTGCGTTTATGGGAAGACGCATCGATCTCATCTTGATCGGCGGTTACTCACGCCACATCCTGCGGTTACCCGTGCAGTTCTTTCATACCCGTCGCGTCGGCGAGATTTTTTCTCGGGTCGGCGACGCCGACAAGCTTCGCGACGCCATCAGCGGCGCCACGACCACCGCCATCGTGGACGGAACAGTCGTCGTCGCCTTGCTGACGCTCCTCTGGTGTTACGATTTGCCGTTGGCGGCCGCGGCCACGCTGATCGTGCCCGTCTTTCTGGGCGCCATCGCTCTCAACCATTCCGCGATTGCCCGACACTCAAGAGCGTCAATGGAGAGGGGATCGCTGTTCGCGGCACACCTGGTCGAGGACATTTCGGGAGTCGAAACCATCAAGGCCTGCGACGCTCAAAGCATGCGCAGCGATCGAACCGAAGCCCACTTGGTAAGTTTTATCCAGTCGATGTTCTCGCTGGCGAAGCTCGACGTCTGGATGACGTCGCTCAGTACGCTCATCAGCGGCTTGGCAGGCGTGGCCATCTTGTGGCTGGGCGGACATCGCGTCCTGACTGGCGCCATCACGATCGGCCAGCTTCTGTTCTTTTACACGCTAGTCATCACGATGCTCGAACCTCTCGGACGGCTGGCAAGCGTGAACCTCAAAATTCACGAAGCCCTGTCGGCCGTCGAAAGGCTCTTTCAAATCCTGGATCTCGAGGTCGAACCGATCGGTTATGATCAGGCGCCCTTCACGCACATTCGACGCGAGATTCAGCTGCAGAACGTCAGCTTTGGTTACGGCTCAAAGCACGACGTGTTGGAACAGGTGAATCTCACGATACCGTCGGGCAAAATGGTGGCCATCGTCGGCGAGAGCGGCTCCGGCAAATCGACGCTATTAAAACTGTTGCTCCGTTTCCACTCGCCGTCGGCCGGGCAAATCCTGGTCGACGGAGTCGACCTTCGCGATTTTGCACTGGGCTCCCTGCGCAATCGCCTCGGGGTCGTCACTCAAGACGCGTACGTCTTCACCGGGTCGATTCGCGAGAACATCTCATTAGGCAGCCCGCAAGCGACGTTGACGGACGTCATTGCCGCGGCGAAAGCCGCCGGACTGGATGCATTTATCAACACGCTGCCTCTTCGCTACGACACGATGGTGGGCGAGCGCGGGTCGAACCTCTCCGGCGGTCAGCGTCAACGCTTGGCCATCGCCCGAGCGCTGGTAGGTCATCCTGAGATGCTTATTTTCGACGAGGCTACCAGCCAACTCGACACGGCCACCGAGCGGCAGATCCAAGAGAATCTACGCAAGACGCTCGCCGGAAGAACCGTGCTGGTCGTCGCGCATCGGCTCAGCACGATCATGGACGCGGACTTGATCTACGTGATGCAGTCTGGACGGGTCGCCGAGTGCGGAAGTCACGGCGAGTTGCTGGCCGCGGGCGGCGCCTACGCCAAACTCTGGGAATCGCAGACGACCTCGCTCGACGGATTGTTCCACCTGCCGCCGGCGCTCAACGGACGTGCCCTGGCCAATCGCATTTCACACGCATTTTCGGAAGGTTAACCTCATGCCTGCGACCCTGTTGACGCTAAACGACTGCACGGCGTACCGAGAAACCGTCGCGGCGCGTCCGCCGCGCATCGCCCATCTCGGAGTGCTCCTCTGCGTCGCGACGCTTGCCTGCGGCCTGGCCTGGGCGGCGCTGACTCCGGTTGACCTGGTGGTGCGAGCGGAGGGGGTCGTCCGTCCGGTCGACTTGCCGACTCAAGTCTTTAGCGCTGTGGGGCAAAAAGTTGAAGGGCGGGTCGTGGAAGTCCATGTGCAAGAGGGAGCGCGGGTCCGCCAGGGCGACGTCCTTTTGCGGCTCGACACTCGTCGACTCGAGCACGAAATCACCGCCATCCAAGCGCAGCTCGAAGGATCGCAGCGCGAGCACCAACAGTTGAACCAACTTGCCGACCTGCAAGACGGTCAATTTCAGATCGCCCGATCGAAGGCCGCCGCCGAACTGGCGCACGCGACTGCGGAAATCGCGCGCGCTCGACGGACGCGGGAATCTGACGTTCGTCATGCGGAGATCGAGTTGGAGCTCGCGCAAGACAAATATTCCCGCTCTCAACAGCTGGCCGTCAGCCGCGCCGTCAGCGCACAGGAAGTGGCGCAAGCGTATGGAAGAGTGCTCGCTGCCGAAGAGTCGCTCAAGGCCGCTCAGATTCCCGTTGAAGAGGGTCGACTCGCCGTATTGACGCAAGCAGTGACCCTCGTGGAGCGCGATCACCGTTTGGCGACCGCTCAACTCGAGACCAAGCGTCTTCGCAAGCAAAGGGAGATCGATGCGATGACCAAGGAACTGGCAGAACTCGAACTCCAGGCGACGCTCGCCGTGCTGCGCAGTCCCATCGACGGAGTGGTCACCCGAGGGCAATACCACGTCGGCGACGTGGTCGCGATGGGCAGTCCCGTCTTCGACATTGCCGCTCAGCAGGCGTACTGCTTCGAAGCGATCGTCGCGAGTCGAGACATTGGCCTGGTTCATGATCAAATGGCGGCGCGGGTGAAGGTCGACGCCTATGATTACCAGCTGTACGGTTCGATGGCGGGAAACGTCTGCTTTATTGCTCCGGATGCGTCAAGAACGACCGATGAGTCAGCCGACGTGCAGAATGCCTATAAGGTGCGGGTGACGCTCGCCGGCGATCGCGTCGGCCACGGAAAGTTTTCGGGAGTCGTCAAGCTGGGGATGACCGGGCAAGTTGAAATCATCACCGACCGACGCACCGTCTTCACGGTGCTGCTAAGACGCATCCGCTCGTCGGTAAGCCTCGGATAAGCGATTGCCGCAGCGCCGGACTTCGACGCGAAACGACCTTCGATGTCGTCGGCGCCAAGCCACTTGGCGACCGTCAACAGGCGGCCAGCGAGTCCTCTATCTTGACTGAACCCTCCTTCGCTCCGATAAGCTGCTGCAGGCCAAGTTCCGCTTTGGACCAAACTTCAAGCAAGCGACGCAGCGCCGCGAGCCAGATATGCGCCGGCGATCGGACCGAGCCGCAACCGAGGCCATCGAACCCGACGTCGCTGCCGGTCCGCATCGTTTGTCGCCCGAGCAGGACGCTGACGCCCGTGCGAATCCAAGTGCTCCCGCTGGGACGCGCAGCCCGTGGACGGCGTGGTCATGCGAAGTTGCCCGACCGGACGTCATGCGTTTTGGTACGGTGCGGGCGAGGATTCTCGGATGGGCGCGTTGTCCGCAGCGACAAGTTTGAGGCCAGCTCGCAGGCACATGTTCAACGCCGGGTACAATCAGCAAGGCGACGTTTTCGGAGCTAGCTGATCGCGGATTCGGTAAATAAGCTGGTCTCGTTGGAACATGGCGCGGCGAATAACAAGTTCGCCGGCCACTGACGCGTTCAATCCGGGAAAGGACCTACGCCCTCATGAATTCCACCCTACTGAAAGTCCTTGTGTCCACGATGGCATTGGTTGGCTCGTTCACGTCGGCCCGGGCCGCCGATCTCACTCCCGCCGAAGCGCAAGCCATCGCCGAAGAAGGGTTGATCTACGGTCTGCCGATCGTGATGAACTACGCGGTGATGTATGAATATGCGGTGGACAAGAACTCGGGTCAGTACAAGGCGCCGTTCAACCAGATAAAGAACGAGGCGCGCGTCTTCACCTATGAGGACACTGCGATCGTCACGCCCAACAGCGACACGCCGTATTCCCTGGCGTGGCTCGATCTGCGGGCGGAGCCAATGGTGCTGTCGGTGCCGGCGGTGCCCAAGGAGCGTTACTACTCGGTGATGCTGTGCGACGGGAACACGTTCAATTACGGCTACATCGGCCAGCGCGCCACGGGCCCCGCAGCTGGAGCCTATTTGGTGGTCGGCCCGGGTTGGAATGGCGAGACGCCGGCGGGCATCAAGGAGGTGTTCCACTCGTCCACGCACTTTTCATTGGCGGCCTATCGCACGCAATTGTTCAATCCGGAAGACATGCCCAATGTGGTGAAGGTGCAGTCGGGCTATAAAATTCAGCCCCTCTCGGCTTACCTCAAGAAACCCGCGCCTCCCGCCGCCCCAGCGATCGATTTTCCCCCGATCAACAACGAACTGGCAAAGACCCGCTTCTGGGAGTATCTGGCTTTTTCGCTGCCCTTCGCGCCGGCGGGTCCAGAAGAGGCGGCGATTCGCGCCAAGCTAGAAAAGCTCGCTGCCGCGATGAAGAGCGCAACGCCCGAATTGAAGGCCGCGGTGGCGGAGGGCATGAAACAGGGCGAAGCGAAGATCAAGCAGTATCTCGATACCGAAATGAAGACCATCAACGGTTGGAAAGCCGGCGACCTGTTCGGCGACCGCGCCTTCTACAACGGCAACTGGCTGCTCCGCGCCGCGGCAGCAACCGGCGGCATCTATGGAAACGACACGGTCGAAGCGGTGTATCCGATGGCCAGAACGCTGGCCAACGGCGAGACGCTCGACGGCAGCAAGCACCAATACACGCTCACGTTCCCGGCAGGACAGTTGCCGCCGGTCGATGCGTTCTGGTCGGTCACGATGTACGACGGCAAGACGCAGTTGTTGATCAAGAACCCTATGAACCGCTACCTGATCAATTCTCCAATGCTGCCGAGCATGAAGCAGAACGCCGACGGCTCGCTCACGATCTACATTCAACGGGAATCGCCTGGAGCGGCCATGGAGGCGAACTGGCTGCCTGCCCCCGACGGTCCCATCTACCTCGTCCTGCGTCTTTACTGGCCGCAGGCAACGCCGCCGTCTATCCTCCCGGTCGGGGAAGGTACGTGGCAGCCGCCGGCGATCGTCAAAGTGAAGTAGAAAACGAACCGCCGGCGAAGCGGACGGCGCTCGCGCGTCGCTTCGCCCTAATGGCGTGACCTGGGCCCTCCCCGCAGGCGAGCGAGCCCCAACGCGGCGAGGCAAGCCAGCAACGCGGCCGACGGCTCCGGAGTGGTGATCACCTTGACGGCGAAAACCCCCGCGCTCGTTGACGTGGCCATGTCTTCCCAGACGCCCTGAGCATTGCGCAGATAGGACCGCCCCGCCGCTGCGTCGGCGACGGTCTCGAAAGGGACCGGCGATGCAAATTCACTGCCGTAGTCGACCGTCACCACGAGACTGCCGTCGGTCGCCCGCGGCAAGGCCGCCGGTAGATCCACCAGCGCGTAGCCAGGCAGGTCAAAAAAGTGAGAGAAGCTCGCCAACAGATCCGCCGGACCGTTGGCGTCCCAATGGTCGTAGACGCGGATTTCAGCCTGTTGTGACGCATAGGCGGCGTAGAGCCCGAGCGATTCAACTACAGTATTAGCGGACACCGCAATCACCGCGGCTGCCTCCGAAACATCGCCCTGGGCCAGCCCTGTTTGGGCCGAGGGATACAGGAGCTGGTTCTGCCAGACCTTGGCGCCGGCCGGCAAGTCGCCGCCAATCAACGTCGCCGGAAATTTGTTAATCAGGGCGTCTTGGTAGCTGATCCAAAAGTAGCCTTGATCGCCGAACTCCGTACCCCAGCTATTCTGAATTAACCAGGCCCCTGGCTCGGGAGCGCCGGGCACGACCTGGTTGTCGTCCCAGCCGGCCACAGTCACCAAGTGATCGGTGGCGGTGGTCGAGGGCCCGCTGAAATAGTAGGTGTGAGTCGCTTCGTTGTAGGAGGAAGGCGTGTAGTACATGGCCACCGAAAGAGCGCCGTGGTCGATCACCGCGTTCTTCATCCGCTCGAGCTGCTGGTCCAGTGGAATGACAGGCTGACCCGGGACTAGGCCATCCCACCAGA
Organism: Lacipirellula limnantheis; assembly: GCF_007746075.1. Classification (GTDB taxonomy): domain Bacteria; phylum Planctomycetota; class Planctomycetia; order Pirellulales; family Lacipirellulaceae; genus Lacipirellula; species Lacipirellula limnantheis. Next base: position 4,819,990 of record NZ_CP036339.1, on the reverse strand, counting down.
GGAATTCGGCGCAGTCGAGTGCATAGGCGGGCTTCTGATCGGCCGGCGGAACGTAAGGGAGAAGGTTGAGCTTCTGCTCCATCTCGATGGTCGGATACACATTGAGCGGACTCTGTGATTCCAGCACCGGTCCGCCGCCGGCCACTTGGGGACCCGTGGCCGAGTCGATGTTCCACACGCCCTGGCCGCGAGTGTAGTAGGCGATTGTGTAGCGCTGCGAACCGCCGGTCCCCTTCGCGTTGTAGGGCGGATCATAATCAGGGTGATCGAAGCCGTTGTGCGTGGCGTCGTGCCACTCGGAAAGGTCCACCAGCGGCGAATTGGGATCGGTCACGATCTCCTGTCGGAGCAGGCTGCTTTGGAAGGCGGCCGCGGTGGAAAAGCTCCAGCAGGTGGAGAGCTTGCCCTGTGATTTGACGGGCGTGATCCAGCTCGCGCCGCCTGGCCCCGCGGTGCGTAGATCGTAGGTCACGGGGGTCGCCGCCCATGCCGCCGAGGCCAGCAGTAACCCGACGCCGCCCGTTAGTAGGAGCATTCGCATAAGAAAACGAGCTTTCGCTGACCAATTTCAATGGAAAGTCTCATCATGGTCTCGCTGCTGGCGGCTTTCAATCAATGGCGGGGGGGAGACCCGGCCCATAGTGAACAGCAGACCCAATTAATGCTTTTTACCTACATAATGCTCATGATCCGACCGAGCGAAGGCGCGGAGGACGTGCCCTTAGCGGCTCGCATGTGTTTCTGGCCGACGATTGCCGGGCAGACATTTCCGGCGGCGCCGCGGCAGCAAAATTCGGAACGAGGCGTCAAAAGCCGCCGAACGCTCGCCTCAGCGCCCTAAGAGCCGGCCCGATCAATGGCTTTACCGGTTCGATGTTCGCGTCCGGAAAGGGGCGCTGACGCCGCTCACGCTCCGCTTCCCCGTTGCCTCCTGCGTTATGTAAATCAGCCGAACTGGCTTATCGCCGAGAAGAGATCGCATCACCTTGACGTCGCCATGACTCGCGGCCGGCTCGCCGGGGATATAGCGGTCTAGAAAAATGTATGTTCCGAGCCGCGAATCGCTGCCTTTCGCGGGTAGACCACGCTGCCTTGCCAGACGAGGGCTGCCCTGACAGCCGCTTGTCGGTCAAGCGAAGATCTCGTGCTTCACGTCACCCGCTACGTCGGTCAGGCGAAAATCACGTCCGGAGTAGCGGTAGGTCAATCGCTGGTGATCGAGCCCCAGGAGATGAAGAATCGTCGCGTGCAGGTCGTGCATGTGGACTTTTTGGGCGACTGCTACATGGCCAAATTCATCAGTGCTGCCGTAGGAGAATCCCGCCTTCACCCCGCCGCCGGCTAGCCACGCAGTGAAGCCGTTGGGATTATGGTCTCGGCCGGTGCCGTTGTTCTCGGCGAACGGGTTGCGCCCAAATTCGCTGCCCCACCAGACGAGGGTGTCGTCAAGCAGGCCGCGTTGCTTAAGGTCGGCCAGCAGCGCGGCGATCGGCTTGTCCACCGCCGCCGCATGAGCGGCGTGCTTCGGCATCTCTGAATGCTGGTCCCAGGGAGGATTGTTGGAGTTGTCCGTGTAGTTAACCTGGATATAGCGAACGCCCGCCTCGGCCAGTCGGCGAGCCATCAGGCAGCGGCGTCCGTAGTCGTCGGTCGCCGGAACGCCAATGCCGTATTGGTCGAGCGTCGCCTTCGACTCACGGCTAAGGTCAAGCGCTTCGGGGGCATGACGCTGCATCCGATAGGCGAGTTCATATGACTCAATCACCGCCGCTAACTCGCTATCTCCAGGGCGATTCTTGATTTGCTCCCGATTCAAGGCCTGCACCAGATCGAGCTGTTGTTGCTGCGCGGCCGCCGTTCGGGCGCCGTTGAGAAGATAAGGAATGTGCGCGTCTTTTGCCGCGGCGCCGGCTCTTCCGATCGTCGTGCCCTGATAAACGGCGGGCAAAAACGCGCTCCCATAGTTGCGCGGGCCACCGTTGCCCAGCGATGGCGCTAGTACGACGAACGCAGGCAGGTTATCGTTCTCGCTTCCCAGACCGTACGTCACCCATGAACCGATCGACGGGCGGATGAGATTGGTGGCTCCGGTGTGCAGGAACAACGTGGCGGGGCCATGCGCTACTCCTTCGGTGTGCATGCCGTGCAGAAAGCAGAGATCATCCACGCACCGTGACAGCTCCGGGAATAAGCTAGACGCCCATTTTCCCGATTCGCCGTGCTGTTGGAACTTCCATAACGACTTCATCACCCGCGACTTGGCGCCCTGCCCCGTGCGGGCGACATTGCGGGCGTCGTTAAAGTCCCGCACTCGACCATCCTCCCGTTCCAAGAGAGGTTTGTAGTCGAAGCTATCGACTTGACTGACTCCGCCGGCCATAAACAGGAAAATGATCCGCTTAGCGCGCGGGGCGTAATGCGTGGTACTTGCGCGCTGCGGCCCGGCAGCAGCGCCAGCGCCCAGCATTCCCGCTAGCGCCACCGAGCCAAAGCCGCAGGCGGCGTGTCGCAGCAGTTGCCGTCGATTTGGCGAAGCGCCGTCGCACGAGTCGTTCATATCCGCCGTACTTCCGGGTGAGCAACGATAACGATTAGCCTACCAGTGATCGTGGCCGCGTTTCAATCGAGGTAGCGATAGTCAAGGCAACCGAAGAGACCTTGATACAACCCTTGCCACGCCTCGAGCTTGGCTTCTGGATTGTTTTGGTCAGTAGCGCCAACCGCAGCCATGGCGACGTCTAACTCGCCTGGGGAGGGGCCCCGGAAGAGCGTTTGGCGAAAAGCGCGTTCGATGCGCTGCGATTCGGAAAGCTCCGGTGTGGCCGCCAGCGCGCGCTCGGCGGCGGCGCGTGCCTGATCTATTACGAACGGACTATTGAGCAACAGCAACGCCTGCGGCGCCGTCGTGGTGACGGAGCGCACGCCGACGGACCGATTTTGGTCGGCGAAATCGAACGCTTCAAATAACTCGTGCATGGAGTTGCGAAAGGCCGGCGTATATACGCTGCGCCGCGCGTCGGCGAAGACGAACCCGTACTCCGCCGGATTGGTCGAGCTCGATTTGGCGAGGACATCGGCCGGGATGTTCGGACCGCCCATGCGCAGGTCGATCGTACCGGCCGCGGTCAGCATCGCATCGCGCAGCGACTCCGGATCGAGTCGGCGGCGATTCATCCTCCCCAACAGACGGTTTTCCGGATCCCTGATCGCGTGATCGGCGGCGACGGAACTAGCGAGTCGATAGGTGTGCGAGAGGACCAGCTCGCGGACGAGGCGCTTCGTCAACCACCCCTCATCGATGAAGCGACCAGCAAGCGCGTCCAATAGCTCTGGATGCGAGGGCAGCTCGCCTGTCGTGCCAAAATTGTCCACCGTGCGGACAATGCCTGACCCGAAAACGTAGTGCCAAACGCGGTTTACGTACACGCGTGCGGTTAAGGGATTCTGCGGCGACGCGATCCACCGCGCCAGCTCCAGGCGTCCGCTAGCATTAGCGGGCATCTGGGGGGGCGCGCCCACGAGAGCGACTTGCAAGACGCCGCGCGGAATCGCCGGCCCGAGTCGTCGGACGTTGCCGCGAACACAGATCTTGCAATCTTCAATCGCGAGGGCATCTTGAACCGCCATGCAGGCGGGAGTCGGCGGGCCGGCGCTTTTCAGCTCAGCGATCCGCTGCTCGAGCATCTTGACAGTCGCTGCGTCGGAAGAGCCTTGCCGAGTTCGCGCCTCGGCGAGCCGCGTCTCGGCTTCAGCCAAAGAGGCTTCGTGTCCGGTGCGCGAGGCGGCGTCGGCGGGCCCTAGCGGCAAGGGCCGCGTCGTCCATTTCGACACGTTGTCGTGCTCCAATGCCTGGGTACTGCGGAAAATGCCGGCCAAGGCGTAATAGTCGGTCGTGGGCACAGGGTCGAACTTATGATCGTGGCACCGCGCGCACGCGACGGTCATCCCGAGCAGACCGCGGCTGATCGCGTCGATTTGCTCATCGACGACGTCCATTTCGAGTTGACGCTTGTCCTGCTCCTCATAGTTATGGGCTCCGAGCAGTAGATAGCCGGTGGCAACAAGATGATCTCGCTCTTCATTAGCGTCGGCATGCGGCAGCAAGTCGCCGGCTATCTGCTCGGTTATGAATTCGTCGAGCGGCTTGTCGTCGTTGAACGCGGCGATGACGTAGTCGCGATACCGCCAAGCATCCTCAAATACGATCGAACGTCCACCGCCGCTAGACTCCGCGAATCTTGCGACGTCAAGCCAGTGACGTCCCCAACGTTCGCCGAAATGGGGCGAAGCAAGCAACCGATCGACGACGTGTGCGTACGCTTGCGTCGATGCGTCGCGTTGAAAGGCGTCTAACTCCTCCAGCGTGGGCGGCAGGCCGATGAGATCGAAAGTCACGCGGCGAAGCCAGACGCCGCGATCAGCGTCGTCAGCTGGATGGAGTTGGTGCGCATCTAGACTAGCGAGCAGAAAGCGATCGACGTCGCCGTAAGGCCACCCGATGTCGGCGACCGGCGGCGGAGGGCGACGTTCGATGGGCTGAAAGCACCAATGTCGGCGTCCGGCTTCAAGGTCCACTTTGGAACGCAGCGGCTCGTCGTCGCCCTTTCGGGGATCGGGAAGCCCCATCGCAATCCAGCGCTCAAAGTCCGCAATCACGCCGTCGGCCAGGCGGCCGTCTGGCGGCATTTGGACGGTCTCGCCGCGCAGGGCCAGCAGGAGCAGACTCTGGGCGGGTTCGTTTGGAACGGCGGCCGGTCCGGAATCGCCCCCCGCGAGGATGCCGTTGCGGCTGTCGAGCCGCAATCCTCCTTCCGGCGCACCGTCGGTCGCTGAATGACATTCGTAACAGTGCGCGACTAGGACCGGACGGATGCGAGTCTCAAAAAAATCGAGGTCCGCGGCGGAGAAGTCCAAGGACTCGCCGGCACGGGCGCTGTTGGCTAGCGCCCACAGTGCGCTCGCCAACCAAATGGCAACGTGACGAATTACGACCGTGATGCGGCGACGAGACATCCTTCTTCGCCCGAGGTGACGGGAGCGCCAACGGCTTCGCTCTGATGATGTTGCGCGGAGGCTCCCAGCCGAACTTGTTCAAGCGGTGACGAGTCGACCAATAGCCCGGTCTGGCCGTTTGACACAGTTTAACCTCGCTCCCCAAGCGTTGGCATGGCGATCGGCTGATTTTCAGCCGTTTGTGCGCTGGCTAGGCGCGACCCGCGATGTGAGCATAGCGCGCCGGTCTGCCGGCGAAAGAGGGAACTTAGGCTCTGGTCGCCCGTCACGGGGGCGTTCGATCGCGAGGTAGGTCTTTCGAGATGTGACCGCCATTCCAAAAACGTTGACAAGGCGTAGCACGCGGCGATTTGGGTGGCGCATCGCTACGGGCTGGCGAGATCGGTGATTTCTTTGTCGCTCAACGCACGGGGATAGAGGCGCACGTCGCGAAGGTCGCCGCGAAAGTAGCCGCCGGGGCCGGCGCCGATCTGCAACATCGTCGCGTTATCAAGGTTGAACTTAGCGGGGGCGAACGGGCGGGATTCGGCGACGCGCCCGCCGTTCACGTGAAGCTGCAAGATGTTGCCTCGCTTCACGGCGGCGACGTGCTGCCAGCCGGCGGGGAGTTCATGGTCGTAGGTCACGCAGGGGCCGGCTTCGAGCGCGTGGATACGGCCGGAGGGGAGCGTGCTGCAGAAGAGGCGGCCGTCGAACTGGGCCATCGTCCACGCCCGCCGATACCTTACGTCGGGAGTCACGTCGAGTTGGGCCGTCTTTGTCCATGCTCCGTTGCCGTCGTGGCGATAGACCGCGCCCAGGGGAAGCGAGCCGCCGTAGAGCTTTCCGTTGTGGACGAGCATGCCCATGACCTCAAGCTCCTCGCCGAGTCGCCCAAGATCTTCCCAACGGCCCTCGTTCCAGCGGTAGACGCGCCCGCTGGGCCAGGTGCCGACGCAGAGCCGACCTTGATAAACGGCGAAGGAATAGGTCTGTGTGTTCTCGTCAAGCAGGCCCAGATCTTCCCACTGGTCGCCGTTGTAGCGGAAGACCCGGCCTTCATCGTAGCTGCCGGCCCATAGATGGTCGTCGAACACGGCCAGGGAGACGACGCGCTTGCCATCGGGAACGGGAAGCGCGGTCCAGACGCCGGGGGATTCGTAGCGGAAGAAGCCGGCTGGCTTATAGAGCGACGACGCATAGAGCTTGCCGTTGTAAGTGACCATGCCGCCGACCGCTTCGACGCCGGGCAGTCGGCCGACTTCGGTCCACTTTGTGCCGCCATCGTATCGAAAGACGCCGCCGCCGAGGCGGGCGTTGTCGGACTCGGTGAGCGAGGAGCCGGCGAAGCGATAACGCCCGGAGGCTGCGTAGAGCTGCCCGTCGTGAGCACAGAGCGACATGACGGCGTTCGACTGATCGGGGGCGCCGCAGTCGATCCACTTGCCTGCGCCATCGAAGCGATAGACGCGGCCGACGGCGCCGGGGGCGTTGTCGCCGACGCCGGCGTAGAGGTTGCCGTCGTGAACCGTCAGGGCGAAGGCAAGGATGGCGCTACCGGGGCGACCTTCGTCGGTCCACTTGGGCTCGGAGCCGTTGTCGATGCCGAACTGCAGCTGGCGAACGTTGGCCGTGCTGTTGGTGACGCCGGTGCTAGTTCGCAGCGACAGGTTGAACCCGGTGCGGCTTTGTTCGTCGTACATGGCGACGAGGTCGCCAGGGTCGCCGCCGGTGCCGGAGTTCGCGTTGACCCACAAGGCGACTGAGAAATCTTTGTCGCCAAATTGAAGTTTCGAGACGTCTGTCACCTCGAGGCGGGCGCCGCGGCCGCTGAATGTCGCCGCCCGGTCGGCGGCGTCCGTGCCGTCAGCCTTGAATTCAACGCCATGGTTGATCGCGTCGATGTGGTTGGCGGATGAATCGAGCGCGTCGGTGGCGAGCGGCCAGCGTGCGACGGGGCCGAGTTCTTCGTCCGCGCGGATTGCCGCCGCCGAGGCGACCAAACTCGCGAAGATTAGGAGAAGGCGTAGCGTCAACATCGTGCGTCGGTCTCCGGTTGCATCTTCGGTTCGGGCGCCAAGGATGTCTGCCAGTCGTTGATATGCGGCTGCACTTTAACACTAACTTGGCGCGATTACGCGCTCAATTCAAGCTGCGACGGCAAAATGATACAGCGGGCGAACGGCTCAACTCATCGATGACGCGGCATTCACCGCTCCCGTCGGCGAAAATTCGCTGACGGGACGTGGCCGCGATTTCAACCAACGTGTTTTGTAATACAATTGATCTCGCCCGATAGCACTACGCTTGATGAATGCATTCCGATGCGTTCCCTCTAACGACAAACGCACCGCGTACGAGTGAAATGACTAGTCCCACTCCAGGCAAACGCTCGAAGCAACAAGTTCTCGACGAGATGCATCGGGGCGGCGTCGTTGCCGTCATCCGCGCCGACGATTCGGACGCCATCTTCGGGACCGTGGACGCCCTGCTCAAAGGGGGCCTACGCACCATCGAAATTACATTGACGACTCCTGGAGCCGTCGAGTTGATCGGACAATTGGCGGACCGCTATGGCCGTGACGAGATGCTGCTGGGCGCCGGGACCGTTATGGAGGCGGACGCGGCGTCGGCTGTGATCGACGCGGGCGCCGAGTTTGTAATCTCTCCGTCCATCGAGCTCGACGTCATTGCTAAATGCGTAGAGAAGAACATCGTCTCGATTCCTGGGGCCTACACTCCCACCGAGATTCGCACGGCGGTCAAAGCCGGAGCCGACGTCGTCAAGATTTTTCCCGCGTCGGTAGGCGGCCCCGCCTACCTGCGTGATCTGGCCGGCCCGCTGCCGGGAATCCCGCTGCTGCCGTCAGGAAGCGTTTCGTTCGAGACAGTTGGGGAATTCTTCAAGGCCGGCGTGTTCGCGGTTGCCGTGGGTAGTTTGCTCGTGGACAAAAAGCTGATGCGCGAGCGAAGCTTTGACGCCATCGCCAGTAAAACCGAGCAGTTCATGAAGCATGTGGCGAACTGCCGCGCCAACTAGCCAATCGAGGCCATTTTGTTGCTGCCTACTCCGCACAAAGTGCTGCCGGCGAGGCCAACGCGACCACTTCCGCAGCGTCGTGGCGTACTCTTCGCGAGTTCGTTGTGCCGGGCTGCCTGAGCGGAGGTACTTCGTGAAAATGGATTCGAGTGCCGTCGGCATCTTTGGTCTCCAACGCCGCCGGCGACTGCTCCGTAGTTCAGTCTGTACCAACCGGCGGCGCAGACAGTGCGTCCTGCCGAGATGAGAAGAGCGAATAGGGGGCAAGCCCGCTGCTAGCGAGCCTGTCTACAGAGTAGTCGGCGAACGGAGCAGTGCGACGGTGTCGCAGGACGCACTCGGCCACGCCCGCCCTGGTCAGCTCGGCGCCATGGAGCCGGCGGCTTCGAGGTGCGTCTCCGGTGTGCAACTTTGCCGCGAGTTCGCGTCCCCTATCAGCTCGCTCGCGCGACTGCTGCGAGATCGGGGGTAGCGGTTAGCAGTACGCTGGCCTCAGTCGTCATTAATTTGTGCGCTGGTGAGCGTCCAGTTACAATTGCCGCGACCGGTTGCGCGGTCTTCTCCTTTGGCGGCGATTCGCTTCGCGCCAACGGCTGCGCGCACCACGCTTCGCCCACGACGCATCTCATTGAAGAAGCCACGCCATGATTGCCAACGTGAGATTCTCTACGCACGTTCGTATTGCTTTGCTCCTCAGCTTGTTTTCTGCCTTTTCGGCGGATGCACGCGCCCAGGCGACTTGGACCGGCTCCGCCGATCCGTCGCCGCCAAACGGTGTGTTTAACAACGCAGGGAATTGGAGCGGCATCTTTGGCCTTGTCCCTGGCGGGGGGGACTTAGGCATCTTCAACATCAATTCCACGTACACAGTTACTTTCATTGGCAATGAGGCGCTCGCGCACGCGTCGGTCCGTAGTGGTCAGCTCTCGTGGCTGAGCGATTCGGCCACGGTTCGCACATTCGCGCTGGGTAGATTGAGCGCGGGCGGACCCAATCAAACGCTCACGATCGGTTCGGCGACGAAACCCATGCTCGTGACGAGCAGCAATCCGATCGAAGCGGGCTCGTTGATTACGGCGGGTAGCGGAACGATCGTCGTCGATGGACTGAGTTCCACTTTGAACGGGCCTAGTGCGTTGCTAGGCAGCTTCAGCACGAGCGACGGCACGCTGCGTTATCGGAATGGCGCGCAAGGCACGATCAGTGGAGCGATCGACCTGGGCAACACAGCGAACAACGGCAGCGACGGTCTGCTGGAAATTCTTAGCGGCGCTGATCTGACGAGCGGCAATCTCAATCTCGCCACGACGGCTTCCACCGCCGTCGGCACAATCAATGTCACGGGTGCTGGATCAACACTTTCCCAAAGCGGCGCATCGACGCTTAACGTCGGCAGCGCGACCGGCGGCGCCGGGACGATCAACGTCAACTCGGGCGGCGTGTTCACCAGCGGCAGCGGGCTGATCACCGTGAACGCCACGGGCACGATCTTTCGCACGGGGACGGGTGTCTTCAACGTCACCGGGAATCTGTTACTCAACGGTGGAAAGTTCTTAACTCCCGGCAGTAACTTCAGCCGGGGGGCCGCCCAGTCGCTCACTCTGCAGAATGGTGGGCTGTTCGAGGCCACTCCGCAGCTGGACGGGAGTGGCTCTGACGGCCCCAGTGCCGGCGCCTTCTCCTCCGCCGGCGCTACGGCGATCACTAACGGCACGCTCCGCTTTAACGGCGGTCAGGGTGAAAACGGCAGCCTCTTCGGGCCTAGCCAGACTGGCGGTGTAGGCGGAGCGCTGCAGCTTACGGGGGGGAGCTTGACCCTTTCGGGAACCGCTGCGGCGACATTCAATGGCGGCAATGGCGGTGCCGGCAGTGGCGTCAACGGAGGCGGTGGCGGCGGCGGCGGCGCGGGCACGCTTTCCGCTGGCGCCTTGACCCTTTCCGACAGTGCAGTGCTCGCGCTGAGCGGGGGCGCGGGGGGAACCGGTTCCTCGTTTGGAGGGGCAGGCGGTCTGGGTGGAACCCTCACCGCTGCGGGGTCCGTGGTCGAGATCAACCTCGGCTCGAGCGTGTCGCTCAACGGCGGCGCGGGCGCAGTTAGTTTAACGGGGGGTCACGGCGGGCGATTTAACCTGACCGCCGGCACGGTGAGCCTCGCTGGTGGAGCCGTCTCGCTCATCGGCGGGGGGGGCGGCAACCGCAACAACGGCGGTGGCAACGGTGGCAACGGCGGCAACGGCGGTGCGCTCGTGCAGTCCGGGGGAACGTTCGACTTCAATGCCGGAACGATTGCGCTCCGGGGAGGAACTGGCGGCACTGCCGCCTTCGGCAATGCAGGCGCCAATGGCGCGGCCGGTTCCGTGAACGTCTCCGGGGGCGTGTTCAACTTCACCGCCGGGCAGATCACCGCCGACGCCGCGATCACTCCCGCCACGCCGGCCGCGCTGGTGAAGGCGACGCTGAACGCCTCCGGCGGAACGGTCAACTTGAACAACGATTTCACCAATCACCTGGGCACATTGAACGTGACCGGTTCCGGCATCTTCACCGGCGCGGGCGCGAACGGCGCTAACAGCGCTGTGTTTGGTGCGCCGGGCGCCACGGGCGCAGCAGGGCGGTCGCTCACTAGCTCGGGAACAATCTCGCTGACCAATAGCAGCCAACTGAATTTCAAGGGGGGCAACGGTGGCGCCGGCAATGGTTCCAATGGCGGCGCGGGCGGAACGGCCGGAAGCTTGACGGCAACCGGGGGAACGATTTCGGCAATTGAGTCCGCCGTGATCAATTTCGCTGGCGGCACTGGCGGCGGGAGTGGCAATATTGGTAACGGCAATGGCGGTAATGGCGGCAATGGGGGCGTGGCCAACGGTACTAACCTATCGATCTCTCTCTCAGGTTCCGCTTTGCTGAACCTCTCTGGCGGAGGCGGGGGGAGTAGCCTGTATAACGCCGGTGGCTCGGCCGGCGTCGCGGGGTCGATGCAGCTCGCCGGGACGTCGGCCCTCACGCTGGCTGGCTCTGCAGGTATCAGCCTGAACGGCGGCGCGGGCGGGAACGGCAATAATAGCAGTCTCCTCGCAGGCGCTTTTGGTAAACCTGGCGCGGCTGGGGGCGCACTCACGGCCTCCGGGGCGACGACTATCGCGCTCGTCGGCACGTCGAGCATTAACCTTAATGGCGGCGCGGGCGGGAGCGGCATCGCTGGCGCTGGAGCCGGCGGCGCCGGCGGAAGCATGACCCTCTCCAATGGGATTACGCTTGCCGATTCCGCGCTCGTCAACTTGAATGGCGCTGCGGGAGGCTTCAGCGCTATTGGCGCTCCAGGGAGCGGAGGCGTAGGCGGGGCGGTCTTCATCTCTGGAGGAACTACTTTCGTAGCGTCGCAGCTCAATGCGAAAGGTGGAGCGGGCGCAGGCGGCGCAGCAAACGGCCACGGCGGATCGCTGAATATTTCAGGCGGTACGAACCAGTTCGCCGCAACGGCGACCGTGAACTTCAGCGGCGCCACAAGCGCGAATAACGTGGCCGGCGGGATCGGGGGGTCGCTCAATGTCGCGGGAGGAATCACCACGCTCGCCGGCTCCGCTCAACTTGCGTTCGCGGGCGGAAATGGCCTCAGCGACCCATCCGGAGGAACCTCCGGCGGTTCGGGTGGCTCGGCGACCGTCTCCGCGGGCTCGCTGACGCTAGGAGGCGCTTCTGTGCTCAGCCTCTACGGCGGCAATGGCGGCAGCGCGGGTTCCGGCGTTCCCGACGGTTCCACTTCCGGGAACGGTGGCGTCGGCGGCGTATTTCAACTTACGGGCGGAACACTCGCCATGACGGGCGGAAAAATTCTCGTCTCGGGCGGTAACGGCGGTGTCGGTCTCGGGGTTCCCAACGGCGCCAAGGGCGCTGCGGGATCATTCGATATGACTGGCGGTACGTTCAACTTCTCCGCGGGGCAGGTGACCAGCAACACGGGAATCGCGCCAACTGCGCCGATCGCTCTGGTGGGCGCCACCATGAACGTCTCGGCCGGCACGCTTGACACGACCGCCGGCGAGTTCGGCATCACCAACGGAGCGACGTTCAATCTTGCAGGCGGCGTGATGAACGCGAGTACCGTCACGCTCCATAGCAGCACGTTTGGTTTCACTGGCGGGACGCTGCATGCGACGACATTCAATGGCAACCTCACGAATGTCGGTGGTACACTCGCGCCGGGGGCCTCGCCCGGTACGCTCGCGGTCAATGGGAATTACACACAGAGTGCCGGATCGCTCGAGATCGAACTCGGTGGTACAAGCTCCGGGCAGTTCGACAAGCTTAATGTCACGGGCAACACCATGTTGGGTGGCTCACTTGATGTGAATCTCATCAATGGCTTCATGCCAACTTTGGGCCAGTCGTGGGAGATCATCGACGTCGCCGGCACTCTTAGCGGCGCTTTTGCAGGTCTCGCCGAAGGCTCGCCGTTTGCCAACTATGGCGGCACGCTGTTGACCATCAGCTACGCCGGCGGCGATGGCAACGACGTGTTCATCAACACAGTCGCTGGTCAAGCCGGCGATTTTGATTTCGACGGCGACGTCGATGGGCAAGACTTTCTCGTGTGGCAGCGGAACACCGGCGTCGGCGAACTGGCCTCGTGGCAGAACAACTTTGGGGCAGGCGCACTCGCAGCAAACAATGTGGCCGTACCTGAACCTTCCACGCTCGTCCTGCTGACGGGAATGGCTGTGGCGGGATCTTGCAGGCGCAGTCGCGCCGGGGCAATACGCTAAGGAATGGCCCTGGTCAGAACTCCATTGCGACGTGCACGTCGGCAAACGCACCTGCGTGCAACTCCCACCCGGCACATCGGCTAATTTTGGGACGCAGCCCGGGGTGGAATGGGTTGACTGCTCCGAGCTGATGTCGAGCCCTCCTGCGGTATTTGGACGTGGCTGCCGATCGATTAGGTGACAAAAGGGGTTCGATGAGCAACAGTATCGCTCCTCGGGCTCTTAGGTTGAGTGTTGGCCGTGCGCGCGCAATGCGTTCAAGTTCGTTTGATAGCTGAACTAACGTGTCCGTCGAAGATAGAGAGTGTCCCTCGCTGCCGCCCCTGCGATGCCTAGGCGCTGCCAGCGTCGGCGGCTCTTCACGCAATTGTTGTCACTTAGAAGAGCTCGGAAAAGCAGCATTTCCGTTCGATGTCCGCCGCCTCCATTTCCTAAATCTCTGCTGAGTAATGGACGCTCACTTCAATCAACCCGACTGTCGCCCATCCGACTGGTCACACTCTGCGCGCTAAATCGCACACCGCACAGTCGTGCTCGGCGCCTGTATTGTTCGCAACCACACAACGGCATGTACTTTAGGTCAATCGGCGTCTAGTTCTAGACACGGCGCGAATCTTGCTGATTTGCTTCCTTCGGCGATTATTCGGACCGTTTGGGAGCACACATCGTGTCGCACTACCTGACTCTCGATGGCAATGAAGCGGCGGCGAGGATTGCGCATCGCACCAGCGAGGTGATTGCGATTTATCCCATCACGCCCGCTTCCAGCATGGGTGAACTCGCCGATGCGTGGAGCTGTGCGGGGCGTCAGAATCTGTTCGGCGCTGTGCCGCGGGTGATTGAGATGCAAAGCGAAGCGGGCGCCGCCGGCGTAGTGCATGGTGCGCTGCAAGCGGGGTCGATCACGACGACGTTTACTGCGTCGCAGGGCCTGTTGCTCATGATCCCCGAGATGTACAAGATCGCCGGCGAGCTACTGCCGGCGGTCTTTCACATTGCGGCCCGCACAGTGGCCACGCACGCCCTTTCGATCTTCGGCGACCATAGCGACGTGATGGCAACACGCAGCTGCGGCTGGACCATGCTCAGTTCAGCGAGCGTCCAGGAAGCGCAAGACTTCGCGCTGATCGCTCAAATGGCGACCCTGAAATCGCGCATCCCAGTGCTTCATTTCTTCGATGGCTTCCGCACCTCGCATGAGGTGGCCAAGATCGTGGCGCTCGAAGATGACGAAATCCAAGACCTGCTGGACTACGAAGCGATTCATCGGTTCCGTGAACGGGCGCTGAGCCCGGATCACCCCGAGGTCCGCGGCACGAGCCAAGACCCTAATGTGTTCTTTCAATCGCGCGAAGCCGCGAATCTGCACTACGCCGCCGTGCCGTGGATCATGCAGCAGGCGATGAATGATTTTGCTGCAAAGACTGGCCGGCAATATCATTTGTTTGACTACGTTGGCGACCCCGCGGCCGAAGACGTACTGGTGTTGATGGGCTCCGGCAGTGGAGCCGCCAGCGAAGCCATCGCAAAGTTGCGCGCCGAGGGGCGGAAGGTTGGGATGGTGCTCGTGCGATTGTTCCGGCCGTTTGACGTCGACGCATTTTTGCGGGCGCTCCCCGACGCCACTCAGCGCATCGCGGTGTTGGATCGCACCAAGGAGCCCGGCGCCATAGGCGAGCCGCTCTATCAAGATGTCGTCACAGCGCTCGCTGCGGGTTGGAACGCAATGCCTCATCGCGAGCACTTGCCGCTGCCGAATGTCATCGGCGGGCGGTATGGGCTGGCGAGTAAGGAGTTCACTCCGGCCATGGTCGCGGCGGTGTTCGCCGAAAATCTCGAAGCCCTCCCCCGCCGGCAGTTCACGGTGGGCATCTACGATGACGTCACCCGACTTAGTTTGACGGTAGACACTCGATTTCGCACCGAGCCGGATGACGTCACCCGGGCCGTCTTCTACGGGTTGGGCGCCGACGGTACCGTGGGCGCCAGTAAGAACTCGGTGAAGATCGTGGCCGATCACACGCCGCTCTTCGCCCAAGGGTACTTTGTGTACGACTCGAAGAAGTCGGGCTCAACGACGGTATCACACTTGCGGTTTAGTCCACGGCCGATCACCTCGACCTATTTGATCGACGAAGCGACGTTCATTGGCGTGCATCAGTTCCCGTTTGTCGACAAGCTTGATCTACTGTCGATCGCGCGCCCCGGCGCCACTGTGTTGCTCAACAGTCCCTACAGCGCGAGTGAGACATGGAACCACTTGCCGCTGGAAATGCAGCTTGAAATCTTGAGCAAGGGGCTGGCGCTTCACGTGGTGGATGCTCACCGCATCGCACGCGAAGCAGGGCTGGGCAACCGCATTAACACTATTATGCAGGCGTGCTTCTTCGGCCTGTCAAACTTTATGCCGGTGAGCGAAGCGATCGCGCACATAAAAGACTCGATCAGAAAGAGTTATGGCAGCCGCGGCGACGAAGTGGTGGCCAAAAACTGTGCGGCAGTCGATGCGGCGCTCGCAGGTCTCCAGCGGGTGACTCTGCCCGACAGCCCCACCACCGATCGCCGCCGCATAGCGCCGGCGGCCGAGGTGCATGAAGAGTTTATTCAGCGTGTGACGCGGCATTTGCTTGCCGGGCATGGAGATTTGCTCCCGGTGAGTGCGCTGCCGATCGACGGTAGCTTTCCCGTGGGAACCGCCAAGCACGAAAAACGGAGTATCGCGCAGGAGATTCCTATTTGGGACGCCGATTTGTGCACGGAGTGTGGGCTGTGCTCCTTCGTTTGCCCGCACTCGGCAATTCGAATGAAGGTCTACCGAGTGGGCGAACTCAACTCTCCGCTGCGAAACGGATCGCCACTCAAAGCAAAACCCTGGCGTGACAAGGAGCGGCCCGATCACCTGCTCACCATTCAAGTGGCGCCCGACGATTGCACCGGCTGCGGCGTGTGCGTGGATGTCTGCCCGGCGAAAAGCAAAACGGTAGCTGACCATAAAGCGATCGACATGCTCCCCTACCGCGAACATGCCGCCGTTGAGCGCACGGCTTTTGAAACGTTCCTCAAATTGCCAGAGCTTGATCGCACGCAAGTTAAGCACGACACCGTGAAAGGTTCGCAACTTTTGCAGCCGCTGTTCGAGTTTTCGGGCGCCTGCTCCGGTTGCGGTGAAACGCCGTATTTGAAACTTATGACGCAGCTCTTTGGCGACCGGGCGATGATCGCCAACGCCACGGGCTGCTCGTCGATCTTCGGTGGCAACTTGCCCACCACCCCTTGGACCACCAATGCCGAAGGCCGTGGCCCCGCTTGGTGCAACTCGCTGTTCGAAGACAATGCCGAGTTTGGCTTAGGCATGCGTTTGGCGCTGGACGCCCAGTGCGACTTGGCCGTTGCGCTGCTCAAGCGGCTCGCCACGGTGGTTGGCGAAGATTTGTGTGAGGCGCTGATAGCCGGCCGGCACGAAAGTTCTGAGTCGTCGCTGGCCAGCCAACGGCAACGCGTCGCGCAGCTCAAGCGGACGCTGACCGAGGTGCGACATCCTGACGCGGCGCGACTAGCAGAAGTGGCAGACGCCCTGGTTCCCAAAAGCGTGTGGCTTATTGGGGGCGACGGCTGGGCTTACGACATTGGATTCGGCGGACTCGATCACACCCTGTCCACGGGCGCCAATGTCAACATTTTGGTTCTCGATACGGGTGTGTACTCCAACACAGGCGGACAAAACTCAAAAGCGACTCCGCGAGCAGCGGTGGCCAAGTTCGCCGCCGCCGGCAAGCCGTCGCGAAAGAAAGATTTGGGCTTGCTCGCGATGGCCTACGGAAACGTGTACGTAGCACAGATCGCCATGGGGGCCAATCCGGCTCACACGGTTCGCGTGTTCCGCGAAGCTGAGTCGTACCCTGGCCCCTCTCTTCTGTTAGCCTACAGCCACTGCATTGCGCACGGGATCGATATGTGTGAAGGCATGTCGCACCAGAAAGACGTGGTGCAAGCGGGACTGTGGCCTCTCTACCGCTACGACCCTCGACTCTCCGAGGCTGGCGAGCACCCTTTTCAGCTAGACAGCCGCAAACCCAAACTCACGTTTGCCGACTTCGCCCTCCAAGAGGGCCGCTTCACCAGCATCCAGCGGCAAAACCCTGACCGCGCCGCGGAACTGTTCGCGCTCGCACAACGGGATATCGACGACACTTGGAAGCGGTACGAACAACTGGCCGCTGCTGAGTAGCGCGGCGGTCGCTTCGCCTTGAGAGGCTCTACTTTGCAGAGGCTCCGCAGATGGCACATTGCCAAGAATCTGACTGGTGTGCTCGGGAACCTTGCAAGCGCGGACTTTCAGTCGCATCTCTCTTCGAGGAGTTAAACGATGGCGCCGCGTGATCGTCGCAGTTTTCCGGGCGCGATCGAGTGAAGGCGAACAGGACGGGACGGTTTGCTGGGAACGTGTGAGTCGTTCTAGCGGGAGGGCCTACGGTCCTTTGCCACAACGACGCATTGTCGCCGATTCGGCTGCGCTGCACGTCTGTGCGCTGCACTATTCAGGCGCCGTCGCCGTTAGCCGGGCACCGCACTATTCGGGCGCCGTTCATATTTGAGTTTTCAGGCGGCTGGGGTCAGCAAGCTGAATTCGGGCGGCGGGGATTCCTGCGAGGCCCGGCGCGAATTCAGCGGGTGCGAGCCTCAATAGTTCGGCGGTGCGGACTGGCCAATTTCCAGAGTGCTTATCATTGGCACACGGAACCTTGTTGCTTGATAGTCGAAGCGGAGCCGGCTACATTCTTCGCGCTTCGTCCACGAAGCGCGAATAGCCGCGGTGATCTCCGCGATTGTTTTCTCGTCAGGGTCGCCGGGAAGGCGCTCTACCGATTGCCTGGCTCGAGATGGCATTACTGTAACCCCCGTCTTGCGCCTCTCTCGATCCAGGTTAATTGCCCTTCCGAGTTTATCCACACCGAACGCGCAATTTACGCGATGATTTTCGGCGGCCGGGCATAGCGGAGAACAGGAGGCAATCGCCGCGAATTCGCGGGAACTAGGCAGGACGAAAGCAGATCTAAAGTGCCCCAGCCTCCCGACCAAGGTCAGGCACCGATCGCGTGCCGAAGCACTACCCCATACCGCCGCCAGAACACCCGCCCGAGCGGACGGTCGTCTCGCCTCGCCTCCAAGTGTAGGCAAGAATGGTGGGCGGCGCCGCGATCGCAGTCACGACGACTAAGCCCGCTCTAACAACAAGTTCGAAAATGGCGGCCATCGTTGCACTCTAACCGCCGCCGCAGGACCTTCCTACAGAATCACCGCCAGTCCCAACAGCCCAGCCACCAGCGTCGTCGCGATGATCGACGAGCGGAGCGTGAAGCGGCGGCCGAGCCTCAGGGCGGCTAAGCCGGCGAGGGCAATGATGAGGGCTGCATCCGAGAGATGCATTTATACCGTCGGTTGGAATAGCCCCGTGCCCCGCCCCCGCTTCACCCTCCGCGTGGAGGCAACTCATTTCGGCGACGACCAAGTTTTGCCGGTGTTTGGCAATGCGGCGTCCAGCATGTCCAACTGTTTCTGATGTAGGGGGTTGTTTTGGACGTCGAGCTGGTCGAGGTTTTTAAGATCGTGCAGCGGGGTACAATCGACAATCTGATTGCCTGCCGCATCCAACATCACCAAGTTGTGCAAACTTGCCAACGGAGATAGATCGGCGATTTCGTTTCCTCGCACTGACAGACAATGGAGATCCTTCAGACGGGAAAAGGGCGGCAGGTCTCTCATGTCGCACGCTATAAGCGACGCGAGACGCAGATGCGGCAACCTTCCACGATCGTTGCAGCGAAGCTCTTTCCGGTGCAGTCGATGCTGACTACTTTCTGAAAGTAGTCATCGTCAATCAATGAGCGTAACCATTGAGGGGCGGAAGGGCCTGTGGGGAAGATTTGGTTTCCGCTCACCACATCGACGACCGGTTCTTCCCAGTCGAAGTTTACGTTGCCGCCGAGCTCAACTAGAGGGTCGACGCAGAACCGAAGCGCGAATCATGTGTGCGGTAAGGTGCATCGGGCGTCACCACGGCGTTGTGGCGTGCGATCGGTTGCATGGACGCAACATTAAGACCGGCGGCGGCATACTGCCAACGGACCGACCATGAGCATCGCCATCCAGGCGGTCGACGGTTCAGGAACGACTCCGACGGCAAGTCTGCCGGATACGCTCGTGATCCGAAACGTCACGCGGTCGCTCCCATACAGGAGCGTGCCCTGAAACTGCTGACCGAGCGTCCCAGTAAGCAGCACGTTGTTGAATGTCCCGCTGACTGACGCGGCGCGCAGGAAGTCGAACTCGGAGCCAACTGCAGGACTGATTCCCGTGCCAAGCGAAAGGGTGAGGGTGCCTGAAAGTTGCGCCGTTCCCACTGTTAGCAGACCAGTACCGGCGCCTTTTCCCGCCGGCGCCAAGCCAGGTTGCCCGAGGACCACGTCCAGGATCCCCGTGGTGGTTTGGACGAATGTGGCGTTTGGCATTAACAGGCCGCCGGACAGTCGACCAGGAATAACGCGACCGCTGTTCTCAAAGCGGCTCACCAAGATCGTGCCACTGCCGCTCACCACGCCGTTGCTGATCATGTCGTCGCCGGTCACGCTTGCGCCGGTGTTAAGCTGCATGCTGCCGGCTAGTCGCCAAGAGGTTGCGGCGCCAAGGTCGACGTGCAATCGCGCGTTTGTTGCCAGCTTGATCGCTCCGTTGTAGACATTATCGCTGCCGCCGCGGACGATCTGGCGCGGCGTCAAGTCAAGCTGACTGTAGGCGCGCAGCTCAGTTTTGTGATTGGTCGCGTCGCCTCCCCAAATGAACGTCGTGGGATTGATAATGCTCGCTCCATCGACCACGAGATCGCCGATTTGATTCACTGTGTGCAGGCCGCCGATTCGGCCGCTGCTCATCGTCGTCAGCCTAGGCAATACTAGTGACGAACCATACGCGAGCAGTTCACCGCGTGGCTTCAATGTTACAGGAACGCTGAACGTGTATGTCGTTGGGATTCGCGTGTAAACTCCTTCAGTGCTGGCGACCTGGCCGGGCAGTACCAAAGCAGTGCTCGCCGTTGGTCCGACGACGACGCCAGTCGTGGCCGGATGCTGCCAAATCGGATCTGGCAGATCGACCGAAGTGACCCCGGCAATGGCGAGGGAACCTTGGCCTTCGAAGAGGACGCCGCTCAACGTCGTCGGCCCAGCGAAGGTAATCTGATCATTCGCGTCGCGCACCGTGATCTTCGTAGATCCGTACAGCGTCATTGGCGCGCCGATCATGCCCAGGCCATCAACGTCCATCTGTCCGTCAAATGTCATCAGTCCGCCGCTGCCCAGCCAAGCCGCTTGATCAGGCGTTGACCCGCCGCGAAATTCAAGCTTCCCGTGATTTCTCCAGGGTTGAAAGAACGCCATTTTCCGGCCCGGACCGATGGTCGCCGTTCCGTCGAAGTCGTCAGACAAAGGGCCGGCGACGATCAAATTTCCGCCCACCGCCCGAACGCGTCCAGCTTCGGCGATGCTATTTCCATCGAGGTCGAGTTTGCCGCCGCCGGTTGTTGCCAACGTCAATTGGCCGCCGAATCCTATGAGTTGGAAAGCGCCTCCTTCGATAGCTCCATTGTTGGTGAGCGTACCGCCGATTTCGACCCGGCCTGCTCCCAGGAGGGTTCCCTGCACGCCAATCGACGCATCGCCTTTCACAACCAGCGTCGCATACGCATTCTGCAAATTCACGCGTCCGTTGACGAGATCAAGTCGCGTGGTCTCGAATCGCGAAATGCCGGAGATCAGCGAACCAATATTCAGCGCTCCGGTCTTGCCGTACTGGTTGCCCAGCAGCGTGCCGCCGACGACGTTGTACTGGTTATTGTTGACGAACACCTGCGAACTATCGCTAATGGTCACCGACGCGGCCGAGCCGCTGGCCGCCATGATCGCGATGCCGCCATTTCGAACAAACACCTGATTGTCCGCGTCGGGTATGGCGCCGCCGATCCAGTTCAACGTGTCATTCCAGTTTGTTGAGTGGTCGCCCAAATACTCCATTCGGGGGACGTCAAACGACATCGAGTTTCCTTCGTCGGCGAGCCCCAGAATGTCGCTCGTCGAAGGGAGCTTGCGCATCCCGAGAGCGACGGAGGGGTACATCAGCGACTGCTCGACGCCACCGTGCATGTCGACGTTTTCGTTGAGGGCCAAGGCGTGCCCGCCAATCGTCGAACCGGCGAAGTCGTAGTCGTCATCGTTGGGGTTCCAATTGTATCCCAGCATGTGGCCCATCTCGTGCAGCACGGTGGTCAGCATGTCGTACTTGCCCATCGCCGCCGGTGCGATTGCCGGCCCGCTATAGGCTGCTTCCATCAGCGGCATCGTCAAGCCGTCGTACGCGTTGTCGACAGCTTGTGGATTCGTGGCATCGAGTTCGCCTACAAGCAGAGACTTCATCAAGAACTCGCTATTTTCAAATGGCGTCGGATCGAAGAACCAATCGATCGCAGCGCCGTTGTCCGAGGAGGTGTCGATGACCATGTTGTCCCACGACGTGTCGTAGTGCCCCAACTCGCTGCCGCCAGTGTTTTCATAGGAAAGGTCAAAATGGTAAACAGCGGGGTGCGATTGGCCGTTAGGTGCGATTTGATACGCATTGATGTAGTCGGACCAGATCTGCCCTGCAGCGGTGACAATTGCCATAAGTTTAACGCCGTTGGGATCAAACGACGGGCGTGCATCTTCGTCGTAAGTGAAGCTAATCGTGGTGGCCGCGGCGGGTGCGGCCAGTGCCAGCCACGCGGTCAGCGTCAGCAAAGTCCCGCAGATAGCGGAGTTTTGTCGGCGGCTAAATTGTCGGTTCATGTCGCACCTCGCTGAGGAATTGGAACGAGCTGATCTTTCAGCTCAATCTCCAAAGCGGTGTGGCGCAAGAAATGCAACCGAGCCAGGTCTCTTCGAGGAATGCCGGAAATCACGGAGGCTCTGGCGTCGCTCGATTGGGCGGCGGGGGTTAGGTCGTGTCGGCGCTTTGTCCCCAACAAAAAAGAGCGGAATTGCTTCTCGCGGCTTTGCCGCCTCGGAGCGAGATCCGAGGGCGCCCAGTGCCCGCGTCCCAGCGGGACGCCCTATAGTAACCCAGCGATTCATCGCTGGGTCAACGCCCGTGGGTGAAGCGCTAGTCCCATAGGGGGGACTAATATGCTGGCCGATGGTTCAATCGTCCATACGGGACGTCATTGCTGTCCACGGCAACTTTCCCAGCGATGAATCGCTGGGCTATGTTGACGACGTCTTGCTGGGACGATGCAAATGCAACGAGGTCGTCCCCGAACTGATGCTGCTCGTGAGTTCCCGAACTCCGCGGGAGCTGAGTAGCGCCGATTGCCGCTGGGGGCGCTGGCAGGGCTGCCAGTGTGAAGCGCCGGATGAGGCTGTGTGCGGTTGGGGTCGCAGTACATTATCAGGAGCAACAGGTCCGTAGCAAACGTCGTTCGCGGGCGTTAGCTGACGGAGGCCGAGCACCCGCTACTCACGCGCCGCTGCAAGTGGCGCCCCTGCGAGGATGCCAGCTTACGCGGGTAGTGAAACCGTTGCAGGGGTGATGTTCGCGGTGCAGGATGATCCCCGGGGTAGCTCGCGGTTGCGATCAACCCTGGGTTAAATCATGAATCGCCGATGGCGTGGGGGGAGTTTCGCGTTCGCGAGTTCGGCATGATCAGGCCTGGGAGCCAAAAGCATGCCACATGGGGGATGGCGCGAGCGAATCAAAGGCGTGAGCGTCGGCGGCAGCCGCCGGTATCAAACCGCTTCACCGCCCAAATTCAATGAACTTGCTCCACCGACTCTTTTTCCCGAGGCGCAAGACGATCGCCGCACCCCCCGTGGCGAACAGAAGACTAGATGGTGCTTCGGGAATCGTCGGACCGTTGATTTTAGCCAGGAATGGGTCGCGCGTTCCGTTGTAGGCATATCCAGAAGTGTAAACGCTCCCCAATCGATCAGCCGCCACGCCGAGACTTTCGCCCGCCAGCGGCGCCAAATTGTAGGTCCACAGCGGATCGCCGGCAGCGCTGAGCTTCATCACGAATGGGGATCGGCCGACATCATTGGAACCGGAAAAACGAATCGTGTTGAAACCTGCGATGTACGCATTGCCGTCGGCGTCGATCGAGACGCCTAGGCTGACGTCGTCGAATTCACCTCCATACTGCCGGCTCCAGAGAAGATTCCCGCGATCATCTAGCTTACTGATGAAAAAGTCGCCACTGCCGGCGTTGGGAACCTCGAGGCTTCCTTCCGTGTAGCCGGTGACATAGACGTTGCCGAATGAATCGGGGGCGACGCTCGTGCCAAAATCGTCTCGGATCGTGCCGAACTCGCGGGTCCAAAGCTGATTGCCGGCTGCGCCATACTTGATCACGTAGGCGTCGAATCCGCCGGCATTGTACTGTCCGCTCAACGCACTGCCGGCAGAGCCGGTGATGTACGCATTCCCAAATTGATCGGCGGCGACGTCCGAACATCCGACGTTGGAGTCACCGCCGATTTGACGCGTCCACAAGATGGCGCCGCTGCCGCTGTACTTCCTCAGGAACGCATCGGGCCCTCCGAGATTCGCAATCCCCAAACTCCCGAGCGTCGTGCCGGCGACGAACACGTTTCCGCGGTTGTCCGCCGCGACGCCATTTCCAAAATCGGAAGACGGAGTCCCGATTTGTCGAACCCACTTCTGATTGCCCTCTGAATCGTACTTGCCGACAAACGCATCACCCATGCCTGCATAGCTTCCGCCAAGGCTGCCGATCGTCGTCCCGGACACGAACACATTTCCCAGCTTGTCGGCCGAAACGTCTTCGCCAAAATCACCGCCGACGTCGGATTCCAGCTTTCGCAGCCAGACTCGTCTGCCGAGCGAATCGAACTTGCTGACAAACGCCGAGTCGCCCGAACTCGTCCCGGCGGCAGTGCGGCTCGTCGTGCCCGTTATATAGATGCCTCCCAGGCCGTCGCATGACACAGCGCGACTAGCGTCGTCGATGTCGCTGCTCACATATTTCACCCATTCGGTCGTCTGTGCCCGGAGGCAAGCAACATGAACGAGTGAGATCAATACCGCTGAGAGCCTACATACAACTGGCGGTGACAAGATTGGAAAACGACTGGTCAGCATCATTGGCGTAACTCCAAACGATGTTCGCGCAGGTGAGATTGCTTCGGTTGGCCGGCGATGCGGGTGATCTCCCAACGACTGCCGATTCGTTGAGGTGATGATCAACTCCTGACGCGACGGAAATAGTACCACGGAGGCCTAGCGGGACTTTAATCGAAAGTTGTGGGCGGCAGGGAAATGAAATGGTCAAATATGAAAAAAGTAGGTTTGGACATTGTTGTGAATTCGGCGGTTGCCCGGCCTTCGGCAGCGTTCGATAAGTTGGAATTCTGTTTCCTTTGAAAACGAAGAGACCTGAAGGAATTCCGGGCGATCGACGGGTGTCCAACTTGCTCAGGCCCAGGACAACATACTGTGTAAATAGGTACATTAATGCATAGATAGACGTCGGGGCGAGCGGCCCGCAGCAGGACCAACGTGGTTTACTCTTTCTTAGCGTTCAACGCTTTGGCAGTGCGATCCACCTCTCCGGGCGCCAGTTGCCACGTCTTTGCCCCAGCGGAGACGCTGACTAGCCGAATTTGCTCGATGTTCACAGCAGCGAAGCGCTTGCCGGCGTGAACGAGTGTCACTCGAATATTTCCCTTGATTACTAATTGTCCAAAGTCATTTGGATCGAGTTTCAACGTGCTAACTGGCTCAAATACTTGCGAGTCAAGTCGCTGCCAAGCGGCGTATTGGTCCCAACTGTCGGGCACGCCAAAGCGAGTCTGCAGAACCGGTTGACCATCTTTCTCAATACGTGCTTGCAATAATCGTTGACCAGGATGGGAGCAGCCGGCACAAAATGCGAGCATGATTCCCACCATTGCAGCGATAGTCTGACGATTGTACATGCGCTCCCCCTGACACGGCCGAATAACGCTTGGCGTACCGCCCTACTGCTAATAGTGGCCCTGGCAATCTACAGTTGGCGAAGGTCGAGTCGTCGAATCTCCTGAAGGCCTGCCTCATCCCTGCGGGCG
Source organism: Lacipirellula limnantheis (assembly GCF_007746075.1). Taxonomy (GTDB): domain Bacteria; phylum Planctomycetota; class Planctomycetia; order Pirellulales; family Lacipirellulaceae; genus Lacipirellula; species Lacipirellula limnantheis. The sequence goes on along the minus strand of NZ_CP036339.1, from coordinate 4,795,049 downwards.
GCGAAGGCGGCGTGAGGAAGGCTAAGGCCGCCGATTACGGCGATGTTTTATCCAACTGGAAATGCCGCCGCCGATCCCGCCAATGATCGCTCCGCCGATCGCATACGCGGCGAGCACAATCTCGGCGCCGAGATAACCGCCATAGAGGGCGGCCTGGCCGAGCATCATCGCGCTTGCGACGATCGCGCCAAGGATGGCGCTGACCGGAGCTGATTTAAGTAACGCACTGCCAACAAGTGTGACCAAGACGACGATGACTATGCCCGTGAATGCTTGAAAGTCCGAAGGTCCACCGTTAAAGGACGCAAGTGTGAGCATCTGAGTGCCTCAGCGAAGGGGCGAGCGGCGCCGCCCACTCTACCGCCCCAGCTCCCCGGCCGCAAACATTTAACTTTCACCATGGACCGATCAGCTTGTCGATAGTGGCCAGAGTTGTCGTGCAAGCGAATGCGGACATTGCGGCGAGAGCGATCGTAATTCGGCGGGCACGTCGACCGTCAGCACCCGCAAGACGCCGGGCGGCAGCTCCTGAAAGCACCCCGAGCGCAATCGGTATCAGCACCCATCCCAGCGCAGCGTAAATCGGTAACCCCAGCATCGCCGGTAGGACTCCCTGCCAGCCAGTCACCATCCCCGCAATCGGAACCGGAAACTGATAGAGAAGCGCCGTCAGTCCCGCGAGCGGGAACATAAATGCGACAGCTAGTAAGCCGCCTAAGGTGAGAGCATTCATGCCCACACTATACCCGCTGGCGACGGGCGGGGCGAAAGCAGCACTAGCCCTCAGCCTCCCGGCCGGGGGCAGGCGGGGCGGGACGGCGGGTTCTTAACCAAAGGCCGAGTGAGCTTGTCGCGACTAGCACCCCTCCAGCCGCTGCACAGACGGCCGCATCTCTTTCGGTCGCTCGTCGTAGCAGACGGATCACATCGCTGTATCCGATAGACTTGATCGTTGACGATCCCGTCCGTAGTTCGTCGACTAGATCGCTCGCCAAACCGAACGTGCGGGTCTCAGCGATGGCTGCCCAAAAGAGCAGGAAACAACCGATCGCGAGATTCATGGCGAGGATGGATTTCATGCCCCGCATTTTAACCGCCACCCGGTCGTGTTCCTACAGAATCACCGCCATCCCCATCAGCACAGCCGCAACCGTCGTGGCGATGATCGCCGAGCGAAGCGTGAAGCGGCCGAGTACCATTGTCACACGCGCCGTGAACTACAGCGCCCCAATCGCGGCCCAAAACCCCAGTAGTGCAGCGACCAACGTCGTGGTGATTAGTACCGAGCGCAATGTAAACCGGCGGTGGGCTTGGACCGCAGCGATGCCAACTAGCGCGAGCAATAAGCCCGGAAACCAAATCGGGAAAGATACGACGCCATTCTTTACGCCGAACCTTCCGTACTTGCGATCTTCTTCGGCGAACGCCTCCGGGGTCCAGTCAGTCGGAGTCGAAGACATCCCCCAGCTTTGGTAGACCGCGTCCTTCGGTCGCGGAGAAAGGCGTACAATCATCGCAGCACCGCCGCAGAAGTCTGCAACAATAGCCGAGTTCCGACCTGGGACCGAACTGATGAACGTGTCCCAGTAGGTATAGCTTCTCCACCAAAGGGCCAAGCAGCCAACGCTCGCCGCGAAGCAAACGGACGCCAGGGCGTAGCGGAGGTAGGTGAGCATGCCGCCAGTATAGCGGAGTTCGCCAGCTACTTCCCCACCCGCTATCGTGAGGGGCCTGGAAACGGCAATCGTCGCGCAGCAGCCGCTCCCAGTGAGGTTCAAGCGTTGTTCTCAGAGTCTGAAGTCGACATGCCAAATTTTGTAATCTCTGACGATCAACTGGACGCCGAACTGCTTCACTGAAGTTTAGGCCAATCTGCCGCACTCCCCCATGCCGCGCCCCCGCCCTCCGCAGAGCGTTAGTCCCAAGCACGAGACCGGCGCTTTAGCAAGGTCACTTCACTCGTCCGTGCTGATGGATGATGAGCACCGTGACCAAACAGAGCAACGGGACCGCGCTCCACCAATGCGAGTCGATCCTGGGATCGAACTTTCCATAACCCGCGATGCCAAGCACCGCCGCTACGTAGGCCGTCCAGAGTAGGGCGAGTCTCAGGTTGAAACGCATGGCCTAATCACTCACCACTTTAGCTTCTTACCCTCTCATCCCTGCGGGCGGCGAAGGTTGCGGGCGGGCGTTCACTTCTTCCGCGATAGCCAAATGGTCACGGCGATTGCTCCGACTGGAATGGCGATCAGCGCACCAAGAATCAGGAGTTCAAACGGCTCCAGCATTGCGCGCCTCTGCTGAAGAACTTGACTGGTAGTACGCCCGCCACTCTACCGCCCCCGCTCCCCGGCCGCAAACTCTTGACCAAATCAACGTCTCTAGTCTAATGCATGCTCATGAACCAAGTCGTCGCTAGGCGGGTGAAAGAACGTGTTATATGGACCCAACTATCTCCGACGAGGCCGCGATTGGCTATTTAGTCGTCATCTTCGTCTGTCTCGGATTGTTGATTGGGCTGCTTGTCGTTTACGTTCACACGCGCGGACGCTCGGGTCCGATATCTGCTTTAGTTTTCGTAGTTTGTGGTCCTGTGCTAGGAATCGTCCTGTTTTTAATCGATGCGTTTCGGATCTTGGCAAGGCCAGAGCAATCCCGGCTCGCTAGGCAATCGGCATGGTTCGACGATTTCTCCGTCGTAGCCTACGTGGGAATGGAGGCGGCATTTGGCTTGGGGGCCAGCCTAATTGCTTCGCTCATCTACATGTACAGCATTCGCCACGAACTCGATAATTGGTGAAAACAGGAGTCTATGGACCCTTGTCCTTCCCCGCACTATACCCGCTGGCGACGGGTGGGGCGAAAGCAGCCCTAGCCCCCAGCGTCCCGGCCGGGGTCAGGGATTTAGCGCTGGTAGAAATCCACACCGAAGAGCACGACCGCAGCGGCCATCGTGACGTAGCCGGTGAATCGGTAGAACCAAGCGTCTGCAAAGAGCCCGTCACCGTATGACTTGCGGCGTCTGTCAGCTAGATATTCAGCAAAGCAGACGTTTGCGAATCCGCCGGTCAGCCATAACGCAGCCATCAATGCCATGCCCCATTTTAACCCCCGACAAACCTGCTTCCTACAGAATCACCGCCATCCCCTACATCCCAGCAACGATCGATAGGGTCCCCTTTCTCCTTGCTCGGAGATTTTGAATCACCTCCCGCCCTTTCGCGTGTTGGGAACCGCGAGAGTAGTCTTCGCGTCGCCAAAATCGCGCTTGTGGTTGCCTGCTGGGGGCCCCACGGCCCTGTGGAATGTTTACCACCGCCCACCGCCGAATGCACGCGACGGGTGTAGCTAGTCAGCGTCCATCAATAGATCTATTTCGGGGTGGTCAGTGCTTGCCATTTGAACGTCCCGGGGTCAAGCTCTCGGCATGTACGAGACGCCGCCACAATTTCACGTCGCAAGACTCAGACGGCGGGGACGACGCTAGGGTTCCGCCTTCTTGAACCCAGCCTTAATGAGTTCCTAGTAGCCGGGCGTTAACGCGTGCACCTCATAACCTTGCTGATTTAGGATTCTAGCAGCCGCTGTTCACGGCATTCCAACGACGCAGAAAGTGTAGGGAACCTTGTCCTTAGTCAGCGTCTGATCCAGTTTTTGCGATGTCTCGGCTATGCTGTTCTCCGCCCAATATCACTTGGCTTTTCGCCGGAGAGTCAATCGGTAAGTTGAGTCAATGGCGAATAACCATGGATCTCTCAAACATGGACCATCCTCGCGCTCGTCGCCGCGAGCACCATCATGCCGGAACCGACGTCGGCGTGGCTGCTCATGACGGCAGTCGCCGCCTTCGCAGATGGCCGGCGCATGCAATGAACAGTCACCTCGAAGTTTTCGCACTTCCATCCAGAGAACGGCTCTCTTGATCTACAGGGCCAACGAACATCATGAACCGATCAATGAATTCGCAAGTCTCGTTTCTCGCAATGACATTCCTATTGGCATGGATCTCTGCCGAAGGGCTGGCTCTACGCGACTCTCGGGCCGCGACCCTCTCTTGGGACGGCACCGGAACCAATTGGAATGTGCTCTCCTCCTGGTCGGTGCTCTCCAACAGCACGACGCCCGACCCGGGGGCCAAGCCCGGCGCCAGCGATACGGCGGTGTTCAACATCGAAACTGTGAATTCCACACAAAACCTCTTTATGGACGGGCCGCAATCGATTCGTTCTTTAGTTTTCAGTAGCTTAGGCCATGTGACTTTGCGCGGGTCGGCCAGCGGCTCGACCCACACGGATCTGACGGTTGGCGTAGGCGGAATCACAAATTCCGGAGCCAACATACACGCTACTGCCGCAGACGTTGTCGTTCACTTGGCCGCTGCCCAAACGTGGAGCAGCGACGGCGAATTCGGCCGGCTCCTCTTCGATGGACCTGTGATGATGGGGCCGAACCGACTGACGATCGACGGCAACGGTTCGACGAACGTGTTTGGGCCGATTAGCGGCACAGCGGGCATGACCAAACAAGGGAGCGGAGACCTCAGCCTCAGCGCGTCCAATAGTTTTACGGGCGGGTTCGTCATCCGAGGGGGAATCGTGGGTCTGTTCGACGACGGCGCGCTCAATGCAACAGCCCCCAATCCCGTCGCATTCGAGGCGAGCGGAACGTTGGGTCTTTTCGGTCATTCGGTCTTCGTGAGCGGGTTGAGCACCGCGCCGGGCTTGACCTCGGCGGTCGTTGAGAACGGCAGCCCCACCAATGTGTCAACTCTCACTGTGGCGGTCGGCGCCGCGACGACCAACACCTTTGCCGGCGTCATCCGCAACGGCGACAGCGCCCCGTTCCGCCTGAAGAAGTCCGGCGCGGGCGTGTTGCATCTTACCGGCGCCAACACCTACACCGGCCCCACGACGGTCGAGCAAGGGACGCTGAGAGTCGACGGGTCGATCGCAGGCGAGATCACAGTGAAATCGGGGGCAGCGCTCGCTGGCACCGGCGCGATCGGATCAGCAGTGACATTGGAAGCGGGCGGAACGCTGGCTCCCGGAAACTCCGCGGGAGTCATGAGCGTGGGGGGGCTCTCCATGAACGACGACGCTACACTTGTCATGGAAATCGGCGGCCCGGTCGCTGGTGCTCAGTACGATCGAATCGTGACTGCCAATTCGTTTGGAGCGCTCGCGTTTAATGGCACGCTGCAGGTTTCGCTCATCAACGGCTTTGCACCGATTGCAGGGCAATCGTTCGATCTGTTCGATTGGAACTTTCGGCTCGGCGCTTTCGACGCGATCAATCTCCCAGCCTTGGGGCCGGGATTGGCTTGGAACTCGTCGCTGGTCTACAAGACTGGCATGCTGAGTGTCGGCCTGGCGGGCGACTTCGACCTCGACGGCGATGTCGATGGCCACGACTTCTTATTGTGGCAGCGGGGCGGTTCGCCCGCTCCGCTAAGCGCGGCGGATCTCGCGTCGTGGAAAAGCAACTTCGGACATACGTCGATTGTTGCGGTTCCCGAACTGAGTTCCCTTGCGATGACTCTAATTGGAACGTTCGGCATCTTTCAATTTCATCGGCTAATCGCGTAGCGAAAGCAGCCCTAGCCCCCAGCCTCCCGGCCGGGGGCAGGAAGTGGGCTGCGCCAGCTCGCCGAGGCGCAACGCGACCCCGAAGAACTGACGCGACGCGAGCAGAGCGACTTTCTCGGGGAACGGAACGAAGCCGGCGAATGGTTTGACTTTCATTCGCTTCGGCACACCTGCGGTGCGTGGCTATCGCTTTCTGGCTCGCACCCCAAGACAGTGCAAACGATGATGCGGCATAGCACGCCGGTGTAGATGAATCGTTACGGTCATATGCTGCCGGGCGCCGAGGCCGAAGCAGCTGACCGGTTGGGGGCAATGGTTAGTCTCCGGAGCGCCGATGACGACGACCAAGAAATCTCGCTGAAAATGACCGGTACGGACTCCCAAGGCGCGCAGCGCCTGGCGCAGTAGTTGGGGCGCGAAAGCAGTCATTTGGGCGCCGCGCCGTGCAACGAACTTGGGCAGAGAGAAGGACAGGGAGCGGACGCGGGCATCAGCCCGAAGCCCCTACGCAAGCAACAGGTTACGCGAAGCGGAGCCGCGGGTTGCGAGCAGAAACGAGAGCGGAGGGCATGGGATTCGAACCCACAACCCATTTCTGGGCACCTGATTTCGAGTCAGGCCGCTGGCCAATTCGCTTACCCTCCAGCGGAAGATTTCTAAATTTAGCCGCGCCGCCGCCGCTGGGCAATGACGAACCTTCAGCCCGGTGTTCGACCGACCGGCTCGGCCCGCCGACCAATCAAGTAATCGCGCTCTCCCCGCCCGCCAGCAGCCGACAAACTCGCGGCAACGCGCAACATCCGCGACGCCGCCTCCGCGCCACCGTGTCCCCAAAAAAGGCTCAGCCCCTCATCTCGCGTCGCATTGCGCCGGCGACGCACGCTGGGGCCAGTTCTAGCGGTTTCGCGCAAGATGCCTGGTGCGCGCTGGCGCGGCAAAACTTTTGTCATCTCTTCCATTTCCGGACGATAGCTGGGGTATCCTGACCAACTCCCACTTACCTCCCCCGGCAGCTCTATGGCGAAGGAAAAAACTTACCGAATCGTCACGCGCGGCAAAAACGGTGAACTCCGGGCTCGCGACTACGAGCACCAAGACGCTGTCTTGCGCATGCACACTCAGATCGGCATCGACGATTGCAGCACCGACCTCACCCTTCGCGGCATGCCGGTCTTTCGCGGGTTGATCGGCCCGATGCCCGAAGGCAAGGGAGTCGTCCGCTACGAGACCCCCGAGGTGTTCGAGAGCCTCACGAAGGAATGGGGCGCCACCGGCTCAGGCCGCAAGTCGCGCCGGCGCGTTAGCGGGTAGCGACGCCAGGTGAGGCCGCTGGCCGCTGCCGACGTCATGGCGACGGCGTGGCAACCGCCGGCGACAACGGCTTATGCACAATTCAGCCGCCCAACTCAGTATCGACGAACATCGTGACGAGCAACCCGAACGCAGTAGCAACATGAACGACACAATCGCGCAGGCCGCCGGCCCGCGCGACCTGCTTGGCTGGGACGACACGAACGCCGCTTGGGAATGCCCCAAGCGGCGTTTTCGTTTTACCCTACCAATCAGGTAAACTCTCCAGCAGCAAAGCCCGCAAGCAAACCCAGCGACAAGCATCCAGATCTCCAACATCCAGCATCCAGCATCGAGCCCACCTACCCCACCGACGCCCATTCCCACTCCCATGCCTACGCAAAACAAACAAATCCTCCTCGCCTCTCGCCCTCACGGCGAACCGACGCTCGATAACTTCAAGCTCGTCCAAACCGAACTCCCCTCCCCTGCCCCCGGTCAACTCCTCCTACGCAGCCTCTACCTCTCGCTCGACCCCTACATGCGCGGCCGGATGAACGAGGGGAAGTCGTACGCCTCGCCCGTCGAAGTCGGCGGCGTCATGGGGGGCCAGGCGGTGACCGAGGTCGTCGAGTCGAACCACCCCGACCATCGCGTCGGCGAGATCGTCCTCGCACCGATTGGTTGGCAGGAGTACGCCCTCAGCGACGGCGACGGCCTCCAAGAGATCGACCCGTCGCTGGGCCCGATCTCCTACGCCCTCGGCGTCCTCGGCATGCCGGGCCTCACCGCCTATACGGGTCTGATGAACATCGGCCAACCGAAGCCGGGTGAAACGCTCGTCGTCGCCGCGGCGTCGGGCGCCGTCGGCTCGGTCGTCGGCCAACTCGGCAAACTGAAAGGCTGCCGCGTTATCGGCATCGCCGGCGGGGCTGAGAAGTGCCGTTACGTAAATGAGGAGCTCGGGTTCGACGATTGTCTCGACCACCGCGCGGCCGATTTGGCAGGCCGACTGAAGGCCGCGTGCCCTGACGGCGTCGACGTCTACTTTGAGAACGTCGGTGGCGAAGTCTTCACCGCGGTCTTCCCGCTGCTGAACAACTTCGCCCGCATCCCCGTGTGCGGCCTGATCGCCCACTACAACGCGACCGAGCTACCGAGCGGCCCCGACCGCGTGCCGCTACTGATGCAGAACGTGCTCGTGAAACGACTGACGCTGCGCGGCTTCATCGTGAGCGACTTCGCCGCGCAGTTCCCGCAGTTCTTGGAAGAGGTGGGCGGCTGGGTGCGCGCGGGTCGGATCAAGTACAAGGAAGACGTGAGCGAAGGGCTGGAGAACGCCCCGCGCGAACTCATCGGCGTGCTGCGTGGAGAGAATTTTGGGAAAAAGATTGTGCGGGTGGGTACCGTCCCTCGCGAAGCTTGAGATTGAAGCAGCTGCGTCAAGCGAGTCGCTACCGCTTTCGCGAGAATGCGGCGGATGGCATGCTGTCGCCGAGCGTCGGCATGCTGACGTGGTCGCTCGCGTCTTCTTACGCTTCGACATGCTTACGTTAACGCTAAAGCACGCCACCCAGAGCGACTTGAGCCCGTCGCCGCAACGACTCCCCCTCCCGCAAGCCCCTTGATAGCGGCCTCTGTGGTATAAGTCTGCCGCCAACTCCTGTCGGCGGCGTCGCGGCAGCGGGGCGGCAGGCGAGACGAACCGTCACCAGCGCGCTCGTGACGCGACAGTTGTCGTCACTGTCGCGACCAGTCGCGTCCTAACTGGAGACCGAACAATAGCTTACGCATGTTATCGCAAAAATCGCTTTCTCGACACCACTCGCGCCCCCTGCCACACGGTGGTTCGACCGGTTGGCGAGGCCCGGCCGTTGCGCATCAAATATAAACAATCAGACCGGCCAAGAATCGAACGGCGCCGCTGCCTTACGGTTCGCCCAGGCAGTAGAGCATGTCCTGAGGGCCGTCATCGGTATGTTCAACCACGCGCGAATAGATTCGACCGCCGCAGATCGCCATGCTCGCCATCACCTGGTCGCCGAGCTTATTGACGGCAATCTGGTCATATTTTGTCGGGTCCGCGCGGAAGATATACGTTTCGCCGCTCTCACTGGTCGCGTAGATTGCGTCGCCCATCAGCACGGGCGAAGCGCTGAACTCTCCGCCGAGCCGCTCCTTCCACATCTGCTCGCCGGTATCGCTTTTCCAGCAGGCGGCTACCCCTGCGTCGAGAACGCCGAACAAATAACCGTCTCGCGCGAGCAGCGACGGAACGTAAACGCGATCGCGAGTTTCCCACGCCACCCTACCAGATCCGTCGGCCAGCACGGCGGCCAAGTGGTTCTTGGGATAGCCGCCGCTGCAAAAGACGCGCTTGCCGTCAGAGACGGTCGACGTGACGCACTCGGTGGTGGCGCCCGGGATCTCCCACAGCGTTTCGCCGCTCAACGGATCGAAGCTCGAAAAAAGCCCGCAGCCCGTCAAGAAGAGCTGGTCCTTGCCATCGACGTTCAGAATGATCGGCGAGGTGTAGTTCGGCTCTTCGGGGCGATCGCGCTTCCAAACAATTTGCCCCGACCTGCGATCAAGCGCGGCGAGGACGCCTCCGGCGTGACTGTCGGCCGCGGCGATCACGAACGATTGGTAAATCGCGGGCGACGCTCCGAAGCCTTGGTGGATTGTGTAGTCACAAATCTTCGTTTGCCACAGTTGCTTGCCGTCGAGCGCAAGAGCCGTGACGAAGACGGCGTCGCTGTTCGCAAAGTTGATGAAGACTCTTTCTCCATCGCAGGCGACGGTACTGGAGGCCGCCGACGACTTCTCATTCTTTCGCATGAGGCCGCCCCGATGGACGACGGTTTCCCACAGCTGCTTGCCGTTCGTGCGGTCGTAACAAACGACCGACTGCGTTTGTTGTTCTTCATCGGCCGTGGCGAGGAAGACATGGTTGCCGACGACGCTGGGAGAACTATGCCCGCGCCCCGGGACGCGACTTTTCCAAACGACGTGCGACGAACCATCCCAAGCGGTCGGCGGGCGCTGCTCGGGGTTGGCTTCCCCGTTGCGGTTGGGCCCCCGCCACCATGGCCAGTCCTCGGCGCTCACCGAGATGCGATCATCCACATGCTGCCCATGCGCCAGTGGCATGAGTTCCACGACGGCGAGAATGACAAGAACGCGAATCAAGGGCGACAAGTGCTCACCTCGCTCTGCTCTAATGCTTAAGAAGTCCGCGCTGCGATGTGGCCGCGGCGTTTCGAGATGCTGCATAGTCTAGTCCGCTCGGACCGCGCCGAGAAGCGAGCAACCGCATAACCCGGCGAAGGAACTTCGCGTCATTCGCGGCCTCTCCAACCGCTCATCTGGTATCATGAGAGGGCGGTCGACGGCCGGGATCGCACGCAGACTCATCGGCAGGCCGGGAGACGCCCCGTGCGCTCCACACTCGCTTGGACGGCGTCTCGTCAATCAATCGCATGTCACGCACGCACTTCGTCATCCTCTGGAGCCTCGTTTTCGGTGGCGGCCTCGCATCGGCGCACCTGCACGCCGAGCCGAACGCGGAGGCTTCGTTTGATGCTGCCCAAGAGTTTGACGACTCCATCGCATCGCTGTTGGCCCGTCGCTGCCTGGAGTGTCACAACCCCTCAGACATGAAGGGCGGGCTGGACCTGACGAGTTCCGCTGCGGCGCTGGCCGGCGGTGACAGCGGCCCTTCGATCTCGCCCGGCAAGCGTGAGAAGAGCCTGCTATGGGAAAGGATCATCAGCGACGAGATGCCGCCGAAGTCGCCGCTCTCGGCGGCTGAAAAAGAAATGCTCGGCGATTGGATTGCCTCGGGGGCAGATTGGGGACGCGAGTCGATTGATCGGTTTCGCTACACCAGCGACGTGCGGGCCGGCTACGATTGGTGGTCGCTGCAGCCGGTGGTGCGCGCCCCGGCGCCTGCGGTCAAAGATGCGAAATGGCCGCGAAATCCGGTCGATGCCTTCGTCCTCGCAAAATTGGAAGCCGAGGGGCTTGCGCCCTCGCCCGAGGCGGATCGCCGGACGCTGCTGCGCCGACTGGCGTTCGATCTGACGGGCCTGCCCCCCACGCCCGAAGAGGTTGCCGCGTTTGTTGCCGACGTCGATCCTCGAGCTTACGAGAAGCAGGTCGACCGGCTGCTGGCCTCGCCCGACTACGGCGAGCGCTGGGCTCGCCACTGGCTCGACGTCGTGCGCTTTGGCGAAAGCAATGGCTTTGAATACGACGAGCCGCGGCGCAATGCGTGGCCCTATCGAGATTGGGTGATTGCGGCGCTGAATCGCGATCTGCCGTTCGACGAATTCGCGCGCCAACAATTGGCAGGCGATGTGCTGGCCCCCGATGACGCGGAAGCGATCAAGGCGACGGGCTTTCTGGTGGCCGGCGCCTACGATACGGCAGGCCAGAATCAGCAGAGCGACGCCATGAAGGCGGTCGTCCGTCAGGATGAATTGGAAGACATCGTCGGCACGACGTGTCAGACGTTCTTGGCGCTCACTGCCAATTGTGCGCGTTGCCACGATCACAAATTCGACCCCATTCGGCAAGTTGAGTACTATCAGCTCACGTCCGCCTTGAGCGGCGTCAGGCATGGCGAGCGCGACGTCACAAGCGCAGCGGAGCGGGCCGAGTTCGCGCGGCGCTCGGCGGAGACGTCCGCCGAACTTGCCGAGCTCGCCGCGCAGGTCGAGGCCCTCGAATCTCCCATCCGAGCGCAGATTCGGGCCGAGCGCGCCGGCGGTTCGGCTGCAACGGTCAGCCCTCCGCGACCGCTAGTGCGTTGGGATTTCGACGAGGGTCCTCACGCGAGTCAGGGGAATCTGCCGGGCACGCTCCATGGCGGCGCTCAACTACGGAACGGCGCGCTATTGCTTGACGGCAAGGAAGCATTCGCGGCGTCCGCGCCGCTGGAAACGGAGTTGCAGGCCAAAACGCTCGAGGCTTGGGTCTCGCTGGCCGACCTGAAGCAGGGCGGCGGCGGCGTGATGTCGGTCCAGAGTTTAGATGGAGCCGTCTTCGATGCCATCGTCTTCGCCGAGCGCGAGAGCGCTTGCTGGATGGCCGGCAGCGACGGCTTTGCTCGCACGCGCAGCTTCGGCGGCCCGCCCGAAACCGAAGGCGATCGCGAGTTGGTACATGTTGCCATTGTCTACGCCGCCGACGGCGCCATCACCGCCTATCGTAACGGCATTCCTTACGGAGAACCCTACGTCGCCGATCCGCCCGTGCGCTTCCAGGCGGGGGAAGCGCAGGTCGTCTTTGGGTTGCGGCATGGTACGGCCGGCGGGAATCGAATGCTTGCTGGATCGATCGATCGGGCCCAGCTTTACGACCGCGCGCTATCGCCTGCCGAAGTGGCTGCATCGGCGGGCGCTGCGAGTGAATACGTCTCGGAGGAGGCGCTCGTTGCGAGGCTCTCGCCGGCTGAGGTGGCAACCCGAGCTGCACTCCTCACGCGTCTCGAAGCGCTCCGAAAGTCGACGCCTGTTTTGCCGAACACGACCTGCTATGCCGTCGCGCCTCGCCAGCCGGAACCAGCACGATTGTTGCTGCGAGGCGACATTCGTCTTACCGCCGACGTCGTCAAACCGGGGGGCGTCGCCGCTCTGGCGGGCGTGCCAGCCGATTTCGGGCTGAGTGCGGACGCGCCCGAAGCGGAACGTCGAGTTGCTCTCAGTCGTTGGATCACGGATCCCCGCAATCCCTTGTTCCCGCGCGTCATTGCCAATCGCGTCTGGCAGTATCACTTTGGCATTGGTCTAGTCGACACGCCGAATGATTTCGGATTCGGCGGGTCGCGGCCGAGCCACCCACTACTGCTCGACTGGTTAGCAGCCACACTGATCGACGAGCAGTGGAGCCTGAAGGAGCTTCATCGACTGATCGTGCTGTCGGCAACCTATCGCCAAACGTCGCGGCCGATTCCCGCCGCCGCTCGGCTCGACGCCGAGAATCGTTGGCTCTGGCGGAAGAGCCCCGTGCGCCTGGAGGCCGAGGAGGTGCGAGACGCCGCACTCGCAATCGCGGGCGAACTGAATGCGGTTCGGACTGGGCCCGGGTTTCGCGACTACAACGAGGTCCTCCGTTCGGGCACGTATACGTACGAGCCGGCCGACCCGCTGGGACCTGAGTTCAATCGCCGCAGCATCTATCGCGTCTGGGCGCGCGGCGGTCGCAACGGCTTGCTTGATGCGTTCGATTGCCCCGACCCGTCGACGACGACGCCGAAACGGGCCGTGACGACGACGCCATTGCAGGCGCTGGCGCTGCTCAACAGTTCGTTCATCTTGCGCATGTCGGAGAAGCTTGCCGAACGCGTTGTGCGCGAGGTCGGTGAGAACGTGTCCGATCAAATTGCACGAACCTATCGGCTCGCCTACATTCGCGACCCGTCGGACGAGGAAGTCTTGATCGCGCGCCAGGCGGTTGAACGACACGGGTTAAGCGCGTTGACTCGGGCAATCTACAACAGCAACGAATTCCTATACGTCGATTGATAAGCTGAACAATGGCAAACGAGCCTCCTGACCCACATAGCGCAGATCGGTTGCTGGATCGACGAGAGTTGTTCTCTTGGGTCCAGGCCGGAATCGGCGGCGCTGCGCTGGCGAGCCTGCTGGTAGCGGGCGACCGTCTGAACGCTGCGGGATCCCCAGAAACCGGAGTTGATCGAACGTCGCATTGGCCGGCAAGAGCAAAGCGAGTCATCCACGTGTGCTTGTGCGGCGGTCTAAGCCAGGTTGATTCCTTCGATTACAAACCATTACTGGCCGCGCATCACGGCCAGCCGATGCCGACGTCGGAGAAGCCTGACGTCTTCTTTGGCCAAGTCGGACTCTTGCGACAAAGTGATTGGCAGTTCAAACGCCGAGGCGAGAGCGGGTTGTGGGTCTCGGATTTGTTCCCAAGCCTCGCCGAAGTCGCTGATGAACTGAGTGTCATCCATTCGATGGTGGCCGAAACGTCGAATCACACGCCGGCGACGTTTCAGGAGAATACCGGCTTCCGGCTGAACGGCTTTCCCGTGCTCGGCTCCTGGCTATCGTACGGCCTGGGCTCCGAAACGGACGAGTTGCCGGCGTTCGTCGTCATTCCCGATGCGAGGGGATTTCCAGCCGGCGGCACGATCAATTGGACGAACGGCTTCCTGCCCGCGCGGCATCAAGGCGTGTCATTCCGCAGCAAAGGCGCCGCGATCGACAATCTCGCTCCGGCGCAGCCCATCAGCGACTCGCGCGAACGTGCGACGCGCGAGTTGCTGTCGGCGATGAACATGCGTCACATGTCCGAACGCGGAGTCGACGACTCGCTGCTGGCGCGAGTGCGTAGCTATGAGCTCGCCGCCAAGATGCAACTTGCCGTGCCGGAAGTGACGGCGATCAGCGGTGAAACCGCGGCGACTTACGCCATGTACGGTCTCGATCGGCCCGACTCCGCTGACTTTGGCCGCGGGTGTCTGTTGGCCAGAAGACTGTTGGAGAAAGGCGTTCGCTTTGTGCAATTATTCTCCGGCGGCTCGTTTGGCAACCCGCGGATCAACTGGGACGGTCATGAGAACATGGTCCTCAACCACGGCCAGGAGGCGCCCCGCATCGATCGGCCTGTCGCTGGACTGTTGCGCGACTTGCGCCAGCGCGGCATGCTCGACGACACGCTTGTGTTGTTTACCACGGAGTTTGGAAGGACGCCATTTACGCAGTCGGCGGCTGACGTCGTGGGGACCGGCCGCGACCATAATCAATACGGCTTTTCCGTATGGATGGCTGGGGCTGGTTTGCGAAGCGGCACGACCTACGGGCAGACTGACGAGTTCGGCTACAAGGCGATCGAGAATCGAGTCACTTGGCCCGACTTTCACGCCACCGTCCTGCATCTCCTGGGGATCGACCACGAGCGTCTCACGTACTACCACAACGGCATCCAGCGCCGTTTGACGAACGTCCACGGGACGCTGCTGAAGGATATTCTCGTCTAGCGGCTGGGCCGTCCGCATTCGTCATGCTCGCCTCAGGCGTCCAACTACATTTGAGTTAAGCAGTTTACAGCGGTAAGCTAAACAGGCATGGGAACGCGCGTCGTAACTACCATTGGGCGGCTAGCGGCGGGCGTTGCGATCGCGTTCTCTGCGTCGATCAGCTTCGCTGCACAGCCCGCTTTGACTGAGCAGATGGAGTTCTTCGAGCAGCGCGTCCGGCCCCTGCTTGTCGAACATTGCTACCCATGTCACGCTGGCAACAAGCGTCAAGGGGGCCTATCGCTTGAGTACCGCTCGGGTTGGCAAACTGGCGGCGACCGCGGTCCAGCCATCTTGGCGGATCGACCGGAGGACAGTCCCCTACTGCGGGCCGTGCGCTACCAGGACGACTATCCGCAAATGCCGCCTGACGGCAAATTGAGCGCAGAGCAGATCGCTGTCCTTGAGCAGTGGGTCAGGATGGGAGCCCCCGACCCACGGGATGGCGAGGCGATCGAGGCGGCGCCGGGTCCCAGCGGCACGTTGTGGGTCCTCGAGCCTCTGCCCGACGTGACGCCGCCTCAGGTCGACAATGCCGAGTGGCCGCTTGGCGACATTGACCGCTTCGTTCTCGCTCGATTGGAGCAAAAAGGATGGCAGCCCTCGCCGGATGTCGACCGCGGCGCCTGGCTGCGTCGGGTGACGTTCGATCTAACCGGATTACCGCCAACGATGGCGGAAGTCGACGCTTTTCTTGGCGACGCCAGCGAAGAAGCCTTCGCACGGGTCGTCGATCGATTACTTTCCTCGCGGGAATATGGCGAGCGCTGGGCGCGTCCGTGGCTCGACCTCGTCGGTTACGCGGACCAGATTGGCTCGGCCAACAACGTTCCGGCTGAGCAGGCGTGGCGCTATCGCGACTACGTCATCCGCGCGCTCAACGCGGAAAAGCCCTTCGACCAGTTTATCCGCGAGCAGCTTGCCGGCGATCTGCTTACGAGCAGCAGCATTGAAGAACGGCAGGATCAGATCATCGCAACGGGATTCTTGGTACTGGGCAATGTCAACATCGTCGAGTCTGACAAGCTCGTCATGCGAATGGACCTCGTCGATCATCAGATAGAGAAGGTTGGCAAGGCGTTCTTGGGGATGTCGCTGCAGTGCGCCCGCTGCCACGATCACAAGTTTGATCCCATCATCCTCCAAGACTACTACGGGTTGGCGGGCATCTTCGCGAGCACCGAGTCGACGCGCAAAGTCGACCGCGGGGTGTGGAGCACAGTGACGCTTGTCACGCTGCCGGAGACATTGGCGGAATTCACGACGCGCGAGGCCGCGCTGTCGGCGCATGATCGAGAGGTTGAGGAGATTCGTCAGGAGCAGGCCCTCAGCGCCAGAAGGATTGACGAAATCGATCGACTGCTGGAAACAGCTGAGCAAGGAATCAGTAACGGCGAAAGTGCGACGTTGGCCAACGCATCGTCGCCTGAAGACGATCGGTCTCCCGCAGAGTTGAAGCAGGAACGGGCTGACTTGGCGGCCAAGGTAGCCGCGTGCAATCAGCGATTGTGGCACAAGGACTATATTCGTCCGTCGGCGCCTGCCACGTTTGCCGTTAAAGAGGGTGCTGAGATTGGGAACTCCCGCATCTGCTTGCGAGGGAATCCTCATGCTCCGGGCGACGTCGTGCCGCGCGGGTTTATTCGGGCCATGGCGCGCGGGACAGGCCCAAAAATTCCGGCCGACCAGAGCGGTCGTCAGCAACTAGCCGACTGGCTAACGGGTCCCGCCAGCCATGTGGTCTCGCGCGTCACGGTCAATCGACTGTGGCAAAAGCTATTTGGCCGCGGGATCGTCGACTCGGTCGACTATTTTGGCGCACGTAGTGAGCCGCCAAGTCACCCCGAACTGCTCGACTTCCTGGCGCGACAGTTTATATCTCAAGGCTGGTCGCAGAAGCAGTTGCTGCGAGAGTTGGTGCTCAGTCGCACTTACCGCCAACAGTCAACCGCAACGACAGCAGCGAGCACGATGTTGGCCGCCGATCCCGACAATCGATTGCTGTGGCGCATGAGCCCGCGACGACTTGAAGCGGAGATGATTCGTGACGCGTTGCTGGCGTCCAGCGGCCTGCTGCGTTGTAGTGCGGGCGGACCGGCGCTTGCTCCCGAATTCATGGAGAATGTCGGCGAGCTCGATCCCAAGTCGGTCAATCCGATCAGTTTTTCGCTCCAACGATTTCGCGACGACGCCCCTAGAGTGCGGACGATCTATTTGCCGGTCGTCCGTTCATCCGAGCAGCGGGGCCCGGCGGACATTCTCAATTTTTTCGATTTCCCACAGCCAGCTCAATACACCGGCGGTCGGCCCACGACGGCCGTCGCCTCCCAGGCGCTCTTCTTGATCAATGGTCCGTTGCTGCAGCAGGCAGCGAAGTCTTTGACCGAAACGTTGCTGGCTGACAGCTCGTTGGAGGATGAAGAAGCAAGACTCCACGCGCTCTATCGACGCGTCTTGAATCGCCCCTGCACGCCCGAGGAGCTATCAAACGCCCGGGCATTTCTTGGAGCGTCGGCGCCCGCCGCCCCCGAGAATGGCTCGGCGGGAGCCGACGCCAGTCGCCACGATTCCTGGCAGCAGCTGGCGCACGCTCTTCTTGCGTCCAATGAGTTCCTCTTTCGATTGTGAGTTACGCGATGAGAGGGAGCCAACAATTGTCGTACGTCCCCGCGGTGAACCGTCGCGATTTTCTGCAGCGCGCGGCCTGCGGCTTCGGAAGCATTGCGCTGCAGGCGATGCTGGCCGACATAGCGACGGCCGCCAAAGCCCCGTTGGCTCCGCGGGCAACGCATTTTGCGGCGCGCGCTAAACGCGTGATCTTCCTCTTCATGGCCGGCGGTCCGTCGCAGCATGACTTGTTTGTGCCGAAACCGCGACTCGTGCGCGATCACGGACGGCGCGTGGGGCTGACTGATCTGCCGTCCGGTGCGCCCGTGGGCACCGATAAGTTTCTCACGCTCGGACCGATGGCGCCTATCCTGCCAAGGGGAGAGAGTGGAGCAACGATCTCCACCTTGCTGCCCCATCTCGCGAAGGTCGCTGATGACCTGTGTTTTTTGCATGGGATGCAAGTTGATAATCCGGCCCACGATCTCGCCACGTTGCAGTTCAATACGGGCGTGTTTAATGAAGTGCGGCCCGCCATGGGAGCGTGGGCCAGCTATGGGCTTGGTTCAGAGAATGAGAACCTGCCTGGCTTTGTGAGTATTCACGCTGATGCCGACGTGCGCGCCTATGGCTCGGCCTTCCTGCCAGCGGCGCATCAGGGGACGGTCATCGGCCAAATTCCAACCGACCCGCGCGAGTCTGCAATTCGCTTTCTGAGCGATCCGGAGACCACGAAGGACGCACAGCGTCGCCGGATTGATTTCGTGCAAGCGGCAAACCGCGAGTTGCTCGACCGCATCGGCGAGGATCGCGTGATGGAGGGGGTAATCGACTCATTCGAACTCGCCTTCCGCATGCAGACGGCAACGCCCCAACTGGTTGATCTTTCCACGGAAGCTGCCGAGACGCTGGCGCTCTATGGCGTCGGAACTGACGCCACGGACAAGAATGGGCGCGCCTGCCTCTTGGCGCGGCGATTGTGCGAGGCAGGAGTTCGCTTTGTCCAGGTAACGATCGGCGGTTGGGATCATCATGGAGACATTCGCGGCGCCTTGCCAAACTCGTGCCTCGGGGCCGATCAACCAGTCGCCGCGCTAATCATCGACCTGAAGCGTCGAGGCTTGCTGGACGATACGCTGGTTGTTTGGTCGGGCGAGTTCGGCCGCACGCCCTGGAGCCAGGACATTACCGGAACGGCCCCTTTAGAAAAGCACGGACGCGAACATCAGCCGGAAAGCTTTACGACATTCTTGGCCGGGGGCGGAGTTCGCAGGGGTTTCAGCCACGGCGAGACGGACGAATTTGGTTACAAGACGACGAGTGGTCGAGTGCATATCCACGATCTCCACGCCACGATTCTCCACCTGTTGGGGTTGGACCACGAGCGGTTGACGTATCGTCATGCCGGTCGCGACTATCGCTTAACGGACGTGTACGGCACCGTCATCCGCCAAATTATTGCGTAAGACAGCGTAGGCCCGAGCGAATTCGCACCACGCAAGCTACGGCCCGTCGCGACCGAACAACCATGAACCGCATTCTCTGCGCCTTACTTGTCGTCTTTACATATTGCCAGCAGGCCTCGTCGGCGCGCGCGGTCGACGTCGACTTTGTGCGCGATGTGCGGCCCATCCTGCAACAACGCTGCTATCCGTGTCATGGGGCCGACAAACAGAAGAGCGGCTTGCGATTGGACGTAAAGTCCGAGGCGTTTCGGGGAGGAGACGCCTATGGACCGAGTATCGTTGCCGGAAACGCTGACGCCAGTCCGCTAATTCAGCTCGCGTGCGAAGCCGACCCCTCGCTGCGAATGCCGCTAGACTCCCCGCCGTTGACGGCGGAGGAGATATCGACGCTGACAAGATGGATTACGGAAGGAGCTGTTTGGCCAGAAGACGCGGACTTGGCAAGTGTCGAGGATAAGCGTGATCATTGGTCGTTCAAGCCGCTGACGAATCCCATTCCGCCGGCGCTAAACGGCAATGCGTGGGTGCGCAATGGCGTCGATCGCTTTATCTTCGATCGGCTACAGACAGAAGGCCTGCAGCCCGCCCCCGAAGCAGATCGCGTCGCGTGGTTGCGACGGGTCTCGTTCGATTTGATTGGGCTGCCGCCTTCGCCAGCGGAAGTCGATGCGTTTCTCCAGGACCAGACCCACGAGGCCTACGAGCGAGTCGTTGACCGATTGCTCGCGTCGCCTCGCTACGGCGAGCGCTGGGCGCAGCATTGGTTGGATGTGGTGCGCTACGCGGATACGCATGGATTCGAAGTTAACACCGAGCGTCCCAATGCTTGGCCTTATCGCGACTACGTCATCGAGTCCTTCAACAAAGACACGCCCTACGACCGCTTCATTCGCGAGCAGATTGTCGGCGACGCATTGGCGCAAGACGCGGCGACCGGCTTTCTCGTAACGGCGTCGGTGCTGCTTCCGGGACAAGTAGGGCAGGATGCGCCTTCCATGCGACTGGCGCGACAGGATTCATTGGACGAGATTGTCGTCAACGTCGGACAGACCTTTTTGGGCTTAAGCGTCGCCTGTGCCCGGTGCCATGATCACAAGTTTGATCCGATTTCTCAGCGAGACTACTATGCCATGCAGGCTTTCGTCGCCGGCGTCGAATACGCCGATCGCGACCTGAAATCCCCCGCCGCCCTTGCCCGGCGGGCGGAGACGGCGAGTCTCCAATCCGAGCTGTCAGGGATCGAACAGCAATTGGCGCAACTGGTCCCTCTCGCCCGATCGGGCCAGGAGCGCGGAGCGGTGAACTCGCGCCTCAACGTGGAGCGGTTTCCAGAGACGCGCGCCCAGCGCCTCCGATTTGTCGTACTGGCGACCAATGGATTGGAGCCCTGTCTCGACGAATTGGAAATCTTCACGACGGCCGGCGTCAACGTCGCGCTTGCAAGCTCTGGCGCCCGGGT
Organism: Lacipirellula limnantheis; assembly: GCF_007746075.1. Classification (GTDB taxonomy): domain Bacteria; phylum Planctomycetota; class Planctomycetia; order Pirellulales; family Lacipirellulaceae; genus Lacipirellula; species Lacipirellula limnantheis. Next base: position 4,774,595 of record NZ_CP036339.1, on the reverse strand, counting down.
CGCCACTTCGGGCGACTCGACGGTGGCCGACCGGCACGAGCGACGATTCATCAACGATGGACAATACGGCAACTCGCGGAGCTGGATGTCGAGTGAAGACGGTCATGGATGGATCGAAGTGACGTTTGCCGAGGAGCACTCGATCGACCGCGTGGCGTGGGGACGCGATCGCACGGGCGAATTCGCTGATCGCCTCGCCATTGACTATCGCGTCGAGGCGGCAACTGCGTCGGGCGAGTGGCTCGTGGTGGCTGACGCACTAGATCGCGCGAAACTCATTCCAGGCAAGGAGCGTGAGCTGCAAACCTCTCGCGACGGGCTCAGCGCGGCCGAAGCCGAGGAAGCACATCGCTTACAGGAGAGGAAGGATCAACTTGAGGAGCAGATCGCCAGCGCTGCGGTCGGACAGACCGCGTTTGCCGGCGTCTTCCGCACTCCCGACGTGATCCATCTGCTTCTGCGCGGCGATCCGGAGCAACCTAAAGAAGAGGTCGTTCCGGCCGTGCCCGTTGCGCTCGGGACGGCAGCAGCGCCGGGCGCTAGTGAACTGCAACGTCGCAGCACCCTCGCTGATTGGATCGCCAGCCCGCGCAATCCGCTGACGGCGCGGGTGATGGCCAACCGCATTTGGCAGACACACTTTGGCATTGGCTTAGTAGAAACCGCTAATGACTTTGGCCGTAACGGCGCCAGGCCAAGTCATCCTGAACTGCTCGACTGGCTGGCCGGCGAATTCATCCGCTCAGGATGGTCGATCAAGCAAATGGATCGACTCATCGTGCTTTCCAGCGTCTATCGCCAATCGTCGCGACACGATGAGGCGTGCGCTGCCAAGGACGCCGACGTGCGCCTCTTGTGGCGCTACCCCATGCGACGCCTTGACGGAGAGACGATTCGCGACGCGATGCTAGACGTGAGCGGCCGCTTGCAGTTGACGATGGGAGGACCTGGATTCGACCTGTTTGACAAGCGCGGAGGACTGACCGGGTTTCAGCCCGTTGAAACGTTTGACGAATCAGGCTGCCGCCGGATGATTTACGCCCATAAGGTTCGACGAGAGCGCGACGCCGTGTTTGGCGCCTTCGATTGCCCCGACGGCGGTCAGAGCGCGGGCCGCCGCCGCGAGTCGACGACGCCAATTCAGGCGCTGAATCTTTTCAACAGCCGCTTTACGCTCGAAGAGTCGGCCGCTTTCGCCGCGCGCGTCGCAGACGACGCGGGCACGGACGTGAACGCCCAAATCCGTCGCGCCTACGAGCTAGCGTTCAACCGCGCCGCGACCGCAGCGGAAATCGCAGACGCCGCGCAAGTGGTGACCGAATTTGGCTTGGCGACTCTCTGTCGGGCACTGTTTAACAGCAATGAATTCCTGTTCTTTCCGTAAACATGTCGACGAAATATTCCGCTGATGGGCTCTCGAGCGCCGGGCGTCAATTTCTGGAGCGCCGAACGTTCTTCGCCAACGCGGCCGCCAGCCTTGGTTCGATCGCGCTGACCAGCCTCTTGTCTCGTGACGACCTGCTCGCAGCTCAAACGCCCGTGATCGACCCGACGCGACCTCATGCGCCGCGCTCGCCGCACTTTCGCCCGCAGGCCAACAATGTCGTCGTCATCTTCTGCGCTGGCGCGGTGAGTCAACTCGAAACCTGGGACTACAAACCCGAGTTGATTAAGCGCGACGGTTTGCCATTGGCCGGCGGGCCCCCGGTGACCTTCCAGGGACCTGCCGGAAATCTCGCCCGCCCCCAGTACCACTTCCGTCCTCGTGGCGAGACGGGCAAGATGGTTTCCGACATGCTTCCGCACTTGGCGGCGCTGACCGATGAACTGGCGTTCGTCCATTCGCTCACCAGCAAGAGCAATACGCACGGCCCTGCAGAGAACTTCCTGTCGACCGGGTTCGTGACCGACGGCTTTCCTAGCCTGGGGGCGTGGGTCAACTACGGTCTCGGCAGCGAGAATCAAGACCTGCCCGCCTTCGTCGCCATTCCCGACCCGCGCGGCGTGCCGCAAAGCGGTTCCAACAACTGGGGCCCCGGTTTCCTGCCCGCTGCGTTTCAAGCGACGGTGTTGAGCGCTCAGGAGCCGGTTCGGCACTTACAACCGCCCGGAATCTCGTCAAGGGAGGATCAGGCGGCACGGACGCTGTTACGAAAAATCAACGAGTCGCATTTGGCGCAGCATCCGGGCGATGGCAAACTTGCGGCGCGCATCGCGAGCTACGAACTGGCCGCGCGAATGCAACTGAGCGTGCCGGAAGCGACCGATTTGGCGTCGGAGCCGACGCACATTCTGAAAATGTACGGAGCGACCGACGAGTCAAATCCGACTAAGGCGGCTTTCGCCCGCAACTGTATTCTTGCCCGGCGCCTAATCGAGCGCGGCGTACGCTTCGTGCAACTGTTCAACGGCGCCTACGCCAGCGGCGGCGAACTCAACTGGGACGGGCACAACAAACTGAAGGAGCAATACGATAAGCACGCTGCGATCCTCGACCAGCCCGCTGCTGCATTGATCCATGACCTCAAGCAACGGGGATTGCTACAGGATACGCTGGTAGTGTGGTGCACCGAGTTCGGCCGCATGCCGATGTTCCAAAAGGGCGCCCAAGGCCGCGACCATAACCCGGACGGTTTCACTTGCTGGCTGACTGGAGCCGGTATCAAGCCTGGCGTCAGCCACGGTGAGACGGACGAACTCGGCCTCAAAGCGGTCCAAGACGTTCATTCCCTTTACGATTTGAACGCGACGATCCTGCACTTGCTGGGATTAAACCACGAGCAGCTTACCTTCCAGCATAATGGGATTCAGCGACGTCTGACCAATGTCGAGGGACGCGTGATTCGCCAAGTGCTGGCTTGAGAGCCGCCGCACGTGCTTACGGATTGTTGCTGGCGCCGTCGCCAGCATGGCGCCGCAACTGATTAGCATGGTGCGCGAGGGACAGCCGCGCTGCGGGCAGCGTGCTCTTGAATCCGAGAATCCATGACGCCGACTACCGTGCGAAAGATCATAAAATCCTACGACGACCCTCTTGCGCTGGTGTGGATCCGCGCGGCGAAAGAAATGGGCATCCGCATCGTGCGGAGCGCCGAGGTGAACGCCTCCTGGGATGGCGCCGGCGTCCTCACGATCGGCACGCCCGAAACGTTGGATCTCGACGACTCGTTGGCTCAAATGATCCTGCACGAAGTCTGTCATGCCCTCTGCGAGGGGCCCGACAGCCTGACAAAACAGGATTGGGGACTCGATAACTTTAATCCAGCCAAACGGGTGCACGAGCATGCCTGCCTGCGTCTGCAGGCCGCGCTGGCGGATCAACAGGGCATGCGGGCGTTCTTCGCCTCGACGACCATGTTCCGCGCGTATTACGATCGTCTCCCCGCCGACCCCCTGGCCGACGGCGATGATCCGGCCATCGCATTGGCCCGTGCTGGCTGGCAGCGCGCTCAGGGCGGCCCCTGGTCGGCCCCGCTTCGCGAGGCGCTCGAGCGAACCGCTCTCATCGCCCGCGCCTTACGTGGCGCGACGACCGATGACTCGCTATGGCATGGCCAACCGACGGCGAGGTGAAACGGAGAGTCTCAAGCGAGTCACCGCTGCGGAACGCTCTAGTCGACCGGTTTGGCCGCCGGAAAGGCCCACTTCCCGTCAAGGATTTCGGCCCGCGGCCGATAGAGGCGCACCGTGTAGTTCCATCCTGGCATGATCGGCAGGCAGTTCGGGAACTTACCATCGCATCCGCCGAATTGAATCTGATATGACCCGTCCGCGCTCGGCTTCGCCGTAATATTGTTCAGCGTATACGCGTTTTGCGAATTCTTCGCGAAGTAGCCTTCGGCGTTGTAAACGCTGATTGACCAAAATCCGTCGACGGGTACGTCTTTCACTGTCAGTCGGTATACGGTTCTCCCGTCATTCTTCTCCGGCACGACGCCGACATATATCGCCGCCGTGGCCGGATTGCCTCCCCAGCCGGCGGCAGTGCCGATAAGGTGCTGAACCGGATCGACTTGATCCTTCCGACCGAACATCCGCCGCGAGTCGAGCCCGCCGTTCGCCGCCGCTAGATTGATCAGAGCACTTCGCACCTTGTCTTGCGACACGGCGTCCCATTCGCCGACCTTAAACTCGCCCGCCGACTTTTGCTCAACCTTGATCGCATCCTGCACTTGGTGCACTTCCTCCACGTCGGCCGGATTGTTCGGATCGACGAAGGTCCGCACAGCGAGCGCCACATATGGCGTGCCTGCTGTCTCCTTCGTGATTGTAAACGCGCCTGGCGCGTAGAAGACGTTGGGGGCGTAGTGATCCTCGTTGATCACCTGCAGCGCCATGTATCGCTTGCCGACTTCCGGCAACGTCACCGTGACCGGCCCGGCATTCAGGTCGAATACGCCAAACGAATATAGCGTATCACGATTGAGTCGCACCACGGTTTGATGGCCGATGTCGGCCACCTCCCGTTCATGCTGAAACTTGCCAAAGCCACCCTCCTTGGCAAAACGGGTGAAATAAAGGTCCGACTCGGCGCGACTGAAGTTGTCGACCGTTACGCGGGTGGGCTCGGCCGAGTGGACATATTGAGCCGTTGCCGCGACGGCGGCAATCGACAGAAAGCAAATCAACAGACGCGAGTTCATCGTGGTCCCAGGCGATCAGGTGCTCAAGGATTAGAGGTTAGACAATGGATAAGCCGCTCGTTGATGTTAGGCGTCAGATTGCCGTAGCCCCACTTCGGCGTCACTCGCCGCGAAATTCGCCTCCCGTGATGTTCGCCACGGTGCGCAGGAACGCCGACATTTCTTGGTCGAAGTAATTCCCGAGGCCGATGGTGTTGACCGGAACTTCCGCGTGTTGTCGGCAGAGCTGGTAAATCTGCTGTGCGAGGGCATCCTGGTAGGCCCCTGAAGCAAGTTTGCTCGGGGCGCCGTCGGAGAGAAGCAAAATTGTGTCGACGTCGTACTCATACGCCTTTTGGAATGCGGCAAGGGTGTCGGTCCAGCCGCCTGGTTGAATCGCTTCGAGTTCTCGCAAGAGTTGATCACGCTTGGCCGCGCCTTCGGTGCCCCGGAGGTCGGTGAGCGAGCCGTCGGCAGGAAACGTACGAACGTCGGTGGAGTACACGATCAGCACGCACTCGTGCACGTTCAGGTGCTTCAGCCACGTGGCGGCGATCTCGCGGGCCTCGGTCCATCGATCTGCCCCACCCCCTCCAGTCTGCCGCATGCTGCCAGAAGCGTCGAAGATGATCGCCACCCGGCGCAGCGAACCTTTTAGCCCGACGAGTTCGCGGTTGTTCTCTGCCTCCGCCAGGAGGTCGGCCTGCCGCTGGCGTTCGGCGGCGGTGAGTTCGCTTTGCAACTGCTGTTTCTCAAGCTTCAGACTCTCCAGCATTTCAGTGGCGCGACGCAGGTCGGCGAGGTAGGCTTCGGCTTGGCGATCGCCCGCAGCGAGTTTCGCTTGCAGTTGCTGAGCATCGGCGTCGGCCGTGGCCTTCGCAGCCTCAGCTTCGTTCTTAGCAGTGCGGAGTTCGACATTCATCTGCTCCAGCCGTTGCTTCAGCGAAGTGACCAACGTCTTGAGCTCGGCCGCCTGCTTGGTCAGCTCGTCGCGCTGGGACTCGATCGCCTCCAACGCGGCAACTTTGGCCGCGAGTTGACTCGAAAGCTCATCGAGCCGACTGTGGAGCGTCACGTTCGTCGCGGCCGTTTGATCGCGGTCCCCCTCAAGCATCGCCTTTTCACGGGAAAGCGCCTCTTTCTCCGAGAGCAGCGTTTCTCGCTGTCGTGTGAGTTCGCCTTTGTCGGCTAAGATCGCCTCGAGCTTGGCGTTGATCTCCGTCATCGCGGTCAGCTTGTCGAGCAGTTGTTGCTGCAACTGATCGCGCTCCGCCTGCGTCAACGTGAGCCGCTCGTTCGTCTGCGCGAGCAGATCGCGGGCGTCGTCTAGCTCGGCAGCGGTCGACGTGAGGGTTGCGACGATTGTCGCATTCTGGTCAGCCAGTTGCGCTTGTTCCGAGAGTCCCTTGTTTACGCGAGAGTGCAAGAAAATGGCGATCACCATGACGAGGACCATGGTGAACAAGGTGACGTCGTTGCTGGCGATCCAACCGGCCACGCCGGCTTCACTGGAGCGGGAGGTGACTCGTTCGAGGTGCATATTGATACGTTCCAGGCCCGCTTAGCGCTTGATTAGCGCGGGCGATCGGCGATCCATGACTGATCGAGTTCGTCAACGGCGCCGTTGGGCGAGGCGCTTTGCTCTAACAGTCGGCGCATCTGCTCTACGGCGACGTCGAGTGATTTGCTTGCTTCTAGGTGAATCTTGGCCGCCTCCGCAAATTGCTGGTCGATCGTGGTCCGGAAGGCCGCTACCGAGACGTCTAGATTGGCGACAGCGCGGGTTCCGGTGGGAACGAGCTCCAGCAAAGACTGAGCAGAAGCCGCCGTGGCGTCACGGATCACCGCGAGCGCCCCCGGAAGGTCTTTCAGCTCGTCCTGGATCGCGCCGACGACTTGATCAAACTGGCTCGTCGCGAGTTTCAGCGAAGCAGCGGAAGCCTTAATCTGCTCGGAGCTTTCGGCATGTCGCTGCGCCGCTCCGACCAAGAGGCTAGCGAACGTCTCGATCGAACTGATCGTGTTCGCCGCCCGGTCAGGCGATTCGACGTTGACGCTCGGCCAAATGACGGCGTCGAACCAAGTGCGAGCCGACATTCGCAGGCGCTCCAACCGCCCTCCCACGATTTGCAATAAGAACTGATTGAGTAGCGCAAGCACGGCGCCGGCGCCAACGCCGCTGATCAACGGGGTGACGGAAACCAAAATCGTCTGCAATGACTGCTCGCCGGCGTCGTCGACCTTGAGCCAGTAGAAACCGATGACGGTCAGCACGACGCCCAGCAGCGGCGCCATCACGCCCATCCGTTGGAGCAATAGGTACGACCAGTCACTGGCAATTCGCGTGTCGAGTTCGTGCAGCGCGGTGTCGCGATTGAAGTGAGCCGGCCGGCGCTGCTCCCCACTGGCAGGGAAGGCCGTCAGCACCCACTCCAACCAATCGAAATCGTCAATCGCATCCTCAGGCAGCGGCCGGCCGGTTTCCCCCTCGTCGAACTCGCGACGAAGCTGGCGGAGGAGGCGATTCTGGTCCCACGCCTGGGCGTAGACCTTCATGCTCAGGATCGTCTGGACGACGAAGAAGACGACGCTGATGCCGATGACGACGGCCCAGTGATCGGAAAGATTCCGCACGCTATTAAACAGGTTCTCGATCACAGGCGATGTTCCCAAGGCCCAAGTGGCAGCAAGGTCGACGCCTCGACCGCGTCCGGCCCCGACGGCGACGCCGAAGGTTGCTATTAATAAAATAACAACCGCCCTTCGCCTTCGGGTAGCTAAAAAGGCACAAAAGACGCGCCTTCGCCGCGAGAGTGCGCTCGTTGGCAGCTCTGGCAGCTTCGCTGGACGCGGTTGAAGGCAATCGTGGGGAACTCTGCCGATGCCGCCGGCGCCGAGAGAATTCGAGGGCCGCATCGCCCCGCTACTTCTGCTCGCTCAGCTTGGCGAGCAGGAGCTCAAGCTGCAGGAACTGCTCCTGCGCGCTAAGCTCCGCTTGCTCGATACGGTAGTTTAGCCAGTAAACCCCGGCCCCGATGAGGAAAGGCAGACCGCCCGCGATCAGCATCAGTCCTTGAAGACGGTCTTCGGCGCCCATGCCGGCGGCGAGGAAGAACGTCATCATTAGCACCGTGAAGCACCAGACCATCGCGGCGATCCGCCGACCGTCTTGTTTAACGTCGAGTGCGCCGCGCCAGCAAATTTGCGCAGCCACGACGGCCCAAGCCAAGCCGAACATCGATCCAACGGCCAGCGCTGTGCGCGGCAGCGCCGGCAGATCGGGCTCCGTCAAGGCGAGGGCCGCACAGACGCCGCTGCTAACGAGGGCGATAGCGGCGACGACGCCAAAGAATGAACGTCGCGTCCTTGTAAGTTCGCGCTTAAACATGTTAGATAGATCCTGTTCGAGTTGCTGGCGAGAATTTTGGGAGAGCGGTGCGACAGCCAGCAAACGGTCGCCAAGTGGATCTCCGTTCATGGCGTGGCCTCCTCATCGAGAATACGGCGGAGGCTCTGGCGGGCTTTCCAGAGCCTTGACTTCACCGTGCCGCCGGGAATTTCGAGCACGGTTGCGATTTCGGCGATCGACAGGTCGTCCAAGAAGTGGAGCGTCAGGAGCTCTCGCTCCGCCAGCGGGAGGCGACCGAGCCCGTAGTGAACGAGCTCTGCATTGTCAAAATCTCGCTGCACGTCAACGTCGCTGCCCGGTTCATGCAGCGCGACCTCAGTAGACGTCGTCTCGTCGCGGGCGAATCGGCCGCGGTAGTATTTCATCGCCGCGCGGCGGGCGATGATATAGATCCAAGGGGCAAAGTGCGTATCATGTCTCAGGCCGCCAATATTACGGAACGCCGCCAACCAGACTTCCTGCAGGACGTTCGCTGCGTCATGTTCGTGGTCGATCAGTTGACGGAGAAAATAAAATAGCCGGTCATTCCAGGCGGCGACTAACTCATCCCAAGCGGCCAAGTCGCGTCGACGGCAGCGCAACACGAGGAGTTCGTCGCGGATTTGCTGGCTGGTGCGTGCGATTGAATTGTCCTCCGGCTGAATCGATAGAATAGTTGCGCGCGGAGGAGGAACGGTTCAGGAAATTCTTGGCGACAGAGCGAAAAACTGGCCCTAAGAGCGTTGGGAACGGCCGAATCGGTCCGAATGTTGCAACGAAATTGGCGTAGAGCGGAACAATGGACGCGATCGGCAGCTCCCTCTGCCCTTTTGACCTCAACCAAATCCTTGGAAAGGAGAATGCCATGGCACATGGGCCCCGTTTTGAGCGGTTGGCAGCCGAAGCGCAGGAAAAAGTGCGCGATGTTTCTGCGGCGGAGGCCGGCGAGATCTACGAAAACGGCGGGCTACTAATTGACGTCCGCGAGGGAGACGAGTTCGCAAAAGAGCATGCGGTCGGGGCCAAGCACCTGTCGCGAGGCGTGCTAGAAATGAAGATTGAGGCGGAGGCGCCCGACGCGAACCAGCCAATTGTTCTGTATTGCGGCGGCGGCAAGCGATCGGCGCTTGCCGCGGAGAGCCTCGGACGCATGGGCTATGCGAATGTTTCGTCCTTGATCGGCGGATTCAAAGCGTGGAAGGAAGCAGGATTCGGGGTCGAATAGCTAACGCAGCCACGCGACTGGCGGCCGCGCCTCGTCGCGGAGAGGTCGAACGCAACTGACCGGTCATTGCGGAAGCTTGTAGTCACGCCACAGCCAGCGGAGCGAGTCGGGTAAAATGGCTCCGCCGTGATTTCCGTTGTGGGCGCCTTCACCCGCCACGAACTTGTAGTCGTAGCCGGCAAACTTCAGCGCGGCGTCCATCTGCAAATTGCCGAGCCACCAATTGCCGTGGGCGTTATCGAGGTCGTGCCTTCCATCTTGCAGGAAGATGCGCATTGGCCGTTTGTCGTGCCCTTTGCGAATCATGCCTGGGTAGCGATCGCCGCCGCGAATGTTCGTGAAGCTGCCCACATGGCTGAGCACCTTGCGAAAGGCATCGGGTCGTTCCCACGCCGTCGTGAACGCCGCGATGCCGCCGCTACTGATCCCCGCGATGGCGTGGCCCTCGGGATCGTCGGTGATGTTGTAATCTTTCTGCACCGCGGGCAGGATTTCCGTCAGCAAAAAGTTTGCGTAGTCAGGGCTCAATGTGTCGTACTCGACGCTGCGGTTTTCCGGCTTGGGTTCCCACCCTGGCTTCGGCGGGAGCTCGGGCTGCGTCGTGCCTGGATCGACAAACACGCCGATCGTCACCGGCATCGCTCCTTCGTGGATCAGATTGTCAAGAACGATCGGCGTGCGGAATTCCCCGCGCTCGCGGACATACGCATGGCCGTCTTGAAACACCATAAGTGCCGCCGCTTTCGAGGGCTCGTACTGCGCGGGGACGTAAATCCAATAGCGCCGCAGCGTCCCCGGGTAAATTTTGCTGTCGCTCCAGACATGCTCGGTGATCGTACCCTGCGGCACGCTCTCCTGGCGGATGGAATCGGGACCGTATTCGTAGCGAATTTCCACGGAAGGTTCCTCAGCGGGAACGGCGGGGGCCAGGAGAAAAACCGCGAAAGTCGCCAAGAGCGCGCCTGTCACGAGCGGGGCGGCAGGCAGATAGGGCGAGTTCATTGGAGTACCTGATCAGCGACTCGGTTTACAGGGCGGCGAGTCGTCCAGTTTACTCCATCGTGCCCGCGAAATGAATGATGGGCTTGTCCCCTCCCCGTACGGTCGAGGCCTTGCGCGAGGGAGCCGCGCCACACCGTCGCGAGGCGTGGCCTCGAAGGATGCTCGAATACAACGGCCCTGTTTTTCGCGTGCACGTGGATCGGCTTTCGCGCCGAACAGTGTGAACGCATGGTGCGCGTCGACCCGCTACACCATGAATGCGGTCGAAATCGCCAGCCTCAATACCGCGAACTCGGGGGCGGCGTCGATGACGGCTGAGTCGCCGTCTGGGCAGGCAGTGGCGCCGCGGCCGGCGGCTGCCAGCCAGCATTTGCGTTGGCGGCGCCATACCGTGGCGGATCGCTCTGCAGCTGAGTTCCGCCGAGCTGATTGGCCGACGCAACTCGCGTCGGCGCCGGCGACTGGATCGGCTGCAGCGTCGCCGTGGAAGCAGCGCTGGTCGGCGAGGGTGCGGCAGCCATCATCGTGTTCGCGCCGGGGCCAGTCGGCGTCGGACCGATTGCTCGATGGGTGATGACGGTGTTGTTGACCGTTTTCCAAGTGGGGACCGATTGCTGGACCGTCCGCGTCTCAGGGACCACGGTGACCCGACTCACGGGGATTTGCACGGTGCCGACTTGTTGTTGCCAAGTCGTTACCGGCTCGTAATGATGCGTCCAGTACGGCTCGCCAAACGGGTTCCAGCGATTGTGGAGTTGCGAGACGACCTGATACTGGGTAACCGGTACGTGATAGACCTGTTGGTGCTGCACGTTCTCAGTCGTAATCTGTTGGCGATACGTCGTTTGTTGCTGTTCCCGGGTTTCAGTGACCAGCACTTGTGTTGGGACCTGCTGCTGGACGACCTCGTACCTGATGCCATCCTTATCGATGTATTGCTGCTGGCCGTTGGCCGCATTCGCGCCGATGACGCCAGCCGTTACGGCCGCCGCCCAAAGTCTGCATCGCATGTCCATCGGCCCGTCCCCCCTCGGCCATCCTTGGCCAAGTCGTCGCTCGACCGCTATGGCGGCCGGAGTTACGCAGCGATTCTCCGCTGCGCAGTTATAGAAAGGTATCGGTTGCAAGGGTTGGCGGGCTTCAGTGGGATAGGAATGCGGACACGCTAGCAGCCTCAGCGGCAGGGGCGTAGAATGCGAGATGATTTACAACCACGCTTCCCGACGTCATCGCAACTCCCACCGGGGTTGCTAGCGAGCCCCCGAGATGATTGCCGACCACTTGATTGAAATACTCCGCTGCCCGCTCGATCGTTCGGAGTTGCATCGGGCGAGCGCGGACCTGGTAGCCAAGCTTAACCTCGCGGTCGCCGCTGGAACTCTGAAGAACGTCGCCGGCGAGGCGTTCGAAAAGCCGCTCGACGGCGGGCTGGTTCGCGCCGCTGGCGATTTGCTCTATCCCATCATCGACGAGATCCCGGTGATGTTGCCGGACGAAGCGATTGATCTGGGGGCGTTTAACTAAATTTGGACTGCAGGATCTTGACCGCCTCGTCGCCACGCCGGATGAGAATCCATGAGCACGATCTTCCAGCGAATCATCGACCGTGAGATTCCCGCCGACATCGTCTACGAAGACCACCTCTGCCTTGCCTTCCGCGACGTCGCACCGCAAGCGCCAGTCCATGTCCTGGTGATTCCAAAACAGGAAATCAGGTCGGTCGACGCAATCAAGCAAGGCGACGCCGCGCTGCTCGGCCACCTCTGGGTGGTTATTGGTCAGATCGCGCGCGACCTGGGCGTCGCCGACTCAGGCTACCGCGTCGTCACCAATTGCGGCAAACTCGGCGGACAGTCGGTCGATCACCTCCACTTCCATATTTTGGGCGGCCGCCAATTGGACTGGCCTCCTGGTTAATCGCCTGGAGACCGCATGAGGTCGAGTGCCATGGCAGCGACTTAGCGTCGTCAACCGCGAATAACGGTCAACGATCACGAGCCGTCGCAGCCCGTCAGCGCCACTTTCTCGAAATGTCGGCGCGTCGGACCGGAACCGCACGCTCCGCAGCGTTGGGATCAAGGAGCCCGCAACCGATCCTTCCACAGGCGAAAACCACGGCCGTTGTCAGCGGCGGCACGAGGGGGTAGGTTAGTGACGTGTCGACCTCCGCGACCGCTGCCTAACGGCGGCGCTCGTGACCCAACGCATTGGCACCCAAAGTCACTCAGCCCGCGTGGCGCAATTGGATAGCGCGTCGGCCTCCGAAGCCGAAGGTTACTGGTTCGAATCCAGTCGCGGGTATTTGCTCCTGCCGCCGACTTGACGCCTCGCTGCAGCGTCACACGCCCTACGCGGTAATTTCGCCGCCGGAGTGATGACCTCCGTAAGGCGAGTCGGGCAACGGCCGTCTTGTCGCACTCTGCGGCATCCTCGCGTGTGCACGAGTCCGCTGTTATCGGCTCCGGCCGTTGGACCGCCGGCTAGCGAAACTCAGCCGATTGACGACCGGTAGGAATGCCAGACGGCGCCGTGCATTTCGGGGTCGATGCGAGAATGCACGGTCGCCGCCGGGCGAACAACGTGAGCAGCGCCTAGGAATGCCAGAATCTGGGTGGCGCGTTAAATCAGTGCGACTACTCAATGCCCAAATGTGCTGAGATTTGGATTTTCTTGCGTTGGGAAACGTAAAGCGCCAAGTGACAGCGCCGACCGTCCCCCCATTCGCGAGATGCTGGCCTTTTAGCTCAATGCGGCGTCGCAACGCCCCGTATTTCTCCCCGTGAGCGGCAAGCGGCGCGCGACTTGCTTACTACGTGATGCGAAGCTGACCAAACCTGGCCGCGGAACCCGTCGCGAGCCTCATCCCCTGTTACGCTAAGGAGAACTACCATGTCGCATACTGCCACCGCCACCGGAACGCGTCGCGGCGCGCCGCCTCACCAAGAGGAAGGCTTCGTCGCCAAGATGATCGAAGAACAAACGGCTAAGTTGCCGTCAGATATCTTCCTCTGGGCCGCGGGCGCCTCGATTCTCGGCTCACTCGCTCTAAAAACGATGGGGCAAGACAAGGATTCTCAGTTCGTCGGCCAATGGGCCCCCACGCTGCTTATCCTGGGGCTGTACAACAAGCTGGTGAAGCTTCACGGCTCGGAGTGAGCTGTCAGAGACCAATCACTGCACGTCTGACCCGCCACGTGGAAACGCGGCGGGTCGTTTTATGTCTTGATCTGTCGTCTCGGCCGAGGGGGCAAATGATGAGTGCCAGCGTAACTGGGCAAATGTGGGGGATGTCGACCCTAACCATTCTCCTTTTCCATCTCCGCCAAGTTTCGCTGGAGAAATTGGCCGCGGTGACTCATTACGTGGGCTGGCACTTCCGCAGCGCTCGCGGCCTTGCGGTAGGGGTAGCCGTGACATTACCGAACCGCTGGTCCGGTTAGCACGACTTTGCGGGCTGTAGGTACGGTAATGGCACGGTCGTATCGTTGGCGCCGATTATTCCGCTGTTGGTCGACAGCCCGCCAATGCTGAGCGAAGTCGCTCGCTCCCTGCCCCGAAAAGCCCGCGACTGGTCGCACGGATGCCCAGAGACTCACGACATCTGCTGGCATTGCTGGCAACAGTGCTGCAACTGGTCGCCGGGTGCACGAGCCCGCGAGAATACCTTCGCAACGGCTTCAAAGTTGGTCCAAACTACGCAAAACCTGCAGCAGCGGTCGCGCCCAACTGGATCGACGACGCCGACCAACGGGTCCGCAATGAGCAGGATGAACTCGCTGGTTGGTGGACCGTCTTCGGCGATCCAACGCTGAATGGCCTGATCGAACGGGCCAATGGTCAGAACCTTACCCTCCGCGAGGCGGGGTTCCGCATCCTTGCCGCGCGGGCGCAACTTGGCTTCGCCGTCGGCAACGTCTTTCCGCAGTTCCAGGCGGCCGAAGGCGGCTATCGCCGTTTCGGCGTCGGCAACAACTTCTTTGACCAATGGACGTCTGGGTTCAGCCTGGCGTGGGAACTCGACTTCTGGGGCCGCTTTCGCCGCGCCGTGCTCGCGGCGGAAGCGACGCTTGATGCCTCGATTGAAGACTACGACGCCGTTCTCGTAACATTGCTCGGCGACGTCGCCAGCAATTACGTCAGCTACCGCACCTCGCAGGAGCGGATTCGACTGTTGAGCCGCATCGTCGCGGTTCAAGAGGGGGTGGTCACGTTCATCACCAGTAAGGCCGACGTCGGAGCGGTGGCCGATCTCGACCTGGCGCAGGCGCGCAGCGATCTGCGACAAAGCATCGCGCAACTATTCGAACTGCAAACGCAACTGAGGCAGGCCCAGAACAATCTCTGCATCCTGATGGGCATGCCGGTCGCGGATTTGACCAACCTGCTCGATGGACCGGCCGAGACTAACATCCCGGTGGCGCCGGACTATTTGGTTGTTGGCATTCCAGCCGACTTGCTGCGCCGCCGGCCGGACGTACGCCGTGCCGAACGGAATGCCGCCGCGCAGGCGGAACAGATCGGCATTGCCACGGCGGAACTTTATCCTGCCCTATCGTTAACCGGCACTCTCGGTTGGCAGGCGGCGAGCCTTTCCGATTTGTTCAAGAGCGAGTCGCTCAACAGCAATGTGGGGCCGGTGTTCCAGTGGAACATCCTCAACTACGGCCGCATCCGCAATAACATTCGTTTCCAGGAAGCGCAATTCCAGGCGCTGGTGGCGAACTACCAAAACACAGTGTTGAACGCCGACCTCGAAGTCGAGAACGGCATCGTCTCGTTCCTCAATTCGCAGGAGCGGGCCCGCAACCTGAAACTTAGCATCGACGATTCGAACATCGCACTGCAGGTGGTGATTGCCCAATATGAAGCTGGACTCGTCGATTTCAACCGGTATGCGGTTATCCAGCAGACGCTGATTCAGCAACTCGACCTCTGGGCACAGTCGCGGGGGCAAATCGCGCTCAGCTTGATCGACGTCTATCGCGCCTTGGGCGGCGGCTGGCAAATTCGGTTGGCGCCGGTTCCCAACAAGCAGGGAATACTATCGCCTGAGCCGCTCCCGGCGCCAGAGGCCGACGCCGACGCGACTGCGACAACGCCGCCTCTGCCGGCTCCAGCGCCCCCTGCTTCACCGCCGCCAGCCGGCAATTAAGTCGCGTCGCGGCTTTGCGCAGGGGTCTCAGCTGGTTTTACTTCATGCCCACGAATAGGATAGGGGCATGAAAGACTTCTCTGCTCACGCGACGCGGGGGGCAGCGATTACCGCCTGAAGCGATTTCTCGAGCTTGCTCGGTGAGCCCTCAGCGAAGAGGGTGACATCCATCATGAAGACAGTTTTGTCAATCGCGCTATTCCTGTCCCTCGTCGCCGCGGGCGTCAAGTTTTACGGCGACTACGGCGGAGGGACGCCCGAGACCCTGTTCCGAACGGGGGCCGTTGAACGGGGCGATCTGATTCTCACCGTCGAAGCGACCGGGACTCTTGAGCCGGAGGAGGTTGTCGACGTTGGCGCCCAGGTGGTGGGGCGAATCAGGAGCTTTGGGCTCGATCCCCGCGGGGAAACTGACCCGGCATTCAAAAACAAGCCTGTTGACTATCGCTCGGAAGTGAAGGAAGGGACGATCTTGGCGATGATTGACGACTCGGTCTATCTCGCCCAACGAAATCAGGCGCGGGCGGCGTTTGAACGGGCCAAGGCGGACTTGGTTCAGTTTGAAGCGAGACTCGCGCAGACAAATGCGGAGTGGCAACGCGCCCAACGGCTGCGAACCATTTCAGTTAGCGGGATCTCGGCAACGGGGCAAGGTGAAGGCGTCACACTTCGGGGCATTTCCGACGCCGACTTCGTGCTCGCCAAATCGAACTACGAAGTGGCGAAGGCGAATATCGAAGTCGGCAAGGCCGTCATCGCCCAGCAACAATCGACGCTCGACCTGGCAGAGACGAATCTTGGTTACACCGTCATCAAGTCGCCCGTCGAAGGCACGATACTCGACCGGCGCGTCAACATCGGGCAGACGGTGGTCGCCAGTTTGAACGCCCCGAGTCTGTTCCTCATCGCGAAGGATCTGCGGCGGATGCAGGTATGGGCGTCAGTCAACGAAGCAGACATCGGCGGACTGAAGGTTGGCACGCCCGTCAGTTTTACCGTCGATGCATTTCCTAGCGAATCCTTTCGCGGGGTCGTCGAGCAAGTTCGTTTGAATGCGAAGATGACCCAGAACGTCGTCGTCTACACGGTCGTCGTGTCGACCGACAACGCCGATTTGAAATTGCTTCCCTACCTCACGGCTACGTTGCAGTTCGAGATCGCGCGACGTGAACAGGTCTTGACCGTGCCGAACGCCGCGCTGCGGTATGAACCGCCGACGGAACTCATCGCCGCGGAGGCGGTGTCGGCGCCGAGCGCGGACGACTCCGATGACGCCCATTCTCCCGACGATTCGCGCGGGAGAATTTGGGTTCGCCGAACGAGTGGCTTGGTCCCCATTGAAGTGACGCTCGGCGTCAGCGATCGCGCGCGCACCGAAGTGAGCGCCGATGAATTGACGGAGGGGCTCGAAGTGGTCCTTGGCGTGCAGACTACGGAAGCCGCTGAGCAGGTGAACAATCCATTCGCACCGAAAATGCCCCGTTCGCGACCGCGGAGTTAGCGTTCGACGGAACGAGAATCGATTGCCAAATGTCGCTGTTGCGGCTCGAGAACATCACGAAGACGTACCACCTCGGCGAGGTCGACGTTCCTGTATTGAAGGGAATCTCTTTCAGCGTCGAGCGCGGGGAGCTCATCGCCTTGATGGGGGCGTCGGGGTCCGGCAAGAGTACGCTGATGAACGTGCTGGGGTGTCTCGATCGTCCCACCTCAGGCAAGTATTGGCTGGATGGCCAGGAGATCAGCAGCCTCGCGGCGAATGAGCGCGCTCTGGTCCGAACGGCCAAACTCGGATTCGTTTTCCAAAGCTTTAATCTACTGCCGCGAACGACTGCGGTGAACAACGTCTTGATGCCGCTCGATTACTCGACGAAGGCGCCATCCGTTCGCGCCTCGATCGAACGAGCGCACGAGATCCTCAATCGCGTCGGCCTCGGCCCGCGTCTCGACCATGTGCCGAGTCAAATGTCGGGCGGGCAGCAACAGCGTGTTGCGATTGCGAGGTCGCTAATCAACGAACCGGCCCTGCTCCTTGCGGACGAGCCGACCGGCAATCTCGATTCGCAGACGAGCGTCGAGATTCTCGAAATGTTCCAGCAGCTTAATGCGGCAGGTCTGACCGTGATGCTGGTGACTCACGATCCGAAGGTGGCGGCCTACGCCGACCGCGTGATCCGCGTCGTCGATGGGTTGATCGTCGAGGATGATCATGGCGGCAGGTCGATCGACGTGTCGCAGCGCCAGTCGAGCGCGCCTTACCAGCGTGCTGACGCTCCCGAGTCCATTCTGGAGCCCAACGCCGCAATCGCCGGCGATGGCGACTCGTCGCCAGGGAGCGGCGGCGTCGCGGTTGCGCAGCGGCGGCGAACCGTCGTCGGCTCGACCCAGCCCGCCTCCGCCATAACCATTCCGGCGCCAGTACGCCCAGCGAGAATGGGCGTCGCAGCGCTGGTCCCCGCGCCCCTCCGTACAGCCGCGACGGCCCTGCGGCGCAACAAAATGCGGTCGGCGCTCACGGCACTGGGCGTGATTATTGGCGTCGGCGCCGTCATTGCGATGGTGGAAATCAGTCAGGGCTCGCGGACCTCAATCATGCAGACGATGGCGTCCATGGGCGCCAACACGATCATGGTCCGCTCCGGAGCGGCGGCCAGCGGCGGCATCAGCTTCGGCTCCGGCACGCTGCTGACGCTCACCCCCGGCGATGCCGACGAGATTGAGCTAGAGGCGTCCGCAGTCGCCGCCACAGCCCCGGTTGTGCAGATTCAAGGGCAAGTCGTCTACGGCAATCGGAACTGGATTCCCATGAACGTCATGGGGACGACCGCGCCTTATTTGACGATTCGCGATTGGGAGCAAATGGATGAGGGCGAAATGTTCACCGATCGCGATGTGCGCAATGCGAATAAGGTTTGCGTGATCGGTCAAACGCTAGTGAAGGAGTTGTTCGACGGGCAGTCGCCAATAGGCGAAGACCTGCGCGTCAAAAATGTGTCGCTCCGCGTGATCGGCGTCCTGGGTCGCAAAGGCTCGAACATGATGGGGATGGACCAAGACGACGTGCTCTTGGCTCCTTGGACCACCGTCAAGTACCGGATCTCGGACAACTCGGCGGCCGCAACCGAAGCCGCCGCCAGCAGTTCGACTTCCGACGCCGTGAACTCGCTCAACGAACTTTATCCTGGTTCGACGGCACTCTATCCCGAACAATCGGCGACGCAACTGGCCAACACGCCGCAGCCAGTGCGATTCACCAATGTCGACCAGATCTACGTGAAGGCCCGGTCGGCGCCCGAAATTCCAACCGCGATGGACGAGATCACCAGCATCTTGCGCCAGCGGCACCGCATCCGAACGGGTCAGACGGACGACTTCAACCTTCGCGACATGAGCGAAATGGTGAAAATGATGGGCTCGATGTCGGAGATGATGGGCGGTTTGCTGATGATCGTCGCCCTCATTTCCCTGGTGGTCGGCGGCGTCGGAATCATGAACATCATGCTGGTCTCGGTGACCGAGCGGACGCGCGAAATTGGCCTGCGGATGGCGGTCGGCGCCCGGTCGTACCATATTTTGCGGCAATTCCTCATCGAGGCGATCGTCCTGTGCGTTTTTGGCGGCGCCGTGGGAATTATGCTCGGTCGGGCCGCCTCCTACGCGGTGTGGCTTGCCCTCCGCTGGCCGGTGCAGGCGTCGGTTCCGGCGATCGTGGGGGCCTTCGTCGTTTCGGCGACGATTGGCGTCGCCTTTGGCTTCTACCCGGCATGGAAGGCGTCCCGACTCGATCCGATCGAAGCGCTCCGTTACGAATAGCCAACAAATCGGCCTTTCATACGTATAGGAGAGGCGTCTCCATGGGGGCGTCCGATCTAAACGCCATGAACTTGGAGGCGCGGGTCCGCTAGATTGTTGCTTTACCCCCCCCGTTTTTCGCGGCCATAAAGCGCACTATCTAATCCGTGCGACCTGCAAAACGCGTCGTGTTGGCGATTCGGCGATCGAGTTTGCACGCGCACAAGCGCCGATTTGTTGTGGGCCCGGAAGGCCCTACTTACGATGGAAGTTGGCCCGTATCGCCACGGGAGAGGCCGGCGTCCAGGGAGCGGCAATCGCTTCCTGGCAGAAGAAAAATTGTCTTTCGGAACAGGCACGACGCTCCCCGCCTTTGGCGCGCGTCGATCAGGCAAGCATGAAGAAGCACCCATCGCAGATCAGCCGCCGCGAGCGCCGTCGGCGCCAGGCCCAATCTCTCCGCCAACAGGGAAGCCGCGCCCTGGGATTGGAGTCGCTCGAGACGCGCTACGCGTTGTCGAGCGTGCCGATCTTGTTCGATCTGAACGCCACCGGCGCGTCGGCGGCGTCGGACTTCATTGAAATCAGCGGCGTCACCTACTTCGTGGCGAACAACGGCGTCAATGGCCGCGAGCTCTGGAAGACCGACGGCACCCCGCAGGGGACCGCGATGTTGGTCGACGTCAACGCCGGAGCAGGATCGTCCAATCCAACCAATTTGGTGAACGTCAACGGCGTCCTTTACTTTGCGGCTAACGACGGAACCAACGGTAATGAACTTTGGCGCACGGATGGCGCCGTCGGCGGAACGCAGCTGGTGCGAGATCTTTTCACCGGAACTTATACAGTTCCGTCGGGCGCTAGCTACCAGACGTTTGCCAACTCCTCAAATCCGACGCAGCTGACGAACGTCGGCGGCAAGTTGTATTTCACCGCCCGCAACGGAGTCTCGGGCATCGAGCTGTGGAGTTCTGACGGCAGCAGCGGCGGAACCGCCATGGTGAAGAATATCTCCGCCGATGCGGGAGCCACGCCCTCGTCGTCGAGCCCCACGCAACTCACGAATTACAATGGCGCCCTTTACTTCGTCGCCGACGACGGACAGCATGGCCGCGAACTCTGGAAGTCCGACGGGACCGAGGTTGGCACCGTTCTGGTGAAGGATATCCATCAGGGGACGTATCAGTACACGCCCACCGGGGGCGGCTCGGCGCAAACGCGGCAGAATTCGTCGCATCCCGGTCTGTTGCGCGTTCTCGACGGCGAGCTTTACTTCGTTGCCAACGACGGAACGCACGGCGCCGAACTCTGGAAGTCCAACGGAACCGAGGCGGGTACCTCGCTGGTCAAGGACATTCGCGTCGGCGCGGAGAGCGCCTTCACTAGCTCTAGTTTAATGGTCGCGACGAGCGACTTACTGCTCTTCTCAGCGAACGACGGCGTCAACGGCGACGAGCTCTGGCGTAGCAACGGCGACGAGGCGGGTACTTCGCTCGTGAAGAATCTGCGCCCCGGGGCGGACGGAGACGTCTCCTATTTTGGCGCCTTCACCGTGATCGACGACGTCCTCTACTTCGCCGGCAACGACGGCACGAACGGCAAAGAACTGTGGAAGTCCGACGGTACCGCGGCAGGCACCGTGATGCTTGCGGACGTCTGGACCGGAAGTTTTGCCGCGGGCGAGTCGTCGCAGGGGCCGCACGGCAGCATTCCGGCATATATCACGAACGTCGACGGTACGCTTTACTTCTCAGCGTTTACCGGAGACCAAGGACGCGAGTTGTGGAAGTACACGCCCTCCGCCGGCGCGACTCTCGTGGCTGACACGGTCGCGGGAACAGGCTCGGCGGACCCCACGTCGATCACCGAGATTGGCGGTCGCATCTTCTTTTCTGGGAACGTTACCAGCGGGAAAGAACTGTTTGGTCTGGTCGAAGCAGCTCAGTACCAACTTTCGATTTACGTCGACGGCGTCGCTGTCGCTGTACCGACGACCGTCGGCGTCAAGGCCAACGGCGAAATCGCGGCCAGCTTCACGACGGCGCCTGGAAAGGTGAATTTCACCGGCGGCGCAGGAACGAAGCTCGGCCAGTTTTTCGACGTGTGGCGCACGAATGCGGGATTGGCGGGCAACAACGCTGATGCCGTCCTGAGTCCGACGCAGTTGCTTGGAAATGTCGCTACCTCCGAGAAGACCGTGCAGATGTTCGTCAACGGACAAGTGGTGCGCGACTTCGCGAACTACGCCGTGCAGGCGGGCGACGACGTCGTGCTCATCTATGGTTCGAATCCGGTCGTTGCCGTGAACACCAACCTCGGCACGATTTTCATCGAGTTGTACGAGGAACAGACTCCCGGGACTGTTGCGAACTTCCTGAACTATGTCAACGACGGCGACTACAACAACACGTTCTTTCATCGTTCGGTGAAAGATTTCGTGATTCAGGCTGGCGGTTTCACGACCACTTCGCCGACGTTCACGAGCACGTCGCAGTTTACCGCCGTGCCTACGGATGCGCAGATTCAAAACGAACCCGGCATCTCCAACCTGCGCGGTACGATCGCGATGGCGAAGCTCAGCGGCCAGCCGAATAGCGCCACTAGTCAATGGTTTATCAACCTGAGCGACACGAACAAGTCACTCGACTCCGCGGCGAACAATGCGTTCACCGTATTTGGAAAGATCCTGTCGATGACTACAGTCGACAAGATTGCCAACCTGCCGATTAACAAAACGAATGCCCAGCCGTACGACGAGCTGCCGCTGAGCACCGCCAATCAACTCGCCGTCGTCTCCTCCATCCAGGGCGTCGGCGACGTCGCTGGCGTGCGCTTCGTCGACCGGAATTCTAACGGCGTCCAGGACTCGGGCGAGGAAGGGCTCGCCGGCGCGACGATTTACGTTGACGCCAATAACAACGGCGCCTTTGATTCGACTGAAATCTCCACGCTCACCGACAACGACGGCAAGTATCGACTGCAACTCGTGCCTGGGACGTACACGATTCGCATGGTCGCCAGTGCGCAAGGAACGCAAACGTTGCCGGCGGCGGGCGCTGCCCACACGGTGACCGTCGAAATCGGCGTCGAACTCGACAACCGCAACTTCGCCGAGTCGATCGTGCTAAAGCCGACAGGCGTTGACCTCGTTGCGGTCAGCGACACGGGTTCCTTGAGCACTGACAATCTCACGAATTTGAACAACGGCGCTGGAAAGCAACTCCAGTTCACCGTCTCCGGCGTGGCTCCTGGAGGGCAGGTACGCCTTTACTCGGGTGATACCTTAATCGGGTCGGCGGTCGCCACTGGCCCCACAGTGACGATTACCACCAACGGCGCCGCGGCGCTCACGGACGGCCTTCACAACATCTACGCCCGGCAGACGCTCAGCGGTCAGGAGAGCGCTGACAGCCCTGCGCTCGCCGTGTCGATTGACGCAACTGCGCCCGCGCCGATTAGCTCGACGCCAGGCAGCAGAGTGGACGTTGGCGCATCCTTCGCCTATGACCCCGTGAGTCCGTCGGAAGGCGCGGCTGACACAACCTATTCGCTCGTCAATGCTCCGACCGGAATGACAATCGACCCGACAACTGGAGCCATCGCTTGGACGCCGACCGCGGCGCAGGCGATGACTCATCAGTTTGCGGTCACGCTCGCCGACACGGCGGGCAACTCTGTGAGCCAAACCATTGTCGTCACCGTCACTGGCGATATTGCCATCTTGCCGGACGCCTATGCGGTGACCGAGGACGGCATCTTGACGATCTCGGCCGCGAACGGAGTTCTGAACAACGACGGCCAAGGCGAGACGCTCTTCGCTTCGGTTGTCTCGCCGCCAAGCCACGGCGTGCTGACGCTCAATCCCGACGGATCATTCACCTATACGCCAGCGGCAAACTTTTTCGGCGTCGACAGTTTTACTTACACGGCCACCGACAACACGCTCACTGGCAACGCCGCCACGGTAACGATCAACGTGAGCGGAGTGAATGATCCGCCGGTCGGCGCCGCCAATTCTTACTCCACCAACGAAGATACGGTCCTGACGATTAACGCGGCGCAAGGCGTGTTGTCGAACGACTCCGATCCCGACGGCGATGCACTTGTCGCGGAACTCGCTGCCGGCCCCGTGCACGGGACGATTGAGCTGAATTCGGACGGGTCGTTTGTCTACACGCCGACCGGCGACTACAACGGCAGCGACTCGTTTACTTACCGCGTGAAGGACGGAACCACGACCTCTCAGCCGATCACCGTGACGCTTACCGTCAATGCGGTGAACGACCCGCCAGTGGCCGTCGCCGATTCGTATACCGTGAATGAAGATGCAACGCTGACGGTAAATGTGGCCGAAGGCGTGCTATCGAACGATACCGACGTCGAGGGCGACGCCCGCACGGCCGAAGTCGTGACGACTCCTACCCATGGTACGCTAACGCTGAACGCCAACGGTTCGTTCACCTACACGCCGACGGCCAATTACTTCGGCGCCGATACCTTTACCTACCGAGCGAAAGACGCCGCGGGCCAGTCGCAGCCAATCACCGTGACCATCACGGTCAACGGCGTCGCCGACGCTCCGACGGCGGCCAACG
Source organism: Lacipirellula limnantheis (assembly GCF_007746075.1). GTDB lineage: Bacteria > Planctomycetota > Planctomycetia > Pirellulales > Lacipirellulaceae > Lacipirellula > Lacipirellula limnantheis. The sequence goes on along the minus strand of NZ_CP036339.1, from coordinate 4,750,819 downwards.
ATACGAAGAGCGTAGTGAACGACGGCGCCACGCAGGAGGTCGACGTGTTAACGAACGACTCCAGCGCTCCCGACGGCACGCAGACGCTGACCATTTCGGCAGTAACGCAAGGATCTCAAAGCGGCGTCGTCACCATTAGTTCCGACGGTTCGAAGATCCTCTATAAGCCAGCGGCTAACTTTACCGGTACGGAAACCTTCACTTATACCATTAAGGACACTGACAACCTGACCAAAACCGCCACGGTGACCATGACCGTGACCGCGGCGACGACCACGGGAGTCGTCTCGGGCATCGTCTACTTCGACGCCGATAACGATGGCGTCCGCGACACGGGCGAAGTTGGCATCCCGGGCGTCCTGATCACGTTGACGAGCACCAGCACGGGGACCAACATTACCCGAACAGCGATCACCAATAGCAGCGGCGCCTACTCGTTCACGGCGTTGCCCGCCGGAACGTACAAGGTCGCCGAATCGCAGCCGCAGGCGATGAATGACGGCCTCGAGACGAGCTCAGACGCGAGCGCCACGATCACCAACGACGTCATCGCCAACATTGTGTTGTCAAGCGCCGAAACAGCGGCGAACAACAATTTCGGCGAGCGCTTGCTCAAGCCGACTTACACGTCGATTCGCTGGTTCTTCGCGTCAAGCCAGGCGAGCAACTCTTACTTCCGCGAAGTGATCGCCCAAGGCGAGAGCAACGCTGGCCACGCTGAACTTGCCGCAGCGATTCGCAGCGGCGCGACGACCTTCACGCCAAGCTCAAGCAGTGCCGCGGCGGCTGCAGTCGCCTCGTTGTTGGCCGAAGAGGAAGCTGCGACGAATTCGGCGTCGGTCAACGATGGCCCCGCGCTGGCTGCCCTCGCCTTCGCCTCGCTAGTCGCTGAGGAGGAGGCAGACGTCGAGGCATCGCTCACCGCTAGTGTTCCGCCGAGCGATGAGGTCAGACGCGGAGACGCATCCGATCCTCAGACCGTCCTGTTGCGCACTGAACAGGAACCATCCGATCGCCCGAGTGATGAGCACAGCCAAACGGCCGGGGATGAAATTGACGCGCTCGACGAAGCCTTCGCCATGCTCGATGGTTCGCTTGCGGCCTAAAAGCGAGCTTCCAGGCCGAAGTTGAGTCCCTGCGTCCAGAAGCTCGATTTCTCTCCCGGAAAGGCCGGTCGTGCGGCCCCCACGAGGTTGCCGGGGGGGATCTGCGTCACATTGACGCCCTGGTCAATTTGTTCGCCGGCGCGCTCCACGTGGCTCAGGAGAAACCAGCTGTAGCCGAGCGTTAGCGAGGTGTTGGTCGTGAGTCGGCGGCGCAGCTTGAGTCCTAGCTCCCACGCCGAACTGACGTAGCCGTCACGGTGCGTGCCTAGATTCGAGGTTTGGGTGAGCAGGCCGCCGGCATTCGTCGTGGTGACGCCGTTGAGCGTCGTGGCCGTTTGGCCCGAGATCTTCGTTCGGCTGGCGACGCCGCCGAGCGATCCCTTCGCAATGACGTCCCCGGTCCAAAGTTCGCCAAATTCCTCATGCGCCGAGAGTCCGAGCGAGGCGCCATGGAAGGAGTTGTTCGAGTCGAAGGCGTCGTAAAGATCAATTGCCGTCCCTTGCGTGACGCCGGAGAGCGAAACCGTCGAGTCGCGGATGGTGACGTTCTCGTCTAGTTGCGCGAACATATACCCGAACAGCCAATTGACCTTAAATCGGCCGGAGCGGTCCGCTTGTCGACGATACTCGAAAGACGCCGCTTGGAAGCTGCTCTGAGCGATGATGTCGACCGTTCCTTCAACCAAGTTCGGGTAGGCGACTAAACGGGCATCTTGTTCGCCGCTGGAAACGTTAAAAAAGGGACGAGCGATGATCGCGTTGTCGGCAGGATTCACGTGGTAACCTGCCGATCCCTGCCCGATGAAGAAGTACGTGAGAGCAACGCTGTCTTGCTGCGCGGGATCAAGCCAAGCTCCGAGTGCGAAGCGTCCGCCCGATCGAACATCGTCGTTGAAGTGAGATTCGCCCTTCAGAATGGTCGTGTCGGCATCCTCCGCGTCGATCACTCCGGCAATGCCTGAAGGAGTTCCTGTCGGGCTGGTTGTCACCAGGGCGGGAACATACATCCCTTCGCTGCCCCACAGCAGATACTCGGCGCTAACCCAGAACTTAGCTCCAGAGGAAGGTAGTTCGCAGGCAGCGGCGCAGTCGGGCGCGTCGACTAGCGATTCGCTCTGCTGCTTGTTGTAATATTCAAGCAAACTGGCGGTCGGTCTTGGCGCAATCGTTGCCGAGGGCGGCGCCTCGGACGAGGGTTCGCTAGCTGAACTCTCGCCGCCAATCGGTCGATCGCTCGATTGGGCGCAGCTTTTCGGCATCACCGCCATCGTGGCGAGGGAGACGAACAAGACGGCAGCAAGAAGTCGAAGCGACATTCGGCGGAATTGAAAAGTGGTATGGGCGAACGCTCACTACAGGCGAAGCGAATCGCCATCAACATTATCGAGAGCGGGGACCGGGGATCATTAAACTTTGTGCAGTCAAACCAGATTGCCCGTACCGAAAAGTCAGCTGGCGCTTGGACTGCTAGCTAGACGATCTGCGCTGGATCTCGGCGAGCCCGCTGCCCGAATCCCGTCGAGCACCGCTCGGAGCCTGGTCGGGCGGCGATCTGTCCTGCCGCGCGATTATGCGAGTACCCACCGGGTATCGGGGGAATTCAGTGGCTTGGGCGAGAGATCTCCCGTGCAACGACGAGCCATGCTGCCCGATGCTTCCCATTCACGGCGTCGTTCACTCTACTGCTTCCCATGTTGGCCGTGGAGTTCACCAGGATCACTCACGCCAGATCGCTTTCATTCCACCCGTTCGCAAGGAGTCTGACGTGTCTGATGTCGTTGGAACGATGATCGCCGATTCGCTGCAATTGGCGCTCAACAATGCCCGCCGACTCTTAGTCGACGTCAAACCCCAGCAGTTCGCTCGCTGGGCGACGCCCGGCGGCGTGGCCGTCTGTTCCAATCACGGTGCGTTCATCTTGGGCCATCTCTCGATTTATGCACCGATTGTCGTCAATCAACTGGGGGGCGATGCGGCCGCGATCGAACCATCTGCAGGATTTGTTCAGGTCTTCTCCAAGGACTCCCAATGCCAGGACGACCCGTCGGGATCGATCTACCCGCCGCAGGATGAAATCGTCGAACGCTTTTTCGCTGGGTACCAAACCGCACTCACGACGCTGCGCTCGACTCACGATGAGGTCTTCCGCCGGCCGAATACGAGCGGCGGTCGGTCGACGGAGCTTTTTCCCACGTTGGGGTCCTTGCACGCGTTTTACGCCGGCGGACATGTGATGATGCATCTGGGACAGATGAGCGCCTGGCGTCGGATGCTCGGGCTTGGGGCGGCATAAGCCGGCCCCCGTTGCGAGCCCAACCACGCTGATCGAACTTTTACTGGCAATCGGAGCGACGATCGAGTACCGTCTTACCTGACTTTCCGCATCCAAGTTGACAGGGACGGCCTCCGCTGCCGCAGACTCGATGGCGATCCACTGGAAACTCCACAATGCCATGGGCCCGGGGCTAGTTGGCAAGGTCCCCGGGACTGATCAATCCCCAATCTCGCTGGAGCGAATGCTCGATCTCACGCGCGCCTCGACGGCTGGCGACGTGAGGTTCGACGGCGTCGATCTGTCGCTCTACGCGCCCCACGTCGACATGGATCGAGGAGACGACGAGCTCAATCGCATTGTCGAAACGCTACAGGCCCATGGACTCGTGTGCGGGTCGGTCGTGGCGCCTGTCTGGAGCGACCTTGGCGGCGGAAGTGCAATGGGAGATGCGTCCGAGCGCAAGCGTTTCCTGGCGGCCGTCGAAAAGTCTTGCCGCTTTGCGAGCCGGCTGCGCGAGCGGGGCGTGCGACCATACGGCGCCGTCCGGATTGACTCTGCCGACAATCCGACGCGCTGGGCGGCCAACCCTCGCGAGCACACGCGGCGCATCGCGGACACCTTTCGCGAGGCGGGACGAATTGCCGACGGCTGCGGCGAGGTCCTCGCGGCCGAGGGCGAAATCTGCTGGGCCGGCATGCACTCGTGGCGCCACATGGCCGAATTGCTGGAAGCCGTGGATCGACCCGGGTTGGTCGGTTTTCAGGCCGATCTGGCGCATACCTATCTCTATTTGCTGGGCTACAACGCTCCCGAACATCGCCTGCTGAGCGATGGCTACGACGCCGACGAGTTCTGGACTGCTTACAGCACGATGACGCGGGCGCTCGGCCCGTGGACGCTCGATGTCCACATCGCGCAAAGCGATGGCACCGTCTTCGGCAGCGGCTCGCATGATAAGACGGGCCGACACTGTCGCGCCGATGATCCGCGCGGCAAACTCGACGTGGTGAAGTGCGCCAGCTTATGGCTGCTCGATTCCGATGGCGTGCCTCGCCCGGCAATCAAACATATCTGTTGGGACGGCTGCATGATCTCGAACGAGACGCTGGAGGCGGCGGAAACGTGGGATCGTATTCTGCAACTACTCGTCAAGGTCGTCGATCACGCATCGCGAACCGCCAAACCGGACTAGGCGAAAGCAGTCGGAGCCGACGCCCATCCTGCTCATTTCTCTTTTCACTCTTACAGCGAGCCAGGCCTGCCAGCGATGACTACCTTGCCCTTCCGTTTTGGCAATGAATGCTACACCTGGTTCATGAGCGGCAGCGGCGCCACTCATGCCAATCGACTCGATCACATGATCGACGTCACCGCTCAGGCCGGGCTGACCGGAATTGAACCGATCCACTTCTGGATGGGTGATCTGAGCGACCCTACTCGACTGGCCGCGTCTCTCCAATCGCACGGCATCGAGCTCGCGGCGATTGCTTTGGTCCTGCCCTGGAACTACCCGCTGGAGACCGAGCAAGAGCGCATCGAAGCGGATCGCGTTATTGCCCTGCTGCAACGATTCCCCGGCGCCTTGCTCTGCACGGTGCAGGCGCCGACTAGCCGAGATGACCTAGCACAGCGGCGCCAAAACCTGGTCGGCAACGTCAACGCGGTCTCGCTGCGGGCAGCCGAACGCGGCGTCGATGCTTCGTTCCATCCCAATTCGCCGCCGACGTCGATCAATCGCACCGCCGAAGACTACGAAGTTATCTTGAACGGCCTTGACCGCGCCGTCACCGGCTGGACGCCCGACGTGGGCCACATCATCAATGGCGGCATGGATCCGCTCGCGACCATGCAGCAGTGGCAATCGCTAATCAATCATGTCCATTTCAAAGACTGGGATGGGGCGCCTGAGTTTGCTCTGATGGGCGCCGGCAAAGTCGATTTGATCGGCGTGACTCGCTGGCTCAAGTCTTGGAATTACGCCGGCTGGATCATTTGCGAAGACGAGGCCGAAGCCGCCGTGGATGATCCCGATGGCGTCACCCTGCACGACGGTCGCTGGATTCAGGAAGTCCTGATCCCAGCGCTCGCCTGAGACCCCTTCCTAACCGGTCGTCGAACAATGTCTGCGCGATAACCCGATCGAGAAACAACGCTATGCCCTACGTCGCAACCAATGGCATCCAACTCTACTATGAAGAGGCAGGCGACGGCCCGCCCCTCATCTGTATCATGGGCATCACCGGTCCCGGCAGCGTTTGGGCGAACCACGTGGAGCTCTGGAAACGTCACTTTCGCTGCATCATGGCCGACAACCGGGGCGTCGGAAAGAGCGACATGCCGTCAGGCCCGTACACCTCGGCCATGATGGCGGACGACTACGCAGGCCTGATGGACGCCATGAGTATTGAACGTGCGCGCGTCATTGGCTGCTCGATGGGCAGTGCGATCGCTCAGCAACTCATGCTGCGTCACCCGCAGCGAGTCGAGAGCGCCGTCCTCATGTGTCCATGGGCACGTTGCGATCGCTACGCCCGCGACGTCTTCGAACATCTGCGCGTGGCCAAGGCCAAGCTCACCGCTGCCGAGTTCGTCCGTTACCTCCAGCTGTTGATCTTCGCGAAGCCGTACTGGGACAACGACGCCAGCTACGAAACCCTGATGGATGGTCGACGACTCGCCGCCGAAGAGCCCGCTCCCCAGCCGCTTCACGCGTTAGAGGCTCAGGCCGATGCCTGCGTTACGCACGACGTATGGGGAGATCTGCAGCGGGTTGCCTGCCGCACGCTGGTCATCGGAGGGAAAAGCGACATTTTCACGCCCCCTTGGATGGCTCAAGAGATCGCCGCCCGCATTCCGGGCTGTGAACTGCACCTCTACGAGGCTGCGGGGCATGCCTTCCACTGGGAGTGCATCGACGACTTCAATCCCCGGATTGTGAGGTGGTTTCTCGGGGCGTAGCTGCGCTTCACGCCGCCGAATTTCCCGCCCAGATTTCGCCGTCGACGCGCTTGCTAGCAATTGCTACCCTCCGCACCTTCCTGTAAATGGCGGATGCCATGAGCGTTAAGGGCGTGAGGTCGGATGATGCGCACTCATCAGCGTTGGTGGACGATTGGCGGCGGACTTCTCGGCGTGACGCTATTGAGCGTCGCTGCCTTTAACTATTGCCGCTGTTACTGCGGGGCTCCCGTACGGCTGACGCTCAGCGGCGGCAATGTTTGCCCCCTGCGCACCGAGATGGCCCAACGCATCGCCGCAGGCATCAGCGGTCACGTCGAGGTGAACGTTTGCAGCGGCACCAATTCCGAGCAGATTTGCCATGCGGTCGACGCGGGCGAACTCGACTTGGGGCTAATTCTTGGCGGCTTGCCGACGGCCCAATATCGCAACGTCCGTCAAGTGGCGACGCTGGGAGTCGAGCCGCTCCACTTGCTGGTCCGCCGCGAATTGCTCGAAAAGGATCCAACGCCCTCGCTGGAAATATTGCGCGGCCGCCGTGTGTCAATCGGAGAGCCCGGCGCCAACGGCACGCGGCTCGCTGAGGATTTGCTGCAGCTCGCCGGGTTGATGGAAGACTCCGCCGACGAATCCCCCGAGTTCGTTGCTGAACGCCACGCAGCCTCAACGCTCCTAAATCAGGTCCTCGCCTGGCGTGCAGCCGCTGGGGCTGAACAGATCGCACTCCGTGAGCGACTGCCGGATGCTGCTTTTGTCGTCGACTCGATGCCTTCGGAACTGGTCGACCAGCTGGTGCGCGACGGAGAGTACGGACTCGTGCCGCTCCCCTTCGCCACCGCGCTCCACCTCGACAGCCGTCGCAACCATTCCGGCGAACGCGTCCACTTGCGCAACGATCGCGTCGAGGCTGTCTCCATTCCCGCGTTTGCCTATGGAATCCAGCCTGCGACGCCATCGCAAGATTGCGAAACAATCGGCCTGCGATTGATGCTGGTGGCTAACAAGGACGTCTCCACGAGTGCGCTCTTCGACGCGCTGCGCTCGATGACCGACGCGGTCGCCGCGCATACGCGGGTCAACCTCGACGTCACGAATGCGAATCCCGAGTTTCCCGTCCACCCCGGGTCGGACGCGTTTCTCAGAGCGCGGCGACCGCTCAATCTCGACGAGATACTTGGCCCAACGACCGACGCCCTCAGCGTCGCAGGAGCGACCATCGCCGGTTGCCTGGCGCTGTGGAGTTTCATACGCGGGTTGCGAGCCGTCCAACCCGACGTCCATCTCCGGCAAATCGACCGCATCGAACGCCTGCTTCAAGGCCACGAACTCGACGAGTCGGCGCCGACGCTGCCTGGCGAGTTCCTCGAGTATCTTGAATCGCGGCTCTCACAAGTGAAGCAGAAGGTGATCGAGGATTACGCCAACGGCAGACTCGATGGCGACGACGCGCTAATCGGCATTTTGACGCTCGTCGCCGATACCCGGCACCTCCTCACCGAGCGCCGCAAACTGCTGGCGGACCCTGAGCTTGGATCCGGCCGGTTACAGCCGCGAAACCTTGCCGCTGCTTAGCAGGCGACTTTGGCGGCGGTAACGTCGGCTTTGGCGCCGGCGACGCTAGCTGGCAAAGAGACCAGAATCGCTAAACTCCGCCAACGCGCGGCGTCGAACTAACGCATGAGATCGCGCTGCCAGCGATCCAGCCATGCGCCTCGTCGGACATTTCTCATCGTGCTCAGCTCCAACCCCATGTTGCGCCGGAAGGCGAGCGGGATTCGGCGCCGGTCACTGCTCACGCTCGCTGCGTGGTGCTTGGCCTGCTGCTGGTCGGCGGCTGCGCGTGGAGAAGCGACGCTGCTGGAATTCATCGACGGCGAGAATTCTGCCGCCGCTGTAGCAGCGGAAGAGTCGCTGGAAAGTTCATCCCCGCTTGAGGGCGAACAGGCGCTCCAGCAACCGCTCGTCGAACCAGAAGCGTTGGTAAGTACGCCCTATGCGCCCTCCTACAATGTACCGTTCGGCGTCGACCCGGCGGATCAACCCGACCATTCGTACGGCAACATGCCGATCGGCTGGATCTCCGGTCCCTATCTCCGCTATGGCGTCGATTTCGTGGTCGGCGAAGGCCTACTCGAAGGCGGTCAGAAGCTTGGCTGGGGGATCAATGGCGGCTTCCGGCAACCGCTCGCCCCCGGACTGGCGCCGGGGCGAATGTTCTTCGATTTCGGCGGCGGGTATCTGTCGGCCGTGGGCAATACCCACCGAGTCTTGAACGGCGTGGAGACAAACGCCGCTGGCGTGGTCAACCCGATCCCAGTCGTCGGCGCATTCTCCGTCAATCTGACGGAGGTGAAACGGGCCGGCGTGAACTTGGCGTTAGGCTGGTATTGGGGCGACGTCGTAGACGATCGACAAGGCGATCCGCAGTTGAGATTTGCGACCCGGTTCGGCGGGCGCGTCGGTTCGGTGCGAGGGCGATTCCTTCAAGAACTGATTGTCCCTGTCACGCCAGGAAGTACGGTCAGGTCCAACTACCTCAACACCGACACGTTCGGCGGACTGCTGCTCGGCACGGAAGCGATCATCCTCAAACGCACCTACAGTACGTGCAACGTCCTCTGGACGGCCGACGTCGAATTTGCCAACGATTGGATCGAATTTGGCGGCTTCGATTCCGGCAGCCTCGGCACGGCGTCGCTCATGACCGGCATTATGCTGTCGCGATAGCACGCAGAGCCGCAGTTTACCGGACGGGCAGTTGCGCCGCCTTTTCTTTGCCGCACGTCGCCGGCATTTCTGCGGCGATTTCGGCCCGGCGGCGACCCTGCGCGTTGCTTTTTGGCAACGAAGGTCATGTGGCCGTTGCCGCTCGTCAACGCGACGGGGGGGACAACCGCATCGCATTCCGTCGAGTCGCGCCGGTGACCTATGGTTTTCAGTCAGCCGGCGAAACCCACTCACCCGACGGCGGTAAGCGATTCAATGAGCAGCCTTGCGTACGAAACCTATGGCGACGTACTGATTGCCACGTTCAACGGCGCGATCACTCGCCGCAATGCGCCGAGTTACCAGGAGGAGCTGTCTGCGGCATTTGAATCCGCACGTAGCATCGTGGTCGACTTGACGGAGATCGATGACGTACCGGAAGCCGGCTTTCGGATGCTGCTCCAGCTTTACCACCAGGCCTCCTGTCGTGGAGGGGAAATCGCACTTGTCGGCCTGAACCGCGACCTCCGGGCAACCGTTGACGCCACCGGATTCAGCGAGTTCTTCGTCCTGTGCGAGACGCTGGACGAAGCGATCGAGAGACTCTGCTACGAATCGGCGGGGCATGCGAGCTTGCGATGAAAGTTGCTTGGACTCATCTCGTCGCCGCTCCTCGCTTTCGGGACGCGAAGTCCGCTGAGTCGCGCCACGCGATCAGCGGAGCTTCGAGGGAGCGCACCGCGCGCACTTGTAGTCGCGGCAACGGGCTATGCCAAGATCCCGTCAACCACGTGGCCGGCAACGTCCGTGAGCCTGAAATCGCGCCCCTGATAGCGATAGGTGAGCCGCTCGTGATCGATCCCTAACAGGCGCATCATCGTCGCGTGCAGGTCGTGGATGTGCACCGGGTTCTCTGCCGCGTAGTAGCCGAGCTCGTCCGTAGCGCCATAGGTGATCCCGGGCCGAATCCCGCCGCCGGCCAGCCACATCGAAAAGCCGCGAATGTGGTGATCGCGACCGACCGCATCGCCGTCGACGTCCCCTTGCGCCATGGGCGTGCGGCCGAACTCTCCACCCCACACGACGAGCGTGTCTTCCAGCATGCCCCGCTGCTTCAAGTCGGCGATGAGAGCGGCGCTCGGCTGGTCGCTCGATAAGCATGCCTCCGAAATGTACTTGCTGATCCCGTTGTGATGGTCCCATCCGCGATGATAGAGCTGGATAAATCTCACGCCGCGCTCCGCCATCCGCCGCGCTAGCAGGCAGTTGTAGGCGAACGAGCCGTCGGCCCCCTTCACGCCGTACATGTCGAGCACGTGTTGGGGCTCGTCGGAGATGTTAACGAGCCCCGGCACGCTCGCCTGCATGCGAAACGCCAATTCGTACTGCGCAATTCGTGCGGCAATCTCCGGATTCTGCTCGTCAATGTCCCGAATGCGGTTCAATCCATTGACCGTCTCGATCACGTCAAGTTGCCGCTGTCGATCGACGCCCGGAGGATTGGTGACAAAGTGAACCGGGTCATTCTGAGAGTATACGGGAACGCCCTGAAAACGGCTGGGTAGGAACCCGCTGTGCCACTGGCGAGACGAAATTGGTTGCGGCGGACGGCTGTCCGCCAGACTCTTCATCACGATGAAGCCCGGCAGGTCGTCGGTTTCGCTCCCGAGTCCGTAGTTGATCCACGCCCCCATGCTCGGTCGCCCCGAAACGCTTGTGCCCGCATTCAGAAAGGTTTGGGCCGGGTCGTGATTGATCTGCTCTGTTTGCATCGAGCGGATGATGCAGATGTCATCCGCAATCTCGCCGATCTGGGGAAGCAACTCGCTGATTTGCTGGCCTGACTGGCCGTGGCGCTGGAACTTGGCGAGCGGTCTCAGGGCAAGCAAGGCGCTTCCTTGCAGTTGCGCGATCGGCTGGCCCTTGGTGTACGACTCGGGCATTGGCTGCCCATGCAACTCCGCGAGCTTTGGCTTTTCGTCGAAGGTTTCGAATTGCGACGGACCGCCCGCCATGCAGAGGAAAATGACCCGCCTCGCTTTCGGCGCGAAATGCAGCGGATCGACGAGGCCGCGCGAACCGCGCCCTGGTTCCGCGGAGCCGCTGCCCTGCTGCACGCGGGCCGCTCGGACATTTCGCTGCATCAAGCCGGCCAGCGCCATGGCGCCTAAGCCTAGCGAAGTGCGTCCGAAGAATGTGCGGCGATCGACGAGTCTTTCCCAGGCGGCGTATTGTTCTGGCGTCATGGCAAGTCGCGTGATCAGGCCGAACTCGGAGGACAAACTAGTTTCGTGAAATCGTCTCGTTCAAGTTTAGCAAGGCGCGACAGACCGAAGTCCACGCCGCCAGCTCTGCGGGATTGAGCTGCGCGTCGGCTTCCGTCATTCCTACTCGTAGCAGCGCTGCGGCATCGGATTGGCGTGCTGCGTAGTGCGCGCGGTGCTTTTCCAACAACCCCTGTAGCAGCGAGATCTCTTCAATCTTCGCCGGGCGTCCGACAACGCGGCGCCAAATGCGTTCCAGCCGCACAGCATCACTCAAAGCGGTTGCTTCAAGCGTCTTTGTTGCCAGGACGCGCGCCGCCTCCACGAACGAAGGATCATTCAGCAGCACCAAGGCGGCGCTCGGCGTGTTGGAGATTGGTCGCTGGGCCGTGCACTCCTCGCGGGTCGGTGCATCGAACGCCAATAGCCAGGGGTGCAAGAATTGCCGTTGCCAGTGAACGTACACCGAACGTCGGAACTGCTCACGGTCGAGCGTCGGCTGATACTCCCGCTCGGGAAAATTCAGCGGCGCGTAGTAACCCGCCGGCTGATACGGCCGCGAGACGCCGCCGCCGGTCTGCATCACGAGGAGCCCGCTCACAGCAAGCGCGTTGTCACGAATCTCCTCGGCGTCGAGCCGGAATCGAGATTGGCGAGCGACCAATCGATTTTCAGGATCGATCGCGTCGAGTTCCTCGCGCGGCAGCGATGACTGCCGATAGGCTGCCGACGTGACCATTAACTTCAAGATGTGCTTGACGTCCCAGCCGCTTTCCATGAACTCGATGGCCAGCCAATCGAGCAGCTCCTGGTTTACCGGCCACTCGCCCTGAGCGCCGAGATCGATTACCGTCTTCGAGAGCCCCGCGCCGAACAATCGCTGCCAGAGGCGATTGACTTCCACACGCGCCGTCAGGGGTTGCTGCCGCGAGACGAGCCATCTCGCCAGATCCAGCCGGCTAACGCGCCGGCCGTCTGTTTCGATCTGCGTCATAAAATGCGGTACGCCCGGCGTGACGACCTTGCCCGACTGGTCCATCCAGTTGCCCCGCGGCAACACACGACATTCACGTGGCTCAATCGCCTCGGTGACCATCGTCGGCTCGAATTCTCCTTCCAGCTTGACTCGGTCGGTTTGCCGCTCCATGAGTTGCTTGCGCAGGTCTTGCCACTTCCCGTCGACCAGCGTCCCATCGAGCGATTCTTCCAGCTCAGCAATTTTCGCGTCGACCTCGACGATGCTGCGGTATGTCGGCAGCGTCCAGGCCAACATCTCAGGCGGCCGTTCCGTCGGATTAGTGTTTTTCGACACCTTCTCGAAGGAGCCCCAGTGATCGACATCGGCGAAGATCGCCCCAAGGCTGTAAAAGTCTTCCGTCGAGTAGGGATCGAACTTGTGGTCGTGGCACTCCGCGCAGCCAATCGAGGCGCCGAGCCAGGTCTCGGACACGTTGCGGACACGATCGGCGTTGTGTTTGGCGCGGTACTCCGCGTCTTGTGCCCCCCCTTCATGCGTCGTTTGCAGGAGCCGGTTGTAGCCGCTTGCCACCCGCTGCCACATGGTGGGATTGGGCAGTAGATCACCCGCGAGTTGCTCAATCGTGAACTGGTCGAACGGCAGGTTCTCGTTAAACGACTTGATCACGTAATCGCGGTAGGGCGTGATCCGGTGCTCCTGATCGCCGTGGTAACCAACCGTGTTCGCATAGCGGACCAGGTCAAACCACCACGACGCCATACGCTCGCCGTAAGCCTCCGAGGCGAGGAGGCGATCGACCAGCCTTTCGTAAGCGCCGGGAGTGCGATCTTCGATGAACTCATCCGCCTGCTCCGGCGTGGGAGGCAATCCAGTAAGGTCGAAGTACACCCGGCGGACGAGCGTCGCGGGATCGGCTTCTGCTGAGGGGACCAGCCCGGCTCGCTCGAGCCGGGCCAGCACGAACTGGTCGATCTCATTTCGCGGCCAATCGTTTTGCCGAACGGCAGGCGGTTCGTTGCGGATCGGCGGGACGTACGCCCAGTGCGGTTCATACTGGGCGCCAGCGTCGATCCAGCGGCGGAGAACATCAATCTCCCGAGTCGATAGGCGAGGCTTCTTTGAGTCGACTGGCGGCATCTGGGTATCGGGGTCGTCAGTCGTGACACGGCCGATGAGCTCGCTCGCCTCGGCGTCCCCGGCAATAATCGCCAGCTCGTGCGCGCCCTCTTCGGTGTCGAGCCGCAGACTGGCGGCGCGTTTTCCAGAATCGGGGCCGTGACACGCGAAGCAGCGATCCGACAAGATCGGGCGGACATCGCGGTTATAGCTTGGGACCTCGGCGCCGTACGCGCTGCTGGCGATCAACGCCGCAGCTAGTCCTACCCAAAACGAGCAGGCGGACGGATACTTCGCCACGCGCGTCGCCGTCCGCGTCAATTTGGGTTTCCAGTCGCCGCCCACGGCTCGATCCCCTCCTGTGAAAAGCTCCGCTGCGGCTCGAACGCCACGGCAGGTCCATGCATGATACTCGAATTGTCGTGGTTGGTGGTGAAGCGACTATCCACCTGGCTAGGTCGAGACGCCCCCCTCTAAGCCCCTGAAAACCGCGCATTCCCCATAATTCTCGCTGATTCGCTCGCGGAACTCGCCGCCTCGGGATCCCGCTTTGGGCGCGCCCGCTGACAACTCGGCGACAGACGTCAGGCCGCGAACTGACTCGCACCATGGACCACTTCGCCGCTGCAACCCCTACCGTCGTTATCCCTGACGCGACGCCCTCGTGCCGCTGCGGGTGACCTACATTTTCGTGGCTCGGCGTCTCCCGACGCGTGCCGCCCGCCGGAGGAACCGTGCGCCGCGGGAGCGTAGATTTCCCTGTTGCGGCGCCAACCTAGGCCGATCTTCAGCGAGTTATCTCGGCGGCAGGACTTAGGACAGCTAGATGATCGTCATTCTCGGATGTTTCGTGGTGGTGGGCGCCGTGCTCGCCGGCTTTACCTGGGCCGGCGGTCACATCGGCGCGCTTATCCATCCCTCGGAAATCGTGACGATCGGCGGCGCTTCGCTCGGCGCTCTCATCGTGATGTCGCCGAAGAAAGTCCTCATTGATCTGTTTAAGGGGATCATCCAAGCCATCAAGGGCTCTCCCTTTACCAAGGCGATGTACGGCGATCTCTTTCGGCTGATGTACGACTTGCTCCGCACGGCTCGCCGGGAGGGACTGTTGGGGCTGGAAGTGCACGTCTCCCATCCGCACGAAAGCTCAATCTTCACAAAGTATCCGCGCGTGGCGAACAACCACCACGTCTGCGACTTTATCTGCAGCGGGCTGATCCCGCTCGTCGAAGGGACGGCACGCAAGGAGCAGCTCCCCGCCCTGTTCGCCGCCGACCTAGCGGTGATCGAGGAGGAGCATCACGTGCCGACGCACGCCCTCCAAACGACGGCCGACGGCCTGCCCGGCTTCGGCATCGTCGCGGCCGTGCTTGGCATCGTCATCACGATGGGGCACATCGACGGCCCCCCGGCAGAAATCGGACACAAAGTCGGCGCCGCCTTGGTCGGAACGTTCCTGGGCATTTTGATGTCCTACGGCTTCGTCGCCCCGTTGGCGGCCCGCATGGGGTTGCTCGGACTCGCGGAAATCGCATTCTTTCGGACTATTGCCACGATCATTACCGGCTTTGCGAACGATCTGCCGCCCAAAGTGGCGATCGACCAGGCCCGTCGCGGCGTCATGACGGAAAACCGGCCCACGCGCGAAGAACTCGAAGCGATGTTCCAGGAAGTCGACGCGACCTAATTCAGATAACCGCTAGGACGCCAAGACACGAATAAACAGCACCAAGAATCAGCTTGTGAGGCCAATCGCACGCTGAAGGATCATCCGACTATTATTTGTTTTTTCTTCTTGGTGAGTCCTTCGTGCCTTGGTGGTTAGTCTTAATCCTTGAATCAATAGCAAAGCAGAACTGCAATGGCTGGCGGCGGCGGAGCATGGAAAGTGGCCTACGCGGACTTCGTGACCGCGATGATGGCGTTTTTCATGGTGATGTGGCTCACCAGTCAAAAGCCGGGCATTAAGGAGGCGGTCGCCGGATATTTCCGCGAGCCGTTCGCCACTTACAAGAGCCACCAAAAGGGCGCTGCGGGCACCGCCAGACCCGTGCTCGATCCGATGTACGGCCACACGGCCCAACCGCAGAAACGGCGGCTGGCGATCTCGGGCGACGTTACCGATTACCAGTTCACCCTGCTGTTCCCCGAAGGGTCGGCGACGCTCGAACCGGAACAACTCGAATCGGTGCGCGAGTTCGCCCCCATGATGGCCGGCAAACTCAATCGCGTGGAAGTGCGGGCTCATTGCATTCGTAGCCCGCTGCCGCCTGACAGCCCGTTCCAAGATCACTGGGCGATGTGCTTCGCCCGCTGCCAAAGAGTTCGTGAGGAATTGCAAACGCTCGGCGTCGAACCCGAGCGCATTCGTTTAAGTCAGGCCGAGGGCAACGAACCGCTCGCTGCGAACTTGTCGCCTGACGAGTTGAAATTGAACTCGCGTGTTGACGTGATCTTGCTTCCCGATCTGGCTGACATTCCATGGGAACGACGAAAGGCGGAAGAGGAACCGGTCGAAGCAACCATGGAGCCCGTTTCTGCCCAAGGAATGGCCCA
The DNA here is from genome assembly GCF_007746075.1 of Lacipirellula limnantheis. Lineage (GTDB taxonomy): Bacteria > Planctomycetota > Planctomycetia > Pirellulales > Lacipirellulaceae > Lacipirellula > Lacipirellula limnantheis. The sequence continues at coordinate 4,734,859 of NZ_CP036339.1, read as the reverse complement.
CGCGGAGGTCCGTAGCGTCGAGACCGACGTCACCGACGTCAGCCAGCCACATGAGGCGCCCACAGCCGTCGGAACGCACGCTAGTCATGCCCCTGCCGACTCTGGCAACCCACACGAACCGGCAGCCGCCCATAACCACGGAGGGTCAGGAGCATCGAACGAGGCACCCGCGCCGCACGCTGCCAGCGACGATCACGCCGCAGCGGACGAGCAAGGCTTAACCGATGTGCACCACGATGCCAGGACGCATGGCAAAGCAGACTCGAATGACGACGCAGCAGCGCACGGCAAGCCTAACGCCGCCGCCGAGGACTCAGACGCGCATGACGACCATGGGGCGGCGCATCCCCCTGCCGAGGTCCACGTCCCGCCGCCACACTAGCAGCGGGTGAAGACTCCGCTCGTTTGTCGCCTCCCTGCGGATGCCGATTCAGTCGGGCGCAGGTCACCACGCCGTAGCCATGCTGGCTCTTCAAAGCCAACCGGTCAGTCTAGGCAGTCATGGCGGACAGGTAATAGGCGGCCCAAGCTGGGCCGCTTACTTCGTGGGGGCAGGAGTAATCGCCGGCTTGGTCGGGATCGCCAGATTTTGCAGTGCCGCGAGGTCGTCGTCGGATGGAACGTCGCCGGTAATCAGTCGGGCCGAGCGGTCGTGAGTGCAGTAATTCCAGGCCCACTGCGTCAGCACAAGTAGCCGATTGCGAAAATTGGCGATGTGCATCAAATGGACCAGTAGCCAAAGCCACCAAGCCAAGAAGCCCGAGAAATGGACTCCTTTGATGTCGGCCACCGCGGCGCTGCGACCGATCGTGGCGAGGTTGCCAAGATCCTTGTAGTGGAACGTGGGGTCCTGTTTTCCGCGGAGGCGCGCGGTGATGAGTTTGGCGACGAAGCGTCCCTCCTGGATGGCGGGCTGAGCGACGCCTGGTAATGGCTTGCCTCCTTGATGCGAATAGCTCGACATGTCGCCCAGGACGAACACGTCGGGTCGACCTGCGAGCGAGAAGTCTTTCTCGACGATCAACCGCCCTGCCCTGTCGATCGCCGCGGTGCACGCCGAGGCGAGCGCCTTGCCCAGCGGTGACGCCTTGACCCCGGCGGCCCACAGGACCGTTTTGGTCGGCCAGTGCTCCGCGCCGAGCGTCGACTTCATTTCAATGCCGTTCTGGTCGATCGCGGTGACCATCGTCCCCGTCCGAACATGAACTCCCAGATTGTGCAGGGTCGCCAGCGCTTTTTTCGAGAGATCTTCGGGGAACGATCCGAGCACGCGATTGCCCGCCTCCACCAGCGTGATGCTCGCTTCGGCAGGATCGATCTGGCGGAAGTCGTGCTTTAGGCTGTGCCGGGCAATCTCGGCGAGAGCCCCGGCAAGTTCCACGCCGGTCGGTCCGCCGCCAACGATCGCGAAGTTAAGTAGCGCGCGGCGCACGGCGGGGTCGCTCTCCGTTTCCGCTTGCTCGAACGCCGAATAGACGCGACGACGAATATCGGTGGCGTCTTCAATCGTTTTGAGCCCAGGGGCGAATTGGGCCCAGTCGTCCCGGCCAAAGTAGCTATGCCGCGAACCGGCGGCGACGATCAGATAGTCGTACGGCACATCGCCTTGCGTCGTGTGGACCCGCTTCAGATCGAGATCGAAGCCGACGACCTCGGCGAGCATCACTTCGCAGTTTTGCTGCCGCGAAAAGATCCAGCGGAGCGGCGCCGCGATGTTCGCCGGCGAGAGGCCGCCGGTAGCCACCTGATAGAGGAGCGGTTGGAAGAGATGAAAGTTGCGTCGATCGATGAGGATCACGTCGACGGGCGAACGTTTGAGCGCCTTGACTGCGTTCAAGCCAGCGAATCCTCCCCCCACGACAACGACGCGAGGGCGAGACTTAGCGGCTGGGGCAGTCATCAATTCATTCCTCAGGCAGGGGCTTGTCTTTAGTTTCCGGAGCGAACGGTAGGATCGCGAGCCCCAGCAAGAAGATCAGACACATGGTCATGGCGGCGTAGCGCTCTTTGAGCGGCGTCGGAAACTGGCCATACAAGTCGGTCGCCAGCTTTGCCGAGAAGAGGCTTCCGCCCGCCGCGGCAAATCGCCCGATATTGTAGCAAAATGACGTGCCGGTGCTCCGCATGCGGCTGGGGAACAATTCTGGCAAATAAATGGCAAAGCCGGCGAATGTCGCCAAATGCGTCGCGCCCATCAGCGGCATCATCCAGTATGCGTCGAACGGCGTTTTCATCTGCCAGTAGGCGTAAACAGTGACGACGAGCGCTGCGGTGAAGCCGAGGGCGAACGCCGGGCGCCGGCCGAGCCACATTGCCACGCGAGTGAACGCCCACATACCAAAGGCGGCGCCGATCATGTTGAGGACATAGGCCCTGGTGATTGCCTGATTGACCTTGGCTTTGACCTCGGGCGCTGAGAGCCCTTCTGCCTCGAAATGCTTGGTGAAAATGTAACGCTGGACATCGGGGGCGTATTCGCCGATCGCCCACAGGCCGACGACGCCGGTGGATGCAAGAACGGTGCCGACCAAAAGATTTCGGCGCCACTTGGTTTCCGCGAGCAGCGAGAAGTAGGGCGTCAGAACGCCGTGGCCGCCCAGTAGGCCTTCTGCCTTGGCCTTGAGCCACGGCTCGGGCTCGCGCAAGAACTTCGCGGTGAAGATGACGAGCACGGCAGGCAGCGCGCCGACCAAAAACATCCACCGCCATGATTCGCCCGCAGCGATTCTTCCGCTCGTTTCGAGTGAATCGAACAGCGTCTTGAAGGCGCCGGCCGAGAGATTGCCGACGGTCGAAAGGACCTGCAGCATGCCCAGCGCCCCGGTGCGGGCGCCATTGGGTACCGTCTCGGCGATCAGCGCCACGGCAAGGCCGAAGACGCCGCCCACGCCCAGGCCGGTCATGAAGCGAAACAACGCAAAATCAAAAAAGGTCCGACTGAAAAAGGTGAATCCGGTGAATCCCGAGTAAAGCAGCACCGTCACGGTGAGCATCTTAGCTCGGCCATACTTGTCTCCCAACGCGCCGAAGATGAGGCCGCCAATGCCCCAGCCGATGAGAAAGATCGCGGTGACGTCTTTTCCCTTCGCCTGCACAATTCCGGGGTCGGTTCCCGCCGGCATCAATGCGGTAACCGCGGGAACCCGCGCGAGCGTGAACAACCGCTGGTCGAGGCAATCAAAGCACCAGCAGGCCGAGGCGACGAGAAAGACGAACCAATGATACGGCGTCAGTTGACGATACCAGGCAATGCGCGAGTCTGGCGACATGATTCGATGAGACGACGCAATTCGGCGCCGCGCCTAGTCGGAAGTTGGCTGCGGGCGACGCCTCGTGCGCCGCCGCGGGAATGTTCAGTCGACGTGCTCCGCTCCTTGTTCGGGAAGCACGGCCGAGAAGATGAGGTTCGCAAGATAAAGCGCGAACGCCACGCCGGCGGCGACGACCGCCGTCTTGGCGAAGGGAGTCTCGCCCGGAACAAACGACTGACTCGCAATTTGCTGCGTCAGATAGGCGAAGGGAGTACCGAACATCCGCCCGCCAATGTTCGCGGCAAAGCTCTCGCCTGTGCCGCGAAGATGCAGCGGGTAAGCCTTCGGCAAATAGTTTCCCCAGAAGCTGAACTGCGCCACCGTGAAGAACCCGGCGATGAAAATGCCGATTCCCAACATCGAGACGTTTACTTCATGGAAGCCTGGAATCCAACTCAAGTCGAAACTGAAGAAAACCTTTTCCTGACCGCGCGCGAACGCCCAGAAAATAAACGGAATCAGGATCAGCCCCGGAATCAGGAACATGCGCAACAATGCCCGGCGGCTGGCGATATGGGCGACCAGCATCGCGAGGGCGAATCGGCCGAACAAGCCGCCCGTTTCTTGCGCCTTGGTATAGTTGGCCACGGTCTCGCCGACAATGCGGCCGCTGACCGCTGCCTTCTTGTCAGCCGGCGCCGCCTCGGCTGCCTTTGCGACGTTCGCTTTGACCAGATCGATGCCGGGGACGATCTGCGGCATCTGCTGGATGGCGCCAAACGCCACGCCGTAGCTGAGGGCGAACATGATCGTCGTAACGATCGTGGTGCGACGCAGCTCTGGCGAGAAGAGTTCGCGAATGCTAGGCCGCCGCAGCGTACCGGCCTCCTTCTTTTCTTTCCACTTCGGCGACTCGGGGAGAAACGGTCGAATAATGATCAGCGGAATCGCGGGAATCAGGCCGCTCATGAGCGTGTAGCGCCAATCGGCGTGCTGATAATTCGGACCGATCGAGCCGAAGACAGGCGTGAGGAACGACGGCATCTGGATCGCCGGGAAGCTGGCCGAGTGGCGGACGATCAGCCCGTTCACGACGGCGATCAGCAAGCCGCCGATCGACGAAAAGGCTTGCGTATAGCCGAGGACTTTCTCGCGCCGGACCGGATCGTCGAAGAGTTCCGCCAGCCATGCAACGGCGGCGACAAATTCAACGCAAACGCCGATAAAGGTCGTCGTGCGAAAGAACAGGAGCATCGGCAGACTAGTCGAAAAACCAGCGAAGAACGCCGAGAATGCGTAGAGCAGAATGCTCCACGTCAGCACCCGCCGTCGACCGTAGCGATCCGTGAGGTAGCCGCCGAGTAGCCCGAAAATGCCGCCGCAGACGGCCGGCACGTAGAAGAGCAGTCCAAACCACCGAGTGAACTCCGGCGTGCCGCGCGTCAAGCCGCCGAGTTCCTGCAGTGCCGGCCCAATGATCAGGGGCAGCATCAGAAGTTCGTAAATATCAAACGCAAAGCCAATCGCGGCGATGACGCAGACGATCCAGAGAGAGAACGTCATGCGCTGGGACGATGCATCGGACATGGGCAGTCTCGGTCTGTCTGCCCTGCGCATCCATGCGACGGGCGCGGCGTTAAATCTTCAAACTCGCCCCATGTTCCCTGAGGGCGCGCCGACGGTCAAGCGGGGAAAGAATCGAATCGACGCGGCCTCTGACGCTGATTGGCTCCGTCGCGGGACGCCGCTTCTCCTTCTTCAAGTCAAAGACGCGACCAATGGGGCCGAACATGATCGACGGCAACATGATCAGTTCGGCGACGATGCCCGCGACAAGGATCGTAAGCATCAGCCACCCGAATCGCTGCGTCGGCGTGAAGGAGCTCGTCGCGAACACCGACAAGCCCAGGCCGTTGATCAGCCCCGCCTGCAGCGTCGCGTTGGCTGATCGTCGGTACGAACAAAGGACGGCCTCCGAGCGATCGCCCAGAGCGCGCAGATCGTCCTTGTACCACGCCAGGAAATGGATCGTATCGTCTACCGCGACCCCAAGAGCAATGCTCGCGGCCATCATCGAGCCAATGTCGACCGGAATGCCGAGCCATCCCATGCCGCCGAAGACGACGAGGACCGGCAACGTGTTCGGGACCATCACCACGGCGCCGGCGGCAATGCCGCGGCAGACGAACATCATCAGCGGCGTGATCGTCATAAACGACCACCAAGTGCTGGAGATAAGGCTTTGCAGCAACGCGTGCTGCGCCTTGTAAACGACTGGGATCACGCCGGTGTAAACAACGTCGACTTCCGCGGAGCCATCGTCGACGCTGTTGCCATTGGCGACTTGCCGCTCCGCCGCATCAAAGGAGGCGAGGATCGGAATCGACGCCTTGCGAAGCCGCTCGTAGTCGTGCGCGCCGTAACCGCCGGTTAACACGACGCCGTCGAAAGCTCCAAGGTTCTTGGCGATCTGCTCGTCGCTGAGGGCCTCGAGATTGACCGCAGCCGTCTGCGCCGTGACGTTCTTGCTGCTGATAAAGGCGACGACGTCTTCGGTGACGCCTTTCGATTCGGGCAAGCGCAACGCAACGACCCTAGCGCCGTTCGGCTGACCGAGGCGTCGCTGCGAGAGGCCTTCCAGTGCGTCGACGCTCGCAGCGCGGGCGGTAAGCACCGGCTTGACGGCCGCCTTCATGCGATCGACCAGCTCGCCATGATTGATATCGTGAAACGCCGCGACGCGAATGCTGATCCGCCAGAGCTCGTCGCCGGCGCGTTCGCCCGCTTCGGGCCCTTCAACCTTCAGGAAGCCGGAGCCCTCCAACTCCTGACGCGACGCGAGGAGTCGCTTGTTGACGACGCCGCGATAGGTGCTGGCGCCGACGCCGCTTTCACCGCCGCCGAGATCCGGGGCGAAAGTCGCGGCGCTCATCGTGGCGCCAATGAGATCGTCACCTTTAGGCCCCAGACGATCCTGCACGCTCTTCTCGATCCGTTCGACCAGTTTCAGTCGCTCGAAGAACGTGTGGCGATCGACCTTCTGACCGGCGGCGAGACTTTCAGGAGCGGACTCGTACTGCGTTTCTCGCGGGAAGCGAACCACTAGTTCCATCGGCACGATGCGCCCGAGGTTATTCTCGAACCAGCGATAGTCGTCCAGGAGCTTGGCATCTTCGCTGAAGAGCTTGAGCAGATCGATGGACGTCGTCGTCCGCGGCAAGCCTGCGCAGAGGACGACGATCGTCGCCATGCTGGCGCCGAGCACCATGGCATGATGGCGGCGAATAAAATTGCCAAAACGGGTCCAGCCGGCCGCGCCAAATTCTGACTCGTCGCCCATCTTCTCGACCTTTTTGCCGGCGAGCATCGCCAGGTATTCGGGCGGCTTCCAGGTCCAGCGCTTCATGGCGGCCGGCAACACGAGGAACAGCACGATCAGCATCGTGAAGTTACCAAGCGCCGAGAACCCGCCGAACTTGGCGATTGGGACGATGTCGCTGGTCAGCAGCGAGGCGAGACCGATGCCGCTGGTGACCGCACAGAGGATCGCAGGTCGCCAGGCATGCGCCACGGCATGTTCAACGGCGTGGTCGAGATTACCCTGCTCCAGCGCCGCCTGCCGGTAGTAGTTGATGATGTGCACCGCGCCGGAAACGGCCAGCACATAGATGAGCGCGGGCATCGACATCAGGATCGCGTCCATGCGGTGGCCCAAGAGCGGCACCATGGCCAGTGACACCGCCGCGCTGAGAATCCCGCACGAGAAAACGAGCGCCGTCATCCAGACGCTGCGGAGCGACCAATAGGCCAGCCCAATACCGAGCAAGCCTGCCAGGCCCGCCAGACGCAGCAGCGTCTTCTCGCCCTCGTCGTCGATCGAGACGTTGTCGATCGGCGGGCCGCCCAGGCGGACTTCGCTGCGGCTGATGCCGGCCATTTCCAACGCCTGGTAGAGGGGCGAGGTAGGCCACTTCTTCAGCCCGAGCCCCGCCTTCGGCGCGCTGACCGAGTATTTCAGGTTCGCGGCCGCGTCAGCCGATAGCGTCGCCATGACGACCGTCTGTTTGCCGTTAGCACCCACGAGTCCGCCGGTGAGTCGTTCGGTCGCCTGCTTGCGGGGCAGGCTTTGCGGCGGCGACATCAACTGCTTGAGAACGCTGCGGGCGGTCGTGACCGTCGTGAAGGCCTGGCCGCCGCCCGCCTTCTCGGGGAGCTTTACTTCCAGCAGCGCATCGGCCAGCTTCTGAATCCGCGGATCGTCCTGCGAGCCGTCGTGGGCCTCGCCGAGCTCCGCGCCATCCCAGCTGACGAGAATGAACTGGTCGGCCGCGAAATGCTTGCGGAACCAGCGCAGCTCGACCGTCTCGGGATAACTCTTGGGGAGCCAGTCGGAGACGTCGTTCCGATTGTTAACGATCGCCTTGAGCGCACCGTAGCATGCCAGCGGCGTGAGCAGCACTGCCAAGACGAGAATCTTGTTCTTGTAGCGATCGAGTAGCGAGGGTTTGGCCATGCGTGCTGAATTGGATTGGCGAGCGCGACGGGCTCGCGTGAATGGGGCGTCGTGCCGGCGGCAGGCGGTTCGTCCAAAAACCTAAGTGCTCTATTCTGGCCCGATTGCAGCGATGGCTCAAGATGAACCGGAGCTGCCGATTGTGACTCGTTCGCGCGACGGCGGACTGCCGCTTCGGGCCCAAAAAGGACCGCCGTTCAGCGAAAACCACTGCTTTTTACGGCTCTATGAAGTTAAGTGCGAAGCGATGTCGCGCTGTTACATGGTGCGCGGCCGGCCTTCCAGTATTAAGCAGCCTTTAAGCTCGCTTTGCGAAGGTGCGCCGATCAGATCGACCTTGACGGCTCCCGCCGATCTCCATATCGTCCTCGCCAACTCTGCAGCAGTTACGAATGCTCAGGCGATGATCGCCTGCCTGACTGCGGGGACTATTTCGTTTTGGAGATTCCTCCGATGGCTCAGCCGAAGAATGCCGCCAAGAGCACCAAGCAACAACCCGCCGGAAAGGGCAAGCCCGCTGCTGCCCCGAAGAAGGGCAAGTAACCTGGTGCGGCGGTTTACGCTGCAACCTTGGCAGCGATAAGAACGCCTCAAGGCGCCGTGGGTTTCCCACGGCGCCTTGTTGTTTATTGTGCCTGCCGCGGCGAGCTTTCTCGACGCGCCGCTTGAAGCGTTCGTTGAGAGCGAATGATGGATAACAGCAGGGTCATTCTGAGCGGAGCGAAGAATCTGGACTCTCGATTGACTCGCCAGATTCTTCTTCTCTCCGCGGAGGCAGGAAGACGCACGACGCGCATCAGACCCCTTCCTCGCGAAATTCCGACCAGTTGATCTTCAGCTTCCTCATGCGGGCGCGGAGCGTGTGCGGATTGATCTCCAGCATTGCCGCCACGCCGCGCGGGCCTTCAATGCGGCCGCGAGCCCGTTTCAGCGCTGCTTTGATGTGCCGACGGAGCGCGTCGTCGAGCGAGCCGATGCCGTCTTCGTCGCCACCGCCGTTGGCGGAGTGGGCCGGCAGACCGGGGGCGACGGCTGGAATCGGCGGCAGCTGCCTCCCCGCGTCGACGCTAAAGCCCAGAGCCGCCGCAATCTCCAAGGTATGCCCTTCGCCCAGAATGGCAGAGCGATCGATCACTGCCCCCAGTTCCCGAATATTGCCCGGCCACGAATAGGAGCGCAGCGCCTCGATGTCTTGCTCGGTCGGCGCTACGGGCGACAGGCTAAAGCGGACCGCGGCCCGCTCAGCGAAGTGAGACGCGAGTTGGGGAATATCTCCCAGCCGCTCGCGCAGCGGAGGGAGCAGGATCGGGAAGACAGCAATGCGGTACCATAAATCCTCGCGAAAACGCCCTTCGCGGACCATCGCCGAAAGATCGCGATGAGTCGCGGCGATCACGCGGACGTCGACTCGGATCGGCTCGCGGCCGCCGACCCGTTCAATGAACGAATCTTGCAGCACGCGCAGAAAGCGCACCTGGGCATCGTGGGGTAGCTCGCCGATTTCATCGAGGAACAGCGTCCCTCCGTCGGCGCGCTCGAACCACCCTTGGCGCGTCTCCGAGGCGCCGGTGAAGCTTCCCTTTTCGTGTCCGAACAGTTGCGAGTCGACGAGTTCGGGCGGGATGGCCCCGCAGTTGACGCGAATGAATGGTCCGTCGCGGCGATCGCTCCGGGTATGGATGGCTCGCGCGACCACCTCTTTGCCGGTGCCGGTTTCGCCGAGCAGCAGCACCGGAGCGTCGGACGTGCTGACCAGATCGACCCGCTTCATTACCGGCGCGAGTCCCTGGCGTTCGCCCACAATCAGGTCGTTGATCTCCTGACGTCCTAATCTTCGCAACAAGGAACGCCGGTCGGCCTCAGCCGCCTCGCGCAGTGCCGCGAGCTCGTGCAGACGCCGATCATTCTCCAGGGCCACGGCGAGCGGCTCCTGCATCCAGGAGAGCATCTCTTCATGAGCAAGTGTGAATTTCTCGCCGCGCTTCGCCGCGACGACGAGAGCGCCGACGGCTTCCCCCCTGCTGGAGAGAGGAGCGACCCGCACGTCGTGCGAGCCGCGCGGCAGGGCCAGAACGTCGAGCGTCGCCTCGGGGGCGCCGCCAGGAACATACGGCGCGCTCAGCCGTCCGATCCTGACCCAGGCCAACAGCTTTTTCATTTCCTCTGGCGTGCACTCGCGACTGGCGGCCATGCCCGAGGGCGGGTGGTGAGGCGCCGCCGCAACCGTGGCAATCATGCGATGCTCGGGGACGATGCGTTCGACCGTCATGAAGTCGAGCGGCAAGTCGGCAGCGAGTAGCTCGGCAATTCCAGTAATCGACTCATTGATTTCGATGTGCTGACAAGCCTCGCGCCAGACGGCGAGCAGGACCTCGCGAAAACGTTCCATGGGCCGTCCAGTTGATTCCGTCAAATAAGCTGACATTCCATTATATCTCACGGACAAGTCCTGTGTAATATCACGGCCTTCGTGGTCTCGACACCGTGGCGGTATCAGTAAGATCTATAATTGCATGGAGTTATGACGATCGTATGGCTCTTGGCACCTAACGTGCTTAGACGGGGCTAACCCCCAATCGCAACCCCGGCGCCCATATGAAATCGATCTCAAGTTTTTCTGCTTTTACTTTGCTTCTGGCCCTGCTGCCGCTCGTTGGGGGCTGCGGGTCGTCGACGGCCGCCAATAAATCGGGAGCGCCGGCTGCCGCTTCGTCCGCCAGTGGGTCGAAGACCCCGGTGACGCTGCTGAACGTCTCCTATGACCCGACGCGCGAACTTTATGAAGAGTTCAACTCCGATTTCGCGAAGCACTACCAAGAGGAGACGGGCACGCCGGTGACGATCGAGCAGTCGCACGGCGGCGCGGGGAAACAAGCTCGTGCCGTCATCGACGGCCTGAAAGCCGACGTCGTCACGCTCGCGATTGCCTACGACATCGATCAAATTGCTGAGCTGACGGGGCTGTTTCCCAAGGACTGGCAGAAGCGGCTCGACAACAACAGCTGCCCTTACACCTCGACAATCGTCTTCCTCGTCCGCGCGGGCAACCCCAAGCAGATCAAGGATTGGGACGACCTCGTGCGAGACGGCGTTGAGGTGATCACGCCGAATCCGAAGACCTCTGGCGGCGCTCGCTACAACTATCTGGGTGCGTGGGGCTACGCGCTCAAGAAGTTCGGCAATGACGAACAGAAGGCCCGCGACTTCGTGAAGAAGCTCTACGAGCATGTCCCGGTGCTTGGTTCGGGTGCCCGCGATTCGACCACTACGTTCGTTCAGCGCGAGCAGGGCGACGTTCTGATCACTTGGGAAAACGAAGCGTTGCTCGCCCTCAAGGAATTGGGCGCCGAGAAGTTCGAAATCGTCGTCCCCTCCGTCAGCATTTTGGCGGAACCGCCGGTAACGGTCGTCGATAAGAACGCCGCAGCCCACGGCGCTCAAGAAGTCGCCGAAGCCTACCTAAAGTACCTTTATTCGCCTGCCGGACAGCGCCTGGCGGCGAAGCATTTCTACCGCCCGAGCTTGAAGGAACAAGCCGACCCGGAAGATCTGAAACGGTTTGCTGAGATCGAGATGTTTAACGTCGACGAGGTCTTCGGCGGTTGGCCCGAAGCTCAAGCCAAGCACTTTAATGATGGCGGGATTTTCGACGTCATTCAGGAAGAAATCGCGAGCAGCAAATAGCGGCAGCGAACCACGCGCGCAGCGTCATGGGCGGCTCGGAGCTTGCCAGGGAACGCGGCGACGATGAGAAACGACACTCCCCATGTCCAAGAATTTCGCTAAACGACAAGTGCTTCCCGGCTTCGGGATCACGATGGGCTACACGGTGACCTACCTGAGCCTGATCGTGTTGGTGCCGCTCGCTGCACTCTTTCTGAAATCGGCCGGCCTCGGCTGGGCCGACTTCTGGAAGGCGGTTTCCGGTCCGCGGGTCGTTGCTTCCTACAAGCTGACGTTCGGCGCTTCGCTGGTCGCGGCCGCGGTCAACGCCGTCTTCGGATTCGTCGTCGCTTGGACCCTGGTTCGTTATCAGTTTCCCGGCAAGCGGATCATCGATGCGATGATCGATCTGCCGTTTGCGCTGCCCACCGCCGTGTCGGGCATTGCACTCACCGCCGTTTATTCGTCGCACGGCTGGTTCGGACAGTACCTCGAACCGCTGGGAATTAAGGTCGCCTACACGCCGCTCGGCATTACGCTGGCACTCGTGTTCATCGGGCTGCCGTTCGTCGTGCGAACCCTGCAGCCTGCGCTGGCCGATTTGGAGCGCGAGAGCGAAGAAGCGGCCGCGAGCCTTGGCGCCAATCGGTTCCAGACCTTCACGCGCGTGATCATCCCGACCATTCTCCCCGCGCTGCTGACCGGTTTTGCCCTCTCCTTGGCACGGGCGATCGGGGAGTACGGTTCGGTCGTGTTTATCTCCGGCAACATGCCGATGCGGACCGAAATTACCTCGCTGCTGATCATCTCGAAGCTCGAGCAATACGACACCGCGGGGGCCGCCGCGATTTCGGTGGTCATGCTAACTGTGTCGTTCGGGTTACTGCTGGCCATCAACTTACTGCAACATTTTGCCGGTCGCCGGTTTCAGGGGGCCCTCTAATGGACGCCCCCGCGCTGCCCGTCACGCTCGAATCGCCAGAGTCTTGGCAAGTTGCCGGTCCTCGGCTGCGAACGGCGACCGAAGAGTCAACCTGGGTCCGTTGGCTACTGGTCGGATCGACGCTGCTGTTTCTGACGCTCGTGCTGTTCGTTCCACTAGCGGCGATCTTCGCGGAAGCGTTGCGGAAAGGTTGGGAAGCCTATTTCGCCAGCTTCGACAACGCCAACTTCTGGGCCGCCGTCAGGCTGACCTTTCTCGCCACTGGAATTTCAGTGCCAGCGAACTTGATCTTCGGCGTCGCCGCCTCGTGGGCGATCGCGAAGTTCGACTTTCGCGGCAAGAGTTTGTTGATCACGCTGATTGATCTCCCTTTTGCGGTGTCGCCGGTCGTTTCGGGACTGATTTACGTTTTGTTGTTTGGCATGACCGGATGGCTCGGTCCGTGGCTGGCCACTAACGACATTCAGATCATTTTTGCCGTGCCCGGAATTGTGCTCGCGACAATCTTCGTCACCTTTCCCTTCGTCGCGCGGGAATTGATTCCGCTGATGCAGGAGCAAGGGAGTGAAGAGGAGCAAGCGGCGATTTCGCTCGGCGCCAACGGCTGGCAAACGTTCTTCCGCGTGACGCTGCCCAACGTGAAATGGGCCCTGCTCTACGGCGTGATCCTTAGCACGGCCCGCGCCATGGGCGAGTTCGGCGCCGTGTCAGTCGTGTCAGGACACATTCGCGGCAAGACCAACACGCTGCCGCTGCACATCGAGGTGCTTTACAACGAGTACAACTTCGTCGCGGCGTTTGCCGTGGCGTCGCTGCTGACTTTACTGGCCCTGGTGACGCTTGTGTTGAAGACGACGCTCGAGTGGCGTATCCAACGCGACCTCGAAGAGGCCTCCAGAAGCGTGTAGTTCGTCGCTGCAATTTTGAGCAGCGGACGAGGGACGTTCACGATGGCGAGTTTGCAAACACAACATGCCGTGCTGGCCAGCAAAGCCCCTCAGTCGGGTTCGTTTTTCGACGAACCTGGATCGAACGTCCGCAACAGCAACATTCCATCCCAAAAATCCGAGCGCCAACAGGAGCAGGACAGCACCACCATGAGCATCGACGTTCAGCATATCTCAAAAACTTTCGGCACCTTCCGCGCCCTCGACGACGTCAGCTTGAAGATCAACGACGGCGAATTGGTGGCCCTGCTCGGTCCGTCAGGGTCCGGCAAGACGACGCTGCTCAGAATTATCGCTGGACTCGAAGCTCCCGACCCGAACCCGGGCACGTCGATTCGCTTCTATGACGAAGACGTCTCGCGTCGCGCCGTCGGCGAACGTCAGGTCGGCTTCGTCTTCCAACATTACGCCTTGTTTCGTCACATGACCGTGTTCGAGAATGTCGCCTTCGGGTTGCGGGTGAGACACAAATCGACTCGCCCTTCGAAGGAAGAGATTCGAGACCGCGTCGAACGACTGCTGTCGCTGGTGCAACTGGCCCAGTTCAGCAAACGGTATCCCTCGCAGCTCTCGGGCGGCCAGCGGCAGCGCGTCGCGCTGGCCCGCGCCTTGGCCGTGGAACCCAAAGTGCTGCTCCTCGACGAGCCGTTCGGGGCCCTCGACGCGCAGGTCCGCAAGGGGCTGCGGGCGTGGCTTCGCCGGCTGCACGAGGAGATTCACATCACCAGCGTGCTCGTCACGCACGACCAGGAAGAGGCGCTCGAGGTCGCCGACCGCGTGGTTGTGATGAATAACTCCAAGATCGAACAGGAGGGATCCCCCGACGAGGTCTTCCACAGTGCCAAGACGCAGTTCGTCATGGAGTTCCTCGGTCAAGTGAACGTCTTCCACGGTCGCGTTCAACGCGGCAAGGCGACGCTCGGCGACCTGACCGTCGATTATCCCCACTACAGCGGCGAGCACGAACAGCCCGCCACCGTTTATATGCGGCCTCATGAGTTTGAGATTCGCCGCGCGTCGAATGGCAAGCCAAGCTTTCCGGCCCGCATTACCCGCACTCATTCCGCCGGCGCCGTCGCCCGCGTCTTCCTCGAAACGGAAGACGCCGCGAGCGTGCTGGTGGAACTGCCCCTCGACGAGTTCGCGCAGCTCGCCTTGCAGGAAGGCGAAACCGTTCACTTGTATCCCAAAAACGCCCGCGTCTTCGTACCGAGTGAATCCCAATGAGCCAGACTACCGGACTTCACGCTGCCGCCAATTTTTCACGGAAGACCATTGCCATGAGCCAGGCACCCGCCACGCCGCCCGGCGCCAACGCTAGTCGCCTGCCGACCGACGACGAACTCCGCGAGGTCGCGGCGTCGCTCCGCGGAATGCGGTTCGGCTCAGTGACGATCGTCGTCCAGGACGGCGTCATTATCCAAATCGACAAGACCGAGAAGCGCCGGCTGCGCAACCGCCGTGAAGCGAGCGAAAACGCACAAACTTAATGCTACCTTAACGCTACCCGAATAAAGTTCCATGTTTGCCGCGGGCGACCCTCGCGGCGGGGCGACAGTAGCCCGACCTGCCAGCAGACGCCCGACTCCTCCCCGAGAGGCTCTGCCTGGCCCACGCCACTCCGCTCATACCTACCGGAATCACCGGAGGCTCCTGAGCTCGACGAGAATCCGTCATGCTCGCGCCTTCGTCTTTTATGAAGCGTTCGGCGCTGTACCGAACGCCTTGATCCGGTTTCCTGGCGACTGCAGTAACTGCCGCGAACTCGATCTAGTCGAGCTTCATTCGCGCCACTAATTGCTGACAGTCCTGCAAGTTGGTTAATGAAGTCTCGTATCGAAGCGATTTTTGAAGGACCCACAGAAATGAATCTGGAGTGTTGCAAGACGAGAAGCGTCAGCGGCCCGATAAGGCGGCATGGCGTGGGACTTTTGGGAACGGCATTGCTGTCGGTCTCGCTGGTCGGCTGTGCGGAGGCGAAGCCCGAGCGTACGCCGGTGTTTCCCGCTAAGGGAATCATCACGTTCAAAGGCGAACCGATATCGGGGGCCCTCGTCGCGCTTCACCCGAAGGCGCCGATCGCAGGAACGCCAAACCCCCGGGCAAATGTCGAAAAGGATGGCGCTTTCAAAGTGTCGACCTACGTCACCGCGGACGGCGCGCCCGAGGGCGACTACACCGTCACGGTGCTGTGGTACAAGCCGATCAAGAACGGGCCCGACATCGTCTCCGGACCGAACGTCATTCCGGCAAAGTACGCGAACCCCAACACTTCCGACTTAGTCGTGAGCATCAAACCGGGCGAGAACGATTTGCCCGCCATCGCACTGTAGCGGCTCCACGATCGAACATTCATCCATTTTTTTAAGAGGGAATTCTCATGTCTCGCCAACGTTCAGCGTTTACGCTTGTCGAATTGCTGGTGGTGATCGCCATCATCGGCGTGCTCGTCGCCCTGCTGCTACCGGCCGTACAGGCCGCTCGCGAAGCCGCTCGTCGCGCCCAGTGCATCAACAATCTCAAGCAGGTCGGTCTCACGGTTCAAAACCATCACGATGCACGGAAGAAAGTGCCCGTTAGCGCTCGTCCCGTCGGACTCACCACGGCGCCCCGTATTGCGGCGATCACTCACCTGCTTGATTACATGGAAAATGGCACCATTCGCAAGCAGTTCGACCTGACGAAGAACTGGGGCGACCCGCTCAATCGCACGGCAGTCAACACGCCGCTGCCGACTCTTCACTGCCCTTCCTCGCCGATTGACATCGCCCAACTCGACGGCCTGCCCGAAATCAGCCCGTGGGATCCGGTTGTGTCGTCGCCTACCGACTACTCGCCGACGGTGTGGGTCAGCAAGCGGCTCGCTGACGCCAATCTCGTCGACCTCGTTGGTACGACGAACGTCGACGGCAACTACCCCGGCATTATGGAATATAACAACACGGCGGCAAGCTTCAAAGACGTGACTGATGGACTCTCCAACACGATTCTGTTCGCGGAGTCGGCGGGCCGCCCCTATCTGTTCCGCAAGAGCATTCAGGTCAGCAGCGACCCGGTAGCCGCTCGCGTCAATGGCGGCGGCTGGTGCCGCCCGGCATCCGACATCGTTGTCTTCGGTCTGACGGCGGACGGCGCCACCGATGTCGGAACGACGGCAATTAATGGCGCGAACGGCTTAGATATCGTCGCTTCTAGCTACCCCCATCCGTGGCTCAACACTTTCGGAACCAGTGCCCCCTACGCCTTCCACGCCGGCGGCGCCAATCACCTGTTCGGCGACGGCTCGGTGCGTAACATCAACGAGAGTATCGACATTCGCGAGTACGCCCGACTGGTGACTCGCGCTGGCGAGGAATTGACGCCGAGCCTGCAATAGAGGGAACCAGCAAGAGGGGCCGTAACGGCAGAAGGGGCAGCCGGTTCGTTCGACCCATCCGGAGGCCCGACTTTCCTACCCGGAAGTCGGGCCTTTTTTCATGCGCCGGACGTCCCTGGAGCGTCGGAAGCGCCGGCTAGAGAAAGAACGAGACGCCCCAGTTCGCGATCAGTGCGGCGATCAACGCGCGACCAAACCAGAGGGGCCACCTGCTTTCAGAGATCACGCCCCGGCGCAGTTCGTGCAGACGCCACGTGCGATAGGGAATCTGCAACGCCACCGCGAGCGCCATTAGCCAGCCGAGCCGATGCAGCCGAAACGACTCCGCGAAATCCCCGGCAGCAAGCGCCACAAAGCTGCGCGTCAGCCCGCACCCCGGGCAGGCGACGCCGAACAGCGCCCGGCTGCCGCACAGCGGAGGCAGGGAATCAAATGGCAGCCAAGAAGCGCGGACGCGGCCTTCCGCATTCAGTTGCAGCGCGAACGAGAGCACGATCACCGCGAGGCACACGCCCAGCATCGTCCCATGGTGGTCGCGTAACTGGACCCGCCGTCGAGTCGCGGCGGCTGCGTCATCGTCGGCAATCTCGAAAACAACGGCGGAATCCACGTTGTCGCCGTCTAACGCGGCAATGAGCTCGGCCGGGCGTGATGAGGGGGACGTCACGATTAGCCTGCCGAGAAGATGTGCAAGCATTTCCGACAGCGCACGCGACGGCCGGCCGAACCTTGGCTCACGCGATACTCGGCTCCGCATTGCGGACAGGCAATCAGTACGGTCTCCGTCTCCGTCGTCTTGGGCGACGGCGCCGCTTTGGGCATTGACATCGGCATTGGCGCGGCGACCGGTTGCTCCGCGACAACCGGGAGCACGGCCGGGCGCGAGGGCGGCAACGCTGCGCCGGTCGGCACGGTGGGCTTTTGGAAAAACTCCACAGTCGCCGGCGCCGCCGGCCGCGTCGCGGGCGTTGGCTTAGGGACTGCTGCGACGCGCGCCGCCGCCGCCGGCGTTAGCGTCGTCGGTGGCGGTTCACTGGGCGCAGCGCCCGCCGTGTCTTCCTCCACTAGCAGGCTGACGCGGTCCAACGGCAAGCGATCCTTGTTTTCCTCGACCCACCGCGCCGCTTCGCCGTTGAGCGGGCTCTTCACATTGTAGCTTTGGTACGCCAGCATCTCGCCAATGCGGGCGACAATCGACTGCAGCGATTCCCCCGCGCCCCAATGGTCGCCGACGCAAATCGCGTGCGGAGCGATGTTCGGATGAAATACGGGCGAAAGCATCCGGCACTGGGGCGGCGTCCGCGGATAAGCGAGCGGCAACGCGATTTCCACCAAGTGGCTCTGCACGGGCTGCAATTCGCCGCCGGTCATGCGGATGCTTTTGATCTGCATTTCCAGTTGATAACGCTCGGGAGGGTCCCCTTCGACCTGAATCAGCTTGAGCCGCGGGTGACGACGGACATAGTCGCTCAGCCGGTCGTAGTCGGCTTTCAATCGACGCAGACGCACGGCGCTCATTCGCTTTTCTCCTCACTCGGCGTTGCGTCGTCCGCTGGCTGTCGGTCAGCCGATAGGGCAGGCGCCGCTGAACCATCGTTCTCTTTGCGGGCCGCCTCGACGTCGCTAACCGCAACGGGCGACGCATTCACCTCTTCGATGCCGAACTTCTGGGGAATCAATTCCAACAGGGTGGGAAAGGCGATGGCGAACCCAAGCCCTTCGGCGAAGCGCTTATCGCCGGTCATCGTATTGATGCCGATCAGCTTGCCGTCGACGTCATACAGCCCGCCGCCGCTGTTGCCCGGATTGATCGGCGCTGTGCTTTGCAAAACGCGAAAACTAAAGGCGCCCTGCTCACGGCGGCGGACCTGCGAGATGCTCCCCGACGAGTGAGTCCAACCAAGCCCATGCGGATTGCCGACGGCAAAGACCGCTTCGCCGATGTGCGGCGTCTCCTTGCCGTCCCACACCGCCTCTTGCAGTTCGTCGACGGCCCCGAGCAGCGGCATGACGATGATCGCGAGGTCAACGCCGTGCGGCGCCACCCATTCCACCTTGGCCGGGCCAAACGACTGCTCGACCGTCAACACATTCAAGTCGGCCATGTCCCCGAGATCGGCCTGCGCATCGGCCGCCCCATGATCTTCGCTGAAGTTCTCGTCGACGACGTGACGGTTGGTGACGATGTAGGCGGCGCCGTCGTGAATCTTCAGAATCACGCCAGACCCAAGCCCCTGCCGCCCGATGCCAAAATTCGCTTGAATTAACACGTTCGCCCGCATCGCCCGCGAGATCCGCTCCGGCAACTCGTTGAGCGATTCCGGATCGATCGAAAACTCACTGAGCGCGACAATGCCGCCCCCGACGCTGCCGTAATAGTTCGACAGCGCCACCGACCAGCCGACGACGTCGACCAAGCCGATGAGAATCGCGCCCACCGCCAGCGGCATCCCCTTGCGATTGGCCGTATGACCGACCAGCGCAATGCACGCGACCACGATTGCCACGATGCCAGTCACCAATCCGAACAGTGGAATTCCAATCAGCGCGAGTCCGAAGGCCCACACCGCGACTCGATTCCACCGCGGCGGCGGTTCGGGCGCCGGTTCGTAAACTTTATGCTGAATCGGCGGCGGCAGCGGCGTGGCGGCGGCGAGGTCGGCGTGCGAGACGGTAATCTTTTCCAGCCCGCGCGGTTTCGCATATGTACCTGACCGTGCGCACTCGTAAGAACCGCAGGCGCTGGCCGACTCCCAACAGGCTTGATGATGGACGGCGCCGCACTTGGCGCAAACCGCCGCCACCTCAGCGAGGTGCAATTCGCGGCCGCAATGAGCGCAGAGTGCTCCCGCTTCTCGCTCGCCGGCTAGTCGAAGAATGGGGTTCGTTTCGCTCACGACAAATCTCTACATTCACTCAACGTCGCCCGCCACCCCTGCCGGTCGCAAGGTAGGCCGTCAACTCTTCGCAACAAAAAGGACCAGCATCAGCAGCGTGTAAGCGCATGAAAGCCCCAGCGCCGTCCAACCCATGATCATATACAGCGGCCCGCACTTCGCGAGTTGCCGTCGTTTGGGAATGAGGTAAAACGCCGAAATCAGGGCGATCAGCGGGGCGCAGGCGCCAATCAACGCGACGACGAACAACGCCACGACGCTTTGCCGCATCGAGGAGAGCTGATCTCCTTCGATTGCTTGCACGCGGAGATCGGCGGCCGACATCGGGTCGACCGAACGAAACTCGGTTTGGCAAAAACGGCAGCGCAATGCGATCGACTTGATAGTCTCGCCGCACGCCGGGCAACGCTTCGTATCTCCCCAAGCCGTTAATGGCGCCGGCGCCGATTGCTCCGACTTGTCCACCGCGGGCGCCTGTTTGCAGCCGAACGTTCCGCACCCGCCAATCTCGGCCCAGCACTCGCGATGATGGATCAAATCGCAACCCGGGCAGGTGACGCATGGTTCGCCAGCGGCGATGGGCGACTGACAGATCGGGCAGATCGACGCATGTCCTGCGGAGACGGAAGTCGTCGCCAATACCAGCGAGTCGACCGTTAGCGCCAGTGGAGTTTTGCATTGCGGGCAGCGAAACGCCCGGCTTGCCGATTCGGCCGGCAGCCGGACTTTCGCTCCGCAGTCGCACGTGATGATCTTCTCCGACATCGTCGTCCCGCCGTCCCTCACGCCTTTGCGACGCCTTGAGCTATCTGCCCGCACCGCCGATTGCTGCCAATACCTGAATGATCAACCAAAACCCCTGGACTGCCAGCGAAACGAGCAACATCTTCTTGCCCTTCGGCTTACCTTGGATCATCCAAATGATGCCGGCGATGCAACCGATGCCTGAGCAGAGAATCGCAACGACCCAATCGCCCGTAGTCATGTCGGCGCCCTCGCCGGTGGCTTGTCGCGCTTTTTGCTCCTGTTTCTTCAGGACGGGATCAAACACCTCGCCGCAAAAACGGCACTTCACGGCGTCGCGAACGATCATTTCACCGCAGGCGGGGCACGGTTTCCGATCGCTGGCCGCGGGAGTCGCCGGTCCGTTCGAAAGCTCCTCGTCAGAAAAGCCAGCCAGCGGGTTGTGCTCCGCTTCGAGAGCGTACTCATCATCGGCCGGCGCCGGCGGCGCGGCCGGAATTTCGATGATCCCTCCACACTTGGGGCACTTGGCCCGCTTGCCGGCCGAGGAGTCGGCGGTCTTCAGCGTGGTCTGGCAACTCGGGCAAGTAACTTGAATCGGCACGGTTTGGGTCTCCGGCGGCGATGGGAATTTGGGCGGCTCTGATCAACGTAGTCAAACAGATCGACGAAGCCTGGGAGCTGAATAGGCTCTAGGCGGATGACTCTTTCACAGAAAACTCAAGCACTGTTTTGCCGAGTACGATCTTGTCGCCGTCACGAAGAACTGTGCGTGTGACGGGTATTCCATTCACATAGGTGCCGTCGGGGGTGTTGCAATCCTCGATCTCGAAACGGCCGCCCCGATTGGTGATCAGCGCATGCCGCGGCTCGATGGCGTCGTCTTTGAAGAGATAGATATCGGCCTTCGGCGAGCTGCCGAGAACCGTCGTATCCTTGAACATGATGAACTGCTTGCCGGCGAGCGGACCTTTGCGCATGAGCAACCATGCCGTCTTTGTCCAGCCCTCGACCAGACCAACGAACAAGCCGACGAACAGCCCAATGGTGGCGAATCCGACCGCGCGACTATACGTGGCCTGACCGTCGTCAGCAATCAACACGAGCGAGATCGGATCGAAGAGCAGACCGCCAATGAGTCCGCCTAATACGCCGCCCACCAAACCATTGATCATCACCTTCTTCTCACGCAGGGCGATTCCCTGCCCGATGCCAGCGGGAATGCCTGCGACCGCCCAGGCGGCGCCGCGCCCCATCATTAGCACCAGCAGCGCCAATCCCGTCGGCATCTCCCCTTCACTAGGATTCTCCCACAAGCTCATGGCAATGCCCGCCATCACGGCGAACAAAATACCCGCGGGGATGATCGTCAGCAGCCCGCCGACGAAGCCGATGCCAAGTCCCACGGCGCCGCAGCGCACCGCACGAAGCGGATTGCGGCAAATAATCCCCTCCGCAGCTCCCAGAAAAAGCCCGATTCCAGCGGCGACGATCGGAAAGATCAGCAGGCCAATGACGTCGGCCTCCTCTTCAATCGTCGAAGTGTCGTCGTACCACGGTTCGAGGCAGGCCCAGCCGACGAGCCCGCCCACCGCTGAAGCGACCGAGAGATAAAACCAATTCGCGTAAATCACGCGAATCAGCCACGGCTGGCGACCGATCTCGCCCACGTCGCGCTGCAGATAACGCTGCATTTCGACGTAGTCGCTAATCTCTGGACGCTGCAGATCGGCAGTCGTGATGCGAATCGGATCGGCCATGGCGGACCTGCGTTGAACCGGTGAATCAGAATCTCTGGGCAGCGTCGTTGGCGCGCCGACTACTTCGACGGAGTGTTCTCGGCGGCGGGTTTGGCGTCAGCCGCCGGTTTTGCGGGCAGAGGGTCGACCGGCTTGTCGGGCGGGAGGGCCGCTGGACCCGTTGCCGCCGGCTCCTTCGGCTTCGCTGACGTCGCGGAAGCGCCTTGCTGCGTCAACATTTCCGCCGCCTCGGCCTGCTTCTGCAGAATAAACTTCGCCAGGGCGACTCGTTCTTCGGCGGACAGCGCAAATTGAGATTGCACGTCCGCAAGCATCCGCTCCGTCGTCGCGAGGCTATCGGCGATCGTTTGCTGCTGCTCCAGGGCCGTAGCCGCCTCTTCTTCCGAAAGCGTGGCGTTCGGCGCCGGCAGTTTTTTGGTTTCAGCGCCGATCGCCTGCAAGTTCCTCCGCACTTTGGCAAGGCTTGGATCGAGGCCATCTTTCAGAATCTTTGTCACGCCGAAGTGAGCGACCGTCCCTTCGACCAACCGTTCCTGCTCCCAGCGCGTACGCGCCCCCGCGAGCATATAGCCCAGCAAGAAGAGCGCCAGCCATGCCAACAGATTCGTCGTGGCGCCGAACGAGGAACGATCGATCGAAGTCGGCGCCCCATCTGGCGCCTCGCCGGCACGGCTTACTGAAACTCCGCCCGCGCGCGCTGCAGCTTCACGCGCCGGATTGCGCTGGCTCGCCTCAACCGTGCGAATCTGCGACCCGACCCAGTAGTGCGACATCGGCGTTGGTTTGCCCGCTTGCCAGTCGAACACCCCTTCCAGATCACGCACGGGATCGACAACGTACGCCACCTGTCCCGCTCCCGAAAAGAAGTGTTCGTGGATGAAGCAGTCGCGGTCCGAAAGAAAGATGCCGAAATCCGGGTGCGAGTGATACCAGCCAATGATCCGCTTGTCGACGAACTTCGTGTCCATCTGCTGATTGATCTGCGCCCACGACTCATGCGTGAACGTCACCTCGGCGAACTTGCTCGAAGCGCTGTCGCAGCGAATGTAATCGGTCACTTCAGCGAAGGGGCCCAACTCGTCGCGACCCCAACGGCCGACAAGCACCCCGCAAATCTCCACCGATGCGTCTTCCTTCGCATGCGCCTGGATGCCGCGGTGCACGTCGGGGTCGAGGAACAGCCGAAACGGCGCCCTGTACTCGACCGGAAACTTCGCGGTCGCGAGTTCCTCGCGGGCCAAATCGCTGACGTCGATGGTGCTCATGCTGGGCTCTCCTCGCGCAACAGCGAACCGAGCAGTTCGGCCCGGTCGCCGGCAAACTCGTAGTGCATCTGTCGCTCGCCGATCCGTGCTCCGATGACGTCCCACGCCGGCACGCCAAGCTCCGCCAGCGTCCGTTCCGCCAAGGGCGAATCAGCGGCGAGCGTATGATACATGCCCGGTGCGCTGGGCGCCCCGCATTTCGGACAAACTGCGTCGCGTTCGGTCACCTTGCCTAGTGACGCCAAGTGGGCCCAGGATTGGTCGCACGCCGGGCAGGTGAGCGTCGCCAACAGGTCATGGTTGAACTCCAAGATCGCGCCTGGGCCAAGGTCGGCCGCCGCCCGCGCCAATAGCTCCCCAGCCCTCGTCGCAGCCACGCTCCAAGGCAACTCGACCACCGGCTCGATCGCCTCATGGCTGGGGCACTCGTCGAGCCGCGTGTAATTGACCACGTAACTTTGATGATACGTGCCGTCGAAGACGAACCCTTGCCCCGACAACGTTTCCAGGCCGTGGAGCATTTTCACGGCTTCCTGCACCTGGATCCCCGCCACTACCGACGAGGTCGTCGGCGTCGTCGGCACCTTGCCCGTTTCCATCTCGGCCCGCGTCAGCAGCGCGCAACTCCGCCGCGCCTCGAGCATTTTCCAATCGATCTCGCTCATCGTGCATTCGTAGCACGGACCGACCGCCGGGTCGAACACGCGTGCCACGCCGTCGAGGCGCTCGATGGCCCCGTCGATCCACGGTTTGCCGACCTTCGCCGCGGCGCGATTGATCGCCACCCGAGCTTCGCGGTTGTCGAGCCCGCCCAGAATGACGTCCGCCCAGCGATAGGGCCCCAGCCCGAGGTCGTAGACGACGTTCGCGTGGAGCGGCTCGATCCGTAGCTGCGGATAAATCTCCTTGGCGCGCTCCGCCGCGGCGTCGGCCTTGCGGCGGCCGCAATCGCGTTCGCGATAGAGCACCGACCGCGACAAGTTCGAATGCTCTATCTTGTCGAAGTCGACCACCAGAATCTGGCCGATTCCCAACAGCGCGAGATTCTTGATGATCTCATTGCCCAGCGCCCCGGCGCCGATGACCAGGGCCTTGGCGTTGGCCAATCGCCGCTGGTCCCACCAACCGATCAGTTCGAACCGAGAGAAGCGCCCCTCGCTCGCTAGCGGGTCGATACGAAGCGCTTCGCTCATGTTCTCCGTCGCTCCTAGAACGAACCGCGCTGTGACTCCGCAGCGATAATCGCGGCCAGCACGCAAACCCACAGCACGCAAAAGAATCCGCCCGAGATGATGCCGAACCAGGCCCGTCCCTTGCCCGCGAGTTCGGGATCCTCGCCAATCGCCTTGAGTGCGAGGATTCCGCAGATAATGCCCAAGAATCCAAACAAGATGCCGACGACCGGGAACATTGCCAGCAAGCCAAGGTATCCGGCCGCGATTGCCGAGGCCGGCCGCCCCACCGGCATCAGCATGCGGTCGGTCGCCGACGAAGTTCCCGCCCGATTCGCTGGCGACCAGGCGTTTGCCGCCGCCAGCTTCGGGTCGAGGTACGACCGGCAGTAGCGGCACTTCTTCGCCACCGCCATGATCGTCTCGCCGCAGAAGGGACAGGATTTCGCCTCCGCCAGTGGCGTCGCTTCGGGGGAGTTCGAGTCAGGTTGCAATCGTCGGCCCTCTGCGGCTGCCAGCGGTGATTTCAGGCTGAAGACGCAAGATATCGCCTTCCTTGACGTTGGCCGACGTCAGTGTGTCCGTATCGAGCAGCTGCCGCCCCGAGCTCTTGTGATGAAACTTGTAGCTCATCATCTGTCCGTCGGGGCTGTGCCGCGGCAGATTCATCCGCTCGATCAGCACGGCGATCAGCCGATTGACCTCGGCGTCGGTCGGCGCCTCGACCAGTTGCCGCTTGTTGCCCGTGGCGTCCCAAACCTCAATCTTGATCTCATTCATGTCGAGCGGCGCACGTCAAAACCGGTGAAGCGGACCTTGAAGCGGCGTGTACTATAGCCGCCGAGCACTCAGGAACCTAGAGAAGCTTACCGATTTGCGCAGCCAGCCCGCAGCCGACCTGCGCGATTGCCAATCTTCTTGCTGGTTTTTGAGCGTTGATGCATGCCGTTGCCGGGGCGCTCCGGCAATAAATGCTTGCCGACGCCGCGTTGCTCCCGAGGGTCCTTCCTCGGTACCATGGACGAAGATCGTCGTCGATTTCTCTCGGAACAGCAGCGCAATTGCATCGAAAATCTGTATGGAGCATACTCCTCCCGACATTGTTTCACTGAGCGACGCCCGCGGGACGTCGATTGACCCCGCCGCTCCCCACCGTCGCCGACTGAGAAGACGCATGGCAGGCTGGTTTTTGCTGTTGCTGCTCGGTTGGCTCGGCCTCGCCTACCTGCTGCTCCCCCTCGTCTGGAAAGTGGCTGAATCACGGCATCCTGCGCTCAACGATCTGCCGAACGTCACTCGCGCCGCCGACAACGTGCCGGGCGACCCCCTCAACGTCAGCCTGATCGGGACCGAAAACGACCTCATCAAGGGCCTGGCAGCGGCCCAGTGGCTCGAAGCGAAGCCGCTCTCCCTCAGCACCGATTTGAAGATCGCCGAGGCGACCGTGCTCAAGCGGCCCGACGATCAGGCGCCGGTTAGCAGCCTTTATCTGTTCGGTCGCAAGGAGGACCTGGCGTTCGAGAAGCAGGTCGGCGACGATCCGCGGCAGCGGCACCATGTGCGCTTTTGGAAGACCGACAAGATTGATCCCGACGGTCGGCCCGTATGGATCGGCTCGGCGGCGTTCGACAAGGGAGTTGGGCTTAGCCACCGCACGGGGCAAATCACTCACCACATCGACGGCAACGTCGACCAGGAGCGCGATACGCTCTTCGTCGACCTGAACGAAGCCGGCGTGCTGAGCGACGAATACATCGTCGAGCACTTCCACAAGACGCTCTCAGGCCGCAACGGCGGCGGCGACGAGTGGCACACCGACGGCAATCTCTACGTCGGCGTGCTCATCCACGAATAGCGGGTCAGTTCGCCTGTATTTCCGCACGGTATGCCCGCTAAGCAATAATCTCGCTGACGACCCGCGCCGGCTCGACGCCGGTCAGCTTCTGCTCAAGTCCCTGGAATTTGTAAGTCAGCCGCGAATGATCGAGCCCCAACTGATGCAGAATTGTCGCGTGCAGATCGCGCACATGCACCTTGTCCTTGGTGACGTTGAACCCGAAGTCGTCGCTCTCCCCGAGCGTCACTCCCGGCTTGATGCCGCCGCCGGCCAGCAGCATCGTGAAGGCGTTGGGGTGATGGTCGCGGCCGGCCCCGTCGTCGCGGGGATTGCCCTGCACCATCGGGGTGCGGCCGAATTCGCCCCCCCAAATCACCAGCGTCTCGTCTAGCAGTCCCCGCTGCTTTAGGTCCCTGATCAGGGCGGCACTTGGCCGGTCGGTCGCTTCGCAATTGCGCTTTAGATCCGGCACCAGATACCCATGCTGGTCCCACGCTTCGTGAAAGATTTCCACGAAGCGGACGCCGCGCTCCACGAGCCGCCGCGCTAGCAGGCATGTATTGGCGAACGATGGCTTGCCCGGCTCGGCGCCGTACATCTTGAGGATGTGTTCCGGCTCGTCGGCCAGGTCCATCGCCTCCGGCGCACTCGCCTGCATGCGGTACGCCATCTCGAACGAATTGATCCGTGTCGCGATTTCAGGATCGCCGATCTGGTCGAGATGCTGCCGATTCAACTCGTTGATCGCGTCGAGCGAATCTCGCTGTAGCCGGGCGTCGACGCCGCGCGGATTGGAAAGATACAGCACCGGGTCCCCGCTCGTCCGCAGCTGCACTCCTTGATGGACCGTCGGCAAGTAGCCGCTTCCCCAGTTCGCGCTGCCGCCGCTGGGGCCCTTGCTGCCCGTACTGAAGACGACAAAGCCGGGAAGATTTTGCGATTCGCTCCCCAATCCGTAGAGCGTCCACGACCCGATCGACGGCTTGCCGAACTGCTGACTGCCGGTGCTCATCAGGATCTGAGCGGGTGCATGGTTAAACGCATCCGTCGACATCGATTTGACGATCGCCAGATCGTCGGCGACTGTCGCCAGTTGAGGCAGTAGTTCCGATAATTCATTTCCTGATTGACCATGCCGGGCGAACTTGAACTTCGGCCCCATCAACGTCGAGTTCGGATTGATAAACGCTGCCCGATACCCTGCGAGCAGTTCCGCTGGCGGCAGCGTCCCGTCGAACTTCGCCAGTTGCGGTTTGTTGTCAAACAACTCCAAGTGGCTCGGCGCGCCGGCCATGAACAGAAGGATGACGTTCTTCGCCTTCGCTGCCGCATGCGCCTGCTTCGCCGCGAGCGGATCGGCCGCCGCGCGCGCGACGCTGCTCCCCAGCAGCTGGCTCAGCGCCACTGCGCCCAACCCAACGCCGCATTCCTTGAGGAACCAGCGGCGAGCCAACTCGCGCGGAGGAACGCCTTGATAGAGATGATTCTGGCAGTTCATTCGGAATTCGTCAGTTGTCAGTCGTCAGTCGTCAGTTGCTAAAGACAAACACGGCAACTGACCACGGACCACTGACAACGGACATCCTTTACTCTTTAGTAATCGTTTCATCCAAATTCAGCACCACGCGAGCCAGCGCCGTCCACGCCGCCAGGTCCGGTGCACTGGCGCCGGCTGGCAGCGTTTGGTTTCGTCCGCTGTCGTCGGTCGTCAGCAAGAGCCAGGGATCGGCCCCTTCCACGGCAAACCGCGCCCGTTGATCCTTCAGGAACGCACCAAGCGTCGCGATCTCAGCCGCACTGGGATCGCGCGACAAGCAGCGCCGCACCGCGTATCCCAGCCGCGCGTCGTCGCTTGTCCCCCCGTCGGAAACGATGCGGCGGGCCAGCTCGCGTGCACACTCCAGGTACAGCGACTCGTTCAGCGTCGTCAGGGCTTGCAACGGGGTGTTCGAGCGCGGCCGGCGCACGCAGGCCACGTCCCCGCGCGGCGCATCGAAGCTTTCAAACGCTGGATACGGCACGCTCCGGTAGCGGAACGTGTAGAGCCCGCGGCGATACTTGTCCGCATCCGTGTCGTAAGCCCACACCTTCGGCCCGTAGCTGGTGGGGGGCTGAAACAGAAACTCCGGCGCCGGCGGGTAGACGCTCGGCCCGCCAATTTTCTCCGTCAGCAAGCCGCTCACCGCCAGCGACACGTCGCGTACCATCTCGGCGTCGACGCGGTAACGGGCGCCGCGCGCGAGGAGGCGGTTCGCCGGGTCTTGGGCAAGGAGCTGCGGCGAGGCTGCCGCCGACTGCTGGTACGTCGCCGAGCCGACGATCAACCGATGCAGGTGCTTCTGGCTCCAACCATGCTCCATGAATTCGACGGCGAGCCAATCGAGCAGCTCAGGATGCGTCGGCAGGTCGCCTTGCGTTCCCAAATCCTCGGGCGTGCCGACCAGACCAGTCCCAAAATACGCAAGCCAAATGCGGTTCACCGCCGCCCGCGCCGCCGTCGGCGAGCGTTCGTCGACGAGCCATCGGGCAACATCGAGCCGGGTCGGATTCGCGCTCGTCAGCGGGTGGAGGAACGACGGCACGCCCGGAGTCACCTCTTCGGCCGGGGCCAGGAAGTTGCCCCGTTCGAGCCGATGCGTCGGCCGCCGCTCGGTCCTCTCCGAGAGCACCAACTGCGTTGTTCCGCGCGGATGGCTCAGCCACAGCGCGTCGAGCCGGCGATTCATCTCGGCCCAATCAGGCACCGTCGTCCGCCAGTAACTGAACAGCTCCGCCTCTTGCGCTGCACTCCGCTCGCCAGCGGGAATCGTCACGATCTTGCGTACCGCCGCGGGGATCGGATCCGCGGCCGCCTTCTCCGCATCCGTTACTGAAAATCGGAAGCGCCCCAGGTTGTTGTTCTGATTGTCGTCGCTGTTCCAGCCCCCGTGGTTTTGCGCGAGCGTGAACGTCAGCTTGGCGCCTGCCTTCGCTTCCAGCGGCTTCTCCAAGACGAACACCGCCTGATGCGGCACGTTGCTGCGACCGGGACCGATGTCAGCGCTCCAGGCGGTGAGATGATTGCCGTCAATCGCATAGTCGATCGGACCAGTGACCCGTCTTTCGTTACTCTGGTCGTCATACGCCGGATCAAGCGGCCGGCCAGGAGGATTCACATCCGCCGTGGCGCTGACGATCTTCAGTTTTGCACTCTCCGTCGGCTTCTCCGCCGTCGCAGCCGATACTTCCATTTCGGACAGGCCGAACAGCCCATCCAGCGAACGTCCCGGACCGCCGTGCGGTAAATTCGGATCGTTCAGCAACTCCAGCCGCACCGCCGTGATCTTCGCGTCGGCCGCCAGCGTTACCGTGAACTCGGTCGAATGCTTCGTCGGCGCGTATCCGGCGGCCAGCACCGAGCCATCCGCCAGCAGGTAATGCTTCTGGCCGCCGCTGGCGTCAAGCTCCGGACGCACCGTCGTCCACTGGCCGGAGCTGTCGGTCACCGTCTTCTCCCACGCCGCCATCCGCTGACGCCATTCGGGCGCCGCGGCCTTCAGCTCCTCCTCCAGGCGATCGATCAACGCCCTCGTCGCACTCCATTGCGCGAGTTCCTCATCGGTGTACGCCGACATCTGGGCTTCGTCGCAATTATTCAGAAACGCGAACAGCCGGTAATAATCAGTCTGCGTGATCGGATCGTACTTGTGCGTGTGGCACTGCGCGCACTGCACCGTCAGCCCGAGCACCCCTTTGCCGATGGCGTCGACCCGATCGAACATCGCCTCCATCCTGAATTGTTCGGGGTCGATCCCTCCCTCTTCGTTGATCATCGAGTTCCGCAGGTACCCGGTGGCGACGCGCTGATCTTGCGTCGCATTGGGCAACAGGTCGCCGGCGATCTGCTCGATGACGAATTCGTTGTACGGCTTGTCGGCGTTGAAGGCGTCGATCACCCAGTCGCGGTACATCCAGACGAACCGCGGCTTGTCCTTCTCAAAGCCATCGGAATCTGCGTATCGGGCGGCGTCGAGCCAGAGGCGAGCCCAACGTTCGCCATAGTGGGGCGACGCGAGCAGCCGGTCGACTTGCTTGGCGAGGATCGACGTCTGCGCCCCGCTCGCCGCGTCGGCCGACGACTTGCCGACGATCGAATCGCTCGCCTTCAAGTCTGCCTCAAACGCCGCAAGTTCCTCCAGCGTCGGCGGCAAGCCTGTAAGATCGAGCGACATCCGCCGCAGCAGCGTTTGCGGCGTTGCGACGGGTGATGGCTTGAGTTGTTCGCGATCGAGCCGCGCGAGCACGAAGGCGTCGATTGGATTCTTCACCCACGACGGATCGCTGACCGTCGGCGGCGTCGGTCGCACCGGCGTCACGAACGCCCAGTGCGTCTGGTACTCGGCCCCCTCTTCCACCCAGCGGCGAAGCGTTTCGATCTCGGAGGCCTTAAGTTCCTTCCCTGAATCGGCCGGTGGCATCCGCAGCGACTCATCGTCGCTGATAATGCGGGCGACTAGTTCGCTCTCCGCGGGCTCCCCGGGTGTAACGACCTGAGCGGCGCCATGTGCTTCCTCGCCTGCCGGCGCCTCCCGTACGTCGAGGCGCAAGTCGGCCTCTCGATGCGAGGCATCCTGACCGTGGCAGTGAAAGCAGTTCGCCGCCAGGATCGGCCGCACGTCGCGGCTGTAGTCTAGCCTCTCGGTGGCGCCGACGCCGCCCACCGGCAGTACTAGCAGCGACGACGTCGCCGCCAACACGAGCGGTCGTAAAAAGTGATGAGCAGACAAGAGCATGACGGCGTCTCACGGCGCGAGGCGAGAGCATGACGAGGCGCTGCCACTAATATAGTTGAGCGAGAGGAATAAGATAGCCGGCGAAACGCGCAACTCTCACTGGAGATTTAGGTTACGCGATCTTCGGAGACTGGCGTATCGCAATGCCAGCGACGCATTGATCGAGATCACCAGTTACGAGAATTGGTAGAGACGGTGATCTCGGTGATCTCGGAGGACTCGCGAAAAAAGTGATCTTCCGATCAGTGCTCATTGGCAGAGGTCATTGGCATCTAAGAGTTGCCGAAGCCCTCGCAAGGCGAAGCAGACATCGCACTTGCGATGTCTGCCAAATTAAACTGGCATCTGGCAGATTTCTCAATAATCTCAAGTTGTGCTGAGCGACCGACTTACAACGCCACAATTGAATACACGATTCGCGAGAGAAACACTTAGATGTTTTTTACAGACTCCTGATTTCCCGGTGTTTTTGGCGCTGGACACTGTGGTTTTTTTTCAGCTATGGAAGGTGAAGAGTTATGGTTTTGGGGCTGGGGCAAGGTCACAGCGTGGAAGCCCTTAAGGGAGTCTGTAGACGGTTTATCCCCATGGTCTGGAATCAGAGGGGTAAGAACGCCAGAGGGGCGCGAGAGGGCTGTCAGAGCCTATAAACGACAGCGGGCGAAGCCCAATTAAGAACCCCGCCCCCTGTTGTAGAAAGCGTTTTTTCCCGAAGTGGGCGTTTCTAATTACACGCAGAACGGTATTGAGTTGCCGGGCAGATGGAACATCCACGATTCGCAATCCGCAATTTACTGATAACAACTTTCTGGATTTGCCTTTGGCTGTTCGCGCTCATCAGTTTTCAGCGCCCATCTAATTCTCTGATGGAATATGTTCTATTGGTTGCCATTTGGGCCGGACCACTTGTCGCGCTTCGTGCCCTAATTGGTGACGATTGGAAGGAAGTTGCAGTATGGGCAATCTCAAAGATTGTGCTTTTCGTCTTGTGTCTGGTGCTGTTTGTTGTTGCCGCAGTCGCGATTAGATTGCTTCAAGACTTATAGGGCATATGCGTCCCCTGCCGCTCTTTGTCCTCAGTGCATATCGACGCCCTTCTTTTCGGGGAGTATTGAGGCTCCCAGAGTCGGTTGTCTTAGGTGAGTGTTCTTTAATTCTCAACGATAGGGGCGTGTTGGCCTCTAAGTCCGCTAAGTAGTGAATTCATGCTCCCCACTACGGCGCTCAAGGGCACAGAACATCCGTAGTTTTTATCTTGTCAGATTCACCTACTAGCGCTGGTCGGTTCGTCAGACCGCTTTTCGGGTTATCAACTTGGGTTGAAGCGTGGACAGTCAACGGCAGCGATATATGGCTTTACTGTCGGAAGGGTTTCCCCGCCGTTCGTTAATCCATCGCCACGAGCGACAATCCGCTCAAGAGCCTTTTTACAGTTCAATGACTGAGGGCGTTACGCTAACTGAATAGCAAGTCTTCAACCGAACCCGCGATGGGATTATCGAATTAAATCCCACTTTTCGAGCGTCCAGACTACCAGTCTATAGCTCTCTGTCTTAATATACCCCAATTGACCTATTTGGACGGTTCTTTTTTTGGGGCCTAAACGACTGAAGCCCCACAAGGATTACTTGCGAGGCTTCGTTCGTGGTTGTTTTTGCCTAAGCGGGATTCGTCGGCACTGTTAGTATACACGGAAGCGGGAATTCCTCCGGTCTTTACTGTGACTTTTTCGGGGAGTCGCCCCACAATAATAACTCTTTCATCTTCTATTTGTCTTCACTCCTCAAGTTCAATAAAAAACCCCCGCTCATCTTTCGACAAGCGAGGGTAGAACTTTTCCAAAAACTCAATTCTTATTACACCTCTTCAACGAATTTGCATTTTCTGTCGAGCATGACTGAACGATAGCCCGTGTTGTTCACAGAACTTCTTAAGCATTTCATTTGTGTATGTTGTGCGGGCATTCTCTTTGACCACCTTCACTGTTGTATGTAGGTTCTTGCCCTTCACAATAATGCCCTTCAAGTATCCAACACGCGATACCTTATTGGGCAGATTCGACGTGAGGCGGTATTTTGAAACGGGAGTCACCTTTTCACGTTTGCACCACTGCACATAGTCCGCGTATAAATCAGTCGTCTTCACTCTATAGTTCAGAGGCTTTTCCTCTGTGTTCTCGCGAATGTATCTCTGAACTGGCGTTTCTTTACCGGGGATAATTCTTTGCAGCTTGTTCAGTGGTTGAGCAATCTGACAGTTAATGACGTTATGGCCAACCGCTTCCCCTTTCTCATCCCTGAACCCTTCAAGCTCAAGCTGTTTTGATACTCCTGCGAGCGTCAGACCATCATTAAGCAATTGGGTAGCCCGGTTCACGAATTCCGGACTGAGCTTCTTTCGGCGGCGCTCTGAACCTCTAGAAGAGTAGAGTTTGGCGCTGAAGATGGTCGTTATTGCTAATAAATCGGCTACTAACATTTCCTCGTCGCCCAATTCGGATTGCTCCACATATTCAATTTCTACCCCGGCATGTTCCGCAATCTTTTCAATGATAGGAACTGCCCATCTAGCGAGTCTGTCTTTGTGTTCCACTAGAAGCTTTGCATCCCTAAATTCCCCACTCAGAAGCCCGCTTATCAACCTATCCAAACCGGGCTTTTCAAAGTTCATTCCAGAACCAATGTCTTTGATGGTGATAAGTTCGCGGTCTGGATACTTTTCGCGGGCTACTTTCTCCAATCGCTTTATCTGCCTGCCTAAGTCACTATCGCCCGTCTTTTTCTCGGATGATTGGCGATGGGTTGAAACGCGGCAATAAACAATGACTTTTTCTCTTTCTATGTCTTCACCGGTATCGAATCCCCCAGCAGCTAGAACGGTTCTGCGACTCAACCGCCTATGGCCAGAGGTCAGCGTGAACCCCTCTAGTTCGCCTCTAGAAAGCATGTCGCGGATTGTCTGAGTAGAAACCCCAAGAATTGCAGCAGCTTTGCCTACGCTGATAAGGTCTCTTGGGGTGATAGTGCGGGCGGATTGCGGGCGCGATAAAGTAGCAGTAGCCATGGCCTAAGCTCCTCAGAAGCTAGGGAGTGGTTAGACCCTCAGTTGCCCGGCAAGGCTTCTGGGGGTCGTTTCTTTTACTGGCTACATACTAGCGCCCTCATTCAACGAGCGCCATTGATTTTGCCCCTATTTTCCTAGGCGATTGTAGATTCCTTAGACTTTTCAATTGAGAGATGGCAGCGAAGCAAAAAAACATCCAATCGCGGCGGCCGACTTACGCGAACAGTTCCTCGACGACGCGTCCTTTTCCATCTTCGGTGGCGTAGAACGGCCGCTTCTCGATCGTGAACTCCGTCTTCGGCGACACGCCCATCGCGTGGAAGATCGTCGCGTGGAGATCGGTCACCGAGATCGGATCCTTGATCGCCAGGCAGGGACGCTCGGCCGCCGTTTCGCCGTAGAGGAAGCCCTTCTTCACGCCGCCGCCAAACATCAGTACGCTGCTGCCGCCGGTGAAGTGCCGGTGGAGGCCATAGTGGGCCGGCAGTTCGAGCGTGTCGCTCGCCGCCCGCGATTGGTCCTTCGCCGTGCTGCCGGGGACTCCCTCGATCATCATGTCGCGGCTGAACTCGCTGGCCAGGATCACCAGCGTCCGGTCAAGCATCCCGCGCTGTTCGAGATCGAGAATCAGCTGGGCGATCGGCCGGTCGATCTGCTGCTTCATCTTCTCCAGCCGCGAGTGTCCTTCCTCGTGCGTGTCCCAGCCTTCGAACGGGACGTACTCGGTAGTCACTTCGATGAAGCGGGCGCCCGATTCCACCAGCCGGCGGGCGAGGAGGCACCCCAGGCCAAAGCGGCCCGTGTTGTACTTGTCGTAGCTCTCCTTCGGCTCGTCGGAGATGTCGAACGCGGCACGATCGGGCGAACTAAGTAGCCGATGAGCGTTCTCCATGGCCCGGATCATCGACTCTTGCTGGTGGTCGCTGCCATGCTGCCCCAACGGACCGTGCTGAACGAGGTCCCGAAAACGCTTGTAACGCGATTCAAACCGGTCGGGCGTCATCCCCTTCGGCGGGCGAACGGCCCCCACGGCGTCCTGTGGGTACGGCAGCAGAAACGGCCCAAACTCGCCGCCGAAGAATCCGGCGGTATGGAACGCTTTCAACTCTTCCTTCTCGCCGACTCCTTCCAGCCGCTGGCCAATGTCGATGAACGCCGGCATCACCGGATTGCTCGGCCCCAGCACCCGCGACATCCACGCCCCGATGTGCGGCGCGGCGACCGTCTGCGGCGGGACGTACCCGGTATGCCAATGGTACTGGTGGCGGCTGTGAAGGATATGGCCGAGGTCGGGCTGAACGTGCGAGCGGATCAGCGTGCCGCGGTCCATCACCTGGGCGATGTTCTCCAGCCCCGCGGTGATCTTGATATTGTCGACCGCCGTGTCGATTGCCGGGAAAGTGCTCATCACCCGTTCGACCGGGAGTCCCTTCTCGAACGGCAGATACGCCTTCGGATCGAACGTATCAGGCGCCGCCATGCCGCCCGCCATCCAGAGCAGAATGCAGGCGTCAGCCTTTGGCGTCGGCTGGACCAGCGGTTCGCGCGCAGAGCCAAGGGCCAGTCGCGGGGCCGACATCCCCATCGTCGCCACCGCGGCGGCGGAAGTGGCCTGAAGAAAACGACGGCGAGTCAGTTGTTTCTGGTTCATATCTCGTAATTATCGCACGAGTTGAAATTCAGGCAGCATCACAATGCACCACAACGCATCGGCTAGGCTTTCGGGCGTCGGCGAATCGCCGATTGCTTCGATCAACAGAGCTTGCTCCTCGTCCGTCGGCTCTCGCGACAGAGCCGCTCGAACCAGCGTGCGGCTGATCTCGCTCGGCGACAGATCGCCCAGATTCGCGGCAAGCTTCTGCCCGCTGGCGGCGAGCAAGTCCGACAGTGGCTCGCCGTTGCTCAACTCCAATGCTTCCAGCGTCGTCACCTCGCCAGGGCGAGTGGTTACTACCTGCTCGCGGTTCGGCCTGCCTAGCGTTCGCATCAGCGGCGTCGACTGCACCAGCGCCGCACGCACGAATGGCCGTGCCGTTCCCCCGGCGAGAGACTTGATCGATTGGACGAATAGCTCGTCGTTCTCTGTCTGCTCCGGCGCTGTCCCCGTGATGGCGGCCAGGGCGTCGACGAATTGCTCCGCCGTCATCCGCTTCGGCGAGGGACCTGCGAAGACGAAATCCTCCACGGGGGCCGATTCATCCCAAGGCGAACTTGCAAGCCCATAGACTTGCGAGGTGGCAATCAATTCAAGAGTTTTCTTGAGGTCATATCCCGAGTCAGCCAGATGAACAGCCAATTGATCAAGCAGGTTTTCGTTCCAGGGACGGGAGCCCATCGCGTCGACCGGATGGACGATGCCCCGGCCCATCAGCCGATGCCACAGGCGGTTCGTAACCGTGCGCGTGAGTCGGCCGTTTTCGGGCGACGTCATGATGGCGGCGAGTTGCTTGAGCCGCTCCTCGCGCGGCGCGGCGGCATCGACGGTTCCGAGTTCAGGAAACAGAAAATAGGCCTTCGCTATTTCGCCGGTTGGCTTGTCGCACCGATGAATTTCAAGCTGTTCATTGCTGGTGATCGCCGCGAGGCCGTAGGCGTCGGTCAGCTTCCAATCATCGACAAAACTGTCATGGCACGAGGCGCACTTCAGGTTGACGCCGAGAAAGACTTGCCCAACGTTCTGCGAAAACTGCAGTTCAGGCCGCTGGCTGGCGTTGACCTGGCCGCGCCAAATAATTCCCTTCGCGAACCCCTCGGACGCAGGCGTCGGGGAAATCAACTCGCGCACGAACACGTCGTAAGGTTTGTTTTTCAGCAGTGCGTCGTAGAGCCAGCCCGTTATCTGGGCACGGCCGCCGTCAATGAAACCAGTGCCGGCGTAATCGTTGCGGAGCAGGTCGTTCCAGAAGGTGATCCAGTGGTCGGTGTACGCAACCTGATTGTCGAGCAGCCGTCGTACCAACGCGCTCCGCTTATCCGTCGACTGATCGGAAACGAACGCGTCAACTTCGTCAGCGCTGGGCAGCAAACCGACCAGATCGAGGCTTGCCCGACGATAGAACGCGGCGTCGCTGATCGGCTTTGGCGGCTCGACGCCGTGCTCTTTCCAGTAGTGGAAGATGATCTGATCGAGCGGATTGTCGACGTCCGGTTCCGCAGCGGGCAGTACGGGGCGGCGGGGCTTCAGCGGAGCCCGATAGGTTTCGGCCTTGAACGAATAACCCGCCTCCCACGGCAGATCGGCGTCGATCCAGCGGCGGAGCGTGTCGACTTCCTCCTTGCTGAGCCGATCTCCCTTAGGAGGCATTTGCAGCTTCGGATCGTCGCTCGTAACGAGATCGATCAGATAGCTCGCCGCGCTGTCGCCCGGTTCGACGACGCCCGTCTCGAGCAGCGTCTCGCGGGTATCGATCGACATGCCGCCTTTGTAGGTGCCGTTCGAGTGGCAGCCGGCGCAATGTTTCTGCAGCAGCGGGATCACGTCGTGAGCGAAATCGACTTCCGCCGCGCCGGCGCGCGAAGCGAACGTCGCACCGCAACAGAGAATCGCCGACAACCACAACCAAATCGAAGGACGAGGGGACGTCATGAAGAGCGCACCGCCATGGGGACCGAACGTTCGTGTTCAATCCATCCTAATGCAAACCGCCGGGCCGACCAACCGTCCGACTGCATGAAGACGCCAACCGCGTCCCCGCAGATTTGAGCTAGCCGTCTGCGACCGCTGTGCGGAATCGCGCACTTCGCCTTCGACGCTTCATTGGCCGGACATTCACTTCGTCGCCGACATCGGCGTTTTCGCCGTGATCGGCGACGTCTTGAACTTCGCCGGGTCGACGACGACGTGCTTGATTCGCTCGCGATTCCACGTGTAAGTGATATGGACCAGGCCGTCCGCCGTTTGGATCACGGCCGGATACGAGAAGTGACGCGTCGGGTCGTCTTCGAGGACGAGCGCCGACTCCCAATTCTCGCCGTCGTCAGAAACGGCGATGTTAAGCGGCGTGCGACCCGCATCGTCGCGCACCGAATTGTGGTTGTAGACCAGCAACTGCCGGCCGTCGGCGAGGGTGACCGCGTCGGTGCCGGCGTCTGGGTTCGGCAAACCGGTGGAGGTCATGGCGCTCCAGGTCCGGCCGTCGTCTTTCGACCAAGCCTGAAACACCACGTCGTTCATCGTGCGACCGATCGCCTGCAGGCGGCCATCTTTATGAAACAGGATGCTCGGCTGGATGGCGGCGAGCTTGTAGCCGTCGTTTACTGGCTTCGTGGCAGTCCAGGTCTTGCCGCCGTCGGTCGAGCATTCGAAGTAAACCTGCCAGCCATCGTGCTCGCTGCTTGTGGGGCTGAGGATATCGCCGTTTGCCAATTGCACCGGTTTGTTCTTAATTGGGCCGAGGATGCCGTCGGGGAGTCGTTCGGGTTTCGACCAGGTTTGGCCATTGTCGGTGGAGGTCATCTTCATCCCCCACCATTTGTCAGGATTCGGGCCAACTTTGTAAAACAACATCAGCGGCCCCGCTTTCGGTTGAAAGAGGACCGGGTTCCACGTTGGGTAGCGGACATCTGCCGACTCGACGCCGTTGGCGACCTCGACTGGCGGCGACCATTGGCCATCCTTCAGCCGCGACGTCCAAATACCGACGTCTGGTTCCTTCTCATCGGTTCCGCCGAACCAAGCGGCGAGGAGCCCGTCGCCCGTTTCGACGATCGTCGAGGCATGGCACGAGGGAAACGGCGCCATTTCGTAGATCAACTCGGAGCTGACGTAGCCGGGCTGAGCTTTAAGATCGGCGCCACACAGTGGCGCAGCGAGAAGCGAACACAGGACCAACGCAGCCGTCGAGTTGAATCGCGAAGAAGTCGGCATCGAAAACGCCTCGTGAGGTGGATGAGTCAAGCGGCAACCGAGGTCGCTGTTGCCAAGGTACCGTGCAGCAATGCTCCCGGCCAACTGGCGGATTTCGTCGCTCACACTCGCCATTCGCGTCCCCGCTGCTGCCACGGCATTTGGCAGCGACGAACGACGCCAAATGTTCGTAAGTCGCGGCTCGTCCGATTGCAGTACGCGCAAAGGCAGGCCAGCGTCAGCACTTGCGGTCGCCGGCCTGCAGGATAGGTGGGGCGTCGTTTGCCGTCTACATGCCGGCCCCTACTTGGCTCCGGTCAGGCCCTTGATCAACTTCACTTCGGCGTCAATGTAAGGCTTGCCGTCGGCGTGGAAGATCTCGTGGTGCCACGGCTTCGGTTCGCCCAGTTCGGGCATTTGCCACGTCGGCCATGGGTACTTGGTATTCGTCTTGCCGTCGACGAGCCCCCAGCAGTAGCAGCCGATTTTCTCCTTCTTGAAGATGGGCAATACCGCTTCCCACGTGCTGCCGGCGCCGCGAGCGAGGAACTCAGTGCAGATCAACGGCCGGCCCGTCTTGCGGAGTTGTGCGATCCGACCATTGAGCACTTCCGGCCCGCTGTAGTCGTGGAACGAGACGACGTCGCTCAGTTCCAACGCGGCCTGATGAACGAGATTCAGCTTGGCAGGCGCGTCCCATTCGGGCCCGCGCCACACGCCGACCGTTAGCGGCTGCGCGGGGCCTGCCGCCCGCGCCCATTCAAAGCTCTTGCGCACAAGTCGCTCGGCGACTTCGTCCTTGTTTTCCAACTCCAGCGGACCGTAGCTGTTGGCGTTGGGATTGTCGGGCTCGTTAAACAAATCCCACGCCAGCACTCGCTCGTCTTGGCCGTAGCGTTTGACGACCGCCGTCACA
Organism: Lacipirellula limnantheis; assembly: GCF_007746075.1. Lineage (GTDB taxonomy): Bacteria > Planctomycetota > Planctomycetia > Pirellulales > Lacipirellulaceae > Lacipirellula > Lacipirellula limnantheis. Next base: position 4,694,894 of record NZ_CP036339.1, on the reverse strand, counting down.
TAATCCTGCAGCGCGTCCTGCTTCGCGGGGTCGGCGAGAACCACGCGGCCCGGGCTTTGGACCCAGCCGCTGTTGTGGACGCCGGTCCGCGGACGTCGCTGCGGTCCCGATTGCGGATCGGGATCCCACACGCCATCGAACAGGACGATCATCGGGCGTATCTTGTGCTTCGCGCAGATCTCGAGGAATTGATCGACGCGCTCGAAAAAACCTTCGGGTTCGTCGCGCCATGGCACGTCATGCAGAAATACCCGCACCGTGTTCATGCCCAGCGATGCGGCCCAACCCAATTCGCGATCGATTGTTTCGGCGTCGAACGTGTCAGATTGCCACATCTCGAGCTGGTTAATCGCAGAGCTCGGCGAGAAGTTGCAACCGACGAGCCAGGGCTGTTCGTCGTACCACTTGTTGGCCTTCTCGGCGGACCACTGCTCGCCAGCGTTGACGGAAATGACGAGCTGGGCGACAAACGTCGCGGTCAGTGCCGCCGTCATGGCGAGTCGTCGACACCCAAGGGCACTCAATCGAACGTAGAGGTTGCCGGACTTCATCGGACTGCTTCCGCCGGGGTGAACAAGCATCAACGAGTATCAGATTCGATTGTGCGCGGAGCGGCCGTTGCGCGGCAACCCATTGAAATCGAAATTTGCCGAGAGCCTCCGGACACGATCTCAAATGAGATTGAGATCCGCGGCACGTCCCTGTAGCGGCCCTCAGGCGCGGGCTCCGCAAGCGTGAGCTACGGGGGCTAGAAGTGCGTCGAGCGCCGCGGCCGTTTAAGCCTGGCGCCGACGCCATGGCAACTGGTGCTCTGCGGCCCGTTCGCCGCGCCGGCGCAACGCCTTTCGCAGCGGCACAAAGCTGAGCGCCGCGGCGAGGCCGACGCCCAGCATCCGTCGATCTCGATCGCCGTGCGGCGACAACAAGGCAGTAGCTTCCGCCTCCCGCCCCTCGGCCGAGGGCCAGTCAGAAAACGCTTCATCGCGATGATGGGCGGAGCCTGTCGAGTGCGGGGATTCGATCGCCTCGCCGTTCAACGAAAATAGGTCCTGAAGATCCAAATCAACAGCCGTCGCAGCGACAAGTCCGCCGTCTGGATGGGCCGACGAATCGGCCGGGAACGAGTTCTCGCTCAGCGCGGGGGCGGCGACTGCGGTCCGCTGGGCGGCGCGCTCGACCGCTTCCAGGGCGAACACATTCAGCGACGCCAGTGCCACCGCCTCATCATTATTAGCGGCGTGCTCATCGGCTGGATGGTCTTCGGAGCCAGAGGGCTGGTGACTCGCTTCGGCCACTTCGTAGACCACCGCCCGCCCGCGCAGGCCTTCCAATCGCCCGGGTTCGCCACTGCGCGCGGCTGGCGCTTCGCGCAGTTGTTCGTGGCTGTGCTTGGCGCGAGCGATGCTGGACGAACCGTAGCCGTCCGACAATGTCAGGCCGGTCGGCGCCACAAATGGCGTCAGAGCAATCTGGCCCCCCTCATTTTCCTGTCCATTGCCGGGCTTTTCCGTGGGCGTCGGCATCGGCGCGGGGATCACCGACAGGTCGCTGTTGACCGACGGGCTCGACAGTTCAGGGCCGCTCAGCGACATGCCGTAGTCGTCCGCCGTCGCGGGTTCGAACTTATCAAAGGCGCTATCGAACGCCCCGCCGATCGCCAGATATGCCGCCTTGTCGGCGGGAGCGAACTCCCAGTCGCCAATCACTTGGCGCGTCACGCCGCCAAACGATCCCTGGACGAGCGTCGTCAACGGCTCCGTGCGAATCGCAAACGTCGCCAATTGTCCAACGGCAATGCCATCGAACTGATTACTGACAGCCGACCAGTTGACAAACTCATCCGCGGCAAACGACAGGGTTATTGTCCCGCCATCGTTCGTCAGCATCAGATCGCGGTCGCTGACCGTGAACTCGCGGAGTTGACCATCGGCGGCCGACAGCGCGATTCGCGATTCGCAACGTTCAAACGACAGACGCCGACGTCGCGACGCCCATGCGCTTTGGCGCCCGCGGCGATCAGCGGCCAGGTTGCGAATCCATTGGAAAAGGCGAGCCATATCGTATGGTCCGGAGCTGACTTCAGCGGCGACGTCCGTCGTCACGGCGACGATTCGACTGGCGGACGCGGCGGGTTTAATTTACCCCAAATCGGGTCATCTTGCAAAAATCCGAGCGCGGAAACGGTCCGCAGCGCCGCCACGTCGCAGCCTTGTGAGGCAGCCTCACGCAGGGTTTCGGCAGCGGCGGCCTCGAATTCCGCGGCCAGCAACGAGTGTTTCCCATTGTTTTCGGGCGACAAGGCTCCCTCGGCGCGGATTTGACCTGCTGCTTCTGCCAGTTCGACGGCGACCTTGCCAAGATGCTCGCCATCGGCCGGCCACAGCTGGCGCCGCTGGAGGGCCACCTGGGCGGCGTCTGCTGGACGGCCCGCTGCTCGAAGCGCGCGGCCGTAGTTGAAATAGTGCTTGCTCAGAAACTCCCGATATTCAATCACCTGGGGCGCTTCGTCGAAAGCGCACCGCTGATGTTCGATGGCGGCTTCATAAACGGCGATCGCCTCGGCGGCTTTGCCCGATGTTTCGAGCGCCGAGGCACGATTGTTCAGCACCACCCCGGCAAAACTGTGAAATGTGATTTCATGCGGATAGTCGTCCGCTAATTGCAGTGCGATTTCCTCGGCATCGGCGAACGACTTGATCGCGGCATCGAGATTGCCAAGCGCTTGCTGCGCTTGCGCTAGGTTATTGAGCGAAACCGCCAGATCTCGGCGATAGAGAACGACGGCGCCCGCCTGCCGAGTCAGCTGCCGTTGCAGCTCGATCGCCTTGCGATAAGACTCGCATGCCGCTTCCCAGTCTTCGCGGTGGCCGAGAATGGAACCCAAATTGTTCTGGCAGAGCGCCAAGTCGCTGCGAAATGCCAGGCGAGACGAATTCTCGGCGACGAGCTCATCAAGCAGCGCGATGGCGCTACGGCATGAAGTTTCAGAGTCGTTCCAATCGTCTCCTCGCTCAACGAAGCTCAGATTGTTGTAGCCAATTGCCAGCGTATGACGGAGGTCGACGTCGTCCGGCTCCTCCTCGAGGAGTTGCTTGAACAGCCGGATCGCGGCGGCGAGCGACTTGCGTGCGGCGTTCTTGTCGCCGAGTTGTCCTTGCAACAGGCCAAGGTTACTGTACGTCTCCGCCAGCGATTGCTCCGGCTGCGCGGCGCCCGGCCGTCGATCAGCGATCGTCTGCTGCAACTGGATGGCCCGCGCATACGCTTCGAGCGCTTTCTGCGACTTGCCGGTGGCTCCCAAGAGCAGTCCGAGACTGTTGTAGGCATTGGCCTGGCGAGCCTGCAGCGTTTCGTCATCGGGAGACTTCGCGGTTAACTCTGCGAACAATTGGAGCGACCGATCGCAGAATTCGAGTGCATCCTGGCGATCGCCGATGGCCTCGGCAATTACTGCCGCCTTGTGATAGGCGCCCGCCATTTCGGCGGCGAGTTGTTCATCGCCAGCCGCGCGGGCCACGAACTGGCGATAATACTCCAGCGTGTCGTTCAACAGCGTCCGCCGCAGCGGTTCAGCCCCGGGAAGTCGCGACAGCTCGTTCGCGATGCCGCCGAAGCGATCGACGACCTGACGCGCCTGTTGGTAATGCTCCTCCGCGCGAAGGCGGTTTGCTTCGGACGCGGCAAGTGCGTCCTTGGTGCGTCGCTCTCCTTGGGCGATCATCAAGGCGGAAGTCGCCGAGACGCAGGTGAGCACCACTAAGAACGTTGCCGCAAGGGCGACAATCTTGCGGTGCCGCAGGGCCCATTTGGCGGCGCGATCAATCGGCGTCGGCCGGCGCGCCTCCGTCGGCTCGCCGTTGAGGAATCGGCGGAGGTCTTCAGCGAGGGCGCGGGCCGTCGGATAGCGCTCGTCCCGCGCCTTAGCCAGCGCGCGAAGCGTAATCGTCTCGAGGTCGAACGGCACCGAAGGATTGAGGCTTCGCGGCGACGCTGGCTCAACCGCTTCAATCTGCCGCAGGATCTCTTGGCGGCCGCTGCCGACATGGGCCGGCCGCAGCGTGAGCAGCTCGTAGAGCGTGGCGCCGAGAGCGTAGACGTCGGTGCGCGCGTCGACGAGCGCCGAGTTGCCGGCGGCCTGCTCCGGGCTCATGTAGCGAATCGTCCCGACGATGTCGCCGGAGATGGTCACCCCCGAGTCTGACTGGATTCGAGCCAACCCAAAGTCGGTAATCCAGAGCTTTCCGCTCCGATCGAGCAGCAGATTCGAAGGCTTCACGTCGCGATGGATGACCCCCAATTGATGGGCATGATCTACCGCATCGGCGGCCTGCAGCATCAGTCGGGCGACGCTGTGGCAATACGTACGGCTGTGAGTCGAAACCCGCGTTGAGAAGGCCGAGTCGATCGCCGTGTCACGCTCGCGTTCGGCGACTTTCACTGCCGCACTGGCGCGTGAGTAGGAGATGGTCGGATCAGCGGGCATCGCATAGCCGCGAAGTTCATCGATCGCGTGCTCCAGCGACTGCCCCGCGATGAATTGCATCGCGAAATAGTGGACGCCGCGTTCCTGGCCGACGGCGTGCACCGGGACGATGTTGGGATGATGGAGCTGCGCCGCGGCCTGCGCCTCGGTGCGAAAGCGAGCGATTTGCCGCTCGTCAAGCATGGCGGCGAAGGGGAGCACTTTGAGGGCGACGAGACGGTTTAGCGAAAGCTGCCGCGCCTCGTACACTACCCCCATGCCGCCGCGACCAACTTCGCGGATAATTTCGTAATCGCCGAGTCGCTTGGCCCGCCCCGTTGCAGCCGAGGCCTGCGGTTGGGCAGACTCGGGACGAAGTCCCGTCGTCATTTGATGCAAGACCTGCAAGCTATCGGCGTAGGATCGCAGCTCCTCGGCCAGATCGGGATGTTCGACTGCCAAGCGCTCGACGTCGGGCGGCAGGCCCGTCGACTCGAGCTCGCTCATGTATTCGTCGAGCACCAATGCCAGCCTCTCGCCGCGTTCGTCGACCGCGGGCGAAACGACCGTTTCGTCTTCGTTGCCGCCGGCCGTCATGCCAGCCCCCTGGCGCCGAGCCGCTCACGCAACATCTTTACCGCCCGCAACCACAACATGCGCACGGCGCCAGAGGAACGCTCCATTCGCTTGGCGACTTCGTCGAACGGCAGGGCCTCGATATGTCGCAGGACAATGACGTCTCGATAATCAGCAGGGAGTTCTGCAAGCTGATCCGCTAGGACCAACTCCATTTCGCGCCGATGGGCCCCGGCGCTCGGCGACGAACCTGGATCAGGGATTACCGCCTCGAGTCGCGCCGTCGACTGCTCGAGCGCCGTGGCAAGTCGTTCCAACGACACCTCGCGCCGCACGTCGCGCTTTTCGGCCAAAACATGCTGCTCGACGACGCGGCAGAGATTGTTGACCAGGATCTTACGCAGCCAGCCGACGAACTCCGCTGAACTATGCCCGCGAAATTGCGGAAAGTCACGGTGGGCCTCGAAAAAGGTCTCCTGCACAACGTCCGATGGGCTGACCCGCACGCGTAGATTCTTTTCGAGTTGGGCGAAGACGAGGAGTTTTAGGTAGTTTGTGTAAAGCTGCAGCAACTCGCCCAGCGACTCGACCGAGCCGGTTTGGGCGGCGGCGAGGAGTTCATTCGTGCGGGTTTGGCTGTGGTGGGGCATATAGGCGCGCCGTTGCTTTCAGTATGGAACAGGCCGTGCTAGTTGGCGATTGTCACGGTCCTTCGCAATCATCGGGAATTTTTTCGCTGTGCGTTCTTCGATGATCGCCAAGCCCGCTGCGCCTCGATTTTTTGCCAGCAGCGAATGGTTCGATTATAAACGGCGTACTCATTCTCGCCTCAAGGCGGCGGCAGGCCGACTTTTCTCCCGGAAAAACAGCCCCCATGCGTGCCCTCCTGCGGCTATTTGGCGCCGGCATCGTCGCGCTCGCCGTTGAGCACGGACGGGCAACCGCGGCTGATGGAACGGCGGCGGAACCAGTAACGCCAGGTATTCGACTCAATACCGTCGGCTACCTTCCAGGGCGCCCAATGGCGGCGTCCGTGGCGAAACAGAGCGGGACGTTCCAGATACGACGACTCGACGACGGGGCGATCGTCTGGGAGGGGGAGCTCTCGCCGCCGCGGCTTAATGCCGACACCGGCGAGCAGTTGTCCGCGGCTGACTTCTCCGCGTTAGGGACGCCTCCGGCCGGCGACTACGAATTGATCGTCGCCGAATCAGGCGAACGCGTCCGTTTTCGGATCGCGTCCGATCTTTACCGCGAACCGTTCCGCTTGGCGACGCAGGCAATGTCGCTATGGCGTTGCGGAACGCCGGTGCATGGCGAACATGCGGGCGAGCATTTCGAGCATGGGCCGTGCCATATGGACGACGCCCTACTCGACTTCGTCGGCGAGCCGGGACGCCGCGGCCCGATGACCGGCGGATGGCATGATGCCGGCGACTACAACAAGTATGTCGTTAATGCCGGCGCGACGGTTGGCGTCATGTTTCGAGCCTGGAGCGATTTTGGTCCGGCAATCGAGCGCGTGAACCTCGGAGTGCCGCAAACGACGCCGCGCCTTCCCGGCTTCCTCGCGGAGCTGAAATGGGAGCTCGATTGGCTCCGTTCGATGCAGGCGGCCGATGGATCGGTCTATCATAAGGTGAGTGCCAAGGGCTTTGGCGGCATGGTCGCCTCGGACAAGGACGCGGATCCCCGCTTCGTTGTGCCTTGGAGTAGCGCTGCCACCGCGGATTTCACGGCGATGATGGCCCAAGCAGCGCGGATTTACGCGCCTTACGACGCACAGTTCGCCGCCGAATGTCGAGATGCTGCGCAACGAAGTTTTGCCTTCTTGCAAGCTCATCCAGAGGAACACAAAGCGGAACAAGCGGCGTTTCAGACCGGCGGTTACGACGCACCCGATGATGACGATCGACTCTGGGCCGCGGCGGAATGGTGGGAGACCAGTGGCGACGCCGCCGCCCTGGCGGAATTGGAGGAGCGTATTGCGGCAACGCCGAACGTAGACGTCGATTGGGATTGGCAAAACCTGAAGAACCTGGGACTGCTGACCTTTCTTTTTTCTGAGCGACAGGGCCGCGATCAACGACTCGTTGACCAGGTTCGCAAGAGCTTGCTCGCCGCTGCAGATAGAATCGTCGCGTCGTCGCGAGCGCATGGTTACGCCCGCCCACTCGGTACAACCTACTACTGGGGTTGCAATGGCACGGTCGCGCGACAGTCGCTGGTGCTGGAGGCCGCCTATCGGCAGACCGGCGATGACGCCTACCGCGACACGATTCTCGACGGCTTGAATCATCTGCTGGGACGCAACTATTTTGGCCGCTCGTTCGTCACCGGTCTGGGGGAGCGGCCGCCGCTCCATCCCCATGATCGCCAATCCGCAGGCGATTCCGTTGCTCAGCCTTGGCCCGGTTATCTGGTTGGTGGCGCCAACCCACGGGCGAGCGACTGGTCCGACCGCATGGAAGATTACCGGACCAATGAGATTGCCATTAACTGGAACGGGGCCTTGATCTACGCCTTAGCATCGCAGCTTGAATCGCCTCGAGAGTGAGTTTGCCAGGTCGAGATTGGCGACGTCGCCACCTGAAAAAACTGTCAGGAAATTAGTTGACACCGGTGGCAGGTCGCATTAAATTGCCATCGGTGGCACTTCTCTGGCTCGTCTATTCTTCTCGTTTCTAAGCTATATTCGTTATAGCCGGTTAGTGTTCTGCGACCGGTGGCAGTTAGGTGAGACCTAACGCGCCTTCCGACTTTGCACGCCGAACTTACCTCAGTTCCATATGCCCGCAACCATTTACGACATTGCGCGCGAGGCTGGCGTCTCCAGCTCGACAGTTGCCCGCGTCCTGCGCGGCGACACAAAGGGCGATCGCAAAGATAGCGCGGAGCGGGCGGCCCGCATTCGTCAGATCGCCGATAATCTCGGCTACCGACCAAATTTGCGGGCCCGCGCCTTTTCAGAGCAGAGGACTAAGGGAATTGGTCTCCTCTACACCGACGACGCCTGGGTGTTTGAGGGCGTGAACGACAAAGTCTTGCAGGGGCTCGTCCGCGAGCTACGCAAGCACGACCATCACCTGCTGCTTGTTCCTGTTGACGCCGGCGGCGACTGGGAAGAACTGCTGTTGGGAGGGCATGTGGATGGCTGCGTGACATTCCAGCCGCTGCCCGATGCGGTTCGCGACGGTTTACGCAACGCCGCGCTCCCCTGCGTGATGCTGGGGGACAACTCTGATCCCGAGATGCCCCATATCGTGGTCGACGACGTGACCGGGTCCTATTCCGCGGCACGCCATCTCATCGCGCTAGGGCATCGACGCATCGGTCTTTACGTCCACAAGACGGTCAAGCCGCACTGCAGTATTCAGGAGCGGTTCCAAGGGTTCGAAACGGCGATGACTGAAGAGGGTTTGGAGCCCAACTTCTGGCATTGCGCTGAAGATGAAATGATCGCCGTACTCACGCGCGGCGGCGCTCGGCCCACCGGACTGATCTGCTACAGCGATCTCGAATCGACGCTGATCGGACATGCAATGTGGCAATACGGTCTAAAAATCCCGAACGATCTGAGTTTAATTGGCTTCAACGACAAATTTGCCACCAAGTACATGACGCCGCCGCTGACGACCGTCGGCTTCGACGCCAACAAGATCGGCACCCTTGGCGCCGAGATGATTATTCGCAGCCTCACGGGCGAAAGTTCCAAGGCGGCGCCGGCTATAACCTCGGTAAACGTGAAGACGCAACTTATCGTTCGCGGTTCCACCGCGGCCCCGCCGCGCGAGAGCTAGCGGGTGGCTCCACAGCCTTCTCACAACAAGGGCAATGCCTATGCACAGATCGTGATCGACGAATCCTTGTCGGCCGGCCCGATTGCAATTGCGTCTCATCATCTCGGCCCGGCGCATCAACTCCTCCACTTCTCATGAAAGGCGACTAATGATGCATCGATGCAACTTTCTTGCGCACGCGTGCCGCGTCGCGTTCGTCGCGACGGCGTGCTTGGCGTTGCCGGCACGGGGCGACACGCTGCTCTCCGGCTTCGAAGGCGATCTCTCGTCGAGCGCGGGTCCTGCCTGGTCGACGGGCTTGACCCACAGTTACACGGCAGCAGGGGCGACTCAAGGTTCCACGGCCATTGAACTGACTCACGGAACTGGTTGGACGCAAAACTTTACGCTCGACGGCGGCGCGGTCGCGCCAATTGTGGCGAGCAGCGACAAGTTCCTGCTCGACGCCACCGTTCCGGCAACGGCGGAATGGCGTCAGTTGTTCATTGTGATGCAAGGAGCGGGGCTCGGTTGGTCGCAACGTGGACCGTACGACCTTCCGGCCGGGGCAACGACGCCGGTGTCGCTTGATCTAGCTGCGGAAGGCTTTAAAGCCGCGGCTGCTGCGGGCGACCAATCCTGGTGGCAGGTCTATCTGATTTTCCAAGGGGGTGACGTTGGCGCTCCGTCGCAGATCACGACGACGATCGACAACATTCGCTTCTCCGCCGTGCCGGAACCGGCGACGGCGGCGATGGCGATCGGGGGATTGATCGGCGCGGCGTTCATTCGCCGCCGCCGGTCTTAGCAGCCAACGGAAGAAGCGGTGGGACGCGAGGTTTCGCTCGCGGCAACCGTATCCCGCGACGCGTTTACCGGCCTGCCCTGCGCCTTGGGGGGCAGTGGGGCAGGCCGGCCGCGTCGAGGCGCGGCGCTATTCAAACCAAGTTCAACACGATAACGAGACGAATACACCCTTGTTCGTGGAATCGTTCCGGCGGAACGCTTTCAGAACATCGGTCTGTGACAAGACGAAGCTGTCGCGGCAGGCGGGCGGCAGAGCGGTTCGCAGCGAGCACTAACACTTTTCGAATCTAAAGGGCGTGGACATGAATCGCACATATTTCCTTCAAGGCTGGCGATTGACCGGTTACTTCGTATTGGCCGCAGCTTGCGTCATGGGACAGGCGCGTAGCATGGCGGCGGATACGCTAGTCTCCGGGTTCGACGGCGACCTCAGTAGTTCACTTGGCGTGAACTGGGAAGTCTTTGGACCGAATTGGTCGACCGAATTCACTCCACAGCTATCCCAGGGCACCGGCGCGCTCAAGGTGCACCACAATACTAACTGGCAGGTTGGACTGAAGCTGGCTGGCGGCGAGGCGCTCGCCCAACTGGTGGCCGCGAACGATACGCTCGAACTCGATGCGATCGGCGCTTTCGGCATGGCTTGGCGGCAAGTCTTTGTCGTGCTCAATGGCAACAACGAGCATGTCGGATGGCAGCAAACGGAGGAGTTCGCACTAACTGTCCCCAGCGAGGCGGAGCCGTTCAATCACTTCGTCATTGATCTGACCGACGGTAATCGCAACGCGGCCGGGGCCCAAGACTGGAAGGCGAAGGCGCAAGCGTGGCTTGCCGCCCCCGCAGGCGACACCAAGACCTATTTTGAACTGTTCATCGGCTTCCAAGGGGGGAGCAACGCGCCGACCGCCGACTTCAACTTCGATACGTTCGTCGATGGACAAGACTTCCTCATCTGGCAGCAAAATTTCGGCAATATGGAAGCCGGTCCGGAGCAGGGAGACACGAATTTTGACGCCATCGTCGACGGCGTCGATCTGGCGGCGTGGAGCGGCGAGTTCGGCAGCCCCGTGGTGTCGACGATCGACAACATCGTGTTCAAAAAGAACGCCATCTCGGCAGTGCCCGAACCGTCGCTGGCCGTCGGCGGAATTGTCGCGGCGCTTGCCATTGCGGCACGCTGCCGCCGTCGCTCGTGATCCTGCGAACTCCTAGGAGGCTCGTGCCATGACGATGAGAGTTGGCATGATTTGCAGGGGAGCGACTTGTCGTAAACGGCGGAGTCGTTGGGCGATCGCGTGCGTCGTCGGCCTCGTCGCGGGTTGTTCCGGGAGCAATCCGTACGACCTGGTGGATGTCTCCGGAAAGGTCTCCTATGACGACGGATCGCTCATCCCTGCGGGGTCGATCATGCTGAAGTTCAATCCGGAGGCGCCGCCGCTCGACGCGAAAACCCATCCGCGGAAGGGTTTTGCGCTCGTCAACGTCAGCGACGGGACCTTTGCATCGGCCACTACGCATAAGAATGCCGATGGCCTCGTGGCGGGCAAACACAAGGTGCTGGTCGTCGCTTACGCGGCGGACGGGAAGTCGGCCAATGTCGTGCCGAAGGAATACCAACGCCCCGACACGACGCCGATTGAAATCGATACGGCGAATCTCCCGTTGGAGATCAAAGTCCAAAAACCAACTGGCGGCAAATGACAAACCGCGTTACTCCCAAGACCGTCAGCCGCATTTCGCTGCCGCCGGATGCCGGTCGCTCAATGTTAGGCGCGTTGATGATTACTGCATTTCCCAGGCGCTGCCGTCGCCATCCTGCGACTCGTCCCGCCAAGTTGGCGCGGGGATTTACCCTCGTTGAACTGCTGGTGGTCATTGCGATTATTGGCGTTCTCGTCGCGCTGCTGCTGCCTGCCGTGCAGTCCGCGCGTGAAGCGGCGCGGCGATCCCAGTGCACGAACAATATCAGGCAACTCGCGCTCTCTTGCATCACGTATCACGACGCAAGGAAGACGTTTCCGCCGGCGTTGACCTACTCCGAGGCAGCGCTGAAGGCCCGCGGAAATACGCCCACCGCCGGCGGCATGACGGGCGTCGATGGTAATCCATATCACGGCCCTAATTGGGCGATCATGATCCTCCCGTACATCGAACGGCAGACGCTGTACTCCAGCTTCAACTTCAAGGAGTACATCTCCGCGGACGCCAATCGAGAGCAGCGGGGGACGCAGATCCCGACGATGCTCTGCCCGACCGACGGCGCATTCAACACGCAACCGTTCAACGCCGTCGCCGCTCAGGGAGGCGACAACTGGGCCCGCGGCAACTACGGGGCAAATGGTTCCCTCTCCCATTGCAAAGACGGCAATCTCGCCTTTTCACCCACTCAGACGGAACCCGCCTGGATCTGGTTTGGCAATTCGTCGTGGGGCGATCTATCGTGGACGCGCGGCGTGATGGGAGGCAACACGGCCCTCGCCATTAAGCAGATCGATGACGGAACCTCGAATACGGTCTTGCTGACGGAACTCCGCGCCGGCCTCAGCCCCGGCGATCGCCGCGGCATCTGGGCGATGGGCATGGCGGGGGCGAGCAGCGTCTGGGGCCATTCCACCGATGACTGCATTGGACCGAATTCGTGCATCAGCGGAGCCGATAACATCCTCGGCTCCAACCGTGCTGTCGCCGAAGTCGGGGAGAGCACGCTGATTCAAAACTGCATGGGAGTCAGCAGCGGCGGCAGCACCAGTTTTCAGGCCGCACCGCGCAGTCAGCATGTCGGCGGCATCAACGTCGCGTTCGCCGACGGCAGCGTGGCGTTCATCACCGAGAACATCGAGACGCACCACGGCGCTGGCCAGAACATTGCGTACGATCCCAGCGGCTTTCGAGATTTCGGCGCTTGGGAAAAGATTATGTGCTCGTCCGACGGCGGCACGTTCAATCGCAACGAATTCTAGCAAGCTAGCGTCTCGCCCATTGTGCTAGCGATGTAAAGTGGCGCTCGCCGGATCGTTGCCACGCTCGACGCTAACCCTAAGAATCGAAGACATCGCCCCACTCTTCATCCCGCTGTCTGGGAGGCTTCGGTGTTTTACCCGACGAGAACGTTCCCTGCGACGTTTCGACCTTGGCGCCTCCTCGCGATGGTTGCCGCGTTGCTGGTCATTCAGGCGACGTCGGCGACCGAGTCGTCGGCAATCACCCCGGACAACCCCGGTTCCGCCGACGTGCGGCTCACGATCAATTCGCTCGCGACTCCGTCGCGCGCAATCTCGCCATACATCTACGGCATGAACTTCTTCGCTGGCTCGTCGCTCACTAATCCGGTGACGGTCGATCGGCTCGGCGGGAATCGCTGGTCGGGGTACAACTGGGAAACCAACGCGTCGAACGCCGGGAGCGATTGGTTCCACCAGAGCGACACCTTTCTCGTCGGCGGCGCGAACAATACCCCTCCGGGCCAGGCCGTCTTGCCGTCGCTGCAATCGGCAGCGACCAACGACCGCGCCCTCATCGTCACCGTTCCGATTGCCGGGTACGCCTCCGCCGATACGTCTGGCCCGGTTACCGAGGCGCAAGCGGCCCCATCGTCGCGTTGGCGAGAGGTGATAGCCAAGAAGTCGGCAAAGTATCCCGGCGCGCCGCTCGCGCTGGCGCCAAACAAGACTGACGGATATGTTTTCACTGACGAGTTTGTCAATTGGGTCGAGCAAACCAAACAGCCGGGCCAAGAGGTGTTCTACAGTCTCGACAACGAACCGGGCCTGTGGAACCACACTCACCAACGCCTACATCCGGGGCAACCGACGTTTGCCGAGCTGCGAGACAAAACGATTGCCCACGCATCGGCGATCAAAGACGTTAATCCCAACGCCAAAGTCTTTGGCGGCGTCGGGTACGGCTGGCAGGATTTCGTTCAGCTGCAAGACGCGACAGACAAGGTGACGTCGCCGTCTCATCCGGGGGGAGATCAGTCGGGCGAATTGCACTTTTACGAATGGCTGCTCAAGGAAACTGCCGCCGCCGAAGCGGCGCAGGGCCGCAAGCTCATGGATGTTCTCGATTTGCACTGGTATCCAGAAGCCACGGGAGGCGGCGTTCGCATTACGGAGAACGACAATTCCGCGGCGGTGGTCGCGGCCCGCGTCCAGGCTCCCCGTTCGCTGTGGGATCCGACGTACACGGAAACGAGTTGGATCAGTCAATGGGGCACCTGGACGGGCAGCCCGGGCAATCCCGGTCCGGTCCGACTGCTGCCGCGCGTCCAACGCGACGTCAACGACTTCAATCCGGGCACGAAGATCGCCATCACAGAGTACAACTACGGGGGCACCAACCACATTTCGGGCGGCATCGCCCAGGCCGACGCCTTGGGCGTCTTCGGCAAGCAGGACGTGTTCGCCGCCACGTTCTGGAGCCTTTACGGCGACAGCCAGTCGCAGTTCGCCTCCGGCGCGTTCAAGATGTATCTCAACTACGACGGCGCAGGCGGCCGCTTCGGCGATGAGTCGATCGCCGCCGCGACGACCTCTCTCGATCAATCGGCCGTCTACGCGAGTCTCGATTCGCAAGATGCAAATCAGATGATACTCGTGGCGATCAATCGGACCGCTGCCGCCAAGTCGACGGCGCTCGAGGTGACGCACGACCGGCGATTCGATCTCGCCGAGGTCTATCAGCTCACCTCCGCCAGCGCGACGCCGCAGCGCGTGGCTGATATTCCGATCGAACTGGTGAACGCCTTCCTCTACACGATGCCGGCCTACAGCGTCTCGACGATCGTCCTCCGCAGCGGCGCTGACGGCGACTTTAATCTCGACGGAGCCGTCGACGGGGATGATCTGGCGGTTTGGGAAACCGGCTTTGGCATGGCGAGCGGGGCGTCGTTCCGCGACGGCGACAACGATCGCGACGGCGACGTCGACGGCGCCGATTTCCTTGCGTGGCAGCGAGGCGTCCAAGCGGGCGCCGGCGCGACGCCGAGTTCGGCGGTTGTGCCGGAGCCAGCTAGTTGGGTCGCGACGATCATTGGCTTGGCGCCGGGAGTTAGGGCGCTTGGTCGCAAGCGGGCTGTTTGTCACTAGACTACGTTGCCCTTCTTCTGTCGCGTTGGCACTTGTGTCGCCTAAGCGCGTTTAGGCGACAAAAGTCCTAACGTGTTGTACCGCTGTGCTTTGGGTTTTTGTCGTCGTGACGGATCAGGCGACAACATTGATGGATTCCATCCGACGCTTGTTTGATTGACGCGATTTGTCGCGAAACTCCATTTGGGCGACACAAATCGTAAGGTGTTGTCTTGTTATAGGTTGCGTAGTTTTCCTGTAGCGACAGAAAGCATTACGACAGAAATGCGACGCATGGACCAAGGCCGCGCCGAACTATGCAGCGGACCTCGCGAAATGTTTCGGCATCGCCCGGAACGCTAACGTTGCGTCGACGCAAATCGTCCTTTTGCAAGCAGCGCGCATGAGGGCTACGCTACTCGGCTTCTCCGAGGCTAGTTCAGGACTCGGGGCAATCGCACCTTAGCAGAGTGCGCGGCCGATTTCAGCAACCATTTTTGGCCACCCTGGCGACTGACGCTCAGTCGGCATGGGCGTCGGCGAATACCTGCAACACGCCCGGCAGCACGGTGAGATTCAGTTCGCGTTCGTCCTCTTCGGGCCGCAGCCACGGCTCGCCGTCGACGTGGGCCGCGATCGGGAGATCGCTGCGAATTCTCATCGCGGCGAATTCTCCCTGCTCGATCCACCCGTCTTGCGCCCGGTCGCGGCGCAGCGACTTGAGGATTTCCCACAGGAGTCGCAGCCGCGACGCCGGCGGGGCGATCAAGTAATCGAAGCGGCCGTCATCGACGCGCGCGCACGGCGTCAGATAAAACCGTCCCCCTGAACGACAGCCGTTGCTGATCGACAGAATCGCCGACTCGCGCGTCATCTCGACGCCGTCGATCGTCAGCTGCAGCTGCGCGCGCGGCGGTCGCCGCAGCAGCGTCTGCAGCACGGCCCGCAGATAAAGGCCCGAGCCGCGCGGCCATTGGAGTTCGTGACTGGCAAGATTGATTTGCCCCTCCAGCAGCGCACCAAGATTGTTGATCGAGTACCGCCGGCGGCCAGAGTTGGTCTCGACGAGCGCGGCGTCGACGGCGCGCACGTCGCCGTTCGCGAGTAGCTTGGCGTTGCACTCAAGATTCTTATCGATGCCGAGCGCGAACGCAAAGTCGTTTCCAGAGCCGGCGGGGATGATTCCCAGCGGCGGCCGTCCTCCGCCCGACATCGCAAGCAGCCCGTTGGCGACTTCGTGTACCGTCCCATCGCCGCCGATCGCGACGACGCCGTCGCAACCGTCGCGGGCCGCACGTGCGGCCAGTTCCACCGCTTCGCCGCGGCGCGTCGTTTTCAGGAGTTGCAACTCAACGCGTCCGGCCAGCGTTTGCTGCAACGAGTCGGCCAGCAGCGCGGTGCGGCCGCGGTCGGCTTGAGGGTTCAAGATGGCGATGAGTCGGCGCATGGCTTCTAAGAATATCGACGACAAGAACGAAGGCGCCCTGGCGAATAGAGCTGAAAGGTTGGGCCGGAATTGATGGAGGTTTCGATTGCCTGCGGCGCCTGACGCCTAGTGCTCATTTCTCCCGGAGGGAGACATCGATAATAGCCCAGCAGTTCACTGCTGGGTCGCGGGTTCGCTGATAATGGCAGTTGTCCCAGCGGGACAACTGAGAACAATGTGATCCATGGTGACGTTCTCAATCGTCCCTGCGGGACTTAACAACCTCTCCGGACTTCGTTACCCAGCGATGAATCGCTGGGCTACTTTCGGTCCTCCCGCTGGGACGAGCTCAATGTGCGGGCTGCTACCCGCCTGTCAGCGCGGGGTCACATGTGATCTCGATCCTGCTGCTGCACTTCTGTTGCTCTAGCCTATCGCCCGGTCTAAGCTGTTGTCGACGCTTCGGCTAGTAAATCGACCGGCAATTCGCCGGGGTCCGGCCTGCTCGCCCCGAACGAGGAATCGCATGACGCGCTACGAAATCAAATCGTTGAGCATTGGGGGGATCTTGGATCAGACGGTCGCTCTGGTGAAGGATCGTTTTGGCGTGCTACTGGCAATCGCGGCGGTCGTCTATGTGCCCTATGGCCTCATCAACGGCTTCGTGATGATGGCGAAGATGCCGCCGCGACCAGCGCCGCCTTTCGAGCCGGCGGTGATGCAGCAGTACCAAGAGGCTGTGATGATGGCCGGCTTGTTCACTCTGCCCGCATCGCTGCTCTTTGGACTCGTTGGCGTTCCGCTGGCAAATGGCGCGATGATCTGGGCCGTCTCCCAGAGCTATCTCGGCGAGCCCGTCAGCTTTGACAGTACATGGCGGCATTCATTGTCGCGAGCATTGCCGCTTATCGGCACGACATTCCTTTACAGCTTGGCGATGATGGGCGGCTTCATTCTCTGCGTGATCCCCGGATTTCTCTTCATGCTTTGGTTCATCTTTTATGCACAAGGAGTGATGCTGGAAGGCTTGAGCGGCAGTAGCGCCTTGTCGCGCAGCAAGGCCCTCATGAAGGGAAACATGGGCAAGGCCTTTGTGCTTATGCTGCTGCTAAGCATTATCTCGGCAGTCATCGGCGGAATTGGCGCTGTAGTCCCACAGCCTCATGTGGGCGTCGTCCTCCAGGTGGCGTTGCAGGCCGTCGTCGTGATGTTCTCGGCTGCCGCAATGACCGTCTTTTATTTCTCGTGTCGCTGCGACCATGAGGACTTCGACTTGATGCGACTCGCGGCTGCCGTCGAGAAAAGCGACAATGACGCCAGTCCGGATCGCGGCGCAACTTATTAGATGAGTTTGTCTTTCGCATACGACTCTGAAATATCATTGTGAACTCGTCCTTCCCAGCTCCCGATGACATCCGGGACACGGCGCGCTTGGTGCTGGAGCGTCCCGAGTTCCAAGTCGAAACTCCCCCTCCCGGCGGCGAGCAACTCCTGCAATTCCTCGAATGGCTGATCCGGCTCCTCCTCAGACCGTTCGTCTGGCTGTTCAATGCGATGGAGGGCTTTCCTGAGCCGCTGCGGTGGCTCATCGTCGTCGCCCTGTTTCTTCTGCTGGTCGCGTTGCTCGGCCACATCTTCTATACGGTCTTCAGCGTCCTGCGGTCGCCATCGCGCAAGACAGCGCTCATTGACGTCGCCCGCGGTAACGAACTACAGCCTGCCGACTTCGAGAAGCTGGCCGACGAAGCCGCGGCCGATCGCGACTACATCGGCGCCGTCCGCTGCCTTTTCCGTGCGGCGCTAGTCAGCTTGCAGCAGCGGGAGCAACGGCGGCTGCGGCCCGGCATCACCAACCGCGAGATCTTGTCGCGGCTGCGCGATGCGCGGCTCGTCGACGCGATGCGCCTGTTCGTCGAAACGATCGACTCCGGCTGGTACGGCAGGCAACCTTGCGGCGAGGGCGAGTACCGACGCTGCCGCGAGGCTTACCAACAATTGCGCGGCCAGGGCGAGGCGCGTCGCCATGCTTAACGCTCGCAACGTCATCGCCGCGGTGATCGCCCTCGTCGTGTTGTCGCTGGGAAGCGGACTTTGGATGCTCTTCTCGAGTACGCCGGGCGACGACGGGTGGGGAGCCGACTCGATGGGTGTGCGCGCCGGCGGGTTTCGCGGCGTGCACGATACGCTGCTGGCGCTCGGCGTGCCGGTCGAGCGGCAGACTATTCCGAGGGTTACCAGCGCTGATCGTGACGCGACGTTGGTCTTGTGGGCGCCACTCGACGCGATCGTGCAAGCGGAACCAGCCTACATCGCGCAACTTGCTGAATGGGTCAAGAGCGGTGGCCGACTCACGGTGACGCTGCAGGGCGACGACAAGAGTCTATTCGCCGACGCGCGTGCATCGGCAGTCAAGAACCCGAAAGATATGCTGACCGAACTCGGCCTTCCCGAAGTCTTCTTTCTCAAGACGAATGTGGAGCCTGCAGGCAACGTGGTCGACCTGGTTGATACGGCGGCCTCGCGGCCCTGGAGAAAACTCGCGAAACGTTGGTTGACCGCAGCATCGACCAAAGCGCGTTACGTGCCGGTGAAGCTGCTTGGCAGTTGTCGCGAGTGGCCAGGAATCAAGTCAGTGTGCCTACCCGAGGGCGACGCTTGGTCGATCACCTATGAAAATCCGCGGCCCGTGGGCCGCATTACCTTCACCGACGTGAAGGGAGAGGAGCAGACGCTGGCCGCGATCTTTCCCGTCGGGACCGGCCAGGTCGCGGTGATGGCGGCTCCGGCTATTGCGTCGAACTGGCTGCTGGGCGAAGCCGACAACAGCGTCGTGAGTTCGCACCTCATGACGCTGGGACAATCGCGCGTGATCTTTGACGAGTTCTATCACGGCCTCACGATTCGCGGTAATGTGCTATGGCTGCTGACGCAACCAGGGTACGCCGCATTGGCGCTCGCAGTCTTCGCCGTCGTTGGGGTTTGGGTCTGGCGATCCGCGGTGTTTCTCGGTCCCCCGCGCGAAGATCGACCCGTCTCCCGCCGTTCCATCGGCGAGTACCTCGACGCCATGTCGCGTTTTTTGCTTCGCGGGCGCGGAAGCAGCAACTTTGTCCTGGCCGAATTCCGTAGCGGCGCTTTGTGGTCGATGGCCGACGCCGCGGGCTTGCCGCCCGAGTTAGACGACGTTGATCGAATCGCGGCGGCAGTGGCGCGCCGCGATCCTCGACGCGCCGCCCGCCTCGAAACGGCGGTGAAAGAGGCTGACGCGGTCATCGCGACGTCGGGCGCCAACGAGGCGACGATTCTTGCGGCACTTAGAAAGGTGAACGATTGTCTCTCGAACTGAAATATCGCGCGATCCGCGACGAAATCGGCAAAGTGGTGTTCGGTCAGGACGACACGATCGAACTGGCGCTCGCGGCTCTATTCAGCAGCGGCCATGTGCTGCTGGAAGGACCTCCCGGCGTCGCCAAGACGCTGTTGGTGCGCACGATCGCGGCGGCGCTCAACCTACAGTACCGGCGAGTGCAAATGACGCCCGATCTGCTGCCCAACGACATCACCGGCTCGTCGATTTACCGCGAAGAGGCTCGCGATTTTGACTTTCGCCCCGGGCCCGTCTTCACTAACTTCTTGCTGGCGGACGAGATCAACCGCGCCTCCGCACGGACGCAGGCGGCGCTGCTCGAGGCCATGCAAGAACAAAGCGTGACGTACGACGGAGTGTCCCACCCCCTGCCCGACCCCTTCGTGACGTTTGCTACGCAGAATCCCATTGAACAGGAAGGGACCTATCCGCTGCCGCTGGCGCAGCTCGACAGGTTTATGTTCAAGGTGATCGTCGACTATCCCGCCCAGGGCGAGGAGCATCGCGTACTCAGCGAGCATCACGCCACTGGCGGACGCTCCGATCCGGCGCGCATGAACGTGCAGCCGGTGCTCACGCCAGCGGACATCATCGCCGCCAGGCAGGAGATCCGCCAAACTCACGTTCGCGACGAGGTCGTCGACTACGTATGTCGGCTGCTTCGCGCAACTCGCGGGGACGATTCCCTCGCCGTCGGGGCCAGCCCGCGATCGGGGCTGATGCTGCTCATGGGCGCGAAAAGCCTAGCCCGCTTTGCGGGTCGCGACTACGTGACTCCGGACGACGTGAAGCACGCCGTGCTGCCCGCGATGCGGCACCGCGTCGTCCTTAGCCCTTCTGCAGAACTCGAAGGCTTGACCGCTGACGAAGTCTTGGCCAACCTCGTCGAATCGGTCGAGGTTCCTCGATGAACGTGCGTCCGGCGCCACGGCTACTGTGGGGCGTCGCCGCGGCCGGCGCCCTCGCGCCGCTGGCGTTCGTTTGGCCGCCGGTACTGTGGCTGATGGCGGCCGCTTGGACTGGGCTGGGTCTCGCGGCGATTGCCGACTTTCGCGCACTGCGGCCCATGGTGCAGGATCTGCGCCTATCGCGACGCCTGCCGCCGAATGCGGCCCGCGGGCTGCCCTTGTTATCGGAAATGACGGTTCACAACGAAGGAACGCGTGGCGTCGCCATGGTGCTTCGCGACGTGATTCCACCAGCGGCGCTCGAGGGTCCCACGTTTACGCCGCTGAACTTATCCGCCGGTGATCGCGAGACGGTGACGGCGCGTCTGACAATCCCCATCCGCGGTCGTCACCAGTTCGGGCCTGCCTGGGTTCGTGTCATGGGACCGCTCCGGCTGTTGGAGATGCAGCGAACGTTCGACTCGACCGGCGTCGTCAAGGTTCTCCCGGAGACATATGCTTCACGCGAGACGCTCAGCCAGGACCAGCGCGCCCGCCTGTTGCAACTCGACAAGCTCACCAAGACCCGCAGCCATGGCGCGGGGAGCGAGTTCGAATCACTCGCCGAGTACCGCCCAGGCGACGACCCGCGCCGGATCGATTGGCGCACCACCGCTCGCATTCGACGGCCGGTGATCCGCCGCTATCAGGTGGAACGTCACCGCGACGTGATGATCGCCGTCGATTGCGGCCGCCTGATGGGGGCCTCGGTTGGCAACGGCGCCAAGCTCGACTGCGCGGTCGACGCTGCACTCATGCTTGCCCGCGTCGCGCTCCAGACCGGCGACCGTTGCGGGATCGCCGTGTTCGACGACGCGGTGCGCGGCTATCTCGCTCCGGTCGCCGGCGCTAGTTCGATTGGACCATTGGCCGAGCAGATCTACGCCGTCGAGTCCAAGATGCGGGAGTCGGACTTCGGAGCGATGTTCGCCGACCTGCAGTTACGTCAGCCGCGCCGATCGCTGGTGGTGGTGATCTCGGATCTGGTCGACGTGGAAACGTCGGAGCGGATGCGGTCATCGCTCAGTAAGCTTGCCCAACGGCATGTGGTGTTGCTGGCGGCGCTCCAGACGCCGCAGCTGACGCAGGCGACCCAGGGCGACGTCGCCACGATGCTCGAGGCGGCAAGGAAGGGCGTGGCATTCAACCTGTTGCGACAACGGCAACGGGCGCTTCACTCGCTCCGCCGCGCCGGAGTTAACGTCCTGGACGTGAAACCGGCCGAGTTGACCATACCGCTCATCAACCAGTTCATCGATCTCCGCTCGCAAGACTTGCTCTAGGCCTCGAGCCGTGGACCATCGCGGATCAACGCGGATCAACGCGGATCAACGCGTGCCGACAGCGCTCGTCACGAAAAGGCGATCATCCAGCGCCGGCGTCCCAGCCAGCAGATCTTCGCGCCGTCGACACTGCCGCTCGCGAATGGCGCCGTGGAGAAGGTAAAGCGCCCAGAAAATCGCAGTGGCCGCGGCGAACGCGAGCCGCGCATTCGTTGGCAGATGACTTTGTCGCAGGAAACTTTCGATAATCGCCGCGGCCAAGAGCATTCCGGCCACGCCGATCGCCGTCGCCCCCGCTTCGACGCCCGCGCGCCGCAAGCTCTCCATTCGCGATAGCAGCCCGGGGCTGATCACCGCCTGCCCGAGCCGCAGGCCGACCCCGCCGCATAGAATGATGGCGCCGATCTCCGTGACGCCGTGGGGCAGAATCCAAGCCCACATCTCAGTTGTTAGGCCGGCCCGATAATGGATGGCTACGAACGAGCCGATGAGCATGCCGTTGAAGACCATCAGAAACACCGTCGGCACAGCGGCTAAAGCTCCGAGACCGAGCGCCAGGATGCCAATCTTCAGGTTATGCGTGAATAGGAACGACGCGAAGAAAAACTTTTCGCCGCCCCCCTGCTCGCGCCCGCTCCGCAGCACCTCCAGTAACTGCTCGCGACTTGCGCCTGGCTGCCGCGGATCTTCCATCGGCATGAGCGCATACGCGGCCACCGGATCGCTGAGCGAGGCGAAAAAGGCGAGGAGGGCGCCGGAGAGAAGCAACATTGCCGAGGCGAGATGATAGCGCCAATTGCGCATGATCAGTCGCGCGAATCCCTCATTGGCGAACTGCCAAGCCCCCTGGAAAATCGACTGCCGCGGCGGCAGATAGATGATACTGTGGGCCGCCGAGGCCAGATTGTTAAGATACTGCTGCAACTGCCGATCGCTGCTACGGGTCGATACCTGCGCCAGGTGAATCGTGGTGCGGCGGTAGAGCGAGTCGAGTCGCGACAGTTCCTCGGGCGAAAGACTCTTCGGCGAACGCCGCGCCCGTTGGACCAGTTGATCCAGTTCGTCCCAAATCGGCTTGTTGCGAGTGAAGAAATGGCTCATATTCTCGCTGACTCGGGAAGCGGCGGGCAGGACGCTTAGCTTTGGACGCTTAGCTTTAGACGCTTAAGACACGTACGAATTGATCGCCGGCTCGCAAGAGGCGACCATCATACCATGAACAGCAGCGTTGCATTCGAAACGCCGGAAAACATCTACGTCTCCTATCGCACTGCCGGAGTGGGGACGCGGTTCGTCGCCTGGTTCGTCGATCAGCTGATCCTCAGCGTCTTTTGCGTTATCTTTTTCATCGCCGCCCTGATCGCGGGCGCCTCGCTAGGCCTCTCTCTGGGCGGACTGTTCGGCGACCTCGATCCAAAGGATCAGATGCAGAACGCCCGCCAAGTGCAGCTCGTCATGCTCGGCATCAGCGTCTTTATTTGGTCGATTGGCAGCTTTTTCTATTTCGGGCTGAGCGAACTGCTGATGCGCGGCCAGACCATCGGCAAGCGTCAGATGAACATTCGCGTCGTCAAAGCCGACGGCTTTGCACTCGACCCGATGGGAGTTCTCATTCGCACCCTCTTCCGATTGGTCGATCAGATTCCCTTCCTCTGGATCGTTCCCGTCGTCTCGGCAAGGCAGCAACGCTTCGGCGACATGGCGGCCCGTACAATCGTCGTCGCCGAGGAGGCGGCACGCATCAGCCCCTTGCGCGAAACGCTCGCCCGTCATCCCGCAGTGGAAAGCCGTTTTCGCTTCGACGCGGCGATGTTGAAGAAGTGCCGTCCGCAAGATTACGAAGCCGTCGAGCAGCTACTTGAGCGTTGGCATGGCCTCGCCGAGCCGATGCGCGAAACCGTCGCCGAGAAAATTACTACCGCAATGGCCATGCGAATGGGCTGTGATCCGCCGCCGCCGAAGGAGCGCCGCGATTTTCTCATCGACCTGCTGGCGGCGGAATTCCGCCGCCAGAGTCGCGCGCTCGGTTAGCAAGATCGACGGACGATCGACGCTCTGATCAACTCTTGCGGCTCAAGCCGCGAACGAAGCGACCGCCTGACTCGTAGACGGGCCCTAGCCCGCGGACGCGGAGCAATTTGACGATGGCTTGCCGCAGTTCCAAGCCGGCGATCGTGAAGTCCAATGCGTAAAATGGAGCGCGTAAATACTGCGTGTGAATCAGTCCGATGCCATCGTGCGACACGTTCGTCGTGGTCATCCGAATCGGCCTGCCGGTAACTCGGAAATCATCGCCCAGCGGCACGGCCACGACCGGCGCGACGGCCGCGTAGCGGTTGTAACGCCGACGTTCGACCCCCTTGAACTCCCGCGAGGTCAGCATCCGCACCAGCCGCTGCAGGTGCTCGGGCGGCGTGGAGTCGATCGTCTCGCCGGTCGCTTCGCCGAGGTTGGCAATTAGACCATCTTCCGCCGCCAAGAGACGAACGCCGCTGTAATCCGCAACGCCATCCGTGTCGAACTTAGCGTAGATCACCGCGCCGCAGGTCTGGCAATACCATGCGTGCGCGTTGGCCTTTGGCGTCGGCGGGTTGAACGCATGCCATGTACCGCAGCCGTTGCAGTTGCCGTGCCCTAGCACGTCGGCCGCTTCAAGACTCTGCTCGCCAAGTTTCGACAAATTGACTGCTGCTTGGACCGGCGCCGGCAGTTCGGGCCACTCGATGTCAACTTCCTTGACTCCCTGTCCGCGCAAAGACTCAATCTGAGCCAAGTCGAGCTTAGCCCCCTTCTCCAGCAACGGGGAGCGACTGGCATCGACCAGCGACGTTGCAAGCACGCTTCCGGGAGCGATCTCATCGAGCGGGACCTTGCGGTTAGCAACCATAGCAGATTCCCCAATTGCACCGATAACGAATAGGCTGCCGGTCCACGAAAGTCGACTAGAGTTGTGCGGATAGGCTTAATTAAGACTATCCCATCCGCCGTCTGTGAAGGGTTTAGTTGCGGGTAGACGCAGCCGCGCGGCTTCCGACCCGACATTTTAGTCGCTTTTCATGCCATCGACGGTCCGGATAATCCGATTCTCCGCGTGATGCCGGCCGGCGCAGAAGCGCACTTGAGTACTGGCGATTCGGCCATCGATTCGTGATGGGCAATTCGAGCCAGTGAACGCCTAATCGCCGCGGCGCAAATGCCAGATCATCAGCCCGGCGGCGATTAGCGCCACCGCAATTGCAAAGAGGCCCCAAGTACTGTTTGCCATTGTTATTCCGCTCTGCGATGAGCCGCCGCGATCATTCGTTGCGCCGGGCTGCCAACAACGACGCCACCGGCAGGCTTGCCGCCAGCGCCGCGTACACCGCAAACATCGACGGCGGCGAAAGTCGTTTCTCAAACCCCGGCGTCAATCGCCGCGGCACGACGTGGTAGTCGGTGATATAGGCGAGAGCAGCCGTTGCGACGCCGCCGATGATCGCAGCCTTCACGTCGCCGCGCCGCGCCCGTTGCCCAAACCCAAGTTCGTAGACGCCGGCCCATGAGGCGATCGCCGCGGCGTTCAGCGCGAATCCAGGCGCCGTGTACTTGAGCGACGCGTCGTCCTGCTCGGCAGCTTCGTCGCCCCACAGAATATGGCTGACGGCGTTTACCGGCGCAATGCCATTTCCCTCGTCCAATGATCCGCAGGCGGCCACCGCGGCGGTTGTCGCAGCGGTGGCTGGGCCTGCTGTTTGCAGGGTTCGCGACAATAGCTCGGCTAGGACGCTCATTGAACAATCTCCGTGGCGTTTCAATTGACTCCAACGCAATCCACGGCAAAGGAGCGAATTTTATGCCAGCGCGATGAAGGCACGCCGCCGTCGCAATATGCAGCCACCGGCGATGGCCAGCCCCATGAGCGGTGGCGCCGGTTCGGGCAGCGTCGCCACGGCATCTGTTCCGCGTGGACCCGGTATGTAGCGCACTGTGCCCGGCAGCTGCAATCCGTCTGCGGACGTGTACGCGAACGTCAAGTCGCGGGCGTCGAGGGCAGTGTTATAGCCCACGCCAATTTCCTGGGAACTAAATGACGAATCACCCTGCAGAAAGAACTCCGCGAGCTGCTTGTTGCCGACGAACACCGTTTCCCACGAATCGCCCGCGGCAATCGCGTTGCCTTGCTGCCGCTGCCACGAAAGCAGGTCGGCGCCATCGCTGAGACCGTCGCCATCAGCGTCGCCCGCCGCCGAGCCCCCAAACGAAGACTCCCAGACCTCCAGGTCGGCCGTGGTGACGACGTTGTCGTTGTTGAAGTCAGCGGAGGTTGGCACGCCGGAGCCTAGATTCTGCGCGTCGAGATTACCGGCCAACCAACCCGCGGCATTTAGCGACCCGGCGGCGCTTTTGATCTCGTACCCCGTCATGGCGTTGCCGCCGATGATGGTCATCAGTCCGGTTTGCGTATTTACTTCAAGAATCGTCGGCGTGAAGACTTCGACATTGTCAATCGCCCACCACCAGTCGTTGCCGGCATTGAGTAGTCCAAATTTCAGGCGAACGTTACTTGCGCCGGAGGGATTGTTTAAATTCACGACGACCGATTCGTTGGTCGCATCGGGCTTGTAAAACGGGCTCGAGGCGAGCGATTCCCAGCGCATCACCTCGACGAAGGCGCCGCCGTCGTAGGAGGCTTGAATGCTTGCCGTCTGGTTATTGTTTTGCGGGGCCGGACCGTCGTCGCAACACTCCGCTCGCCAACTCGACGAAAACGTCAGCTTCGCGGCCCCCGCCGTCACGCCGGTCAACGAAATCAGCCCAGTGCTCATGCGGGCGTTGTAGTAGCCCGCAAATGGAGTCGTCGCTATCGGCGATCCTTTGTCGTCCCACTCGTCAGGGTCGGCGACAGCGACCGTTCCTTGCCCGAGCGAAAACTGGCTACGCTCCTGGTCGCCCGCCGCCGCGGACCACCAATCTTTGTCGGCAAAGCTCCATCCCTCCCATTCGGCAACGCCGCGTGCCGGATCGTTGACGTACGGGACGCCGCTATCGTCGACTGACCATCCCGCGGGCGGCGTTTGCGTCCACGCCGTCGCGTCGACCGGGGCAGTTTCGTCCACGTTTGGCCCAAGCGTGAGCGAGTCGAAGTTCTGCACATACAACGGCACGCGCGCTTCGGCCTGCGGCGCATTGCCAAGCCACGCGGCGACCGCGAGTCCCATGGCGGTGCATTGAATGCCCGCGCCGGCACGTCTGCGCCACGCGCGGCGCCGCAGGGCGAGGCCCGCCAATGCGCCCCAGCCGAGCAGCAGCCCCGACGGCTCCGGAATCTTGCCGATCGCGGCAAAGGCTCCGGCCCCATTCGCGCTGTCAAAATACTTCCGGAACAGAAGCAAATCGCTCAATGAATGCGCGCGATCAAGATCAAGGTCTCCGAGCGACAGTGCTACCTGATCGTTGACGCCCGTTAAGCTGGCGCTAGCCGCCGCCTTGAACGCCAGCCAGTCGTCAATGTCGATCACTCGATTGCCGGTGAGGTCGCCGGGCTTCGGCGGGGCCACGTCGCCCGGCTTGACGAACGTTCCGTCAAGATGCCGAACTGCCTTGCCGACGTCGTTGAGGTCGATCAAGATCTCGACCGAATTGTTCGTCTCATCTTTTTCATGGATCACGTTGGTAGGATCGACGATCTGCCGCAGCCAATAGCTGGGGCCAACGGGCACTCCAGCCAGCGAGATGCTTTGCCCTTCCGTCCCATGACTGTAAACGTCGCCGTAGCCGACGCTGATGTTCTGAAACAAACCGGTGTTGGAGGAAGGATACGAAATTTTGCCCGCGTATTGCGGCGCTGGCACGGGCGCAGAATCGGTGACGCGGTAGCTTGTCTTCACCTCGTTGGCCACGAGATTGCCGACAGTCACTACCCCCTCGGGCGAAATGACCGCTTCGAGCAATTGGAACTCGGAAAAGTCGTCAAAGTGAATGTGTCCGTGGGCCTGATGAAAGTTGAGCGTCGAGCCGATCGTGTAATCCGTGTAGAGCGGCCCGTTGTCGACCCCTTTGAAGACGCGCTGCCAGAGTGGAATCGTCGGCGAACTCGATCCCGCCGCCTGCGTGCGGATCTGAAACAAACCGTCGCCAATATTGGCGAACATTGTCTGAAAACGGATCCGCCCGCTCGAGACGTCCCAGTTCACCAGGTACGAGGCATCGGGCTTCACCCACGGCACGATGTCCGGCAACAGCTCTTGCTGTGCGGCGGCGCGCCCGACATCGAGCCCCGCAACGGCCCAGCATGCGGTAGCAGTGAGCATGCCAATTCGAATCAAACGCAGACACGTCATGCGAAGCTCCTTGCATTCTCGGCAGCGACGCGCGGTCGCCGCCAACATATCGCCGCAGAGATTAGCAGCGGCCAGAGTTGCGGTTCGGGCACCGCTAAGAGATTTGAGACAAAAATTCCACTCGATCCGTCGATGAACGTGGCATGGAACGCCAGCTGACCGGCGTCGTTGAAGCCTCGCGACTTGCCATCCTGTCCTCCCGTCTCGGACGCGAACGCGACGCCCGCCACTTGCCGAAAGTCGCCCGGGGCGACTTCAAGCAACTGGCCCGACTCGACGACCAGGCGCAACGTGCCCGTACGGTCCTCGCCCCAAATGCCGACGGACTGCGACAAGCCCGGTTCGATCGCCGGATCGTATCCAGTCGCGACGAACGCCGTCTGGCCGTGCGCGTTTAGCGACGGTTCCAGAAAAACGCCGAAGACGGTCCCCCGCCCGCCCGGCGCGGCGTCCCCCTGCCGTGCCACAAGCTCGATTCCGCCGTCCTCCGAGAGACCGCTAGACCACAATCCCACTTCGCTGCTTGGCGTCACCGCATCGCCCGCCACGGCGGCGACGATGGCCACGCGCCCCGCGCCGTTCAGTACCGGATCGAAGACGTCGATGAACCGGGCATCGCCGGCGATTCCCGGAGCATCGTCGCCGAGTTTGAAAACGGCCTCAAGTTCACCAGAAGAACGCCTAAGCCACAACCCGAGCCGAATGGCGGCATCATTGGAAACCAGGGCTCCTGCCGCAGCTTGTGCAGGGTCATCAGTGAGGCGATAAAACGCGAGGAAGGCGGACTCCCCGGCGTCGTTAATCGTCGGGATCGCCGGAAAGCTGATGAACGTCGCCCCCGGAACGCCGAGAGCCGCGTCGCCGCCGCGCAGCAGCAGTTGCAACCCATCGCTCTGTCGGTAGCGCCAGAGTCCATTGAGATTGGAGTCGCCGACGCCGGGGCCCTCGATAAAGCCGCGGAAGATTGTCGTGCCCGTCGAATTGACGACCGGATCGTCGGCAAACGGCGCCTCGAACGATTGGGCGCTGAAGACAACGTCCTCGCTCCCGGGGATTGCGCTTGAACCGGCAGCGGCAATGGCGCCGACTTGCACTCCGTCGAACCAGTAAAATCCGCTGTCCTGAACGACTTCGAGTTCTTTGTCGCGCGTGCGGGCGAAGAAAGCCAGCTGGCCGTCGCCATTCAGCGCCGGCGGCGATTCGAATCTGAGGAACCGCCGAGCCTTTGTCGGATCGGGCGCTTCAGCCCCGCCGCGGGCGACGAGGCTCATTTGGCCAGCGCGCTCGATCCAGATGCTTTCAGCGGTCTCGACGTTGACCGTGGCCCCGGCGAGCAGTGCCTTAAAGCCGATGGCTCCTGCATCACTCATCACCAAGTCGGCAAACTCCGCGAAGCGAACGCCCCCTGGCGCGGCCGCGTCACCCGCCTGCGCGATCGCACGCACGCCACTGGCACTTTCCGCCCACGCCCCTGTCAATTCAAACGCGTCGCCCGCCGCCGCGAGAAAGGCCACTCGTCCCGCGCCATCGATCACCGGTCGAGCATCAAAGCGAGTAAATCCCGTAAGAGGCGTCAAGCCGCCGGGACGTTGACCGCTCAACGCCACCACTCGCGCGGGGGCCACCGATGTAGTTGCCAGCGCCGTGGCGTTGCTTATCGTCCACAGCGCAGACGCGCAGACAATCCTGGTAGCGCACCCAAACACGCTCCAATTCCGCCAACTCATTGCGTGATCGTGCGCCGGTAGGGATCAGTGCCGAGGAGCCCCCAGTATAGCGCCGTGCCGCAGGATTTCGATCAAGATCGCGTGAAGAGTCGGCGAGACTCTCGCCCGCAGACGAACTGGGACGCAAATAGCCACGACATGGGACGCAAATCAGCTGTTCCGCCACCCGCATGGTCGGGCGCCTCACCTGGCGCAGGATACATTCACGCCGCTATGGCTTCGTGTGGAATGCCCGTAACGAGCCCGCGTCGGCATGCACCGTAATCTCGCCGCAACCAGCGCACAGCGTGGCCAGCACGGTCACCGATCGCGGGAGGAACTCGTTGGGGCCAGTCGGGCGAAAGATAATCGGCTGAAAGGCGTCGAGCGTCCCCGCGTGCAAGTCACTTCCTCCGCACTTCCCGCATGTTGACTCTGTTTCCATGGTCCGCTCGCGCACTGTTGGGGAGAAGGGACGACGCAGCCAAGTCTCGGTGGACGATGCGGTCGGCACCGTATGTTAAATCACTTCTTACGTAGATGGAACACGTAGGCAATGGCAAGCCATGCAGCCTGGACGGAGCGACTGCCGGGGGGGCTCATCCCGAGAGGTCTCCGTGCCAGACGAAGGCCACAAGCTTCGGAATCTCACCGTCTTTCCGCCAGGCGTAAGATTTGGTCAGTCCGTTCTCGCGCTGATCGTCGATCGCACACCGGGTTGAGCGGAAATCTGGGCGTTTCCCGCTAAATCGACGCCGGCACGAAGCGTGCTAGCACTACCTGACAGGATGCTAGCACTGCCGCCAGGAGGGTTCAGTTTTCGCCATGCCTGGAGCCTCCACATGCCCCGCCCGATCTGGAAAGGCCATATCTCCTTCGGCCTCGTCAACGTCCCGGTCGCTCTGTTCGCGGCGGAACGTCGAGCGACCCAGGGATTCAAGCTGATCGACAGTCGAAACTCGGCCCGCGTCCGATACGAGCGCGTGAACGAGGAAACGGGAGAGGAGGTTCCCTGGGATCAGATCGTCAAAGGATACGAATTCGAGGAAGGTCAGTATGTGCTCTTAAGTCAGGAAGAACTCGACAATGCTTCGGCGGAAATGACCAAGGCGATTGAGATCGAACAGTTCGTCGATCGTGAGCAAATCGGCATCCGTTTCTTCGATCGCCCCTACCTCGTCGCGCCGGCCGGTAAGGGGGAAAAAGGCTACGTCCTCCTGCGGGAGGCGATCGCTGGCGCCGGTAAGGCGGGATTGGCACGCGTGGTGATCCGCGCGCGGCAATACCTTGCCGTGCTGGTCGTGGAGGGGGACGCTTTGGTCCTCGAGTTGCTACGTTATGCCGACGAACTGCAATCGGTCGAAGACCTGGAACTTCCAGGCAGCAACCTCAGCGAATATAAGGTGTCGAAAAAAGAGATCGAACTTGCGGCAAAACTGATCGAAGGCATGAGCGGCGAGTGGGATCCGGCACAGTTCAAGGACGAATACCGCGACGCCCTTGATCGGATGATCCAAAAGAAAATCAAATCAGGGCAAACGGAGGCGATCACCGACGTCGAGGCTGATGACGCCAAGACGCAGCCGGCGAGCGTTAATTTTATGGAGATGCTCAAACGGAGCGTCGCCGGAACGTCGAAGCCAGGCCCGGCGAAAAAGCGGGCCGTCAAACCCCGCGCAGTTGCCCGCCGCGCATCCCCGCGCAAACGACCCGTGAAAAAGAAGCAGGCGGGCTGATGAGCCTTGTTGAGTACAAGCGCAAGCGTGACTTTAAGAGAACTCCCGAGCCTGCCGGCAAACGGAAAGCTTCGCGCGGAGAGCTTTTGTTCGTCGTTCAGAAGCACGATGCCAGTCGGCTCCATTACGATTTTCGATTGGAACTCGATGGCACGCTGAAGAGTTGGGCCGTGCCGAAGGGCCCGAGCCTCGATCCGGCCGTCAAGTCGCTCGCAGTTCGGGTCGAGGATCATCCCCTCGATTACGCCGATTTCGAAGGAATCATTCCCGCTGGCGAATATGGCGGCGGCACGGTCATGTTGTGGGATCAGGGCACATGGGAGTCGGAGGGCGACGGCGACGCGATAGCCCAGTGGCGAGCCGGCAAGCTGAAGTTCACCCTACACGGTCAGAAGTTGAAAGGTAGCTGGGCGCTAGTCCGCATGGGGGGCCGCGCCGGCGAGAGCGGCAAGAACTGGCTCCTCGTCAAGCACAACGACCGCTACGCGAAGGCGACAGACGACTTCGACGTTCGCGAGCAGAAGCAAAACAGCGTGGTGAGCAATCGGACGATGGAGCAGATCGCCGACGCGTCCGAACGGGTTTGGGGCAGCAAGAAGGATAACGCACCGAAGGGAAAGAAAGACAGCGCGAAAAAAACTCGACGCATGACTTCGGCTGAATCACAAGCGATGTCGTCCCCGGCAGCGGGCTCCAAGTCCGCCGGCACTTCGAAGCCGCTCACGCCGGCACAGATTGCCAAGATCCCTGGCGCTAAGAAGAAGGGATTGCCGAAAGAGTTCCAACCGCAGTTAGCGACTCTGGTGACGCGCGCTCCAGAAGGGCCCGACTGGATTCATGAGCTTAAGTTCGATGGCTACCGCGTCCTCGCCCGCGTTGCCGCGGGTAAGGTCCAGTTAATCACGCGTAACGGTCATGACTGGTCTCATCGCTTTCCGTCGGTTGTTGCGGCCGTCAAGGAACTCCCGCTGGCGAGCGGCATCATCGACGGCGAGATCGTGGCGCTCAATGAGCAGGGCGTTTCGGACTTCCAGCAATTGCAGAATCAGCTGCGGCGCGGAGACGATCGGGCGCTTGCTTATTACGCTTTCGACCTGCCGTTCGCGCAAGGATACGATCTGACGGGCGTCGGCTTGCTCGACCGAAAGCGCGTCCTGCAAAGCTACGTACCGGACGACGCCAGTGGCGTCGTCCGGTTCAGCGATCACATTGCGGGTAGCGGCGAGACCGTCTGGAATCAGGCATGCGGCGGCGGACTCGAAGGCATCGTCTGCAAGCGAGCCGACGGCCGCTACGCCTCTGGCCGCGGACCCGGTTGGGTAAAGGTAAAGTGCACGCGCCGCCAGGAGTTCGTCATCGGCGGGTTTTCGAAGCCGGAAGGCTCGCGTACCGGATTTGGAGCGTTGCTCCTTGGGTATTACCGCGGCGACGAGTTAGTCTACGCCGGTCGAGTCGGGGCGGGCTTTACGCATCAATCTCTCCGGGACGTTCATCGTGCCCTGCTGAAACGCAAACGCAAGACCCCGGCATACGACCAGCCCCCCACCGGCGCCGACGCGCGCGGCGTTACCTGGGTATCGCCCGAATTGGTCGCTGAAGTCGCTTTTACCGAATGGACCGACGACGGATTGCTGCGACACCCGTCGTTTCAGGGGTTGCGCGAGGACAAGTCGCCCAAGTCAATCGTGCGCGAGGAACCGACATTGGCTATCGCAGGGAAAATAACTCGAATGAAGAGAAGCACGGGGAAGGTTAACAGTAAAACTATTGCGTCGCGTCCACAGCACCCGTCGGCCCGCGGCCGAACGTCTGATGAACCGATCGTTGCCGGCGTCGCCATTTCACACCCCGATCGAGTCGTCTTCCCAGACTGTGGAGTCACAAAGCTCGATCTTGCTCGCTATTACGAGCAGGTTGCCGACGCCATCCTGCCGCACGTGGTTGGGCGACCATTGACGCTCGTGCGTTGCCCGGCAGGCCAGTCCGGCAAGTGCTTTTATCAGAAGCATCTTACCGATTCGATGCCCGATACCGTCCACGGCGTCAATGTGAAAGAGAATGACGGCGTCGACGTCTACGTCGCTGTTGATGATCTTGCGGGCCTGATTTCGCTGGTCCAACTCGGCGTGCTTGAATTTCACCCATGGCCGGCGCGGGAAGATAACGTGGAGCGGCCTGATCGGCTCGTCTTTGATCTCGATCCCGACGAGCAGGTATCGTGGTCGAGCGTCAAGCAGGCGGCTGCAGAAGTACGCGACTGTCTGAAAGCGTTAGGACTGGAAAGCTTTCTGCGCACATCGGGCGGCAAAGGTCTGCACGTCGTCGCGCCGATTGAACGGCGCAGCGATTGGGACGAAGTCAAATCGTTCGCGCACGGGGTCGCCGATCTGATTGTCCGTACGGCGCCCGACCGCTATGTCTCGAACATGAGCAAGGCAAAGCGCCGCGGCAAAATCTTCGTCGATTATCTCCGCAATCAGCGTGGCGCCACCGCGGTTGCCTCCTATTCCACTCGAGCACGCAATGGCGCCCCCGTGGCAACGCCGCTCGCTTGGGAGGAACTCGCAAAGTTGGCGAGTGCGAACGCTTTTACCATTGAGAATGTGCCCGAGCGGCTGCGTCGCCTGCGGCACGACCCCTGGGAGGGATTCGCCAGCACGCGACAGTCGATTACTGCAAAAGCACGAAAGCTGCTTCAGTAGAACCGCAAGCGAAGGGCCGAATCGCGACGAGTTGCGGTCACAATGATCTCAATCTTTCCCCATGCTCGCAGCGCTCCTCCAGTAAATCGCCGCAACCCTCGCTAGCGGGGCGAAAGCGTGCTACCTGCTGTTGCCCCGCGCCACGACTGCCGATAAACAGTGATGCTGCGCGCCCGTCGTAGGCGCAATCTCTCCGGGAGTCGCTGCCATGTGTTGGAAGTTTCGTGCGGGTCGAGCTCCGTTCGCGCTGCAGGCAAGTTGCCTCGTAGCGGTCATGGGCGTTCCTGCAGCGGCCCAGCAGTACTACTACCAGCCGCCGCCGAGCTATTACCAGAACGACACCGCCGCCGGGGCCGTCGTCGGCGGCGGACTGGGCGCTGTGACCGGCGCGCTGGTCGGCGGGAAGGATCACCGCGGCGGCGGCGCGCTGATCGGCGCCGGCGTTGGCGCACTCACCGGCGGCCTCATTGGCAACGCCGCCGATGCCGCCGACCAGCGCGCGGCGGCTGCCGGAAGCGCGGTTGCCGCGCAAGCGAATGCGCAGGTCGCCGCCATGGCTGTCACCAATTTCGATCTCGTCGAGATGACTCGCGCCGGCGTCGGCGAGGAGGTCATCATCAGCACGATTCGCAGCCGCGGCGGCCGCTTCGACCTCAGTCCCGGAGGCCTCATCGCCCTCAAGCAAAGCGGCGTCAGCGACCGCGTCGTCATGGCAGCGCAGAGTTCAGCGCCCGGCGCCTTCGCGCCATCGGTCGCCCCGGCAATCATTGGACCGCCGCCGGTCGTCTACGTTCAACCAGCGCCGGCGGTTCGCTTCTACGCGGGTCCGAGTTGGGGGTACCATCATCACTATTACCATCATCCGCGCCATCACTATCACGGACACTGGTAGGAATCGGCGGGCACGTCGCCGCGATGAGTGATGCATCCAGATCCGGGGCGACGGACAGCAGGGAACGTGGGTCGCGCTTTGGCAATAGACTGTAAGGCGTCGCACTCTTGCGCGCGTCTATGAAGGTTGAAGACGACGTGCAATCCCCCCGGCCTACGCGTTGTACGGATGCGCGTCCGACCAGGCGTTGCCCTTGTTGCAGCCGTCAAGTCGTCGGAAATTGCAAGACCCGCATTGGGCTGAAGGCGCCAAGCTGCGAGCCGGAGAACGGCTTTTGCCCGCATCTCGGGACTCAAAGTCGCCGCTGTCGCTTCAACTTGCGTTTTGAGCCGTTTTCGCCATACTGTATCCGGAGGCACGGTTACGCGCTAGGCGGCATTGGCATCGGACAGAGATCGTTGACGAATGAATGTCCACACGTTCGGTTGTCCATGAATAAGTTTTTTGCTGACAGTACTTACGACGGCTCTTTCGGCGCCGTCGAATTCGCTGAGAATCCCGAGCCTCGCGTTCCTTGCGTTTTGATCGTCGATACTTCCACCTCGATGCATGGACCTCGCATCGGTGAGCTCAACAAGGGGCTGAAGGTCTATCGCGACGAACTCCTCTGCGACGCGTTGGCCGCCAAGCGCGTTGAAGTGGCCGTGGTGACCTTTGGGGGGCGCGTCACCCGCAAGGTCGACTTCGTCACCGCGACGAATTTTCAGCCGCCGACCCTCGAAGTCGTCGGCGGCACCCCGATGGGCGCCGCCATCAACACCGCGCTCGACATGATCGAAGAGCGACGCCAGCAATATCGGGAAAACGGCATCGCCTACTATCGCCCGTGGGCTTTCCTGATCACCGACGGCGAACCGAACGATCAATGGCAGCCCGTGGCCGCCCGCATTCGCGCCGGCGAACAGCGGAAGGCGTTTAGCTTTTTCGCCGTCGGCGTGAAGGGCGCGAACATGGAAATCTTGCAGAAGCTCAGCGCCCGCAAGCCGCTGTGGCTGCAAGGGATGAAGTTCGCCGAACTCTTTCGCTGGCTGTCTAATTCGCAGCAGGCCGTTTCGCGCTCGTCGCCCGGAGACGAGGTGCCGTTAGTCGATCCAACGCAGGGACCGGACGGCTGGGCATTCGTCTAGCGCCGAGCGCATCAAGTGTGGCGATCTATTTGTCAAAGCGTGCCGGGTCGGCGTCATCTCATCGATGACGCTCGATGCCAAGATTACGGTCTCGCGCGATTCGCAGGCGATGCCGCCCGCGGGGCGCTCGTCGCCTGCGTCTCCGACGGCGCCGGCACGGCGGCCCTCGGCGGCCACGGCGCGCGAGTGGTCTGCGAGTCCGTCGTGAAGCTTGCCGGCGAGCACTTCGAAGCAACTCGCACGCGCGCAACCGTTCAGGCGAGCGACGTGATTGAATGGTGCCGCGAGGCGCGCCGCATCATCGAGGACGCCGCCAGGCATCGGCAGCAGCCGCTTCGCGACTACGCGAGTACGCTCTGCGGTGCGGTGATCGAGGCGCGACGATCAGTTTTCTTTCAGATCGGCGACGGAGCGATTGTCGCGCGTCGCCACGGTGCGATCGGAGTCGTCTTCTGGCCGCAATCGGGCGAGTATCTCAACACCACGAGTTTCCTGACTTCGGACGACTATCTCGCACGTTTGCAGGTATGCGTGATTGACGGGGGCTTCGCTGACGTGGCGCTGTTCACCGATGGCGTCGAACGCTTAGCGTTGCAGTTCGATGCACAAACGCCGCACCTTCCCTTCTTTCTACCCTTGTTTGCCGGCGTCCGCGCCGCTTCGGACGTCGACTCGCTCAACGGTCGGCTAAGACAATTCCTGACGTCTGAATCGGTCGCCGCGAAGAATGACGATGACAAGACCCTCCTCCTCGCCTGCCGGATCGCCGATGAAGTCAGGCATGTTGCATGAAGTGATCGATTCGGAAGGGGAGAAGTACCTCCTCGACGAATTGCTCGGCAAAGGGGGTGAAGGGAGCGTCTTCGCCGTTCACGGCAAGCCCGCGCTGGCGGCGAAGGTCTTTCACAAGAACCCGCCCGCACCCGAAACAGTTGCCAAGCTCCAAGCGATGGTTGCCAGTCGCAACCCGGGACTCGATGGCATCGCTGCGTGGCCTCGCGCGCTGCTTTATTCGTCCCACACCGGCGAGGCCTGCGGCGTCCTGACGCCGCGCGTACGCGACGCGCGCCATCTTCATGAGTTGTACGGCACAGCGGCTCGACGGCGTTTCTTTCCGCAGGCCCGGTGGTTCCATTTGGTGCTTGCCGCGCGCAATGTCGCCGCCGCATTCGACGCGCTACACGAGTCTGGCATCCTGATCGGCGACGTCAATCAAGGCAATCTGCTCATCGACGAAACGATGCGCGTTCGTTTTATCGACTGCGACTCATTCCAAGTGCGAAGCGGAGCGCAGACGTACTATTGCCCCGTCGGTACCCCCCACTTTACCCCGCCAGAGCTTCATGGCGTGAAGCTTCGCGACGCGTCGCGCACTCAGGACCACGACCGATTCGGCTTGGCGATTTTGCTCTTTCATCTCTTGTTCGTCGGCCGGCATCCGTTTGCCGGGCGTTTGTTCGGCGACCGCGATCAGACCATCGAACGTGCCATCGCCGAGCGTCGCTTCGCTTTCTCCAAAGACCGGACGGCGACGCTCATGGAGCCGCCCCCGGCATCGCTACGCCTGGACGATCTTCCGCCCGCGATCGAGAAGCTATTTGAGCGGGCCTTTCGGCAACCCGACGGCGTTGCGAACCGCCCGACGGCGCAGGAATGGATTCAGCAACTCGACGCCCTTCTCGCGGAGCGCAAAGGCTGTTCGTTCGATCCGACGCACCTTTATTATAGCCGACTTAGCCAATGCCCCTGGTGTCGGATTGAAGATGAAGGCGGCCCCGCGTTCTTCGTTCTCGACGGATCGTCGTCGATTATCTCGCCGCAGCGGATCGAACACCTGGAAGCCCAACTCTACCGGCTGAAGTTTCCGGCCTTCCCGCAACTCTCGCCGCAGAGCTTTAAGGTTCCCCAGGCGATCGCGCCCAAGCGGCTTCAGTCGTACGGTCAGCCGACGGTCGCTGACTTGGCGGCCGTCGCGTTTGCGGGGTCGGCAGTCGCCTGCCTCGCCTCTCCCGCATCCCCTCTAGCACTGGCCGTCGGCGCGCTTGGCTCGCTAGCGAGCGGCGCAGCGCTAATGCTAAACAAGTCGGCAATCGCTAAACGCCAGGAAAGCGGGGAGCTAGCCGACGGACTGCTCGCAGCACAGAACGACCTTAACCGAAAATCTCGCGCCATTACCGCGGCCCACGCCAAGCGTCAGGCATCGTTTGACCAGGCGACGGCAGAACTGAAGACGGAGGTGTCACACTACCGCGCGGCCGACGGCCAGCTGAAAGACGTGCTCGCTCTGTTCCGCATGACGCAACTCAATCGATTCCTAACGAACTACCTGATCTCCGAGCATGCGTCCGAGATTCCAGGGATGACCCCCGCGCTGGCGTCGGTGCTCCAATCATACGGTGTAGAAAGCCCGCTCGACGTTACGCAGATGAACCTGTTTGCCGTGCCGATGTTGCACGATGGACTCACATTGGAACTCTTCGCCTGGCGCGATCGGGTGTCGCGCCAATTCGTCTTCAAGCCGGAACACGGCGTCAACTTTTCCGACGCCGACGCAGGCGGCAAGGCGGCGGTTCAGCGCTTCAAAGTCACGCAGGCCCGGCGGATCTTGATGGCGTCGCATCACCTCGACTCACTGGCGGCGGCCAGCCGCAACCAACTGGAACGAGAATTAACGTTCTTCGACCGATCGGCCGATTCGGCCCGTGAATTGGCGAAGAATCTTCGCGCCGCTCAATCAGCGCGGCGTCCGCTCGAGAGAATAATCAATCAGTCGCCGTGGATGATCGCTGCATCGACGCTGGCTGGCCCGGCCGCCGGCGCGCTTGCCTACTGGCTGTTCGGTTAGCGGTCGCAGAGCAGCGATCAGTGAAGGTCGAATGTTTGCCCTTTGCGACCGATCCATAGCACCGTGCCGGCAGCGGTGTTATCTTGCTACGGCGCGGCCGAGGCGCGGTTCCTGCGCCCCATCGCTTTTCTTCATCCCCATGATCGGGAAGCAATATCGTGATCCGTGCTGCACTGTTCGCCGTGGCTTCGACTTGTCTGTTGGCGCATCTGACTGCAGCGCAGTCACTGGATCGAAGCGACTGGCCCCGCGTCGGCAACGACCCCGGCGGTATGCGGTACGCGGACCTTGCCCAGATTAATCGCGAGAACGTGGCGCAGCTGAAGCCCGCTTGGACATTCCATACCAACGAGCTCGAAGGTCGCGATGGCCGGACAATCGAGTGCACGCCGCTCGTCGTCGACGGCGTCATGTATCTAACGACAGGCAACCTGCGCGTCGTCGCGCTCGACGCGGCGACCGGCGCTGAGCTATGGCAGTTCGATCCGCTCAAAGAGCATCCGTTCGAACACGAGCCAACGTCTGGCGGAGTCAACCGCGGCTGCGCCTACTGGTCCGATGGTCAGGCCGGCGGCGCGCGGCGCATCATCCACGGGACGGCCGACGGCCGGCTGTTCTCGCTCGATGCCAAGACAGGCAAGCTCGACGGTAAGTTCGGCGACGGCGGGGTGCGGAATCTGCGCGAGGAACTCAATCCGAAGGTGGCGTCTCTCGGCTACGGACCAACGTCGGCGCCCTCGATTTGGAAAGACACGATCATCATTGGCGTTTCGTGCGGCGAGGGGCCCGGCATTGCCGCGCCCGGAGACATCCGCGCCTTCGATGTTCGCACGGGGAAGCAACTGTGGCGATTTCGCACCGTGCCCGGTCCGGGCGAATACGGCCGCGAGACGTGGCAGGGCAACTCCTGGCGCGAGCGCGGCGG
This sequence comes from Lacipirellula limnantheis, assembly GCF_007746075.1. Taxonomy (GTDB): domain Bacteria; phylum Planctomycetota; class Planctomycetia; order Pirellulales; family Lacipirellulaceae; genus Lacipirellula; species Lacipirellula limnantheis. The sequence goes on along the minus strand of NZ_CP036339.1, from coordinate 4,654,928 downwards.
CGCCAACGCGTGGGGCGGGCTGACCGTCGACGTCGAGCGCGGTCTCGTCTTCGCCGGGCTCGGCTCGGCAGCGTTCGATTTCTACGGCGGCGATCGCCACGGCGAGAACTTGTTTGCCAACTGCACGATCGCGCTCGACGCCGCCACTGGCGAGCGCCGCTGGCACTTCCAGACCCTGCATCACGATCTATGGGATCACGACCTGCCGACTTCTCCCAATCTCGTCACGGTGACCCACGAGGGGCGTTCGATCGACGCGGTCGCTCAAGTGACCAAGACAGGTTACGTCTTCTTATTCAACCGCGACACCGGAGCGCCCTTGTTCGCCGTGGAAGAACGCAGCGTTCCTGCCTCGGACGTGCCCGGCGAGCAGGCGTGGCCGACGCAACCCATTCCCGTCAAGCCTCCCCCATTTTCAGTGCAGGCATTCGACGAGTCGAACGTCACCAACATCGGCGTCGCCAATCGCGATTCGGTTCTCGCAAAGTTAAGAAACGCCCGTCGCGGGCCAGCATTCAATCCGCCCAGCCTCCAAGGAACCGTCGTCATCCCGGGATTTCATGGCGGCGCCAACTGGTCGGGCGCTTGCTTCGATCCCACCACGGGGTTGCTCTACGTCAATTCGAACAACGTCCCCAATATCCTCACGCTCGTCGACGCCACAGACGCCAAAGAAGATTCGGAGGGACGATATGGCCCCTTCAGCCATACCGGGTACCATCAGCTGCTGGATCATGAAGGTTACCCCGGCATCAAGCCGCCGTGGGGCCAGCTCACGGCCATTAACCTCAATACCGGGGAGTTTGCCTGGCAGGTCCCGTTGGGAGAACATCCCGAACTCGCCGCCCGGGGCATACCTCCAACGGGGACCGAAACCTTCGGCGGCTCGATCGTCACCGCCGGCGGACTGGTTTTCATTGCCGGCACGAAGGATGAAAAGTTTCGCGCGTTTGACAAGCAAACAGGCAAAGTCCTCTGGGAGCATCAACTCCCGGCGGGCGGTTACGCGACGCCTGCCACGTACATGGTCGACGGTCGGCAGTACGTCGTGATCGCCGCAGGAGGCGCGGGGAAACTACGGACCAAAGCAGGCGACGCCTTTGTCGCATTCGCTCTGGAATGATTACCGTTTTGCGGCTCTTCAAGCTGGCTTCCGCGACGACGAACGAGCTCTGCTCGTCAAGCGTTTACCCCGAAGGCACGCCCAATCAGCGCGGTCAGCCCCATCGCCACGGCTCCCCAGAATGTCACCCGGGCAATTCCGATGCCGAGGCGGGAACCTCCTACCTTGGCCGCGACTCCGCCCAGGGCAGCGAGGAAGCCTAGCGACGTCGCCGCGACGATCAGCAGGACGTGATCCGGCGACGCCAGAATTGCGGTTGCGAGCGGCAAGATCGCTCCGGCGGCGAAGGCGGCCGCCGACGAGAACGCGGCTTGCACCGGCCGGGCTTCCATCCCGGCCACGATTCCCAATTCGTCGCGCAGGTGGGTCGTCAGCGCATCGTGTGCCGTCAGCGCCGCCGCGACTTGGGCGGCTAGTTTTGCATCGAGCCCGCGTTTCGCGTAAATCGTCGTCAGTTCCGCCAATTCGGCGTCGGGATCGGTCGCGAGTTCCCGCACTTCGCGCTCTCGGTCGGCCCGCTCCGTATCCGACTGCGAGCTCACCGAGACATATTCGCCGGCAGCCATGGAGGCGGCTCCCGCGACCAGCCCGGCGACTCCGGCCAGCACCACGGCGCTCTTGGGTGCGTCAGAGGCTGCGACGCCTGAAATCAAGCTCGCGGTCGAGATAATTCCGTCGTTTGCCCCCAGCACCGCGGCGCGAAGCCAGCCAATGCGTTCGATTCGGTGGTTTTCTGCGTGCGGCAGGATCATGGTCGTTATTCTATCGCGTGCCGCGGCGCATCGCGATCCGTTGCCGCCTGTTAAGCAGAATTAGGTGATCAGCGCGGCCTCGATGGTGATGCCTGGACCGAACGCGAGCATGACTGCGGGAAGCTGCGCACGGCGTTGTTGCAGTTCGCGCAGAATGAACAGCACCGTCGGCGAAGACATGTTGCCGTACTCGCGCAGGACTTGCTCCGACGGCGCCATCTGATCTGCGGTGAGTTCAAGCGAAGCCGCGGCTGCGGCGAGGATGCGCCGGCCGCCCGGATGAATGGCCCACGATCCAACGTCCGACCGCCTGAGGCCATGGTTGGCGAGCCAGCCGTCCACCCACGGGGCAAGCTCTTCGGCGATCAAGTCTGGAAGTCGCGGCGACAGCGTCATCGCAAAGCCGTTGTCGCCAATGCGCCAACTCATCAGGTCGGCCGAATCGGGCAGCACGAGGGACGCATGATCGGCGAGTCGCCAATCGGGCCGATCGCAGCCGTCGCCAGACGCCGCGCGACTTCGGTCCGGAGCGATCACCGCCGCCGCGGCGCCGTCGGCGAAGAGCGCGTTCGAGACGATGGTCTGCGGATCGTCGCTGTATTGAAAGTGGAGACTGCAAAGTTCGGTCGCGCAAACCAAGACACGCGCATTCGCGTCCGCGCGGCAATAGGCCTGCGCGACCCGTAGCGCGTTGAGCCCGGCATGGCATCCCATGAATCCGACTTGCGTCCGTTGCACGCCGCGAGACAGCGACAACGCGTCGATCAGCCCAAGATCAAATCCAGGCGCGGAAAAACCGGTGCACGTCGCCGTCACCAAATGGGTAATCCGTTCCGGCAGCAAGCCTGATTCGTTCACTGCCCGCGCCGAAGCGGCGGCGGCAAGCCGCCCCGCCGATTGTTCGTAGCGAACCATGCGCTCAGCGGTCGAGGGGCCGCCGTCGCTTGCCGAGCGGCGCGGCTCAAAGAACGACTGCTCTGCGTGCTCCGCATCGCGTTGCGGTTCGAGCACCGTGCAACGCCGGGTCTCGACTCCCGATCGGCGATACAGCGTGGCGATGGCTCGCTGTTGACGTTCTGACGACGCGATCAACTCTGTCGCAATGTCCGCTGCCCGATGCTGGGAGACCGACTCGTCAGGCACGGCGACGCCGATGGCGCGGATGATCGGGTTCACGTGTTTCGGCTCAGCGTCGCGCAAGGCGGAGCGGTAACCGTTGCGGCGGGCAGGGAGCAGGCGGGAATTGGTCACGGTGAGCGGCGTCATGCGGCAATCCTTGCAACACTTTGAGGGCGATTCAATCGGCGAACGACCGGGGCGGCGAATCCGGGAAACGCGGCCGCGGCGGCAAAAACGGGACGAGCATATCGTGGCCGTCGCAGGACCGCGGCCAGGAAGCGGTTGACGTACTGACCGCAGTAGACCTCTTGACGAAGCGTTCGCTGCCAGTCCATCGCGAACTCCGGACGCCAGCGACGGCAGGCCGCGACGGCCAGCGGCGGCAAGGCTGCGGCGCCCGCGAGAGCCCAAGCCATCCCCTCGCCAGTGATCGGCTCGGTGTAACCGGCGGCGTCGCCAAGGAGAAAGATCCGATGGCCGGCGGTCCGCGCTGGGCGACGGGTCAGCGGGCGCGTTCCCCGGATCGCGACATCGGCGAGCCCGTGAATCTCGGGCAGACCGCACCGCGCAATAGCGTCGGCTATCCACTGATGAAGCTTATGTTGCCGTGCGACGGCCGCATCGACGGCCGCGCCAATGCAGAATCGCCCGTCGGCCAGCCGCGCAATTCCCAGGTAGCCGTCGTCCGCCAAAACCATGCGCAGCGTGGATGGCTCGTAGCCATCGCTGACTAGCGAAGGTCGTGGCAGAAGGCCAAAGCCCATCCGGGAATCGGGAGCCGTCACGGCGTCGAACTCGGAAAGCTGCCGCAGCGAGGGACTTCCCAAGCCGTCGGCGACGACAACGAGTTCCGCCGCGAGAAGACCGCTCGCGCCATTGGCGTAACGAAGCTCAATCGTACGACCGGCGATGGCGTCGGTAGCGTCGGCGGCGATCGGTTCGACCGTCGCCGTCGCGCCGGCGAAAAGCTGGGCCCCCGCGTCGACGGCAGCGCTGACGAGCGCGGCGTCAAAGGTCGCTCGATTGACGACGGCGCCAACCTGCCCCGCAATCGCCATGTTACGGCCCGCGCTGTGAAACACGATGCGTCGCAGCGAAGCGGTCAACTCCGAGCGAAGTGTTTCGCCCAGTCCGCACTCGTTCAGAATCGATAAGCCGCGCTCGTTGAGGCAACCCCCGCACACTTTGTATCGCGGCGCCGTTGAGCGCTCGATTAGCGCCACGCGCAGCCCTGCGCGAGCTAGCAGCAGCGCTGCGAGTGCCCCGCCCGGCCCGCCGCCGATCACCGCCACGTTCCACCGAGGCGCGGAAATCATGATCCCCCCTCGGCGTCGGCATGCCACGCGAGCGTATACCGTTCCGGCCATCGCCGTACTGCAACCGCGCCATCGAGTCCGGCCGCGCGGGCTAACTGCAATGCTTCGGTCGCCGTGAACGCGCTCCGCACCGACGCTGGGCCGTCAAAATGGACGACGGGCGAACGCGTCAACAACCGGCAGCCCCACCGTGCGAGCCAGTAACCGAGGGCCGAGCGGCAGAGATCGTCCATGATGATCGCGTAACGCGCGATCTGACTCGCGCGACGCAGCAGTTCAATCGCGTCCTGCTCCGCGAGGTGGTGCAAGAATAGCGAGCTCACCACCGCGTCGTACTCGCCGCGGAGATCGTCGAGCAGTGCGTCCGCTTGAAAAAACTCAACGTTGCTGAGCCCGGCGCGGCGCGCTCGGTCGCTCGCGGCTTCGATGGCAACCGCCGTCATGTCGCAGCCGCTGATCTCGACGAGCAGTCCGGCGCTCGCGGCACGGCGAGCAATTCCAATCGTGACGTCGGCGTTGCCGCAGCCGACGTCGAGCACGCTGAGGCGAGACAACCGTCGTTGTGCAGCGATCCGCTTCAGGCGGCGCCAAAGATGTTCAGCCGTCAGACTGACCGCGTTGATTCGTGCGATCCCGCGAAGCGCGTGATCGAGCGCCGCGGGCTCGATCTGCGGGTCGTCCATTAACTCGGCGATGCGTTGTCTTCGGCCGATCGTCCATCGGCGCGCTGCCGGACTCGCTGTGACTGACATGAGATTCGCTGAATCCTTTCAGCTGCGCGCCTCGATACCGAGCTGCGCGGCCCCCGTCGCTTCTTCGTGAAGCGACCTGTTCCGTAAATAGTGACGTGGACATCCGTAAAGAGCGGCGAATGTCCAATGAAACTCGCAACTTGCTCTCGACGATCGGATGCGATGCGTTCTATACACTAGGCGCCGTCCGACTGGAGTATGTTGCGAGCGATGGGCCGCTCCTGTCAATCTCACAATCGTACGAGTCTGAAACCTTACAGTAGCGCAAGGAAGTGAGGCCGGTGATGTTCATATTTCCGCAAAAAATCGCCCGCTACCCGCGTAAGTCGACGATTTTCTGGCTGATGATAATGTGTCTCAGTGTCATTGCCAGCGGATCTGCAGGCGCCGCGCCGGCGTCCTCCCCGGCGCTCGCCCCCGGCGACGTCCACCCCGGCAATTCGCGGGTTTACATTCGCGTCGAGAAAACGGGCTTCGGGCACGTGCACGGCGTCGTTGGCCTGCTTAGCGGCGGACGCATTGCGCTCGATGCCGAAAAAGACGCGGGTCAGATCCAGTTTGAGATGGGCAGCTTCCTCGCCGACGTTCCCTACGCCCGCAAGTATCTCGGCGTAGAAGGCGAAACCGACGCCGACACGCAGCGCGAAGTGACCGCCAACATGCTCGGACCGGAGGTCCTCGACGTCAAACGCTTCCCAACGGCGGTGTTCGACGTTGCTTCGACCCGTAAGACCAACCAGGCGAGCCGCCAAGGCCATCCCCTCTACGAATTCATCGGCGAGTTCACGCTCCACGGGGTGAAGCGACCGCTGCGGTTTCTCGCCGAAGTCGAACCTGGGAACGGTTTCCTGCGCATTCGCGGCCAGTTTCCGCTGCGACAATCCGAGTTCGGCATTAAACCGCTGCGCAAGGCGCTTGGCGCGGTCGGCGTCGCGGACGATATGATGGTTCACGGAGACATTATTGTCGTCAGCGCGCCTGGACAATGATCGACGGCGATGACCGCCGTCGCAAGATATTCTCGGAGTGATGTGGCATGGATGCAGTGATCGCAGATGGGGCCGCCGCGTGGCGGCGCGCCGCTGGATGGATTGTCGGCCTCGGCGCGCAGTTGATGTTCGCCGTCACTGTGGTTGGTCTCTACCAGTTTCTCGACGCCTCAGCGCCTCGCGACGGCGGACGAACGCCCGTTTGGCTGATGGCGAGCTGCGACCTGGGGCTTGCCCTGCTCTTTGCCGTGCCGCACAGTCTGCTGCGCCTCCCCAAACTCCAAGCCGCCATCTGCCGAGTCATTGGCCGCGAGTTCTTCGGCATCTTCTATTGCATCGTCACATGCGCGTCGCTTTGGGTCGTCTTCGGCGCCTGGCAGGAAAGCGACATCGTCATCTGGGAGCTCAGCGGCTGGCCGCGGATCGTGGTTGTCGCGGCGTTTCTCCTGTCGTGGCTCGGGCTTGGCTACAGCCTGCTGCTCACGGGGCTCGGCTATCAGACGGGCTTCACCGAGTGGAGCCACTGGGCCCGCCGGCTGCCGTTGCCGCGCCGGCGCTTCGTCCCCAAAGGCGCCTATCGGTGGATGCGGCACCCGGTGTATCTCAGCTTTGCCGGATTGATTTGGTTCACGCCGCTCATGACGCTCGATCACGCCCTGCTCACCGCCGTCTGGTCGATCTACCTGGCCGTCGGCAGCTACCTCAAGGACGAACGGCTGGCGTTCTACATGGGCGACGAATACCGCCAGTACCAACAGCGCGTGCCAGGCTATCCGCTGATCGGCTTGGGCCCATTGGCCCGAAGACGGCCAGCCGCGTAGTCGTCGCACGACCAGTAGCAGATGACGAGCGATCGCGCCGAGGTCGCAGAACTCAGTTGCCGAACTCAACGGCGTACGCTCAAAAAAAGAAGTGGAGCCAAGGGGGATCGAACCCCTAACCTCTGCCTTGCAAATTCGCGCAGAAACAAGAGCGTTCTAGGCGTTTCCTTCGTTGTTTAGCGAATGATACAGCCCCAAGAAGGTAAATGCAAACTATTGCATTCGATGTCATTAAATGCCGGGGAATTGCGGTATAACCGCGCGGAAAGCGAGCTCAAAACGGTAGGCAATTGGCGGTCTGTACCGTTTCGAGGCTCCTCTTATCATCTTTTGTGTCGTCGACTTAGCAATTTATCTTCGCGATTGCTTCACGTGTCGCCGGACATAAGGTCCGGACAACTCATCTCGTGATTGCTCTGACAATTCGGTGGTGTGTCGATCCCAAGCTGCGCCACGCCGTGGGAGTATGTCGGCTTCGACCAGCGGAGCAGGATCGAGACCGGCGTACTTAGTACCACGGGCAACCTGATCGCATCGGTAAAGCACTCGGGCCAGCGGGCGACTAACCTACCGGTCGCTTGCTGCGCGGGAGCCGGCTACCGCTAAATCCAGTGCCGTTTGGCGGCATGAATGCTTGGGGAGCTTAACGCCCAGCCCTCAGTGAAGAGGCTGCTGCGACGGCGTCCAGAGCGCATCGCACGATTGTCGCACGAACTTGCTCTCTACTTTTTCGGCTCTCGCCTGTCGCGAGGGCGGTTGTGTACCTCACACGACCGCCCTCGACAGGGGCGGTCCCTTTGAAAAGGAACGTCCCATGAATGGCTCAGCAATCGTCGCTGCTGATGACGCCCCTCCCCTCCCCTGGCAAGCCTCGTTCGTCCAGATGCTGCCGACGATCCGGCGCTACGCGCGAATCGCCTTCCGTGAACTGGCCCCCGAAGAACGCGAAGAGGCGATCCAAACGGTCATCGCTTCGGCTGCGGTCGCCTATGCCGGGCTTGCGCAGGCGGGTCGAGCGAAGCTCGGCTACGCCACGCCGTTGGCCCGTTACGGCGTGCGGCGCTATCGATCCGGGCGTTTGACCGGAAGCCGTGACAATGCGGCGGACGTCGGCTCGGTGAAATGCCGGCTGCGCGGCTGTCGCACCGAACCGCTCGACTCGATCGCCCAGTCCCTTAGCGACTACCGACGGGCAAGTCCCGCGGAGATGGCGGCTTTGCGGATTGACTTCAGCCAGTGGTACGGTTCGCTCTCCCGTCGTGATCAGCGCGTGGTCCACGCGCTGGCGCAGGGGGAACGGACGAGCGCCGTCGCGGAGCTCTGTCGGCTGACCGCCGGACGAGTCAGCCAGCTGCGGCGCGAGCTCCATGACAGCTGGCGATTGTTCGTGGGAGATGCGGCTCCGAGTCCGTGCTAGAGCGCGCGGGAGGGCTGCCAGCGCGGGGGCGTTCGCTCTGGCGCTGGCGGCCGCCCTGCCCTCTCCTGAGGAGCAAGGGGGCTATCGCTTAGCTATCAGCGACGATGCGCGTTGGTTCTCCGTATACCTGAAGCTACTCGCCTAGTAATTGCCAAGTGACGTGCAAGGCCGAGGCGAGAGCGATCGCCAACGCTTGGCCTGAGCGTCATTGCTGACACTTATCACGAGATAGTTGCCGGACATGATGTCCGGCGACGTCGCTTGACGCCTACATTTCTCCGTGCGTTCCTGCAACGCCACCGCCAAACGCGATCAAAGAGGCCAAGAAGCAACGCAGTAGTAACTGCGGTGCCGGCAACGAGAGAAATGCGACGTCGATTGGTTCAGTACTGCCATAACACTGTGTTGCTAGGTTGTTTTCTTTCGCGGTTTCACACGCACCCAGCTGTCGTCATCGATGATAAGACTGTGGTACTCCATACGGCCACTCTTGCCGATGAACCGGTAGCAAATGACGGGGCGCTGCCAGTCGTCCAGAAAGGCGACTTGCGTTGATCGTCGCCGAGCAATCAGGCGTTTGTAAAGCCGCAACGTGTCCTTATGGACGAAGTAGCCAGGCTGAGAAAACTCCGTTGGCAATCGGACGAAGCGAACCCGGTCGCCAACTTGGAGCTTTCGCCAATCCTCTTCCATGGCACTCACTATAGCGGGTGGGGAAGTCGCCTGCGAACTCCGCTATACTGGCGGGCATGCTCACCTACATCCGCTACGCTCTGGCGACGTTCTGCTTAGTGACGAGCGTTGGCTGCTTCGGATTGTGGTCGCGGAGCAATGCTCAACGAAAAACAGGAGTACAGATATGGTCGAGAGATTTGACGGCTTAACTGTTAAGCAACTGACTATCGTGGACGACGCAGAGCGAGTGCGTGCAATGATCTCATGCTCGGAGGGCGACGGTCGTCCATACTTACAGCTTCTGGATTTAGCAGGATGTCCGCGACTTGAGCTGTCACTCGATGCCGATGGCTCACCTCACATCGCTCTCTTTTCAGCAAAAAGCGTGCTCCAAGGTTCTTTCGGCCTTAGCGCTGCAGACGGCGGAGCGGGGGTTACACTATGGTCTGAAAACGGCCGCTTCTTTAAAGTCGCTGGCGTGTCAAATGGCGGAGTTGAAGATGATCAAGGGAAGGCCATCTTTGATGAGTCACGTGAGCCTTAGATCGGTAGAGTAGCTTAAGTGGCCCAGCACCTCCGCACACTCCTTGCGACTATTTGCTTCGCGGCGAAACACTAATATGCCCGATCCCTCTAATTACAAGATCGCGAGAGTTGGCCAAGGAGCTGGCGGACGCCATTGTCGGCTTGGAAGTGTCGGGAGCCGTATTCACGTTTGACACACATGGTCAGCGAGTACGGGTCAAAGTGGACGTTCTCGATGAAGCGACTCGCCGTCGGATTGATGTAGCGCATCGCCGGTTAACTGCAGAATATCGCGCGAGGTATTCTAGATTCTCGCAGCTGCGTCTCAACCTATTGCAACGCTTATAGCATCGCTGGGCTGTTGGGGCTGGCGGTGATTTTGTAGGAACACGACCGGGTGGCGGTTAAAATGCGAGGCTGATCGACGACGCCATCCAGTTCGCAGTTGATTTCGGGTCGATCGTCTCGCGTGGCGTTGCCAAGCTCTTGTGGCTGCGACGTGACGCAAAGCCCTCAAGCCTAGAGACTGGCCAGAGCGTCAGCGCCGCGGTCATCGTGCTCGGCGTCCTCGCTGGAATTGCCGCAATCGCAATTCAATGGCTATTCACCGCCTGACTCTGACCGGGAGGCGGGGGGCTAGGGCTGCTTCCTCGATGACGCATCGCCATTAGGATGAAGTGATGCCGTCAGATGCCGTCATCGTCGTGCTGCTGCCCGTTGGGGCCGCACTGCTTCTCTTCTCGTTAGTGCGAATATTGGAGTTTCGCCGGTACTCCGTGCTCAACCTCCTCGTTTTCACCACTGGCGTGGCGGGGCTTATTACGTCACTGCTCGCGCTTCCGTGACCTTCCGCCTCGCCCATCGCCAGTGGGTAGCTAATTGCGTCAGCCGCGGCGAGCTATGTTAGACGGCTGAGCGGGTTCTTCGGTCGGGAAATTCTGCTCGTAACTCCCAACAATGCAACACTCCAGACTGCCAGGAACCACGACCGCGGCTCTGGGATTACCACCACCCAGCCTTCCCACTGGCCCATCGGGCTGCCATTCGCTGGCAACGGAGTGCCCGGGGCAAATGGGGCAGCTAACCTTCGCGCCGGGATCTGTTCAGTGGCATGCGTGGCTAGTGGAGTGGTCTTCTCGCTAGCGCAGCGACGCCCTAAAGATTCCGGCGATGATGGCGACCACGGCCGTCACTGTCAGCAAACGACGGACGGTGAATCTCTCGAGCATGGCCCAGCGGCAGAGCCCAGCTGCAATGAGCACCAAGCCGTCGATGAGTACCGTGAAGATGAACCTCGGTCCGTTCATGTCACTGACTATAGCGGGTGGGGAAGTCGCCCGCGAACTCCGCTATAATAGCGGCCATGCTCAGCTACATCCGCTACGCCCTGGCGACCCTTTGCTTCGCGGCGAGCTTTGGCTGCAAACGATTAGCGTAGCACAGTTGCAGACGATCACTGCGGCAATAATCTGATCAAAGAATGACCAGTCCCCGCTAGAGTCATATAAGATAGAACGAGGCTTGACGAAGACTAGCCACCATCCAAACGCCAATTGGTTCGCACACAAGCATATTGCCGCCAGCCGCGAGCATGCCGTATAGAGGCTATGGTGGTGTAGATAGAACCTCAGTGCTACTAGCGTCATGATTGAAAACGCTGAAATCGGGAGCATGACGGCGATAGACTTGTTTCGCTCTGGGATCGTTATGTCTGCAAACGAGCCCGAAGCCATTGCCGCACAGAACAGTAAACTCAGGACGCAGATAATTGAATTGGCGAAGTAGGCGATCTTCCTTGCCACACTCTGTAGGTAGGTACGATCGCGACTGACAACGGTACAGGAAATCAATAGATCAGCGTACGCGAGAGATATTGCGATGATAGGGCTAACTATGCCTTTGCTGATGCCAGCGAATAAAGCAGCAGCTATCGATAGCTGCCAGAAAAGCGTGCTTAATTGATACTGCATATTCAGATAGTTGCGAGACGTTCCAATGTTTCAACTGCGCTTCTACTTGATCGACAATAGGAGTTCAACTGCGCACTGATCTGGATGGCCGGGATTCACCAATTAAATTGCCGTGCAGCCACAAATCTTATGGTGTTGACTTGATGAGCCGTCACAGCAGTTGTTCTTCAATCACTAGATTTGTCCGCTAAGCGCAGGCGACGTTCTGCTTCGCGGCGAGCTTTGGCTGTTCGTATTATGGGGACATGGCATTATGCGGACCACCCGGTAGGACTGCGGGGCATGATCGGCTGACCCCGTCGATATTGAATGATGGTAACCTTTGTGCAATGCGATTCACGCCCCGACTCTTCCTGTATGTGGCGATGCGCGACGTCGCATTGTGTGGGATGTTCTATAACTTATGTGATATCCGTAATCGCTGTCTCTGGATTGGAATGTTTGCAGTTGGCTACGTTTACTTGTGAGCGCTCGTTGCCTTCCTGAAACGAAGGTCAGCCGATTAGTTGCGTCTATGGCGAAAACACTCCGCTACGCCTTGGCGACCGTTTGCTTCGCCGTCATGTTCAAAGCCTCGATCTAAATCGCTGATGAATTTGACGACTTTCCGAAAGTGCGATACACGATGGGCCGGTTGCTGCTTGTCGTGTTTGCGGTTGCGTTCGTCTGTTTCGGAATCTCGTCGTTACTGCGGCACCGTGATCCATTCGCCTTCCGAATGTTTGACAAGGAAGTCTGGGGGGCGAACGCGAAAAGTATGGACGCCGATAACCCTAGAGCCTCGATGTGCCGTGACCTATTGACCAACCACGTTCAGGTAGGGATGTCACGACAAACGATTGAACAGATGCTTGGCCAGCCCGACGGAGGCGAGACAAATGACACTTCAACTTATATTCTAGGGATGTGGAGTGGAATGAGAATGGACTGTGACGTGCTGGAGATAGAGTTCGATACACAAGGTAAAGCAGGCCGATTGTCGGTGATGCAGCACTGACTTTGCCGAAGTAAGCCCTCGCGTGCCTGCGACACGTACCCCCGCCTCTTGGGTAGCTCCAGGCCTCCGCCGCCAGCTCTCCGTTCCCACGCTTTTCATTTACGTCAACGTCGTTGCAGCTTGGCCGGGGTATGGCGGTGATTCTTCAGGAAGCAGACGCGGCGGCGGTGAAGGCGGAAAAGAATGTCGAGATGAGACCGAATCGATTCAGCCTACGACGTGCGATGCTCTCCACCACTCTCATAGCGATTGGTATGGCTGCAATTCCGATGGCACCGCATTTTGATTTTGATAGTAACTTTGGTGACGCACTGAAGTTCCTATGCCTCGTGTGCTTTTTTAGCCTGCCGGGCGCGGGAGTTGGGCTCTTGTTTGGGAAGCCTGTGGTGGGCGCGATTGCGTGGCTATGCGTTGGCGTGGTCTACGTCAATATGTTTAGGTGAATAGTGCCCTACCTCTGCCAAAAAGCTGACAGCTGGGGTAGCTTGGAAAGCCGAACGACGGTTAAGAAGCGTATGAACGCCTTCTACGGTCCTATCATCCTCATCCGCGACGTGGCACCTAATATCCAGGTAGCGGGAGTAGTTCTTTTGCTGCTCTTCCTGCCTTGCATGCTTTTAGTTTTCATTCGGCCCCGTCCGTGGTCCATCGTCGTCGCAATTATGGCCGGCTTGGCATGGCTGGGAGTGGGCGTCATCGGGATGGGCATCGATTGTTAACCGAGCCGCTCACCTCGCTTTCGCCCCGCCCGTCGCCGGCGGTTATAGTGGGGGCATGGTCTACCTTGGCTCAGTGATCGCCATAGCCGGCGCTGCTTCTGGAATTCTAGGCTGGGCATTGTTTCGTCTTCCTGGCGTTCGCGTATTGAGCTATGCGCCAATCTGGAGACTTCCAAGGCTTGTTTCGCCAACCGGCTTGAAGATCATTGCCGTTGGCGAAGTGGTCATGATCGTCGGCGAAATCGTGATGTTCCTGCAGCTGTTTTCGATTATTGAAGCAGAGCCGTCGATTCCATAGTTTCGTTCCAGCCGTAGGAAGCCAAGTTTGCGGGCGGCGAGCCCGGGGGCGGTAGAGTGGCGGGCATGCTCCAATCCCTCGCCATTGCCGCTGCTCTGAGAGACTTGGTCCCTTGGATTCGCCCGAGCCGTCGCCAGCGGGTAAAGTGGGGCCATGAGTATTCCAAAGCGGACACGGCGATTGATCCAGTTCCTGGAGAACGCATTGCGCAAAAGCGCTCAACTCGGGCCGCCAAAAGGTAAGTGTTCCTTCTGCTGCAGGCCGCACCGTGAATCGGGGCCGCTAGCTCAAGGCCCGATGGGCGACCTGATCTGTTTCGACTGCGCGGGGGCCACGCTCGGAATCATTGCCGATGAGATCGATAGACTGGATGCGGCCTCGGCGACTCGCGACGGAGCTGGCGAAAAGCAGCGGCGCAATGTTGCTATCCTTCGTGCGGCGGAAGCGACCCACAGTGCCTCGATGTCCTTTCCAGAAATCTTGGCGATGCTGAACGCAGCCGGAGTGGATTGCTATTTCGTTGACTATTGTTCTATGAAAACCACGTACTACGCAGGCGGAGACGCCGTCAGCTGTCCGGTTTCATATAACGACATGCCCCCGATTGCTGATGGCTTCGATGTCGAGCTGCTAACCGCTGCTATGCTGGATAGCCAGACGAAGGATCAATCGCATGAGAGTTTCTCTCGAAGAGTCGTTGAAGCCGGGGTGTTTGGTTATTTCGCTTTTCTCAAGGGTCGGCGGGTTACCTACCTAAGCCGGTCCGGCGCGCAGCATACCGAGTGGTTTCCTGACGTGAGGACCGACACCTGAACGGGTCGTTGAGTGAGCCATCAGGATGACGATATGAACTGGGCGACGTTCATTCTTGTGGTTGCCGCAGTTTTGCTAGCGGGATGCAGCGAGCCAAACAATTCGCCGCCGGCCGCGCAATCGATTCCGCCCTACGCCCCTTCGACATTTCGAATCGATGTCACTCGCCTCATTGGCGACCACCGATATCAGGAGGCGGCGGCTTACTTGCATAGTGCGGACGCCGAGCGTCAGGCAGTCCATGATCGTTCTGGTTTTATCGCCGTCGCCGAGGACGCCATAGTCCTTCCTGGTGCGCCTGCGGACGCTCAGTTCGATGCGAAGCGCGATTGGGAACTGCCGGGTACGTCAGATGCAGTTATCGACGTTGCCTGGCAGGCTGCGGCCACGAAGTTTGCGGAAGCTTATAATGCGATAGCAATAGAGCGTCCCAACAATTAGCCTTACACCGCCTTCGCCGCCCGCAGGGAGGAGAGGGGGTCGGCGTCATCCATTTCTGACGCGAATCCCACTGTGCTCGGAACGCCGTCGGTCGCCCGGCAATCTGCCAGGTGGAGCTAGACGATCGCCGCCGGACATCATGTCCGGCAACTATCTCGTGATAACTGTCAGCAATGACGTTCAAGCTAAGCGTTGGCGATCGATCTCACCTCGGCCAAGAGGCGTATTTGAGGCGCGGATCGTAATGACCCCCGAACCCAATGGGACGCTTCTAGCAAGCATAGGATATTTAGGCCTTAGAGTTTGCAGCAGACGCCGATTGGATTGGGACGCGTTCCTCTTCCGCCGTCGTCGCCGCGTTGCTGGCTACGCCGGTAGCGATTTAGCCTGTCCAGCGTGACCCATTCGGGTTTTGCTATACTGCCGCAATGGCCAAGTATGTCCGCTACGCCCTGGCGTCCTTTTGCTTCGCGGCGAGCGTTGGGTGCTTGGCGTTTTGGGGATGGACGTCATTCGATTAAGGAGGCAAGTCACGCTTCGGTCCGCGTTTGTCGTCACAACGATTGTGGCTGGGCTGCTGGGGGTGGTGGTACGGTTGTGACCGACGGGATTTCGATGATGAACAATCCATCGCCAATTCAACCACTGAGGTTTCCCCTTTATTGGCCAGAGCCCTCGAGGCTGGAGCTAATTCTTCGATGTATTCCAATCTTCGGGTGGATTGCTGCGGGCGTATTAGAGCGAGCTCGCCTGGACCCAATCGCCGACAAGCTTTTTCTTCAATTCGAAGCGAGAATTGAACAATCGCCCGAGTATTGGAGCGACAAACTACGTAAACGGATCTCGCGGGCCCTAATCGATAGCTGTGTTAAGGCCTGCTGCTGGCCTCACTCTCATTTCATTCCACAGGATTCGTTTGGAGTGATGATTAAGTCGCGAACAGGGAATGGCTGCGAGTGGGACGCGCAGTTCCGCATCGAGAAAGCTCTCGGCATAGTCTTGACTGGAAAGGAGTGGCAAAAAATTGCTGACTTAACGCTTGACGAGGTCGTCGACGTGCTGGCAATGCGATCGGAAGCCGGTGGCTTACGAGGGTGAATAATTAGATTCCCCGCTATAGTTGTTTCTGATGCGGTCGGCTTGCACGATTCGTTGTCGACTACGGATTCTCGCGCCTCGATTCGATCTGGAAGTACGCCTTTAGTGCTAAGCCATTGATTGTGATAATCAATGCGCCAAGAGCTACGAAGCCCCAACCGATTTTTCGAGAAACTCGAAGGAGTTCGAGTTGAATCTCTCTATGAACGTCGTCTCGCTTTGTTGTTTCAAAAATTCGTACTATCTTCTCAGACTCAGCGAGCGGCATAACCTCTGCGGCTGCAAATCCATAGATTGCAATTAGAAGTCCTAGCAGCAGACCAAGTAGAGGGGCAATGCGTTTCACGATGTTTATATGCGGTTAGTCGTGAGTTCCACACCACTCGTCGCAGAAATTTTCAGGACATGGACCCAGCGTTGGCGTGAGTATCCCAAATATACCCCCAGCGGCTCCTAGGAAAGTATTACCAATGTCAGCGCCGGTGCCTGGTTTGCCCCAATCACCCCATACCTCCCAGTCGGATTCAAGGAAAGCAGCTCCAACCCCTCTCACGCTGGCCGAAGCCGACGCAAACGAGATCGCGGAGCTTGAAGAGGAGCAGTTGGCCGCGGGGTCGAGTGGCCTAGAGTGGTATGGTCGCACGGCGAAGGTGTTCGAGCGATTCTTGGCTTCTCGTTACGGTTGCCGGCGAAACACGACGGTCGCTTGTGCAGGCAATTCACGCCGTCCGCGTTATCTTCGGAAGTGCGACATAACCCGCCAATGCACCGGACCGGGCTGGCGGTATAATTTCTGTCGGTCGCGCGCCGCGCGGTGCCGGCCCGGCCGGTGATCGGCACTACGTTCGCTGACGGAAGGCAATGCAACGCGTGCGGGCCCTGCCGATACCGTGCGTTGCTATTGAGTGCGTGCCGTCTCGTTGTGGTGCCGTGCGGGTAGTCGCGTAGCTCTAGCAGAAGATACGGCCATCGTTTGAGCAACGAACCAGATAAAGTGACCCCGCTTGACCGCCAGTCTCGGTCTGCGGTCCGGGACGCTATAGTCGCCTACATGAAGGGCGAGGTCCGCGCATTTGAATTCGAGGACCTGTACTCGGCCTCTGTTGCTTCCCCTGATCCGGCCGTCCAGAAGATCGTGAAGGCGCTGTGGGGCTGCCACTGTGACACCAGAAATCATCCAGTCTCCGTCGCTGCGGAAGGGTGGGAAACCATGCGGCGGATCATTGCCTTCCTTTCAACCGATCTGGATATCTCGTCAGCGTCTGGAACGCCTTGGCCCTTTCGGGATGAAGGCGACTGGCGCAGGAACGAGCCGCTGGTACTTGAAGTGGAATTGCCGCCCTATGATCAGGCCATTCACTGTCGGCCCATTCATCCGTGGTGGGATAGAATTCCGACGAGCATCGGTCTGCTGATTGTGGTGGGTTCGATCCTCGCAATGGTCGTTGGAATGATCGCGTGCTTCTGACGAGAAAAGAAGACAGCGAACAAAGCCTTCCAGCAGAATCGCGATCACGTCTTGCGGTATTGAGAATCGATTGCCTGCGATCTGCTGAAGGCAGCCGTTCAAACGGCCTTCTTACCGCCGGCGGCAACGCTTGACGGGCGACTGATCCTCGTTAGACGTCACCACTGACAACCTATGTGAATAGATCGTCGCGGCTCGCGCGACGTGGCCCCGCCAAAACAAGCGGCGGCATCTTCGATCCTTCCAAGGGCCGCGAGATGCCGCCGTTTTTTTGTTGCGCAGATGAAATCGCGCCGATCCCGCCATCCACCCAACGAGAGAGATTCTGCTGTCATGTCTCATCAGCCGTATCCCGCATTCTCGCCCGCCTGCTTTGGCGACATCGTTCGCAGTAGAGACCGCGAAGGCGCACCTCATAACGCGAGCACGCGGAATGACATTGGCCGGACATGATGTCCGGCAAAACTTCGTCGTGATAATTGTCACCAGTGTCGCTCTCGCGCTCCACCGTTTTCAAACGCGCTTGCGCGCAACTCGGCCGCGTCCTGAAACTAGCATGGCAGGCGGCTCCGCGAATCGTCTCTCGCGTGAGCGCTGATGTTGGCACTGGCCAAGCTGCCCGGCGACCACTTCACCCCACACGCCCACAAGCCCCGAGGCGGCGATTTAAGGAATAGTTTGTTGAGGGGCGTCTGCGAGGTCGAGCTGCCCCGTTTCCTCGCGAGAGCGGGCCGCCTGGGGGCCTGCAGGAGGCGTGAGTTGATGAGTCGATCGGCCCCTTCCGGGAGCATCTGACGCAGCGGAAAACGGCGAGCCGGACTCGATGGAGGGCAATAAGTGCGTGGGCCCCCGTCGGGGGGCGCGTGCTACTCAGAATCGGCGCTGCGAGAATCAATCTCGGCGTCGATATCCCGCACCCGCGCCTGATACCGCTTACGGTTCGCGGGATGGTGAGGAAGGCCCAGGCGTCGATTCCATTCTTGTCGCTGGGCGCGTAGCTCCTCTATGGAGAGCTTCTTAAGGCCCTCCGGCCAATCCCTCAGGATTCGCATGCTGCGGCTCATGGCGTCATGTTACTGCGGTCGACATCGGATTGCATTCCCGCGGCGGCGGTTACAATGCGGGGCATGAGATTCAGGCTGTCAGCAATGCTTGGCGCGGTGGCGGTCGTGGCCATGACGTTTGGTTTTTGGGCCCTTAGCCCCGACGAGCCTATGGCCATCGTTCCCTGGGCGCTGATAACGCTTTTGCTCGCCATCGTGCTGACTACGCTCGCTCTGATGGTCAGGGGCTTCCGTCGTTAGCTCGCCTGACCCCGGCCGGGAGGCTGGGGGCTAGGGCTGCTTCTTTTCGCTCTGCGCATGGTGGCCTCAACCACTGCCAGCTGGCGGTGCGCAGATTAACGTGGCCGCTAAGCAAACCACCAAATCACCCGATGAAGATTGCGCCCCAGGCCGCGATTGCCGACCTGTACCAAGGGCGGAAAGTCCCGTCTGGATTTGAGAGAAACCGAGCGCGATGCAGAGCGCGGGTTTGCCAAGTCCCCGGGCGATGAGAGTCTGAGGCCAGCAGAGCTAGCCCCGCACAGCAATTGCGGCGACCGTGAAGAATATCTTCAGGCTGGTGGGCATGCCCGTAGTCTATCCACTACCTCGCCGGATTGCATTCCATCGCCGGCGGGTAAAATGCGGGATATGAGACGACGAGAGCGTACCCCAAACGAATGGTTCGTCCTGATCTTGGTGCTGTGGGTGGCACTGGACTCACTCGGGATGCTTCTGCCGTATTTGGCGTCCTGACCCAGGCCGGGAGGCTGGGGGCTAGGGCGTAGGGGGTTGATGACGAGTTAATGATGACAGACGTTAGCGACGGATCCGGAGTGAGAGGTCCTCTCAAAGGTTGGCCAGTGGGCTGCGGTGAGTTTCTAAGTCGTTGGGAGTGGCGTTACACGTGCATGTGATCATGCTAGGCTGATAATGAAGGCCGCATTTTGCAAGAAGTGCAAGTTCTCCCTGCGAGCTTGCTTCATATCGGTAACGTTAATCGCTATAGCTGCCTTCGGAATTCGGGAAGCGGCGCTGCAAAATCAGAGGCTGTCGGTTTCGTCTGAAATAACCCTCCGACTTCATTTGGCGTTACTGGGAATTCTCGCAGCCGAAGACCGGTCGCCAAACTGGCGTTTCTCTAATGTCAATGACTCTGATGGCAAAGCTTTAAGTAGTTGGCGGTATTGGACGGGGCATAACGTAGCGAGCTACCCAGCAGACAGCAAATTCGCTGCCCCATGGGATGCGGCTGCTAATTCATTAAATGCTAGTAGCGCTTGTATCGCATACTGCATACCACGATTATCAGCAGCAACGAACGATCGCAGTACTACTGTTTTTGCTGTCAGCGGACACGGGTCCGCGCTCAACACGTCAGCACCACTCCGAATTTCAGAGCTGGACAGTTCCGCGCGTGACCTAGTAGTGCTCGTAGAAGCGGCCGGTTCGCGCGTCCACTGGATGGAGCCCGGCGATTATTCGATTGATAATATTACCGTAAACCGCGAAAGCAAGATTGGAGATTGGTTCGCAGGAATTCTGCAAGATTGCGTGCATGTTGCGTTCGCCGACGGAGAGGTATGGTGTCTTTCAAGCGACACACCGATGCTCGCAATCGAGCCGTTTCTAACGGTTGACGGGGCGCGTCGCAGTGATAGAAACGCGATGTTGGAACGTTACAGGATCGGCGGGAGACATAAGCTGGATTTGCATGAATTAAACCGATATAGGTAGAGCTACCCCTAACTCTCGACCAGTTCATTTCAAGTAGTTCGTTCTGGCAAGTATTTGGCCCATTATCTCCCCCTCTGGCACCCCGCCCTCATCCTCACCCTCGCCGGCGTCGGCGTTCTCCGCTTCCGCTAATCGATCTCTATTCAATCGGCGTTAATCGACGTGACTGTCGTCGCTGCGTTGCTTGGGCTTGTCGTTGCCATTTAGCGAAGTGTAAGAAAGGCAGAAGATAAGCGTACCCAACAATATCCCCGTCATGACAGCGGCCCCTTGCTCCCAGTGCGTCCACTCAAATTGGCTCCAAGCGACCAAGAGCCCTGTCGTCGCACCTCCGATAGTCGCGCAGTAGCTTGTTGCCTGCCCTACCCTCAATGCCGATCGCGCGAACGCTACTGCGATGCCTCCGCCAAGTAGCGCACCAGCCAACATAACGAGTCCACGGCCTCCCCATGGCGCGACAATGGCAGCCATCGCGACGAGTACCGAGACATTGAGTAGCATTTGCCTTACAGATAAGCGAATCATGTGCTTTTACGGCTGTCTAATTGCTCTTGGCAGCGTCGGCGTTAATCGCCGTGAGCGTCGTCGCGTTGTTGCTGGAGTTGGTGGTGATTCTGTAGGAAACTACCGTGGCGGCGGTTAGAATGCTGGGCATGGATGATCGATCGCCACGATTCAATCTGAAACGGCTGTTTATCGTCACTACCGTGATTGCTTCTCTATTGGGGTGCCTTGTCTGGTTGGAACACGCACGGAGTGAAGCAGACATCTCAGCCATTCGACAGGCATACATTAACGGCCGCCTCACTGAGCAGCAGGCCCGCGATGTCGTCGGCAGCAGAGTCGATGCGTGGCCTAGACGCAATCCCTGACCCCGACTGGGAATGTGGGGACTAGGCTGACTATTTCCGAAAGTGGCTACCATGGACGCCCGACTAATTCTGTCCAGTGTGCCTCTCATTACTGCCTTCGTCGGCCTGTTGGTCCTGAAACGGTTTCGTGCCGGTCGGCGTCCAACGACGAGGGAGGAAAAGATGATCGCGGCGGTCGTATTGGCGTGGTCGACTTTGCCGCTGCTGGTTTAATGCAGCCTGTACTGGCTGTCTCATCGGTGCTTGTGGACGCATTGAAAGCTAATGAAGCAGCGAACGTACTCGATGTTTGCACTACGAGCGAGGCTACTTGGGCAGTCGCAGTTCATGACTACTATTGGGGAAGCTATCCCATTTATCACATGAAGAAAGAGTCGGAGGATCCGACTTGGAAAGCGATTGTGCTGTGCGAGGACATCTTGGTGCCCGGCACCTCCGGTCCCGGCTCACCGCATTCGACAGAACTGAAAGCGGACTCGAAAGGCCGCCTCCTGGTGTTTGGAGCCGTCCCATTTTCAATGTATATCGAAGGCTTTGACTTGCGTGACGGTACGCCTGCTTTTCGTTTCAGCACATCATATCTAGTAGAACATCCATAATGCGGCTATTCGCTCCGTCCTTTGAGACGCGGGACTACGCGGTCTCTGGGGGCGTCTTGGAACGCTTCGCTTTCCGAATCCACACAAAGCAGAAGATCACAGTGACGAAATAGGAGACAGCTGCTCGCACTAAACCGTCCGGCGTTTCGGCCTCCGGCGTATCGAGGCTCAGGTTGCCGGGATAACTCAGTACGCTGGCGACGATCGCCACCCAGGGCATGACGTACAGCAACAGGAATCGCAGTCTGAAACGCATCGTCACTTCGTTCGCCATTTGCGGATCACTTGGCGAGCCAGTAAGTAGCACAACGTACCGACGAGCCAGATCCCCGTGTATAAGAACGCAAAGACCAAGCGAAAGCCGATGCGAAATGCCGGTTGCTCCAGCGTGTCGTGCATCGAGACGTCGATTGAGTCAGCGAATACCCATGCAGCGCCCAGCCCAGCAACGAATGGGACGACGTAGAACAGCAGGAAACGAAGAGATAGACGCATAACCACAATGTGACAAACGCTAGGGGCCGAGGGGGACAAACCTCTCGGCCCTTCGGCATTCATGGAGATAGCACATAACCAAGCATATCGCCATCTACGTGCGCGTCAGCAGCAAACAACAGGATACGAAGAGCCAACTGCCGAGCCCCACGCGTTGGGCCAGCCCAAGGCAACTGACGCGGAGGTTCATTGCCACTGTCTGGCGCGTCTGGTTCGCCCGGCGCGGCGTGTTTCCCATGCGGAGTTGTTGCGATGAAGCGCGGACTCGCCATCCTTGCCGCCTTCGCGATTGTCGCGCATTGGTCGGCGGCGTTCGTCCAGACAATCGACGTGCCGCCGCTGACGCCGCTGGGGCAGCGGAGACCGCGAAGGCGCACTTCATCACGCGTCCACGAGGAGCCGGACATGATGTCCGGCAAAACTTCGTCGTGATAATTGTCACCGGCGTCGATCTCGCACTCCAGCCAGGCCCTAGTCGGCGATTTAAGGACCAGTTGTTTTGAGGGGCATCTGCGCGTTTCCTCGCGAGAACTGGCCGCCTGGGGGCCTACAGGAGCCGCGAGCAGCGCCAACTTGATCAACAACTTCAGCCCACCAGAGTCGCCTCGCAACTCTTGCTAATTGTCATCGCGATGCCGCGATTCACCAATCGATCTCAGCCCGACTGCGGAAGAACTTCCCCGTGAGTTCCTGCGCGGCCTCGTCAGCGAGCCACACCGCCGTGTCCGCGCCTTCCTCTACAGAGCGTGTCGCATCGGGACCGCCCATGTCGGTGCGGACCCAGCCGGGGCACATCGAGTTAACGGCGATTCCATGGTCGCGCAGCGCCGCCGCCAACATGATCGTGACTCCGTTCAGAGCAAGCTTCGACAGGCAATAGCTCGGCACGTTGGCTGACATCCCATCGAGCTGCCCGTAACTCCCTCGGGAGTCCAGCCCTCGCCCTCGATTGCCTGGAGCGCAGTTACCTCGGCGTCGGTTTCGTTGTCCGCGTTAACCCAGCACGAAACATACGCGCCGCCAGCGTCGTTGACGGTCGCGGGGGCCAGTGCGTGAACTTCAACGTAGAACATCGCCGGATTCTAGCCGCGACTGGGCACGTTGTCGCCGATTGCATTCCCGCGGCGGCGGTTAGAATACTGGGCATGACCACGGCAGATTACGTCAATGAGATGTACCCAGATCCAGTCGACGGCGTCGAGTGGGGGCTGTGGTGCACGATGTATTGTCGGTGCAACGCGTGCGATATTGAGCGGGAGACCCCATTCTGGAATGACCCTCCTTGGAACGGGGACGTTATCGCTTGGGCGAAGCAGTTAGCGCCAGAAGTCACGGAAGCCGGCTGGCGGCTCGACACCGACGGCTTCAATCTAATCTGTCCCGCCTGCCCACCCTCACCTGGGTAGTGGGGTCGTAAGTGTGCAGCCCCGAAGTGGGGCCGATCTGGGGCCGCTAAGGATTCGGCGATGGTGCCGAAGTGGGGCTATTGGCGGTTCTCGGCAATCAGCCGCCTTACCAGCGATTCGTCTCCGGACGGACCCTCGTCACCGGAGAATTGGCAGACTTCCATATGGCCGTCGTCGAACACGTCTATTTCAACTCGCTGGCCGACGAGCGTCAGGGCGACGCAAATCGCTTCTGGGCGATAGCGGCCAAGTGTGAAATGAATGCCGGCGGCTTCCAGGTCCGTCAGCAGGGGAAAAAGCGGGTGGTTCATGCCGCTACTATAGTCCATGCCCCCCGCCAATTGCATTCCCGCGGCTGCGGTTAGAATGCAGGGTATGTGGCAATCTGTAGCTAGAGCGTTAGTCGTGACACTCCCCCTCCTGCTCGCACAATACGGGCAATGTGATGCCGCTCCCACAGAGGTTGTGGTAGAGCAGTTCGGTCTGTTTGACGGCATACCTGACGCAATCCATCGACTCGGTAACATCAATCGGATATTTCTTATCGAGGATGACTGGGAATTAGAGCGGTGCCGCTTGCTTATCCCTAAATTACCGGAGAACAACCCACCGACGAAATCGCTGTTAGTGGTGACCTCCTGGCCTAATAGTGCGAGAACTCTCGACACAGTCTCAGTCGATGGGGACGCACTTGTAATCGCAATTACCCAAAAGAAACAAGAAAACTATATAAGATCTGGAATGGGCGATGGGCCACGTTTCATCGTCGTTGGACTTCCGCGGTGGAACGGCCCGGTAAAGATCCTTGTGAATGGAGAACTGGCGTTCACTATCCTCCGCGGCGAAGCACTGGAGGAGTTCACCTACAAGACTTGGGAAGATTTTCTGCGATTGCACTCTGGCGGCCGTCCGACTGGCGGCCTACTCCGACGCTACTGGAAACAGCAATGGCCGACGATAACTGATGACCAAGTTGTCGAGAAAATGAAACAATTTAGGATGGTCAATCCCGAGCCGTTTTACCGCGTGTTTATGAGTGATTTGGTTGACACGCGAGCCCGGGGCGTCCTCCCGAAGTTGTTTACGCTATTTGACGCCATGGGCGACCATGACAAAGCCTTCACTCCTGCTTGGCAAGCCGCGGTCGCGATCGGCGGACCGGACCTCGTCGCGCACTGTTGCAAAGCCCTCGAATCGCCCAACCTAAGGAGCCGGCACGCGGCAATGTTAATTCTGAAGACCCTCGGACTACCGGACACTCGGGACGTTGCCTACCAGCACCTAGCCGATTCCGAGAGTTGGATGGCAGTACAAGCCTTAATGATGCTGCAGGTTATTGGGCCAGCTTCCGACGATGCGGAACACATGGTCGATGCGCTGAGGAAGTTAACGGCCACGTGGAAAGATCCGCCACCTTACGATCCACGAACGGGCAACCGAACTATAGAACCGATAAACGGATTGATCTTTGCGCTTAGCACTTCGGAGAATCCTTCCAACGAGGTCGTTGGGGTTATCCAGGAATTGGAGAGAACCTTTCCTAATGTCAGCGTCCAGAAAAATGCGAGGGACGCCCTGGAGCGAATGGAGGCCACAGTACCCGCGTCGCCGTAGGCAGCATCGCCGAGGCTTAGACGCGGTAACGGTTGCCGTCTACCAACTGACCCCGGCCGGAAGGCTGGGGGCTAGCCCTTCGCCGCCGCCTGCAGCGAACCGTCCGCCAGCGGCCTCAGCAATTCTTCAAGCGGCGCAAGCGTGCTGATCTCCGGATCAAGCCAGCGAGCATACTCGGCCTTACGCTGCAGAATGACCGGCATCCGGTGGTGACCGACGCCGCGCACCTCCTCGCTCGGCGTGGTCGTCAAGAGCGTGCAGCTCTCGATGCGTTCGTCGCCCTGGCCCCATGATTCCCACAGACCCGCTAAGGCAAACGGCTGCCCGCTCGGCAAGCTGAAGTAGTGCGCCTTTTCCTCAAACGCGCCCGCCGGCAGCAGACAGCGTCGGCGCTTGAAGGCATCGCGATAGCTGGGCGTCGTCGAGACGGTCTCCGAGCGGGCGTTAAACGTCTTGCGCTGGAAGGCCGCACGTTTGGGCGTCCCGGCGCTGGGCTTCCACCAGAACGGCAACAGTCCCCACTCGCACAGCACCAACTCACGCTCGCCGCTCTCGTCCAGGCGAACCACCGGCACGGGCTTGAGCGGATAGAAGCCGCCGTCAGGCAACTCTAGCTGGCGCAAGTTCGACTGAATTGAGAACTCGTCGTCCCAGTAATGGACCATCGCCCGACCTGCGGCGGTGCGGTCGCGGCCTTGGATGTAGTGGTGGCACATGAGCACCATCATGCCAGCGCCGCCGCGAGCCGACTAGAATCCCGGACGGGCATACGGCAAGCCCATCACGGCCGCCCGGCAGACGAGTGGCGGGTCGACTGCTGGAGGGCGGCTGTGCTGGCGTCTAGGTTTGGTCGATGATCTGGTCTGCCTTGTGCTCCAGAGCAAAGGCCTCGGCGATCTGTAAGGCTTCCGCCCTCGTCTCCGCGGCTGCGGTGGCGACGACGCGAATGCCGTGCTTCGCGGTAACCAGATACGCAGGCTGGATCCAGACGCTCCGGTTGTTGCGGCCGATGTGGCTGAGTTGGCGTTTGCACTTGTTGTGGCTCATGCCAAAGACGTTAACAGCGCTGCAAGAAACCTACGCTCGCCAATCGCACATCTTGCGGCCAGAGCGTCAGTGGAGCCCAAATCGGAGGCAGGAAACGGGAAAGTTTGCGTCTGGCGAGCGCGAGCGGTAGAGTGGCGGAATCACCCGTAGGCGATGTATTGAGAATGGAACCAGCACCAAATTCAAAGCGCCGACTGTTTTGGTTGCTGCTGCCCGTCGCGTTGACGATCGCGGCCCTTGTAGAATTCTGTGTCTGGTTCAGGATCGGCAGCATCGAAGAATGGCATATCTATCAGGCGATGGACGCCGAATGCCATCCGATTTGGCGGGAGCTTTACTTTGGGCGCATCCAAGCCGGTGATGACATTAATGCAATAATGGCGGTCGCTCCGCCGAGCATCATTGAAGGGGACATGACTTCCGGTTCATTGCGTTACTACAAAGACTATCAGCCGGGAGATCTTCATTTTACGAGCGTGTCAATCGAAGTCAGGAACGGCGAAGCGGCTTGCGCTTACGCAGGGAGTTGTACTTGGACTCGTCAGTTCTTTGACGAAATCGGTCTGGAGGCCGACTATTTTGGACCGTTTAGAGCCCGCAAGCTCGTGCAGGGCGGAGCCATTTCAACCGAGTAACTCGACAACTCACGCCGCCTTCGCCGCCAGCACGGATGAGAGGGTGTCTGCCCCGAGCCGCTTACGAAGATCTGACGCGGCCGCCATATCGACAAACGCTATTTCACCGCGTCTTTATAGGCGATGATTGCCTCGGGAAAGAGTTGCTGCATTTTCTCAGGGGCTTCCCCTGGCGTGTACCGAATTTGCCATACGGGCTGATCTCCCATCCACTTCCTTAGCGTCGACACTCGGAAGGGAGCTGTGGGCGGCAAGCGGACATAGCCCAGGTCGTAAGCACTGGCGGGATTTGTGCGCGGCTCCGGGTCGTCAACAAAGAAGTCGACGTCACAAAGTGGCCGGGCAGGCTCCTCATGCCACTTGGACAAGGTCGAGTTGGATTCCAGCGCCAACTTCCGTCGCTGCACCACGGAGACGTTCCATCCGAGCCACACCGCCACGATCGCCGTGGCAACCAGCATGACGCGGAGGGTGAAGCGGGGGCGGGGCATGGGGTGAGATCGTACTACTCGGCAAGGTCAGCTGCTACTGCGGCTTCGGGAAACAGAGAGAGCACCCTCCCTCTTTCGTCGCGCGGGGCAGATAAGACGCTGATTGAGTCATAACCTTGCTCCCCAAACATCCATAGAAGTCCCGGGGCTGGCGGAGGCTCTCCGCCTGCGTGAGGCTCAAAGATCGTCACGTGTCCTGACGCTATTGCCGCTCTTCGTTGCTTGATCCATTTGATGCTGTAGGCACACCAAACGCAAAGAAGCGTCATTACCACCAGCATGGCGCGGAGGGTGAACCTCGGTCGCAACTGACGCAACGACATCATAGGCGGCAGTCGATCAAAAATCCGACGGCAATAGCCGCCCTAAATCTCGCGCTCGCGTGCCCGCCAAGGAAATCACGCTGGCGACCGCTTGCTTCGCGGCGAGCATGGGGTGTTGGAGTATTGTCCTAAGACTATGTTGCCGGCGGATAATTTTCCAGCAGCGATTCGCGGAAGTTGCGAGAGGCTTGGCCAGCGTAGGCGGCAATCCGGACAGTGTGAACGGACGCGGCAATTTCTAGGAATGAGTTTGCTTTCCCTTTCTCGCCAATTCAACTACCATACCGGATACGTGGAGTGAGGTGTCTAATAGTTCGTGGGATTGGATGCACGCATGAGAATCTTCTTTGTCGCACTCTTCGTCTTGGCATCAGTGGAAAATAACATAGGCCGTGCTCAATTTGCCACGGTGATCAATATTCCCTCGGCAAGCTTGCCCGACATACTTGGCTCCAACACGCAGGTAAATCTCGCCGCAGGCGGCGTAATCGAGAGCAGTGTTTCCGGACTGCCCTATCACTTAGGCCAATCGGATGGTTCCTCTACGAACATCGAGTTCAATGTTTCCGGAGGAACGATGCGAGGGACCGCCCTGGCTTTCGCTGGCACGACCGTTCACGTGGGCGGGGGCGTATGGAATAGCAGTTTGCAGCTTTATTCCGGCAGCAGAGCCTTCATCTCCGGCGGAAATGGACCGGGACTAGTTGTGAAAGACGGCGCGAACGCGATTATTGATGGCGGCGAGAATGGCGCTCGGGTTGAGAACGGCGGGAAACTTACAATAAACGGCGGGCTGGTCAACAATCTGATCGGGCACACCAACAGTCTAATCAGCATCACTGGAGGAAAGATTGGCGGTGGCAGCGAAGGAGTTTCAATTAACAGCAAGATCGACATTCATGGCGGAGCATATGGCAAATTCAACGCCTATTCGCTCGCCGACGTCGCCCTTTACGGAGGTGAGTTTCGACTCGATGGGCAGTTGATCGGCGGTCTTGAACAAGTTGGCGATACCGTCGCCATCGACATACCTAACCGGTCTGTGTTAAGCGGAACCCTTACCGACGGAACTCCAATCGTGTTTACCGCCCTAAAAGGATCGGACGGCGATAGCCTTGCGCCTGGCGTACTGAAGTTGAAAGCAACATCGGTGCCGCCGCCTTTGCCAGCCGATCTACTAGCGTCTCGTGATCCGACGCCGCGAGGGCTTAGAGAAGGGCAGACTCTGCGCGTCGACGCAGGCCAAGTATTGGGGAATTACTTCACTGCAGGCCGAGGCAGCACGCTCATCGTCGACCCCGGAGGCACCGTCGGAAATAACCTGAGATCTGTCGCTGCAACCGTCAAGATCAGCGGCAAACTTAACGGGGACCTTGTTGCAGTTGACGGCAGCCAGATTGAATTATCGGCTGGTTCGAGCATGGGTTCCGTGTTTGCCCAGCGAAGCAGACTTAAGATGACGGGCAGGTCGGCGTTCGGCGTTTTTCTCTACGATAGCACCTTCGATGTTGAGAGGGGAGGCACCGTTGAATTCTTGCGAGGAATGGAAGGCAGTGAGATCAACGTACATGGTGGCCGAGTTGGAACTATCGGGTCAGGTTCTCTGCAAGATACGGTGCAAGTTAATCGTGGCGGCGTCATGAATCTTTTTGGAGGGACTCTTGGGGACGTCTCTCGCATCGGCGGTACATTCAATTTAGCGGGCGGAACGCTCGGAAGGTTCTTCAGCGTTGATCGCGGCGGTGTGCTCAATGTTTCTGGTGGGTCGTTCGGTCAAAGTTTGTACATTGACAGCGGAGCCGAACTCAACTTCTTGGGCACAGAGTTTAAGCTGGACGGCGAGCCGATACCGCGCTTGCAGCAGGGCGTACGTTTCGTGCTTGGAGACCGCGGTCGGACGCTAAGCGGCGTCTTAGCCGATGGCTCGCCATTTGAACGATTTCTTTCGCCCACCATTTCAGCAGGTGCTAAGGTCACTCTCACCCTAGTTCCCGAACCGCAGGCTTTCAGTATTTGCCTGATGGCCTTCCTTTTTGGGTTCTCCAAACGCCGTGCGCTACTGGCGTGTCGCTAGTTTTAAGGGCCGCAACAGCGAGGCTGCCGATTGAATTGCAAGTAGCCTGAAGGACAGGACCGCTTGCTTCCTCAGGTGGATGGCGAGCCGTGTGCTCACCGCTTGCGGGACGCCAGTCGTAATCAGTGTAGCGGGGATGCTTCAATCGATAGTCATTGCTGCCGCTCTGAGAGACTCTGTACCTTGGATTCCGGTGCTCATAGTCATCATCGCGCTCTCGGCGTATGGGATTGCAATTAGACTCCCACACTCTTCGCGTTGGGACAACGACTATCACGATGACGACGCCGACTCTTGAGCCCCACACATCGCCTTCGCCGCCCGCACGGATGAGAGGGGGTCGGCGTCATCCATTTCTGACGCGATGTACTGTGCTCGGAACGCTGTCGGTCGTCGCGCAATTTGCCAGGCGGAGCTAGACGAGTGCCGCCGGACATGATGTCCGTCAACTATCTCGTGATAACTGTCAGCAATGACATTCAAGCCAAGCGTTGGCGATCGATCTCGCCGCGGCCTTGCCAGCCGCTTGGCGGTAACTCGGCGAGGAGCTGACGTCCCACCGAGTAGAAGCGCGCGTGTTGTCGCTGAAAGCTAAGCAAAGGCCCTCTTGCTCCTCAGGAGGTCGCAGGGCGCGCGGCACGTCGCCGGTAGCCCTCCCGCACGCTCTAGCACGGACTCGTAGACGCAGCTCCCACGAACAACCGCCAGCTAAGCCGGCCCGATTGACGATCGACTTGATGGTGCTGCTGCCCGACGCGACGACCTACCTGGACGACACCTAGGGGACCGGCGTCGACAACGACGCCCAGCGGGTGGCCTGGCATGGGCAGCGTTTGGAGCTGCGACAACTGTATTCGTTGCCCTTGCTCGGTGAGTTTCGCCACTGGCTCCAGGCCACCGAGCAGAACGTGCTGCCCAAGAGTCCCGTCGGCCAAGCGTTGCAGTACGTGCTGCCGCGTTGGGACGAACTGGTTTGCTACTGTGAGAACGGCGCGCTGTCGATCGACAATAACCTGAGTGAGCGAAGCGTTCGTCCGGTAGCAATAGGCCGCAAGCATTATCTGTTTATGGGCAGCGACAACGGCGGCATGGCGGCTGCGGTCCTCTATAAGATCATGGCCAGCGCCAAGGCGAATCAGGTCGAGCCGTTTGCCTACGTGCGCGATCTGCTGATCCAGTTATCGCGACATTCGCCGCCTGCGGTCGCGGCGTTACTGCCGAACACTTGGTTGGCGGCCCACCCGGAATCTCGCCGGTGCTGGTCGCGGTAGCTGTACCGCCGGATGGTGCGACACCGAGAAGCTAAATTCTGACGATTACTCGGCGCTTTGATAGGTGACGTGAGTTTAGACATGTCGCCGCCCGAAGACTCATCACCTAACGACTTTTCCTGACGAATGTCAGGAAACCAACGTATTTGGAACCGGGCTCGGAGTGGGCACGTGCGGCCCTATTCGCGTGATGCGGTCTAGCTCGGCAAATCGACGATCCGCGCTCGTGACCCATGTCGGTTCGTCCTGGGTTGCTTCGGAGCTGCCGATTCTCTGTCCGCTCCGACGACAGGGGCTTAAGATTGAAGCAGCCTGAGGCCATCCGTTAGAATAGGCAAGCTGCTTACTGAATGTTCCCTTCAATATGCAGGGCTTACTGAAGAAGTTTCTGTCTAATAACAAGTTCTGTCTATCGAATGTTCAAAGCGATGATGACCATGATTTCCAGAGCCCATGCCGCAGCAAAGGTGATCGAATATGTGAAACCATTGTTTTGCGGTGTTGGAAACATCGTGATTAACGAAGCCCACGTCATCGAAGATGAAAATGCATGGGTATTCCCCTACAACACAAAAGAGTTCTTAGACACAGAAGATCTGGATTTCGCTCTAATGAGCAATAATCCAATTCTCGTTTGCAAACGATCTGGCTGCCTACATCACTACACTGGATCCATGACTGCGCGGGAGATGCTTTCAAGTTTCTATAAGTCCGGGCGTCCTACAAACGACTCGAGCGAAAGTGCTCGCTAGAACGGAAGAAGACAGAACAATCACGTGCACCGAAGTCGCGGACGATGCTTTACGACTATGAGACGTCATCTCCCGCGACTCGGTGACGTGTGCCATTAGGCGTCACAGAATGACCGCACAAGTCCCCGACATCGTGAACTTCCGTGGCCAGCAGTACGCACTCGCCGGAATCGACGGTGTTGGCCTCTTCAAGCCTGAAGATCATGGCTTAGTGGCTCAGGCGTTCTCAACGGCGTGCTGGCGCGGGTTTCACTGCGAGTACTCCGTTCATGACGAAGCGCTGTTTCTCGAACAACTGAACATCGGCCTGAGTGAAGAAGACAGCGCCAAGGGTGCTCAAGTGTTCGGGCGCGTGCTCGAGTCGTACACGTATGACGCTCGAAAGCTTGAGAAAGGCGCTTGGGTGCCGGTCACGCAACTTGCGCACGACAAGAGGGTTCGCAATTTGCATCAGCCAGTGCGCTTCAGTGGCGGCTTGCTACTGGGCGGCGAGTTCATCCGAGAGATGTATGTACACATGGGCTTCCACCCCGCTCACAAGTTCCGCATTGTTCACGAGCTGATTTTCGAAGAAGGTCGACTTCAGAAGGCATTTTATTGCTCAACCGAGATGGCCAACTTCCGCGAAGCCATGGCTAGCAGGCCTGGGCAGCCAGAGAGGAGGCCCAGCAAACAGGAAATTGAGGAGTGGGTCCAGAGAACATTCAGCTTGGACTATGAGCGCGGTGACGCCTAACCACTCGTTCAACCGGACCCGCTACGGCAGGCACCGTAAGGCCGGGCTGAGGCACATGGTGCATCATCTCAGCCCGGCCTTACGGTGCCTGCCTCCGCGGGCCGGTTAACTCGAACGTTAGCCGCAGAATCATTTGCGGATTTCACCCAAGAATCGCAGACCAAGTCACGGTACGGTCAGGTCACCCATCGCAATAAGGGCGTTTCCGCATGCGACACTTATCTTTTCCATTGGCATTTTCGCTGAGCCTGCCGCTGGCGATGGTCATGTTGGTTACGGCGTCTGCTGACGAGCCGGTCAGTTTGATGGATACAGTTGAGAAGTGGCGATACCCAGATGCTGAGATTGCAAATTCACGTATGTCCGATGCAGCGACGATAGGAGCGGATGGCGCACGTACAGTACCGTCAGTGATTCTGTCCACAACGATGTCGACGAGCGACTCAGTTGAAAAGGTTCTCAAGTACTATCGCGAGTTGCTGACGCGAAATCCGGAGAACGACAAGAAGCTCGGAGTTGACCCGAACGTTGGGAGATCGGTCGTATTCAGCGATGAGTCCGATGGGCGTGAGTTTGCGTTTCATACCATTGTGATCAACACCGCGAACAGTTCGACGTCCTTGATTGTCACTCGAGCACAAAATGAAGAACGCACCCGCATCACATGGAAGCAGTATCTAAAGAGTGAGATCGGCAGTTAACCAAGCGTTGCACCGGAGCCGGCGGTCTGATCGGTTGTTGCAATCAACGCATCGCCCGCCGGCCTGTGGAGGCGAAGCGTTCAAACGGTCTACTTACCGAGGCTGGCGACGCTTGACGGGCGAGTGATCTTATGTGCCTTGATGGTCGCACCTGGCAAACGCGGAATGACTTTGGCCGGACATGATGTCCGGCAAAACTTCGTCGTGATAATTGTCACCGGCGTCGCTCTCGCGCTCCGTCGTTTTCAAGAGCGCCTGCAGGCCGCCTGGGGGCCTCCAGGAGGCGTGAGCAGCGCCAACTTGATCCATAATTTCAGCCCGTCAGACTCGCCTTGCAACTCGTGCTGATCGCCCTCGCGATGGGTGCGATTTGCCAAACGATTTCGGCCCGACTGCGGAAGAACTTTCCGGTGAGTTCGTGCGGGGCCTCGTCGGCGAGCCACACCGCCGTGTCTGCGCCTTCGTCCACAGAACGCGTCGCATCGGGACCGCCCATGTCGGTGCGGACCCAACCGGGGCACATCGAGTTAACGGCGACTCCATCGTCCCGCAGCGCCGCCGCCAACATGATCGTGACGCCGTTAAGTGCGAGCTTGGAGAGGCAGTAGCTCGGCACGTTGGCCGACATCCCAGCGAGCTGCCCGTAGCCGCTGGAGACATTGACGACCCGCGGGGCAGCGGCCTTCCGCAGGTAGCACGACTGCCGTCGGAATGACGCTGATTAATGCTCCGCCAAAAATAAGCCACCACGCGGCTCGGGCAGGTCCGGCGACTACATCTCCGATGATGGCAGCGGCTTCGATGCAAAGCGATTTGGTCGGTCTTGGTCACTCATGGAATCAGTGAATAGCGGGCGTCATTGGTTCCGGGCGACCGGCTTAAATGACGCTGCCAAGTTCAGCAAATCATTGCGGGCGAAATCCGACACGATCTCAACCCAAGTTCCGTCTTGCTGGAAGACCAGGATACTCAGAGCCCCGTCAATTTCGGGGTCTGACAGTTGAAACCGTCGCCCCGAAAACTCGATTTCCTCAAACTCCAGTCGGTCTTGCATTTCTGGGTCAAGTTCCGCGCGAAGGTGAAACCAAAACCGATTCGAGTCTCCCCCGTGATAGTGGATGCCGAGACCCTCCGGCCGCTTCCCTCGCGGCGGTTCGTAGTTAACGTCGCATCCACCAAACTCAGACCTGACTTTTGGAAGTAAGACGGTGAATGGAACCTTGTCGATTGCCGCCTCCAAGGTCATGCGTTGAACAACTGGCATGGCATCCCGCGTATGCTTGCCTGATAACGGCTGCACGTTGAAAACGTCGCCGTCAATCTCCCCATTGAACGTCACTTGAACGACTTCAAACGTCTCAAAGGTCAGCCCCCCTAAGTTGGCCCGAATTGATAAGAGCGATGGGAACTCCAAATCAGCGGCGAACTCAAATTCGTCCGCCTCAGTGGGGAGCCAATGAGGCCAAATCTGATCGACGGGAGTCGGGACGGCTCGGATTCGCACGCATTTGCGTCCGGCAACTTGACATTCCCCGAGGGGCTCCAGCGTGAGCGAAGTGAAAAGCCGGCGAATAAGCCCGCGGTCGAAATGGCGACGGAAATCATTCGGCAGTGAATCGCCATTTCCTCTGCCGCGACTCGGCTCCTTTTCCATTTCGATGCTTCCGTCAGCAACTCGCTTGAGCCGTTGATTCCCCTTGGTAACTTCAACCGTTGACTCAGTTTTGCCACCCTTGATTCGCGTTTGATCCACTCGGACCACATCCGGCATCGTTGCCCAAAACTCCGAGTCAACGAACGACTTGGCCTCTGTGGTTGGCCGCTTCTCTCGACCAATGGGATGCCGCCGCGACGATACCCCGTTGTTCGTTTCGGTTCGTTCGCGTCGCACCTTCGCCCAAATAGTCTGGGGCAGGCTACCGCTGCCGTAGAACGATTCGAGAAACTCTCCCAAAAGTCCCATTGCCAAACTCGGTTACGTGCGTTCGCTCATGGCGGCTTACGCACATTGCTTGAAGAATTTCACCAACTTTTCCCGCGGGCATACTTTGTAGTCACGTCCAACCACAGTCTATCAGCCGACGGAGGTCGTGCGCTCAGACAGGCTCAAGCGGCCGGTGAAGAGTTGAAAGGGGCGAAGCGGCTGCTGGTCGACGACGCTATCAGCGTCGCAAGAGCCCTACGCTCGCCAAGCGTAGATCTTGTGGAACGCCCTTACTCCCCACTCCCCTCCGCCCTAAACGTTCCTTTTCTGAGCTATCTCTAAAACTGTAGCGCCTTTCTTTGCAGTCCTCATCCCAAGATAGCAATCGACTACTACTCCGAGCAGAAGACTTACGGAGCAGAACACAAGGAACTGGTGCAATTGGTCACCGCGGTTGATTGCCGCGCTTACAACACCTGCAATTACGGTGGCTAATACGAGTGGGCCGTAAGCCCGATACGTGCTAAGGCAAGAGATACAAAATAAAAACCCAAAAATCAAAACTCCGCGCCAGTGCATTGCACGCCATTTATCTGCACTGGCCGTTGAGTATGCCCTAAGAGTCAACAGCAAGCACACCAAAGCGACCGCTGCGACAATACACCACAGACTTCTTAGCAAGAATGATTTCTCTCTCATCGACTTCCACATGACGTCTTGGGCTTCCCCCGATCTATGTACCGGCCGCAATAAGAGGATCGGGTTAATTGGATACTACTCTGCTAGCCCATCGTTGCGAAGAAGCCTGCCGAAGCGTAACCGAAGCAGGCCCCGAAGCGGAGGTGGGCCAGCGGGCGGCGAACAAAGCCGGGGGCATGCACCCAGGTGAGCTGTGCGCCCGATGGTGGGTGTAATCCAGACGACAACGGTCGATGCACCACGAGGGACGACAGTCACCGAACCCCAGGTTAAGATTCAATTTGCGGCGATTGCTTGCCTGCGCGTCAGGCCGCACATTTGCCGTCTACAAGTGATAGGCAGAAACATCCGATAACCAAGTTATGCCGCTATGCGACGCGACTTTGAAATCAAGGACGGCATTTATCTGTCGCAGTCGCCACATGAACTCGACCTACATAACAACTTCGATTTTTGTGGCCTCCACTATTCGGTAGAGCACCGCACTCTCTCGTTGCATTGGCGGCGCTCCACGGGTGACGGTGTTGCTGGCGGCACGCCAGCCTCGGTAAGCGTGGAGTTTCGAGAGGTGAGCGAGTTCCGCTTCCTTCCTCGCGATGCGGAACTTCCTTTCACCGAGGATGATTGCGTCAACACGTGGGGATATTGGACGGACGAGGAGTGGGCAGACGGAGTTATCATGACCGATCCCACTCAAGCGCCAGACCCGCAATGGCTCACGGGCATTCATTTCATGTCTGGTGCGACTATCGCAGTTCAGGCATCTTCTGCTCATGCAACGATCACGGCCTAACCATGCGCTGCAGCGAACCCGGCTTGATCGTCGCGGTTGCAATCGTGGCTCCCGCGGCCGGGTCGCTGAGCTTGGGATCGTTCGAAAGGCCTTCTTACCGACGATGGCAACGCTCAACGGGTTAGTGAGATTCGTTAGGCTTCACCACTGATAACTTGTGTGCCTTGATGGTCGCGCCTAGCAATCGATGAATGACTCTGGCGGACATGATGTCCAGCAAAACTTCCTCGTGATAATTGTCACCCGTGTCGCTCTCGCACTCCAGCCACGCCCTAGACGGCGATTCAAGGACCCGTTTGTTGAGGGGCGTCTGCGAGGTCGCGCTGCACCGTTTCCTCGCGAGAGCGGACCGCCTGGGGGCCTCCAGGAGCCGCGAGCAGCGCCAACTTGATCAACAATCTCAGCCCACTAGACTCGCCTTGCAACTCTTGCTGATCGTCATCGCGACGCCGCGATTTGCCAAGCGATCTCGGCAGCATCACCGGGCCTCTTTCACACCTTTTCACCGCCGCTTCCCCTTTGGCCTGATCTCAGCACGCGACCACGGCGTGATGTCCGCGACCAGCCAGTTGTTTGGCGATTTCCAAGCCGATGCCGCGGTTGCCGCCGGTGACGAGGACGACTGGCAGTGGTGCGTTCGGTGCCATGGTCGATGCTAAGAGGGGGTCTGTCCATGGGTCCGATGTCGTTGAGACCGCAGCACGACGCATTCTTCGTGCCGAGAAAGGTGGGACGCAGAATTGGGTAGTGCCCGACTAAGTGTGCAGCCCCAGAATCGGGGTTAGAATGCGGGCTTAGAGATTTCAATAAGCAGCTTTTTTATGGATGACAATCGTGCGATACACCTTAGCACTGATTTCGGCCGCCATCGGCTCCATCTTGTTAATTCAGTTCGCTAAACTCGTCAGTCTATATCGCCAAGACCTGAGTAGGGGAAACCTGCTTCCATCCGACATCGACGGGCGTGACTATCTATGGTTGGGGGCGTGGTTGGTTTCAGGCATTGCGCTTGTGCTATTGACGTTGGTTCTTGTACTGCGTCGCAGGCCGAATCAGCTGCAAGATTGAATCAGGGATAGCAACGCGCGTCGGATTGCATTCCCGCGTGGGCGGTTACAATGCGAGACATGGCCTTCCCGACCCTCACCACCTGCACTAAATGCGGAAAGCCGGCGTCGATGACGCGCATGGACGTGATGGTCACTCGACCGGCGAGTGGGGCGTCATTGGAAGGCGAGGAAGTAAAGCTCGGCTACTCCTACGCCGTAGACTGCCCTCACTGCGGCTTCAGCTTCACCAGCCTGCTCGGGCCGTTGCGCAGCGTCCCTGACCCCGGCGGGGAGGCTGGGGGCTAGTAGTTATTGTATGGCCAATTACTCGCTCAAGAGATTGTTTGTTGCCACAACCCTTGTCGCCGTCGGGATTGGCATATTCACCTTAAGATTGCAGCCTGCCCTGTTCGCCATCTCATTCTCAGGGGCGCTCATCGGTGCCGGCATTCTTACGCCTGTTCGGCATCCCTGGATCGGTGCGGTCGTCGGTTTCATATCCGCCCCATGCCTAGTAGTCGCTTACGAAGTGTGGCATTGGAGCACTTACGGCATGGAACACAACTGACACCGGCCGGGGGGGCTGGGGGGGCGTAAGTGTGCAGCCCCTCTAGGCTGGGGGCGACTTGCGGGAGAGGGCCGCGATAGAGATGAACGTTGCCGTTGAGGTCACGGCAATAGTCAGCGGCACGATATGCCCCTCGCCAGGACCGCGGGTGCTTTCCTGAATAAAGCGGTGCCAGAAGGCGCTGACGCCCATGCCGACGGCGCAGCCGATCGGGGTGGCGATTAGCCAAGTGACAAACAAGACCCAATACTTGCGACGGGTGGCGGTCATGGCTCGATTGTAACCCGGCTTCTTGTCGCTCACATTCCCGCGCAGGCGGTTAAAATGCGGGGCATGGCGAGGGACAATCAATCCGACCGAACGACAGGAGCGATCCTCGGCGTCATTTACGTCGCGGTGCTGTTCGTGCAATGCCCCAACCCACAGGCTTTATTCTGGGCTCCGTTGTACTTCCTGCAAGCATTCTTAGTCGGCTATGCAGCGTCGTGGTGTGCCCGGTTCACGTGGAAATGCGCTCGTCGCAATAGTCCGTGACCCCGGTCGGGAATCTGTGGGCTAGGGCTGCGTTCTTGACTCGTCGCGGAATTGTCGAGCCTGATGGATCATTTAGCCCGACGCAGTAAGCATGGCAATGCCCCCAGTGATCGAAAGAATGGGCTCCTCCCGCCACTCGCCGCTTGCGAAGTCGAAGACAGCTCCGAACAGAAGCAAGACAGCGATGCAGAACGCCGCGTAGGAGCAGTACCTAGCGTCTTGTCGCTGATGCTCGGTAAATGGAGTCGCCGTTTCCGAGCCCCTCTCGCGGCCAGGATCAGCGGGTAGACGCCTCTTCACTGCTCGGATTGCGATTAGA
Organism: Lacipirellula limnantheis; assembly: GCF_007746075.1. GTDB lineage: Bacteria > Planctomycetota > Planctomycetia > Pirellulales > Lacipirellulaceae > Lacipirellula > Lacipirellula limnantheis. The sequence continues at coordinate 4,615,953 of NZ_CP036339.1, read as the reverse complement.
CCGACGACGGTGTAGGCGATTGTAAATGGCAACCAGTCGCCCATTGTCGCGTCAAGAGGCAACCAGTCGGCGATTGTCGGCTGAAGAAAAAAGAATGCTACGATAAGGGCGAAAGCGGTGACATCCGGATCGGTAGTGACTAGTCGATAAAGTCTCATCTCCGCATGATAAACTCCCAACGCTTAAACACAATCTTACAACGCCAGCGGCGAACGATAAGCTCCGCCACGCTGGAGAGACGTCGAGAGGTTGGAGGTGTTTACCCTAGCCGTCGGCGGCGCGCTTTGGAATTCCGTTTGCCCGCATTGCCGCCGATTATTGACAATAAGGATGTGTTAAATGCGACTTTCTATTGGTGCCATGGCAACGTGCGCTGGCCTGCTGATTGCGGCAGTTAGCCTTGGCCAGTCAGTTGAGGGCCCGGAAACAGAGGAGTTTGCCGAAAACCTCAAAGGGTGGATTATCACCAACGACACTGGAGACATTACCGCTCTTTCTGTCTCGGAGAAAAAATCCCAAGTCGTCTTTCATCCGCAACGAACCAAAGATGGCATGGGGCCTGTAATTCACTCGATTAGCGGTCCCGACGCCAAGGGGCGCGTCGCGTATGTCTTGGACTACTTTTTTGTCAGCACTTCAACGGAAGAACGGCACGTCCTCAAAACCGTCCAACTAGACGGTTCGGGCGATACGGAACTGTTTTCGAGGCCCGGTTCGGCGATGTGGGCAACGTCTGCCGCAGGCAATGGAGAGATAGGTTCCCATCTAGCCCTCGCACCGATCGGCGATCGCGTCGCCTTCATTAGCCACACTGTCAGTCGGCAAATGCCGATGGCGCTGCTCACGCTAGGCAACATCGAAATATGGGACGCAACGGCTAAAAGCGGGCATCTGATTGAGGTCTCGGCGCTTGACGAACCGATGTCGTGGTTCCCTGACGGCCAACATTTAGCGTACGCCACGCTCGTGAAACGCAGCGAACTGCCGCTGGAGGCCAGTGGTCTTGAACTCTTCGGAACTTACTACGGTAAAACTTGGGACGAGGTTCCTGCCATCTTCATCTACGACGTCACCTCCAAGAAGAGCAGGTTCCTTCACGTCGGCTGGCAACCGGTGGTCTCGGCAGACGGAAAATCTGTATTGGTTGGCGGGTATGCAGCGGACGACTTCCGTTGGGTTCGCGCTGATTCAGAGACGGGCCGTTCGACGCCGATCAACTTACCCGGCGTCGTTGGCGCGGTAATCGCCACTGTGGGCGAGCTCACTTGCTACGTCGGACTCCCTACCGAGGGAGCCAAAATCGAACTCACGACAAATAACAGTCCGTTGCGCGGTCCCAAGGAGATGCTCACGATTAAGGTCAGCGACGATTCCGGCAAAAAGTTTAAGACCCTGTCACCGTCCATCGACCCTCGCAGCCAGGCAAGCTTTGGATTGGGCACTGCCCCCTCTGGTATCCCGCACTCGTCCTCGTCGGCGTCGCCTCCCTGAAACTTGACCGCCGCTTCACGCTCAGCTCGGCGATCATCGCCATGACGGTCGTGGCTGGGCTATTGAGGATGACGGTGGCGTTGTAGCGTAGCCGCTGCCCCAACATCGTGCGGCTACGAAAAAACTATCGGACTACGTGCCGCGCCATCTTTTCGAGCACGATGCCGCCTGCGATGGCAGGCAGGAGCAGAAACAACCGATCGCGCGGCTGCTCGTATACGGGAAGCGGCCGGCAGCGGTCAGTCAACCAGCTTGGCCGGCGCGTCGTGGCGACTAGTGGCCCGATCACCAGACGCTAGCGACGGTATCCGCCGTTTAATGGCGGACTTTTGCCCCTTCAGTTCGCCGCCTCCCAGCCCAAGCTGGCGCTGCCCACCTCCGAATTTTTCCCTATAAGAGCCGCCGCCTGGGCACGTCCATCTGGTGGCGATCGGCGTCCGTGAGGACGATCGCTCGCGGACGCCAACCGTTAACCGCCGAGTTTCGTCCTTGAACATGCAACAAGCCGCCAACATTTTCCGCTCGCAACTGAGAGCGGGGCGCTGCGAGCCCAGCGAAGATCAAGGGCCGCGCTGGGGCAGAGGATTTCGGACGGCCGCGGCGACGATGAGCTTCCTGTCAGCGGTCACGTTCGGTCTGAAATCGACGCACGCCGCCTTCACGACCATCATCAATTCGCCCCCCGATGCGATCGAGACGCTGAGTTCCATTGGATCCGGTACGCAACTGAACCTTTACCCCGGCGCAGCCCTTGACCGCCTCTTTCGCATCGGCGCTGGCCGGCAGTCGAGCGACAACATCGAAGTCAATCTCGACGGGGGCATCGTGCTGGGCTCGCTGAAGACGAGCGGCAGCTGGAAGAAGAACTCCAATGTGGTCATCAACATCCGCGGCGGCGTCGTCGGCGAGTACTTGATCGCAGACAATGCGAACGTCGTTAATGTCTCTGGTGGTTCGATCAGGAACTTCTATACGTTCGACGAAAGTCGACTCAATCTGTTCGGAGGCGACTTCCGAGTCAACGGAACTCCAGTCGCCGGTCTCAATGCGTTGGGAAGTTCGCTCTCGCTCAACCTTGATCCGGGAAGCTTGCTTACCGGCACGCTCGCCGACGGAACGCCGGTGGCCATCTCCGGCGAAGGAATCAACTCCGACTATCTCGTTGACGGCACACTCACCCTCCATGCCGCGGTCGTTCCCGCTGCCGTTCCGCACACCTTCCACGCACCCGGCGGCGCACTTCCCCATGGACTGCGGGCCGGCCAGCGCCTTGTCGTGGGCGACGAGGGAATCGTCCCCCAGAACTTCAACGCCAGTTGGGGCAGCGTGGTCGACGTAACGGCCGGCAAAATCGGCGATAAATTTGAGGCGGTTGGTGCCGTCGTTAGCGTTTCGGGGGGCGAAGTGGGCGGTCAATCGACCGCGTTCCGCGGCACGGTCGTCAGTCTTTCCGGCGGATCAATCGGCAACAACTTCAACGCTGGCCGGGGAAGCGTCTTCAATATGACCGGCGGCGAAGTCGGTTATTTGTTCGAGGCGCTCGGCGGGAGCCAAGTCAACTTGGCCGGCGGAGTCGTCCAGCCCTATTTGGTGGCGCATCCCGACAGTAAGGTTGTCATCGCGGGCAGCGGCTTTCGCCTTGACGGCGTTGCTGTTGGCGGGCTGAATGCCGTCGGCAATGAGCGGCAGATCAACGTTCCGGCCGGCGCGGTTCTCAGCGGGACATTTGCCGATGGCCGACAGTTCGCCTTTTCGGATCAGACCTACGACGACTTTGCCGCGGGAACGCTGACCTTGCGGGCCACCCCGCCGCCGGCGGCGGGCCCCCCAATGATCCACGCTCCCAGCGCCGCGTCGCCCCTCGGTCTGCAATCAGGTCAGACGCTCCTCGTCTCCGACGGCGGCGACGTGGGAGAAAACTTCAATGCCGATTGGGGGAGCGTCGTCTCGATCAACGGCGGACAGGTCGGCGGCGGTTTCGAGGCGGTCGGTGCCATGGTTAACGTCACCGCCGGTCACATCGGCTGGCGCTTCGACGCGTTCTACGGCAGTGCGATCAACATTTCAGGAGGCGTCTTCGAGGGGGTGGTTCGCGCTCATCGGGGCAGCGTCATCAACTTTTCCGGCGGACAGATTGGCCATTATCTTACCGTCGACAACGGCAGCGTCGTCAATGTCAGCGGCGGCGTGATCGATTACGGCACGCAGGTAAACAGGGGGGGCGTCCTCAATCTCTCCGGCGGCGAACTCGGCGAGGAATTTCAGGTCTACAGTGGAGCGTTCAACATGAACGGCGGCTCGATTGCAGGCCGAGCGTCGATTTTGGGCGATGCCGTCGCCAACGTCTCCGGCGGGACTATTGGCGATCAGTTGTCCGTCCAAAACGGCGCTCGGCTCGTCCTCGCCGGGGGCGACTTCCGCCTCAACGGCGTCCCCCTCAGCGGGCTTGCTACCATTGGGTCATCGACTGCAGTCGATATTCCCGCCGACGCCCTCCTCAGCGGCACGCTCCGCGACGGCACCCCCTTCGCCTTTTCCGATCAGGACGGCGACTATTTTGAACCAGGAGCGATCCGGCTGATTAACTGGTACGACGAGCTTCCGAATCCTCCGCTGATCGACCGTCCCAACGGACCGACGCCGACCGGAGTCCGCGCTGGCCAAACAATTGTCGTCGACGCCAGCCATCCCCTCGGCGATCACTTCAACGCCGGCTGGGGGAGTTCCGTCACCGTTGCCGGCGGATCAATTGGCGAAAACTTCGAAGCCGCTGGCGCGCAAGTGTTGCTTGCCTCCGGTTCGATCGGCGATGGCTTCGACGCCTTCCATGGCAGCGTCGTTACGATCGCCGGCGGGGAGATCGGAGACCGTTTTGAAGCCTACGAGGGTAGCACCGTCAACATTGCCGGAGGACGAATCACCGGCTACCTGAACGCCCGCAGGGGCAGCGTCGTTAATGTCTCAGGTGGAGAAGTCGGGGTCATCGCCGATGCAGGTAGCGTCGTCAATATCTCCGGCGGGCACGGCGGCGCGGTCGGCATCAGGCCCGGAAGCGAGGTTCATCTGTACGGAAGCGAGTTCCGACTCGGCGGCGAACCCATTGCAGGGTTGCTGCCGGGGCATACCGTGGAAATCAACCTCGCGGACCTTGGCAACTGGACCGAGCTGAGTGCGATACTGACGGATGGCTCACCGTTTCGGACGTGGCTGGTTGACGAGTACTATTACCAATCGCCCGGATCAACGATTCCGACTCCGGCCACCCAGCTGACAGTCACCTCGGTCCCGACCGCAGATTTCAACGCCGACGGACTTGTAGACGCCGCTGATCTGGCCCAATGGAATAATGCATTCGGGATCAGCGCCGACGGCAATGACTTTCTCGCCTGGCAGCGCCAATTCAATCTCCTCTCGGCGGCGTCGCCGAGGCAGACCAGCGTTCCCGAGCCGGCGTCACATTGCCTGTTGATTGCCATGGCCGTCGGCTCGATATCGCCCCGCCGGTTCGCGGCGGATGCCGGACACAATGTCCGGAATGCTAACATGTGAAAATTGTCATCGGTGCGCCGCGCTGATTCGGTCGCCGAGTAAACTGCCGATTACGCGGCTCGGTGCGTCGTCGCAGCGAACGAACGGCCGCGATGCCCGCTGAGCTTTTTGGCGATTGGCTTCAGCGTCGCCGTGAGCAAGCTGGAGTGCGCGTCGCTGATTGCGAGCTCCACTATTCGATCGCGCGCTGCGATAGTTCATTAGACCCAAACTGCTGGTTGTTGTGCACCATCGGCGTGAGGTCTGCTAAAGGCGCATCATCGACTATGGCTGATTTACGAATCAGGCGGTAGCCAACTGATCGCACGACGAGCAGCGATAGTAGCACGACTGCCGTCGGAATGACGCTGATTAATGCTCCGCCGAAAATAAGACACCATGCGGCTCGGTCCTGTCCGGCGGCTACCGAGATGCCGACGCCTAACACGGCCGAGATGGACAGAACTAGAATACAATTGCGTCGAGTCGGAGTCGGACTCAATGTGGCGAAGGCGGCGCACGCGGTGTTGAAGAAGAATACTCCAAATCCGAGAGCGGTTGCTGCCAGCGTGCCGGAGACGATGTTCTCAGCAGCGGTTGAACGAGAAACTCTGATGAGTGCCATTACGACAGCGGCGACGGCCGTTAGTAACAGTATGTTCAGAATCGAGAACTGAGCTTTTGAGGAAGTCGGTGAATCATCGCGAGTTGATCGTTCGAGCCGCCACCAGTGCCTAAGCACCATGAACATACCGCCGAATAGGAGCATTAGTAATGCGAATTGAGCTAGTTGTGTGATCCAGAAGAGTGGCTGGTTCAGTGTTACACCATTTGGCGAGTTCTGACTTTGAACCAGGACAATTGACACGCAGCCCCAAAGTGCGGCGTAGATTGCGAAAAACAGACCCGAAAGGAGGCGAGCCACCAAAGGGTAGTTGCCCATTCCTACCCAAAACGAGACGGTTAGCAACGCGCCGACTGGAATGGCGCTGGCCGCCCAGAACAGGGGCATCCAGAGGATGTTGAACGGAATCAACGGCTGAACCATCGGCGTCGCGCACAGCACCGTCAGTACCGTCAGTAGACGCTTGATTCGTGGCTCACTGATCAATTCAGATTTCATTCCGCCAGTTTAACCGGCATGACGATAGCCGGCCTCGCAGGCCCAGAGGATTTAGTTTCAGCCCGCCAGACTCGCGTCGCTAATATTGCTGATCGTCGTCAACGCCGCCCTCTCGATCCAATGGCTCCGATCGGATCCTCAGATGCCCGCCCGAGCCGTCGCCGACTTCATCGCCTGGAACCCCGAAATCGGGCTGCGACTGCTCAATTCCTGACAATGCAGTTCTTCTGTGGAAGCCAGTCGAGATATTGGCGTCTTTCCTAAAGTGCTGCTAGCTTGAACGCGAACGGTTAATTGCCACGCGACGGAGCGAACAGCATGCGCACTCTCATTTACGGCGTTGTCTTTCTGATTTCGGCTAGAGTGCTAATTGCCGAGAGTGATACGCGCAGCGCCAGCGCACCGATTCCTTTGCTCCCAGCTACCGATCCAATCCAGCGGTTAGGAGATTCAGAGTTCCGCCTTCCACGAAGGGATGGCCGCGAACGGATGTTCCAATTCTCACCAGATGGGAAATTGATCGCCGCCTGTAATTGGGACGAGGTCCGACTGTGGACTTTCCCCGATGGCAATCTGAAGCACGACTTCTCAGACGTGATCGATTCTGACTGTATTTCGTTCGTGCAGAATGGGCGGGAACTTCTCGTTCTCGATCGGCGGGAGAAAGCCATCCTGCGTTTCGACGTGAACTCCGGAAAACTACTGCGAAAGAATAAACTGGATGAAGTGAGGCGCGAGAATTCGACGCAGTACACGTTTCTCGAAAATGGTCGCTGGCTATGTTCGACCGACGGGCGAGGAAGTCTCAAACTCTTCGATGCCAACACCGGTCGGTTGGTTCTGATTAAGCCGTCAATTTCCGGTGGGCGACACCCTGTCGCTAGTGATGGGGTGCTTACGCTTACTAATGGAAGCTTCGTTGAGAGGATCGACCTACGGACAGGAGATAAGCTCAGTCGCTTCGGCGGTTATATGAAGCGAATTGATCCGATCTTTAGTGCCGATGGAAAAGTCGCAGCGGCGTACTCACCGGAGGACAAAGCTGTTGTCTTCTGGAAAACAGATACTAACAAACTCTTCGGAGGCAAAATCCCGGTTCTTGACCGCGAATGGCAAGCTTCGCAGGCGGCATTATCAGCCGATGGCGAGAAACTCATTTTCTCAACGACTCAGGGGGAGTGGCTATTCGACCGCAAGATGGCTGTATTCGAGGTAAGCTCGGGCAAGTTATTGATCGAGTTCGCGCCGCCAGATGCTTACTTTCTTGACGAGCCAATTCTTAGTCCCGACGGGAAGTGGGTGTTCCCAACCGGCGAGCGATCGGCGTTCACTCCCGTAAGTACCGAAACTGGAAAGCCATTTCGCGAAACGCCGGATCACGTTCAGGAAATCCAAGCTCTCGCGTTCACGCCTGACGGTTCGACACTTATCGTAGGCAGTAGGGATAAGAAACGCGCGTGGGATGCCAAGACGGGAAAGCCTGGGCAGCTATTCGAGGCTTCCTACCACACCCCATACGTTGCCACGGTGGACAATCGCACAGCATTGGTCTCTGGACTGCGCGACGGAGGATTGAGACTTCAAGATATTGGTACAGGTGCAGTTGAGCGAACCTTCGACTTTGGTAAAGCCAAGTATCTAAGCCAGTTCCAGATTAGCGCAGACCGGAAGAGCTTCGTTGGCGTGGTCGGAGCGACTTTTCGGCGTTGGGACATTGCCACTGGAAATGTCACTGCAGAGTGGACGATTCCTCCGCAAAGCAAACGCGACTGGGGCGCAGAAAGGGCAGCCTACGGTCCCAGTCTCGCGCTCGGAGGAAGTCGCCGCTACCAGTTAGGTCGGACGCGGCTACCCAAGAAGTTACCCGACGGCGAGATTGATTGGGGCGGCTACGACCTATTGCTTGAAGATTGGACAACGCAATGCGTTACCAATCGGTTGAACATCCCCTACTACGACCACTTTTCTATCGCTGACGTGGTTGATGATCGCACATTGGCAATTATCACCTCAGACGATTGGGTCCAACGGGCTTCAAATCGCCTACCTCCTGGCGCGACTTATCTCTTAATCTGGGATGTCGGCACGGGATGGGAGCGGCTTCGCGTCACGCTTCCAAGGCCAGATTATTGGTCTGGCTTCTCGCTCGCTGCGATCACGCCGGACGTTCGGCTCGCCGCCACTAGTCGAAACCGGAAACAGATAGAGATTTGGAACGGATTTACTGGCGAACTACTTCTACGATTTGAAACACCGTTGGAGATGACGAACCTTACGTTCACTGAGGATGGCTCGCAACTTGCCAGCGGGCATATCGACGGCATGGTTTATATTTGGGATACCCGTGCCGCCTGGAAAGCAGCAGTTCCGGCAACCGAACTCAGCGAGGAAGATTCTCAGGAATGCTGGGAGCAACTCGCCGGAGAGAACGCGGCTAAGGCACTTCAAAGGTTATTCGGCGATCCAGCAGCCGCGATAAAAATGCTGGAGCGTGACTTAACGGCAGCGAGTGAATCGCCAGATATCGCCGCGCTGCTGAAGTCCGAGAATTCTGACGAAGCGGTTCGTGAGATTGGGCCGGTCGCAATCGAGCCGCTACGCGCGTTACTTCAAGCAAGCACTTCGGAAGAATCTTCAGAGGAAATCAATCGTCTAATTCGTTCGGCTGCACTGCCAGTTCGACCGACGCTCCGTCGTCGTCTGTTAGGGATCAGCATCGCTGAGCGTGTTGCATCAACCGAGGCGAAAGCTCTGCTAAAGCGCATGTCCGAAGGGGCCGCCGGCGCTCCAGAAACTCAGGCTGCCATCGAGGCTCTTAACAGGCTTGGAGAGTCACGATGAATCGGGACTGTTGGCCAGTTATCAGACTCCGCAGCACTAAATGTGATCAGACGACGTGTTCGTCGCGGGCGCGATGATGGTCCAATAGGTATTTCCGTTAGAAACTAGCGAAGCCCGTCTGTGCCTAGCTCCAAACCATGCCTAGTCGACGCGTCGGGACGGGTCGGCGTGACGCATTTGACGATTCAAGCTGCGGTCGGCTTGGGTTGGACAAGATCGTCGGTATTGCTAATGCGGATGGTCGTGGCACGGTTGGAGACCGCATCTCCGGCGTCGCGGCCCTGAGACTCGGCCGCCGCTTCACGACCCGTTCGGCCCTCATCGCCACGGCGGTCGTGGCTGGGCTGCTGGGGATGGCGGTGGCATTGTAGCGTAGCCGGCTCGTCGGCGGCTAAATGCAGGGCATGAAGCCACGGTATCGCCTTACGATAGAGCTATCGCGTTCGCCGACGTCCCACCGAGTAGAAGCGCGCGTGTTGTCGCTGAAAGCTAAGCAAAGGCCCTCTCGCTCCTCAGGAGGTCGCAGGGCGCGCGTCACGTCGCCGGCAGTCCGTCCGCACGCTCTAGCACGGACTCGTAGACGCAGCTCCCACGAACAACCGCCAGCTAAGCCGGCCCGGTTGACGATCGACTTGATGGTGCTGCCCGACGGGACGACGTACCTGGACGACGCGAAGGGGACCGGCGTCGACAACGACGCCCAGCGGGTGGCGATGTAGTGTGCGGCCGAGCAGTACCTTTTGTGGATTTTTCGAATTGTGAAGCGGCAAACGAAGGCCCAAGGGGGCGGCGGGATGTTGACGGAGCTATGAGCAGCTGCAAGCGATCGAAGTTGAAGCGCCGGCCTGCCGTGCAGGAGCAACGTCTTGGCAATGCTGGCACGCCGAAGCGGTCGATCCGCTACAGTCGGGTGCTCGAGTGTGGACGCGAAGTACCGATCGCGCCGGATCTTTTCGTCAGCGCAACAATCGTCGGCAAGAAAGTGCGGCTACTGGTCCGCATTGCGAATCTAAGCACCAATAGAGATGAGCAGCCCGCATTTGAGGCGTGCAGCGGCCCGACATAAGTAAAGGACGTGTTCGGATTTCGACCTTCAAAATCAAGCCCATTCCCCCCCAGAGATGGCGTACTACCCATATCTCAGTACAATGACGGTCGGTTTCACTCTTATCTCGGAACGGATTAGGAGCAGGGTCAGATGAGAAAACGAATGAGCGCGCGCAGCGTCCACGGGACTAATTATGCGTGCGGAGCGTCAGAGCGGTACTTTGCAATCCTATTACGTTCATACCTTCAGCGGCATACCGCTTTTGCATTCCGGAGGTGCGCTCTTCTATCGCTATTAGGCTTGCTTCTAACTTCAATCGCTCTGGCGGAAGGCACTCCAGGAATTGACACACCCCTTTCAGCTATCGTCGAAAGCTGGGCACGCAGGAGTGAAGACATTCGCAACGCCTCGTTTCTCATTGACGAATATCTCGTGATTCCTCAGGGCAGCGAGAGAATGGGGGACGACGATAAGGACCCCGTTCCGATGCCCCCCGCTGACGTCCAAATGGCAACGCGTCGCGAAATAATATTTGACATTCAAGGCGGTCGGTATTTACGAAAGCATTCTTACCCAATTTGGAACGACCACTACCAGGCCCATCGGCTGGCATATCAGGAAGTCTTCTGTGACGGCAAGCAGCTCAGACTTTACCGACCGACCGATCGCAATTCGGATTCGAACATGCCCCGCAGTGAATTCCAACCCGAGATAGTCGAGCCGGCTAAAGATGTGAGTTTGAAAAGCGTTCTCGACTTCGGGGAGCTGCCCGTGTGGATGTACCTAGGATTGTGGCTGGATCGTGATACTCAATGGTTCTCACCACAACATCCGAATCGCCGGTTCCAAGCAGACGTATTTGCCGAGGCAAACCCACCGGGATCAACGGTCACAGCGGATTTTCCGTACTACATCAATGTGGAACGCGCCGATAAGGAATCGCCTTTCATTAAGTATGGGGTAACGCCAATCGCACCATATCCAATCCGCACCGTAGAAGAGAGATTCAAAGCACTCAGTAAGCAACTACAGATTGAATATGATGTCGATCATGTTCCAACGAAGTGGTCACGGTCGGACACCAAAGCGAACAAGCCAACCTTGACAGGGACGTACAATGTGATTTCGGTAAAGATTAATCAAACTCTCGACGAGTCAATTTGGCTCCTGCAGCCACGGCGTGAACTGTGGATACGGCAGGGTCAGGATTTTTTTAGGCAGCAGGAGGATGGCACTCGGATTGGTCCGACCGCGCCGAGCGAATTGCGTTCGAAGTAGTCAGAGCGGAGGGTTTCCCACTGGTTCGGCTTTTCCGCGGACGCGTGAGCCGTAATCTGGAGAAGTAGAACGACGACCGACGATGACAACGCTTGACGGGCCACTGACAACTTGGGTGCCTTGATGGTCGCGCCTGGCCAACGCGGAATGGCTTTTTCCGGACATGATGTCCGGCAAACTTCGTCGTGATAATTGTCACCGGTGTCGCTCTCGCACTCCAGCCGGGCCCTAGGCGGCGATTTAAGGATTGGTTTGTTGAGGGGCGTCTTGCGAGTCGCGCCGCCCCCTTTCCTCGCGAGAGCAGGCCGCCTGGGGGCCTACAGGAGACGCGAGCAGCACCAACTTGATCGGCAATCTCAGCCCACCAGACTCGCCCTGCAACTCTTGCTGATCGTCGTCGCGATGGGTGCGCTTCACCACGCGATCTCGGCCCGACTGCGGAAGAACTTTCCGGTGAGTTCGTGCGGGGCCTCGTCAGCGAGCCGCACCGCCGTGTCTGCGCCCTCCTCCACAGAGCGCGTCGCATCAGGACCGCCCATCTCGGTGCGGACCCAAGCTATGAACCGCTCGTGCCTATGCCTATTCAGTGCGCTGCTCGCACTTGGTTGCTCCAAGGCTGAGCCTGAACTTACGCGAACATGAGCGAAGGCACGGCCATTTACTACAAGGATTTTGCTTGCCCCGGCTGCGATGCGGGGCTCAACCCGGCCGACTGTCAGGCGATTATCGGCGACACGGTCGAGCTCGACCTCGACGCCCTGGGCATCCTGGGAACCGCCCCCATCGTCTCCGGCTGCGACCCGATGCCCTCGACTTGCGTCGTGGAGATCGACTGGGGGAGCCAGATGCCGATCGTCTCGCGACAACAAGCTGACGGCAACTACTCGCACCGCTGCCAGAAGTGCGGCCAGGGTCGCGTCAATAAGTACCCGCGCTACGCCTTCACCTGCGCCTGCCCGGCCGATGTGCAACGCGCGCCGTTCGCGCCCCCCGTCTTCGCGCCGCGGTCGGCGGCCGGCCGCACCGAAAGTGTCGTCAAACTTCCGTGCGTGTTCCTCGGCGAGCCGACCGGCAAGCGTCACAAGGTTGGCTGCGTCGCGACGTACCTGGCGGAGCACTATTGCCGCTGCCCGTCGCGCGAGCCGGTGGAGATTCAGTCGCGTCGGCAGACGCAATCGAATATACTGACTCCCAAAGCGATCCCGCGCGGCCGCTGCCGCGACCTAGACGTCTACCGCGGGGCGGTCGTTGCATGCGCCGATTGCCCGTTTTTCGAGCGGGTTTGCTTCCGGCCGCGGTGCTGTAGTGAAGGTCGCGGATTAAGTGAATGCGAGTGCAATCCGCCCTGCGACCTTCCCCAACTTCGCGCGTATAGAACCTAAACCGGGCTCTTGACCGTCGGCGGCGACGCAGAGTGAGAGTAGACACGCAGTTTGTGCATAATGACGGTTCGACCTGGGCCACTTTTAAAATCCTCGATTTCCAGCGCGACTTGCATGAAGTTAGCCAGGGAAGCTGGAAACAAAGGGGGGTGAGACAACTCGCGCGAAATCCGGCCCATCAAGAAGAGGCAGGTGATAGGAAACGCCGCCGTCGTCGCATTAGCCGCCTGTGACTTGTGGATAGGATATTATTAGCACACTGCTCGTTTTAGATCTTCAGATAGTTGAATCTAATGGTACGGATGCCTTCGGACGCTTCATTGCGTAGCTGTTCCAAGTTTTATTTGTTGGTCCTCACTTCACTCAGCCTGGTTGGCGGGGCGATAGCGGCACCAGCTTATGATATCCGATTTGCGGCCGTGCAAGGCGATCCGGTTGGAAGCCAAACCTTAACAGGAGTAGGCAGCCAGGTCGTCTCAAACAACGATCTGGGTGAAGTGGTTTTTGCCGGCAACACCCTGATTCGTTCGGTGGTCGACGCGGCGGGCCAGCGGCATTTGAGCTCCGTGCCGCTCGGCAATCCGCAGCTAAATGCAATACCGCTTACAGGGGCGTTCGACCCTTCGGTAAATGACTCGGGCCAGGTGGCGTATCAAGGCGCGTTCGGCCCATTCGGCAGCAATTACGGAATCGTGTTCAATAATCAGGTGCTTGTCTCAACCCAGGACTCGATCCACGGTTCGCCGATCAACTGGTTTTCCCAGGTGACACTCAACAATGCGGGGCAAGTACTGTCGGCAGCGCACAACGACGTAGCCGAGGCATATTTTGTTAACGACCAAGCCGTTGTCACTTCGGGCCAAGTCATCGACGGGATTGAAATCCGCGACCTAAGTCTATGGCCAACGATCAACGATTCGGGAACGGTGGCATTTATGGGGCAATGGGCAACCGGCAGAGGAATTTTTACAGCCAGTCATAAGATCGTTATCGAGGGTGACACGATAGACGGACACCATTTGTCGTTTATCGATGGTGGTACCGCACTGAACAATGCCGGGGAAATCGTCTTTCCTGCACGTTTTGACGACGGCCAGTACGGCCTGTTCTCGCAGAATAAGCTCCTGGTTCGCACGGGCGATTTGATCGACGGTCACACAATCACGTTTATCTCCCAGCGCGTAGCGATCGACGATTTGGGCGATATCGCGTTCACGGCACAGTACGACGACGGCCAATACGGCATTTTCACGCGCGAGCAGTTGATCGCATCCGTCGGCGACATCATCGATGGAAGAGAGCTGCAAAGCGTTGGTCAGAGCAGCAACGGGGCGAACATGCTGGCCATCAACAACCTAGGTGAGATTGCGTTCCATGCATATCTTGACGGTGGCGCGGGCTCGATGCTCCTGGCAAGGCCGGTTCCGGAGCCGTCGGTCGTTGCGTTGACTTTCGCGACGGCGCTGCTGAGTCTCAGTTGTAGGAGGCGCGCATATTGTACTTTGAGGAGCTCGCAAATGAGCCTGACCTCGCCCGTTTTGTAAGGCGTTCGTTCTGGTATGGCCGTCCCCCACAAAGCCCAAAACGATACGATTGTAGCAGTCAGGACGGCGAATTTCGCGGCAGTTTCTCTAGACCATCCAAGGGACTAACGAGGGCGTGACATTTGCCACATCGGCGGCAAGTCGGTTGACCCTTGGTTGATGTGATTTAGTCAACCGACGCCGAGGGTGGCAACCCACGGCTTTCCGGCGGAAGCCTCCGCCATGCGCGCCATTCTTCGATAAATGCGGCGTCGAGCGGATTCCCGCTGATGGTCAGAAACCTCACGTCGCCAAGGCGATAAAGCGAATCGCCGTCTCTCAATTCGTTGTCGCTCAATTTGAGCGTGTCGAGTTGCTCGATCTGTTCAAGTGGTCGAATGTCAGAGATATGATTCGACGAAAGATCGAGGCGTATCACTGCTGGGAGATTCGCGAGCGGCGAAATGTCCGTGAGGTTCCTGTCGGCCAAATCTACTGAGACCACGGAGTAGAAGTAGTCATAGCCAATTAGCTCTCGCAACCATTTCGGCGTCAGCAGTACCTTTTCTTCAATTGTCCTGGAAGTTCGATCCCAGTACGACTCATCGTAAACGACGATTCCACCCTGGTCGCGAATCCATTTTACCGCGCGCTGCTGCCTGCGAGCGTCGTTGGACGCGACGGCGGCAAGGACGCACACAAGAGCGAAAAGGATAAGAACCGCTCTGAGGCTGATTCGCAAGCGATGCGATTTGGTCATAGCCAGTTCCTACTTGCATCCTTGGCTCGAAACGCGACTATCCTACCGCCTTATAGAACGCTTCGGCTACACTACCTTTGTCTTTCCACTCATCCCCGCTTTGGAGATCTTCCTCATGCGAGCCTTCATTCTGTTGTTAATTGGCGTTGTCGTCGGTTGGGCCGCTAGCGGCTCGGATTGGAGTCGCAGCGCTTTTGGCGAAGACAAGGTCGTCGTTGCCCCGCCCATTCGCAGGCCGATTACCGTTCCCCAGCAAGAAGCATACCTAGAGATCACAACTTTGGATGAAGCGATTGCCGTCTTGCAAGGCAAGCTGAAAGAGTCGCATTCTCCAGTTCTGCCACTAGTCAATAAAGATGCCGTGCGGGCCGCCGTAGTAACTTCACTTGAGGGAACAAAGCGAGCCAATGCGAAGGCTATTCGTGAATCGAGCGGCAATGAAAGACGCTACTTGGAGGCGTCGGCAAAGCACTTCGCTGATGTTGTCACGCCGATTTACGAATCGCTTCTGAAGAACGACAGCTGGCCGTCGCGCGCATTCTTCATCACCAACGATGCGATTTCAGCCCATACCATTCAGCTGCACGTTGACGTACGACAGTCGGACGGTACTGGATACAGCATCGGCGACGGCGTCAAACTCACGGGTTATGCATTGCCCATTCTGACTGTTGAGTTCGGCGATGCTGGTCCAGCGGAAGAGAATGGAACGCTTATTCTCGGCTCGCAAGCGAACTAGCCCGAACGCCCCATATGGCCAAGTATATCCGCTACGCCCTGGCGTCCGTTTGCTTCGCGGCGAGCGTTGCTTGTTTGGCGTTGTGGTGGCGGAGCAATCTGCATTATCGAGCATTGCAATTACCAACACTTGTGGCTGGAATCGAAGTTCGTGGCAATACACTTGAAGGAATGCTGAATCTTTTCGCACGCGAAGACGATTCAGTTAGGACCTGGAAGTACACGTCATCGCCAGTGTCCCAACAGGCCGCCGCCGCTCTTGCGGAGCCCTTGGAAGGCCGCGTCTTTGGATTGAGGAAAGTTGGGACGACGTACTGGGGATTCTGCCCCCTCTGGTATCCCGCCTTAATCTTCGCCCTCGCTGGCGTCGGCGTGATTTGCTTCCGTCGCCAGTTCTCAATTCGCTCGGCGCTAATCGCCTTCGCCGTCGTCGCCGCGTTGCTGGCCATGCCGCTGACGCTTTAGCTTACCCTGCGACTCATTGGGCTTTTGCTATACTGCCGCAATGGCCACCTGCCTCCGCTACGCTCTGGCGACGTTCTGCTTCGTGGCGAGCTTCGGCTGTTTGGCATTGTGGGGATGGAGCGTTTCGGACAAGTCGAGAGACTTCATGGTTAGCTACTACTCCGAGGGCGGTGCGTATCACGGACAACTTTTCAATGGTCAACTCCATGCTTGCTTCGCACCGAAACTCATGATGTGGGACGAGCACGTTGGTGGCTGGTTTGCTGATTCACGACCCTCGCCTGAGGGGATAGTTGACCGGAGATTAGAGTGGCCGCTTTTCGGCCCCGATAATCGCGGCGGCTACTTCTTCCCAGCTTGGTACGCATCCCTTATCTTCGCCCTCGCTGGCGTCGCGGTCCTTCGCTTCCGCCGCCAGTTCTCGCTCCGCTCGGCACTAATCGCCTTCGCCGTCGTCGCCGCGTTGCTGGCCATGCCGCTAGCGCTTTAGCCGCTTAGACATTCCGAAGAACGACCCGCCACAACGGCCCCCATTGGGCTTTTGCTATACTGCGGCAATGGCCAAGTTCATCCGCTACGCCCTGGCGTCCGTTTGCTTCGCGGCGAGCGTTGCTTGTTTGGCGTTGTGGTGGCGGAGTATGTCCAAGTTCGAAGTTCATAATTTGCGTCTGCCCGTTGGTACAACGCGAGTGTGGAATATCAACACTTACTGCGGCACAGTTTCGATTGCCTTATTGCCGGAAGACCTTTCGCGCGATGCAGGTCTTAACGCGGGCGAGAATTGGGCGTATTACGACTTTGGCCAACTAGAAATCCATGATGGTCTGCTCTCATTACGTCATCGCCACGGCATGTTCGGCCCGGTGTCACATGAGGGCGTCTACTTCCCCGTCTGGTATCCCGCCCTCATCTTCGCCCTGGCTGGCGTCGGTGCCCTGAGATTCGGCCGCCGCTTCACGCTCCGCTCAGCGATCCTCGCCACGACCGTCGTAGCTGGACTGCTGGGGATGGCGGTGGGGCTGTGATGCTGAAATACATCCGCTACACATTGGCTGCGCTGTGCCTTGCGGCGAGCGTCGGGTGTTTGGGCTTGTGGTGGAGTAGCAATCTGTATTATCGAGAACTGCAACTACCAACAGTGTGGTCAGGAATCGAGGTGCACGGGAATGCGTTTGAAGGATGCCTGAATGTTTTCGCAAGTGAAGACAATTCAGTAATGAGCTGGAAATACACATCACGCTTAATACACGCAATGCCCCAATGGGCGGCCGCAGGACTTGCAGACCCATATGAAGGACGTGCTTTTGGATTGAGGAAAGCTGGGGGGACCTACTGGGGCTTTCTCCCCCTCTGGTACTCGGCCCTCATCTTCGCCCTCGCTGGCGTCGGCGTGATTCGCTTCCGCCGCCAGTTCTCGATTCGCTCGGCGCTAATCGCCTTCGCCGTCGTCGCCGCGTTGCTGGCTATGCCGCTAACGCTTTAGCTTACCCTGCAACCCATCGGGGTTTTGCTATACTGCCGCAATGGCCAAGTATGTCCGCTACGCCCTGGCGTCCGTTTGCTTCGCGGCGAGCGTTGCTTGTTTGGCGTTGTGGTGGCGGAGTATGACGCGATGGGATGCACTTTACCTGCCTAATAACTTTCCGGCAAAACACCGCCTTAGTCTCTCGTCGGTTCAGGGAATGTTAGAGGCGAAGTGCATTGAGCTTGGTCCCTCGTACAGCGGGGAATGGGCGCACTACTCAAGTCCGACGGAGATCGCCGCATATTATATGTACCCGGACATACATACGCGGGAGAGCTTTGGCGGCTGGGATGCGAGGAAGGCGGGCGTCACGAAAACCCGAGCGATTTTCATCTGGTTTCCCCACTGGTATGCAGCCCTCATCTTCGCCCTCTTAGGCGTCGGCGTTCTCCGCTTCCGTCGCCAGTTTTCGATTCGCTCAGCGATGATTTGCTTGACGGTGGTTGCCGCGTTGCTGGGAATGGCGGTGGTGTTATAGGAGGCTTCCTGTGAGCATTGCAAGCTGGCTCAAAGAGGAGGTAACAATTGAGGAGTTTGAGCGCGAGTACGCCCTAGAGCTTGCTAAGCACCCATCCTTTGCTCGCAGTTGGCGATCCCTGTTGACGCGAATGAAGCCCGGCGACTCGTTGCGAATGTGGAAAAACCCACCAAAATGGTGGAAGCGGGGCCTTGGATGGGGAGGCATTGCAATCGTCCGTAACGGTAAGGTCGTCGACTTCTTGGGGACAGTGCGAGGGTGGAACTGAAGAGGTTTCCGATCCGTCGCCGCTTCACGACCCGCTCGGCGAACATCGCCACGACGATCGTGGCTGGTCTGCTGGGGATGGCGGTGGGGCTGTAGGAAGCCGGCTCGTCGGCGGCTAAATGCAGGGCATGAAGCCACGGTATCGCCTTACGATAGAGCTACCGCGTTCGTCAAACCGTGAAGGCGATGTCAGCGACGCGTCCACCTAAGCTGACGAACGGCTCCGCCTCGGGGTTTCTGACGCGAATCCCACTGTGCTCGGAACGCCGTCGGTCGTCGGGCCATTTGCCAGGCGGAGCTAGACGATCGCCGCCGGACATGATGTCCTGCAACTATCTCGTGATAACTGTCAGCAATGACGTTCAAGCCAAGCGTTGGCGATCGATCTCGCTTCGGCCAAGAGGCGTATTTTGAGGCGCGGATCGTAACGATCCCCGAACCCAATGGGACGCTTCTAGCAAGCATGGGATATTCAGGCCTTAGAGTTTGCAGCTGACGCCGATTGGATTGGGATGCGTTCCTCATCCGCCGCCGTCGCCGCGCTGCTGGCTCGCCGCGTTGCTGGCCATGCCGCTAACGCTTTAGCTGCGAGACTGTAACTAGCGGTTCGACACGGGACAGCACAGTCAAAAGAGGGTCTCTACCAGCTCTTGGATTCATCTTTCGTTGCGGTTTTGCGGACCAGCTTACCGGCTTTCATCTCGTCTCGGAAGTGATCATAAACACCTCTGATCCGGATCGCTTCCTCCTCCTTGGCCTGCAACTCCGACATTTGCTTTTGCGACTCATCTAAAATCTGCATAAGTTGTTCTTTGCTGAGCATGCTTATCATTTTCTGAGACACGGCTAGCCGCCTCGTCATATCGGAAATGGTGTCGTGCAGCTCAGCGATAGTCTCAGAATTATCCCGTCGAATCTTATTAGCTGCCTCCAGCCGAATTTCAGCAACGCTAACTTGGACCTTCAGGCGTTCAATCGTTTCGTTTTGAGTCGGCGCGTTATCAACCCTGCTTCCTGACGCGGCAGAGGAAACTTCCTCCGCGGTCGTGATCGCAATGCTGAAAGCAAGCCCGAGGCACGCGACGCTGGCTAAGATTGGTTTGCTCATACGAACGATCTCCGAGGTTTGAGAGAGTGTGAGCACCATCATAACCGCGAAGTCCGGAGCCCCTAATCCCACTTTTCAAGTCGGCGAAAATTGCAGATTCCCATTCAAGCTGGCCGCTATACTGCGTTTCATGGCCAACTACCTCCGCTACGCCCTGGCGATGTTCTGCTTCGCGGCGAGCGTCGCGTGTTTGGCGTTGTGGTGGCGGAGCGGTCTGTTTTATCAAGAGTTGCAGTTACCGACTGTGCGGCCGGGAATCGAAACGCACGGCAATGCGTTCGCAGGAATGCTGAATTTGTTCGCTAGCGAAGACGATTCGCTAATGACCTGGCATTACACGTCGCACTTAATGCCTCAACGTGCTGCCTTAAAACTCGCCGATCCGTATGAAGGACGTGTCTTCGGACTGACAAAAACCGGGGGGACCTACTGGGCATTTCTCCCCCTCTGGTATCCCGCCTTAATCTTCGCCCTCGCTGGCGTCGGCGTGATTCGCTTCCGTCGCCAGTTCTCGATTCGCTCGGCGTCGATCTGTGTAAGTGTTGTCGCTTTGTTGCTGGGGATGGTGGTGGCGTTGTAGGCGACCCTCGTTCCGGCAACATCAATCGCAATGCCGACGATGAGGATGGTGTCGATTCGGAAAGAGAGCCCGGCGTCGACTACAACGAGTATTCGTAGCCCGCACCCCCACCCGCTATAGTGATGGGCATGGAAGAGAAGCCCCAAACCGAACAGCAGCCAACGCCAATTCCCGTTGAGGAGATCGCTCTGCCGCTCCTTCCGCTGCTCGTAGCCGTTGTGTACGGCGTTCTCTGGTATCGCAAGCGGAAGGCACGCCGCGAGTTGAAAGCACGGCGGAAAAAATCTTCCTAGCAGCACAGTCGAGGAACGGTACCAGTGGCCAGAGCCAATGATCCTCAAACCGCATGCGACAGCCACTCGCACTCAGGTCGGCGAACGCCTGGTTGAGACTACGCCGCCGCACTTGGGTGTAGCCAAGCAGCAGAGCGACGACCGTGAACGCAATGAGGATGCTCGACAGCCTGAAGCGGAAGAGATTCATACGCTTACTGTAACAATCGCCAGGGGCCGAAGGGACAGACCTCTCGGCCCTTCGGCATTCATGGGAGAGAAAGCTCTTGGCGAAAGCGGCTGCTGAAGCTTACGGACGATGGCAACGCTTGACGGGCGAATGATCCTCGTTAGACTTCGCCGCTGACAACTTATGTGCCTTGATGGTCGCCGCTAGCAAACTAGGAATGACTTTGGCCGGACATGATGTCCGGCAAAACTCCGTCGTGATAATTGTCACCGGTGTCGCTCTCGCGCTCAGTCGTTTTCAAGCGCGCTTGCGCGCAGGTCGGTCGCTTCATGAAACTAGCATGGCAGGCGGTTCCGCAAATCGTCTCTCGCGTGAACGCTGATGATGGCGCTAGGCAACTTGTTCGTCGCCCGCTGCACAAGTCCACGAACCCCTAGACTGCGTTTTAAGGACCCGTCTGTTGAGGGGCGACAGCGAGGTCGCGCTGCCCTGTTTCCTCGCGAGAGCAGCCCGCCTGGCGACCTCCAGGAGGCGTGAGCAGCACCAACTTGATCCACAAGTTCAGCACGCCAGACTCGCCTCGCAGCTCTTGCTGATCGTCGTCGCGACGCCGCGATTTGCCAAGCGATCTCGGCAGCGTCACCGGGCTTCTCTCAGACCTTTCACCGCCGCTTCCCCTTTGGCTTGATTTCGGCACGCAGCCACGGCGTGATAGCCGCGACCAGCCAGTTGCTTGGCGATTTCCAAGCCAATGCCGCGGTTACCGCCGGTGACGAGAACGACTGGCAGTGGTGCGTCAGGTGTCATGGTCGATGCTACGAGTGGGTTGTCTGTGGATTGGATGGAGTTGAGGCCGCAGCGCGAATCGTGGGGTTCCCCAACGCATTCAGCGTGCCGAAAGAGGTGGGACGCAGAATTGGGTGGTGTGTGATTACTTGTTGCCGGCAGATGGCGACGATTCATCGGCGGTAGGCGCTCTCCATTGCCGCCTTGGCGTGTGCCGGTATTGCCGGCGCGGCCGAGCGGCTAGGCGTTGCTGCTGAGCGAGCCGCTGTTTATCGGCTTCCCGCTCCGCCCAGTATTCCGACCACGCGACTCGGCCCCAGGCCGAGAGAACGGCCAGCAAAGCGACCACCAAAAGCATTAGTCGGGCGCTGAATCGGAATCTCTTCATGGAGTTGTTTTAGTCGCCGCCTATCTGATTGCATTGCCGCGGCGGCTAAAATGTAAGACCTCCGACTTTTGGGAGACCTTAGGTTCTGAGGTGTCTGATGAGCTTTGAGAAAGATCCGTTTACCCTTGTCGGCTTTCTGGCACTGTTCTTTGGCTGGGTCACCATCACTGGCTATCTCTACGCTCGCCAATGGGGTCGCCAGGCAGTTGATGACGAACTGCCGGCAATGCGACGGAAAGTTTTTCGCATGACGACAGGGTTTTTTCTTGCGTGCATGATCGGTGCAACCGTGATTGCCGCAGGAGGCGATCACCCTCGGCAGGGGCTTTTGTTCTTCGGACTTCTGCTACCGCTACTATTTCTTGCCTTTTCTGCAGGCGAGCAAGCGTATTTTGCCCTACGCATGCGACGTATAGGACGCCGCTCCTCTCCCCCCGACCGCGACGCTGACGCCTAACCCTCTCTTGGCCGCCAGCGACTCCGCCGCCCCGTTCGCTGCTTCAGCTGCTCGACGATCCGCTCGCCGATCTCGTCGTACTCCCGCTTCTTCTCTTCGCTGCAGGGGATCGGCGCGGGGTAGCTGAAGGGGTAGTAGTAAGTTGGCTTGGCCGGTGGCTCTTTGGGTGGTTCATCTTCCATGCCTGGCACGATACCGGCGGCGCAAGAAACTACGCTTACCAATCGCACATCTTGCGGCCCGCGGGGCGGTGGCATACTAGGCAGGGACAGAAAACGGCACAGTTGGCGGTTCCCAAGCCGTCGACGAAAGGTGCTTCCCGCAAGCCCGCGAAGCAGAAATCCTCAAGGTGATTACCTCCTCAGGCCGCCTTCGCCGCCCCCAAGTCCGCCAGCGTAATCGCAGCGAACCGCTTGCGAGCGTCCGTCACGAGGCCAGCTAGCGCGGTTTCCATGACGCGACCAGCTTTGGCGGGCATGTGCGACAACTCGATCGCCCCGTTGTTGGCCAACGGCCCCTCGACCGCCTCAATGATCTCTAGGACGGTAATCTTGCTGGCGGGCTTGGCGAGCTTGTAACCGCCATAGAGGCCAGCCACGCCGACGAGAATGTTCGCTTTGGTCAGTACATTGAGCAGCTGGGCGACGTACTTATCAGGCAGCCCGCTCGGCTCGCACACGTCGCGGCACTTGACGAGTTTATCTGTCTTGACCGCTGCGAGGTACAGGCAAGCGGAGATGGCGTAGGGAGTTTTGGTCGTGAGCTTCATCGTGGAACCTCATGGATAGGAGATTCCACTTTAGGCAGGTGAAGTTATGCGAATCAAGGCTACGTTCCTAGTAGCTGCGGACGACCTGCGCCTCGGGGAACAGCCTCCTCAGGCCGTCGATCGTTTGCTCGCCATCGCGATTCCAGCGTCCAGGCCGGAGGCTAAATCATGAGCACGACGAGCCAAACGAAATAGACCGCGAACGTGATGTTTTCGTTTCCGTCGATCTTTGGAAACGCGTGCTTCTTGCTGGGTGCATTGTCCAAACGCCAGGGGATGCTCTTCCGGCAGTTCTAATTGGCGTCCGGCGATTCTCCTCGGAGGACTAGGAGGTTACCTTGGATATTGCAGGTGGTTTCGATCCCTCCGTGCCCTCTGGCGGACGAATAACGGGCCTGGAGTCGTTATAGCATTCACCGCCGTGAGATTTGAATGACGACAATACCGCACGATCAATTGATTTGTCGCAATCGCGCAAACTCAGCAACTCTAATGTTGCTAGCGTCGCTAAGGGTAATCGCACTATTCTCAGTATTGTCATCGGTAATTTATTTCAACAACGAATGGCGGGACGATGTAAAGGCCTATTTGGTTGTTGGTTGCTTTAGCGCGGCATTCGTTGCGTTTGTTAGCTTTCTAGGTAAGCGTAGTTTTCCCGGGTATAGATTTCTGGCTTGTCCTTTAGGAGACGCCGCTCAATTGGCTGGGAGTTCGTTTAGAAGCCATCGCCCGAGTCTATTTTTCGATGTCATTAGCATGGGGCTGTTTGGAAACGTAGTAGCATTTCTCTGGATATATGCGGGGATTTATATCCCGGCCATATGCTTGATATTTGGGATGTCCTGCGGTTTCCTTAGCCTCGGGCGTTCAGTTGAAATATGCGAGCAAGGAATATTGTTTGGATTTGCATGGGGGCGACTCTTTGTGCCCTGGAAAGAATTTCGAGGCGTTAAAGCGCCATTCCTTCAAGACCGGCAAGCTCAATACGTCATATTTGTGAGCGAAAGGGTCACGATAATGACCAATAATCACTGGGTTGGCCCATCTCCCTTGCTCGTACTTCTAGCACAATGTGGGGATCAAAGGGCACGCCAGACGCCACCGGCATCCTGCTAGTGCAGCATCGACTGGCAATTCCAGCGGCGGGTCGTCAGGAGTTGAAACGGTGTACCCCTCACGTAATTCTTGCGCATTTAGCGGAATGAATTGGTTGAGGAATGGACCTCCGGGTGATCGAGAGATAGTCGTGCTCCACGAGAGCCCGACGTACAGCTCGACGATGGTCGGCGGCACGTAACTTATCGGTCAGCCCTTCGCCCGCGGTGAAGGCGGCGGCGTGAAGGTCTACTTCGAATCGTACCACGGCGGCGCGGAAGGCGCTTCGCTCGGCAGCGGCAAGCGGAACTCGCGCCCTGAATCGGGCGGCTGCCGTGCCGGCGGCCTGACCGTGCGGATCGCGTCCTTCGTTGGCCCAGACCAGCGACTCGGCCCCCGCTTCACGCTCCGCTCGGCGATCATCGCCACGATGGTCGTGGCTGGGCTGCTGGGGATGGCGGTGATTCTTTAGGAACACGACCGGGTGGCGGTTAAAATGCGAGCCTATGGTGCTCTCTAAGCGAACTTTGCTCCAAATGCTTTTAGACGCGGGAGGCGTTGCAAACACATACCCGTTTCTCTCGACGGGGCAGATGGGCCAACTGCACGAGTTGCTTCGCGATGGCTTGGTCGTGCAAATTGCCATGCCGGCAGGCTTTGATGAGGTGCGGATCACAGACAGCGGTCGGGAGTGGCTTGCCGGCGACGAATGCACCCCCTGACACTGACCGGGAGGCTGGGGGCTAGGGGAATGTTGTTTCGTATGTAAAGCTGAGTTGAGCAAAGGGACTTATCGTGGAGATCACGCCGCCAAACTCACGGTGGGTGTATCGTTGTCCAGCGTGCAAAACAGCAATCCCTTTCGGCACGGAAACGACTCCTCCGCCTGACCACTGCCCCACATGCCGACGCGAGTTATCCATCCCAACTGTGCTTCAGCGTGACGGACGTCCCTTTTTGGTATCGCGCGCCACTGGCAGAGGCGTCTAACCAGGCGTCTCGGCCGGATGACATTTCCGCGACGGCGGCTAAGCGGCGGGGTTTGCGAAGCGTTAAAGGAGCCCTGAAGTGGCCTGCAGTAGCTTGGGCAATATTCGTCGTGGCGACCGGCTTTTACGTCGATTCGGGCGCAGGGGTGGTCGGGGGCGTCGCAGCTATAATTGCACTCACGTGCCTAGCGCTATCGTTGCAAGGCTGGTGGCACCTGGGGCATCGCCGAGCAAGCCGGAGGCGTCGGATATCGCGGACGTACTATGACTTCCCGTGCCACATGCCTTCTCGGATGCGTTCGGCTTTTTTCTCCGCAGCTGCCTTCTGGTACCGCGCGGGAGTGAAATCCCACAGATAGTCGTAGGCTTCCTCGTGCCCACCCATGGCCGCGTAATACAATGGGCACTCATTCGCATCAGTGACATGCGCGAGGTCGGCACCGGCTTCTTGAAGTATTCTCAAGACGTCGACTCGATTACGATTGGCGGCTAAACATGCCGCGGTCACTCCATATTCATCGGGCGCATCCGGAATCCCACCGTTTCGGAGATATTCTTGTAGTGAACTAATATGTCCTAGAAACGCTGAATCGTGATACGCTACTACTGCTTCTAAAATCGGTCCTCGGGAATGGCGTTTCAAGCAAACTGCTACCTCTTTTTTGTCTGCGGACGTC
This sequence comes from Lacipirellula limnantheis, assembly GCF_007746075.1. Taxonomy (GTDB): domain Bacteria; phylum Planctomycetota; class Planctomycetia; order Pirellulales; family Lacipirellulaceae; genus Lacipirellula; species Lacipirellula limnantheis. Next base: position 4,590,195 of record NZ_CP036339.1, on the reverse strand, counting down.
GCAAACTGCTTGAGATAATCCACCACCGTCTGGTGCCCGTTTTCCGCGGCCATCACAATTGGACGTCGGCCTTGGCTGCCTTTCTGGCGGGGGCGAGCGCCCGCCTCAACGAGTTGTTCGACGACCTCCAGACGCCCAGCCGCAGCGGCGCTCGCCAGCGCCGAATTGCCGCATTCATCCGTAGCGTCAATATCCGCATCGTAGTCGAGAAGCAGTTCAACGACGTCACAGTGCCCTTCGATGGCAGCATTGCCCAACGGCCACGCTGTGGTGAGAGGTGAGTTGGGATCAGCGCCGGCTTCGAGGAGCGCGCGGACCAATTCCAAGGAGCCCTCTCGCGCAGCAATGGCCAGCGCGCTTTCGCCGCTCACATCGTCCATCGCGTCGAAATCGCTCCCCGCGGATAGAGCCGCTTGTAGGGCATCCCGATCGCCATTCTGGACTGCTCGGATGACATCCGACATTGAAAACTAAACCTTCAATGAGATAATAAAGGCGAAGGTTCCCTCCTCCAGCGACTTCTTCGTGAATTTACTCTTGAGCGCGCTGGCAACCCCCCCGTCACCGGCGTAGAACGTAAAAAAGACCGAAATGCGAAGGCCAAACCCCTCCGCATGGTTTGTTATTGCATTCCATTGGGTTTGTTGGTCTCCCGGAAATACATACTTTTTGAACGCCACGAAGATGATTCTTCCCCAGAATTGCATGGCGAGCGTGGCGATATCCATGCCCCGCATTTTAACCGCCTCCGCGGAACCTTCCTACAGAATCACCGCCATCCCCAGCAGCCCAGCCACGACCGTCGTGGCGATGATCGCCGAGCGGATCGTGAAGCTGCGGAATGAATGTCGCTGGTCTCGATTGGGCGGGAGTTCCAAGGCGGCTCGTCGCAAGGCCGGGCGAGAGCGCGAACGTTATGGGATGCGTGCGCAGAACAGTTTTCTTGGCGGCTCTCTTGAGCACCTCTTTTGGCGGGCAGTCGTTCGCGATTGCTGCCATGATCGCCCCCTCGCACTGATGTACGTTTAATATTGTCGATGGTGCTGCGGTGCCCCTAGAATGCTGCGCGCACCTGCGAAACAAATTTATATAGCTATCGACGGTGGGAAGATCGTTGCGAGAGGACGTACATGAGTTGGTTGCGCCGACACCTATTGCTCGTAGTGGCTGTCCTCGGTCATACAACTCCGGCTTACTCAAGCGATGTTCTCGCTGAGTTTCCAATTTCGCAGTTTGAAAACGATGTTGTCGTAATTCCCGTAAATGTTGGCGACAAAGAGCATCTTTTCGTTGTGGACTCGGGAGCATCTAGACATGTGTTCGATGTCGGCGTGAAGCATCTGCTGCACCGGCAACTACCTTCTGTCGTCGTGAGGGCAGCAGAGGGTAGTTTGGAAGTCGAACGATTTGCACCTCCAGCGTTCACGATTGGGAAATTACCGCTAAATAGCCCTGGCTCGGTGTGGTGTGCAGACCTCTCCTACGTTCGCGCGCCTTCCGGCATCGACGTGAAAGGAATTCTCGGCGTTCCTCTCTTCCGTGCGTACATCGTTCAATTGGATTTTGAAAATGGAAAGATGCGCATTCTATCTAGCGATGCTGAGCCGCTACCGGAATGGGGGCATCCCATAACAGTTGCCAATGCCGACGACTTGTTTCCAAGACTCGAAATCGAGTTGGGGGACGGAACGAGAGCGTTGTGCATGATCGACACGGGCAGCAATGGTGAGATCGGCCTGAGCACGGAGCAATTCAATTCGCTTTCAGCCACTGGGTTTTTGACGCTAGACGGAGAAACTGAGTTCAGCACGTTAGGCGGAACGTATCGAAGGCGACTGGGGAAGCTGGCCATGGTCAGGTGCGGCGGCAACTCGCAGGAGAGTGTGCGGGTGGCGGAAACATCCGGGTCTAATCGCCTGGGGCTTGACTATTTACGCCGGTACAACGTTACGTTCGATTGCTTTCGGAACACCGTATATTTGACCCCCAATAAGTTGCACCGGCCAACGCCGCCGCTCGGTCTGACGCCCCTGCGCACCCCCGAGGGCATGACAGTTGGTAGAGTCGAACCCAATAGTCCTGCGTTCAATGCCGGCTTCATGGTCAATGATGTAATCATTGAAGTGAATGGGAAGAAGGTTGAGAAACAGCCAACGGCTGAAATTCAGTCTTGGTTCTATGCGGATGATGAAGCCACCGTTACCGTACTTCGCAGCGGCACCTCGCGTACGCTAAATCTGCGGTTCGAGAATTGATAGCGACCGCTAATCGTAGAAGCGATGGACCTCCTAATGCTGCGTCAAACTATGCCCTCAGGGGACTTTTAAGCCCCCTAGCAGCTTCGCTGACGCATTCCCTTGGCGGGTAGGTTTCAGAAGAGGGGCGAAAGGGGCCTTATTTGCGACTTGGCTGTTTTTGCCCGGCACTTCTCGCTTTTTTGAGGCAGGAATCTGCCCATAAACGCTGGCACCGCCACTCTCTAAGAAGCCAGCCGACAGCGAGATGGACCGGCTGCATGAAAAGACTCGCCGTTCAGGAAGGGCCACCACTGAGGTTCGCCAAACTCGGTCGCACGGGAGCAGGTTCGGTCCCAATCGCGTTGATTAGCATATCGTTCGCGGCGCAGAAGCCATACAGCCAGTAATGTAAATGCGATTGCAAATGGTGCGACTTCGAAGCGGTTGAGCGCGACCGGAATTGTCAGCATCGCGGCACTGATGCTCAACCCTGCCGTCCAGAGGCGAATCATTGGATAGCCGTCAATGAGGTACGCGTCTTCGGGCCACTGATAAGGCAACTCGCTGAGCAGAAACCTGCGAAACAGCGCCATTTGTCGTCGTATACGATACGGAGGATCGTCGTGATCGAAGCGATTCTCCCATGGCCATTCAGGGTCCCAAGCGTCAAGTAACCAGACGATGACCAATTCCAGCGTCGAATCGTCATCAGGTTCGATATCAACGAGGGTATTGAAGAACTCCTTTCCGGATATGCGTTGATCACATAGCCCGGTCATAAGCGCGCACAGCTTAGATCGTTCGCGGCGGTTCACCATAGTTGGCAGCCTCTAACATTGGGAAGGCTTGGAGCCCGATCAACTATGCGGGTAGCATTGTAGCATGCTCCCCAAGCTCAAACGAACAGTCGCCGTCACCTGCCTACTGGCGACCGCCTGCTTCGTGATTCTGTGGATGCGTAGCTTTAGATACAACGACATCGTGGCGTATCGAGAGCCGACCCGTGGTTGGTGGCGCGTCGAGTCAAAAAATGCGGGGCTTGTACTGCGGCGCATCTACCCTCAGTCGGGTCAGGATACAGGTAGGTTGTTTTTTGATTCCTCGGAACGTCGCAATCTCGACGATCTAATCTCATTCCCTCTTCCTGCGTTTTACGCGGGCCAAGTTTTTTGGGGCATGTTAGTGCCCTACTGGCTCATGGTTACAATTAGCGGGCTTACTGGCATTAGCCTGTTGATCAGACGGCCGTTTCGTTTCAGTCTCAAAACGCTGGCCATTGCTGCGACCGTAATCATTGTCACGCTCGGAATGGGCGTCGCGGCGAGTCGGCTGACGCTTGGCTGAAGCCGGTGCTTAAGAATGAGGCGTTGGAACCGTTCCTACGCTAGTCGCCGTATAGCCGCGAAGGCGATCACAGAGGCCATGGCGGCGAGCGTGATCATCGTTGGTTCAGGAAACCGTGAAGGCGATGTCAGCGACGCGTCCACCCAAGCTGACCAACGCCTCCGCCTTGGGGTTTCTGACCCGAATCCCACTGTGCTCGGAACGCCGTCGGTCGTCGGGCCATTTGCCAGGCGGAGCTAGACGATCGCCGCCGGACATGATGTCCGGCAACTATCTCGTGATAACTGTCAGCAATGACGCTCAAGCCAAGCGTTGGCGATCGATCTCGCCGCGGCCTTGCCAGCCGCTTGGCGGCAACTCGGCGAGGAGCTGACGTCCCACCAAGTAGAAGCGCGCGTGTTGTCGGTGAAAGCTAAGCAAAGGCCCCCTTGCTCCTCAGGAGGTCGCAGGTCGCGCTCGGCACACCAAGGCCCAAGGGGTGGCTGGAAGGTGACGGAGCTATGAGCAGCAACAAGCGATCGAAGTTGAAGCGCCGGCCTGCGTTGATGACTTCTTCCTTGGAAAGGAAGCGGTCATTCCTCTGCCCAATTAAGCCCGAAAACTGAGCAAGGATTTTCGTGCGGGGCACAGACGGGTGTGCAAGGGCTATCGCTGGCTGCAATACTCTTTGATCTTTAGAATTGCAGCATCCTTCGACGATCTCAACCAAAGGGAATCGAAGTCAATTGATTCGATGGAGTGGCTGATCGCGGAGGCTGCTCGATCGCGAACCGATTGTCTAACGCCAGGTATGGAACGATCGTCGTCCAGAAGAGGCACAAGAACCTTTTGCGATAGTGGATTCTCCCACAGCACTTCGCATGCTGAATTGCATCGCGAGGGTGTATTGGGTTTGAGAAAGTCCTTGAAAACTGATTCCGCGTCAGCCGGCGACTTCTCGACGATAAATTCTAGAAGCTGCCCGCCATCTTTTGTGTCAGGCGGCAAGCCGTTTAATACGCCTCGTGCGCGATCTAATACGTCTTTCCAGGAATCTTGAGCCTTGACCGTCGCTGCGACGGTGAACAGTCCAGGGTCTCCAGATGTGCTCAAGATTCTCTCCAGCTCCGCCTGCACAGCTGGCGATTTGGAACGGGCAATCGCTGCCAGGTAGTAGCCGGGAAACTGCTCCTCGGTTGCAGTCTGAAAGTCGACCTGACGGAGCCGATCGGCGAGAAAATCGCCAAACTGCGAGCGACTCGCCAGGCATGTCAGACACGCTTCAACCATGTCAGTGTCATTCTTAAATCTGTCTGCCTCCATAATCGCCCGAACTCGCTCACCAATCGCGAGCGAGTCATCATGCGTCAGCGATTTGATGATGCGGGCCACGACCAAATTGTCGAACGTCACCACGGGCGTCTTCGCCCAGTCGGCAAACCGAACAGGTTCGGGCCAATCGAAGGCCTCGTGAAGAGTTTTTCGAGCGAGTAGTTCGCGACGGCTCAACTCGTAGCCTATCTTTTCCACCGCATCTGTCCCCCTGAGTGTTTCGAACAGGCGTGCTTGAATTGCCTCGCGATAATGTTCTCCGTGCTGACGGAGTAATTCTTCGAGTTTACCCCGTTGCTTCTCAGCCTCTTCAATTTCGCAAAGTAGATCGGCAAACTGCCAGGCCTTATCTGCGTCCGTGATGGGTCGGTCCAGCAGTTCCAGGACCAACTTTTCGACTTCTTCCGGGTAGTAGAGGGATAACCGTTGGTACGCGCCGATGATTCGGTCTACCGAATCTGGCTTGCGAAAATCGTCGATCAGCCTCCGTCGATGTTCTTCCCTGCTCAGCGCGCCCCACTCCGCGAGGATGCCTTGTCTCAGCTTCGTAGAATGAGTCGGGGAGCTGATGATCCGTCCTGCCGTTGGCTGATAACGAATCGCAGACCATTTTCGATTCACTATTTGACCCAAGGCGACGAAGCAAAGGTCGCCGACTGTCACCTCATGGCGTTTAGGTGGTTCTTTGCGCTCCGCACGGCTATCGACATTGACGCCCTGAGTCGCCGCTACTCTCGTGGCCCTGTTGTAATCGCACTCGTTGTCGAACGCGATCCAGGCGAATCCGCCGGATTCGACGGGCGGCAAGTTGACCTTGCGTTCGTCGCCGAGGTGTTTTAGCAATTCGGGAACCGCATCGAAGCCGGCCGCGACGATTTTCCGCATCACGGGAGACCGCTCGCCCGTCGCGCCGATTACTAACGTTCCCAACTGCTCCGCGTCGTCGTAAGGTAAGAAATCGCTGCCCGAAAAATACTCAGCGTAACCTGTACCCGGCGTATCGATGCTGACGAGTTGGTCAATAAGTCCCGCGATATTGTCGTCCGCGTTTAGAAGCGTGGCGAAGCGCAAATAGATAAAAAGGAGTGCCATTGCACCCTTCCATCGAGTGTGAACCATGATGAGACGCCGTTTGAAAAGAGGTTCTGGCGACGCGTGGGACTGACTGCCATGAAGTAGACCGCTCGATCCAGTCAATTGTATCGAGGACGCCACTGTTTCGGCCACAAGTTAAGTCCGCTAGGCGAACGTGGATGGAATGTACTGAGTCGCAGAGCAGGTGCGCCTGGGTGCTTACGTCGCTCGACGCCGAGCCAACCCTCATCTTCGCCCTCGCCGCGGCGTCGGCGTTCTCCGCTTCCGTCGCCAGTTCTCGATTCGCTCGGCGCTAATCTGTGTAAGCGTCGTCGCCGTGTTGTTGGGGACGGTTGTTACGCTATGCAGCAGCGTAGGCTACCTTGGGATGTTCGGTGGTACCATACTCCATAGCGGCATCACCATGCGTTCGACGAGCAATGCGTGCGCTCGCAGGTTACGATGAGTAGGCCCCTTAAATGAAAAGGGTGCGAATCAGTCTCAGAAACTTCCTACTTGCGACAACGACTCCCGTACTCTTATTTGGCTACGCTCAATTTCGCCGTCATCAAATTCTTTCCTTATGTCACGCCGCCTTCGCCGCCCGCAAGTCTGGTCCCGTCGCGGGCAGGCGGAGGTGTTAGTTGCGGCGACGGAGGGCGGCGAAGGTTAGCAAGGTCATCGACGCCCCTGCGAAAGTTGAGGGCTCTGGAACCAGCAGCCATTCGCCTTGTATGGCGGCTCCATTTGCCCCGCTCGGAATGATTCGAATTTCATCCACCGCCAGCACGGCGTTGTTCGGCACCCCGAAATTAAGTCGCAAGGTCGCGACGAGTAATGGTCTTGGAAGAGGCGCATCGCCGAAGATCGTGGCGAACTGGCCGCCGCTTCCAATTAATCCAGAGCCATCTGCATCAAGAATCACCGAACCGTTGGGGTTGTCGTTGAATGTCCCAGCGAACGGACCTGCTGGCACGGTATAGCTGTAATCGCCTAGCAGTGGAAACGCCTGAATCCCTCGATTCGTAAGCTCTGTCGCACCGTAACTCGTGAAAGAGAGTAGTTGAACATTCACATATGTAAATGGGGCGGGGTCGTTGAGAGTGAGATGCGCGGCAACGGCCCCGGTGCCATTCTCAACAAGCCGAAACGTGAGAGGTGCAGCGTCGAGCAGTCCGCCGTGAAGAGCGAAGAGAGCGCTTATCGAGCAGATCGAACGACAGAGTGACATTTATTAGTCCCGTCAACGTTGAGGCCGTGGGACCCGCAGTTTAGTTGCCCGCGATCGCCTATGCTACCTTTCCCCCTAACCCTTTGGAGGCCCATCAATAGCATCCTGTCAGAAAACAGCGGCGGGGGAAGCTGGAGTTGGCAGCCAATCGTGGCTTCGCAACGGTCGGAAATGCCCGACGGCGCGGTGCAGCTAAGGGTCTATACGGGACCGCACGGTCGGCGTCGTGCTGATGGCCGCGTAGATGTGTGAGCAACTGCAAAGGAACAGCCGCGACGACTCGTGTCAGGTGATCGTCGCCGCTAAGTGAGAGTAGGCAGTCGAGTTAGTGTGTCAATAACTCTTTCGTCTAGGCCATGATTACCGTCCGAGCGCGGTATTCGCAAACCGCCGCCCAAGGTCAGTCGCCCTGAATCGTAGAACATCAATGCGGGCAGAGTTGCCAGCCGATGGCGGCTCCGCTTCAATTAAGCCAGCCTGTTGAAGCTCGTTGGCGGCAATACTTACGGCGGTCATGTCTTCTGGACGATTGCCACCGTCTGGCCGCGCCTGGGTCGTCCGGCGCGGCGGTGTTTCACATGCGGAGTTGTTGCGATGAAGCGCCGCCTCGCCATCCTTGCCGCCTTCGCGATTGTCGCGCATCGGTCGGCGGCGTTCGCCCAGACAATCGACGTGCCGCCGCTGACGCCGCTGGGGCAGCGGAGACCGCGAAGGCGCACTTCAAAACGCGTGCACGAGGAATGACTTTCGCCGGACATGATGTCCAGCAAAACTTCGTCGTGATAATTGTCACCGGTGTCGCTCTCGCACTCCAGCCAGCCCCTAGGCGGCGATTTAAGGACCAGTTGTTTTGAGGGGCATCTGCGAGGTCGCACTGCACTGTTTCCTCGCAAGAGCGGGCGGCCTCGGGGCCTACAGGAGGCGTGAGTAGCGCCAACTCGATCGACAATCTCAGCCCACCGGACTCGCATCGCTACTCTTGCTGATCGTCGTCGCGACGTCGCGATTTGCCAAGCGATCTCGGCAGCATCACCAGGCCTCTCTCAGACCTTTCACCGCCGCCTCCCCTTTGGCTTGATCTCGGCAACCAACGACGGCGTGATAGCCGGTACCAGCCAGTTGCGCGGCGATTTCCAAGCCAATGCCACGGTTGCCGCCGGTGACGAGGACGACGGGCAGTGGTGCCTCAGGTGTCATGGTCGATGCTACGAGTGGGTTTGTCTTTGAAGCCGATGTCGTTGAGGCCGCGGAACGAATCGTGGGGTTCCCCAACGCGTTCAGCGTGCCGAGAATTGTGGGATGCAGAATTGGGTGGTGTGTGATTACTTGTTGCCGGCAGATGGCGACGATTCATCGGCGGTAGGCGCTTTCCATTGCCGCCTTGGCGTGTGCCGGTATTGCCGGCGCGGCCGAGCGGCTAGGCGTTGCTGCTGAGCGAGCCGCTGTTTCTCGGCTTCACGCTCCGCCCAGTATTCCGACCACGCGACTCGGCCCCAGGCCGAGAGAACGGCCAGCAAAGCGACCACCAAAAGCATTAGTCGGGCGCTGAATCGGAATCTCTTCATGGAGTTATTTTAGTCGCCGCCTATCTGATTGCATTGCCGCGGCGGCTAAAATGTAAGACCTCCGACTTTTGGGAGACCTTAGGTTCTGAGGTGTCTGATGAGCTTTGAGAAAGATCCGTTTACCCTTGTCGGCTTTCTGGCACTGTTCTTTGGCTGGGTCACCTTCACTGGCTATCTCTACGCTCGCCAATGGGGTCGCCAGGCAGTTGATGACGAACTGCCGGCAATGCGACGGAAAGTTTTTCGCATGACGACAGGGTTTTTTCTTGCGTGCATGATCGGTGCAACCGTGATTGCCGCAGGAGGCGATCACCTTCGGCAGGGGCTTTTATTCTTCGGACTTCTGCTGCCGCTAATGTTTCTTGCCTTTACCGTAGGCGAGCAAGCGTATTTTTCCCTCCGCATGCGACGTATAGGACGCCGCTCCTCTGCCCCCGACCGCGACGCTGACGCCTAACCCTCCCGCGGCCGCCAGCGACTTCGCCGCCCCTTCCGCTGCTTCAGTTGCTCGACGATCCGCTCGCCGATTTCGTCATACTCCCGTTTCTTCTCTTCGCTGCAGGGAATCGGCGTCGGGTAGCTGAAGGGATAGTAATACGCTGGCTTGGCCGGCGGCTCTTTGCGTGGTTCTTCTTCCATGGCGGCCAGGATAACGGCAGCGCAAGAAACATACGCTTGCCAATCGCACATCTTGCGGCCAGCGGGCTGGCGGAGCCCAAATCGGAGGCAGGAAACGGGAAAGTTTGCGGCCGGGGAGCGAGAGCGGTAGATGTGGCGAGAATGGCGAAACAGCCGACAGTTGCTGACGTAGTAGTTGAAGCCGAACGCTTTCTACCCGGGCGAGCGACGGACGATTCGCGATGGCAAGCGATTATACGAGTTGGTGAATTCATCGCTTCCGATCCGATCGCGGTGAGCGACTTTGCTCTGAAATGGGCTCGCCGCCCCGGCGCTGACCTCCGAGCCGCTCTATGGTGCTGCTTGTTTGAGCACTTAATTGAGCATCACTTCGATTTGGTGCTCCCCCGCATCGGTACAGCAGCTAGAGAAAACCGGCGAGTGGCCGAATGCTTCTTGACAGTGAACAGCGTATGGCTCTCGGGACAAGCGGCCGAGCCAAAGAATGCCGCAAGGTTGAAACGCCTCGCTCGCGAATTGCGTCACCGGCAGGCCATGATCAAAGCGTAGCCGCCTTCGCCGCCCGCAACTCCGCGAGCGTAATTGAAGCCAATCGCTTGCGAGCGTCCGCCACGATGGCAGCACACGCCCCTTCGATCGCTTTGCGGGGCTTGGCGGGAAGGTGCGACGCGTCGATAGCACCGCTGTTCGCCAACGGTCCCTCCACGGCTTCGATGATGGCCAGTAGCGAGATCTTGGCTGCGGGCTTGGCAAGTGTGTAGCCGCCGCCGCGCCCCGTCCTACCGCTGACGACCCCGGCCTTCACCAGCTGACTCAGCATCTGAATGACGTACCGCGGCGGCATGTTGGCGGGGCCGCAGATCGACTCAGTGTTCAGCGTCGCACCCGGCTTCGCCGCAGCGAGCTGCAGGCAGGCGGTCAGGGCGTAGGCGCTGGTTTTGGTCAGCTTCATCGTGGAACCTTCGGCGTGTGAAGTTCCACTTTAGTCAGGCCGGGGCCATGGGTTCAAATCTGAACGCGAGGGGCATTGGCTTGGATGGCGGGCGGCTAGGGCTAGCTTTCGCCCCGTCCGTCGCGAGCGGGTATATTTGGGGGGCATGATGCTAATCATCCCACAAACCGTCGCAATGGCGAGTTTAGCGATAACGTGTCTGATTCTTCGTGACTGCGCTAAGGCACGCGACGTGGGCCCAATTAAGTGGCTGAATGCTATTCCCTTCGCGGCTCTCACCATCTGGGCTATACACCTCACTCTGAAGGCCGGTGAAGCAATTAGGCTCGCTCCGTCCGGATGACATACAGCAAGTTTGCGGCCGGGGCGCGGGGGCGGTAGAGTGGCGGGATGCATTGGCGAGACCCGAACCACCGAGACCGAAGCAGGGTGCCAGAGGGCGTCCAAGAGGAAAGCCGACGCTCATTCGCTCTGCGTCGATTCATGGCGGTCGGGTTCGCCGTTGCTGATCCCACGGAAATGATCGACCGGCGATGTGATCAATATTTTCTGTTCTGTCACTGAAATCGGATGATGCCATGCCGCGAGCATTTCTAACGATCGCCATTGTCCTCCTGGCATTCATGGTGGTGTTCCAACTCTTTCGATTACAGGGCCCCGGTGCGTTCACGGCCGACTACTACTATCTGCCACTGCGCGAATTCGTCGACGCTGATCGCCAACACGAGATGGAGGAGATGGTAATTGATCGGTACAATGCAGCAAGTAAACGCTCTGCGGTGGTTTCGCTGGTTGCGCTCGGGATGGTGTTGTCGTGCGTAATACTCGCGTATCTTGGACTTCCATCTCGCGTCTTAGATTCAACAAAGGACGGATAACCACGCGATGGACACGAAGCGCCGAAACGCGTTATTGAAATAGATGATCGACAGCGGCGGCCCGGTCATCGCAATCGTTATGCCTTCAGGCAGCTTTTAAGGCTATTTCCTTACCGCCTTCGCGATTGTCGCCCATTGGTCGGCGGTGTTCAACGTGCCGCCGCTGACGCCGCTGGTGTAGCGGAGACCGCGAAGGCGCTCTTCATAACGCGTGCACGAGGAGTGACGTTGGCCGGACATGATGTCCGGCAAAACTTCGTCGTGATAATTGTCATCGGTGTCGCTCTCGCGCTCAGTACGCGGTTGCGCGCAGCTCGGCCGCGTCCTGAAACTAGCATGGCGGGCGGCTCCGCAAATCGTCTCTCGCGTGAACGCTGATGTTGGCGCTAGGCAACTTGTTCGTCGCCCGCTTTCCGACGCAGTTCAGCCAGCCCCTAGACGGCGATTTAAGGACCCGTCTGTTGAGGGGCGTCTGCGAGGTCGTGCTGCCCCGTTTCCTCGCGAGAGCAGGCCGCCTGGGGGCCTGCAGGAGGCGTGAGTTGACGAGTCGATGGGACCCTTCCGGGAGTATCAGACTCCGAGGAAAAGGGGGGCTCGGAATCGATGGCGGGCAATAAGTGCGTGGGCCCCCGTCGGGGGGCGCGTGCTACTCAGAATCGTCGCTGCGAGAGTCAATCTCGGCGTCGATATCCCGCACCCGCGCCTGATACCGCTTACGGTTCGCGGGATGGTGAGGAAGGCCTAGGCGTCGATTCCATTCTTGTCGCTGGGCGCGTAGCTCCTCTATGGAGAGCTTCTTAAGGCCCTCCGGCCAATCCCTCAGGATTCGCATGCTGCGGCTCATGGCGTCATTTTACAGCGGTCGACATCGGATTGCATTCCCGCGCCGGCGGTTAGAATGTGGGCGTATGAAACCCATCTTTACTATCAATCTTCTGATCGGTTTTTTCATGTTCTTTTGGGGAGTCATGTCTGATCAACGCACATTGGCAGTGGCTAGCAATCTAGCCGACGATTTACGGACTGGATCGCCGAAGAGCCAGCCTATCGAGTACGCCGATCTAGTCCGTCTACTGAGAAGAGAGCCCCAAAGAGGGCGGGGCATGGGGAGCTAGCGATCGCCGCCGCGCATCTCAACCCAGATCACCGCCTCCGGAAAGATTTCTTCAAGTCGGTCGGTTTCTCTGAGCCAAGTGGCTTCGTCGTCCCATTCCTTCTCTAAGTATGACTGAGGTGCCTCACCGAGGGCGCGCAGCATTAGCGGAAGCTCATTGTCGGCAAGCCTTGCCATAAACGGATGGCAAAAGGTCTGTAGACGCTCCTTATACTCTGCATCGCCAGTTCGCGATTGGTGCTTGTGGTAACTCTCGTATGCAACCAGTTCCCGTCGTCGTTGATGCATCCAATTGATGTGGTAGGCGAAGAAGGCGGAAAGCAGCGTCATCGCCACGAGCATGGCGCGTAGCGTGAATCTTGGCATTATGTATCGCAGCAGCCCCATTCGCGGCAGTGTATCAGAAACCGACCGCACAGAATCGCCCGTGATTCGCGGCGAGGGGCGGGCGTGGCCTCCTGAGTTCAATCGCCGAGCGCGGAATTCGCAAACCGCCGCGCAAGGTCAGTCGCCCTGAATCGTAGAACATCAATGCGGGCAGAATTGCCAGCCGATGGCGGCTCCGCTTCAATTAAGCCAGCCTGTTGAAGCTCGTTGGCGGCAATACTTGCCGCGGTCATGTCTTCTGGACGGATTGCCACCGTCTGGCCGCGCCTGGGTCGTCCGGCGCGGCGGTGTTTCACATGCGGAGTTGTTGCGATGAAGCGCCGCCTCGCCATCCTTGCCGCCTTCGCGATTGTCACGCATTGGTCGGCGTTGTTCGCACAGACAATCGACGTGCCGCCGCTGACGCCGCTGGGGTAGCGGAGACCGCGAAGGCAAACTTCATAACGGGTGCACGCGGAATGACTTTGGCCGGACATGATGTCCGGCAAAACTTCGTCGTGATAATTGTCACCGGCGTCGCTCTCGCACAATCGTTTTCAAACGCGCTTGCAGGCGGCTCGGTCGCTTCCTGAAACTAGCCTGTCAGGCGGCTCCGCAAACCTTCTCACTCCTCGCCCCAAGATGATGGCTATGGACAACAAAGAATTTTTGGCTTTGCTTCAGTCTCATGAGCGCAGCGCCGCCATCTCGTACCTCAATAATCATCTCAGCGGAACCGTCGTTGCAGCACTTAGCTCGCCACTGTTCGACGAGCGTGACGCAGTTTATTTGGCTTTGTCGAATCGTCCTCATGAACTGGACTTCACTCACGGATATGAAGCGAATGCAATTGCTGCCAGTGCGTGGCTGGAGAAGGCGATGGTCGACTACGGCGACAGGAGTGAGAAAGCGATCTGCATTATCGAAGACTTTTTGACCGAGCCTTCCAATGCGACCCCCGACAAGATGCCGAAAATCCCGATGTGCTTCTGCAATGGTCATGCCCTCTGGTTGCTGAGTCGCGGCAGGCTCGACCTCGCAGTAGTAGGGGAAGCAATCAGATGGTGTGCCGTCGGTCGGCCAGCGGTTATAGCATTCGCGAGCGTGAGAGATAGCTTCGTAAGCGATGTCAATCAAAAGACAGTCACAGTCGAAGAATTGAGGGCTCAAGCGGTTCGCGTTGAGCGAATCGCCACTGATTGTTGCGACGAAGAGGGCTACATCGTACTGGATAGGGCAGGCTGCTAATTGCCTATCCATGGCTCTCTGCGGGCGGTAACGTCGGCGTTGTTACATTCCATCCTTCCGCGCACGCCGATTCAGGCTGCGGTCGGCATCGGTTGGGATGACCGTCATCCGCTCTGCTTTTAGGAGTGGTCGTGATTCTTGAGAGAATGGCCAAGTTCATCCGCTACGCGATGGCGACGTTCTGCTTCGCGGCAAGCGTTGGTTGGGATGACGGTCGTCGCCGCTTTCGCTGGCGACGGTCGCCGTGTTGTAGACTCCGCGAAGCAGAGAAGCGGGCCGCGGACACGCTCACGATCGACGCGTTGACACGCTGACGACGCTTGCGTACCGGATTGACGGACGCTCAGAAGCTCAGACGCATCTCCTTGGCTGGTATGCGGACGCTGCTCGTTGTACAACCGCGCAGCAGAAGACCCATGTCATCAGCTTTGCCGAGGTGCTCTACCGTTGGCAATCACAGCATGGTCGGCGGGTGGCCGTGACGCAGGATCTTGTTCGAGGCGGCCTTCGGACCTGACGTTGTCGCAGTGATTCGGGTACGACGATCGAGCTGCCGCATTGGATGTCTAAGCCCATGCCCCGTTCACGCTTCACCCTCCGTGTCATGATGGCCACTACTGCCATGGACGCCGATCAACTTGAACCCGTTGCAGGGAAGTAACCTAACCCGGTGCCGGGTTGGAAGTCGATCACCCCTCTGCAGGGCGGGGTGATGCCGGCAAGAGTTGGACCGGTGAAGTGATGACGGCGCAATTCCACAAGCCAATGCCACGCATCAGATCCAGCAAGCTCTCTGCGGGGAGTCGGATGGCGTGAGGGTCGCTGATTGCGAGCTCTAGTAGTCGATCGAGCGCTGCGGCAGTTCATTAGACCCAAACTGCGCGTCGTTGTGCACCAACGCCCAACCAGCGTCACGCGGAACTTGCAAACTTGCTCGTCGCCGGTATCAGCGCAGCGGAGAACGACTGCCTACCCGCCAACCGCGTCTCGGGGAACGCCGGACATTATGTCCGGACTGCTAATGCGTGATAATTGTCACCAGTGCGCTGAGCGGATTCGGTCGTCGAGCAGCACGCTGGCTACGCTGTTTGGTAGCGAGCAGCTTAATGCTCGGGGTTATGGGCAACCCCGGTAATCTTAAATCGAGTGATGTAATCTTTGGCCATCGGGCAGTCCTCCTTGGGTTCAGCCCATTAGACTAAATAGCGAGCTGATATTTAATTGTCCCTGAAACCCTTATAGTTTTTGCGAAAACTTAATCCCCTTAGGGGACCCACTAGCCGTGCCGGGGGGTCGAACCCCCGTCCCGGCAAAAGGCGGCAGAAAGAATATATGGCCGCTAATGGCCCTGACAACGACGCTGACGCCTTGCAGCCCTGCGCGGCTGTCCTGAGCGAGGAAGCCGCTGAGCGCAAATCCTGGGCCAAGCCAGAGCGGCTGATGTACGTGAGAATCAGCCGCTGACATCCGGTATACGACCGATCAACGAAGCCGGTCGGCGGGCAATGTTCTTCTGGTAGCTGTGCGCTGGGCTGGCGAAGGCTTCAACGAGCTTGTCGCTGCTGCTGGTAACTTCAATCGCGCCGGTCACGATGTTGATCAGCACCCCGCTCAGCTGCGCCGACGCCAGCCGCCTTCGCGATCGTCGCCCATCGGTCGGCGGCGTTCGCCCAGACGATCGACGTGCCGCGCTGACGCCGCTGGGGCAGCGGAGACCGCGAAGGCAAACTTCATAATGCGCGCGAGGAATTACTTTGGCCGGACATGATGTCCAGCAAAACGTCGTCGTGATAATTGTCACCCGTGTCGCTCTCGCACTCCAGCCACGCCCTAGACGGCGACTTAAGCACCAGTTTTTGAGGGGCGTTGCGAAGGTCGCGCTGCCCCGTTAGCTCGCGAGAGCAGGCCGCCTGAGGGCCTACAGGAGGCGTGAGTTGACGAGTCGATGGGACCCTTCCGGGAGCATCTGGCGCAGCGAAGAAGGGGGCTCGGAATCGATGGCGAGAACGAAGCGTGCGGCCCCTCTTAGTTCGGTCAACGCCGCCAAAACTTCCACCAAAGCGGCATCGGCGGAAGCCCGCGTGTTGCCCTTAGTAGTTCAGCGATGGACTTTCCCTTGAGTGTGGGGTCCAGTGGCGACGCTGGCGGTTGAGGACGGGGAGGTTCTGTCTCGACAACGATTGCACGAGTTGGGCAGAGGCCCTCAGCGTTCAGGATCTGCTCGGCGTGCGTTTCCAAATACTGCTGGAAGTTGGGATTTAGCGACACAACCCCCTCTGCGAGTGAAAAGACTTGCGGGCATGCCTTAACACATAGCTCGTGCGCTAGGCAGGCCCGTGAATCCACTGACAGGCGGACGATTCTTGGTGAATTCATGCGGCTATTTTAGCCAGATTGCATTTCCGTGCCGGCGGTTACAATGCGGGGCATGGAGATCGGTCGACGGGCAAAGGTTGCGAGCTTCCGCATTGAGCAGGTTGATTCGCGATGCCGCGAGTCTTCTGGAAATTACGAGTATCGCATTTATGCAGACGACCGACCGATTGCGAGATTCTGGCACGACTGGCGGGGCGATGATCATGGGTTTGAGTTTCTGTCTCGCAGCGTGAAAAGCGATTGGCCATTCGGCACGGCGTTTGAGTTCATTGATGGCGGTGGTCCAGAGCCATTGACCCTTTCGGAGCCGGCCATTGCTTATCTCGCAAGCCACTTCTCCACCCCTGACCCCGGCCGGGATACTGGGGGCTAGGGCTGCTTCTTTCTCGCTCTACGCATGGTGGCCTCAACCTCTGCCGGCCAGTGGTGCGGGGTTAGGTGTGGCGGGTTTGAGGGGGACTAGACTTCCCATCCAAAAGCAGCCAACGCGCGAACAGCGAGCGCCGGTAGAGGCTGGGGGGACAAGTTACCCTTAGCCGTTTCTCGGATGCGATGCTCCATGTCGCTACAAAGTTGCCACTGCTCTGGCGTGAGATCGTCGTGGCTTAAACGGTTTAATTCCAGTATCGCGTCGCGAACTCAATGAGCGAGGCGGGCAAGCTCCTCGTTCGGCACTTCCCTTGTCGCGATCGCTGTGAACGCCGTTCTTAGCTGCTGCAGTAGTTCCGGATCGGCCATAATGGACAGGACATTCGCTGGTAGATGAGGTTCGGACCCCGGCCGGGAGGCTGGGGGCTAGGGCATACGGAACGTGAAGCGGGCAAAAACCTTCGCGACGAGAAGCTCGCCATACAAAAACGGTCACGTCCATTCTGTGGGCGGCGGTTAGGATGTGGGAATGGCGTCTCCCGACTTGATCTCCCGTGACTATTACAACGCCGCTCGCGTTGCTCTCTGCGTCCAGATTTCAGTGGCGATCCTTTCCTCTCTGATGCTTGATCGCGGATGGACGGCTCGCGTATGCGCCGCGGCGATGCTCGGCTTTTGGTTAGCCGCCGCCTTCATCGCTTTACGACGCCCGTGGAACCCGTCGGCCGTGGATCTATGGTTTTGGAAGTGGGGCTTCTTGCCTAGCTTTATCGCGGCGGTGGCACTGGCATCGGCACTTCGTCCCTGACTCCGGCCCTGAGGATTGGGGGCTAGGAATTACCCGCCACGTGCAGCGAGCCATCATCTAGGTTTGGTCGATGATCTGGTCTGCCTTGTGCTCCAGAGCAAAGGCCTCGGCGATCTGTAACGCTTCCGCCCTCGTCTCCGCGGCCGCGGTGGCGACGACACGAATGCCGTTCTTCGCGGTTACCAGATACGCCGGCTGAATCCAGACGCTTCGGTTGTTGCGACCGATATGGCTGAGTTGGCGTTTGCTCTTGTTGTGGCTCATGCCGGCCACGATACCGGCAGCGCAAGAAACCTACGCTCGCCAATCGTACATCTTGCGGCCAGCGGGTGGGTGGAGCCCAAATCGGAGGCAGGAAACGGGAAAGTTTGCGGTTGGGGAGCGGGAGCGATAGAGTGGCGGGGAGTTTGCCCCAACTTCTCGTCTCTTCGGCGGAGTTCCAAATGAGAGTTACAGCTGCCTCGCTAGTTATTGCTGTGATCGTCGTCGTAATGGGCCAGATACTGTCGGGACCGTCGACTGTTGGCCAAGCTCCTGGCCCTGCTCCTACGACGGTTAAGTGTGAGTATCTCGCCCGAAGCTACAATGAACTAGGCAATATGAATGGTGAGGGCGCGGAGGGATGGGAACTCGTCTCAGTCGTTCAGAAAGCTCCGGAGCACTCCGGAGTGGTTGCTTACTTTAAGCGACCTAAGTAGCAACGCCGCCTTCGCCGCCCGCAGGGATGAGAGGCTTCACGGCAGGACGGTCTCGTGGTCGTACCCCACGAGTTCCCCGTTCTCGTTAAATCCAATCCCCAACCAGCCAGGGTTCATTGGCTTCTCGTAGAGCCAATAACCTTCGTCGATGCTTGTCGGCTGTTCTAACAAGCGTTTGACCTCTTCGGCTTTCATCCCCGGCCGCAACTGCGCGATGGCGCTTGTTGGCACGACGGAGCCGACGACTGAGTGAATAAGTTGACCGGCCCAGAAGAAGACCGCCGCGACTGCCATCGCAAGGAAGAGCCGGCGGAGAGTGAAGCGGGGGCGGGGCATGGTAATAGATTGTATCACTCGCCAAAGCCGCCCAGCCGCGCGGGACGATGCGGGAATGGCTCGTCCATCATCATCGGCGGCCAGCCATACTTGGCGGCGAGCGTCACTAGTTCCGCCTGAGCTTCATCGAGCGACATGGTCCGACGATAGTTCTCGGCAATGTTCCCACCGGTATAGGCCACGAATTGAAACTCGCCGGCCGTCTCGGTCGGGCTGCAGACGGCGGCGTTGATGAACATGCGTTGCACAGGATTTCTCTCACTGCATAGGGTTGTGATCACAACGCCCGCTGACAATCACCCCTAGGCAATCATCCCGTCTTGCGTTTCTTCACCGGCGGCCGCTTTGGCGTTTTCTTGGCAACCGTCTTAGGAGCCCCTCTCGCCCGCTTCTGTAGGCTCGCCCGTAGCGCCTCCATAATATTGATCGTCGGCGGCAGGGCACGACTCGGCGGCCGCGAGACTTCCTGTCCCGCGACCTTGGCGTCGATCAATTCCCGCAGCCGCTCGTTGTACAGGTCGTGGTATGACTCAAGCTCCGGTTCTTTGGCTCGCGTGGCCAAGATGAGCGTGCGCGCCAGTTTTACTTCAGCGGCAACGACTTCCCCGTCATGCAAATCCTTCTCAAATTCCTCGCCCCTACGCATCTCACTGGCGTAGTTCAGCACCGATGCCGTCAGCAGGTTTCCCAAGGGTCTTAATGCAACCAGCTGCTCGCGGTTGGAGATCACCGCCTGGGCGATTCCAATGACATCCTCCGCCGCCATTGCCTTCTGAAGCAGGGCGTAGGGCTTCTCGCCGGCGCGGCCGCTAGGCATCAGGTAGTAGTTCGCGCCGGAGAAGTAGATGGGGTCGAGCTGCTCGGGCTTTACGAAGCGGTCGATGTTGATCGCTCGATCAGCATCGGTGCGGAGCTGGTTGATCTCTTCAGGGTCGATGACGGCATACTGGTCGTTGGCGTACTCGTACCCTTTAACGATATCGGCCTGCGTCACCTCGCCGTGGACTTCGCAGACTTTCTTGTAGCGAATTCTCGCTCCGCAGCCGCGGTGGAGCTGGTTGAGCGCGATGTGGGAATCGCCGCCCGCGGCGACCGTGTACCCCTCGACGGGGACCGAGACGAGACTGAGCCGTATGTGGCCTTTCCAGCTGGGGCGGGGCATCGGGATACTCTCGGAGGGCAACGAAGACGGACCCTCCTGGCGTTAAGCTAGCATCCTAAATAGTAATGCTGGCACTCGCCGTGCCGGCTTAAGGAACTTCGGAACGTAGCGGTTTTGTCCAGAACCGGGAGCGAGCCTAGGTCATCTGGAATTCGGCTCGGTCGTCATCTGACCGGCCATCGGCAGTGCCTGGAGCGACCCTGATTCGTTACTAAGGGGCCAGGATCCTGCCGTGTCCGACCAACGTGCTGTCGAGCCACGCACACGTCGATACGCGGCACGCAAATCGCATCGATTTCCGGCAGTTCCAATTCTCTCACCGGAGGTGTAATTGTGTCCAAACCCAAGAAGCCGCTCGTTGGCAAGGGCGAACCGGGCGTCGGCGTTCCGGCCGCAGAGCACGGCGTCCCCACCAAACCAGTAACTGTTGGTAAAGACGAGCAGACCGAAGTCCCAATTCGGACCGGTCCGGGTAGTGGCCGAGCTGGCGGCGGCGCGACGGGTGAAACAACTCCTGGGAGAGACACCGCTGCTCAGCGCGGTCGAGGCGAAAAGCGATAGTGATCCTCGGACATGAAGTTCGGGTTCCGTTGGAGCTTGCAACAGTGCCGCTATACTGGCGGCATGCTCACCTCCCTTCGCTACGCCCTGGCGACGTTCTGCTTCGCGGCGAGCGTAGGCTGTTTGGCGTTGTGGTGGCGGAGTTATTGGTTTTCTGACCTCCTCATCTCGCCAAGCCGTCCTGGAGGTTATGAATTCGTTTACGGTTCCATTACAGGTACAGTCTATCTAATAATCGACGAATCAATGCTACCGGCAATGACATGGGAATTCTCAGTAGATAGCGTCGCATTGGAAGTGAATGACGGACCGCCTAGCATGTTCGGCGTTGATGAAGTCGGCATTCACTTTCCTCACTGGTATCCCGCCCTCGCCTTCGCCCTCGCTGGCGTCGGCGTCCTCCGCTTCCGTCGCCAGTTCTCGATTCGCTCGGCGCTAATCGCCTTCGCCGTCGTCGCCGCATTGCTGGCTATGCCGGCGGTGTTGTAGGAAGCTGCCACGCCAGCGGCTAACATGTGGGTAATGGATGATCGACCGCCACGCTATGGGTTTGACAAGGCTGTTTATCGTCACTACGGCGATTGCTGTTCTATTGGGCTGCTGCGTCTGGCTTGAACACGCGCGCCAAGAAGTGGACAAGGAAGCCTGCCGGCATGCATACCTGAAAGGTCACGTCACTAAGGAACAGGCCCGTAAAGTCGTCGGCAGTAGCATCGATGCATGGCCTATGCCCGATCGTTGAGCCGAGAGATGAGGAGAAATAGCTGCGGCGTTGGCCCTGGTCCGATAGGCAGTTTCCTTATGGCTGCTGCCTTAACGGCTAGCGGTGCGGTCGAAACATGCGTGGCTCCGAGCTTTGGAAGTATTCTTGCCATGTCCGTCGGAGCCGCGTTCCTAGGTTTGATCGTTTGGGCGTGCGTCAGTCAGCGTTAGCGTCGTAGGCGTCGTTTTCGTCCCGCCCTCGGCAACAGCGGGTAAAGTGACGGGCATGGATTCCAGCAACGTCTCCACCGATGACGGCGAAGGCTTCGCGCAGCGTCCGGCGACCGAGGCAGCGTTGGTAGCATTGCCAAAGGTTTTGTTCCGTCGTCGCCGCATTGCTGGCTATGCCGGTGGTGCTTTAGCCTTTAGGAATGCCCTAGGATCGATCCGCCACAACGGCCCCCATTGGGGTTTTGCTATACTGCCGCAATGGCCAAGTATGTCCGCTACGCCCTGGCGTCCGTTTGCTTCGCGGCGAGCGTTGCTTGTCTGGCGTTGTGGTTTAGAAGTATCGGTGTCACTGAATTACTGATGGCACCGAATAACGCCACCAATTGCGACGTTATGATCGGACTGGAGTTCGGGCGAATCTATTTCGCTGTAGATAACCAACCAATGGAAGTATCTTCCGAATGGAGCCACATAAGCGGTCGTCCGAACGAGGATTTTGATATTGAGCAGGAAATATCGAAACAAAGTAACCCCCGAATTGTCTCCGCTCCGCTCATTTTCGCCGCCCTCATCTTCGCCCTCGCTGGCGTCGGCGCTCTCCGCTTACGCCGACAGTTCTCGATTCGGTCGGCGTTTATCTGTGTAAGCGTCGTCGCTTTCTTGCTGGGGATTGTAGTGGCGTTGTAGGCGAATCTTCGCGGCGGCGGCTAAAATGTGGCGATGCTCAAGTATGTCCGCTTTTACCACCGAGTTCGTTTATGAAAAAGGCCGATGCGTGCCGCGTCATTGCGGTTGCTGCAACACTTATCGCATCCTCCGTCGGCAAGGCTGAATGGCAGCCGCCGGAGAATCCATCGCCGTCCCAAATTTTACAAGAAGCAAGAACGGACGCCTCAGCCGGGAGGAGCGAGGATGCTTTGGCGAAGTATCTTTGGTATCACGATAACGCCGTAAAGTATAATCGCAGCCAGGGGTCGGTACGCCGATCCTTCGCACTTGCATACTGGTATGAGCTTGGCGCTATTTACCCGCCAGCTCTTGTGAAGTTTAGCGAAGCTCGCGATAAGGCGCGAAAGCGAGTTCTCGAAAGCGAACACCCGCAGCAGGCCTGGGATGCGTTCGCTGACTTCAAGGCAATGAGCAAAAAGCTCGAAGAAGAAAAGGCAATTGCCGAGCTGTTCTTAGAACTAAGAGACAAGAACGACAAACATGCTAAGAAAGTTTACCACTTGGCGCAACCTGCGTTGATTGACGCAGGACGCTTCGATATCTGCGGCGAGTATCTCGGCGGCGAAAACGCCATTAACGGCGAAATTGATCGCTTCAAGCACACGATGAAGTTCGTGCAGCAGGCCGAAAAGCGAGACGGCCGACCCAGTCGAAGTTTCGTCGCCAGCGTTGAAAGAACATTCCGTCGCAGAGCGGCCACGACAGTGGCAATTTTGGTCAAGAATGGGAATATCGATGAGGCTAAAATCGTGTCCCAACGTGCGCATGACGCTTGGGACGACAAACAGCTACATGAGTTGCTTGAAGATGCCCTCGCAGGAAACCTTCCGAAAGAATAGAACGTCGCCGTCAGTGACTAGTTCCAATCCATATTGGGTGGACCAACGGCCGCGGTTGATTGGACCGTTAGTTCACGCGGCACGATTCATGATACGCTCGCCCAAGTTGCGACGTTAATCGGTGCCGAAACTTCTCAATTCGCGCAGCCTTGACATGGGCGGGCGTAGTCGCCGCGCTGCTTTGCATGGCGGTTATGATATAACTCAACGCTATGGGCAAATTGATCCGCTACGCCTTGGCGACGTTCTGCTTCGTGGCGAGCTTCGGCTGGTTGGCATTGTGGGGATGGAGCGTCTCGGACAAGTCGAGAGACTTCATGGTTAGCTACAACTCCGAGGGCGGTGCGTATCACGGACAACTTTTCAATGGTCAACTCCATGCTTACTTCGCACCGAAACTCATGATGTGGGACGAGTACGTTGTTGGCTGGTTTGCTGATTCACGACCCTCGCCTGAGGGGATAGTTGACCGGAGATTAGAGTGGCCGCTTTTCGGCCCCGATAATCGCGGCGGCTACTTCTTCCCAGCTTGGTACGCATCCCTTATCTTCGCCCTCGCTGGCGTCGGAGTGATCCGCTTCCGTCGCCAGTTCTCGATTCGCTCGGCGCTAATCGTCTTCGCCGTCGTCGCCGCGTTGCTGGCCATGCCACTAACGCTTTAGCCTTTAGGAATGCCCTAGGATCGATCCGCCACGACGGCTCCCATTGGGGTGTTGCTATACTGCCGCAATGGCCAAGTCTATCCGCTACACCCTCGCGACGTTCTGCTTCGCGGCGAGCGTCGCGTGTCTGGCGTTGTGGTGGCGGAGCATGAGGGTAAGCGATAGGTACATCGGACCAGACCATGTGAATTCGACGGGTCACCTGAGTATCCAATCGTATCACGGACGCATCGTTGTCTTCGACTCGTTAGGGCCGAGGCCTTACCGTCACTGGCATCGACTTCCGCAAACGGATGATATGCTTCGGTCACATCGAAACTACATGTCTAGGCGTCGTCATCAATTCGGTCCGTATCGACCCAGCGGCATCTACTTTCCGCATTGGTATCCGGCCCTCATTTTCGCCCTTGCCAGCGTCGGTGCCCTGAGATTCGGCCGCC
The DNA here is from genome assembly GCF_007746075.1 of Lacipirellula limnantheis. Lineage (GTDB taxonomy): Bacteria > Planctomycetota > Planctomycetia > Pirellulales > Lacipirellulaceae > Lacipirellula > Lacipirellula limnantheis. The sequence goes on along the minus strand of NZ_CP036339.1, from coordinate 4,566,323 downwards.
GCTTCACGCTCCGCTCAGCGATCCTCGCCACGACCGTCGTAGCTGGACTGCTGTGGATGGCGGTGGGGCTGTGATGCTGAAATACATCCGCTACACGTTGGCTGCGCTGTGCCTTGCGGCGAGCGTCGGGTGTCTGGCATTGTGGTGGATGGGCCTGAAGAGCCAGATGGGCTATTACGCGACAACTTGGAACGTCGTAATTGATGTCAATCGGGGATTCGTCTGGTGGGACGTGCGCAGCTCACCTCTAACAGCGGAAACGAGTTGGGCGTTCATCCCGAAGATGTCAGAACCATCAATCACCCCACCATCAAATGGCGAACCTCTTTTCGGTCACGATGGGTATGGATACCATTCGCCCCTATGGTTCCCCTCGCTTGTTTCAGCTCTTTTAGCCGTCGGCGTTCTCCGCGCTCGACGCCAGTTTTCGATTCTCTCAGCATTGATTTGTGTGAGCGTCGTTGCTGCATTGCTCGGCGTCGCCGTCGTTACATACTAAACTGTTAGCTCTACCGACGCTTTCGCTGAGGCAGAGAGAAGTCGCCATGAATCTCCCTAAGCGGTTCACAATAGCGACTTTGCTTCTAGCGATGCTCGTAACGTCACTTGTCTTTGGGTACGCACAATGGCGAAGGCAATGGCTGATCAAGGAAATTCACCGCCTCGAAACCGAAGGCGTCGAAATAAGCGGCCTGGGCGATAATTGGTTTTGGCCACGAGTTGACGGCGAGGCGTTTATCACGCTTGTGAGCGAGGGACGGACGTCATATTCTTATCACGGCATCCCCCTAACTCTGCAGCAAGCCAAGGAGCGATTCTACCGCCTCACGAGTCAATTGCGGGATATAGGGGTCACTGACATCTGGTATTGCGTTACTCGGGACGACGATCGCGGAGGAGGCTACGCGACATTCAACGACCTCGACTCGCTAGAATTGCAAACGCGGAGTATTTATTAAGGAAGCCAAGAAAAGCATCTTTGTCGCAAAAGCGCGCTCATCTTCGCACTCGCTAGCGTCGCTGCCCTGCGAATTGGACGCTTCACGCTCCGCTCAGCGCTCATCGCCACGACGGTCGTGGCTGGGCTGCTGGGGATGGCGGTGATTCTGTAGGAAGGTTCCGCGGCGGCGGTTAGAATGTGGGGCATGAGACGAGGGGACGTTTATTTCGCATTGAAGCGATTGGAACAAACGGCCTTAGTCGTTTTCGGGCTGTCGTGGCTTTGGCCCGGTCCGGGTCTGTGGACAATTATTGCCTTCTGCGTGTTGGTGGTCGTGGCCGTTTCCGACCAGATCATTGTGCGGAAATTGCTGTATCCGGACCGCCCCAAGCCTGATCCCGGCCGGGAGGCTGGGGGCTAGGAGTTAGCCGCCACGAGCAGCGAGCCATCATCTAGGTTTGGTCGATGATCTGGTCCCCCTTGTGCTCCAGAGCAAAGGCCTCGGCGATCTGTAAGGCTTCCGCCCTCGTCTCCGCGGCCGCGGTGGCGACGATGCGAATGCCGTTCTTCGCGGTAACCAGATACGCAGGCTGGATCCAGACGCTGCGGTTGTTGCGACCGATATGGCTGAGTTGGCGTTTGCTCTTGTTGTGGCTCATGCAAACGACTTTACCAGCGCCGCAAGAAACCTACGCTCGCCAATTGCACATCTTGCGGCCAAAGCGCCGCTGAAGCCCAAATCGGAGGCAGGAAACGGGAAGTTTGCAGTCGCCACGCGGGGTCGGTAGAGTGCAATTTATGGCGACATTGCTCGAAGGCCCATGCGCAAGGATGCCGTATTACACCGACATAGGCGTCGTTTACGATGCGTTTGGCGGGAGGCTGAACCAGTTCAGTTGGCTTGTGACAGGTGGCCAGCACACTTCGTATTTCGGTCCTGACGCAATCCATTCTGCCGACGGTGACGCCACGTGGCTGACCGGGACGCAATTCGACGCGTTCGCGAAAAGCGTCCATCGTCTGGTGGACTGGGGCGTGTTCTCGGGATTCCCGTCGGACGCTGTGCTAGATGTAGACAATCTACAAGTCTATCCATATGCGGACGGCAATCCGCAGTTCTGGGTCGCCAACCCGACGATTCAGCATCCGCAAGCCGAGATTGAGATTGTGTGCTTTGACACTGCCTTGGTGCTTCTTTTATGTCGCGACGAAGCCCTTGAATGGACATTTCGCGAGCACTTCCCAGAGGCCGTTGATCTCGTCGAGTACAATAGACGCCATCTGGAAAACTAGGTGCCGTCACGCCGCCCTCGCCGCCCGGAAGGTCGAAGGGATTACCGCAGCGAGCCGCCGGCACAACTCGCCCACTCCAGAGGCCACCGCAGCTTCAACCGCCTTTGCAGTGGCCGCCGGTAACTGGCTGAATTCTGTTGGCATCGGCTGACTGGGCGGCCCATCGAGCTTCTCAACAATCTGCAGCCAATCCACCTGAGCCGCCGGACGCGCCAGCGCGTACTTGCCCCGGGGCGCTTTCGTCCCGAACGACAACGCCCGCGATGCATAACTCGCGCAAGACATTGACGATGTAAGTAAAGCTGCCTTGCTGGGAATACAGTGCAGAGCTCCCGGGTGGGAACCTATTCACTCGTTAGCGGCCGTGCCAGCCGGACGGCGGCTGCAATGGCGCAGGCGTGCGATCGTTTTAGCTGCATGGAGTCCGCCAGAGTAGAGGCTCCACCTTAGCCCCAAATAGAGTGCGAGTTCAACGTTCTCGCCGCTGGACGGTCGCTTCCGGAAACAAACTCGCGTATTTCGCTAGTTCAGCGTCCGCGGCCTCCGGGTGCAAGTAGATCCACGCGACCTTCTCGTCGCCCATAAGCAAGCGAAGGGGATTCGCTAATTCACCTCCTCGTACATAGCGGTCGACTCGCGTGAGAGCTTGCCGGCGTGAAATGACGATGCCGCCTTGCCAGGTGACGACCGCAACGAGAGCCGTGGTGACCAGGGCGACTCGGAGATTGAAGCGTGGCAGGATGCTCGGCTCTCTGAGCTTCGCTCTCCAGCCGAGGGGGCGGCCCGATGACTGCATAAGACTACTTGGCGACGCGGAGGGTGAACCGGGGGCGGGGCATGGTAATCGATTGTATCACTCGCCAAAGTTAGCCAGCCGCGCCGGACGAGGCGGGCACGGCTCGTCCATCATCATGGCCAGGTACCGTCTTAGCAGCGTATTGCTAGGAAAGTTTTTTACGGCCTAGGCGGGTGGTCGCTGGTAACCGTTTTTGCAACTCCCGGCCGCCCTGCGTGACTCTGAAGTCTGCGGTACGCCGACGATGACATTCTGCCCAGCTCAACGTCGGGGCAGAGCTGTTCCCAATTCGCCCAGAGAAACCTCTTCAGCTCCGTCAGAAACGTTGGGCTCCAAACTGAGATCAAACTGAGGCGATGATCTCGCAGAAGGTAGAACAACGTCGCGTAACGGCACGAGGCAATATCTGGAGAACGAGCGACGATTGACGGCACAGCCAGCAGTCAGCAAATTCTCCGCCAGCATCCGCGGACGGGTTGGTCGGCCGCTTCCAAGCAGCGGCCTACGGCTCGCCCAACCGCCACGGTTGCTATGTGGTCGACGCGATGACCGGGAAGACTTGGCACGTCGCCCGCAGCAATCAGCGGCAACTCATGATCGAGGGATTGCTCACACCCAGCGCACCAGTGCCGCATTACCCGTCTGCTCCGACGCCGTCGCTGCCCCCGACGCCGCAATCGCCGTCGCCGAGTAATTACTCTAGTCCCAGCGGAGAGCGACTGCCGACCCGCCAATCGCGTCGCGGGGAGCGCCGGACATCATGTCCGGACTGCTAACGCGAGATAATTGTCACCAATGCGCTGAGCTGATTCGGTCGGGGGCACGCCTGAATGAAGACGGCGTCCGAGTAGGGGAGCGTCATCACGAACAATGCCGCCTTGGTCCGCTCGCTTTAGTGGCGAGCAACAAGATTCCGGCGGTGATGCGCGGGTGAACCTTCACGAGATTTCAGTGCGGGTGGTAGCCAAACCGTTGATCAATGGACGCCGATCAACTTGAACCCGTTGCAGGGAAGTAACCTAAGACGGTGCCGGGTTGGAAGTCCATCACCCCTCTGCCGGGAGGGGTGGCGACAAGTTGCCGGCAGGCGGCGGGGGTTATTTGCCAAATCCGAGGCGAGCAGCGTCAGCATCGAGTTCCTGCGTTAGTTGATCGTATTGCTGCGGATTGAACTCGCTTCGGTGCTCCAGGTAGAACGCTCGTTGCATCTCAATCGACTTGATCGATTGCCGGCGGGCGGCTTCGCGGCCCATGGATTGGAAGCCCGCTAAGACACAAACCGCGGTCAGCATGACGAGGAGCAACTTCAGCGTGAATCGCTGCCGAATCGCTGCGATCGCAATGCACCAAACTATCGCGAGGAGGGCGGCGAAGAATATCGTCACTGCCCCAATTGCGAGGAATGCGTCTGCCCAACTCATGCGCCCGATTCTAGTCCTTAACCCCTTGGAGAACCATTTAGTGAGCGAACTCTAAACTCGCGAGCTTTTTATTTACTCGCCGCTGCAACGCATTTCGACCAATGGGGGCGACGCCGCAGCGAAAACCTCAATCACTGCCGCAATTCGGCGGCGGCTCAATTAGTCCGGTAAGGACTGAGCGGGCGTTAAGGCGATAAAGACAAGCCCGCCGCGATTGCAATCAGAAAGCACGCACCGCCCCATAGCACACCGCACCATGGTCTGCCTTCGACGCTGCCGGCAAGAGTTGAACCCGTGGAGATGATGACGGCGCAATCCACAAGCCAATCCCACGCATCAGATCCAGCAAGCTCTCTGCGGAGAGTCGGATGGCGTGAGGGTCGCTGATTGCGGGCTCTAGTAGTCGATCGAGCGCTGCGGCAGTTCATTAGACCCAAACTGCGCGTCGTTGTGCACCAACGCCCAACCAGCGTCACGCGGAACTTGCAAACTTGCTCGTCGCCGGTATCAGCGCAGCGGAGAGAAAGAGCAACTTCCGACGCGCCGAGCGGCGTAGCGGGGAGTGCCGGACAGAATGTCCGGATTGCTAATGCGTGATAATTGTCACCACTGCGCGGAGCGGATTCGGTCGTCGAGCAACACGCTGGCTTCGCTGTTTGGTGCGTCGCAGATCGGACCGGCTGCGGCAACGCGCGCTGAGGTCTTTGCGCTTGGTTGAATCGTCGCCATGAGCAAGAGTGAGAGTGGGCGACGCTGTTTGCTCGCTCCAAGATGGACAGCGTGCTCACGCCAATAGCACCAGCCCTGGCGGCAGAGAATGCCACCGAAGGGGTCGCCGGCGACCAACTCACTTCGCGCAGCGGGCAAAGCTGAACGCGACGACGATCAATTTTCGGCGCTGTCGACTAAGCTGCAGCGACGTCTGAACCTTCAATAGAATTAGCCGCTAACACGGCGCTCAGTACATAGCGAGCAGCTTAATGCTCGGGGTTATGGGCAACCCCGGTAATCTTAAATCGAGTGATGAAATCTTTGGCCATCGGGCAGTCCTCCTTGAGTTCAGCCCATTAGACTAAATAGCGAGCTTATATTCAATTGTCCGTTAAAACCTCATAGTTTCAGTAAAAACCTATCCCCTAAAGGGGACCCACTAGCCGTGCCGGGGGGTCAGACCCCCGTCCCGGCAAAGGCGGCAGAAAGAAGATATGACCGCTGATGGCCCTAACAACGACGCTGACGCGTTGCAGGCCTGCGCGGCTGTCCGCAGCGAGCAGACCGCTGGGCGCAAATCCCAGTGCAAGTCAGAGCCGCTGCTGAGCCCATTTATATGAGTCAGCGCAATGTCTTGGCTGCGCGTATGAAGCCAGCAACAGACTTAAACATCTTGGCCCGCTGAATGGCTGCCAAGAACGTGGTGGCTGATCAACGAAGCCGATCACCAGGCAAAACGACAATGTTGAGGACGGCTGCGCTACAAGGCCGCACGACAGGCTGTGGCTAAGGCGTTTGTCGCTGCTGCTTATTACGCGCGATGGCCCCAGTGACGATGTTGATGAACGGACGACTGACCTGCCCCCGAGCCTTGGCGGCTGCCATTATAGCCCCAGTCGACCCCTGAGACTTCGCTGCGCTCGTTGTAAATGCCGCCGCCGCTGTCGCCTTCAATAAGCTTGTACGAACGCAGCACCGTGCGAAACGCTCACCCGAATCGAACAGGTCGCTGACAACGCCGAACGCACGCTGACATGCTTACCGTCGGCACTCCAACAGCCGCCGCCGAGCAGCGCGCCAGCCTTCATCTGTCATCTCGACGCTGGATCGATTGCGCGGCGATGGTGCAGTTGGAACGAGTGGTCAATCAGCACGCTAACTGCTAGCAAGCTGACGATTGTCCACTGCTGTTCGACGGCGTTAAACCACGCGCGAGTGCGTTCCGAAGGCTCGGTTTGAACAGTGCAGGCCGCTGCCTGCACCAAAAAAGGGCTTATCGAGTCAATCTCTCTGCGCGACTTTTTCGGATGAGGACCCGCCATCGTCGCTTCGTCTGGCATGCGAATCTTGAGCGTGCGCGCCGGCCCCGCGGGCGTACGCGGGCGATCCAGCGAGGGCCGTTTCTCCCGAGGATTTTCGATTCGCACGCGAGGTAGGGGGTCTAGAACCGACCCAGAACCCTTCGTAAACTCACCGTAAACCCCACCCAAAACCTCCGCCAAATCGCTGTTGAGGTCCACTTCTCCGATGCGAAAGTGCGCAACAGGTCTCTTCATGGCAAAAACAATAGCATAATAGCGTTTTGCGGGTGTTTTGCTGGCACAGGTACCTCAAATCCACTCCTTCAGCGCGTTTGTGATAAGCTGGGCTGCTTTGCTGTGACTCTGGGCTGACCGCGATTACGCAATGCGACCGATTCAGGCGCAACCTTGGTCAATCATTGCTGTGGACCACTCACGCCTCAAACGTCGAGCACCGTTAGCCGCCCAAGGGAGTGCGATCGAGAGGCGTTCCAGCCAGCTCGCATGAGTCGCCCCGTTTGCCGCCGTTTCGCCAAATTTGTCACTGGCTAGCGCCGCTCGACGCGCGTCGTTTGACCTCGTCCTTGCGTTTGTGCATGCCTGGCCGAGCGCTGCACTCGATCGCACGGCGGGGGCTTCCTTTGCCGCCAGACGTTCCAAGGCGCATGCTGCGCGGCCACCCGCGACGCCGCCGCCGCGAGGGACGCTGGGGGGCAGCTTCGAGCATGCTTCGCTCAGAAGGGGACGTCGTCCGGCCCCCACTCATCCGGCCCAGTCGTCATGGCCTGCGGCGCGACGTCGGCCAGCCGTAGGTCGATCCGCTCGGCCATCTGTTGGTAACGCCGGTAGGCGGACTCCCACTGCTGCACTTGCGCTTCAGCGCCCCCCAGCACGTCGAACCCGGCGGCCTCCGCGGCGGCGACGAGCCGCTGAGAGATCGAGCGGACGTCAACATGCGGAAACGTCGGTGCCAGGCGTTCCAGCTTGCCTTGGAGCACGGCGGGGACGTATTGCCAACTGTGAGGCCGCGCATGCAGTCGCACAAACGCCGCCAAGAGCTGTGCACGGTTGGCGGCTAACTCCGCCGGGTCGCACGCGTCGAAACTGCGGACGCGAAGCGAGACGCCACCCTCGTTCAGACCAACAGCGTAGCCCAACCAAGTCGCCTCGTGCCGCGACAGGTCGCTCACCGCCTGCGCTTCGCCCCGCTTGAGCGCGAAGCCTGCCGCCACCGCCAACCGACGGAGCTCGGCGTAGAGCTCGGGCGCGGCATCTTCGGGACGGGCCGCGATGAGCAGATCGTCGACGTAGCGCAAGAGCGGCACCTCGGGAAACCGCCGTTGCCAGGGGAGGTGGATGACGTGGTCGAGGTAGACGTTAAGCAGCAGCGGCGACAGGGCCGAACCTTGCAGGATCCCGCGGCGAGACGGCGCGTTGACCATCTGCAACGCCAGCTCGCAAACCTCCTCGTTGGGAAGCTGGCTCCTGAGGATCTGACCGAGTCGGGCCTGCGGGACGTTATCAAACGCGTTGGCAAGATCCTCAACGATCCAGGTAGTGCGATGCTCCTGGGCAAGTAACTGCGACGCTTTGGCGATGGCCAGCTGCGGGCCGCGGCCGAAGCGACAAAACGACAGGCGGTCGGCCTTCTCGTTGAGCAGCGGCTGCACGATCTGGACGACGCCGCGCGCGACCATCCGGTCAGTGAGCGTCTGCAAGTGGATCGTACGCGTCTGCGTACTGCCCGGACGCTTGGGGACCTGCTTCGGCAGGAGCTCTCCGCGGCGATACGTGCCGGCCAGCAGCTGCTGGCTCGTCTGGCGAATGAGTTCCCACTGTTCCTGACGGCTGAGGTCCCGCGCCCGCAGGCCGTCGACCCCTACGGACGGGCCGCCGGCTTGTTCGACGTGCTCCAGTGCCAGCCGCAGATTTCGTTCATCAGCGATGTACGTCATGAGTGCCGCGCTGAACTCCGGGTCCAGTCGCCCCAAGCGGCCGCGATTGGCGATCGCCGCCAGGCAATAACGCTCGAGGAAGTTGCGGGCCGACCCTGTATGGGCGGTGACCTTTCGGAATGAATAGTGGATGGACATGAGGCCTCTGAACGAAAAAAGGTTTGGGCGCAGACCCGACAAGCGAGGTCTGCGCCCAAATGATGGAAAACGCGTGGTGGGTAGGCGCAGCCACCCTTGCGGCCAGTGGGAGGTGAGACCGCCTAAGCGGCCTCTCCCCACGGTCCTGCCGAAGGGCTGCACGGCGGGCACGGCGGTTGTCATCGGCCCCCCGCCCCCTAAAGGGCGCAGGTCCGACATCACCCCGCGGGGCGTCGTCGCCGGGATATCTCCCGGGCGCAGCGTCTATAGTGTCGGCGTCCCTCCTTTCTTCTTTAATGGGTTCGAACCCGATCTAGTCCACGGCGGCGGTCGGCGCTCGGGTCGTTCGCGCCTCGGCGTCACGATGTCGGCGTGGCTTTCATCGATTTCGCCTTGCCTCGTGTTTTCCGATCGCCGGTCGCCGCGTGGTGCCGCCCTCGGGGCGAACAGTCGGCGGTCGGCGATCTCCGTCAGCTCGTTGTCCTCATCTCAAGATGATCATTTTAATTTAGCGGCCGACACGCCGACAACGCGGGTTGATGGCGGCCGCCGCTGGCATGGACGGTCCACCCCCGCGCCGCATAGTCGCGCGTCCTGCGGTGCACCTCCGCCGCGAGCTCCACGTCGCCGTCATCAGCCATGTCGACCACCAGTTGCATACGGCTCCCGGCGACGCCGCCGCTGCCGCACGCAGGGATCCAAACGTCTCCGCTGCCGGCCGCGTAGATCACGACGTCGGCGATGAGCCCGACCGCCGCGGCGACCGGCAGCGTCACGATGTGGGCCTCCGCCTCGATGCCCAGCGGGCCCGCCGCCGCGACGTCGGCGACCAGCCTCCAGGACGGCAGCCACGTTTGCAGCTGTCGGCCGTGCAGCGACGACTCGACGACGACAGCGACGCGCAGCGTTGGGCTCGCAGGGTCCGCCGGCTTGGCGACGTCGTCGAGCCGATCGATTCCGGCCGCCTGCAGGCAATGTTGCTCGCGCCGCTGTAAGGCCGCCGCCGTGGCAGCGAGCTGGCGGTTGCGGTCGAGATTCTTCCACAGGAGCTGAAGCTTTTTTTCGTACGGACAATGGCTGCGCGTCGCCGGATAGGCTGGCGCGGGCAACAGCGCCGCATGCACCGTGCTGGGCCATGGCGACCGCTTGGTCAAGTCCAACAGGCATGGCCCCCACATCGCCTCGCCCAACAGCCGGTCCCAAGGCCGCAGCGTCGTCACTGACGGTTCGACGATCGCAAACCGCATGCAGTTGCGGTACCGCGCGGTAAGGTCTTGCACCCGGCTGCTGCACGCCGCTTTCGTCCCCATCGCGACGACGACGTCGCAAAGGGGCGGCAGCGCAAAACTGCGCGTCGACAGGATGTGCAGTTCGTTGCGGCCGGCTTCGTCGTAGAGCATGCCGCAGCTGACAACGCGATCGGTCAGCGGCCGCATCGTCGCGGCCAACAGCTCTGCTTCGTCTGTGTTTGCCACAACGGCAACGATCTCACGGGCGGTGAACCGTCTGCAAATCACCGCCAGCAGCCGCGCCTGCTGCTCGAGGCTGGCGGCGATGACCAGCGCGCGGCCGCGGTTCTCGATCGTCGCGGCATACGTGGCTTGCAGTTCGTCCTCGTCAAACGTCCCTGCGGGTAACGGGGGCGACGACTCGTAATGCATCCAGCGGACTGGGGCGACGTCGACCTCGTAGCCCATCGCGTTCAGGGCGCACGCTGCCGCGTCTACCAGACCGCCCGGGAGGATGGCTCCGCCGCGACGAAACTCGACGAGGCCGGCGCGACTGGCTGACGAGAAGGTGAGTGGACCGGCGTCGTTGGTGATCGGCGGGCAACTCTTCAGCATGTCGCCCGCGGGTGCCTCGACACGCGCCCAATGGGGTCGCAGGAACCTGATCCGCGCACGGGGACGGTCGTATTGTGGTGATGGGATGGCCATGGGCGGCGACCTTGATTGAATAAATTTAAATGAGCCGAAGGGGAAGCAATCGGGCGGTGTTCTTAGTTGCTGTTCTCGGTCGGAGATTATTTGGCGGGCGCGGCGATCGTCAAAGCAGCCGCCTCTGCTCGAATTACAGCGTGTGGAACTGCATCGAAGCTGTCGTCGCAAGGGCAAGCTCTTCGACGCTTGCCGCAGCACAATCAGCATGACGTAGCGACATTTCTGCTCGTCGATGATGCCGCACGCGTGACAATTTTCACGTGGAAACAACCGGACATCATGTCCGGGACTACAGCCTTACGCGCCGCCGCCGCGCCGCAACATCTCCTGCATTCGCTCGATGATGTCGGCGAGCAGCTTGCGCTGCGGCGCATCCAAGCCGACATCGTTGCCTTCACTCGCCTTGATAAGCTCGGCGGTCGCCGCAATCGCCGCCCGCAGCGCATCGGCCATGTTCGCCGGCGACTTTTGACGAGTCGGCTTGGTCGACTTCGACGCGACGCGCGGAATAAACTTCGCGATCGCCGCGTAAGGGCACTCGCCGGCGTCGATGGCGGCGGCAATCACCTTTTGCTGCGCCGGCAGCAGTCCCGCTACGCTTTCGGCGGTGACCTGATTCAGCTTCCCCGCTTCGTAGGCATTCTGAACGGCAAGCGGAGTTTCCAGAATCCGGACGAGCCGCGACATCTTTCGACCGCTGCGGCCGAAAAACGCAGCCACAAGGTCTCGCCGCTCGCGCCCGGGTGGTACTGGATGATCTTTAGAGTTTTTCAAAAGCTCACGGTAGACGCGAGCCTGCTGGAGCTCGCTCAGTTGTCGTCTGAAAAGATTGTCCGCCAGCAGGTGCTCTGAGACTGCGTGTGGGCCTTTTTCGGCGAGGTCGTAGCGGACGCGGCAACGGGTGGTGCTTCGCCCGAGCTTTTTCATCGCCAGCCACCGGCGCTGCCCCGCGATGATGACCCCGTCAGGGGTGATCTCGATCGGATGTTGCAATCCCCGACCCTTCATGTCGCCGGCGAGTTGCGCGATTTCATGCTCCGTCGGCTCGGGGTAGATTTTGTGGCCGGGATGGAGGGTCAGCTCATCGACCTGCCGTTCTTCGATCGAGCTTTTGGGTTTCGGGCGGCGTTTACGGTTTACTGGCATGTTTTTTCATCCTTCTAAAATGGTTGCCGAGCTCTGCGTTTCCGACTCTCTGCAGCGAGCGTCGGTAGCGGCTCATGTGTAAGACGCTGCGGTGCGTCGGCTAGGCGTCGTACCGAGGGTAATCGAAAGCGTGCCGATGCAACGGAGCCGGCGTCGCGGCCGTTGTCCGCACCCACTGATTCCAGTCACGAAGGTCGTCTTTTGTGATGACCCAGTCGTTCTTTCCGGTCGACTTCGCGCCTGCACGACGACGCTGCACCGCCGCTAAGTTTTCAAAAAACAGAAACATCGCGGCTTCCGTCGTCTGCGTCGGCCGGATGCCGCGGACCAGTTCCAGGAAGACATGGTCGACTCCGAAAAACGCCCAGCGATACACCGTTGCCAGATGGGGGCGTTTGCCGCGGCGGCGGGCCGGGCAGTGGTCAGCGATTTCGCGAAGCGTAACTAGGCGATGCGGCGAGTTTCCCAACATGATGATCTTGCCTAACGGGTGACGCTGGTTTTGGTGTTTTGAGCGGTGTGTGCAGCAGAGTTCCCATACGCCACGGACATCCGGCATTTGCCTAGACGCCTTGCCGCGCGAGATATTCATCCGCAGAGTCATGCGCGACGCTCTTGGCAGGCCCGACATTGGCCACTGGGGCGTTGGTCGTCGAGATCTTTGACTGCGTCGCGGCAACAAATCGCTCGAATGCCTCCATTGACGTATAACGACGCCCCCCGACGTTCATCGACTCGAGACGTATTCGACGAATGCCGCGAGTGCACCAGCGCCACACCGTAGATACCGCCACGTCCTGTTGGCTCGCCAATTGCGAAAAACTGATTCGCTGTTCTGCAAGAAGTTGTTCCATTTAAGAGTCTCCGCGCTTGTTTTGAACCTCACGCTACTGATTCAAACTTCTTGTCATGCGATCGCCTAGTTCAAGCGGGGCCCGCTTGTGGTACCTTTCTTTCGAAAAATTTCCCGCAGCGCAGCGAAGCTTGTTAATTTCACGGGCCCCCCGTCAGCGACTTAGCCCTATTACGTCGCGCTCGACTGCCGCCGCGGCGTCGTCTAAACGGTCCGCAATGCGACGGCTGATAACGACGGCGTGCTGTCGATGCGTACGGGCCTTCTCGCTAATCGCGTTGCTCGTTGATTCTCAGAGGAGCGCCGAGGCTGGCGAGCGTTGGCGAAGTCAGCAGTCCCCGTGAACTGGCGAGCGCTAGCCGGCGCGACGAGGGAATGCCGCGCCGCGACCGGAGCCGCGTAACGTTCGCCCCGTCGCATTCGCTGTTTTTGCTCCGCCGGAATGCCAAAGTCTTTGCGGACGCGGCGGCGGTCGCCATAATGGCCGCTACGCTGATCCGGCCGCGGAGACGCGGACTTCCGTCAACTGGCCACGATCGCCAGGTGGCAAAATCACGTCGATTCCGTGCGCATCGTCCACGCCAACGCGTGCAACGGCAGCGTCACGCAACTTCGGTTCCGGGCTTTATCGAACAACAACCGAACTGCGGCGATGAGAACCGGAACCTTCACATCTCGGCAGCTGCTATCAGGAGCGTCGTCACATGTCACGCCAGTCCGTCCGCCAGTCGAACGACGATGCGGCGTCGAGTAACTCCCGTGTCCTCAGAGAGCGACGCCGGCCACCGAAACCTGCTGAAACGGGCATCTACCGCCGGAAATCTCATCAGCGTCAACCTGATGAGCCGTGCATCCGCTTAGATCATTACCTCAACATCGATGACAACGACGATCCCGCAATCGTCGACGGCGGCGCATCGGCCTACGGCAGCGTGACCTCGCTTTCACTCCCCCAGACGTTGTTCGAGAATCGTCCGGGGCCGGTCGAGAGACTGTTCCAACTTCTTGAGCACCAGTTTGTGGAAATTGCCTGCGACTGCCAGGAACGTCTGAAAGCGGATGCGCGGAAATCGAAAAACCAACGGATGAAGCCCGCCGAACGCGCGACTCTCAAGGAAGCTGCGCAGGAAGGCTGGGAAGCTCGCCAGTGGCTCGTTCGGTGCGGCGAGCTGGCGCAAGAAGGCAACGTCGTGGGCGAAAAGCAAATGGTTCTGCTCGCCGCCGTGCTCTACGTGGGCCGCCTGGCTGAGCGACTGGACGTGCGCAGGGCGGAGCCTCTCGCTGCCGCCGGGCGGGCAAGCAGACGCGGGGCCCGCGCAGCGGCATCTAAAACTAATGCCAACGGCCGCAAAAAAAACGAAGAGAGAAATGCAGCTTGGCAGCAACAGATTAATGAACTCGTCATGAAAAAGGGATTGAGTTACTCCCAAGCCAAAAAACGGGTCGCGACGGAAGCAGGAGTGTCCGACGAGACCGTCGATCGAGGTACCACGAACCCGCGGCCGCGAAATGGCGGTCGACACGCGAAAAAGTCCGCACCGTGACGCGGCACGTTGCTGGATCACGAGCGTCAACAGCGCCGGCGGACGCTGCGGCCGGCATCTCGCCGCGTCGGGCTGCTAGCCAATCGCCTGCGCCACTTGCACGCCCTTCGCCAAGTCGCGCTCGGCGTAGATCTGCGAAACGACTGCTGAGCTGTGGCCCAGGGCGACCTGCGCCGCCTCCAATCCAAACTGCTTCCTGACCGTCGTGGCAAATGTATGACGCAGACGGTTCGGTGCCCAGCGATGCGCTGATTGCCATGCCCTCAGTGCGGCTGAGTCTTCAGAGGTCAGCTGCTTTCGAGGGATGGCCGACAACCGCGGGTGCGGAAACGCGCGGTCGCAGGCCCGCGCGATCGCCCGCCGGTAGGCGTCGACTTCGTAGACGTCGCCTGGCTGCTTCTTGGGACGCCGCACGCGATTGCTGCCGGGCTTGTTGCCGCAGCTCAGCGGCGTCACCCGCGCGGCGTGTTTGGCGGCCAAGACTTTTGCCATGGAATCGCACGGACGAAAACAGTTCGTCCGGTCGTCGCGCGCGAGATACTTCAGGAGGACCGCCTGCGCTTCAGTTCCCAAAAAGACGACGCGCTCCCGGCCATGATGCTCCGTCTTGTGGCTGGCGGGACGGTAGAGCCACACCTCGCCCGATCGATCGACGTCGCCAGGACGAACGATGCACACCTCGGCAGGCCGCATTCCCGTGAGTCGCTGCAGCCGCACCATGTCGGCGACGACTTCGGGCATGAACGGCAACGTCGCCTCGACGATCGCGTCGTCGACTGGCAGGATGGGAGGATTCTCCGGGGCCGTCGTCCGGCCGCGAAGCAAGCCCTGGACGGACGCGAGGCCTTGGTACGTCGCCGGCGGGACCAGCTGCTCGCTGACGCCCCACTTAAAGATCCGCTTGATGCGGGCGACGTGGTCGTTGACGTAGCTCCGGCTCAAGCCGTCGTCGACCATCTGCTGGCGGAGGGCCTTGAGGGCGAGGGGACCGAAGTCCGCGGCCGGCGTCCGCCCGTACCAAGCGCGCAGATACTTCATGGCCGCCTTGATTGCCGGCACGGTGCCGGTGCACTTGCCGTCTTTGAGGTAATAGCCAGTGGCGAATTGCAGGTAGCGAGCGCAGAGCATCACCACCGTGGTTTGCTCGACAGGAGGGGCGTGGCTACGGCGACCTTGCGTCAACCACTCGGCGATCAGCCGGTCATAGAACGCTTTGCTCGCACTGGTGCCGTGCGGGCCGAGATAATGGTCCCGGCCGTGGATCGTGACGACGGCTTGGCCGCTGGCTCGATGCTTACGATACTTGGGAAAAGCGGCGACGAGGCGGGGCATCTGGCGGGTCTCCCGTGGGACGGGCGCAAAACGGTACATACCGTTTTGCACCTGAGGGAAACGCCGCACTGCCGACCGCCGGCAGGTATCATAAGTCGTTGATTCGGCGATACTTAAGCTCAGTGGAGCCAAGGGGGATCGAACCCCTAACCTCTGCCTTGCAAAAGCAGCGCTCTCCCAATTGAGCTATGGCCCCGCGCGGACGCACTCTTTCGCGGCCGCCGCCGCGTGCGAGATTCACGATTCTACGTCAGCCTCGCGGCTTTGCAAACCCGCACCCCCGTGCCTCCAGAACGGCCCGCAATTCGCAGCATTTCTGCGCGTCGCTGGCGAGATCGAACGCCGCCGCAGCGCGAATTGCGTCGCGCGCCAGCCACACTCACAATGACGCACGACGCTTTCACGCTCACTGGGTCCGAGGCTATCAATGCAATGGGAATCTGACGAGTCGACTGAGACGCCTGTTTGCAATCTGAACGCAGCGCTTGAGCGCCTCGACGGCGACGCCGATTTGCTCGTCATGCTGATCGCGGTTTATCGGGAAGATAGCGCCGGGTTGTTAACGCGGCTCAGCGATGCCGTTCGCGATCGCGACGCGGCTGCCGCAGAGCGGGCCGCACATAGTTTGAAAGGTCTGGCCGCAAACTTCGACGGGTTCCCGGCCGTGGAGGCGGCGCTCGTTATCGAGACGGCGGCGCGGCAGGGCAATTGGCCTGCAATAACCGCCGGCCACCTGAAGTTGGAGCAAGAAGTTTCGCGATTGCGGCAGGCGCTTGCTGAGTACCAGCCGCCGCAGTAGCCAATTCAGCGACGCGGGCCGGTTTGTTTGCAGCGAACTCGCGCGGCGGCTGTCGTTCGATAGCGTGGAGCGTCAAGTTCGTTACTCGCTGAGATTGTTGCTGAACATGTGACTGTTCTCGGCGAGCGCATTCTTCAGCACGCTGTTCCCGCCATTCACCGAAAGCGTCTGCCCCGTGACGAACCGCGATTCTTCGCTCGCGAGATAGACGACCGTCGGCGCCACGTCCTCCGGCGTGCCCAGTCGTCCCGCGGGAACTCCCGCGCGATAACCGTTGAGCTGCTCCTTCGAATAGTGCGCGTGTCGCTCGACGGGAATCCATCCTGGCGCCACCATGTTCACGGTGATGCCCGAACCCGCCAACTCGCGTGCGGTGCTCAGCGCCAGGCCCGTCTGTCCCCCCTTGGCCGCGACGTACGCACTGAAAGGCGCCGCTGCCAGCGCGAGCACTTCGCTGGTAATGTGCACGATTCGTCCCCACCGTTGCTCCTTCATGTGCGGCAGGCACGATCTCATCAGCAGAACAGGACTCTTCACGAAGAAGTCGAGCATCGTTTGGAAGAATTCCCACTCGTACTCCTCAAACGGCAATTCCGGCTGAGCGCACGTGGCGTTGACGACCAGAATGTCAATCGGCCCCAACGTCTCCGCCACCTCGCGGCACATCCGCTCAACGCTCATCGGATCGGTGACGTCTCCGCGCACGATGCACGACTCTTGCGATACCGACTGCAAGTCGGCGAAGGCCGCCATCGCGGTGCTGTGATCGTTGGCGTAGTTCATCGCCGTGCGAGCGCCAGCTTGGGCCAAGGCCAAGGCGATTTGCTTGCCCAGCCCGCGCGTGCTGCCAGTCACGAGGGCGACCCGGCCGTCGAGTCGAAATGCTCTGCCGTTATTAGACATGATGAATATCTTTCAGTGCTGACGAATGACTGTCTGCTGTTAGATTAGTTGGCGCCGCCCGGAAATGGTTCCCGGAAGTCAAGAAATAATTTCCCTCACCGGCTCGGTAGGCTCGACCCCGACCAGTTTCTGATCGAGCCCGCGGAAGAAGTAGCTGAGCGCATTGGGATCGAGGCCCAGCTGATGCAGCACGGTGGCGTGCAGGCGGCGGACGTGCATCGGCTGGTCCACGGCCTGGCTGCCGATTTCGTCGGTCGCGCCGACCGAGACCCCGCCCTTCACGCCGCCGCCGGCCATCCACATCGTGAAGCCCATCGAATTGTGGTCCCGGCCCGTGCCGACGGCGTACTCGGCGGTTGGCTGCCGGCCGAACTCCCCGCCCCACACCACGAGCGTTTCGTCCAAGAGCCCGCGCTGCTTCAGATCCTTCAGCAGCGCCGCAATCGGCCGGTCGGTCGCCCCGGCGTGGTGCGTGTGGTTGGCCACCAGATCGCCATGGGCGTCCCAGTTGTCGTCGTTGTGCGACCCGCCCGAATAGACCTGGATGAAGCGGACCCCTCGCTCCACTAACCGCCGCGCCAACAGACACCGCGTCCCGAACGGCCGCGTCGCTTCCTGGTCGAGCCCGTAGAGCCGCTGCGTCGCGGCGCTCTCCTGCGCCAGATCGACCGCCTCGGGCGCCGCCGATTGCATCTTGTAGGCCAACTCGTAGCTGGCGATCCGCGCGGCCAGGTCGTTCTGATCGAGCCGCGGCTGCCGGTGCCGTTCGTTCAGCGCGGCCAGCGTATCGAGCAGATCGCGCTGCAAGGGTTCGGTCGTCCCCGCAGGCAACTTCAAGTCGTTGATCGGCGAGCCCTCGGGCCGAAACACGGTCCCCGCATAAGTCGCCGGCATGTAGCCGCTCGACCAGTTCTTCGCCCCGCTGATCGGCCCGCCGGTGTGGTCGAGCATCACCACGTACCCCGGCATGTTCTCGTTGACCGACCCCAGGCCGTAGTTCACCCACGACCCCAGCGACGTGCTGCCGCTGTGCAGCTTGCCCGAGGTCATCATCAGCATGGCCGAGCCGTGGATCGGCGACTCGGCGGTCATCGAATGCATGAACGCAATGTCGTCGACGCACGTCGCCAGGTGCGGAAACAGGTCGCTCACCCACTTGCCGCATTGGCCGTACTGCTGGAACTTCCACCGCGGCTCGACGATCCGCCCTTCGTTCTTGCGGCCGCCGCGGCCATGAGTCTTCACGGCGATCGTCCGGCCGTCCATGCCGATCATCGCCGGCTTGTAGTCGAAGGTGTCGATGTGGCTGGGGCCGCCGTACATGAACAGGAAGATGACGCTCTTGGCCTTGGCGGCCGCGGCCGCCGCCTGCGGCGCGAGCGGGTTGGCCGGGGTCGAGGGCGACCCGGCTCGCGCCAGCGCCCCTTCGGCCGACAGCAGCGACGCCAGCGCCGCGGCGCCGAACCCGCACCCGCTCTCCCACAAAAACTCCCGCCGCGTCCGTCCGCAGAAGTTATGGATGTGATTGGTCATCTTCAGCTCGTTCTAATTCTTCGCTTCGTCTTCTTCTTAGCGCCTTCGCGCCTTTGCGTGAGACCATCTTGACTGCGGTCTCACGCAAAGGCGCAAAGGCGCGAAGGAATACGGGGAGTGATTTAATCGAGGTACAGGAATTCGTTTTGGTTCAGTGCGACCAGGCACCAGTAGCGCAAGGCTTCTTGGGGCTCACGGCCGTGTTCTTCGGCAAGTTGTTGCATCAGGCCGAGGCCGTCGGCGATTTCGGCCTCGGTCGCCGGCCGGCCCAGGGTGATTTCAATCGCCCGCGCCACCTGCTCCCGCGGCTGGTCTCCCGCCTCGGCCCGCACGCGCTCGGCCAAGTGCCGGGCCTGCTCGTTGGCGAACTCGCCGTTCAATAGCGACAGCGCCTGCCCCGGCTGCGTCGTGTTGAACCGCGCCTCGCAGCTGGCGTCGACGTCGGGGAAGTCAAACGCCGTCAAGAGCGGCGTCAAGAGCGAACGCTTCACGAAGACGTAAACGCTCCGCCGCGATTGTTCCTCAGCCGTCGACTGGCCCCAGCCGTTGCCCGGCATCGACTGGGTCGCCAACACCTCCTCGGACATCTGGGGGTAAAAGCTCGGGCCGTACAGCGCCCGGTTCAGCCGCCCGCTCGCCGCGAGCGTCGCGTCGCGCAGCTCCTCGGCCCCCAGCCGCCGCATGTCAAAGCGCCACAAGTGGTCGTTCAGCGGATCGACCGCCAGCGCCCCCTCGTCGGCCTGGCTCGACATCTGGTAGGCGCTGCTGGTCATGATCAGCCGGTGGAGCGGCTTGAGCTTCCAATCATGCTCGGTGAGCCAGACGGCCAGCCAATCGAGCAGCTCGGGATGGGTCGGCGCGTCCCCCAGCTCCCCAAAATTGTTCGCCGAGCGGACGATCCCCCGCCCAAAATGATGCTGCCAGATCCGATTGGCGATCACCCGCGACGTGAGCAGATTGTCCTTCGAGGCGATCCAGTCGGCCAGCACCTTGCGCCGGCCCGCGCTCCGCGCCCCGGCCGGCGCGGCGGCAATCGTCGGCGTCGCCGCGCCAAACAGCTGCGGGAAGCGGGGTTCGACCACGTCGCCCGGCACATGGGGATTGCCGCGGACGTTCAGGTGCGTCGGCGCCGGCTGCGCGTCGCACTTGGCCAGCGCCAAGGCCGACTCCGGCTCGCCCAACTCCTGGAGCTCGCGCCGCGCCGCCTCCAGACGCCCGAGCGTCTGTTGATACTGGGCCCGCTCCGATTCGTTGAGATAGTCCTGAAGCTTCTCGCTCAGCAGCGCCTCGCGCTCGTGCGTCTCGCTCCGCCGCTGGTCGGGGGCTTCCATACGCTTGACCCCCACCTCTTCCATCGACGTCTTCTCGCGCTCCACCAGCTCGACCTGCTCCCGCAGCGCGCGCCGCCGGGCCGCCTCCTCCGGGGAACTCAGGTCCCACTGGTTGTTGCCCGTCTGATCTCCCCGATCGCCGTAGGCCGTCACGTCCGCCAGGAACGCCGCCAGGCCGTAATAGTCCCGCTGCGGGATCGGGTCGATCTTGTGATCGTGGCACCGCGCGCAGCCGACCGTCAGTCCCAAGAACGCCTGGCTCGTCGTGGCGATCAGATCGTCTAGCTCGTCCGAGCGCGACTGCACCGCGTCGGCCGGCTCGTCGTCCCAGATTCCCAGCCGGTAGTAGCCCGTGGCGATGATCGAATCGCGCGTCACTTGATCCAACTCGTCGCCGGCCAGCTGTTCCCGCACGAACTGGTCGTACGGCTTGTCGTCGTTGAAGCTCCGGATCACGTAGTCGCGATACTTCCAGGCGTTGGGCTTCGCGCCGTCCCGCTCAAAGCTGTTGGTCTCGGCGAAGCGGACCAGGTCGAGCCAGTGCCGCCCCCACCGCTCGCCGTAGTGAGGCGACGCGAGGAGCTTGTCGATCAGCCGCTCCCAGGCGTCCGGCGACTCGTCGCTGAGGAACTCCGCCAGCTCCTCTTCCGTCGGCGGCAGGCCGGTGAGATCGAAGTAGGCCCGCCGGCAAAGCGTCCGCTTGTCGGCGCGGGGCGCGGGCTGCAGGCGGTTCGCCTCCAGCTGCGCCAGCACGAACGCATCGATCGGCGTCCGCACCCACGACTGCAAGTCCCCCGCAATCGCCGGCGGCTCCTGCTTCACCGGCGCCACGAACGCCCAGTGCTTCTGGTACGCCGCCCCCTCGTCGATCCACCGCCGCAGCACGTCGACTTCGCGCCCCGAAAGCCCCTTCCCCTCCGGCGGCATCCGCAGCGATTCATCCTCCGCCGTCACCCGCGCCAGCAACTCGCTCCCCGCCGAGTCCCCCGGCACGATCGCCAGCAACCCCGACTCCAGCGCCGCCACCGCCGCCTCACGACCATCCAGCCGCAATCCCCCCTCCTGAGTCTGCGGACCATGGCACGAAAAACAACGACGAGCCAAAATCGGCTTCACCTCGCGAGAGAAGTCCACCGGCTTCGCGTGGGACGCTAGCGGCGCGTATAAGCATATGGCCAAAGCAGCGCACAGCGTCGCCCTGCGACGCAGCATCAGCTCACCATGGCCCTGCGCTCTACTCATGTCATCACGCCATTGCGTTTTTTCATTTCGACGGCGACGTTGCCGTTGCCGGCGACATTGCCGCCGGCCCCGTTGCCATTGCTGCCGCTCGAGCTGGAACCGTTGCTGCGGTATTGGCCCGGCGTTCGCCCCGTCTCGCGTTTGAAGACCACGCTCATATACTCCGGGTGCTCAAAACCCGCGAGTCCTGCAATCTTCTCCAGCGAGAGATTCGTCGTCCGCAGCAATTCTTTGCAGCGCTTAATCTGCACCATCCTAATTTCCGCCTGGGGCGACCGATTGAGCAATTTGCGAAAGTTTCGCTCTAACCAGCTGCGCGAGACCGAGAGATGGGCCAACAAATCAGTGACCGTCGCCCCGTCACAGGCCCGTTCACGAATGAAACGGAGCGCCGAAGCCAGGGTCGGGTCGGAAACGGCGAACACGTCGGAAGATTGCCGGACGGCAATCCCTAGGGGCGGGATCTCGATGTCGATCGCCGCCGGGGTCTCGCCTTGCATCATGCGATCAAGCCATCCAGCCGCTTCAAAGCCAATTCTCTCTGGA
Organism: Lacipirellula limnantheis; assembly: GCF_007746075.1. Lineage (GTDB taxonomy): Bacteria > Planctomycetota > Planctomycetia > Pirellulales > Lacipirellulaceae > Lacipirellula > Lacipirellula limnantheis. The sequence goes on along the minus strand of NZ_CP036339.1, from coordinate 4,544,599 downwards.
TTCGGGATAATGCTCGACAGCGCCGGATTGCACAGGTTGCACACCAATTCGTCATTGTCGACTCCGAGCACGGCCACTTGTTCCGGCACCGCCAGATCGAGCCGCGCGCAAGCGTCCAGCACATGCTGGCCGCGCATGTCGTTGGTGGCAAACACTCCCACGGGGCGCGGCAGCGAGTTGATCCACTCCACCAGCCGCTGTTGATCACGTTTCCAGACGTTGACGCCCGCCCGCGGAGACTCGAACACGCTGGTATGAAAGCCAGCATGTCCGATTTCGGCGATGAAGCCATCGCGCCGACGCTGCGACCAATGCTCCCCCTCAAAGCCGCAGCAGGCAAAGTGCTCAAACCCGCGCTCCAGCAGGTGCTCGGCCGCCAGTCGACCGATCGTCACTTGGGCCGAACCGATGCGGAGCAGACCAAGATGAGGGTGAATATCCCCCAGATCGATCGCGGCCAGATGGCGTCGCTTCAAGAGTTTGATTGATTCAGGGTTCGCCTGGCGGGTAATGATGCCGTCGCCGTTCCACCGTTTCAGAAAGCCGGTCAAATCGCTGCCGAGCTCGTGCTGCTCGATATAGATCGACCAGGGGCGATTCGCGCGCAGATAGCGCGATACCCCTTCCAGCAGCCGCCGCCCGTAAACGAGCGACGTTTCAATATCAAGGGCGACGCGTAGGCGTTCGGACATAGGCCCCATCCCGCGGAATGTCGCCAGCCCGCCAGCAAAGAGCGGCGCAACCAGAAACAATCTTCTCAATTAGGTGCGACAAGAATCGGGGAAAATGGGCGAAAAGAGTGCCGCCGCCCATTCTCAAGGGATCACCGTCGTTTGTGCCACTGGCGGTCAAATGCTGGCGAACCCCTCTCAATTCTAGTTGCTCTGGGCCGAATGACCAAGAGAACGGAGACCGAAACATATCTCAATTTGACTGAGCAATATATCTCAGCGAACGAGACGCTCCATCTCATTGTGGCGTTTCTCATCCAGAAGCAGAATGGATTGAACGTCGAACAAGTAGAGGCCGAGGAACCGCGCCCGCGCGGACCGGCAAGGAAGTCTCTTTTCATGGATGCGGCTCCGGCCGCGATGATTCGACGGCGGCGGCAACTTATTCAGGCAGTTCTGTAATCTTTCTCGCACGCAGCAATCAGCCGAGACGGCGACCCGATGGTCGCTTGTCCGCCAGCTGGCTCGTTGGGCGGGGAAAACCAGCATGTGACCCTATGAGTCGGCAACTTACGCGCCGCGATGCGGTGAAATCGCTGGTTGCAGCAGCAACCGCGACGGCGCTGGCTGATGCGCGAGTGGTGCAGGCCGCTGCCGACGACTCTCGATTGCAAGTCGACCTCGCGCCGAGGTTCGAACTCTCTCCTTATCTCTACATGCAGTTCATGGAACCCCTAGGGGTGACCGACAGTTCCGTCGAGGCCTCCTGGGATCACCTGCAGAACTGCTGGCGCCCCGATTTAATCGCAGCGACGCAAGAGCTGGCGCCGACGATGATGCGCTGGGGCGGAATTTTTACCGATTTTTATCGCTGGCGCGAGGGGGTCGGCCCGCGCGACAAGCGCACCGCAATGATCAACCTGATGTGGGGCGGCCTCGAATCGAACCAAATCGGCACCGCCGAGTTCGTCGATTTTTGCCGCCAAACGAAGTCCGAGCCCCTGATGTGCGTCAACTTTGAGGGCGACGGACGCCGGCAATACCGCGAAGCGAAGGGCCGTGTTCGCTGGGGAGACGCTCAAGAAGCCGCCGATTGGGTTGCCTACTGCAACGACCCAGACAACGCCGAACGTCGCGGCCATGGCGTCGCCGATCCGTTGGCGATCCGGTACTGGCAACTCGGCAACGAAACGTCGTACGACGATCGCGGCTTCAGCAAGTCTCAGGCGATTGCCAAGACCATTGAATTCTCCCGAGCGATGCGCGCCGTCGATCCGACGATCAACATCATCGGCTGGGGAGATTCGGGCTGGGCCGCCGACATGCACGATCAGGCGGGCGAGCACGTTGACATGCTCGCGTTTCACCAGATGTTCAATCCCGACAACGGCAAGGATCCGGTGCTCCAGGGAGAGTTCTATCGGCGCGATCCGGCGGCGACCTGGGATTGCCTCATGAACGCGTGGCGCCTGAACGACGCCAAAATTCGCGAGACCCGTGATAGCCTCGACGGCCGCGCCGTGCCGCTGGCGATGACGGAATGCCACTTCGCCATCCCGGGGCGCAACCGGTGCGACGTGCTGTCGACCTGGGCGGCCGGAGTCTCCTATGGGCGCATCCTGAACAATCACCAGCGTCACGGCGACGTCTTGAAGATCGCCACCGCGGCCGATTTCTGCGGCACGCGCTGGCAGGTGAACGCCGTGATGATACCCGTGCCGCACGGCCGGTCGTACCTCATGCCGGTGGCCCGGGTGATGAAGCTTTATCGTCGCCATGTCGGCGAGCAGTCGGTCGAAGTCACCCACGCGCCGGATGGACTCGACGTGGTTGCCAGCCGAACGGGCGGCAAGTTGTTTCTCCACGTCGTGAACGCCAATCGCGAACGGAGCGTGGCGACCAGGCTTGAGTTGCCGGGGGCGACCGCCGCGAAGGCGACCGCTTTCGAAATTGCCGACGATCCGATGGCGGAGGTTTCCGACCTGAACAGCGACGAGGTGATGCAAATCAAGGAACGTCGGCTCGCAGCCAACGGCGCCTGGGAGTTCCCGGCGGCTTCCGTCACGGCGGTGGAGGTGGAACTGGCGGCATAGGCGGCCGAGCGTCGTCTCCGGCGACGACTCGGCAAGGTCAACTTTTCAGCGGTGCTTGGCGGCACTTTTCACGGAAGCATCAACACATTCCACATTCTTCCGCAGCGCGGGGGAGTGTTCGCAATCGAGTCGGCAACGGCTTTGAACCTTCGAGCGTTACTTTCCATGAGTCGGCGTGCCATTATGTTGACGCGGTGCTTGGGCCTCGCCGCCCTCGTCTGCCTGCCCAGCGCCGCGCCCGCTGGACATCAAACGCCGACCACGTCGCCGATCGACCTGAGGGGATACGTCCCGTACAAAATCGGACTGCGCGAGGTCGATTTCGGGGCCGCGCCGCTGCCGCTGCTCCATTCCTACGCCGCCGGCACGTACGACGGCAAGTGGGTTCTCCTCTCCGGCCGCAGCAACGGCCTTCACGACCTGGCGCAATCGGGCCAGGGAAGCTTCCCCCCAGCCGCCCAGAACCGCGACGTCTGGGTCATCGATCCGGTCACAAAGCAGTCGTGGCATCGATCGCTCGGCGATCCGGGCACGGGCGTCAACGACCCCGCGTCTGGCCTCTCGCCGTTCCAGATTCTCTCGCTCTCGGCAACGAACAATCAGTTCGAGCAAGTCGGCGACCGGCTTTATGTGAGCGGCGGCTACGGGCTCAATGCGTCCAATCAATTCACGACGTTCGACATGCTCACCGCCATCGATCTGCCCGGGATGGTCGACTGGGTCGTTACCGGCTCGGGGCAGGCGGTCGACCATCTCCGGCAACTCAACACACCAGTCGCGTCGGTCACCGGCGGCGCCATGTACGAAATGGGAGGCCGCATGCACATCGTGTTCGGCCAAGATTTCGAAGGCGACTACAGCCCCCGCTCCGACGGCACATACACCCGGCAGGTCCGCAGCTTCGACGTCGTCGACGACGGCACGACGCTCGCCATCGCGAACGTCACGCAAACCACGCCGAACGCCTCGTACCGCCGCCGCGACCTCAACGTCATCCCCACCCTCCGGCCCGATGGCGCCGGCGGCGTGGCCGAAGGGCTCGTCGCTCTCTCGGGCGTCTTCACCTCGAGCTTCGGCGTCTGGACCGTCCCGGTGGAGATCGACGCGGACGGCACTCCCACGATGGCCAACATCAACGCCCCCGACGCGTTCAAGCAAGGCTTCAACGGCTATCACTCGGCCAAGCTAGGAATGTACTCCGCAGGAACTGGCGTGATGAACGAAGTCCTCTTCGGCGGAATCAGCCTGCAGTATTTCGACCAGTCGCTCGGTCAGGTCGTCACCGACGACAACATGCCGTTTGTGAACGACGTCACATCGGTCGTCATCGACGCCAACGGCGACTACAGCCAACACCATTTGGGCTTCTTCCCCGAAATCTTTGACGACCAGGGCAAGCAATGGCGTTTCGGCGCCAACGCCGAGTTCTTCGCCGCCGCCGGGATTCCCACCTTCGACAACGGCGTGATCAACCTCGACCAGCTGACCGGCAAAACCTCGCTCGGGTTCATTTTCGGCGGCATCGCCACCAACGGCCCCCACACGCAGGGGAACCCCGACGTGACGTCGACCGCCTCGTACCGCGTGTTCGAGGTGGTTTACACGCCCGTCCCCGAGGCAAACTCGCTGGTCCTCGCGCTCACCGGCATTGGCGCGCTCTGCCTGGCCACGAACCAGCGTCTGGCACAACGGCGACTATTCGGACAGGCACGGAAGGATTTTGGGGCCGCTGTCGACGCGCGGCCGGCCAGCCTGGGGGGCAGGCAGACCGGCGACGTCGACGGCGGCGCCCCTTCGCTCGGAACAGAATCCCAGCTGAATCCAGCACCGAGAGCAACAGAAAGAACACAGAGAAGCAGCACCTTCGCCGCGGAGTCATCATGCCTCGTCTGAAATTTCAACTCCTTGCCGCGGCAGCGGTCGCGGCGCTACTTGTCGCGGCCCCTAGGACCGCACGCGCGGCCTACACCGTCGAGCGCGTCGTCGGCAATCTCAATCAGCCCGTCGGCGTCACTCAGGCCCCCGGGGACAACGGTTCGCTCTACATCGTCGAACGCAGCGACGCCAGCAATCAACTCGGCCGCGTCCGCAAATACGACCTCGCGACCCAATCCTTTACCACGTTCCTCGACGTCGCCGGCTCGATCAACTCCGACGGCGGCCTCCTCGGCCTTACTTTCCACCCGAACTACCAAACCAACGGACTCTTCTACACAACGAGCAACAACAACGGCACGAACGCCCTCGACGAATACAAGGTTGTCGGCGGCACGCCCACGCTCCAGCGTCGCCTGCTGCAATACCAGAATCTCAACAACGTTTTCCATACGATCAACCAGGTCCACTTTCGCCCCAACGGCAACAACAACGAGCTCTTCGTCACCACGGGCGACGGCGGCACCCAGGCCGATGATCCCGGCTTCAACCCCGCGCTCATCGAAAGCCCCGCCTCGGTCTACGGCAAGATGCTCCGCTTCGATCTCACGGCTAGCTTCCCCAGTCCCGCCGTCGACGCCACCCACGCCGGCGTCAGCGTCGCCGCGATGGGGCTCCGCAATCCGTTTCGTTCAGGCTTCGACCGTCAAACTGGCGACTTCTACATCGGCGACGTCGGTTTCAACACGGCCGAAGAGGTCGACTTCATTCCCAGCAGCTTCTTCGCCAATCCCGCCAATCCCCCGCTCAACTTCGGCTGGACTTCCCGCGAAGGCACCATCGCCACGAGCGAACCCGGCATCGGCGGCCCCGGTTCGCCTGGCGACCTCAACCCCATCTTCGACTACGCCCACGGCGGCAATCCCCTCCCCCACCCCACGCTGCTCACCGGTCAGTCGATCACCGGCGGTTACGTCTATCGCGGTCCAGTGGCTGAACTTCAAGGCCGTTACTTCTTCTCCGACTTCACCAACGGCAACGTCTATTCCGGCGTGTTCAACGCGGCCACGCCCACGGCCAACTACAACGGCACGAATCTCACTGACCTGCAAAATCACACCGCCGCCTTCGAGTCCGCCGTCGGCGGCGGCGCCGACATCCAGTACCTCACGTCTTTTGGCGAGGACAACGCCGGCAACCTCTACATGGTCAAGTTCGGCAACGGGTTCTTTCCTCCGTTGGGCCAAGGCGAGATCTTCCGCATCATCCCCGCCGCCGCGATCAACGTTGCCGTCAATCGCGACACCGGCGCCATTACCCTTACCAACAACACCAACACGGCCGTTAACATCACCGGCCTCACCATCAGTTCACCCTTCGGCAGCATCAACCCCGCGTCGCTCACGCCCATTACCGGCCATTACGATTCCGCCGGCAACGGTTCCGTCGACAACAACAACACATGGCACGTCACCTCCGTCGCCGGCAATAACGTTACCTTTTCCGAGGTCACGAACGGCGACGCCGGCACGCTCGGCGTCGGTCAGCAGATCGTCCTCTCTCCCGGCGGCGGCTGGCTCAAGTCGCCCACCCAGGATCTCGGCCTGAGCCTCCAAGTGAATGGCAGCCCGCTGAGCGCCTCGATCAGTTACACCGGCAACGGCGGCCACCCGTTCACCCGCAGCGATCTCAATTTCGACGGCGCCCTCACCGCCGCCGACTGGTCCGTCTTTATCTCCGGCGCCTACGCAAACCTCTCCGGCCTCAGCAAGGCCCAGGCCTACCAACTCGGCGACCTCAACGCCGACAATGCGAACAACTTCACCGATTTCCGCCTGTTCAAGTCCGATTACGACGCGGTCAACGGCGTCGGCGCCTTCGCCGCCATGGCGGGGGCCGTGCCCGAGCCGAGCGCTGCGCTTCTGGCCGCCGTCGCTCTCCTCGGATCGTTCGTGCACCGTTCCCCACGCTTTCCCACATCGCGGCCCGTCATCACCGGCGTCGCCCCGTTTCCCAGGCAACTCAATTAGGACGCAACATCCATGAAAGGAACCTTCATGAGCCATCGCGGCCCGCACCAACGCATCGCTACTACGCGCAACTTCTCTCGAACACTCTTTGCAGGAGGACGTTTGATGAACTCCGTGGGACTCTCTCCAACCTCAGCGGCTTGTCGGCTCTTGCTCGCCGCCGGCGCGCTAGTCAGCGCGGCGTCGCCCGCCAGCGCAGTACTGACGAACAAGTACACCTTCAATCAAGGCAACGCCAACGACTCGGTTGGCGGCCAGAATGGCGTCGTCGTCGACAATACCGGCATTTCCAAGTACACCGGCGGGGCCCTCGATCTCTCGGCCAACAACGACGCCAATTCAAATCAAGACTTTACCCTGCCGACGACGGTCGGCGCCTATGTTGACCTTCCGAACGGCGTCTTCACCAGCGCCGTCTCTGGCGGTACGTTCGGAGCCGCTTCGCTCGAAATCTGGGCCACTCCCCAAGAGAACCGCAACTGGGCCCGCCTCGTCGACTTTGGCACTAGCAACGACGGCGAAGATACCTCGAATGGCGGCGGCAATTCCGCCTACGTGCTGATGCTCCCGCAAGCTGGCAACTCGGGAACCGCGGCCGCTTCGACTCACAGCTCCACGGGAGCGGAAATCTTCGCCGCCGGCCCGGCGCCGCTATCGGTCAACGTCAAGCACCACATGGTGCTGACGCTTGACCAGAACGACGTCTCGGCGAGCGCCGACGGCACGATCAAGCTCTATATTGACAACGCAGCGCCCATTGCCACGGCCATCGCCCCCGGCGTTTTGCTTGATCTGATCAATGACAACAACAACTGGCTTGGCCGGGCTCAGTGGGGCGACCCCCTCTTCGACGGCCTGATCGACGAGTTTCGCATTTACAATCACGCGATGACGCAAAGCGAAGTCACTGCCTCGTTCAATGCCGGCCCCGAACCGGCCCCGCTGCCGGTCCTGACCGTCAACCGCGATACCGGGGTCATCTCGCTCGCCAACCAATCGGGCGGCGGCATCAACGTGAAGGGCTACTCGATCACGTCGGCCGGCGGCGCCCTCAATCCCGCCGCGTGGACCTCGATCGACGCCACCAACCTCTTCGATCCCAACGGCACGTGGACCACTTCGGCGGCGTCCAATACTAATCTCGCCGAGTCGGTCACGGGCGGCGTTCTCGATGGCGGAACGATCGCCGCCAACGGCGCCGCCTCCATTGGCGCCGCCTGGCGCAAGACGCCGGTGCAGGACCTCGCCTTCAGCTTCACGCTCGGCGACGGCTCGACGGGGACGGGACAAATCCAGTACACCGGCTCGGCTGCCCAACGCAGCGACCTGAATGGCGACGGCGCCGTCAACGCCGCCGACTGGGCCATCTTCGTCCCCAATAGCTTCACCACGTTCGCCGCCGATCTCGCCGTCGCCGCCTACCAGAAGGGCGATCTCGACGGCGACAAGGACAACGATTACGCCGACTTCAAGCTGTTCAAAGCCGACTACATCGCCGTCAACGGCGAGGCCGCGTTCGCAGCTCTCGGCGCGTCGATTCCCGAACCGGCGACCATCGCCCTCGGCGGCATGGCCGCAGTGGCCGTCATGGCCGCCCGCCGCCGACTCACTTAAACACCTACTCACTTATTCACCCAAACGCCTACTCACGACTTACACTCGCACTCAACCAAGAATCAAATACACCGGAGTCTCAACATGCAACGGCGATTGATCCCTGGAGCCATGCTCCTCCTCATTGGCGCCATGTGCGCCGTCGGCCCCCAACAGGCCGCGGCCGCCATCACCCATCGCTATAGTTTCACCGCGAACGCTAACGATTCGATTGGCACGGCCCACGGCACGGTCGTCGACGCCGGCGTCGCGACCGCCGTCTTCACCGGCGGCCAGCTCGACCTCTCAGCCAACACGGGACAAGGCTCGAACAATGTTACGGAAGACGCCTTCGTTGATTTTCCTAACAGCATCGTCTCGCAGTCAGCCGCCAGCGGCACGCCGGGGCAACTGACGATCGAGCTGTGGGCCACCTCCTCGACCAACCGCAACTGGGCGGCCCTCTTCTCGGCCGGCACGAGCAACGACGGTGAGGATACGGCCAACGGCGGCAACGCGGCCGACTACATTCAGATCATTCCCCAGAACGGTCAGAATGGTTTGATCCGCACGACGACCCATGCCGCCAATGTCGGCCCCGAAGGCTTCGTCGATTACACGACCCCCATGTCGACCACCGAGCAGACCCATCTGGTCACCGTGTACGACCAATCGGGCGGCCTGCCCGGCACCATCTCGCTTTACGTCAACGGCGCCCTCATCGGTTCCAATCCCATGGCGGCCGGATTCAATCTCAGCACGTTGAACGATAACAACATCTGGATCGGGCGCTCGCAATGGCCCGACTCGATTTTCGACGGCAAGGTCAACGAGCTCCGCATCTACGACAGCAGCCTGTCGGCGGCCGACGCGTTGTCGCATGCGGTCTTCGGCCCCGACGTACTCAATCCGGGCGGCAACGTCTCGATTGAAGTCAACAAGAACACCGGCGCGGTCACGCTGAAAAACACGGCCTCGGCGCCGCTGGCGATCGACTTCCTGAAGATCAGCAGCGCCGGCGGCGCCCTCAGCACCGCCAATTGGAATAGCCTCGACGATCAAAACTTCGGCGCCATCGACGGCCCCGACGCCGGCTCGGTGGCCGGCGATACGCCCGGCGAAGGCTGGGATCAGGCTGGCGGTTCCAACGCCAATCAGCTCGTCGAGCAGTTCCTCAGCGGCGCCGGATCGACCATTGCCGCCAACTCGTCGATCAGCCTCGGCAACGCGTTCAATACCGCAATCTTCGGTAACGGCGTCGACGGCGATCTGGTCTTCCAGTTTGGGCTCAATGGCGGCGCGCTGATTACCAGCACCGTCTCCTATGTCACCGGCGGCGGCGGACTCCCCGGCGACTTCGACAACAGCGGCAAGGTCGACGGCGCCGACTTCCTCCTGTGGCAGCGTAACTTCGGTCAGCCCGGGTACGACGCCGCGGCGCTCGCCGCGTTCAAGGCCAACTTCGGCGCCGGTGCTGCTGTCGCCGCCGCCGGGGCCGTTCCCGAACCCGCCGCCATTGGATTGATCGTGATGGCCGGAGTCGCCCTCGCGACCTCGCGTCGGCAGCGATAACTGGCATCGCAGTTGCGACAGATCCCAGCGGCCGAGCGCCGCTGGGATCTGTCAACGCGACTCATCAGTGCTGGCGGACGCGCATCGTCAACGCTGAAAATGCCCGAACCAAATAGCAACCAACCGCCCCCAACGCCCATGAAGCCGCGTCGCTCGCGACGCGTTCAAGACGCCAACGCAGCGGCTTCCCGTGACCGCCTCCCCCGCCGCCGGCGCCTGGCATACGATGAGTGAGTTAGAACTTTTCGGAAAGGATTGGCCCAACATGCTACGTCGCTGCCCCCCACGACGTCACGTCGGATTTACGCTCGTCGAGCTCCTCGTCGTCATCGCCATCATCGGCGTGCTGGTGGCCCTACTGCTGCCGGCGGTCCAAGCGGCGCGCGAAGCTGCTCGGCGCACCCAGTGCTTGAACAATTTGAAGAACCTATCGCTGGGAGCGTTGAATCATGAGTCTTCCAAGAAGGAGCTGCCCTACGGCCGAAAGTTCGACATTTGGGACGCTTACACTTGGACTCAAGCGATACTTCCGAACATCGAACAGCAATCGATTGCTCAACTTTATTGGACGCTGGGGGAAGGGAAGTATCGCAATAACAGCAATGAAGATCAGAACTTCGGGCCGCAAGGGAACGATGAACGTCGGCGGCAGGCGCGCCATACTCCCATTCCGCTGTTCTATTGCCCAAGCGACAACACTCCTCAACCAAACGAAATGTACGACTTAACATGGGGATTCCTGCGCGGAACCTACCGGGGTTGCGTGGGAGCGGGCGATATGTATGGAAACCGAATTAGTACCGCCGTCGATGGAAGCATCCCTGTAGGTGCCTGGAAAGGGGCGATGGGAGTGCCGAAAATTTTACCGACGGCCGGTCGTGCCGTGGCCGTCAAGCTCAAAGAAGTGAGCGACGGAACGTCGCAGACGATGATGTTCTCCGAAGGGCTTGTTCCTACGATTCCCGATTGGGGCGGAGCTCTCGGCGAGACGATCTACGGCAACATGGGCGGCTCGTTGTACTCGGCGTACCTGACTCCAAACAGCACAGACAGTGATTTAGTGTGGGGGTGGTGCCCCGCTCTTCGCGGCGACACGGAATACAAGGCGCCGTGTACGCAAAAGGATTCAGGAGGCGGTCGCGGATCCGATGGCGCCCATGCTGCCGCGCGCAGCGTCCATCCGGGAGGCGTCAACGTCTCGATGGTCGACGGGTCGATTCGCTTTGTGAGCGACGGCGTCGACGTCATCGCTTGGCGAGCCGCCGCCACCGCCGGAAATGCGGAAACCGATGCCCTTCCGTAACCTGTGCGCTGCTAGGTGTGGCCAGTGCTCGGATGAAGAATCTCGTCGCAAAACTAGATCGAAAGGTAAGAAATGGGCCGTTCTAGAGGCGCTTGCTGGCTACTTCTCACGATTGTAGCATCCCTATCGGGATGCGGCGGATCAGGGGAGCCAAAATTGGAAGGCGCCGTCACCTATAATGGCGAGCCCGTGGCGAGCGGATCGCTCTCGTTCATGCCGGTTGCCGGAGGAACCCCTTTTGGGGCCAAGGTCGTTGACGGTCGTTACGTTGCTGACAAGCCGTCCACGGGCAAGTTCAAGGTCATGGTGAGTGGTAACCGAATCACGACGGTCCCAAAGACGCGTGAAGAGGCTGATGCGCTTGCCAGGCAGAACCAAGGAAGATCGTTGCCAGCAAACTACATTCCAGAAGACGCCGCCGGCAACGCTCAAGAAGTGAACGTCAGCGGCGGCGGCGAAACCCTGGACTTCGCCATCACCGGGCCTCCGCGCGAGTAGTTGGCGCCAACGCGGCGCGCTTTTTCTGAACTTTGCTACAGAAATTGGCCACCCTCCCTGCTAGGGTGATGTGGACGTAAGTTCACGTCGCGTTGCTGCCGCATCCCGCCCTGCTAATGGGCCGGCAGCGGCTTTTCAGGAGGGCCAAACTCATGATCGCCAGCCGCGCAGCGTCGCGGAGTTTTGTCCAATTGCCGCGGACAAAACGATTCGCTTCAAGTCCCGCCGCCGTCGGCCATCTTTGGCGGCGAACGCGCGATTCGCGCGCCGCCAGCCCCCGGCGGCCCGTCAGTTTTGTCACTGGAAACGCGCTTTCGCTTCCGGACAATTCAGCGGACGACAAATCGTCGCAGGGCGCCCTCGCCCCATCGTGGAGGCACGCGACATGAACAAGGCGTTCGTCCGTGAACCTGAACCAGACGGCCGGGCCTTTTGCCCCCTCTGCGGATCGCTCGGCTCGCCCGTGGAGCACGCCATTCTCGACCGCCACATCCAGCCCGAGGCGCGCGGCCTCGTCGGCGACTCGGCCTGGTTCTGCAGCTTTCCCCGCTGCGACGCGGCCTACTTCAACCTCTTCAACGCGGTGGTCCGCGTCGAGCAACTCTCGGCGGCGGTTTACCCGAAGGATCTCGACGCCCCGATCTGCGCCTGCTTCGGGCTGAACTACGACGACGTCGCCGCCGACGCCGCCGCGGACGCGCCCACCCGCATCCGCGCAAACCTCGCCCGGGCCAAGTCCTCCGCCCGCTGCGAAGAACTCGCCGCCGACGGCCGCAGTTGCCTCAGCGCGATCCAGGAACTCTATCAGCGATTGCGGAAGGAGGTCGAAACCGAATGACCCAGGCCTCAGCCCGTCGAGAAGCGCGGCCGCGGGGCGGGCGAGTTCGACGTAAGTCTCCAACCGGCATACGTTTTCGCAATCAAACAGCGGGAGGCGGTTTAATTGACACCTAAGGTACTCGACGTTAGCCTAAATAGACGGAGGTCTCCGCGCCGCAAGGGGGACCAACGAAACGGATTGAATCTTCTCTTAAGTTTTTCTGACTGGTCCGCCTTGCAAGCGGACGTTGGCGGTTTCCGGTATGCCTGCCCTCTCGTAGGCAGGCGATGCGCACCTTCTCAGGTCATCTTCGCGGGAGTACAGCTAATGAGTTGCTTCATGAGTTCGTGGGTACGATCGTCGCTGGCGCTCGTCGTCGCGGCGTCGGTCGGCGTTAGTGCGGCCAACGCACAAATCTTCGACGACTTCTCTGATCTGGACGATACGGCCAACCCGACCTGGACGCACCTGAACGGGCTCGTCGGTTCGACGGGACAAACTTGGGACGCCTCAACCGGCCAGTATCATCTCAACGGGCCGACCAACGGCTTTGCCCTGCCGAACACCGGCAAACTCGGATTCGTGGGCAGCTACACCGGTCCGAGCTTCTCCGACGTGGTCGTGACGGCGGATTTCGTGCAACCCGCGACCGGCGTCGCCTTTGGCGTGATGGCTCGCACGGATGGCAATAACGCGTTTAACCAATTGAAGGGGTATGGCTACGTCTACGAGCCGCTGGCGGCTGGCGGCTTGGGCGAAGTGGTGCTCTACAAGATGGTCGGCGCCACGCTTAGCGATATCGGATCGCAGCAGGTAACGCTCGACCTGGCGAACAAAGACTACACCTTCTCGCTCGCTGTCACCGGCACTCAACTGCACGGGCAGGTCTTCGAGGTCGGCGGCGGGATGGTCGCGGAAAAGTTTGCCGTCGACGCCGCTTACGCCAGTGGTTTCTCGGGCGTGTTCGGCTACAGCGGCGCGTTGGCCGGGGTGCCAGTCGATTTCACGATCGATAATTTCGGCGCCCGCGTCCCGGAACCGGGCTCTGTGCTGCTGGCCTCGCTTGGACTCGTGGCAACACTGGCCCAGCGGCGTCGGCGCAACGTTGCCTGACTTGGAAAATTGGGTTGAACAGGAATCAGGGCGGAGCGCCGACGCGTCGGTGCTCCGCTCTCTGCTGACCGCACAACTACTGCTGACGGAGGATGGGCGATGAACGCATATTGTGGTCTTCATGCAATTCGGTCGGCGGGTACTCGTCGTTTCGGACGCATCCGGTGGGGCGGGGCGCCGCAGTACTTGGCGATTGCGGCAGTTCTGGCCGTCACGGTTTGCGGCGCGTTGCCCCACGCCGGCGCCGTGGTCGTCACCGATGACTTTTCCGACAACAACGATACGGCCAATCCGACCTGGATCCACCTGAACAACGCGGCCGGGTCAACAAACCAGACCTGGGACGCGTCGGGCGGGAAATACCGTCTGCACGATCCAACGACCTCGACGTTCGGGAGCACGCTGCCCGGATTGGAAGGCTACGGCTTCGTTGGGTCCTACGTCGAACCGACCTTCACCGATGTGCGCGTGACGGTCGACATCGTCGATTTCGTCCCTCCTGACGTGCAATCGTCTTTCTTTGCGGTCGCCGCCCGTTTGAATGGCAGCAATGCGTTACCGACTGAAGAAACCGGCTTCCCACTGCACGGCTACAGTTATCAGTACGAAGGTCCCGCCGCGAACGGTAACGGCGAAATGGTGCTCACTATTCTGAGCGGAGCCGCACTTACGGACGTCGGCTCGTTCCCGCTGACGCTCGAGGGCGGCAAGGACTACCGCGTCATTTTTGAAGTGATCGGCAACGTGCTGCATGGTCAAGTGCTGGAACTCGGCGCGGGCGGCAGCGTCGTTGCGACAGTGGCCGACCAGACGAGAGACCTCGACGCGAATCCGCCGGGCGTCAAGAATTGGGACGGCGATCCGAACACGGAAGACGCTGAGTTTGTCCCCTACGCCAGCGGCTACTCAGGCGTCTACGGCATCGGCCACGTCTTCTACACCGACGCGGACTTCACCATTGATAATTTCCGTACGGAATCGATAGGCGCTGCTACGCCGGGCGATTTCGATGCGGACGGCGACGTCGATGGCGCCGATCTCGTCCTGTGGAAAGGCGATTTCGGTCTCAACGCCGATTCGGACGCCGACAACGATGGCGACACGGATGGAGCCGACTTCTTGGTCTGGCAACGCAACTGGACCGGGGCGCTGTCGGCTTCGGCGGCCGCGGCCGTGCCCGAGCCGAGTTCACTGGCACTGGGCGCCTCGGCGACGCTTCTGGCAATCGGGGCGTGCCAGCGCGGTCGGCGGCGTTAAGCAATGAGCGTCAGCGGCGCGAAGTGCGGGCAGCAGGCGGAACTGCAGGAGAGGAAAATGGAGAGCAGAGTACGGGGTCGCTGCGCAGAGATCACCTGCGCACATCATCGTCGCGGATTCACGTTGGTGGAACTGCTCGTCGTGATTGCGATCATCGGCGTGCTCGTTGCCCTGTTGCTGCCGGCCGTGCAGGCCGCGCGCGAAGCGGGGCGTCGCGCACAATGCTTAAATAATCTCAAGCAGTTCGGACTTGCGCTGCAGAATTACCACTCGGCGAAAAATACGTTCCCGCCCAGCGCGGTGATGAAGCAGCACCAGACACAGGTCTACGCGAGCGGCAATGCGCTGTTACTGCCCTACTTCGAGCAAGCGGCGTTGTCCTCGTTGTACGATCAGAATGTCTACTGGGAGAAACAGAAGCCGGGAGTCGCCGCGACAGTAATCGCCATGTTCAGGTGCCCCTCCTCGAGCGCTTCGAATCCCTTAGTGGATGACGCGCTTGGCAAGGAAGTTCCGACAGTGGGATCGACGTTTGGAATTACCGAGTATGCATTCTGCATGGGCTATACCGATGCATTTTGCGCGCGCCAGGGAATTAAGCCCGGGACGATTCCGCCCTCCCAGCAGGGAATGTTTAACATGGCGTGGGGCGCGGCGATTCGACAAATCACGGATGGCACGAGCAATACCCTGGCCATGGGCGATGCCAGCTCCGACCCTCGTTGGAAGGTCTGTCACCTAGCGAAGTGCGACGAGAGTTCATTAAAGCCCGCACCATCGGGGGATCTGCCCACGGCGGAAACCGGTTGGATTATTGGCGAGCCGAGCAGTTCGCCTTACTTGAGCAAACTCGGTCCCAGGGGGAGTATTCATGGCTGCACCGTGGAGCGAATGAATAAGTATCCGCTGACCGACACCTTCCTGAGTCTTCCGCAGTACATTGCGGACTACGCCAAATTTGGAACGTTGCCGAATCACTACTGTGCGCCCAGTTACGAAGGCGGCACGCACTCGGCGAGCAACTTCCGCAGCGATCATCCCGGCGGCTGCAACTTCTTGATGGCTGATAGCTCAGTTGCCTTTATCGAGGAGGGCGTTGAGATGAACGTCTATCGCGCCAAATCAACGATCAGCGGGGATGAGACGTTCTAGCCCAAGGTGCAAACACTCCGTTACATTAGCAGGCGGTAACAACACGGCCGGCAAATTCTCGCCTAATTCACTTCCCAGGATAATCGTCATGCGTCTGCTCACTTGGTTTGCACTGTGGTCGTTGCTCGTGCTCATCGGTTCCAGCGGTGCAACTGCCAGGGAGTCGATCGCCGAGACCCAGGCGAAGGCCGAAGCGAGTGCGGCGATACCCACCGCCCTTAAAGATTACGTCAACGCTGACGATGATAGCTATGGGTACAAGGATCTAGGCGCCGAGCGAATTGATGGTTGCACGATCCACAAGTTGGAGCTGACGTCGCAGACCTGGCACGACATTCCTTGGAAGCATGCCCTGTACATTTATGTGCCCGCGAACATTCAGCACAAGGAAACCGTGCTCCTCTTTATCACCGGCGGCAAGATTGGCGGCACGCCGGGCGGCGACGACATGAAGATGGGGGCCAAAATCGCCCAGGCGGCCGCGATGCCCGTGGCGTTCGTGCATCAGGTGCCGAATCAGCCGCTGCTGGGCGATAAGGTGGAAGACGATCTGATTTCTGAGACGTTCCTGCGTTACGTCGATAGCCGCGACGCCACCTGGCCGCTGTTGTTCCCCATGGTGAAGAGCGCTACCGCGGCCATGACGGCCGTCCAAGACTTCGGGCAGCAGCAGTACGGCGTCGACGTCGAGCAGTTTGTCGTCACCGGCGGGTCGAAACGAGGCTGGACCACCTGGCTCACCGCGGCGGCCGATGATCGCGTCGCTGGCATCGCGCCGATCGTGATCGACACGCTCAATCTACCGGAGCAGATGAAGTATCAGCTGGAGACCTGGGGCAAGTACAGCGAGCAGATCGCCGACTACACCAGCAAGGGGCTCGTCGACGTCATGCAAAATCGGCCCGAGATCCCGCTATGGAAGTGGGTCGACCCCTACACGTACCGAAGCGAGTTGAAGCTGCCCAAGCTGCTCATCAATGGGACGAACGATCGGTACTGGACGGTCGATGCGACGAACATCTATTGGGACGAGCTGCAGGGCGAAAAGCATGTGCGGTATGTGCCGAACGCCGGGCATGGGCTCGACGACGGGAAGGAAGGCGCTCTCATCACGCTCGCGGCGTTCGCGCAACATGTGGCGGAAGACAAATCGCTGCCCGAACTGAAGTGGACCCATGAAGGCGACGACGAAGAGTACCGGCTAAAGATTAGCTCGACGCCGACGCCCGAGTCGGTGCGGCTGTGGGTGGCTCGGTCGGATACCAAAGACTTCCGCAACGCCAAGTGGGAAGCGACCGAACTGCGAGTTAGCGATGAGGCGGGCGGCGACGGCGAGGAGTTCGTCGGCGTCGTCGAGAAGCCCGAAGAGGGGCACGTCGCCCTGTTCGGCGAGGCGACGTATCGTCAGGGACCGTTGCCTTACAATCTCTCGACCACGCTGCGGAGAGAGTAGAGACAGTTCTCAGTGCAGCGTCTGCAACCCCCGGCTCCGCCGGGGGGGTCGCGTTACTTGGGAAGACGTCTACCGATGTGGAAAACGACTCCTTTACGGAGCCAGGGACCGGAATGCCACGGCGACTACTTGCCTTCCTTCCTTAGGTTAGGCTCGTAGGGAACCTCGGCCAGGTTTATCCCTTCGAAGGGCCGCTGCTTCGGCAGGACCTCGACGCTGGTCGAGACCTTGAAGGGGAACGCGCCTCCGGAGTCGAACTCTAGTTCGACGAATGACGCGGTCCAACCCTTCTCGGGCGTCGCGACTTTGGCGACGTACGAACCATCCGCCTCTGCCTTCAGGGGCGTGCTTTGATACGCTTTGCCGATAGTTTCCAAACGGAAGTCGCGGGCGTTGGGATTGGCGGCCTGCCACAGGGTGACCGACTTGGGCGGAGTGTCAGAGGTGACGCGGATCGTGCCATCCTCAGCGAACGTCCAGTCGATTTCCGGCCGCGGCTTGCCGGCGATAATCATCTGGTAGAACGCCACCATGCTCGTCACGGCGTCGATGCTGCTGTCGACGCCGTGATCGGTGTTCGGCACATAACGCAGATGCTTCTCGCCCTGAAGGTCGTCGAAGTAAAACTGCGAAGAGTCGGGGCAGAAGAACTGGTCCCCGCTGCCGTTGACGATGTATTTCGGCATCGTCAACTGGTCGAGGTAAAAATAAGGATCTTCAATCGCGTAGAGCTCGCGCATCCGCGGGTGGGTGGGCCGCTGCAAGATCTTGTGCTGGTAGTAGTTGCCCACGGCAGTCGCCCAGAAGCCATACACCGCGGCATGATGCTGCATGGTCTTCTCGCAATTGACCACGTCGATGACAATCGGAATGATCGCCTCGACCCGAGGATCGGAAGCGCCGATCATCCAAGTGGTCCAGCCGCGCTTCGAAGCGCCGGCAACGACGAACTTTTTGATTTCGGCGCCTTGCTGCGCCGACCACTCTTGCAGGCAATCCATCGCGCTGGCCACGCTCTTGACCATCGGGAGCCGGGGGAGCCACGTCGCATCGCCCGTTTCGAGGAATTTCGCCCAGCCGTAGCCAATGAGGTCGTCTTCTTTCCGCGGCTTGCCGTCGCCGTCGAAAGTTAATGGCTGATTCGGCACCATGCGAAGCTCGGCCACGATGCTGCCGGTGGTTTCGGCGATCGTCTTGACGATCATGTTGGAATCGTCTGGCGCGGGCCGATCATTGGCGCCGCCGGCGACGATGAGAAAAGCCTTGTCTGTTTTCAGTTCCGTCGGCTTAACGACGACGAGATAATGTTCCCAAACGGCGCGATCGACCTCAGGCGTTCCCCGCCATGCTTGGGAGGTAAGTTTGATGACCGTCGTCTCCGCATTGGGACTGTTAACGGTTTTGACGACCTCCCACTTGTAGTTGGGATCGGGTTTCTGCACGTAGGCGACCAGAGGCGAAGCGTCAGCGGCCGGGACGGCTTCCTTCGCTTCCGCGAGCTGGGCAACGCACAAAGCGAGGGAAGCAAGCCAAAAGGAAAGCGAACGCATCGACGAGTCTCCAGTGATGGATGTTGAGTTTGAAAGGTTGGATGGGCAAGCAGGCGGTCGCCGCGGCTGGGGGGTTAGCTGCGCTCGCCATAGTCGATGTTAACGCCGCCGCCAGCATACAGGGCGGCGATCCCTGGTTGGTGCCGCTGCTGGATCATCGAGCGGCGCAAACTTAGCTTCGGCGTGAGCAGCCCCTCGGCGACGGTGAACGGTTCGTGCAGCAGCCGGAATCGTTTGACGCGCTCGTACGGGGGCAACGATTCGAGTAGAGAGCGAATTCGTTCGCGGTACAACTCGACGACTGCGGGCGACTCGATCAGATCTGCCGGCGAGGCCGCGGCAATGCCTTGGGCCGCGGCCCACTTGGCCAGCAGATCGAAATCGGGAACGACCACGGCCGCCAGATACGGCTGATTGTCGCCGACCACCATTGCCTGGAAGATCAGCGGTTCGCGACTGAGTACGCCTTCGATATGCGTCGGCACGGCCTTCTTGCCCGTGGAAAGCGCAATGAGTTCCTTTTTCCGTCCAGTGATGGAAATGTATCCGTCGGCGTCGATCGCGCCCATGTCGCCGGTATAGAGCCAACCATCGCGAATCGTTTGTTGAGACAGCTCGGGATCCTTCCAGTACTCCTTCATCACGTGCGGGCCCCGCGTCAGCAATTCGCCGTCTTCGGCAATGCGGACTTCGATGCCGGGGATTGCCTTGCCGACCGTGCCGCGGCGGAATTCGTCCGGCGACGACATCGCGATGACGGGCGAAGACTCCGTCAGGCCATAGCCAGGGAGCATGAGCAGTCCGCGGGCGTGGTAGAAGTCGAACGTCGACGCGGGCAGCGCCGCGCCGCCGCAGATGCAGGCCCGCAAGTTGCCGCCGAACAATTGCGGCAGCGTCACCGCAGCGCCTGCCGCCTCGGCCTCGGCAACCTTTTGGCTGACACGCTGATAAAAATAGGGAACGCCGTTAATCAGCGTCGGCTGGGTCCGTCCGCAGTCGGCGATGACGGTATCGCGGCTGCGGGCAAGCACAATTTGCGATCCGCCGACTAGCCAGGCGTAGAGATCGCAAGTTCGCGCATAGATGTGGCTGAAGGGCAGAAAGTTCATCCTCCGCTCGCTGGAGGGTTCCGACAGACCATCGATGACGGCGTAGGCGTTCGAGCTGATGTTCGCGTGAGTCAGGGCGACGGCCTTCGGTTCGCCGCTGGTACCGGAAGAGTAGAGAATGGTGGCGATCGAGTCGGGATCGAACGCCGCCAACCGCTGCTCGATCACCTGCCGAGCGGCATCGTCGTCAACGTCCGCGAGGCGTTCGAGCAGAGCCGGCGCAGCGCTGCCGGCTTCGATCAGCAGGATGGCGTCGGAATTCAGCAGGCTCGGCGCCTGCCGTTGAAGATCGTCAGCGAGCCCTTCCTTGACGATGATGGCCAAGCGGGGTTCCGAGTGGGCGATCTGGGCCGCGGCAGCTGGCGCCGGCAGCGAATCGTGGAGCGGAACGTTGATCGCCCCAACGAGCTGCATGGCCAGGTCGGCGACGATCCATTCGTAGCGATTATCGCTCCAAAGGACGATGCGATCGCCCGGCACGACGCCATGGCGGGCGAGCAGGCCCGCCATTCGCGTCACGTCGCTGGCGATCTCCCGCCAGGTGATCTGGCGCACCGCGGTGTCGCCGGGGAGAAACACCGCGGCGACGTCGGGAGTCGCCCCCGCGTGGTCGAATAGCACCCCAGCCAACGGTCGTTCAACTGCCGTAGCGGCAGACAGAGCGGTCGCCATGCAAGACTCCTACTTCTCGCAGCCTAGGAAGATCGATCTCTGACGAGACTTGAGATGAGGCGCGGGCGGTCAGGCCGCGTCGCCGCGGTTCTAGTGTAACACGAACCGGCGCCGCGGGAGCGCCTGGGGGAGTTTTACGCTGGGTGCGACTTGTCGCAGGTCGCAGGTCGGGATTACGCTAAAGCAGCCGGCGCATGCTGCCCAAGTCGTTTCCGCGAACGAAACGAGCGGTACGGCGCCGGTACATCGAGTGCGCGGGCGGCAGCGCCGGTACGAGCTGGCGCCTTGTCTTTTTCCTTGTCTTACCGCTGTTGATCGAGGACCTTAGATGAACCTGACCTTGTGCTTGTCGTTGGCGTTACTCGCTGGCGAGGCAAGTCCCCGGCACTCGGCCGAACTGATCTTTCCGCTGAATAACCAGCACAACCACGCGTCCGGAGTCGTCGAGGCGCCGAACGGCGACCTGATCGTTTCATGGTATCGGGGCGAGGGGGAGCGAAGCTCGGACGACGTCGCCGTTTACGGCGCGCGTCGTCGCAGCGGGTCGGAGACGTGGAGCGAGCCGTTCCTCATGGCCGACACGCCCGGCTTTCCCGACTGCAATACATGCATGATGATCGACGCCGACGGCCGGCTCCATTTGTTCTGGCCGCTGGTCATCGCCAACTCGTGGGAATCGTGCATCACGAAGCAGCGGACGAGCACCGATTACGATTCCGACGGCTCGCCGAAGTGGGAGGGGGAGTCGTTGGTGCTGTTGAAGCCCGCCGACTTCGCGCCGGCGGCCAATGCCGAGCTCGACAAGCTCGTGGAAAAGTACAAGCTCCTGCTGACGGACGACCTGCGGGCGGAAATCGCCGAAGGCCGCAAGAAAGTCGCCGAAAAACTCTATCAGCGGCTCGGTTGGCAGCCGCGTTGCAAGCCGACGGTGCTCCCCAGCGGCCGGATCCTTTTGCCGCTCTACAGCGACACCTACTCGCTGTCGATCATGGCGATCAGCGACGATGACGGCAAAACCTGGTACGCCAGCGAGCCGCTGTTGGGCTTCGGAGCCATTCAGCCGGCCGTCGTGCGGCGCGACAACGGCGAGCTGGTCGCCTATATGCGGGACAACGGCATCGAGAATCGGATCCAGACCTCGGTCTCGAAGGACGACGGCCTCACCTGGGGACCGGTCACGGGGATGGAGCTCGCCAATCCTGGTTCGGGCCTCGACGCCGTGCGGCTGGCCAACGGCCACTGGGCGCTGATCTACAACGACGGCGTGACGGGGCGAAATCGGCTGGCCGTCTCGATCTCCGACGACGAAGGCCAGACGTGGAAGTGGAAGCGGTATCTTGAAGAGGAGCCAGAGGGTTCATTTCACTATCCGGCCATCATTCAAGGCAAGGATGGAACGCTCCATGCCGTCTACAGCTACTCTGTCGACGGCGGCGAGAGCATGAAGCATGCCGCGTTCAACGAGGCGTGGGTGCAGGCAGGCGCCGCGGCGAAGTAAACGCAGCGAACCCTCTGGAACGAAATCAGCGGAGTTACTCGGATGAATATTGGGAAACGCCACGGGCTGCAGATTTTGTCGTTGGTCGCGCTGTTCGCCGTCCTCCATGCCGCACGCGTGCGCGCCGAGGTCCCCCCTGCCCCGGCCGGATACAGCAGCGAGACGGCGATCAAAGCCGCGTTCTTCGCCGGCTTACTGAAGACGATCGACGTCAATCTGCCCGTTCCGGCAGCGGTCAAAGTGGAAAAAGGCATCGAATACGGCAAGGGGGGGGACGTCGCGCTCAAGCTCGACCTCTACCAGCCGGCGGACGAGGGCAAGTCGGACGCCGCGCTCCACCCGGCGATCATTTTCGTTCACGGGGGCGCCTGGAAGGGAGGCAACCGCGAGATTTATCACTACTATTGCGTCAAGCTTGCCGAGCAGGGCTACGTCGTCGCCACCGTCTCGTATCGCCTGAGCGATGTGGCGCCCTTCCCGGCCGCCGTGCAGGACGTGAAGTGCGCCGTGCGCTGGCTGCGGGCCAACGCCCAGCGGCTGCACGTCGACCCGAACCGGATCGCTATGGCAGGGGGCTCGGCCGGCGGGCATCTCTCGATGATGGCGGGCTACGTCACCGACCAGCCGGAGCTCGAAGGAACCGGCGGCCATCCCGAAGTGAGCAGCCGCATTCAGGCCGTGGTCAATCTCTACGGCCCGACCGACCTGACCACCGATTTCGCCCGCGACAACGACGTTGTCGTCAAGTTCCTCGGCGGCGAGTCGTACGCCGACGACCCCGACCTCTATGCCCAGGCCTCGCCGATCACGCATGTCTCTGCCGACGACCCGCCGACGCTGATCTTGCACGGGTCGATCGACACGGTGGTGCCGATCTCCCAGGCCGAGCTGCTGGTCGACAAGCTCAAGGCGGCGGGCGTGCCGCACGAGTACGACCGCGTCGAGGGGTGGCCCCACACGATGGACCTTGAAGCGAACGTCAATCGCCACTGCCTGGCGAAGATTGAGGAGTTCCTCGACAAGCATTTGCAGGGCGACGGGAAGTAGTCGCCAGGCTGGCGGGCGGGCGTTGCTGGCGAGTTCCGCCGCGGGGCATGCTTTCGCCAGAAGTGCTGCCTCGTGTCGCCTACTGTCGCGCGCCCCGTTCTTGGCGACAGATAGCATAAGGGCTGGCAGGATAAGAAGTTCGAGTGACGTTTTCGCGAGATGGGCGACGCGACAGGGCGACAAGGAGGCGAGAATCGTGGCCACTAAATTGGCGGCAAAAACGTGGCAAGAATCATTGCAGCTCATCGGTTAACACTGCTTGCGACGGTAAAGGTCTTCATCGGCCTCCGCTCGACATCTCTGTCGACTTGCTGCGGTGCGTACGCCCCGGCGCGTGGCATCTGACACCGACGGCGAGGATGGTCGGTTCGACGCGACTCAGAGCTGCGGACCTTCAAGCAGGACGCTCCTCGCCTGCTTCTCGCATGCTGACTTTCAAGGCATCTGGTCGCTCACGATTGCCTAGCTTGCTTACCGTCTTTTTGAGCTCTCGCCTGTCGCGAGGGCGGTTGTGTACCTCACACGACCGCCCTCGACAGGGGCGGTCCCTTTGGAAAGGAACGTCCCATGAACTGCTCAGCAATCGTCGTTGCTGATGACGCCCCTCCCCTCCCCTGGCAAGCCTCGTTCGTCCAGATGCTGCCCACGATCCGGCGCTACGCACGAATCGCCTTCCGTGAACTGGCCCCCGAAGAACGCGAAGAGGCGATCCAAACGGTCATCGCTTCGGCTGCGGTCGCCTATGCCGGGCTGGCGCAGGCGGGGCGAGCGAAGCTCGGCTACGCCACGCCGTTGGCCCGTTACGGCGTGCGGCGCTATCGATCCGGGCGCTTGACCGGAAGCCGTGACAATGCGGCGGACGTCGGCTCGGTGAAATGCCGGCTGCGCGGCTGTCGCACCGAACCGATCGACTCGATCGCCCAGTCCATTAGCGACTACCGACGGGCAAGTCCCGCGGAGATGGCGGCGCTGCGGATTGACTTCAGCCAGTGGTACGGTTCGCTCTCCCGTCGTGATCAGCGCGTGGTCCACGCGCTGGCGCAGGGGGAACGGACGAGCGCCGTCGCGGAGCTCTGTCGGCTGACCGCCGGACGAGTCAGCCAGCTGCGGCGCGAGCTGCACGACAGCTGGCGGTTGTTCGTGGGAGATGCGGCTCCGAGTCCGTGCTAGAGCGCGCGGGAGGGCTGCCAGCGCCGGGGCGTTCGCTCTGGCGCTGGCGGCCGCCCTGCCCTCCCCTGAAGAGCAAGGGGGGCTTTGCTTAGCTATCAGCGACGAGACGTTTCGGTTCTCGGTGGAACTGGAGCCGAGGTACTCTTCAAGCGCACCGCTAGGTCTGACCAAGCGCCAAAGTAGTAGTTCGTGCCTCGGATATTTTGGCCCACTGGCTCACCGAATGGGCATGTAGCGGAAAAGAAGCACATGGCTTCGTAGGTTTCTGCTTCGGGCTCATATTCTAGCTAGGTTACGGGCGTAAGCGCGGGCGTAGTCATTGACCCGAACGGATCTAACGCCGACTCGGGAGAATCCCGTAAGTCCTTGCTAGATAAGAAGTACCGGAGGCCGGACTTGAACCGGCACGCCCTTGCGGGCACTGGATTTTGAGTCTTACGAATCCTTTTTAACAGGATGCGAACAGACTTCGGAGTGGCTACACGGTCGGGAGTTAATTGCATAGAATGCAGTCGATGATTCACGAGCCGATTGCGGTTCAAGTAGCAGTTTAGGTAGCAGCATCCAGCCAGCGGACTAATTACCCGCGTCGCCCCTGCCGCTCGTCATCCTCCAGTGACGGCGGCTCGGGGCGGGTTGGAACACTGGAGGTTCTAATGGCGAAGAAGAAGCCGAAGGCGACCGCGATCCCGCGTGTCGTGTTCTTTCCGACAACCATCATTGCCGGCGGCGCCCCTAATGAGGCAGACCAGCGGTGGACTGACATCTCGTCGATGTGGCCGAAGCCGCCGGCGGTTGTCGTCGGTGGGCGGCACCTACCGAAAGACATCGCCGCTGAAGTTGGCGTAGAGACTAGAACAATCGCCAAGTATGCGAAGCTCGCGGGGCTTCCTCCTCGCCCCCCTGGACGTGGTCTGGCGTTCTACACGAACGCAGAGCGAATCGCCATCCTGAAAGCGTTCGTCACCCACAGTAGCGGCGACGAGAAGCGGACTTGCGAGAAGCTCCTGGCAAAATAAACCCGAACGAAACCCGAACGGGAAAGCCAGAAACAAACTATTTTCGACCTAAACCCGAAAGTATACCGAACGGTCTGCAAAGGTATTTGCACGCTGTTTTTCTATCTGTTCTAACGCTTCGTAGGTGATGCGAAATCGGATCGCATCAGGTGAATAGCACCTCCTACGGAGTATCTGAAATGGCACCAGTCGCCAGCGAAGTCGGCATCGAAATTCACGCCGACCGCATGTACGACCTTCCAGCCCTAAAGAAATTGGGCTGGGGAGCCGCGGCTCTTCGCGTCGCTCGCCGTAAGCACGGTTTGAAGGTCTATCGTTCTGGACGCAAAAGCTGGGTTGAGGGAAGCGACCTCATCGCGGCTATCAAGGCGTCCGCTGTCGTCCCGGCTTAACCAACAAAATAAGCCGGCGCGCTCGGGGTGGAATTCGAGCGGCCGGCTAGGAGTAGAAGCACATGGATTCTAACAGTTTGGGCAGGGCAATCCAATCGCTCTGCCGTCTCGATCACGCTGGTTTGCTTGATGAGTACCTAGTCGACGTCGCGGAAGCGTCACGCGGTCCGCTGTCAGACCTCGACCGTCACCCCGAGTGGAAGTACACGGTCGCGAAGCTGTCGCGGATTGCCGTGCAGCTGTTCGGCGTGCCGGCTCACCAAGCCCGTGAAGTGGCGGTTCAATCGCTGCTGCCGGCGACGCGGCGAAGCATCGCATTAGATGTTCTCGACCAGTACGAGCAACGTCTCGACGAGGAGCAATTGAAAGCTCAGGCGGCACGTTCCATCCAACGATTCAATCGGAGGGTCGGAGCATGAGCACTGTTGCCGAAATAATTGAGCGTCAAGAGCACAACCGAAAGCGCGAGCGTGCTCACCGTTCGGTGTGGCGTCAGAGCGAGTGGGGGAATCTCTCGTTTCTGTATGTCGAGTCACCGCCGCCGCCATGCCCCTGCTGTCAAACCTGCGACGACTGCGACGACCTCCGCCGTTTGCTAGTGACGCGGCGAAAATACCCAATGCTTCCGCCCGACGCCATCAAGCAGATCGTATGGGCTGGTCTGCGAGCGGAAGCGGCGATGGTCGCCAAGTTCCAGGGAGGGAACCGTGCCTAAAGTTGCAGAACTGATTCTGACCGCGAGTAAGCCGGACGACCGTGGACGGCGTCTCATCGTGACCATCTTCGGCAAGCAGCAGCACCGCAGCACGTTCGACGTAGACGTTGCGTTCCAGCGACGCGACTGGCGAAACGAAGTTGTGAAGCTGCTGCGAGTTGTTCCGTCCGCGTACAGCGCGAGCGGTGGTGACGCGATGGAGACAGCGATTCACACCGACCTGGAAGAACGATTGCAAGCGGCAGTCGACGCGGCGGACAGCCAGCCTACCAGTTCACTCTGGCAACCAGAGGTAAAGACCATGGCAGAGATTGAGCACGCCACGACTGATTGGCTCTGGCCCCAGCACATCCCACTAGGAGCCATCAGCAACTTGAGCGGCGACCCTGGACTAGGGAAGTCGCAAATGACCTGTGACCTGGGAGCACGCATCACGAAGGGTTGGCCCATGCCACCGCTATCGGCGCCAGATGGGACGTACAAGCCCCGTGGCGTGTTGTTCATGAACGCGGAGGACGACCCGGCACGAACACTACGACCGCGGCTGGAAGCGGCTGGGGCGGACCTGCGGCGTGTCGCGTGCCTGCGTTCGATGCGATGCAGCCTGGACAATGAAGAGGAGCGACCCGTCACACTGCCGAGCGACCTCGCTGCGGTGGAAGACGTGATTCGCAGCCACGACGTTGCACTTGTCGTCATCGACCCGTTCGTTGCGTTCCTCGACGGCAAGCTCAACATCAACAACGACGGCGACGTGAGGCGATGCCTGGGGCAAGTGGCGGCAGTTGCCGAGAGCACTGGGGCGGCGTTTCTGCTCGTGCGGCATCTCAACAAAAAGTCGGGACTCAGTGCCGTCTACCGAGGCGGTGGGAGCATCGGCGTTACGGGTGCGGCTCGTGCCGAGTTCATGGTAGGCGTCGACCCTGCGGACCCCGAGGGACGCATCCTGGCGTGCGTGAAGAGCAACCTGGCGCCCGAGCCATCTAGCCTGCGGTTCCATATCGAGAGTCACGGCAGCACGTCTCGCGTTCGCTGGGGCGATACCTGCGACACCACGGCGGGCGACCTCTGTGCCAGTGGCAGCGACAAGCGGCAGGGAGGTAAGGCGGACGAAGCGAAGAGCATCATAGAGGACATGCTCGCCCACGGTCCGGCGCCATCGGCAGACGTTCTCCAGGCGTGCCTAGATGCCGGCGTCAGTAAGCGGACATTTAACCGCGTGAAGAAAGATATGGGCGTCAAAGCTCAAAGAATCGGGTTTGGCGATGAGGGAGAGTGGACCCTCTCATTGAGTGCCAACGGGTTCTATCAAAGCGAGTTTTAGCCAAAGGGTGCCATCAAAGGGTGCCATCGTGGCAACCTATGGTCCCTGAGAGAGAGTTAATGGCATCCTTTGAGTAAACCTAGGGATTTATCAAAGAGTGCCATGGCATCCTATGGAGCGAGTTCTCCATAGAGTGCCATCTGGCGACCTTCAAGGAGAAATAGCAATGCCCGATGACCCTATCGAACGATTCTGGCACGCCTGCATCGGCGAGTTTGCAGACCAGCGAGTGCTCCGCGCACTGGGCGAAGCAATCGAGTGGGTCAGCTTCGCGGAATCTTACAGCAGCCATCAGCTAGGCGAGCAGCCGGAACTAGACGACGCATTCGACGAAGCGCGGGCGGCGATCAGTCGGCTGCGGCGGATGCTGGGGGGCGAGTGAGGGCTGGTCGCAAAACGACCACGGGTCCCTCCTGCCACATTGGCCGGCGGGGCAGTACGGAAGAGCGTAACCCACGAGTAGTGTCGTCCTAAAGACAAACGACGGACCAATGAAGTCAGAAGAACAACAAATCCTCCTGCGGTGTCGCGAGCTTACATCCCTCCTGGAGGCGTCAGAGCCCCCTGCGTGGCAGGCGTGGGACCATCGCGACTGGGAAGTCGAGTACGAGCACGGGCCGCGTTATCTGGCGGGCAAGTGGTTCGGACCTCAGGACGAGCGGATGCGGATGCGCTACCGGCGAGCAGTTGATTCGCTCGAGCGCGCCGGATTGGTGACGACGCACCGGGAGTGGGGCGGGAAGCTGACGCACCTGGCGCTAACTGCTGCCGGCGTGGATGCGGCGGAACTTCTGGCGGCGGAGGGCGTCACCGATGGCTGACAAGTGGCAGGATGCCGAAGTCGTCGAACTGCCGGCGCCAATCATCCCCCGGGGCTTGTGTCCCAATTGCGGCGACGAAGGGCGCCTGATCATTCGCACGATGACCGGCGCTGATCGGTCGGTGACGCGTCGGTGCAAGTGTCCAGCGTGCTCGACGCTCTTCATCGAACTGCAATCGCCCCCGGACGAAAGCGACCTCGACGACTACGCCCCGTGGGTTGCCAACGGTTGGCAAAACTGAGGCGGCGTTCTGCGAAGATGAAGGCTGATGGCAGACCTTGAACATTCGGAGCCAAAAGAAGTGATTCAACAAAACTACATCAGAGCCAGTTCGCTCGATATCGAGCAGCTCGAAGAGTTGCAGGCAGCCGGAACTGTCGAAGTCGATGGCGGACTTTACACCGTTTGGAATTCTGACGCGGCCGGCGACTTGTGGCTGAAGCGCATCGAAGCGGCGGCCGAGACGAAAAGCATTCGCGAAAGTTTTCCTGAGCTCTTCGCAGTTGAGGCTGACGACGATGCTGAGTGAACTTGCCACCATCCCCGCGCTGCTCGGTTTGGGCGACGTGGCGGTTGTCTCGACTGCCGACGTGCCGGCCGTGCCGAGTGCGTGCCTTTATGGCTTCGCCTTGCCCGCTGGCTCGTCGCCTCTCGACGACCGACCGCTTGTGGCGCTCAACATGGCGAGTATCGAAGCCGACGCGCTACCGGGACGCGTAGGGGCTTGTACGCGGTCCGTGCTGATTCACGAACTTGGACACGTCGCCGCGGTGAAGCCGGTGGAATGGTCGCCCATCGATCGCGAGTTCATCGGCGCCGACATGCCGGCGTTCCGCTCGCGGTTGCTGGCGAAGTCCGCGAACATTCCCGAGCCGCCGATTGACGCTCCCGACGCTCACCATGGCGCCCGGTTCCTGCGAGCGACGCTGCACGTTTACGGCCGGGCTCAGCAACTCGGCATCGAAGCGGTACTCAGCGAGATCGTCGGCGCCGTCGGCAATGGCTGGCTGTCGCCCGAGGTCGACTATCTGCGAGTTCTCCAGGGGGAGATTCACGCCATGCGTGGCGAGTCGTTCGCGACGATCTTGGCGACTCCGCCGCCCGAGGCGTTTTCCGAACTGTGGCAGGCTGACGTGGCCCTTTATCACCGAAACGAGCAAGCCCGATGCGATTACTTGCGAGAGCGACAGGAGCGATTAGCGAAATGTTAACCACCACCGAACCCCACCCGTTCGCTGCCCGACGCGCCAACGTCCGGCGCCAGATTGCCGAACTACGGATTCAAGCCGAGCGGCATAAAGAGATTCAAGCGGCCATTCGTCGCGTTGATGCCGAAGTCGACCAGGCCGAAGAATCTCACGAGCAAGCTTGCCGACCGATTCAGGACGAACTGGCGGTGATTCGCGGCGAGCAAGTCGACGTCACAATCGCCGGCAACGACCTCCCGGCCGAGCGCGAACTGCGTCGTCAGGAACTTATGGCGATCATCGACGTCGAAAATGAAAAGCTTCGCGAAGCCGTTCGCCGTGCGGACGACAAGCGGGCGGCGCTGCAACATGAACTGATCGTCGTCGGCGCCAAGATGAAGACCGTTGGCGGCGACAACGAGCAGACGCTCACGAACAAACTCGCGGGCGAACTGGCGCGACCCGAGCAAGTCTGCCAGCTTTATGCCGCCAAGAGCGCCGGTCACTGGGCGACCGCGCGCCGGGAAGCTGCTGCCAAAAACGTCGAAGCCACGACGGCTCTGGTCGCTCGCGGTAAGCGTGGCGAATTCTCTGACCTAGATAGCCTGGAAAAGCGACTGCTGCGGCATCAAGCCGAGTTAGACGCGGCCTACGAAGCCGAGCGGCTAGCGGTCGAGCATCAGAAACAGCTACGCGAACAAATCATTGCCGAATAACCCTTTCAGAAGCCGGCCTAACCCCGTCGCGGTTTCCTCCATGGCCGCGACGGGGCGGCCGGTGGGCTTTAATCACACAAGGATAACCGAAATGACCGAACTTGAAGTTAAAAAGTGGGCCGCCGACGCGGCTGTCGTCCTCGTCCGCGACGAAGCTCGCAAGCTTAACCGCGCCCATATCGAACCACTGCGGGCGACTCTCCAGCGACAGGGGGAACGCGCCTCGACGCTGGACCGCGACGAGCTGCAACGGTACGAGACATTGCAGGCGACGTTGAACGAATCGGCCGAGAAGCTCGTTGCCGAAGCGGCGAAGCTGGCGAAGAAGATTGCAAAAGAAGAGTTGGCGACGGTTTCCGACTGAGCGCCGCATACTCCCCCGGCCCCTTTGGATTTTCAGGCCGGGGGAGGTTTAACACTCCGAGTCGGTCCCGGTCCGTGGCGCAACAGCCGTTCGCCGCTGCGGGTCGGGCCGGTTTAATCCACAACGCGGTTTTGAGTTTTCGCCGCCGAAGTGGCCCCCGTCCTCGTTGGGCGGGGGTAATTTTACAACGAGACGGCAATGGTCGGATTCATCGTCAACATCAACGAAGAGCGCCGCTGGGGCATCATCGCCAGCGAGGGGCAGAACTTCCGGTTCTTTTCGGATGACCTGCCGGAAGATATCCAGTTCAGCAGCCGCGAAATGATGCGGGTTGTGACGTTCGACCCGCACTACAGCGACCGCGGGCGTAAGGCTACGAAAATCAGGAGCAAGTGATGAACGGAATTGAAGCTGGCAAAGCTTACGTCAAGTTCCTACTCGACGACAAAGACCTCAAAAAGAGTCTCGCGACCGTCGGCGCCAAACTCCAAGCCGTCGGCAAGGTGGGAGCGGCGGCGGGCGGGGCGATGGTCGGAGCGTTCGCAGGCGCCACGGCGGCGTTCATCGAAGCCGGCTCCAAGCTCGACGACCTGGCACAACGTAGCGGCATCTCTGGCGAAGCCATGAGCGGTCTGTCGTTCGCGGCAAACCAGACCGGCACGGAGATTGAAACGCTGGCGTCTGGCGTGGCCAAGATGCAAAAGAACATCGCCGCGGCCGCTGACGGCAACGGCACGTTCGGTCGGACGCTGGAAGGTCTCGGCGTCAGTCTCACCGAACTGCGGGCGCTCAATCCCGAGCAGCAGTTCTTGAAGATTGCCGACGCCATTAGCAAGGTGGAAGACCCGACGCAGCGTGCTGCACTGGCACAAAAGGCGTTCGGCGGCGCCGGGCGTGAACTGCTGCCGATGCTCGCGCTTGGCGCTTCGGGCATCAACTCGCTGACGGCGGAAGCCGAGCGGCTTGGAATCACGCTCGACAATCAGACCATCGCAGCTGCGGACGAACTTGGCGACTCGCTCGATATCGCCAAACTCCAGGTTCACGCCATGGCGGTTCAGGTCGGAGCCGCGGTGGCTGGTCCGCTGACTGACTTCCTTCAGACGATGCAACCGATTATCGCCAGCATGGTCGACTTCATCAAAACGCATCCGGAGATGGTCAAGTCGATCGCGGCAATCTCGGCGGCGCTGGCGGTGACCAGCGTGGTTGCCATCGGCGTCGGCAAGGCGTTTACGTTCCTGAGTCTACATCCGGTGGTCCGGACGATTATCGTCCTCACGACGGCGGTGGTCGCACTCAACGAGGCGATGAAGGCGCTAAGTGATTGGGCGACGGACACGCCAGAACTTCGGAAGATGAAAGAAGACCTCGAAGGGGCTCGCGACGCACTGGCGGAGATGGACGCGGCGGTTGGCAACAAGCCCAAGCCGGTGGCTCCGAACATCGACCAGATGCAAGCCGAGACGCTGCGAATCCAAGCCAACGCGGAGGCGGGGATGCGGGATCTGTTGCCGACGATTTCCGCTCAACTGCCGTCAACCGATATCACGTCGAGCATCGGCGATAAGGCGGCTGACGGCATCATGGAACTTGTGAAACTGGCGACGCAAACGCTGGGCGTCGAGCAAGGCATCTTGCGTGCTGTTGGCGGCGGATTCGTGGCGGGAGTCGAATGATGGACCTGCAACGCCTGAAGATTGCAGCCGAGCGACTGTGGAACTGTCAGGACCAGCAAATTGCCCACGACCTAAGATTCTGGACCGAAGAGCAGCTATTCGATTTCGCGTCGAGCCTGATCGGCGGTCCCGAGTTCATATCGCCTTACTCGACAGACGAGCTAATCAAGCTGCTCGCGGCGACGCAGGTTCTGCGGGAACTTCGGCGGCGGGTGGAAGTGCTGGAGATGGAAAGCGACGTTCTTTGAAATTTCGACCGCACAGGATGCGTCAGGGCGCGCGCTCTCAGGTCGGCAAAGGCAATCACACCGGCAACCGTCCGATTGCGTGAGCGTGGCGCTGCGGGGCTTTAATGCAGCGTTGACATTTTCGGGGCGTTGGGGGATAGTTGGGGCGTCGAAAAGGTGTGGCAAATTTGCCACCAAGCTATCGACCCGCCTTAGTAAGCGGTTTCAGAGGACAACCTGATGATTTCTAAATCTGACCGTAGGCCCGGCCGCGTTGCCGCGCACCCAAGCTGTGATCCGCGTTGGCGGGGAGCAAGGTGCGTGGGGGAGTCTCTGAACTCCTTACTAACAGCGTTGCCGGGCCTACGGTCATTTTGTGCGTCGTCGGGTTGTCGGCGGTCGGTGGGGAAATCGGAGGTGGTAAATTTGCCACCTCCGGTCGAACTGCCGGCCGCCCCTTATCTGCCTGACGGCGCCGGGAAAGGTTTCCCATGGTCATGCTGGCCGTCCGCGAGTTGCACCATCGCCCCGTCGAGTGCAACGCCCGAGCACTGCTGTTTAAGTCGCAAACCGCCCTTGAATCCAATCGGCTAATCGAAGCCGGCTGTCATCTTCGCGAAGCCGTGCGGGTGTTCCTGGCCGCGGAGTGTGAGTACTGGGGCGTGAAGTTCGCAAAAAAGAAGTGCCGGCGGACACCCGGCGAAATGGCTCACGCTCTACGCAAAGCCGGTCAACTTGAGAAGTTCGGATTCGATTGGCTGGAAGAGATCGTCGGCTATGCGAACACGCTCGCCCATTGCGGGTTTGTTCGTCCGTCGCTGATTGCAACCAGCCTGGAGATCATGCACATGTTTTGCGATGGCTCGCCGTACCTTGTTCAGCCGAAGGCGGGAGGGCGAGTATGAGCCAGATTTCAGAGTTCGTCGAACGCTACATTGCCGCCCGCGACGTTTCCGATCTTTACGCCAAGCGGCTCACCTGGACCAGCGATCGACTGGCGACGTTTGCTCAAAGCGATTCGCTGGAGGACTGTTTCAACGAGATCCTGGTGAATCGGTTCCTGTCGTCGTGGCCGTCGGAAACGTCACCCCGCACGGTGCGAAGCTACCGCAGCGACGTGCTGGCCTTGTGGAACGCGGCGGCGGACCTGGACCTCGTGCCGTACCCCGTGCCGCGGAGAATCAAGCGGCCGAAGTGTCCGGCGCTCGTCATCGACTGTTTTACCGTGGAGGAGGCGAAGGCGATTCTAGCTCAGTCCCACAAGTGCAAGCCCTACCCCATGAAGACGGGCGTTTGCCGTCGGGTTTATTGGCCGGCCGTCATCGCCCTGGCGTGGGATACGGGCTTGCGGCGGGGCGACGTGTGGAACTTCCGCAAGAGTTGGATTCGCGACGATGGCTCCGCTCGCGTCATTCAGCAGAAGACCGGGCAGTCTGTCACCGTCCGGTTGCATCCGTCGACCATCGAACTGTTGAACCGCATCCCGTTCGATCAGGCGACACGCTGGCCGGGAGGGGCTAACTGTCCGCGGTTCTGCAAGCAGTTCAAGGACATCGCCCGATCGGCGGGAGTGTTTCGCGGGACGTTTAAGTGGCTGCGACGTGCCAGCGGCAGTTACGTCGAATTGGTGCAGCCTGGCGCCGGCGGCAAGCACTTGGGGCATAGTTCGCCCCAAGTGTTCGGCCAGCATTATGACGCACGGTTGACGAGTGCCGCGGCGCCAATGCCGCCAACGTTGCGGGAGGAGTCGAAAGCGGCGCCAGTTGTCGAGTTCAACCCAGACGAGTTTGCGTTTCTGTAGCGATACCCCGTCGTGGGCAGGCGGCGGGAATCCTAACCCCCTGGAGGAATGATGAGCGAAGAAATCAAAGTACACATCTGCCGACAAAAGGGCAGAACGAATCTAGCGATGAGGTACGTCGACCCTGAGACCGGCAAGCAAGTCTGGCGGACGAGCGGCACGGCGAACCACACGAAGGCGCTCAAGGCGGCTGCTGTGTGGGAAGCGGAGTTGCGGGAGGGTCGATACCAGAAGCGTCAGCGGATGACGTGGGAGGCTTTCAGAGACCGCTATGACGTTGACGTGCTGGACGGCATGAAGGAAAGCACGGCGGGCAACTACTCGGCGACGCTCAATGTATTCGAGCGGACCGTCGCCCCGCAGCGTCTCGCGGATTGCACCACGGCGAAGCTGACGGCGTTCGTGGTCGCGCTCCGCAATCAGCATCTATCGGCGGCGACCATCGCACGGCATCTGCGGCAACTCAAAGTGGCGTTCCGTTGGGCTCATCGGCAGGGGCTGCTGCTGACGCTCCCGCAGTTCGACCGCATCAAGCAATCGAAGGGCGCCCGTGGTCGCGCGGTCAGCGGCGAAGAGTTCGACCGGATGCTCGCTGCTGTTCCCAAGGTTGTAGGCGAAGCGGCTGCGGAGTCGTGGCGGTTCTATCTGAGGGGATTGGATGCGTCAGGATTGCGGCTCGCGGAATCCCTGGTCCTACGGTGGGATGATGCGCCCGACGCCATCGTGGTCGACTACAGCGGGCGTCACCCCATGCTGCGGGTCGATGCGTCGGCGGAGAAAGCGAACACCCACCGGACTCTGCCGATGGCGCCCGAGTTCGCGGAACTGCTGGAGACCGTGCCGATGGACCAGCGGCGGGGGCGAGTCTTCCAACCGCTGACGAAGGACGGGCAACCCTACGCCCCTACGCGCGACTCGATTGGTCCCGTGGTGTCTGCCATCGGCGAGAAGGCGGGCGTTATCGTCGGCACGCGAACCAAGGTCGACGGCGACGGCGATCCTGAGACGGTCAACAAGTTCGCCAGTGCTCACGACTTAAGGCGGGCGTTTGGCTTCCGCTGGAGTCGTCGCGTTATGCCGCCAGTGCTCAAGGAACTGATGCGGCACACCGACATTGGGACCACGATGCGGTTCTACGTCGGCGTGAACGCCCAAGCGACCGCCGATGAGTTATGGCGGGCGGCAGGTAGCAAGCTAGGTAGCAGGGGCGAAAATGAGCCATTCGCCAAGAGCGGGCAATCGACGTAAGTCGTTACCCAGTAAGTACCGGAGGCCGGACTTGAACCGGCACGCCCTTGCGGGCACTGGATTTTGAGTCCAGCGCGTCTGCCAATTCCGCCACTCCGGCTGAGGGGCCCGACCGTGGGTCGGAGGCATCTCATTAACTTACGTTGAATGGCGCCGGCGTCAATTGGCGCCGGGCGAATTCAGTCGTCGAATCGCCGGCAGCGGTGGGGTAATGCCGTGGCAACGCCGGGGAAATGCCGAGGCGGCCGGGCTGGGCGGCATTCAGGCGGTTCCCCGAACTGTCCTACCACAGGTGCTCCACCCGCGCGGTCAGTCCGTTGAGCATGATCGTGTCCGACGCCCCGCCGTAATGGCTCGTTTGCACGGCATCGATGTACTCGGCGGTCGTCACGGCGTTGAACCAGAACGACTGCGTGTACCCCGCCGCAAACCGCCAGCGGCCGCGCGGGCCCACCCAGGCCAGGCCGACTTCGTAGTCGAGCAGCGTCGTGATGCGGTCTTCTTTCCAGTTCGCTTGGACGAGCGTGGCGTCGAGGTCGTCGTTGAACATCGAATACGTCGACCGGTAGCTGCCCGCCAGCGGCGAGAGGCTCGTGCGGCCGTACAGCGAAAAGCCGCGGCTGCCGATGTTGCGTCCGCCGTCGAGGGCGAACTTCACGCCGCCGCCGTTGAAGTCGACCGTCGAGTTCGTGTTGACGACGCCGACGACGTCGAAGTCGCCGGTTTGAAAGAACGACTGTTCGAGCTGACCGTAGCGCAGGCCGACGCCGCCATTGATCCAGTACTGCTGGCCCTGTCGCAACCGCGTCCGGTACTCCAGGTCGCCAAGTTGAAAGTCAAATTCGCTCGTGGCGTTGACGCCGGCGTCGGCGCCAAGGATGCCGATATTCGGCGCTTGCACGAGCGAGCCAACCTCGCCGGTTACCCCGAGTACGGTGGGCGGGCCAAGGCTGCTAGAGGTGTCGCTTTCAAAAAAGGTGTACGACGCAGCAATGCTTGAGTGCGCACTGACTGCCATGTCGCCCCCGATCCGCACCCCGGGTTCGTAGTCGAAGTCGGTCGACGCAATTTGTCCGAAAGGGACCGTTGGCAAGAACTGTTGTTGGGCGTGGACGACGTCGAGTCCCGAAGGCTTCAGATAGAGAAACTCGCCGAAGAATGAAAACAAAATAGGCAGCGGCTGTTGTTGCACCGCCGCCGCGATGGGGGCGCACGGCACAAACGGCACGCCGCACGCGCCGTAAGGCTGGGGGGCGCCGCCGATCGCCGATTGCCATGGCACGACGCCGGCGACGGTCGACGCGCCCATCATCGGTTGCCCGACCAGCGGCTGGCCAATCATCGACGGACCAACCAACTCTGGCTGCTGCTGGACGATAATCGGGGGCGTCTGCGGCACGTCGCCGATGGCGTCGAGATGAACCGCTCCGTCCGAGCCCATCATCACTTGCGCGGCGGCGCGCTCCCACCCACCGGCCAACGCCGCCGCCGCGATCGCGCACAGGCCGAACGCGCAGCCGCGTAGCAGCGCTCGATGCTGGTGGAGTTGATGAGTCATGGCGGCTCAGCGATCAACAATTGGGGGGGGCGCAGAGCGCATGGACCGACGCCGTCGGACGCCCGACTGGAAGACTTTAATAGAAATCGCGCGAATTTCGGTCAATGCCGGAAGTCTAGCGCAAGCACGCGCTTGGGATGAGGTAGCTCCGCAGATATGCTGGATCGCATGCCCGCGCCGCGCGACAACGCCGACCTCCCCGCACGACTCCTCGCCGCTTGGCCTGCGCAGGCTTGGCGCGACGTCCATGTACTGGTCGCCGTCTCGGGCGGGGCCGATAGCATGGCACTCTTGCGGGCCATCGCGGCTGCCAAGCAGCAAGTCGCCGGCGCCGGCCAACTCTTCGTCGGTCACGTCGATCATTCGCTGCGGGGCGCCGAGTCCGCCGGCGACGCCGAATGGCTCGCCCAGCAGTGCCGCCAGCTGCAGGTTCCGCTATTCATCGAAAAAGCCAATGTCGGCGCCATTGCCGCAGTCCGG
This sequence comes from Lacipirellula limnantheis, assembly GCF_007746075.1. Taxonomy (GTDB): domain Bacteria; phylum Planctomycetota; class Planctomycetia; order Pirellulales; family Lacipirellulaceae; genus Lacipirellula; species Lacipirellula limnantheis. The sequence goes on along the minus strand of NZ_CP036339.1, from coordinate 4,506,592 downwards.
GGCGACGGCATGGAAGAGGCGGCCCGCGCGACCCGCTACGAGATGCTGACGCGGATGGCCGAAACGCTCGGAGCCCGCTTTGTGGCGCTGGGCCATCATCGCGACGATCAGGTCGAAACGATTCTCTTCCGCCTGCTCCGCGGCTCGGGCCTCCGCGGTCTCGCGGGCATGCCGGCGACGCGAACTCTTTCGCCAAGCGTCGCGATCGTGCGTCCCCTGCTCGCGGTGAGCCGCGCGGAGATCGAGTCGTATTTGCAAGCTCTCGGCCAGCGATGGCGCGAGGATGCTACCAATTCCGACGCGGAAATCGCGATGCGCAACGCCATTCGTTGCGACATTCTGCCGTTAATCACGCAGCACTTTGGTCCCAGCGCGACGCCCGCCCTCCTGCGCGCAGCCGAGCAAGCTGCCGAGGCCGAATCGCTAATCACGGCGCTCGCGGCCGACTTGCTGCAAAGCTGCCACCCGCGACTGGAGCGCAATGCCGCCAGGCACGTCACCGAGCTTCGCCTGCACGTCGTTCCGCTTGCCAGCCAGCCCCCGTTGCTAGCAAGCGAAGCCCTCCGCTTGGCTTGGCGCGAAGCGAGATGGCCCGAGCAGGCGATGACCCGTGCCTGGTGGCGACAGCTGACCCACTTCGCCCAGTCTCCGGAAATCGCGTCGCCGCTCAATCTGCCCGGCGACATCCGCGCCGTCCGACCCGAGCCGGCCGTGCTATCGCTGCGTCGGGGCGTATTGTCTTGACCGACGCCGCCCGCCGCATCTACTATCCGCCGCTTAGTTTACGCCGATATTGCCGCGTTCGGTCCGGCGCCTCGTCATGCGGAGCAGCGCGAAGAATCTAGCGTCTCAAGCGTGCGTCCAGATTCTTCGCGGCGCTCAGAATGACGCGCGGCCTTGCCGTCCAGGCGCTTGTTCGCGCGTGACAATCCACAACTCGTTCCTCATGGCCAAAGCAAGGAAGCTGCCGCCATCGTCAGTCGCTTAGTCAACGCCTGTTGGTCCGTTTTCAAGTTCGCCGTCGGCCTGGCCCTGGTCGGCGTGGTGACGATCGGTCTCTACATGTACGTCCGCATGGACGACGAGATCCGCCGTCACGTCGAAGCTTTCCTCGGCGAGCGCTATCCCCATCTGGAAGTGAGCATTGGCGGCGCTCGGCTGGTCGAGGGCCGCGGCATCATTGTATACGACGTCGAACTTGCTCCGCGCGGCGACCGCCGGCCCCATGACGAGCTGCTCATCGTCGACGAGCTCCTCGTGGTCTGCGACGTCGAAATCACCACGCTCGTCCGCGGCGTCCCGCCGATTCAACGCGTCGAAGTCAAGAATCCTCATCTCTGGCTCCGCCGTTCGGCGGAAGGCGTTTGGAACTTCGATCAGCTCCTGCCTCGGCATCCCGGCGGCATGCCAGTTCCGCCGATCGTCATCCGCGGCGGCGAGGCGACGCTCACCAGCGAGTTCGCCCCCGACAGCCAGCCGATCATCCTCCGCGACGTCGATCTCACCATCAGCCCCACCGCCCCAGCCGCGGCCCCGGGCGGCTGGCCCTCGCTCAAAATCGAAGCCACCGCCGTCGGTCCGCAGCTAAAGCAGCTCGAGCTCCACGGCACGCTCGATGGCCCGCAGCAACTCGTCACGGCCGCGGCGACGATGCAAGGGATCCAACTCGACGAACAACTCGTCGCCTGGATCCGCCCTGCCCTGCCCGCCGTGGTCGCCGGCACGCGGCTGAGCGGCGTCGTCGACGGCACGATCAACGTTACCTGGCAACGCGGCGTCGCGGCGGCGCCGGCCGGCGGAGCGACCTTCGCCCTGCGCAACGGCCGCGTCGAAGACCCCCGCCTCCCCCGACCGATCACCGAACTCGCCGCCCGCATCAAACTCGACGCCGCAGGAATCAAGGTCGAGGACCTCACCGGTAAATGGGGACCCTCGACGCTCGGCCTCGCGCTCACTCGCCAAGGTTGGGCCCCCAACGCCGGCATGGCCGTCGCGGCCCGCATCGACAACGTTCCGCTCGACGACGAGCTCTATCGCACCCTAGCCATGGCTGGCAATCCGCAAGCAGGCGCCGGCCTGAAGCTCGCCAACGTCCTGCGCGAAGAGTGGGACAAATACTCGCCGCGCGGCATCGTCGACGCGACGCTGCAGGCCTCGTTTGACGGCGCCAAATGGTCGCCCGTCGCCACGCTCGTTGGCCGCGAGCTCTCCTTCGAATCCGACAAGTTTGCTTATCGCCTCACGGGCGGCGCCGGCTCGCTCACCTTCAAGGCGGGCGCCCCGCCGCAACCCCCCATGCTCGACGTCAATCTCTACGGTCTTGCCGGCGAGCAGCGGGTCAACATCGTCGCCCAAGTCGTCGATCCCAAACCGGGCGCCGCGGGCTGGGCGCAGATCTCCGGCGAGAATCTCGAAGTCGATGAACGCCTCATCGCCGCCGTCGACCAGCGCATCGAAATCGCGTGCAACGGCAAGGCCCGCGCCGTGCTCGCGTCAATTCATCCCGCCGGCAAGTTTAATCTCGACTATTGGCGCATCGATCGCCCGCAGCCGTTTGCCGAACCGCGGATCACCACGCAGCTCACCGTTACCGACGGCCGCGTTAATTACGACGGCTTCCCCTATCCGCTGCAAAAAATCAGCGGCGTCATCACCGCCGAAGGCAATCGTTGGACCTTTGCGAACTTTCAATCCGGCGGCCGGCGGACGATCGCCGCCCATGGCCACCTGATGCCAACTCAGCCCGGCGGTCCGCATGAGCTCTGGCTCCATTTCGAGGGCCAGCACGTGCCCCTTGACGAAGGGCTCTTTTGGGCCGTCCCCGAGGCCGTTCGCAACGGTTGGAAAATGTTGCAGCCCAACGGCTCGATCAACGTCAAAGCCGACGTCAAACAGCTGCTCGGGTTGGGGGCTCCCGCCTTCGGCGTCGTCGTCGAACCCCAGCCCGGCGCCACGCTCCGGCCGCAGTTCTTCCCCTACTTCATGGAGGAGGTCCAGGGCGTCATCACTTATTTCGACGGCAAAATCACCGTCGAACGCCTGACTGCTCGCCACCAGGATGGCGTCACCCTCGGCGCCAATGGGCGCGGCTCATTCAACGGCGACCATGGTTGGGAGTTCGTCCTCAGCGGTCTGTGGGCCGACGGCATCAAGGTCCGCCCCGCGCTGATGACCGCCCTTCCGGAAAAGCTGCGCCGCCTCATCGACTCGCTCCGCCCCAGCGGCACGTTTGGTCTGCACGGCAGCGAGCTCGCCTTCCGCCAGCCTGCCTCCGCGATCGCTCCGCTCGAGACGACCTGGGATCTGCAGCTGGAATGTCATCAAACCGATCTTCATTGCGGCATCGACGTCGAAGGCGTCACCGGCTCGGTCCGACTCGTCGGCAGCTCGAACCAACAACAGAGCTCCAGCGCCGGCGAACTCAATCTGGAGAGCGTCGCGTATCAGGGGATTCAACTCACCAACGTCAAAGGCCCCATGTGGGTCGACGAGAGCGAATGTCGCTTCGGCAAATGGGCCGCCGAGAAGACCAACCAGCCCGAACGCTCCCTTTCAGGCGCCGTTTACGGCGGCGCCATGCTCAGCGATGGCTGGGTCCAATTCGCTCACACTCCCCTCTACGCCGCCGAAATCTCCGTCGCCGGGGCCGACCTTAATCGTCTGATGGTCGAGCGTTTCGGCGGACGCCAAAGCTTCAAGGGCAAGATCGACGGCAGCGTCCGGCTCAAGGGCGAAGGCCCCTCCCTCGCTCGACTCACCGGCGACGGCAACGTCCATATTCGCGAAGCCGACATCTACGAGCTCCCGCTTCTCGTCAGCCTCCTGAAAATCCTCCGCTACGGCGCACCCGACAGCAAAGCGTTCGATGAGAGCAACATCGAGTTCCTCATCAACGGGCCCCACATCGCCCTCAATCGCATCGACTTTCTCGGCGACGTCGTCGACCTGTACGGCTACGGCGAAACCGGCTTCGACGAGCACGTCAAACTCGCCTTCCGCGCCGAACTTGGCCCGCGCGAGTACGCGGTTCCGTTTGTAAAGAAGTTCGTCGGTCAGACGAGCGGCAACCTGATGCAGCTCTACGTCGACGGCACCCTCACCGAACCGAAGGTCGCCACCGAGGCGTTCCCCGGCTTCAACCAAATGATTCAGCAAATCCGCACCGACTTCGAAGCCGGCGGCGGCCCCGTCGCTCGCGAAGCCGCCAGAACCGACGCCTTCGGCCGGCCGTTAGGCAGGTGATTTTATCCCCCCTCCCTCGCAGGTAGGGGGCAGGGAAGGAATTCCCGACGCCACTGTGCAAAATAACCAATGACCAAGCCCCAATGACCAATCCGCGTTTCTACCACTAACAATGGTCTTCCCCCTTGTCATTTTCTGCCCCCCGGCCTCTCGCCTCTGATCTCTCCCCAGGAAAAACCTATTCTTTAGCACTACCTAGCCCCGTTCATTCCATTCCTCTCGGAGGCGCAGATCATGAACGTCAGCGCAACCACCGGAGCCTTCGCTAGCGCCGCCGGCGCCCCCCTGTCGCAACTTGCGGGCGCCGAGACCGAACGAGCCGCCAAAGATTCAGCGGTCCAGCAGCGTCATGCGAACTCGGAAGCCAAATCCGAAAGCGCCGCCGGCATCGGCGAGACTGAACATGATCAAGAAGCGTCCGAACGCGACGCCGACGGCCGCCGCCTCTGGGAAGCGCCGCCGGAAAAACGGCACCAGACCCCAGGGGATCCGCTCGCAGCCATCGAACAACGCCAAGTCAAAGACCCCACCGGCATCGCCGGCAACGCCCTCGATCTCACGGGCTAATGTTGCACCTACTCGGAGTGTGCCACCCGCCACTCCACGATAGAATAACGAACCACGCGCGCACCAAGCGCAAATCGTGACGCGCCAAAATCCAGCATCCAGTAACCAGCATCCCCCATTCCCCATTCCCCACTCCCCCATCCGCCTTCCCCCTTCGTCATGCTCTTCACCAAAATGCAAGGCGCCGGCAACGACTACATCTATGTCGATTGCTTCAGCCAGTCGATCCCGCCCGACCCCGCGGCCCTCGCTCGCGCCGTGAGTGATCGCCATTTCGGTATTGGCGCCGACGGCCTCATCCTCATCTGCCCCGTCGACGGCGCCGACGCCGAGATGCGGATGTTCAACGCCGACGGCTCCTACTCGGAGATGTGCGGCAACGGCATCCGTTGCGTCGCCAAGTTCGTCCACGACCACGGCATCGCCGTCCGCGATCAACTGAAGATCACTTCCGCCGGCAAACCATTCCTCCTCGACCTCGAGCTCCGCGCCGGCAAGGTCGAACGCGTCCGCGTCGACATGGGCGAGCCGATCCTCACGAGCAGCCAGATTCCCACGACGCTCCCCGGCGACCCGCCGGTCGACGCCCCGTTCGAAGTCGCCGGCCGCACGCTCTCCGTCACTTGCGTCTCGATGGGCAACCCCCACTGCGTCACCTACGTCGACAGCGCGACCGACGAGCTCGTCCTCGGCGTCGGCCCGCAGATCGAAACCGATCCCCGCTTCCCCAAGCGAACCAACGTCGAGTTCATCGAAGTCCTCAATCGCGAAACGGTGCGCCAGCGCACCTGGGAGCGCGGTTCCGGCGAAACGCTCGCCTGCGGCACCGGCGCCTGCGCCGTCTGCGTCGCCGGCGTCCTCACCGGCCGCACCGACCGTCGGATCACGTCGAAGCTCCTCGGCGGCGACCTGCAGCTCGAATGGGACGAAGCCACCAACCACGTTTTCATGACCGGCCCCGCCACAGAAGTCTTCACCGGCGACTGGCTGGGATAAAATGCGTGTCATCCTGAGGAAAGCGTGTCATCTTAAGCGCAGCGAAGGATCTAGAATCTCGTTCGGCTCGCTAGATTCTTCGCTCCGCTCAGAATGACCAACAACTGACCACTGACAAAAACCATTCGTCATTCGGATTTCGTCATTCGTCATTCCTGACTTCCCCTTTCCGCTTTCCGCTCTCCCCTTTAGATCGGCTCCAAGGATGGACCCCTCCCCTCGCAAAGCTCGCAGTCGCACGCCTCTCTGGATGCGCGCCGCCAGTCTCCTCTCCGCCGGCGGCGTGCGCGCCTGGATGAGCACGCTCGAATACCAGGCTCTCTTCTACGACCCGCACGTCGACCCGATCCACGGCGTCGGCGGCCCCCGCATCTACGTCTTTTGGCATGAGTACATCCTCATCCCCCTCTACATGCGCGGGCACTGCAACCTGACGATGCTGCTGAGCAAGCATAAGGATGCAGACATCCTGTTTTACGTCGCCCATCACATGGGCTTCGAGTGCGTCCGCGGCTCCACCTACGGCGGCGCCACCGAGGCGCTGCTGGAGCTCTCGCGCCGCGGCCAGCACATGCACCTGGCGATCACCCCCGACGGCCCGCGCGGCCCGCGCCGCCAACTTGCCCAGGGCCCCGTCTACCTCGCCTCGAAGCTCGGCCTGCCGATCGTCCCCTTCGGCATGGGCCTCGACCGCCCCTGGCGCGCCCGCAGCTGGGACCGCTTCGCCGTCCCCAGGCCCTTCTCCCGCGCCCGCGCCGTCGTCGGCCCCGAAATCCACATTCCCCCTGGCCTCACCCGCCCCGAGCTCGAAGAGCGCCGCGTGGGGGTCGAGACGCTCTTGAACCAACTCTGCCACGAAGCCGAAGCCTGGGCCGCCACCGGCGAGCGCCGCGAAGGCGCCGTCGTCGTCAAGCGCCAAGGCATCGACCCAACCCGCGCGGCCCAACGCCGCGAGCAGCGAGCGGACGCAACGAACGAACTCGTACCGCCGCCAAGCCTCACGGTCACGCCGCCAACTCCCCGCGTCGCCGGCTAACGATAGCCATCGCCTTTTCTCTACGGCCAAATTCCCACAAGACTCAACTTTCGAGCGCAAATTTTGCGCTTAGCCAGCGATCAATCTCAACGCGTTCGCGAAGATTGACGACGGCGTCCGACTCCCAGTCGACCACCAGCAGCGGGAGCGATTCGCCAATCGCCAGGAACGCGTACGTCACCGCGGACAGATCGTCATCCCCTTCCAGGTACAAACTGACGCCCAGCGCTGCGATCTTCCCTTCCTGCTCGTAGCCGTAAACGAACGCCTGGGGCGTGATGCCGAACGAGAACCCTTCACGGACGCTTTGCGACTCAATGCCCGCTGGCATGTGGGGCGCCAATGAGTAGACCTGCACTCCCGTACAACTCCGCCAGGTGCGCGCTTCTCTCAAGGCTTGGAGATCGAGACCTAACGACGGCAATCCTGGGAAACGATCTCGCCGCACATAAAGTTCGTTCCAGCCGCTGCCGTTCCAGTGATTGATCTTAAACTGTCGCACCTCTGCCACGAGCGCCGCGATTTCGGCGCGACGTTCAACCTGTACAAACTCAATCTGCCGCCAAGCGTCTTCGTGCAGTTGCATGTCGTCCGTCGCCGCATCGGCGTTGACCTCATGCAATGGCGGCAACTCATCGCAAATCGTCGCAAGAGAAAAGCTGATCGAAGTGACGTCAAGGCGTTGCAACTGACCATCCGACGTCGCGCGTGGAGAAGACTCTCGTCGGAACTGCCTGAACAGGCCGACGACAAGTCCGATGACAACGACTGCTGCGATGACGATCACAGCTAGTACGACGAGCAGTGAAATGCCCAGCTTCAGCATGTATGCCTCCTTGCATCATTCCGCTCAAGGGGAGGTTTCCCCTAGCACGACGGCGCTATTTCGACTCAAAAAACTCCACCGCCCCGCTCTTCAAGTCATACATCGACACGACAGTCTTAGTCTTCCGCACCTTTTATAACTCCTGCCTTGCATTCCGCCGTGCCCGCCGTGTCGTTGTGGTTCAGACTCTTTCCGAATCACCTTGGCGAACCTTGGCGTCCTTGGCGGTTAATCTTCAATGATTGCACGCAGAACTTCTCGGCCCGCTGGCTCTGTCACGCCGTTTCGGATTGGACCTCTCCGCGCCTCTGCGCGAAACCTCGCTTCCCGGCCCAAAAAATCTCACTACTACCCTACAGAAAATGGCCACCTACTCTGCTACGTTGCAACGGTGCCCACAGGGCGCCACTGGCATCCTGCCAGTGAGCGGCGGGTACACGCAACGTTCCCTGATAGGCCAGCACTATGTACACGAAAATTGTCCACGACGAATCGATTTGTCCAATTGTCCGCGACAAAACCCAGCGAATCACAACTCAAACCAGATAGTAAACTTACAACAGATACGATCGCCAAAAACCGCGGTTGTGTCACCCAAAATCGCATTTCGACTTCGGACAGAAGAGCACGCACGATCACCGCACATGTCGAATTCACTAACACCTCCGGACGGCCCCGCCGAAGCTCCCGATCGCTGGCGCGAGGTCCGCTTTCGCCACTCGCCGTCGTTCCCCGAAGTCCTCCGCGAGGCTCGTTGCTCGCTGCTGGTCTCCACCTACCAAGCCGGCAAGCTCCTCTCGATCGGTCTCGCCGACGACAAGCTCCACTTCTCTTTCCACAACTTCGACCAGGCGATGGGAGTCGCCGTCTCCCCGCGACAAGTCGCCGTCGGCGCTAAGGGACAAATCTGGTTCCTGCAGAACAACTCGCAACTTGCTCCCAGCATCGAACCGGCGGGCCGTTACGACTCCTGCTACCTCGCTCGCTCGGCTCACGTCACCGGCGGCATCCACTGCCACGAGATGGCCTGGGGCGGCGACCGCGGCGACGAGCTCTGGGTCGTCAACACGCTCTTCTCCTGTCTCGCGACGCTCCACGAGGAGTTCAGCTTCGTCCCCCGCTGGCGTCCGCCGTTCATCACCGAGCTGGCGGGCGAAGATCGTTGCCACATGAACGGCTTGGCGCTCGACCGCGGCCGGCCACGCTTCGTTTCGATGATGTCGCAAACCGACACGGCGGCCGGGTGGCGGCCTACCAAGTCAACCAGCGGCGTCATCCTCGACGTGGCCAGCGGCCAACCGGTGACCCACGGCCTGGCGATGCCCCACTCGCCTCGCTGGCACGGCGAGCGGCTTTGGGTTCTCAACTCCGGCTTCGGCACGCTCGAAGTCGTCGACCCGCAGAGCGGTCGCCGCGACGCCGTTGCAGGAATGCCCGGCTACACGCGGGGCCTCGGCTTCTGCGGACCGTTCGCGTTCGTGGGGCTCTCGCGCATCCGCGAGACCGCCGTCTTCGGCGGGGTCCCGATTGCGGAGCATCGCCACGAACTCAAGTGCGGCGTCGGCGTCGTCGACCTCCGCACGGGGCAACCGGTCGCGTCGTTGGAGTTTGAAACCGGCGTCGAGGAGATATTCGACGTTCAGGTCTTGGAGAACACACGCTGTGCGTCGCTCTGCGGTCCGCGGCCTGATCAGGACGGGGCGCAGGACATCTGGCTCGTGCCGCGGCCCGATCAGGTCGAACGGCTCGTCGCGACGGCGGCCGTGACCAACCGCGGCGTCGGCGGGTTCAGTTCGGCGCCCCAACCGCTCGCCGGGCCTCATGCCTTTGGCGGCGGCAGCACTCCCTTAAGCGACGTGCAGTTCCGGGCGCTGCTCGACCAGGCCCTGCGCCTGCAGCGCGACCGGCGGATCGCGGAGGCGGTCGAGCTCTTCCAACGGGCGACGACCGCTCGCCCCCGTTCAGCGGAGGCGTGGAACCATCTCGGCAACGCCCTCCAAGACGCCGGACAGCAGGAGCAGGCCCTCGAGTGCTACCGTCAGGCGGCCGAGGCGGAACCGACCTATGGCCCGGCGCTCCAGAACCTCGGCTACGTTCTCGTCGCTCAGGGCCGCGTCGACGAAGGTCGGCGGCGACTCGAAGAGGCCCAGCGCGTGCAATCCGCGCCGGTCAACCACGTGCTGATCGCGACGGCACTTCCGGTGATCTACGACTCGCTCGCAGACGTGCAGCGGCGGCGACGGCAGTTGCTCGACGGGGTTCGCAGAATCGTCAACAACGGCATCAAGATCGACACGGAGGCGACGCTCGTTCCCACCAACTTTTTCGCGGCCTACCAAGGCGAGAACGACCGTGATCTCCACGCGAACCTCGGCAAGATCTACCAAGGAGTCGATCTCACGAAAGGGCGGAAGGTCGACAAGCAGCGTGCGCGGCTGCGGGTCGGCTTCGTGTCGGCTTACTTCCGCGACCACACGATCGGTCGTCTCAACATCGGACGGATCGAGCGGCTCGACCGTGAGAAGTTCAAAGTCGTCGTCCTCGCGGTCGGCCGCCATCAAGACCCGCTCGCGGAGCGCTTTCGCAGCGCGGCCGACAGGCACGTCGAGATCCCACGCGACGTGGCGACCGCTCGCCAGCTGATCGCGGCGGAGGAGCTCGACCTCCTGTTCTTCGCCGACGTCGGGATGGACGCCCTGACGTACACGCTGGCGTTCTCGCGCATGGCCCCGGTGCAGGCGGTCACCTGTGGCCATCCCGTGACGACCGGCAGCCCGACGATGGATTACTTCCTCTCGGGCAAAGAACTCGAAACCGCGGCTGGCGACGGCCACTATACGGAACGGCTGGTGCGGCTCCCCAACCTCGCGACCTACTACTACCGGCCGCAACTGGCGGCTCCGGGAAAGAGTCGCACGGACTTGGGGCTCACCCCCGACGCGAATCTCTACATCTGTCCGCAGACGTTGTTCAAGTTCCACCCGGCGTTCGACGAGCAACTCGGCGAAATCCTCCGTCGCGACGCGCGCGGCGAGCTCGCGCTCATCGAAGGTCGCACGGCCAACTGGACGCGGCTGCTGCGTGAGCGGTTCAGCAGCACCATGCCCGACGTGATCGAGCGAATCCGGTTCCTGCCCGCCCTGCCCAACGACGACTTCCTGCAACTCCTGGCGATGGCCGACGTGATGCTCGATCCCCCGAAGTTCGGCGGCGGCAATACCAGTTACGAGGCCCTCGCGGTCGGCACGCCGATCGTCACCTGGCCCGGCGAGCTGATGCGGACCCGGATCACGCACGCCCTCTACGCCAAGATGGGAATGACGGAGCTGAGCGTTGACTCCGGCGCGGCATACGTCGAGCTCGCCGTGGAACTTGGCACGAACTCAAAACGGCGGCAAGCAGTGCGCGAGGAGATCCTCGCCAAGTGCGGGATTCTCTACGAGGACGACGCCGAAGTCCGCGACTTTGAACACTTCCTCCTCACCGCGGCGGGGAGGTGAGCGATGGCAAGGGCGTCGTCAATCCCGGCAAAACTCTTTGCTCGATCGGGAGGCGACCCCCATAGGACGCCGGCGCTGGGAAATGGAACGTGCCCGCAGCAGCGAGCGCTAAACGCTCAGCGCCGGATCGCTGCTTCCCCACTCGCCCGTCTCGACGCGGCCAGCGTAACGTCGCTCGAACATCTGGACGCCGTCGACCAGCACCGACAAGTCGTACCAGCGCTCGCTCGACGTGAGATCTATCGACACGCGAATCGTTTCGCCCGCGGCGAGGCGTCGCTCAATCGGCGCGGCGCCATAGGCGTTGTCGATCACCGTGGCGACCATTGGTCGGTGACCGGCGTTTTGGAGTTCAAGTTCGACGTGCCCAGCGGCACGGCGAGAACTTGGCGAGATCGTCGGTTCCTTCAGCGTCACCTCGATCGGCGTCTCGACCCCCTCACCCCGAAAGCGGCGATAGAAGCCGTTGGGTCCGTACGCTTCGAGATCGTAGCGGCCCTCGGGAAACTCGTCGATCGTCCAGACGTCGGCCAGCGCGTCCCCCGCTTTCACCGCGTAGTTCCGAATTCGCAAGTCGTCGCCGACGCGCGCGTACGCGACAAAGGGGGCTCCCAGCGACTCGGCGCCGAATCGCTTGCTGCCGGCGGCGAACGTCAGCTCCAATTGCTTCCGCTCCGCATCAACGCGACCGTCGACGGCCAACTCGTAAGGCAACGGCGCCGCGGGGCGATGGCCCGACTCCTGCTTAATCAAGAGACTCGAATCGCGCGGCGACTGGCGAACCTCCTCGACTTCTTCTGCCGTCAACGCCCGGAAGTCGGCCGGCGGCGACTTGAACTGCGCGCGGTGAATCCCCTCAAGGAACGCATCGCGATCAGGGTATGGCAGCGACACATCGCCCTCCTTGGGAGCTGGGCGGAAGGCCGACGTCAGATCACCGCAGACAGTTCGCCGCCACTGGCTGATGTTGGTCTCCGTCACCGGCTTGCCGGTGCGATGCTCGAGCAGTCGCTCCAGGAACTGCAGCACCGACGTGTGATCGAAGACCTCCGAGCAAACCGCGCCGCCGCGGCTCCAGGGGGAGGCGATGATCATCGGCACGCGGTAGCCAAGGCCGATTGGGCTCTCGCGGGCGTCTTCGGGAGACTTGCGCGTCAACTCCTGCTCGCGGGTGACGTACTCGACCGCGACGTCGATCCCCTCGGAGACCTTGCCGCTGTCAGGTTCGGTCGGATGGGGAGGGACGAATGGCGGGATATGGTCGAAGTAGCCGTCGTTCTCGTCATAGGTGAGGATAAAGACAGTCTTCTTCCAGATCTCGGGTCGCCGGGTGAGGATCTCCAGCGTCTCGGCCAGATACCAGGCGCCATACCAGGCCGAGCCGGGATGATCGGAGAAACGCTCCGGCGCCACCAACCACGAAACCGTCGGCAGCTTCCCGCTGTCGACGTCTGCGCGGAATTGGTGGAGGACGTCGCCCTTGGGGACTTCCATCGTCCGCCCCGTTCCCTCGTCGTCGTAGTCGAGCGTCGCAAGATCGTGGTAGTCAGGATCGCCGCTGTTGGTTGTGAACGCCCGCCGGTGCAAAGCTTGCTCTTGAGGAGCAAGCCTGTTGAACTTCTCGGCGCTCCACTTCTTGCGTTCGGATTCGACGCCGGCGAGTCGCTTGCGGGCGTCGTCAAGCCGTTGCAGTTCTTCCTCCGCAAGGTTCGCTTCTTTCTGACGCTTCAGCAACGTTTTGACCTCGCCGCGCAGCTGTTCGGCGTATTGCTGCAGAAATTGCTGATGAGCGGCCGAATAACGGACGCCATACTGGGTAAACCACTCGATCGGATTGTCGGTGAAGTTCGCCAGCCAGGCTTCAGCTTCGCCGCGCAAACCCGTCGCCAGGCTCAACTCGTTTTGGTAGATCTTCCAGGAGATCCCCTGCTCTTCGAGCCGTTCGGGGTACGTTTTCCAACTGGCTTCGCTGTCGTACTCGACGTCGGAGTTCAGCACGTTCGGCCACGCCTGTGGCTTCTGCTCGGCGCGGACCGTACCAGTCCAGAGATGGAGACGGTTCGGCGTCGTCCCGGTGAGCGACGAGCAGAAGTTGTAGTCGCACACCGTGAAGGCGTCGGCCAGAGCGTAGTAGAACGGGATGTCATCGCGATTGTAGTGGCCCATGGTGAGGGGCATGTCGCGATAGGCGTCATGCCCCGAGGCCTTCGCCTGGAGCCAACGATCGCAGCGTCCGCCGCGGCGGGCGTCGACCTGGTCGGTCCACGAGTGGGGGAGCGACCCCATCCAAGTGGCGTTGGTGTCCTTAATGTTCAAACGAAACGGCGCGTAGCTGGCGCCGGCGTCGTTGGTTTGGATCCAGACCGGGTTGCCGTTGGGGAGCCGGATCGCGCGCGGGTCGTTCAAACCGCGCACGCCGCGCAGCGTGCCGAAGGCGTGGTCGAACGAGCGGTTCTCCTGCATCAGGATCACGACGTGCTCGGCGTCCAGAAACGTGCTGCCAGGGTCGGGAGCGATCGCCATGGCCCGCTCGATCGAACCGTGCAGCGCGGTCCACATGCCAGCGCCGGAGAGCAGGGCGGCCTTCTTTATAAAGTCGCGGCGGGTGTCCATCGAAGCGTCGGTCCTGGCGTGGCGATGCTAGCGGGCCGCGACGTGCGACCCGTTCTTACTATAGTTGACCGAGTCGCAGGCTCGAAACAGGGTGAAGTGCGCAAACTGGGCGGCAATCTTCGCTTTTCGGCAGACCCCTTCTCCGTTTCGCGAAGTTCGCGGGCGCGCCGATTGTCAGCGGAGCCGCGGCGCGGCAATTCGCGCTTGGCCGTTGCCCACGGCGACGGTAAGCTACCCCCCGCGCAAGTTAGGGAACCTACTTGTTGCGCACCGCACGACGCTAGCATGAGCGCCAGCCCATCGCGGGCATGGCTAGGCACGGAGGCCTTCGTTCTCAGATGAAGTATTTTTCGCAAGCGCTGCAGGATGCATCGCGACACAAGTTTATTATTGCGGCGGCGATGGCCTGCTCGCTGGCCGTCGCGGCGTTGTGGAGTCTCAATATTGCGGCGTTGTTTCCGATCATCCAGACGACGCTGAACGGCCAGTCGCTGCAGTCCTGGAATCAGCAGCGAATCGAACGCGCCGAGACGGAAATTGCTGAATTCCAGGCGGAGATCGCCAAGCTCGACAAGCAGCTAAAGGGTGCGCCTGCGGAGCAGCGGAAGCAACTAGAACTCGCGCGCGGGCAGGCCGAAGGTCAGCGCAAGAAAGCTCGCATCACCGCGGATTGGGCCGCGAAGATTCAACCGTACTTCGAACGTTGGATGCCGGCGACGCCATTTGCGACTGTCGTCATGGTCGTTTGCCTTGTCGCCGGCGCCACCGCGGTGAAGCAAGTACTAGCGGTGCTGAATCAAATGCTCGTTTCGTACGTGTCGCAGAGCATCGCGCGCGACGTGCGGACCAAGATCTTCAACAAGGCATTGGAACTCGATCGGCCTCGGTTCAACACGCAGGGAATCAGCGGGTTCACCGCCCATATCACCCATACGACCGATATGCTGGCGCAGGGAATCACCGCGTTCTATGGCGGCGCGATCACGGAACCATTGCGGATTCTCACGTGCTTGATCCTGGCCGCGTTCATTTCGTGGCGTTTGACGTTGGCGTCGTTGATCTTCGCTCCGCTGGCTGCGTTTCTCATGCTCCATTTGAATCGCCGCATTCGCGCGCTTTCTTACCGCGTGCTCGACCGATCGCTCGGCTTTCATCACATTATGCTGGAGGTCTTCAACAGTCTGCATACGGTGCAGGCGTATTCGATGGAGAACTTCGAGCGAAAGCGTTTCCGTGAAGCGACCGGCCAAATCAAGCGGACCGCGATGTGGGCGGCGTTTTACAACGCGCTGTCGAGCCCGATTACAGAATTCCTCGGCATGGGAATGCTGTGCACCGGCTTGTGCGTTTCTTCCTACCTGGTGATTTTCCGTGCGACTTCGATTTTTGGCATCCCCATGACGAATACGCCGTTCGAACCGGCGATCATTACCGTGTTCTTCGGCGCCCTCATCGCCGCCGCTGACCCTTTGCGAAAGCTGTCGGGCGTCATCACCGGGCTGAACACGGGGATGGCGGCCGCCAATCTGCTTTACCCGATGCTCGACCTGCAATCGGGGCTGAAAGAGCCGACCGCGGCTCGATCGTTGCCGAGGGACCACCAGCAAGTCGAGTTTCGCGATGTGTGCTTCAGTTACGACGGTTCGCATCAGGCGCTCAACCATGTGAATCTCACCGTCAAACGGGGAGAACACCTTGCGATCGTCGGGCCGAACGGCGGCGGTAAGAGCACGTTGATTAATCTCCTGTGCCGCTTCTATGATCCGCAGCAGGGCGATGTGCTGATCGACGGGGTCTCGCTGCGCGACGTGTCGTTGAGCACTGTCCGCCAGAAAATCGCGCTGGTGACGCAACAGACCGAGCTGTTTAACGAAACGATTCTGCACAACATTCGCTATGGCCGGTGGGATGCGACCGAGGCGGAGGTCATTGCGGCGGCAGAGCTCGCGCGGGCCCATGAGTTCATTTCCGGGTTCGCTGAAGGGTACCAGACCGTCGTTGGACCAAATGGCCAGCGACTAAGCGGCGGTCAACGTCAACGGATCTCGCTGGCACGGGCGTTTCTCAAGAACGCCGAGATTCTTATCTTGGACGAGGCGACCAGCCAGATCGACGTTGAGAGCGAGCGGCTGATCCACGACGCCCTCGACGACTATGGACGTGACAAGACGCTGATCATGATCACCCATCGCGAGAGCACGCTGTCGCTGGCCGATAAGGTGGTGCGCGTGGAGTACGGCAAGGTGGAACCGGTGGTGCGCGAAGCGAAAGCGGCTTAGAGCGGTCATCCTGAGTGGAGCGAAGGATCTAGCGGCTCGATAGAACTTCCAGATTCTTCGCTGCGCTCAGAATGACAGAAACTCAAAATTCGGCGGCGCGCGCTAGAAGTCGATGTCCGCGCTTGAAATCTTTGACGCACGGGTGGCGTCCGCCTTGTACAGCGACCAGGGCTCGGTGTCTTTCGTGATGTTCGCTCCCATGCCGATGAGCGTTCCCTCGGCGAGCGTAATTTGGTCCTTGAGCGTCGCGTTGACGCCGAGGAACGAGTAGGCGCCGATGCGGCAGTGGCCGGAGATCACGACATGCGATGTGATGAACGCGTGGCTCTCGACAACGCTGTGATGGCCGATGTGATTGCCGCTCCAGATGACGACGTTGTCGCCGATCGTCGCGAAGGGCTGAATCGTGTTGTCTTCGAGGATAAAGCAGTTGTCGCCAATCTGGCGTTCAGGAAAGGTGGTCGCGCGGCTGCTGACGTAGGAGATTAGCTCGTAACCGCGCCCTTTCAGGTCATTGTAGATTCCCTCGCGCAGGCGGTTCATTTTGCGATGCGACATCGGAGCGAATGCCCGAACCTTATCCGGAGGATAGCCATCTGCCAAATCTTCCAGCGCTACGACTGGCAAGCCTTCGAACTCGCCCTCCGCAGGCAGGAACTCTCGATGGACGGTGAATGCGACGACGCGATGCTCGCTATCATGTCGCAAATAGAAGTGAGCGAGCGAGGCAAAATCTTTCACGCCGAAGATGACGACGTCGGCCATGGACTACCTCGGTTCTCGATAGACGTAAGCGGTGTATTCGTAGAGGCCGTAGTCGGCGCGAAAGCGGATGTGGCGACTTAATCTCGTTCGGAGGAAGCTTGCCAGAAGGTCGAACGGCAGGTGAAAGAGATCGTCTCGCTCCCAATCGACGTGCTTGGACATCACGTTGAACGCCAATCCCCGTCGCGCGGCGGGAAAGACGCGCACCAATAACTGCTGCGCGTAATCCCACATTGCGTCGAACGATAAAGCGCGTTTCTCGGTCAGGACGCCGTTCATGATGACATAGTCGACCGGCGGCAGCGGCGTGCCGTCGTTCAAGGCATCGATGCAGTAGAATTCCAACTCAGGATACTTGGCACGCGAGAGCTCGACGAATTTGGCGGAGGCGTCGAGCCCGACGTAACGAATGTTGGTTATTCCCTGTTCTACCATGTAGTGTCGCAGATGCGCCGTTCCGCAGCCGAAGTCGAGCAAGCTAGCAGCGGGATCGCTGATATCGGAGCCCATCACTTCGAGCATCACTCGGTAGCGCGTCGCCGCGTCGAGCGGATTGGGCCAATCGACTCCCAGGTGGCAATCGCCGTGGAGCTCTAAGCACCCCTCGTAATGTTTGATCAGCGACTGGTAACTGGCTCCATCCATGCCAGCGTTGTCGCAAACTGAGTGGCGTTTGGCAACCGACAAATCGGCCGGTCATCGCGGCGCACGGTATGTAGGAAAGAATTTCGTCCCCGCTGGCGCCTCCGCCGAAAGGCGGGCGTACGCCTTTGGTTGGAGAATGCGGCCGCAAAAGTGGGCAGGCCGGACTTCGGTCGACCACCCCTGTTTGAATCGCGTCAGTCCCGAGTCGGCCGCAGTCGTGCCGGCTCCGGCCCCGAGGGCCGCCCAGCGGACGCCGTCGCGGGCGAACTGTCGGAATGCGGTCGAGAAGATCGCAAAGGCCGCTGACTGGCGGTAGCCGCGTTCATTGTAAGCGCCAAGATGATAGTAGGCGACGCCGCGATCAACGTACCAAAGAGTCATCCCGCAGATTCCGTCTGAATCGACGGCGCCGAAGCAATCGAATCCTGGGACGGAGAATTGCCTAGCGAACGACGACGCTGAGAAGCGGGCGATGCCGCGAACGTCGTGACGTTCAATTAAGCAGTCGTACAGCGATTGCCAGGCGCCAATCGTCGCCTGGTCGTTGCTCAGTCGCTGTACCTCGACGTTCTTCAGCCCCTTCCGGATATTGCGGCGATGGTGAGCGTCGACGAATGAGTCGAGCGGTTGAGTGAGATCCGCGGCGAAGTGTTGCTTATACGCATAGCACACGTCGGGAAAGGCGGCGGCCAGCACGTCGCTGGTGGTTGCTCCAAACGGATCGGTCACGGCGTAGGCACAAACGAATCGGTCGCTCAGCGACGTCAGATCAGCGTCCAGGGCGCACCAGTCGCGACAGGCCAAGAGGGGGTACGGGCCGACGGCATCGCGCGCCGATCCAGTCGAAATTTTCTGGCCGAGGAGGAAACCGCCGCAATTCGGCAGGTCAACCACGTCGCCAAATTCAGCCAGCGACTCGGCGTAGGCGCGACTTGCGTACCCGGCGGCCGCGCTCATGTCGAACCGCCGACGATGTGCTCGGGGATCAGCGGCTCTTGGAGCACGTCCAGCAGATAGCGGCCGTAGTCGTTCTTGATCGCGTTGCCGAGTCGCTCTAGCTGCTCGGCATTGATGAATCCCTTGCGGAACGCGATCTCTTCGATGCAGGCGATCTTCAGTCCTTGTCGCGCCTCGATCGTCTGCACGTATTGTGCTGCCTGCAACAGCGATTCATGAGAGCCGGTGTCGAGCCACGCAAACCCGCGACTGAAGCGTTCGACCCTCAAGGCGCCGCGCTCGAGATAGACGCGATTAACGTCGGTGATCTCCAACTCGCCCCGCGGCGAAGGACGGAGGTTCGCAGCGATGTCGAGCACGGCGTTGTCATAGAAGTAGAGTCCCGGCACGGCGTAATGCGAGCGCGGCTGCGACGGCTTCTCTTCGAGCGAGATCACGGTTCCCGAGGCATCGAATTCGACGACGCCATACCGCTCGGGATCTTTTACCGGATAGCCGAAGATCGTCGCTCCCTCACGGCGGCCGGCGGCTTCCATGAGCATGGCGTGGAAACTTTGGCCGTAGAACAGATTATCGCCGAGCACGAGCGCGCAGTGATCGCGGCCAACGAACTCGCGACCGATGATGAAGGCTTGGGCGAGTCCTTCCGGCCTCGGCTGGACGGCGTACTGGATGGATAGACCGATCTCACGACCGTCGCCGAGAAGCCGTTGAAAGCCGCCAATGTCCTCTGGCGTCGAGATGACCAGCACTTCGCGAATGCCGGCCAGCATCAAGACCGACAGCGGATAGTACACCATCGGCTTGTCGTAGACCGGCAGCAACTGCTTGCTCGCGGCGCGCGTGAGCGGATAGAGTCGCGTGCCGGCGCCGCCAGCAAGGATGATGCCCTTTTTGAAGTGGGTGACGTGCGACATAGCGTGGCGCGAGTACGGTGGGCATCCCGGAGGGCGTGGCCCTCCGGCTATAGCGGCGACACTCAGTCTACCGCGATTCGCCCGCAAGCCCCAGCCGTTCCCGTTGGTAGTCACCGCTTGAGACCCGGCCAACCCATTCGCTGTTGGTCAAATACCAGGCTACCGTCGCCGCCAGTCCTTCCTCGAAGGTCTGCTGCGGTTCCCAGCCGAGTTCGCGGCGAATTTTACCGGCGTCGATGGCGTAGCGCCGGTCATGCCCCGGTCGGTCGGCGACGAAGTTGATGAGCGAATCGCAGGGAAAATGGGGCAAATCGGGCCGCAGATGATCGACGATTCGGCAAATCTGCTTGACGACGTCGAGATTCGTCCGTTCGCTATTGCCGCCGATGTTGTACGTTTCGCCAGGGACGCCTTGATTGGCAACGAGACGCAGCGCCTGACAATGGTCTTCGACAAACAGCCAGTCGCGGACGTTCTGTCCGTCACCGTAGACCGGCAGCGGTTTTCCCTCGAGCGCGTTGAGCACCATCAACGGAATCAACTTCTCGGGAAACTGGTACGGTCCGTAGTTGTTCGAGCAGTTGGTGATCAGCGTCGGCACGCCGTAAGTGTGGAAGTAGGCCCGCACTAAGTGGTCGGATGCCGCCTTCGACGCCGAGTAGGGCGAGCGCGGCGAATAGGGCGTCGTCTCGGTGAACGCTCCGTCATCGTCGAGCGAGCCGAAGACTTCGTCGGTTGAAACATGCAAGAAGCGAAACGTCTCCTGCTCGTTTGGCGGGAGTGCTTTCCAATAATCGCGCGCCGCGTCGAGCATCGTAAATGTGCCGACAACATTCGTCTGGACGAACGGGGCCGGGCCGTCGATGGAGCGATCGACGTGCGATTCCGCTGCGAGATGAATCACCTTGTTTGGGCGTTCGGTTTGCAACAATTGCGTTACGAGCGGCGCATCGGCGACGTCGCCATGGACGAAGCGGTGCCGAGCGTCCGCCAGTACTGGCTGCAGGGAGTCGAGATTGCCCGCGTAGGTGAGCTTGTCGAGCGTGATGACGCGAGTCGCTGGTTCTGCGGCGATCAATTGCCGAACGAGACAGCTACCAATGAATCCGGCGCCGCCGGTGATCAGAATCGCGTCGGACATGGTCGAACGTTCGGCAGTTAGGGCCAACGCGCTTACGCCGCTTTAACTGCGGGAGGCGCGGGATCATCAGGCAGGGCCATTGGCTTGCTTCGCCGGCTGCGAAAGAATGTTCGCAGTTGATTCCACGGGCGCTTCAGTTCTCGAGATACCTTGTACGCCAGCGAGCTTGTCCATTCGCGGTGCGCTTCTCTCAACCATGCCCGCTCGTCCAAAAGTGCTTCCAGCTTGCAAGCCAACGACTGGTAATCTTGGCTACCGGGTTCCATTTCGGCAAGCTGTTCGATCTCCTTTCGCGAGTGACCGCGGCCTTTTCCCAGAGTGACCCGTTTGCGCGGCGTTTCGCCGGTGGTCATTACGCTGAGCAGTTCGACGGCTTTTCGCGAAGTTTCCGCGGCATTGTTCCATTCCCCGAAGAGCCAACGAACGGTGGTGACGCGGTTGCGCTCGATATGCTCTGCAAACCTGCCGCCGAAATGGTGGTCGACAGCCGAGAGCAAATGAAAGATGGAGACGACACGCGCCTCGACGCTTCGCCCCGACCATGTGCCGGCGGGGTGAATGCGGTACGCCGACATGACCTCTGGCAAGAAGCCGATGTTTCCATGCGCTGCGTTCAGCAGATGAAGCGCCCAGTCGCCCGCCTCGGCGTCCATGAACCAATCGGGCAGCGATTCCGCTCCGCGGTTGCGGAACATCGCGCCGCTGGTGGGAATGAAGTTTTGCTCAAAAAGGTCGACGATCGTCGCTTCTTCGCGGCCCCAGCGTTCGGGCGTCATGGGCGGACCCTGGAGGTTGCCCTCGTAGAGGCAACGCGCTGGATGAAAGCAGATCGACCAGTCGGGACGCGCATCGAGCGCTGCAACTTGCCGCTGCAATTTCAATGGGTCCGTAAAGTAGTCGTCTCCTTCCAGAATCACTACATACTCGCCGCGGGCCTCGCTGAACGTGCCGACGAAGTTGCGTTTTGCGCCTTGATTTTGCTCCGCCAATCGCAACCGGATCACCTGAGGATGTGCGGCCGCGAGTTGCTCGACGATTGCCCGGGTACCGTCCGTCGAGCAGTCTTCGCCGATGACTATCTCGAACGGAAACGTGGTCTGCTGTTCCAGCACGCTGTTGATCGCCTGGGCGATGTAACGTTCCTGATTGAACGTGATCATGCAGACGCTGACCTTGACTTGCTCCACCGATGCACCGCGGTCAGGCGGCCCTCCGGCGGCGTCGCGTCAGCGACTTGAGAAAGTCGCCGATGCGCGCGATGTCGAGGTGGGTGACGCCGCTGCCGGTCGGCAACTGTAGGAGGCGCTCGCACAACCGCGTTGTGTGCGGCAGCGGAGTCCGCGCGGCATCGTGGACGGCCGCATACGGCGGCATTTGGTGACAGCCAGGCGAAAAATATCGCTTGGCCAGAATGTTCTGCGCGTGGAGCGTCGAGATGAGATCGTCGCGAGTGAACCCGGCGCTCTGCGCCTCGACCTCGGCGACGACGTACTGCCAGTTGTGCCGTTCGGCGACTCGGCTGAAGAGCACGCGAACGCCAGGGATCGCGTCGAGCGTCGCGGCGTAGGCCGCGTGGTTGGCGCAATTCCGATCAATGAACTCGTCCCGGCTTTCAAGCGAGGTGAGACCCATTGCCGCGCAGAACTCGGTCATCTTCGCGTTGGTTCCAACTGATTCAACGGCGCCCGCCGCTAAACCGAAGTTGCGTAACCTGCGCAGGGATGCAGCGAGTTCGTCGTCGTTGGTGACGATCGCTCCGCCTTCGCCCGAGTTGAGGAACTTCGTGGCGTGAAAACTAAATACCTCAGCATCGCCGAAACTGCCGATCATGCGTCCGTCGTGGCTGCAGCCGAAGGCGTGGGCGGCGTCGAATAGCAAGCGCAGGCGTTTGCGGCGCGCAATGTCGCTGAGCGCTGCGACGTCGCAGGCGTTACCCCAGAGGTGAACGCCGACAATGCCGCTTGTGCGGGGACTGATCAAACGTTCGACTTCGGCGGGGTCGAGATTGTGCGTTGTTGGGTCAACGTCGCAAAAAACCGGCGTCACTCCCTCCCAACGCAGCGCATGCACCGTCGCGGGGAAGGTGAACGAGGGAACAATCACTTCGCCGGTCATGCCCAGCGCACGGATCGCGAGCTGCAGTCCGATCGTAGCGTTGCAGACCGCGATGCAATGCTTTACCCCCAGACAGGCCTTGATTTCTTGTTCAAAAGCCTGGAGGTAAGGTCCGTCGTTGGTGAGCCAACGTCGGTCCAGGATGTCGGCAAATCGCTCGAAGAGGCGCTCGCGATCCCCGATATTGGGTCGGCCGACATGCAGCGGTTCGGCGAAGAGTGGAGCGTCGGCGGCCAAGGGAGAGAGCCCTTTCGATTCAGCGATCTCTGGCTCGATCGCCAGACGTCAGCGAAAGCTATCCTACGGAGTTCGGACGGGTCAAGTCTGATCGCGCCGGCAGTGCGCGGCAGTTGACCTTGCTAACGCGGAAGGCGCTTCTTACTATCCGCGGGCTTTATGGAAGGTTTGGCGCCCTATCCCCTATTCCCTTCAAGGTGCGATCTTCGCCGATTTCGATGGTTGCCGGTAGGCCAACGACGAGACTCGCGACGCCAGTGCAGGCGACGACGATCCCGCTCGCGCGCACGGCGGAGCCGCGAAATCATAACTTCGACTATTTGCGGCTGTTCTTGGCGGTAGAAGTCGTTGCCATGCACTTGAACGCCGGTTTGTTGCGCGGAAACCTTTGGGTGCCCATTCCGCCAGTGGCGGCGTTTGTCGCCTTGAGCGGTTTTCTTATTCCGCAATCACTCGAGCGATCGCGGAGTCTGGGGCATTTCGCGTGGAAGCGCGCGTTGCGAACATTGCCGGCCCTCATCCCGCTGATGCTAGCAATCGGGCTCGCGTTCGACGTCAAGCACGTCGAGCGGGCGATGATTCAATACCTCTCCGCCGGATACCACAGCATGTTCCAGGGCTGTGTGCTGCCGTTGTGGTCGCTCATCGTGGAAGACGGACTCTATGCGGCGATCGCGCTGCTATTCGTCCTCGGATCGCATCGTACGGCGTGGCTAACGACGGCGATCATCGGCGTGCTGCTGGTCGTTCAAGCTAAGATTGACGATCACGTGTTCGAATACCGCTTCCTGCAAACCTCGATAGGATTCTTCGTCGGGAACCTTGCATTCATCTGGAAAGATCGACTTTCCAAGGTCCATTGGGCTTGGCCGGCGGTAACGCTGTCGGCGGGCGTCGCTGGCTGGCTCGCATTCTTGGGGCCGTTGGTCTTCCCGCTGATCATCGGCTGCGTCGTCGTGCTGGCGATGACCGTGCCCCAGATTCGGTGGGGAATCCCCGATCTTTCCTACGCGATCTACATCTGGCACGCACCGATCATGCTAGCGTTGCTCGGCCCGTGGGCGATGCCGCGCGACGCGCGGTGGGTGACGGCGACCGTTGTTCTGACCTTGGTCGCATCGACGCTATCGTGGTACGTCGTCGAGAAGCCGGCGCTACAACTGAAGAACTGGCGACCTGGATCGCAGCGCGACGCCAATGAACGCCGCTTCATCGAAACTCCCGCGACGACAAAGACGGCGGCGTGAGTTAGGCCAGCAGAAAAAATTGACATTGATGCGAGCTATCGCGTGACGCAGACTCGATCAGTGGGCCTCGTGAATAGCCTTCGCCGCAGTTTTTCGTCCGATAAAAGACTCCGTTCGCTGGAAGCGAAATCAATGGATAAGATCATTTTTGCCAACAGCGCAGTCGCCGGCCGGGTGTCGATTATTATCCCGACGCGTCGCGCCGAACGATTCATTGGGGATACGTTGGCCACGATCGGGATGCAAACGTATCCGAATTGGGAAGTGATCGTGGTCGAGGACGGTTCGCAAGGCGCCACGGAGCAGATTGTCAGCAGTTTCGCGAAGCGCCATCCTACCAATCGCGTGGAATACAGTCGCAACGATCGGAGCTACGGCGCTTCGTTTACCAGGAACTTGGCGTTCGCCAAGGCTGCCGGCGAGTTCGTCGCGCTGCTCGACTCCGACGATCGCTGGACCCCCGACCACCTGCAGGTCTCCGTCGACGCCCTGGAATCGACCGGCAAGGACTTGGTCTACTCGACCGTCATGTTCATCGCCGATCAAACCGACATGCCGCTCGGCACGTGGGGGCCATGCGAAGGCGATCTCAAAGACTTTCCCCAGAGCATTTTTGGCCGCAACTTCATTACGCCTTCGTCTACCGTGATGCGGCGACAAGTGTTAGCCGACGTCGGACCCTGGAACACGAAGCTGATCTATTGCGAGGACTACGAATACTGGCTGCGCTGCATCGAGGCGGAAAAGCAGTTTCACTGGATTGGGGGCTGTCATTGCTTTTACCGCAAGAATCACGCTGGCGCCACGACGCAGAAACTGTGCGGCACGCTCGAGGAAGTCGCCGACGTCTCGGTACGGTTCTTGAACCTGCCCGGCATGCGCGAGAAAACCAGCCGGCGTTCGGCATCGAAAGCCTACGCTCACGCGGCCGAGTTTCATCGCCGGTCGAACCCGGCAATCGACCCGTCTGCTGATTTCGCACACGCGGCCACGCTGCTAATGAAGGCCTGGCGTCTGCGCCCGTCCCATGTCGACTACCCCTTCATGGCGGCCAAGGTCCGCATCGCCTCCTGGCTCCGACGAACGCCTCGCGCTCTCGTGGCGCCTCCGTCCGTCCTATCCGCGGCGCTCGATCCGACGCCAGTGATGACGGCAAACGCTTCGACTTCAGCAAAGATAGCGGCCTAGATTAGTTCAACTATTCATGCGCGACGTGTCCATTCGATAGGCGCACCTCATGGAACCAGCCGAAAAGATCGTGCTAGTCAGCGCCGCAGACGACGGCTACGCGATGCCGCTTGCGGTCACGATTCGGTCGGCGCTCGACTCGCTTGGCCGCGACCGGCAGATTCAACTCTATGTTCTTGACGGCGGTCTCTCGGATGAGAGCCGCGCCAAACTCCTCCGTTCGTGGCACGACTCTCGACTTGAGGTCGAGTGGATTCGTCCCGACATGAGTCAAGTTGGCGACCTCTTCATCAATGGTCATGTCAACGTCGTCACCTATCTGCGTCTGCTAATGCCGATCGTCCTGCCGGAGCAGGTGAAGCGCGCGATTTACGTCGACGCGGATATGCTGATTCGCCGCGACCTTGCTTCCCTCTGGCAGGAGCCCCAAGGCGGGCACGCCGTACTTGCAGTGACCGACATCGCGGCTCCGCGGCTTGACGCCGCCAATCATTTGGAAAATTTTGACCGCTGCCGAGGCCACCTGGCGGGCGTCACGCCGATCGCCAATTTCCGCGAGCTCGGTCTCCCCGCCGATGGGCGCTATTTTAACGGCGGCATGCTAGTCGTTGATCTGGACCGCTGGCGTCGCGAGCAGTTGGCTCGGCAGATGCTTGACTGTCTGCGCACCCACCGAGAACACGTCCTCTGGTGGGATCAGTATGCCCTCAACGTTGTTCTCGCCGGCAGCTGGCGGGCGCTCGACAACCGGTGGAATCAGGGTGCGCACCTGTTCGTCTATCCAACTTGGCGCGAGAGTCCGCTGGATCGGCAGGCTTACTACGAGCTCTGCAATGATCCCTGGATTGTCCACTTTTGCTCGCCCTCAAAACCGTGGCACTACCTGTGCCGCCATCCGTACACGGCCGACTTCAGGAGTTGCTTGAAGCGTACGGCATGGCGCCATTGGCGGCCCGCGGCTCCGGATCGTCTACTGAGCAGATGGTGGGACTTCCATTACCGTCCGCTGCGCAGCGAGTGGAAGGCTCACGTCCGCACGGTGAAGCGCGCCGTTCGCGGCGAGAAGCGCAAGGCGGCGTGACCGCAAAAAAAAGGCCGACAGCCGCTGATCGACTGCCGGCCATTAAAGCCTCGGCCCGTGCCTCGCATGAAGCGGCTACACGCCGCCCGCCTCGATCTTGGCGTCGAGCACCTTCTGGAGTTGGTCGTTAATCTCCTCCAAGTGGGCCCGCGACAACTCATCGAGCTTCACCGACTCGTTTTCGAGCGTCGCGCCTACGGCCCGGTGAATTTCCTTCAGGTGCTGTCGCGCCAGGCTGCGCGCCTCCGCCGGAAACTGCTGGCCTGAACTGGTAAACAACGCGAAGGCGAGCGGCGATCCGCCAAAACCCTTCGGACCCAGGACGATGTCGACCAGATACTGCAAGTGACGGCGTTGCAGGTTGCGTCGCACCTTCGACAGGCTCAGCTCCGTCGTTTCGTCGCCTTCGTCCGACTTTTTGAGGTCCTTGAGATCCGACCAGATAGCATCTGTGAACGTGCGGAAAACTTCTGCCGTTTGGAGGGGCTTCGCATCGGCGTCCACCATGGCTTCGTTGCTTTCAATCAACTCCATCCGTGCCGGCGTGCCGAATGCTTCCGCTAGCGGAATGTTCTGAATGGCCTCGACTTGGGCGTAGTAAGGGATGCCGACCTTACCGGCATACATGTCCATGTCGGCGCCCCAGTGATACCAATGCTCCGTCGTCACTCGGCGGAGTAACTCAGGACGCATCGGAATCGGCTCGTCGACCAAGATATTCTTGGCGATGAACTTTAGCGCATCACGTTGCTTCTTGCCGCTGATCGGCATGATGGGATCGTGCGCCTTCTCGCCGCCGCGAGCGTCGCGAGAGATCTCGCGGCCGCCAAGATACTGCGTCGCCAGGAACGCGGCGTCGCCGTACTGATTCAGCACCGTAAGGAATGCCGGACGGAGCCGCGCCCACGAATCGCCATCCTTCACGAGATTCTTTTCCATCTCTTTGATGACTTCATTCGAGAGCTCGATCCGTTGCTTGGCATACTCCAGAGTATCGGAGCCCAGGTCGTAGACGTTCACGCGCGGATCGTTCGACATGTAGAGGTCTTCATCCGTCGCGTATTCGAGACCTGTTTCAGGCGAACGCGCGGCAATCTTCTTCAATTCTTCCTTCTCGTTGCCCGAGATCGGCTTGTAGGCGTATTCGATCGCCCAGTAGTCGTACGGACCGAGCGTCGTCGTCGCGTAGTCGCCTTGCTTTTGGCCGTCGAGAGCGATGTTGACCGGCGTGTAATCCATCACGCTGCCGACGAGGCCCTTCTCGCGGGTAATCGCCGTGTCGTGCACCTGGTCGAGGTCGAGCATCGCGCTCGCGCGGAAGTTGTGCCGCAGACCGAGCGAATGGCCAACTTCGTGCATGACGATCGATTTGATCACCTGTCCGATCAACTCTTCGGGCGGATTGCCGTCTTTTCCGCCGGCGCGACCTGCCAAAGCGACCGCAGCCATGCGGAACTGATCCTGCATCGAGTTGGAGTATTGGCACGCCGCACAGCAGCCGTTGGCGGCGGCCTGTTCATTGAGCGCCGCTTGGAACGAGCTGAATGACTCCGGCACGATCTGCGGCGATTTCTTGCCGCTGTGCGCTTCGTTCGGCCCGTGGTTGTGCAGCATCCGCTGTTGCGACGCTGGCAACCCATATCCGTAGCGAGCCGCCATGATGGGGCTGATGATTTCGCCGACGCCGACGATAGCGTCATCGTCGTCGCTGTCGTCCTTGCCGCCGTCATCCGACCCGCGGCTGCCCACCAGGTAAGCGTGATTCTGCTTCCAGAACCGAATCCAGCTGGCATCGAAGATGACGTCGCCGTCGATCATTTCGCCAGTGATCGGGTTCGAGCGGAGATTCGACATAGCAAACGTCATGGGCGTCGTGATCCAACGGAACGTGCAATAATTCACGTCTTCTGGATCAAACTCGTCGCGCTCATTTTGCCAGCGAACGCTGATGGCATTGCGGAAGCCAATCTTTTCGAACGCCTTGTTCCATTCGAGGATCCCCTCTTCCACGTAAGGCCGGTACTCGTGCGGCACGGTGTCTTCGACCCACCAGACGATTTGTTTTTTCGGCGAGGAGAGCTCCGCTTCAGGATTGGCTTTCTCAAGGCGCCAGCGGTTGATGCGCCGCACGAATTGGGTGTCGGGATCTTCGGAGCCGAAGTCCTTCGTCGCGCTCAGGAAGTGGCCGACGCGCTGATCGGCCATGCGTGGCCGATAGCCGCTGTCGTTCATCTTCACCAAGCTGTAATGCAGCACCATCGTGACGCCGCGGGGATCAATCGTTCCCGAATCGCCATGCATCGAGGCGCGACCCATGCCGCCGCCGCCGAAGGTGACCATTACCTGCAGTTCGACGTTGTTCGGATAACCCTTGACCTTGTGCCAGTTGGAGCGGCTCCGATCGAGTCCGCCAACCGGCAGATTGGCGAAATTAGTCAGGAAAATGTCGCCGAAGTCGATCAGCACGCCGCCGCCTGGCGCGTTGTCGCTGACGATTGGCAGCGCCATCAGGACGGAATCGGTGTAGTTTTGCTGCACCGCCTTTTCGAGCGGCGTCCCTTTAGGAGCCTCGTAGCGCAGATTTTTTCTGATGAGTTGCACCCGGTCGCCGACGCGTTTGAACGAGATGACCCATTGCTCGCCGAAATTGAGCGCTGTGCCGGCCGAAGCGACGCCGCGTGCAATCGACATGGGGGCTAAAAAGTTCTGATTGAAGTCGCCCCCTTTGATCACCGCGTAGAGATGATCATCGTCCTGATACATATCAAAGAGGCCTTCGATCTTCTTGGCCTCCTTGGTCACTTCCCCAAAATCTTTGAACTTTGACGGCTTGGCCGGAGTCGGCTCATCGGCCCGAGCCGGCACTGCCGAAACTCCCGCACCTAGGGCCACGAGCATTGCGCCCGCGACCGCGACGCGACACGTCAGTTGCTCGACTAAACGCAAAGCCTTCATGCTTGGATCCTTACGCGATTGAAAAAGACGCGCCAGCAGGCGTCTCGTTGAGTTGCGGCATCGGTTGCTAGTACGGCGCCAAGCCGGCTTTGGATCGCGGCGCGCGGAGCCCGGAGGGCCGGCGAATTAAGTAGCAGACCTATTCAATATTCTCTGGTCGCTGCAATTAGTCCACTACCGGGGGGTTAAAATGGATTGTAGGGCCAGCGTCGACAGGCCAGGGGGGCGCAGAACGCGTCGCAGATTGCGACACGAAGTGGGGTCGCTGGCTCATTTTCTTGCTTCAATTCCGCCTGCCGCGGTTTCCCGCCAGATTTATCGGCTCGACCCCTCTAAACCGCGCTATCAGGGTACACCTGGTTCGCGAGGACATCAGTTTCGCTTCTAGGGAAGGAGGGCGATCGCAGTTTGGAGATTTCCGCCGAAGGGCAGCGAGGGCGGGCCTTCGGTGGCGCCGATCTAGCAAGCGAAATAGGGGCAACTAGGCTTGCCAGCCGTCGAAACAATCACAGAGCGACCGCCTCGCAGTCGAATTAACCAAGGGCAACGAAGGTGTGCTGTAAAGTTGCCGCCGCAGCCAATGCGGTCTAGATGCAATTCATGAAACCACGGTGGCCGCCTATCCTTCGGAAGAGTTCGCCGCGGGCGGCGCCTGTTGAGGCGATGAGCCGAGGGGTTTCAGGCGATCTTCGGGCCGCGGCACAGGGGTTGGGTTGTCGGGAAGCTGGACCTTTGGTTCCGATCCGCCGCAGCCGCTGAGCCAGCTTGTGGCGCCAAGCAGAAGTGACGCCACTAGATGTACCCGAAGTGTTTTCATGTCGTTTGCGGGTTCCAGAGGTCTGCGCCAACAGTTCGTCGGTTCACAAAGTGCTCTCGTCGACCGCCTCTTCGCCGCGGATGGTTGACAGCGACTGAAATAGGGAATCATCAACGTTCTTGTTCAGCGGACGTACGGAGCCATCCACGAAAGCGAACTGCACGACATCTCCCGAATGTAAGGCGCCATAATAGGACCATTTGGAGTCGAATGTCGCCCCGTTCTTATTTTCTCGCGAGACCGTTAACCCCATCGCCGTCGGCAGGGTGCCCCATCCGGCCCAGGCGTTGGCTTGGGTAAAGCCGGTAAAGGTTCCAGCGGTGAAATCGTCCGGGATATTCACGCCCGAACTCCCTGGCGCCTCGCCAAACATCATGGTGCGCGACGTGCCGTCGCTCACCTGCCCGAGTCTGGTTTTCGATCGGACCGTGAAGGGGCCGATGAGCACGTCGTCCGTGGTTCGTCCGCTGCCGGCGGGGTACATCAAATTGGGGCCAGTCGACCCCCAAACGCCGCTGACGCCCAGATAATGGGTGATGCCCAGTTGCGTGGAGACCGGCCAAGCGTCTGATTGCAGGATCAAGAAACCGTCGCTCAACTTGCCGTAAGACTTATCCAGCATCGCCGTCTGCGGCGCGCCTTCCGGGCCACTCGGGCAGAGCAGAGTTGAAAGCCGCGCCTGCGCTGCTGCCCATGTGGTCGGTTTCGACGCGTCGGAATAAGGCAGATCGCGAGAATCGACGCCGAGTTTGATTTGCTCGCCGAACATTTTGTGAACATTGGCCGCTTCGAGATAGGGAAGCAGATAAACGAACACGCCGGTGAGTTGATGATTGCCAGTTGAATCGCTGGCAGCTTCCGGCTTGTTAAAGTTCTTACCGGCGAGATAGCCGGGAGGAAGGACCTTGTTCGCCGATTCGTAGTTGAGCGCCGCCAATCCGATCTGCCGCAGATTGCTGGAGCACGAACTCCGCCGTGCCGATTCGCGAGCTGCTTGGACCGCCGGCAGCAGTAGCGCGACTAGCACGCCAATGATCGCAATCACGACCAAGAGCTCAACAAGCGTGAAACCTGCGGCACGGCGCTGCAGGTGAGCAATCTTGGCGGACGACGAAGCGATCGGCATTTGCATACCTCTAACGAAAGAGTTTTCAACGTCGACGTTGCCGGCGTCCGCCGGGCGGGCAGCGTCAGGGCGGCGAACCGCTACTGGTACAAGCTAGTGGCCGCTGTAGTGAAAATCAAGCGAGCGTACCCTTCGCGCGCAGTTCAGCCGTCATCGCTTTGTCCAGCTTACCCACGTTGCGGTACGCTTCCGCCAGCGCCGCATGGGCGTCGGCATACCGCGGCGCTTGTTTTACGCACAGTTCCAATGCTTCAACGGCGCCGGCGTCGTCGCCGAGCGCCGCCAGCGCTTTGCCAATCGTGAAATGGACCCGGGGAAAATGGTGGACCAGTTCGGCCGCGATCAGCGACGCGTCGAGGGCGCCCTGCGGATCGCCCGACTCCAATCGGGCTCTCCCCAGTCCGGCGTAGGCGACGGGGCTATCGGGATCAATCGTGAGCGCCTTCTCAAAGGCGGCGACGGCGCGATCATACCGCTTCGTCGAGAGGTAGACCTCGCCCAACTTGTTGTGGAGGCCAGGTAGCCGTGGTTCGGCGGCCGCAACGACGTCGAGATGCCGCAACGCTTCGTCCGCGTTGCCATCGGCGAATTCCAAGGCGCCCAGCATCATGTGGAGCCGCGGCTCATCTGGCGCACATGTGATGAGGCGTTCGACGGCGGCGCGGGCCAACCCGCGCTCCTCCAGCCCCAGATAACAGCTTGTCAATAACAGCTGCGTCGGTCCGCTCTCGCGGACGCTGGCCTCCAAGCGGTTGAGGACGTCGACCGCCCCGCGAAAATCGCGTGCGTCTGCGAGTGACTGGGCCAGGTTGAATTGATTGCACGCGATCGTGTCGCGAATGGCCTTATCAACGTCCGCGCTAGGCGCTGCGACGTAGCCGAGCGCCGCCAGCCGATCGAGCACCGCCTGATTCTCCAACGGATCAATGCGCAAGTCTGCCGGATGCATGCCGCAGTCGCCGTCGATCTCTTCCCAGGACTCAATTCGCTCCCGCGGCGCATGGTTCGCCATGACTTCAGCCAAGACGCGGCCGGGCATGTCAAGCGCCGCCGGCAAGCCGAGGAGATGAAGCACGGTCGGCGTTACGTCGAGAATGCTCGCTCCATAGAGCCGCGAGCCGCTGCGAATCCCCGGGCCCTGCGCCGCGAGGATGCCGAACGGGCGATGCCAATCGACGGGCCCGGACTTTCCCTCCCGTGGATCGGGCCGAAGGTGATCGTTGTAATATCCGTGATCCGACATCAGGATCACGGCCGTATCGTCTCCGGCGAGCGCCAGCAACGTCTGCAGCATCATGTCGTGAAACCGGTAGATGCCGACCATGCAGTGTTGATACGCTGCAAACTCCTCTTGGCTCGCCTGCTCCATCTTCGGCGGATGGCAGTGCATGAACTCGTGGCCGAACCGATCGATACCTTCGTAGTAGACGGCTGTGAAATCCCATTCGGTCGTCGCCATCAGATGCGTCGCCGTGGCGTGGATCGTCGCGGTCTGGGCGAGCATCTGTTGCAACTTGCCAAGGCGATGGCCTTCCTGGCTGACCAATTCGGCCGCGCTCGGAATGAATGGCAAGATGGCGGTCGCGTCGATTTCGCTCGACAAGACTCGCAGCTCGGCGAGTTGTTCGGCCAGCTTCGCTGGATGAACGCTTAACGGCGGCACGGGCGACGGCTGCCCGTCAGCCACGTTGAATTGCTCGAACTGGTTCGACACCATGACGCCCGCGATTGGCTCCGCGGGATGCGAGGCGTACCAGCCAACCACGTTCGAACGCAACCCGCACTGCGTCAGGATGTTCCAGATCGCTTTGCACTTGCGACTGGTGCTGGCCGACGGACGCACGCCGCCGCCATCCGGACTTGGCTCCGTAAACCCGAGGACGCCGTGCTGCGCGGGCCGCTTGCCGGTGGCAATGGCATTCCAGAGCATCGGCGACAAAATTGGCCGCGTCGTGGCGAGGTTCCCCCAAGCCCCGGCGTCGATCAGCGCCGCCGTGGTCGGCATCAAGCCTTGCTCAACCAACGGACGAATCATCTGCCAATCGGCGGCGTCCCAGCCGACGAGGAGCACCCGCTTAGGCGAGTCCGGAGTACGCAGCGGTTCGGTCGGTTTCACGATGTGCGCCGGCTCGTGCGACGCCGCCGAAGGAGTTCCACGCCGCTCGCGCCCGCCGCGAGCAGGCCGAGTGCGCCGGGCTCCGGGACAGCTGCCACCGCGGCGACGGCGGGCGCCCCGTTGCCGAACGCGGTTTTCCAGTCGGCGAGATCGGCGCCGTCATAGCCAGTTCCGGGCGGGACGCCGTTGGGGTCGGCGTAGTTCCGCTGCCAAACGAGAAAGTCATTGCCGTCTACTACCGCGTTGACGTCGAAGTCGCCGA
Source organism: Lacipirellula limnantheis (assembly GCF_007746075.1). GTDB lineage: Bacteria > Planctomycetota > Planctomycetia > Pirellulales > Lacipirellulaceae > Lacipirellula > Lacipirellula limnantheis. Next base: position 4,472,964 of record NZ_CP036339.1, on the reverse strand, counting down.
GCCCGCCGGCTCCCGCGACGATCGGCACGCCGGTCTCGTTCTCCCAGGCCCAGTCGTGAACAATAAACGTACCGGCCGCGTTGTTGATCGAGACGCGAACCCAGGCGTAATAGAGGTCAGTCGGCCCGATAGGAAACGCAAACCCAATGTACTTGTTGTCGGCGTTCTTAAATTGGGCATTAGGATTAGCGGTCCCCAGGGCGAGCGAGAACGCAAAGCCTCCTAACGTCGATTGATCGATAACGTCGCCCGCATTGAGCGCAGAGGCGTAGTTCAGGCCATTCATAGAGAAACCGGCCACGGCCCCCGGAGCGAACGGAACCGTGCCTCCTTGGTAGTTTCCGTTCGAGAAGACGTAGTTACGTAGCACCAAATCGTTGTATTCGTCGTCGTTGATCTGCAAATTTTGTTTGAAGCCTTGTCCGATCGCGATTTCCTGCAATCCCGAATAGAACACAGCGCCGTTCGCGTCCGTTGTCGCTCCGGCGGCAGCCACTCCGGCGGCTAACCCGTAGGCGGCGCGTCGGCGCAGCGACGACGCCTCTGACATTGCGCATCCAAGGCCCATGAAATTACTCCATGTGAAAGACGCCGCTTGCCGACAATCACGTCGGCAAGCGGCGAGAAACATCCAAGCGTCGCATCGATTCGATGCGCTCTAAGGCGAAGCAGACGCTCGCTAAGGAGCCCCGCGGGTTCACCGAACCTTCGCTTCGGTTCGCTACGCGGCAGTCCGCTTCCGGCGGATCGCGGCGATGCCCGCGGCGCCGCAAGCCAGCAGCCCCAGCGTCGCAGGCTCCGGGACCAGGCCCGCGCCGGCCTTGATGCCGAGGCCAGCTTCGCTCTCGTAAGCCCAGTCCTTCACCAGGAACGTCTTCGCAGCATTGTTAACGTCGACGCGGACCCAACCGTAATAGGTGTTGCCGCCGGCTGGAAAACTTAGCCCGATATACGCATCGGTGACGTTGTTGAACTGAGCATTGGGGTTCGCGGCGCCGTAGGCCATCGAGCCGGTGAATGACGGTCCGGCGGTCGTGGAATCGATGGTCGCCCCAGCCGAGAGCGCCGAGACATAGGCGAGGCCAGACGTGAATCCGACGAGCTTGCCCGGAAAGAAGTTGACGCTGGCGCCTTGGTAGGGGCCGCCGCCAAAGTTGTAATTCTTCAACAGGATGTCGTTGAAGGCGTCGCCGTCGAGGTTCAGATCTTGGCTATTTCCCGAGGCGATGCTGATGTTTTGCGGCCCCGAGTACACGATGGCGGCATCAGCGACGTTGGTCCCCATCGAGGCCGCGGCCCCGGCGGCAAGGGTGTAGGCCGTGCGCAGCGTTCGCGACGGCTGCGAGGAAGGGGAAACGGATTGTTCAACCTGCATGAGCGTTACTCCACACGATTCAAAGGTGCGATTCCAACACGCCCATTCGCCTACCAATCGCCGCCTAAAGCGAATGTGAGGGCTTCCCGCGGTTACGGGACCTTTCGAGTATAGAAACAGAAGGACAGGACTTCAACAAATTGGCCCGTTTTTCACGATACGGCGCCTTCTGAGTGGGCGTTTTCGCGACGCGGACCGAAATCGCCGCAAACCCAGCCAAGGGACGGCAGCGGCGGCCACTAGCCACGTCGTCGGCTCCGGAACCGTCGTCGCTACGAAGGCCGCATTTCCGGGCGCCGAGCCGCTACCGCCAAAATTAGCCTGCCAAGCTGCCAAATCCGCGGTGCTGTATTCAGCTCCCGCCCCCCGCTGCCAGATCAACAGATCGGCGCCATCGACGTCCCCATCGAGATCAAAATCCCCCGCGATCGGCGGCGTGACGGCCAGCGGCTCGACGCCAATGGCCAGCTCATATAATTGCGTCAGAGCGCCGCTTCCGGAGATCCGTACGAAGTACTCTCCCGGGTTCGCAAGCGGTACGTCGACGAGTGACTCGGCAGCGCCGAGCGGCTGGCTACCGGCGCTCTGCAATAAGGTCGGCACATCGTTAACGAGCGCGTAAAGCTCCAAGCTGAGGTCATTCAGTTGCGCCGCGTTGGTCGTCGAGTAAGCCGACGACGAACCCCCGATGCGCTCGTTGTAACTCACTCCACGGGGCGTCAGCGTCAGATCGACGAGCGAAGGGTCGACGGTCGTAAACGAGAAATAATCGACGTCGCTTTGATTGGCGATGCTGACGAAATCAGCTTCAGACGGCAGCACAAGCGTTCCCGTTGCACTGTGGGTCCCGATCGTCAGCGAACTTCCAGTATTGATGCCCCCGAGCGGGGTTGCCTGGTCGATCGAACCATTGCCGCCCGCACCCGCGAGACGCTCGAACTTGTCGCCGTACAGCGACTGCACGCCGCGAACGTCGTCGAGCTGAGGCCCGTCGAACGCGTTGTTCGAGAAGCCCTCCATCAAGAACGCGGCGCTATTTGAATCGACGTGCCCTAGACCCAGGGAGTGACCTATCTCATGGGTCAATGTATTGCGCAGCGCTCGATAGTTGTTCGATGAGTTGCCAAAGTACGTTGAGTCGCCGGTATCGATGGTTAGGTCTGCGTTTGGGATAAATCCGGCTTGGGCGTTCGTTCCGCCAATGCCGTCGAGGAACTTGCCGGCCAGCCGCACGTCTCCGCGCACGCCCAGGGCGCCGGCAAAGTTGCCGTGGACGGCGCCGTCGTCCACCGGCTCATAAAGAAACGTTAAGCCGCTCAGCTCAGTCCAGCGATCAAACGACTGCTCGACCAGTCCAAACCATGGTCGAAGCGATAGGTCGGGTCCGCCGCCCCCGCTGCCGTACAATCCATCGAAGAACGAGATCAGGTTGCTGCTTCCGCCGGGTGAGAGCGAGGCGCCGTCGGCGACGATGCTCCAAGTAAGCGTGACGGGGAAGCCCGCGGGCGTCGTTGCCGCATCGGTCGCCGTGGTCGTCCATCGACCGTTTGCGTAGAACGCATCCGCGACGTCGCTCCAGGCAATCAATGCGCAGTAGCCAACGAAGCACCGGCAGGCGACCGCCAGACAGCTGTAGCGGGTGGTGAGCGAACTGACAAATCGTGGCGACACGCCTTTACTATATCAGCCGATGTCGCGCGAAGCGAAGCGATTGAGGGGCTTCAGGAGCTCACATTTTGCCGAGCCAAGGCGCGAGGCAATCGGCGGCAGAAATTGGTGCAAGTTTGCGATCGCCCGATCGGCAGGAACGATGGAAAAGAAAAAAGGCCCCGCTCACGAAAGCGAGCGGGGCCTGTTGATCGTTCCGGCGTTAAGAGGATCGCCGATTAGGCCTGCTTGCGGCTCCGAGCGCAACCGAGTCCGCAGAGCGCCACCCCAGCGAGGACCAGGGTGCTCGGCTCCGGGATGTTGTCCGGCGTTGGTACGATGGTGATGACGAAATCGTTCTTCGTCACCGACGCCGTGCTCGTTGGTTGGCTGATCGACACCAGCGAGTTGTTGATCACCACTTCCGCGCGCGTCGCACCGACCATGAACGGCACGCCGAGCGTCGTCAGCTGAGCGTCAACATCGATGAGAACGCTCAAGTTCCATGGTTGTGCGAGTCCAGGATTCGCCACCAGATTCTTCGCCAGCGATGCGTTGCCAATCATGGTAATTGGCGCCACCGCGACGCCATCGACTTCGGTGACCTTGACGTTCAGGATGGCGCCGACCGCAATCTGGGTCGCGGCATTGCCAACGCCGAACAAATTGTACAGGCCGCCTTCCGACAGATTGATCGAGCTGATGGCGACGTCGTTGCCGTTCACGTCCTGGCCGTGAACCGCAAAGTTCAATTGACCGTCGGTGATGTCCGCCGCCCCGCCCGTCGAAGACGAGGTGAAGCTGGTCGGATTGAAGTCGAGCCCAGTGGCAAACGGAGCTGGTACGTCGTAGAGCGGAACCCCGTCCGTGCCGGAGGATTCGATGACGTTCAAGAAGGTGATGCCCGGAGCGACCGGACCAAAGTTGCCGTAGTTGATCGACGCCGCCTGAGCCAACGTCGTCCAGCAAAGAGCGCAAGTCACGGCGACCGCGGTCGCGCCCCACTTAGTGAATTGTCCGGTTCTCTTGAACATTAGACGCTTTTCCTCGTTGTGCGGCCGGGTGCGAATCAATAGAGATGAGCCAGGGGAGTCGCTTCAGCCGGCGTGCCGGCGGAATCGAGACCCTGAAAGCCGATTGTAGGCAGCCATTTCAACGACTGCAAACAGACGGAGAGCACGCCAGGCAAAAATGGGCAGAAAACCCCTCCAAGTCTGCGCAAAGTGCAAAGAAAGGGCGGCTCCCGCCACTCGACTTCGGAGCGTCTGGCGCGAAACTTAAGGTTACGTAATACACGCTCTTCTGCATCCGCCTCGTATTTCGGCATCCGTATGCATGACGACGCAACATACATCTGCGCTAACTGCGGCGAGGAGATTGTCATTCCGATCGACTTGGCGGCGGGCCATTCGCAGAGCTACGTCGAAGACTGCCCCGTCTGCTGCCACCCGCAGGTGATTCACATCGAGCTCGATGACGATGGCTCCGCTAATGCCTGGGGCGAAGCCGAGTGAAGCGCGGTGCAGCGGCACTCAACCAACGGGCTGGATCACCAATGAGTGCCAGCCGGTCGTGTACGTTTCGAACCCCGGCGCTTGCGCGTGCCCGATGCAGCACTTCTGACCTAGATGATCCGCGGTGACGAAATTCTTTCTTTCCGCCAGAATTTGGGCGATGTCGGACAGCCCGAGCGATTCTTGAAGCTGCTTTCCCCAAGAATCGGCTAGCAGCGCCCCGTCACCGTCGGTGATGACGCAGCGCGTCGCGGCCCGCTCTTCCTCAGCGATCGGCGCGTCGACCATGATCGTCTGCGCGAGCGCTTCCCAATTGAAGACGATTCCGAGCACGCCTAGCAGTTTGCCGTTGGCGTTCCCCTCCTGTCTCACGCCACAGGAATAGACCAACGACGTCTTGCCGTCTACGAGTCGTGAGCGGTGGGCGGTCTGGAACCCAAACTCGTCGCCCGAACGGCTCGCCGCCGCCTCGCGAAACCAAGCTTCACCGGCTTGCTCCATGCCGACCGATGCGTACTCGTGCGGGCGGCCGTTGGCGACAACGCGACCCGAGAGGTCGCAAAGTACGAGGTCGTAGTAGACCGTATAAGCATTCAAAATGACGCCGAGGCGCTGGCTGGCGTGTCGCCGCGATTCCGGACTCGGGTCGGCAAGGGCGTCAACGACGCTTTGATCGGTCGCCCACCACCGAACGTCGCAGGTCCGTTCGTAAAGACAGCGATCAATCAGGTCGATGTTGGTCAGCGCGATGTCGCACAGCCGCGTGCCGCGCACCTTCGTGCCCAGGACATGCGTTAACTCGTCGATTACCCGCTTGGTTTGATTCGCCAGCGACTCCGCAGCCTGGGCCGTCTTGCCGGAAAGATCCTGCATTTCTTGCGCGACAACGCCGAACGCGGCGCCTGCGACGCCGGCGCGCGCTGCCTCGATACGGGCGTTCAGGGACAACAGTTTTGTATTGGAATTGATATCGCGAATGTCCTGTATCGCCGCGTTGAGCGACTGAGATAGGTCCCCTAATAAATCGGTGAAACTGCCTTCGCGCGGCTCGTCGCCCTCATTCGTAGCGGCGACGCCATCGAGGCTGACGATTGGTTCGTGTGTAACGGCGGCAGGCATGTTCAGTTCCGCACCGGCGGCTCCGGACTGATGAAAATCGAACTCACGGGGAAAACTAGCTTTCGCATTGTGGCTTTCCACTCGTTTGCTCAGCCGATCCACGTTTTTCGCTGACGGTCGGCGCAAAGATACGGGTTACGCCGGTCGCCATCCGCGCATGTGGCGCTGCGTCAACTACAATCTATTGGACCAGTGGACCTCCGCCTTGGCTTTGAAACGGCTTGCTATGGCTCAACCTCTTATTCCCGGGCGCCAAGCTCCAGTCAACTTGGCGGATTTCGATCCGCGCTACGTCGCTGGCAGCTGGAACAAGCTAACCGCTCAGGAACGAATCGCGGAGAACACCGCCATTTCCGGCGAACTCGCGTACCGGCTTTACGCCGAGAATAGGCGATCCGTCCTGTTGGTGCTCCAAGGGATGGACACATCCGGAAAAGATGGCACGATTCGCGCAGCCACGACGGGCATCAACCCGCTCGATTTCAGCATCGCGGCATTCAAACAACCAAGCGTTGAAGAACTGGATCACGATTTCCTATGGCGGATCCACAAGGCGACCCCCAGCCGCGGCCGCATCGGCATCTTCAACCGGTCCCACTACGAAGACGTCCTTGTGGTACGCGTTCACAAGCTTGTCCCAAGGTCGGTGTGGCGCGCCCGCTACGAAGCGATCAATGGATTCGAACGACATTTAACCGCCAATGGCACGACGGTGCTGAAGTGCTTCCTTCATATCAGCAAAGACGAGCAACGCCAACGACTCGAAGCCCGTCTCGCCGATCCGACGAAGCGCTGGAAGTTCAGCAAGGCGGACGTCGAGGAACGGAAGCTGTGGGACGACTATCAGCAGGCGTATGAAGACGCCCTCACTCGCTGTAATACCGAGTACGCTCCCTGGCACGTCGTTCCCGCGGATCGGAAGTGGTATCGAAACTTGGTGGTGAGCAATTTGCTCCGCGAGACGCTGGAGAAAATGGATCCTAAGTTCCCGCCGGAGGAGGAAGGTTTGGACAAGATCGTCGTCGCCTAGCGGGACGATCTGCCTTGCCGCTGCGCTCGCCACGCCCCATAATCCCCGGCATGAGCTCACCAGAACTTGCCGCGGAAGCGATCGATCAGCATCTCCCCTTGCCGACGGGTCGGCATATCGACTTCGACAAGCTTCCAACGCTTTATCATGATCCCAGCTTCTGGGGCATGACCGTCACTCAATTCTTGGGTGCTTTTAACGACAATCTCTTCAAGCAGATCGTGATGTTCCTGTCGGTCATCACGATCGGCGCCGCTGCGATCGTCGAGCAAGTTCCGCGAGGGGCCGCGCCACAGGCAAACGTAGCCAGTGGCGAAGCGCCGCTTGTCGACGCGCCGGCGGCCAAGAGTAAAGTCGAGGATCGGCAAGGCACCGCCGACATGATCTTCGGCATCCCTTTCTTGTTGGTCACCGGATATGCCGGTTTCCTCGCCGATCGATACGGGAAGCGGTCGATCATCATTTGGTGCAAGGTGGCCGAGGTCTTCATCATGGCCGCCGGCGCCGTCGCCTTCTATTTCTACGTGCCGGGGAACTTGGCGTTTCTCTACATTGTGCTGTTTCTGATGGGAACCCACAGTGGATTCTTTGGTCCGGCAAAATATGGCATTCTGCCGGAGATGCTCCGCCCGTCGGACCTTCCGCGAGCGAACGGGTTCATTCTGATGACGACCTTTCTGTCTATCATCCTTGGCGGCGTCGTGGCGGGCGTGCTGAAGGAGTATTTCGAGACGCAGCTGTGGCTCGCGTCGGTTGCGTGCATCTCGATCGCCTTGGTCGGCACCATTTCATCCCTTTGGGTGCGTCGCCTGCCGGCTGCCAATCCCGGGATGAAGTTCGAGTGGTCGTCGTTCACCGTTCCCCCCGACATGCGAGCTTTGCTCCGTGCCGATCGGCCGCTCTTGATGGCTCTCATCGTTTCGAGCCTCTTCTGGATGCTTGCCGGCATGGTGAAATCGGCCGTCACGGCGGCGGGGCTCATCGATCAGCAAGTCGGCGAAGTCGCCACGAGCTACCTGTTCGGCATCGTGAGCGTCGGCATCGCCGCCGGCGCCGCCATCGGCGGCCTTGCCTCCAAGGGAAAGGTCGATTTCCGCGTTCTCAAGGCTGGCGCTCTGGGAATGCTCATTTCGATGCTCCTGCTTGCGATCCCCAGCAGCGGCGATCCGGCCGATCTCATTGGCCCTGACGGCAGACTAACCCATCTGCCCGGCATCGGCGAGAGCCGCCAATGGATCGGCTACTACGGCGGACTCGCGACGCTCCTCTTTCTCGGAATCTCAACCGGCTGCTTCGCGGTACCGCTTCAAGTCTTCATGCAGCAGGCGCCCCCCGAGGGAAAGAAGGGACGCATGATCGCCGTCATGAATCAAGCCAACTGGGTCGGCATCGTTCTCAACGGCGTCGTCTACGGCTGGATCGCCGCCTTGATCGAAGCGAACGATTGGCCCCGCTGCACCGCATTCCTTTTCATCGCGGCTCTGATGCTGCCGATTGTGCTCTTTTATCATCCGAAGGATGAGACGAGCGGAACCGCAGCAAGCTAACTCTTTGCCGCTTCTTCGTTCACGCTAACGGGCTGTTCATCCGTCGGCGCCGATTCAGAGCCGGCGTCATTTGACTTCGCCTTCTCGGCGCCCGCGGCCGCGCCGTCGGCGGTGATCAGCTTCGCCTCGTCGAACTGCATGTCGACGAGTGCGGCAACGGCCTTTTCGCCGTCAAATTCCGTATCATCCACGGCCACTTTCGCGGTGAGGGCCTCGAGGTTGACCTCGACGTCTTTCACCCCCGGCTGCGCGGCCAAGATGCTTTCGACATGGGCGACGCACGACTCGCAGTGCATTCCCGGGACGCTGAAGTCGACCGTCGGGGCCCCCTCGGCGTTGAATTTGGCCAACGTCGCCTTCGTCTCCTCGGTCATCGCGACGTCGACTGACGAAGTACCGCAACCAGCCAACAACACTGCACCTAACCACGCTAACCGTTTCATCGCAAATCTCCTTTAATAGCTCTTATCCGCGTTCAGCTGCGTTCATCGGCGGTTGCGAAAGAAAAACGCTACTTCGCCGCCGGAGCCAGTTCGACCAGCTCGCCGTTCTTCGCCATCTCGCGAATATCCTGCGTGATCTTCATCGAGCAATACTTCGGCCCGCACATGCTGCAGAAGTGAGCGCTCTTGAACGTATCCTGCGGCAGCGTCTCGTCGTGGTAGCGGCGTGCGGTGTCGGGATCGAGCGCCAGCTCGAACTGTTTGTTCCAGTCGAACTCGAACCGCGCCTTCGAGAGCGCGTCGTCCCGATCGCGGGCGCCCTTGCGCTTCCGGGCGATATCCGCCGCGTGTGCCGCAATCTTGTAGGCGATCATCCCTTGCTTGACGTCTTCCTGCTCCGGCAGACCGAGGTGTTCCTTCGGCGTCACGTAGCAGAGCATCGCCGCCCCCGCCCAACCGGCCAGGGCCGCCCCGATGCAGCTGGTGATGTGGTCGTAACCCGGCGCAAAATCGGTAACCAGCGGCCCGAGCACATAGAATGGCGCCCCGTCGCAGACTTCGATCTGCCGCTCGACGTTCATCGCCACTTCGTCCATCGGGATGTGGCCCGGCCCTTCGACCATCACCTGCGTGCCGCGTGCCCAGCCGCGACGCGTGAGTTCGCCCAGCACATCGAGTTCCGCAAACTGGGCCTTGTCGCTCGCGTCAGCCAACGACCCGGGTCGCAGGCCGTCGCCGAGGCTCCAGGTGACGTCGTACTGGCGCATCACGTCGCAAATGTCTTCAAAATGCTCGTAAAGCGGGTTCTGCTTCTTGTGGGCCATCATCCATTTGGCAATCAGCGAACCGCCGCGGCTGACGATGCCGGTAGTGCGGCCCATTGTCAGGTGGAGGTGTTCCATCTTCACCCCGCAGTGGACCGTCATGTAGTCGACGCCCTGCTTCGCCTGATGCTCGACCATGTCGATGAAATGCTGCGCCCGCATTTCCTCGATTTCGCCGCCGAGTTGTTCGAGCATCTGGTAGATCGGCACCGTGCCGATCGGCACCGGCGAGGCTTCGATGATCGCCTTGCGAATGCCGTCGATGTTTTTGCCGGTCGAGAGGTCCATCACCGTGTCGGCGCCGTAGTGGACCGCGGTGTGGAGTTTCTCGAGCTCGCCGTCGATGTCGCTGGTGACGGCGGAGTTGCCGATGTTGGCGTTCACTTTGCAGCGGGCGGCGATGCCGATGGCCATCGGTTCGAGCCGACCGGCCGCGTGAACCACGTTCGCGGGGATGACCATCCGACCAGCCGCGACTTCGGCCCGAATCGTTTCCGCAGCGAGCGATTCGCGCTCGGCCACGTATTCCATTTCACGGGTGACGTGACCCGCGCGGGCATGCTCCAATTGCGTGATCGGTTCAGCCATCGAACGTTGAATCCTCGAAAGTCGGTCGCCAGGGCTTAAGACGTGGTCGCCGTGACGATGGAAATGCTGGAAACTCAAGCGGCCGTTGCACTTGGGGCCGACGCAACCGTTCATCGTATCGGTCCAAGGGCGAATGTCAATCTGCCGCCCGCGGCCGTTGCCGGCGAGACCGATCGCCCTTCTTCAATCAGTTCTTGACATTGCCCGCGACCATCAACGTCGCAACAATGTCCGCTATCCAGATGCCCGCCCGCGCTCAACGCAACATCGTGAAGCCCGCTCCCCGCACTATCGCCATCGGCGACGTCCATGGCTGCCATGTAGCCCTGGCGACGCTCGTCGACGGCCTGCAACTCACGCCGCACGACACGTTGGTGCTGCTCGGCGACGTGATCGACCGCGGCCCCGACAGTCGCGGTTGCATCGACCAGCTGCTCGCACTTCGCAAGCGCTGCCGTCTGGAATGCATTCAGGGAAATCACGAGCAGATGATGCTCGATTCGATCGACGGTCTGATGTCCATTCAGGAGTGGCTCGTTCACGGCGGAGCCGAGACGCTCGATTCATACGGCAAGGGCTTCGGTATCGGCGAGATCGAACCGGAACACGTCGATTTCATCCGCAGTTGGGGCGACGTTGTAGAGCGGCCGAGTCACTTCTTCGCACACGGGAACTACCTGGCGAGCCGGCCGCTCAGTCGCCAGCCGTGGCGCGACCTCCGTTGGCAATCGCTAAAGTGGCACACGCCTGAGGCCCACCTTTCGGGTCGCACGGCAGTGGTGGGTCACACCGCGAACAAGCAGGCCGAGATCCTCAATCTTGGCCACCTAGTCTGCATCGACACCTACTGCCACGGCGGCGGCTGGCTGACGGCGTTCGACGTCACCACGGGACGCGTCTGGCAAGCGAAGCAGACGGGCGAGTTCCAAGCGGCGGAACTGCCGCCGATCAAAACGCCGGCGGCCGTGCAGTTTTAGTGATGCAGGCGGCACACACGGTGTGCCGTGGTGAGCCCTCGCAAGAAATGGCCAACAGAAGCCCAACTGCGTTTCCGAATGCTGCTTCGATCCTCCAACCGTCCCCGTGGGACGGCCGACAACAGCCCAGCACTGCAAGTGCTGGGCTACTATCGAACTGTCCCTCTGGGACCAAGCACGATCCGCGTGAGCGAACGCTCCCGCCGCAAGAGACGCCGCGGCCCATGACAAAACAAATCCGCGTTCACCCGCCCAATCCGCGAAAATCGGCGTGCCACTGATCTCCTGATTCGCATCGCCGCGCGCCAATCGCTAAACTAGTGCCGGTCGCGTCGCCCCTTCTCCTTCCACCTCTCGCGGATGAGCGTCATGGTTCGCCCTTTCGTCAAGCTGTCGCTGCTACTCCTCATCGCCTTGCAACTTGTCGCATGGCAAACCGCCGCGGCCCAGGCAAAGTCTCCCGCCGAGTCGATGACGGCGGCGGCCACCGCGTTTCTCGCCGGTCTCTCTCCCGAACAGCGAAGCGAGACGATCGTCGCGTTCGACGCGCCGGAGCGGCGCGATTGGCATAACATCCCCAAGGATGACCGCAAGGGAGTCGAATTCGGAGAGCTTGACGCCGATCAGCAGAAGCTTGCCCTCGCCCTGCTCCGCTCGGCCCTGAGCGACGACGGTTACGCCAAGGCGCTCAAAATCATGGCCTTGGAGAACAATCTCCGCGAAGGAGAGAAGAACCTTCAGGGCGCGCCGCTGCGCGACCCCGAGCGCTATTACATCACCATCTTCGGCGAGCCGGGTGACAAGGGAACTTGGGGTTGGAGTTTTGAAGGGCACCACTTCTCGCAGAATTTGGTCGTCCGCGACGGCAAGGTCGTCGGCGACACGCCCAGTTTCTGGGGCGCCAACCCCGCGACGGTGAAGATTTTCGTCGAGGGAGGCCCGGAGGTCGGCACGCGCACGCTGGCCCAGGAAGAGCAGTTGGCGTTTGACCTCTTGGCGAGTCTCGACGCCTCGCAGCGCGCCGTGGCCGTCGTCGCTGACACGGCTCCCGCCGACTATCGCGGCCCCGGCCAGCCGGAACCGCCGCGCGCGGCGCCCGAAGGGATTCAGGCGTCGAAGCTTAGCGCTGCGCAGCGCGAGAAGCTTGCGGCCTTGCTCGCGACGTACTGCAGCAATCTTGCTCCGGAACTCGCGACCGCCCGTTTGGCGGAAATCGAAGCCGCAGGCGCCGAGCGCGTTCACTTCGCCTGGCTAGGCGCCGCGGAGCCGGGGGTGGGGCACGCCTACCGCGTGCAGGGGCCGACGTTTCTGTTGGAGTTGGTGAACATTCAATCGGACCCAGCCGGCAATCCGGCGAATCATATTCACTCTGTTTGGCGGAGTTTGCACCACGACTTCGGCGTGGCAACGGCCGCGAAGTAGTGAAGCCTTTGCAGCCGTTGGCTTCGCGGACAAATCATGAATCCTGAGGTCCCCTCCCCTTGAGAGGGAGGGAGCCGGAAAAGACTAAGACGCCGCCGCGGGTAGCACTTCGCGGGATGACGCCTCTTGGTATGGTGACCGACCCCCTGGCGGAGCCAGGGGCTGAAAATCCAGTTGCGAGCATGGACGAAATTGATGCCCTCGAAACCTCCAGCCGATGAGATTCTTACCGTCACGCAACTTTCAGCGCGGCTGAAAGGAGTAATGGAGGAGAACTTTCCGAGCGTCTGGGTCGCTGGCGAGATTTCAAACTATTCGCAGCCGCAGTCGGGGCACTGTTATTTCACGCTGAAGGATGACGGCGCGCAGCTGCGCGCGGTGATGTGGCGCAATACGGCGGCCCGACTCAAGCTCGCGCTGCACGACGGCATCGACGTCGTTTGTCGCGGGCGGCTCGATCTCTACCCGCCGCGCGGCAGCTACCAACTTGTCGTCGACGAACTCCAGCCCAAGGGGATGGGCGCGCTGGAACTTGCGCTGCGGCAGCGGCGTGAGAAACTCGCCGCCGAAGGGCTGTTTGATGCAGCCCGCAAACGACGGCTGCCGGCGTTTCCGCGCCGGATCGGCGTGGTGACCAGTCCGACGGGCGCCGCGATCCGGGACTTTTTGCAGGTGATGCACCGCCGGTGGCGCGGCGTCGAGGTGCTCGTCTTTCCTGCACGGGTTCAAGGCGACGGTGCGGCGGAGGAGATCGTCGCCGGCATTCGTGCGGCGAACAAAGTTCAGCCGCCGATCGACGTGCTGGTCGTCACTCGCGGCGGCGGGAGCCTCGAAGATCTCTGGTGTTTCAACGAAGAGTCGGTAGTCCGCGCGATCGCGGCGTCGAAGGTACCGACGATCTCCGGGATCGGTCACGAGATTGACGTGACGCTCGCCGATCTGGCGGCCGACGTGCGGGCCCTCACTCCCAGCGAGGCGGCCGAGCGCGTCGTCCCCTCGGCGGCCGACTTGAGCGATGCCGTGCGTAGCTTGCAGCATCGGCTGAGCACAGCCCTCTCGACGCGGCTAGCGCATTGCCGCCATCGGCTCGACTCCCTCGCCACCCGTCCGTCGCTATGCCGGCCGCTGGAAGCAATCCACCTTCGCGGTCGGCGCCTGGACGAACTTTCGCTACGATTGAAGTCGGCGTCGCAGGGCGTGCTGCGCGATCGTCGCGCTACGCTTGAGACGATGGCCGGCAAGCTTGAATCGCTCAGTCCGCTGGGCGTCCTTGGTCGCGGCTACAGCCTCACCTTCCGTGAAGGGGAGTCGAAGCTGATCACCTCGGCGGAGAAGCTGAAGCCAGGACAGCGCATTGTCACCCGGTTTCAACAAGGCTCGTCCGTCAGCGTGGTCGAGCAGATTGAAGGTTAGATCTGTTAACCACAGAGCCACAGAGTTCACAGAGGAAGACAAAGAGAAAAATCAGCCGACAGCCGCAGGTCAACCAGAGCCGCGGCCATGATCATTTTCTTATCTCGGTGCTCTCTGTGTCCTCTGTGGTAAAAGTCGTTGATGTAACCCATAAGACAGAGAGCGAACCCGCCGTGGCAAAAAAGAAACCGGAGGTCGAAGCCGACCAACTAAGCTTCGAGCAGTCGCTCGCCGAGCTCGAGCAGATCGTCGCCAAGCTGGAAGGCGGCAAGCTCGGGCTCGGCGACTCGCTGGCTGCCTACGAGCAAGGGGTTAGCCGGCTGAACGGTTGCTACCAGCAGCTCAAGCATGCCGAGCGGCGGATTGAGCTGGTGCAGTCGCTCGACGCCGACGGGCGGGCCAACACCGTTCCGCTCGATGATTCCGACGACGAGGATTTGACCGAAAAGTCGGCCTCTCGCAGCCGCCGGCGGACCGCCGGGCCCGGCCCGGCAGGTGCGAGTCGCGTGGACGATGCGGCCAGTTTGTTCTAGCATGGCAACTTGTCGGGAGGTCGCTTTGGTCCTCCTGTGCCACGCCGCCAGACGCCCATGTCCGCCGCTCCCACCTCTGAATCACCCCCGCTCGACGCCGCGCGTAGCGCGCTGATCGAGGCGGCGCTTCGCCAGGCGTCTCAGTTCGATGCCAACTGCCCGTCGCAGCTTGCCGAAGCGATTCGGTACAGCTTGCTGGCCCCGGGGAAGCGGCTGCGGCCTCACTTGGTCCTACTGGCGGCCGAGGCCTGCGGCGGACCCCAGGCGGTCGAGCCGGCCATCCCCGCCGCCGTGGCCGTGGAGATGATCCACGCCTATTCGCTCGTTCACGACGACCTACCGGCGATGGACGACGACGATCTCCGCCGCGGACGCCCGACCTGCCACAAGCAGTTCGACGAGGCGACGGCGATCCTCGTGGGCGACGCCTTGCTTACGCGGGCGTTCGAGGTGCTCGCGACCGGCATCCAGCCAGGAGAGCGGGCGGCCCGCTGCTGCACCTTGCTGGCCCAGGCCGCTGGGGCGGAGGCGCTGGTGGGGGGGCAGGCAGACGACCTGGCGGCCGAATTTCGCCATATCGGGCTCGAACGACTACAATCAATACATCGGCGGAAAACCGGGGCCCTCTTTCGGGCGTCTCTGGCGCTGGGGGCGCTCGCCGCCGACGGTTCGGGGGAGCAGGGGCAAGCTTTGGTGCTCTTCGGCGAAAAGCTGGGACATGCGTTCCAGATCGTCGACGACCTGCTCGACGTGAGCGGCGCCGAGGCAAACGTCGGCAAGCGCCTGGGCAAGGACCGGCGGCGAGGGAAGGTCACCTATCCGTCGCTGTTGGGAGTGGAGACGAGTCGCCGCACGGCGAGCGAGCTGATCGACCAGGCGTGCCAGGCGATTGAATCGTTTGGAGCGGCGGCTCAACCGCTCCGCGAACTGGCGGAATTCGTGGGACGTAGGAGCCGTTGATGTCGACGCTGCTGGAAACCATTCGCGACCCCGCGGATCTGCGCGGGATGTCGCTGCCGCAACTCGAGCAGCTGGCCGGCGAAATCCGCGACGTGCTCTGCGGGCTGATTGCTTGCCGGAGCGCCCACTTCGCGTCGAACCTGGGGGTGGTGGAACTGGCGATTGCGCTGCACCAGGCGTTTGACTTCAAGAGGGACCGCCTGATTTGGGATACGGGGCACCAGATTTACCCCCACAAGTTGCTGACCGGTCGTCACGCCGAATTCCAGTCGATGCGGACGAAGGGGGGCCTCATGGGATACCCCAACCCGGCCGAGAGCGATTACGACCTCTTCATGACCGGTCATGCCGGAGCGAGCGTCTCGACGGCGTTGGGACTGGCGAGCGGCGACGACTTTTTGCGACCTCAAGAGAATCGCCACACGGTCGCGGTGATCGGCGACGGCGCGTTTCCTTCGGGCGTCGTGTTCGAGGCTCTCAATAACGGCCGTCGGCAGAGCAAGAAACTGCTGGTGATCCTGAACGACAACCGGATGTCGATCTGCCCGCCCGTGGGGAGCGTCTCCGACTACCTTGACCGGTTGCGGATGAATCCGGCATACACGGGGCTCAAGGGCGAAATCGTTAAGATGCTCAATCGCGTCCCGCTCTTGGGCGATCCGGCGGAGCGGTTCTTGGTGCAGTTGAAAGAGGCCGCCAAGGCAGGGCTCAGCGGCGGCATGATGTTCGAGGATATGGGCTTTCGCTACATCGGCCCTATCGACGGACACAACATCGGGTTGCTGCGTAAATACTTTAAGATGGTCCAGCGGATCGACGGGCCGGTGTTGCTCCACGTCGTGACGGAAAAGGGCCACGGCTTTCTGCCGGCGGCCGCCGACCCGGTCACCTATCACGCGCCGCCGCAGTTCGAGCGCCAGCAGGATAAGTACGTCATCGCGAAGAAGGGCGTCTCGGCTCCCGCTTACACCAACATTGCCTCGCAGGCGATCTTCGATCAGATGCTTGCGAACCCGAAGGTGACGGTCCTCACCGCCGCGATGTGCCAGGGTAACAAGCTGGAGAAGGTACGCGAGGAATTCCCCGAGCGATTTTTTGACACGGGCATCTGCGAGGCTCACACTGTGGCGTTCGCCGCCGGCCAAGCGAAGGTGGGGATGCGGCCGATCGTCGACATCTACAGCACGTTTTTGCAGCGCGCGTATGATCATATTTTCCAGGAGGTGGCCCTGCAGAACTTGCCGGTCACCTTCATGATGGATCGCGGCGGCCTCGCCGGACCCGACGGGCCGACGCATCACGGGGTGTTCGACTTCGGCTACATGCGCGTATTCCCGAACATGGTCCTCATGGCCCCCGGCGACGCGGCCGACCTGCCGGCGATGCTGGACTTCGCCCTGAAGTTCGACGGACCGTGCGGCATTCGCTATCCGAAGGCGAGCGCCGTCGCGATCGCCCGGGAATCGAAGTCGATTGAACTTGGTCGCAGCGAAACGCTCCGCAGCGGCCTCGACGGCGTTATTGTGGTCTGCGGCGCGTTGGCCCAACGGGCGCTCGAAGCGAGCGATCGGCTTCGCGACGAAGGTCTTGACGTGGGCGTCATCAACGCGCGGTTCCTCAAGCCGCTTGATACGGAAGCGATCGTCGGCGCCATCCGCGATCTGCCGTGGGTCGTTACCATGGAAGAGGCGTCGCTGATGGGGGGCTTCGGCAGTGCAGTTCTGGAAGCGGCGGCCGACTTTGGCGTTGATGCGAGCCGCGTGCGGCGGCTGGGGATTCCAGACCTTTACATCGAGCATGGAGAGCGCGACGAACTGCTGGCTGATCTGGGCATGGACGTGCGGGGCATCGTGGCGACGTGCCAGCGGCTCGCTGCCGGGCTGCCGGCGTCTCAGTAGCCCGGCGATGTCGGGCGGGCTTAGACGTTCAGAAAGCGCGCCGGCCAGGATGGCCGGGCTATCTGCACAAAACCCGCGTTGATATGCTCTGCGGTATGACCGCACTCGTTTCCAAGCCGCCCTCTCTTGCCCGCCGACTTCGCGCCATTCTGCTCGTCGACGGCAGTCGGCAGGCCCTCGCCGACCAGGCCGCCCACCTCCGCGCGATCATCGAACGCCACCTCGACGTCGCCGCCTCGCTCGACAATTTTAACGAGCCCATCCCCGACGTCGAGGCCGACCTCATGGTCGTCTTCGGCGGCGACGGCTCGATCCTCCGCGCCGCGCGGCAGATGGGGTTTGCGCAACTCCCAGTGCTCGGCGTGAATTTGGGCCGCCTTGGCTTCCTCGCCGAGATTCAGCCCGAAGACTTGGACGAGATCCTCCCACAGATCGTCGCGGGCGAGTATCGCGTCGTGAAACACCTGATGTTCGAGTGCAGCGTGCAGCGCGGCGGGCGCGAGGAGTCGCGTACCCTGGGGCTCAACGAAGTGGTAGTGCTAGCAGGCCCTACGTTCTCGATGATCGAGGTGCAGCTTTACGTTGACGCTAAATTGGCGACGACTTATAGTTGCGACGGTTTGATCGTCAGCACGCCGGTAGGATCGACCGCGTACAACCTCGCCGCGGGCGGTCCGATCATGGAGAAGAGTCTGCAGACGCTTGTCGTCTCGCCGATTTGCCCCCACACGCTGACCAACCGACCGGTGATCGACTCGGCGGATCACGTCTACGAGTTGGCTGTCCCGCAGCCGAACGAAGGGACGACGCTGCTGGTCGATGGCAAGCCGATCGGGCAGGTGCTGGCCGACGATCGAATCCGCATTGAACGCTCGAGCGCCGAGTTCCAGCTGATTGAAGTTCGCGGGCGCGGTTACTATCGCACGCTGCGTGAGAAACTCGGCTGGGGCGGGCGATTGAAGTTGAAGGAATAGCACGCCGGTCCTTGGGCGCCACGCAGCCCCTGGCTCCGCCAGGGGGTCGCCCCACGTTGGACGACGCCTTGATTAGTAGCCACGCGACCCCCCGGCAGAGCGGGGGGCTGAAAAAGTCGGCTTCCCCGCAGAGGTCGACGCACTACCACTACCCGCAGGGAGGCGCGGTCGATGAATATCCACGCTGCTCGCACGAGCTGTCTCGTTGCTCTACTGTTCGGAGCCTTCGCTCCGCTGGCCATCGCCGTTGAAGCGTTGGAGACAACGTCGACGCCGGACAAGCCAGCCGACGCAGCCGCTCCCGCGACGGAAAAATATCTCCTGCGATATAAGTTCGCGATGGGCGAGGTGTTGCGGTACGACGTGAACCACGCCACTAAGACCCGCAACAACATGGAAGGGCACACGCAGGAAGTCGAAACGCAAAGCGAATCGGTCAAAGCGTGGAAGGTGACCGACGTCCTTCCCAACGGCGAGATGGAGTTCATCCATGTTGTCGAGTGGGTCAAAATGTCGAACGATTCGCCCGATACGAAGGCCAACGTGTACGATAGCCGTGAAAAAGCGGGCGTGCCGCGCGGCTTCGAGCAGGCGGCCCGAGCGGTCGGCGTTCCGCTCTCGGTGATTCGCATTTCGGCCGACGGCAAGGTCACCTTCCGCGAGCAAAAACACCCCCAGCCAAAAGTTCAGGAAGATATGCCGATCACGCTGGGCCTGCCCGAGGGGGAGATCGCCGTCGGCGAGAAGTGGAGCCACCCGTACGACGTCGACGTCCAGCGCAAGAGCGGCGCCAACCTGCAGATTCAGACCCGCCGCGTCTGCCAACTCCGTGAAGTGAAGAACGGCGTCGCCCTGATCGACGTGGAGTACCAGATCCTCACGCCGGTCGATCCCTACATTCGGGCCCAGTTGGTCGAACGACTCACCGATGGAACCGTTCGCTTCGACATTGCCCAAGGGCGGATCGTGCAGCAGGAACATAACGTCGACAAGCGGATCCTCGGCTTCGCCGGCAAGGCGAGCAGCATGCATTTTGTGTCGCGGCTCCAAGAACGGCTGCTGGCCGACGAAGAAGAGGTTAAGAGCGAGATCCGACAAGCGTCGGCGCAGATCGAAAAGTAAGCCGGCGTTCCCGGCACCGATGAGGTTCGCGATGCTACTGGCTGACGTTCACGTCGTAGAAACTGTCACGCGGTCGGGAATCGGCCTGGGGTCGGCCATTGCGGTGGTTTGTTCGTGGCAGCGGAATCGGTCGATCATCTTTGCCGCCGTTGCCGGCATCTTTGGCTGGTTTTACGTCCTATATTTCGCGTTGACGCGACAGCCCGATGAAGAACTCAAGTAAGCGCGGCGAGTTGCCAGCCCTCGTATATAAGGCGATCGAGGCGTATCGATGAATTCACTTTGAGGCAGTCTCGAAGTTGAGTTGCGTCGAGGAGACGGGAGCTACTTTGGCGCCCTACTAGCCTGCACGGCGCCGCCTTCAACCTCGTGAACGATCACAATGTCGTGGACGCCGGTTGCATTGGGGCTGTCGGGGCCCGCCGCCAGGTGAGAGCCCCCCACGATCACTAGCCGGTCGCCTTTCTGGGCAAGGCCGGCCTCGCAGGCCCAATCGTCGGCGTGGCGGATCAGCTGCTCCACATTGGTCGCCGGTGCGCCGCGGAGCGGCGTGACGCCCCAGTAGAGGCACATCTTCCGCAGCGTCGTTTCGCTCGTGCTGACGCCGATTGTCGGCACAAAACTGCGCTGTTGTGACAGCGCCAGCGCCGTCCGGCCTGAATGACTCGCGACGACCACCAGCTTCGCTCCCAAGGCGTAGGCCATCGTCCCGGCGCCGCGGACGACGGCGCGTGTAATTTCCTGCAAGTTGTCGGCCCGCGGTCGCGTCATCTCGCGCGGCGGGCGGCCCGCGATGCTTTCTTCGGTCACCTGAGCGATCCGGTTCATCATCTCGACCGCTTCGCGCGGGAATTTGCCGATGGCGGTCTCGCCCGAGAGCATACAGGCGTCGGCTCCGTCGAGAATCGCGTTGGCGACATCGGTCGCCTCGGCCCGCGTGGGGCGCGGCGACTCGTGCATGCTGTCGAGCATCTGCGTCGCGATGATCGCGGGCTTCTGCAGTTCCTGGCAGACGCGAATGATCCGCTTCTGCTCCAACGGCACGCGGGCGACGTCGATTTCGACGCCCAAATCGCCGCGGGCCACCATGACGCCATCGGCTTCGGCGACGATTTCTTCCAGTCGCTGCAAGGCCTCGCGTTTCTCGATCTTGGCGATGACGCCCGCTTTGGAACTGCTCGATCGAACAATGTCTTTAAGGGTGCGCACTTCGTCGGGCGAGCGGACAAAACTGAGGCTGATGTAATCGACGCCGGCCTTGGACGCCCAAATGGCGTGCTGGTGATCCTCGACGCTGATGGCCGGCGCGCTCAACTTCACGTCGGGCAAATTGATCCCCTGGCGGCTGCGAATCGTGCCCCGTTGCAGGACCGAGGTCCGCACGCGCCCCGGCTTCACCTCTTCGACGCGCATGCTAACGGTGCCGTCAGCGAGCATCACAATATCGCCGACCGACAACTCCTCAAGTAGGGGCTCGTACGTCGCCGTCAATTCGTTGGGCGCCTTCGACTCGTCGTCGACAAAGAAGAATTCCTCGCCGCGGCGGCAAAAGATGCTTTCGCCCGGAATTTCGCCCAGCCGGATCTTCGGGCCGCCTAAATCAGCCAAGATTGCAATCGGTTGATTCAGATCGCGGCTCACTTGCCGAATCCGGTCGACGACGACTTGCTGCTGTTCGGGCCCCCCATGGGCCATGTTCAGCCGAAAGACGTCGGCGCCCGCCATCACCAACTCGGTCAGCTTGTCGACCTCGCTGCACGCGGGGCCGACGGTGGCGACGATCTTCGTACGAGCCCATTGAGCGCGGGGCGCGGAGAGGGGATTTCCATCCATGAGAATTCCACGACAGGTTGGGCCGCGACGGGCGGGCGGGAAAGGCGGGAGGCTGGGCTGTATTGTGGCCCCTGGACGGCGGAATGGGAATACGGTCAACTCACCATCGGTCCTCGCCGCGGCAGGCCGTGTTTAGCCTTTTCTACTAACTTGCGCGCCTCTTGAAGTCGACCGCAGGCGGTCGGCCGATTTCATGTCGTATTGGCACGAGAAAGTATGCGTCGTTTCCGGCGGCTCGGCGGGACTGGGGTTGGCCATTGGTCGCGCGCTAGCCGAGCAAGGTGCGCGCATCGTGCTTACTGCGCGTCGACAGGAGCTGCTCGACGCTGCCGCCGCCGAACTAAGTCGCGCCGGCGGCGCCGTTTCGGCCATTGCCGGTGACATGGCCTGGCAGGAGGACGTCGATCGCGTCGCCGCCGAGGTTGCACAGAAGTTCGGCCAAGTCGACATGCTCTGCAATTGCGCCGGCCGCTCGACGCGGGGCCTGGCGCTCGACGCCACGCCGGAAGATTTTCAACAGCTGCTCGACGCCAACTTCATGACCACCGTGCGCGCGACGCGAGCCTTTGCCCCGCTGTTGCTGGCGAGTCGCGGCCATCTGGTGAACGTCGGCTCGCTGGCGAGCAAACTGGCGCCGCGCTTCACCGGGGCCTACCCGGCCAGTAAATTCGCGGTGGCCGCGTACACCCAGCAGCTGCGCTTGGAACTTGCCGAGCAGGGCCTGCATGTGATGCTCGTCTGTCCCGGCCCGATCAAGCGCGACGATAACGGCAGCCGCTACGCCGCGGAGGGAGCGAACATTCCGGCGGCTGCGCACGCGCCAGGGGCGGGCGCTCACATCAAGGCGATCGATCCCGACTGGATGGCGGCGCGAGTTCTGAAAGCATGCCAGCGCCGCGAGCCCGAGCTCGTCGTCCCGAGCCGCGTGAAATGGCTTTGCGCGCTCTCGCAGCTTTGGCCCGGGTGGGGCGACCGGTTGCTGCGGCGCTCGACGAGCGGATAAAAGCCACCGACTCCGCCGGTGGACGAACCATTCGTAGACGTAGCATTGGTCGCGCATCGTCCACCGGCAAAGCCGGTGGTTTTCAACGCGCAACAAAAAAAGGGCCCCACTTGGCCCTGCGAGGATGCCAAGTGGAGCCCTTCGTCGTGCGTCCCGACTCGCAACTGCCCCGTAGCGGGAAAAGTTGAGCGCCATACCTTGGCGCGCCGTGCGAGAGCTTCGGCACGTCTGGGTCGCCTGGGAGAGCGGATGCTGCGCGAGTCCGCTGACGAGCGACGTGCCTTGTCCGACGACACAATCTAATGCACTCCGCGTGCCACTCGCTCACTCACAGGAGAGGACGCGGTCATTGCTCAGCGAGAACTCGCAAATCGTCGAAGATTCCAGCGATTAACTGTGCCACGAAGCTGTGCTTCAATCGCAGTGCAGTGGGCGGAGCCCCACGATCGCTTGTAGCTCTTACAAGAATGCTTGCACTTAGTGGCAAGCATCAACGAGCGCTCAGCGAATGACTCGCAGCAACTGCACCATGAGCGTCGCCGAGCCGATCAGCGCCAGAATGTTTTTTCCTGACTCAAGCCAGGCGATGTCGGACGCGCTCGTGTGCGCGTGGGGTACCCCAGTCTTCAATATCGCCGTATCCGTTGCCGCCGGCATCTTCGGAGCGTTGACTTCGCTTGTTAGAACGTCGACAGATTGCCACTGACCGTCGACTGGCGTCGCGTCCGCGGGCAGCGTGCTCGGCGCTGGGTCGCCGCTGCGCTTATGCTCCCGAGGTGCGCGGTCTGCGTGCCGCGCCTCGCTAGTGCTCACGAGCATGGCGCTGACTTCGTGGTTGAAGGCGTCGGCCTCCAGCGCCGACTGCGGCGCCTCGGCATGGGCCATCGCCGCCGTCCCCTGCGTGCCGCTGCCAATGTTTGGCGCCAGGCTCGCGAGGAAGTTTTCCACCCGGCCGCCAAAGCTCCCCAGCGTCGTCCCCTGCCCCGCCCCGAATAGCACCCCCGCCAGTTCACCGCGAGCGTTGAAGATGGGTCCGCCCGAATCGCCTTGCCTTGCTTCGACGTCGAGCTCGACCATGTGCTGCGGCAGTTCGACCTTCGGCGCGTAGTACTGCGTGCAGCGGCCGGTCGCCGCCCGGTAGTTGCCTAACCCATAGCCGCAAATGGTCAACTGCTCGCCTGGTTGCGGCGCCCGCGTCGCCAGTCGCACCGGCGCTGCCGGGGGACGCCAAATCACCAGCGCCGCCAAGTCCCAATCGGCGTCGACCTTGAGCGGCCGCGCCTGCGAGCGAAATCCATCGGGAAAGACGACCTCGACTTCTCCCATGCCGTCGCGGACGACGTGCCAGTTCGTGACCACCAGACCATACTGTTCGCGAACGTCCACCAGCGTGCCGCTGCCGTAAGAGGTCGCGTCTCCTTCGGGAACGACGATCCGCGCCACCGCCGGATGGGGTTGCTGGCTCGTGAAGTCGATGCTCGAGGCGACAGACGATTCAAACGCGAGGTGTCCCCGTCCAATCGGCTGAGGAGCGCCCAGCGTTCCGGCGACTGGATCGGCGGTCACGACGCCAGGCTGCCAGGCGAATAGACAGAGCGACGCCATTGTCGCCGCAATCACTCGGCAGGCAGGAGATGATTTGGCCACCGAGTACTCAGAAGATGAGAGAATGCGTCGCTACACTCCGTCTCAGTGATATGCGGAAAGCTGACAGCCTGCGGCTGGTCGCTGACCGCATCGTCCCCTCACCGCCCATTACGAGCTTCGTCGGCCGCGGCTTTGCGCGTCTGCTCGTTGGAGACGATCATCCGCAGCAAGCGGGCCTTTAGTTGCTCGGCGTCGTCCTCGCGTCGCTGCGAGTTTCCGCTTCCAGGCGACCTGACGACCGCCGCCGGTTCGCCTTGCGTCGCAGCGAGGCGACCCCAGCCGGTCGAAGGCGACGGAATAATTGGCGTGATGGAATCCATGCGCACTCCTTAGGCGGCAATGGGACGCCCGCCGCGGAGATCCGCGTCGCGGGGCGGGAAGTCCTGGCCGCCGTTGTAGAGCAATTTCAAACGCTCAAGCTCGGCTCGAAACGCGTTCTCCGCCAATCCTGTGAGCGTCAGCCGCGCAGGATATCCAGCCAGGAAGACCGCCGCGTCGCGAGCCTCGTCGAGCAAATCCTCGGGGAGGTACAACGTGGCGCGAACTTTGGGCGATGGTCGTCTGTGCATGGCGGCATCCTTGCGGCTAGCGTCTCCGGAGTTGTTCATCGAACGAAATGCGGGCGTTGCATCAAACGTCTGACGTTCGCCGAACTAGCTTCGCCAGACGTTAAAACCGGCAGGCGCGTGGCGACGGACGGCGGCTCGTTGAGCCGCGGCTACATGGACGCCCCGCGCGGAGTTAGAATCAGGGATCCGCGAACCAGAGCCTTGCCCCACAGGTCAGGTAGGCTGTCATACCTGTCCCCGCCCCAACCAACCTCTCGCCTCCGACGTCGGAACACTCCCCCGCCATGATCGCCATCGTCGACTATCAAATGGGCAATCTCCGCAGCGTTCAAAAGGGGTTTGAACGGGTCGGGCACGCCGCCGCGATCACGTCGGATCCGCGGGTGTTGGAACAGGCTGACCGTGTGGTCCTTCCCGGCGTGGGGGCGTTCGCCGACGCGATCGCGGAAATTCGCCGCCGCGAACTGATCGAGCCAATCCGCACCGCCATCGCCTCGGGCAAGCCGTTTCTCGGAATCTGCTTGGGGCTGCAGATGCTCTTTGACGTCAGCTACGAGGACGGCGAGCACGAAGGCCTGGGAGTGATTGCTGGCGAGGTTCGCCGCTTCGATGTGCCTGCTGAGTACAAGGTCCCCCACATGGGTTGGAACCACGTCAAGCAATGTCGCCCCGCGCCGATCTTCCAAGACATCGCCGACGACGCGCACTTCTACTTCGTCCACTCGTACTACGTCGTCCCCCAGGACGTAAGCGTGATCGCGGGCGAGGCGTCGTATCCTGAACCGTTCTGTGCGGCGATCTGGCGCGATAACCTATTCGCGACGCAGTTTCATCCGGAGAAGAGTCAGGCCGCCGGGCTGCAGTTGCTAAAGAACTTCGCGGAGTTCTGAGTGCGAGGAATAGGCCGCAGGTTTTGGCCAATCTGGCGGATAGACTCGGATGCCGCGAAGAGTTGAAGTCTTGCCGCGTGATGGCGTCGAGCCCATCCGAATCAGCGGCCTATTCGGCTTCGCAGGCACGGCAGCCGCTTGAATTTGGCCAATCCCTCTGCGATGATTCGGGTAGTCAGACCGTCAGTACTCACCCCTGCTAACGGGGTCGTCCACCATGCAGCTTTGGCCCGCAATTGATCTGTTAGGCGGCCGCTGCGTTCGCTTGCAACAGGGCGATTACGCTCGCGAGACGGTCTTCTCCAACGATCCGGCGAGCGTCGCCGCCGGCTTTCAGCGCGACGGGGCGAGGCATCTCCACCTAGTGGATCTCGATGGCGCCCGGGCGGGGAAGCCGCTGAACCTCGACGCGGTGCGCGCCATCCTCGCGGCGGTCGACATGGAATGCGAGCTCGGCGGCGGCATCCGCGATGAAGCGACCATCGAATCGCTGCTGGAACTTGGGCTATCGCGAGTCGTCCTGGGTACCTCGGCGCTCAAGCAGCCGGAGTGGTTCCGCGACATGATCGCGAAGTATCCGGGAAAGCTGGTCTTGGGAATTGACGCGCGCGACGGTTTCGTCGCCACTCACGGCTGGCTCGAGACAAGCACCGTCCAGGCGGTGGAGTTCGTGCAGCTCTTCGCCGACGATCCGCTCGCGGCCATTATCTACACCGACATCGCGACCGACGGCATGCTGCAAGGGCCGAACGTCGAGGCGATGCGCGAGATGCAGGCGTCGGTTCGTCTTCCCGTCGTCGCGTCCGGGGGCGTAACGACGGCTCAGGACGTCGCCGACCTGGCCGCCGCGGGGCTCCACAGCGCCATCATTGGCCGCGCGTTGTACGCCGGCACGCTCACGCTCAAAGAAGCCCTGGCCGCCGCGAAGACGCCGATCGCCAGTCCGACTTAAGAAACAATACAAAAACATGAACCGCTAAAGACGCCAAGGAAATACAAGAATTTATGTTCTTCCCTTGGCGACCTCGGCGTCCTTGACGGTTGAGCATTTAACCGCTTCATTTCCTTTTCCACCTTCAACCCGACGACAGCCCAGGAGCCCTGCCGCCCAGACTTGATCATTCGCCGTCGCCGGACACTCATCTACTCTTTTCGAGGAACGGGGAGCCAGTCATGGTTAAGAACGTTGCGGACATCAGGAACATCGCCATCTGCGGCCACGGTAGCGCCGGCAAGACAACGCTGATTGATCAGCTGCTTGTCGAAGCTGGCGCCGTCAAAGGAAACCCGAGCGTCGACGCGGGCACCAGCGTCTGCGATTTCGACGAAGAAGAGAAGCACCACAAGCACTCGATCGAGGCTTCGCTCGTCCATCTCGACCACGCCGGCCGGCATTTCAACTTTCTCGACACGCCCGGCTATCCCGACCTAGTCGGGCAAATGATCGGCGCCCTCCGGGCCGTCGAGACCGCCCTCATCGCTGTCGACGCCCACTCGGGGATTAAGGTGAACACCCGCCGCGCGTGGGCCGAAGCAGGGCGTGCTGGCTGTGGGCGAATTCTGGTGCTGACGAAACTCGATACCGACAATATCGACTTCGCCGGTCTGGTCGCTTCGCTGAAGGAAGCCTTTGGCAACGGATGCGTCCCGCTGAACGTTCCCGTCGGCCTGGGCGATTCGATCTCAGGCGTGATCAACACGCTCATGATTCCTCAAAACGTCGACGGCGCCGTCGTCGATCCGCGGCCGATCCATGAGTCGCTCGTCGAGTCGATCATCGAAGTCGATGAACAGCTGATGGAACGCTACTTCGCCGGCGAGATGCCCTCGGACGAGGAACTCTCGAAGCTGATGGTCAACGCCATCGCGGCGGGGACGCTGACGCCCGTCGTCTGCGTCTCGGCGAAAAAGCACGTCGGGATTGCCGAGTTGCTCGACCTGCTGACTTTGGCGGCGCTGCCGCCGTCGGCGGTTGCGCGGCGCGCGATGCTGAACGGCGACGAAGTGACGCTCAAACCCGACGCGTCCGCGCCGCTCGCCGCGCAAGTCTTCAAGACCCGCATCGATCCGTTCGTGCAGCGGCTCAGCTTTCTGCGCGTTTTCGCCGGGACGCTGAAACGCGACGCGACGGTTCACACCGCCGATGCCCGCAAAGGGGTGAAACTTGGCGCGTTGCTGGAGGTCCAGGGAGCCGCCACGCATCCGGTTGACGACGCCGGTCCCGGCGAAATCGTCGCCGTCGCGAAGTGCGAAGACCTTCACACCGGCACGACGGTGGGCGACGTCGAGCTGCCGCCGATCACCTTCCCGACGCCGATGGTCGGGCTGGCCGTCGCCCCGAAGAACCGCGGCGACGAGGCGAAGCTCTCGGGCGCGTTGCACAAGATTACCGAGGAAGATCGGACGATCCATCTCGAGCACGATCCCGAGACGAAGGAAATGGTCCTCACCGGCATGAGCGAGCTTCACCTGCTGCTCACTAAGGAACGGCTCAAGCGTCGCGACCATGTCGAGATCGAAACGCACGAGCCCAAAATCCCCTATCGGGAGACAGTGCAGACCGAGGCCGACGGCAGCTACCGCCACAAGAAGCAATCGGGCGGCAGCGGGCAGTTTGCCGAGATCCACGCCCGCATTTATCCCTTCCCCGAAGGCGCCGATCCGCTGGCATTCGCGAGCAAAGAACGCTTTCCGCAATTGAAAAACACCCATTACCACAAGGCCGCGAATTTTCTCTGGGTCGACACGGTCGTCGGCGGCACGATTCCCGGCAACTTCATGCCGGCGATTGAGAAGGGATTTCTTGAACGCGTGAAAAGCGGCGTCATCGCCGGCTACCCCGTGCAGAACGTCTGCGTCGAGGTCTATTACGGCAAGGACCATCCGGTCGACAGCAATGAAACGGCGTTTCGCATAGCCGCGAGCAAGGTCTTCGCGGAAATCTTCAAAAAGGCGAAGCCGGGGCTCTTGGAGCCGATCGTCAATGTCCACATCAACGTCCCGGCGGACAAAGTCGGCGACGTCTCCAGCGACCTGGCCGGGCGGCGCGGACAGATGGTCGGCATGGAGTCGACAGGCGGCAACATGACCACCGTCGAGGCGAAAATTCCGCTCTCGGAGGTGACGACCTATGCCCGCACCCTGTCGTCAATGACGGGGGGACAGGGTAGCTTCACGATGGAGTTCTCCCACTACGACGTCGTTCCGGGGAACATCCAGCAGGAGGTGATGAGCAACGCGAAGCTGAAAGACGAGGAGGAGTGACGCCCGGCGGCATTCCCGAATGAGGCCCTGTCACAGTGTGCGGAAGATCGCGGAATAGCGGCCTACACCCGGAATAACTGCCCCAACCGCCCCATTCCTCGACGACGCCGGTTTGCGCGACTACGCTGAAAGCTGATTCAGCACTCATGTCGTAATAACGCGCCGCCATGCTTCGCCCCCCGCCTGCATTTCATCTGCCGCCTCGGAGCACGGTGCTGCAGCGGTGTGCCGTCGCCTGGGCAGTGGCCGTCGTCGCGCTGGTCGCGGTTCCCGCGAGCGCGCTTACCGTCCAATTCGACTACTCGTACGACACGCTCGGCTTCTTCGGCACGGCGGAGAATCCAACACCCGCGCGGTCGACTCTCGAATTCGCCGCCCGCTCATTCACGCCATTTACAGATACGCTGTCGGCAATCCAGCCTGGCGGCGGCAATTCGTGGACGGCCCGCTTCATCGATCCATCGACGAACACCTTCAACAACGTCCCCAATCTGGCCGTCCCGCAAGACACGCTCATCGTCTACGCGATCGCCAGAGATCTTGCCGGCGCCGCCTTAGGTCAGGCGAGTCCTGGTAATTACGTTTTCAGTGGTTCTCCGACCGCCAACTTCAGCAACGCCGTGACCAATCGCGGCCAGGGCGACCAGTCGCTCGACTTCGCCCCGTGGGGCGGCGTCATCGCCGTCGACGTTCGAAATAGCGCCGGCATTGCGCGCAACTGGAATTTCGATCTCGGCGTCGAGCCGCCGCTCAATGATTACGACTTTTACACGGTTGTTACCCACGAACTGGCGCACTTGTTCGGCTTTGGCGTGTCCAATGCCTTCTCGACCGACATTGCGGACAACGCCTTCGTCGGCACGAACGCCGTCGCGCTCTACGGCGGCGCTGTGCCGCTCGCCGGCGGCCAGCACTGGGCCTCTGGCGTCACGAGCCCGCCGTTTCTCCCCGGCACGCAGCCGAAGCCGTCTCTAGGCCCGTCGCTAACCCTCGGCGAACGCAAGCTTTTTACCCCGCTCGACTACGCCGCCCTCGCCGACATTGGCTGGCAAGTCCCGCCGGAACTCCTCGGCCTACCGGCAGATTTCAACGGCGATTCAACCGTCGACGGCGCCGACTTCCTCATCTGGCAGCGCGGTTACGGCGGCTTCGGCGTGACGCCGGGCGATGCCAATGGCGACCTGTTTGTCGACGACATCGACGGCTGGATCATCAGCAACTACCTCGGCTCTCAGGGGATGCTTCCGGAAGCGATTGTCACGGCTCGGGCAGCCAGCGCCGCCGTTCCGGAACCGGCCGCTGCGGCGCTAGCGCTCGTCGGATTGCTCGTCTTCGCGGCGCAGCATCGCCGTCAGAGCATCATGAACGACGTCACGATCAACTCCTGCAGCCACGCCAATCCAAAGTAAATCAGCACGCAGAGCGCAATCTGCACGACCGTGATCGTCATCGCCGAGAACGGCGTCGTGGGCAACGCCATCGCGATCACCGCACTGGTGGCCAGCGCTGGGATCAAGTACTGCGGTCCCATGCCGTAGGCTGAACCAGTCATCTGCAGCCCAAGTCGCAGGACGCAATTGGCGACGGCAATGAGCACCACGGTGGTCACCGCATGCCAGAATTCGGGCGGTTCGACCGAGCAAAAGCCGCAGGACATCTGCAGCGCCCAGGCGGCGCACGCCACCCCCAGCGGCACCAGCGCCGCGAGCAACCAGAGCGCGTCGTAATTGGCTAGCGTAGGGCCCACGGCTGTCCCCGTTTCGGTGACATGTCCCCACAGCGTCGGCGCCCTAATGGAACCCTATCACGATTTGCGTGGCGGGAACGCGACGTCTGGCAGATTTTGCGACAAACAAAACGCCTCGTTCTCCAGAGGGGTGAGCAAGCAAACCAATCGGCGCCGCAGCCGTTCAGCCCCTGGCTCCGCCAGGGGCTCGGAGACCATTCCGGTTGGCGTCGCCCCTCGTGGGGCTACCCCCTGGCGGAGCCTGGGGCTGTTAAACGTCAAGCACTTTCCGCCTGCAGCTAGTAACCAGCATCGGGCATCCGTTTGCGGCGTCTTCCTCCCCTCCCACCCCCACAGCCGGTAAAATAGCTAAACTTGCTATTACCGGATCGCCGAAATAACCTCCGGAGAGCGGCCCCTGTCCTCTCACCAATCCCGCACCCACCCGCCAGGACCGAGCCCGATGAGTCCCGCCGCCGGTTGCTCCTGTACCAGTCCAGCCTAGCGCGGAACTTCTCGCCCTGTCGCTGCGCGATCGACGCAGCCGTTCGGTCAGTCCGAAGCCCATTTCTTCGCACCGACCGCCCCACCCTCGCCGACTTTGTGCACATCGAGGCGAAACCGCCATGGCCACCGACTTCCGCCTGAAAGACCAACTCCCGGACATCACCGAACGCATCGTCGCCACGTACGCGCGCTCGGGCAAAATCAACCACCTCGATCATTGCCCCCTGCCGCGCTACGATGAGATCGTCGCTGCGATTCACGAACTTAATGAGATCATGTTCCCCGGCTATCGTCGCCGCGAGGGACTTCATCACGGCAACATCGGTTACTACGTCGGTGATTTGGTCGATCGTCTCCACGACCGCCTCACGACGCAAATCGGCCGCGCGCTTCGGCACGACGCCGGCGCGACGAGCGATTGCGATTCGGCGGAAGATTTCGAGGCGCTCGGCCAGGCGAAGACGATTCAGTTTCTCGACCAGCTTCCCGAGATCCGTGAGATCCTGGCCACCGACGTTCAGGCCGCCTACGACGGCGATCCCGCCTGCAAATCGCCCGCAGAAGTCATTTTTTGCTATCCTGGCCTTGAGGCGATTACCGTCTACCGGCTCGCTCATTTGCTGCACGAGCTGTCGATCCCGTTCATCCCGCGCATGATGAGCGAATGGGCCCATAGCCGCACTGGCATCGACATTCACCCTGGAGCGACGATCGGCCGTTACTTTTTCATCGATCACGGCACTGGCGTCGTCGTTGGGGAGACGAGCCACATCGGCGAGCATGTGAAGCTCTACCAAGGCGTCACGCTCGGCGCCCTCAGCTTCCCGACGGATGAAGACGGCCAACTCGTCCGCGGACAGAAACGGCATCCCACGCTTGAGGATGGCGTCGTCGTCTACGCCAACGCCACCATCCTGGGCGGGCGGACCGTCGTCGGGCACCACTCGGTGATTGGCTCCAGCGTTTGGCTCACGCGCACGGTGGCGCCTCACACCACGGTCGTGCTGGAAACCCCGAACTTGCGCCTCCGCCACGACACGCCCGACGACATGCGCCCCGAACTGAACTACCAGATCTGATCAGCCGCCGGTCAACTACCAGCGCGGGCGATGATCAAATGGGGAGTGCCAAATGGGAATGGGGGAGGCTCTTTCCCATTTAGCATTCCCATTCGCCATTCCCCATGTTCGCTGCTACGATATCGCACGCCGCCCCGTCCCGTCGCTTGCGAAATCCAGCATGCTCTTTGGCCCCATTTTTCAGGTTGAGCTCGTCGCCGCCGCGCGCCAGCGCCGGCAGTATCTGCTCCGCGTCATTTACGCCGCCATCATCCTGTTCGTGCTGTGGGTCTCGTACTCGTCGATCAGCGTGCGCAACTCTTATTCTCCCGACGCCCCGCTCGGCGGCAATCAAGTTTCCATCAGCGAGTTAGCCTACACGGCGACCGCGTTCTTCTACGCCTTCACCTGGGTCCAGGTGCTGGGCATCGTGGCGATCACGCCGGTCATGGCCGCCGGCGCCATCGCCACCGAACGCGAGCGCCGCACGATTGAGTACCTCTTCGCCACCGATTTGTCCAACTTCGAGATCGTCGTCGGCAAGACGTTCGCCCGGTTGGCGGTGGTCGGTCAACTCGTGCTCGTCAGCCTGCCCATTCTCTTTATCTTTCGTTTGCTCGGCGGCATTCCAGCCGACCTCCTGATGGCTTCGTTTCTCATCGCGGGCAGCACGGCGTTGTTTCTCACTTCGCTCAGCGTTTGCGTGTCGGTCTGGTCGGCCCGCGCGCGGGACGCGGTGATGCGCGTCTATCGACTGCTGGCGGTGCTCATCGTGATTCCAATCGTGCTCGCGCCGCTTGCATTCGTGATCCAGGCGCAGAACCTAGGCGGAACATGGTGGGCAACGGCGTTCAATCAAGTGCTCGGATATTGCTGGGATCTCAATCCGCTCGCGGTACTCGCCAAATCAATGTCTGGCATCGCCGCCGCCGGCGCTGGATTCGATTTCGAGCCGGTGCTGTACATGGCCGCGTGGCATGTCGGGCTGTCGGCAACGCTGGTAGCGCTAGCCACGACCGCCGTCCGTCGCGTCCACCTGCGCGAATCGAGTCGGGGCGACGGCGCCGCCAAGCGAAAGCGAGGCGAGGCGGTCCGCTGGTCTGACCGCTATCGCTGGCGGCCGCAACTCGGCGAGAACGCCATGTTGTGGAAAGAGGTCT
Organism: Lacipirellula limnantheis; assembly: GCF_007746075.1. Taxonomy (GTDB): domain Bacteria; phylum Planctomycetota; class Planctomycetia; order Pirellulales; family Lacipirellulaceae; genus Lacipirellula; species Lacipirellula limnantheis. The sequence goes on along the minus strand of NZ_CP036339.1, from coordinate 4,439,921 downwards.
TTGCCCCGACGGCCAAAGCTCGGCTCGGCTTCGTCGGCGTCGCGGCAAACGTCATCGTCGTGCTCGTCGCGCTCGGCTTGACGTTCTTTTTCTTCTATCTGGCCGTCACGAACGATCCGAATTTCGACGACGATGACTTCTTCTATTTTGCCGCCGTCGAGACGACGATTCTCGGCGTCTGCTTCATGCTGCTACTGGCCGCCCGCGCGGCCGGGCTCGTCACGCTTGAAAGGGAGCGCGACTGTTGGACTTCGCTGCTGTCGACGCCGCTCAGCGGCGGCGAGATCATGCGTGCGAAACTCGTAGGCAATCTTTATGCGGCGCGCTGGGGCTATCTCCTGTTGTTGATCACATGGCTGCTCGCCGCTTGCTTTGACGGCCGCTACCTGCTGGTGATTCCCTTACTGACGCTGAGTTTCTTCCTTTGCACAATGTTCGTCACCGTCGTCGGACTGCAGTACTCCCTTTCTTCAGCGACGAGTCTGCGTGCGATGGGGGCCGCACTGGCGACGGTGTTCTTCGTTGGGGGGGGCTACTTCATCTTCTGCTGCTTCGGCTTCGTCGCGGTGGGAGGAGGTGGCAACGAGGATGATCTGCTCGCCATTGGGATGGCGCCGCTGCTTCCCTACATTGTCTCCGCCCCGGCCTTCCTCTTCGCCTCGGGGACAGATGAGTGGGGCAAGGGGCAGCCCATGATGGCGTATCTTCTGGGCACGGCGGGGTATGCCGTCGCAGACCTCTTGCTGGCGATCAACCTATTCAGCAGTTTTGATCGACGCGCGGGCCGAACGGTAGACTCTCCATCAGGCCACACGGTGCAGCCGTAAACGAATTCTAGCATACACGGCGCAATAAAAGGCGGTTGTCGCAGCGACCCAACAAACAGGAAATGGGCCGCCGCGACAGAGCCGCCAGATCACGTGCAAGCCCTCCTGTGAGGCTCGCCGCAAAATGCTAGTTGGCCGGCGGCGGGTTGTCGCCGCTCTTCTCGACCGTCTTTTCCGTCGTGGTAGTCGTCGATCCGTCGGGCGTCGAGACGGTCTTTTCGGTCGTCGACGAGGCCTTCTCGCTGCATCCAGTGAACCCAAGCGTCATCGCCCCAAGGGCGACCGCTAAAGTGAGCATTCTTGTCATGGCTAGAACCTTTCTTCACTCAAGACTGTTTGTTTCCGCCGAGCCAAGCCGCCTCCCAAACGGGGGCGTCGCCGGCGGCTGGCGATCGTCTTACGCGAATCCCATGCCGCAAGAGACAGGAGTGAACACGTCCGGACTGGCCCGCCGCACCCGCGAAGAGCAAGCAGTGCGCCGCGGCGTTGGGCCCAACACGCACCAACGAGGCTGATCGCCAAGCGTCCAACGGACGGTATGCGACCAAATCAGACGGCCGCTCGATAAGGCGTACCATCCGCCGCAACCGCGTCGCGCCGGTCATTGAGCATGACCGCCAAGAATCGATCGAGCTGATTTCCGGCCCAAGTCGCCTGTGAAGGCCCGCCGTTCCAAGACGATCGGTCGATCGGCCTATTGGGGAAAGGTCTTCTCGGGGCCCGACAGCTCGATCACGATCGAATCGTTTCCCTCGGCCGGTACTTCAGCGGTGAGACCGCTTTGATCGAGAAAGGTGTACTGCGCCGGGATCAGCGACTCGCCAAGCACGAACTCTCCCGGCGTCTTTTTCGCCTGCTGGGAAGGACGTTGCGAGGCGTAGCAGGTCACCTTCACTTTATGGGGGCCAATTATCGCGCCGTCAAATTCCGCAAAGGTACTTAACCGGAATGTCCCGTCGGGTTGAATCGCGGCGCCGGCGGGTTGGCCTTGGGCTGGCTGAAAACCAACGCTGCCGTAAGGCATTGGTTTACCGTTGTAGGTGACTTTTCCGCTGACCGGCGCGACGGCCGGTTTGTCGGAACATCCCGACAACGCGGCCAAGCCGACCAATGCAACGCTAAGAAGTAAATTGAACTGCATCCGGTCGAATCGAGAGGAATGGTACGGCAGCAGAAGCGAATGAATACGAAGCACCTGGAGCGGTGAACTTGTGCGCGAAGGGTACAGGGAGAGCTACAGCGGCAAATTGCTGACTTCGTCGCCGTTAACCGTGGCGACGTCCTTGTAAACCTCCAATTCAACGCTGTCGGCAATGTTGTGGACGCTGCCGTCGATGTAGACGAATTGCGTTACGCCGGGATGAAAGCTGCCCATTGGGAGGTGATTGAAGTTCGTGGGCGTCCCGGCGATGCAGTTCGCCGCATTGCGCACGACGCACGCATTCGGCGGAGTTTCGGCGACCTTCATGCTGTAGGGACCGTCAACATACCCTGCCAGATACCATGGTCGCGTGTTCCCGGGCGGTTCTTCAACGGGTGCTCCAAAACAGCAGTCGCGGTGGACGAATTCTCCAGCCAGCATCGAATTGCTTTGCCCATCGGTAATCTCTTCGAGTTTCCTCGAGTAGCCTACGAGCGTCTTCGGTTGAAAGACGCTTGTCCCAGGAATCTCGATCATCGTGAAGGCGCCATTGTCCGGCAGCTTACCAAAGGAAGAAGTATATAAGGTTTCGCCGCGATTGCGAATGGCGCCGGCGATTCCGGAGTAGGAGGTCAGGGCGCCCAGCTGGTATTCGTAGCCAGCCGGCGCCGCCTGCGTGACCTTGGCGTCGGGCCAGGCGGGACAAATGAACGCATCGACGACCGCATCCCTCGCGGGGTCGTCAAACACCTGTTTGCCGGCCTTCTTGTAGTCGAGAATGAGTTGGCTGTAGGTGTTTTGCCCCTCAAGATACTGCAAGAGGCTCGTGAACATTCCGCGTTTGGAGAAATTCAACGAGTCCTTCACGTCTTGTGCCGTGCGATCGTAGCCCGCAGGCAGTGCGCCCTTAGCGGCGGCGTAATTCTGAGCCGCGAGCCCCATTTGCTTCAGGTTGTTACTGCACTGAGCGCGGCGCGCCGCCTCGCGCGCCGCCTGCACAGCCGGTAGCAGAAGTGCGACAAGGACGCCGATGATCGCAATGACGACCAACAGCTCCACGAGCGTGAAGCCGGCAACGCCGCGACGAGTGCATCGAACTTTGGGCAAGGCTTCCATTCATTCACCTCTGCGGGCTGTTGAGGAACGCGGTTTCCGTTGGGCGGCCGAGAGCGGTCGCGCCGCAGCGAACGCTGACGTGGTTCTAGATCGATCGCTTGCCCCCAAGCCGTCGTTCGACTAGCCGCTTTACGTTCGCTGCGACGCGTTGGACTCTACCAATTCCCTTGCGCCGCACGGTTCGTCGCAAGGGAACTTTCTTCTAATTGTTCCAGCGACGAAGAGCGAGGCAAGCGACGCCCAACCCCGCCATTACTAGCGCACTCGGCTCGGGAATGGCCCCAAGCGCCGCCGCGGCGGGAACCGTGCCGAACTGGCCGTTCCAAATCGTCAGGTCAGCGTCGTTGACGTTGCCGTCGCCATTGGCGTCGCCGGTCGTGTTATCCGTCTGGGCTGCGAGGCCGTATCCACGCTGCCAGATCAGGAAGTCGCTTCCGTCGACGATGCCGTCGGAATTAAAGTCGGCGTCGTCGGCCGGCGGCACAATGGGGTCGAGCGTCAGCGTGAACGCCTGAATGCCGTTATTCGTGCTCATGGCGTAAACAACGACGCTGTTGCCTGTCACAGCCCCGAACTTGACGGATCCGGTCCCGTTGCCGTTAGGAAACTGGTTGGGACCGAGGACCGGATCGTTGATCGGCAAATTGCTTCCTTCGGCGATCTTTCGCTCCGCAACCGTTCCGGTCGGATTCGTCTGATCGTAGACAAAGAGGCGGGCGCGAGCGATCGCGGCGGTCGAGCTGCTCGCTTCCACCATCGCCAGCAGCGGACGCCCATCGACAATGGCGTAATCCAGCGGACGCAGCGCGGCGCCGTCGGAACCGATGCTCAGGGCAAGCGTCCCCGTCGCGCCGCTTACATCGACTTGGCGGGCGAATTGCTCTTGCCCCGCGGTGCCGGAGCCTTGCTTGCCGATGATCGTGTCGGCGTCGGTGAACGTGATGCCGAGTCGAAAATCGCCGGCCTCGGGCGGGTTGGATGCGATCCCGATGCTCGCCGCGGTGAAGGTCGTTCCGTCAGCCGTCGTGAGCAGGGCAAAACTGTTATTGCCGGGCACAGAGGGCGCGTTGCCGTATCCGACGGCAATTCTCGTCTGCGTGCCGCTGCCGAAAACATCGAACGAGTCGCCAATCCGTGCTCCCGCCAGCGGAGCGCCGGTATAGACCAGCGTCGGCGTCGCGGCCGTCTCGTTCTCCCAACGATACACATTGAAGGCCGACGTGGTCGCATTGGTCGTGAGATTCCCAACGTAGATCGCTCCATCGTCGGCGACGCCGACCATATTGGTCGTGAACGTGCCGCCCGCGATGACGCCAGAGCCTTGGTTCAGGGACCCAACGTCGACGCCTGTGGTGCCGTTCAGAATCCGAATGCCGTTGCCGGCAGTGCTGCGGCTGACGACGATCAAGTTGCCAGTGGTCGGGTTGTAAGCCATTCCGCGTTCGAGGTTACCCCCATTGACCGTCGTGTTGGTAAGCGTGTTGCCGAGGTAATTGTAGAATCCCGCCTCGAGCGAGTCGGTGCCGGCCGTATCGCCTGGTAGAACCTCGAACGGCGCCCGCCAGCCGTCACCGCCGCCGAAACTGGCCAGCGGGGCGAGCGTCGCGCCCTGCGCGGCGCTCGCGAGGAATGCTGCTCCGATCGCAGTGTACGCGCCAACGTTCTTGATCAGTTCTGCTAAGCGGACGCACATGATATTCCTCTTGATGATGATTCGCGGTCACAACCGAGTTTCAATTGCCCGCCGCCGGGGGAGATGTTCGCCCCCGGCGGCGGAAACTTCATTCAATACTTCGAACCTTTTGCCGCTAGACGACTAAGCTCGTCGCCGCATGAGCACGGTGAGCGACGCCGCAATCCCGAACAGCGCCACGCCCGTAGGCTCAGGAATGCCGACGCCGCGCAGATCAAAGGCTTGAATTCCCTGATTCGTCGACATCGCGTACAGCGTCGCGTTGCCGCCGCTAATGGCGCCGAACTTCACGCTGCCGACGGCGTTCCCATTGGGGCTTAGCGTTCCGCTGGTGGTAGTCGCCGAAACCAACAACGTCGGCGTCGCGGGAACGGTGACGTCGTAGACGCGCAGCAGCGAGTTATTGGCGTCGATTACAGCCAGCAGCGGAACGCCGTTGACGACCGCGTAATCCATGGCCATCTCGCCGCCGCTGGTTAAGGTCGCCGAGCCGAACGAAGTCCCCACGCCGCCGGCGTAGCTCGTCAAACGTAATGGCGCTGCCGCCGGGCTCCCGCCCGTTTGCTTGCCCCAGACGTTATTCGCATTGCCAGCGAACGTCACGCCCAAGCGAAAATCGCCGGCGAGCGGCCCTGCCGGTGCGAAAGACGGGACGGCGGTCGCTCCGCCAGAGTTGATCACCGCATAACCGATCGTACCGCTGGCGCCCGCCACGATCGTCGTTCCCGCGCCCGCGCCGGTGACGTCAAGGGAATCGCCCAATCTCGGCGTCCCCGTGAACCCGGCGACCGTTCCGCCGAAATAGGTCGTCGGAGCAGCTGCGGTTTCGGTCGACCACTGGTAAACCTTGAACGCGGCGGAGCTGACGTTCGTTTGCAGATTCGCGACGTAGACGGCGCCATCGTCAGCGACGCCCACCATGCTCGTGGCGAAGGTGCCGCCTGTAATCACGCCAGAGCCTTGGTTCAGGAATCCAGCGTCAGCGCCGGTCGTGCCGTTCAGCACTCGAATTCCGTTCCCGGCAGTGCTACGACTGACCAAGATCAAATTGCCTGTTTGGGAATTGAAGGCCAGCCCGCGCTCCAGGCTCGCCGTGCCGAGATAGTTGTAGACGCCGGCCGTATTTGTGCCCGGCGTGTCTCCAGCGAGCAATTCGCCAGGAGCTCGCCAGCCATCCCCGCCGCCGAATGTGGACATTGCAGTAAGAGTCGCGCCGACTGACGGCGATGCAGCGAGAAGGACGACGGCAAACGCCGCCATCCAACGGTCAAGATAAGTCTTCATTAGCTGGCCCTCTTAGGTGTAAACTGCGGTGACAATTGAGGTGTGAAAAGCTGAAGGTAATCGTTGCCTTGCGCGCGGCCGCCGAATCATTCCAACGCACCAAGGGTTCCGTTACGTGATATTCCGACGAACGGAAAATCAGACCACGGTCGATCGTGAAGCCGGCCAAACCGATCGACGTCGCAGCCAGCGGCGCGGCCTTTTTCGAGGCGGCTTGCGAGCGTTTATTGGGTCGCGCACGTTCCTTCTCTCATTGCATCCTAATAGTGGGGTCGAAACGTCACAAACACTAACCGCGCAATCTTTTCAATAGACTGCGCACGCGGTCTATGGGATATCCCCAACGCAGGCGGAGTTGCGGAAGTCGAACATGTCGTTGTCCCACGGTGCGGAGATCGGTGCGATCCTCTCTGCGAGTCAGCATGTCGAAGGCAGTCGATCAGCTTCTCGTCAACTTCCGCCGGAATGCAAGGGGCGTGGCCCCGAACTGCCGGCAGAACGCGACGCCGAACTGCGTCGCTCCCGCATACCCGCAGGCGGCGGAAATCGCCTCGACGGATAGGTCGGACTGGGTAAGAAGCTCGCGTCCGCGCTCCAACCGGAGTCGTCGAATCTCCTCGGCAGGCAGGCGTCCAATGCGGCGCTTGAACTGCAATTCCAAATAGCGGCGTGAAACCGGCACTTCGCGTAGGACGTCTTCAACGGCAATGCCGCGAAAGGCGTGCGTTTGAATAAATCTCAGCGCCTGCACAATCATTGGATCGTCGATCGCGAGCACGTCCGTCGACTGCTTGCCGACGACTCTGACCGGAGGGATCGACAATGGCTTGATCGGCGCCGTGTGCCCTTGCATCATGCGGTCGAGCATCGCCGCCGCTTCGTGACCAATTCGCTGGCTGGCCACGGCGATGCTCGAGAGCGGCGGCGAACTCAGATTGCACAGGAATTCGTCAGTGTCGCCGGCGAGAATCGCGACTTCATCAGGTACGCGGATCCGTTCCAGACTGCAGATCTCCGTCAGCTGCCGACCGCGGCGTGCATCCACCGCGAGAATCGCCACTGGTTTCGGCAAATGACTGAGCCAGCGATGAATGCGGTTGTGTTCTTCGTCGCGGCTAATGCGTCGGCCGCCGCGGTAGCCCGGGCGGTAGACGTGACAATCGTGCCCGTCTGCGGTGACGACCGCAAAAAAGGCTTGGGCGCCTTTCTTGGAATATTCATGACTTGGAGGTGCAAAATACGCGAAGTGCGTGAAGCCTCGCTCGCGAAAGTGGGACAACGCCATCGTGGCCCAAGAATGCTCGTCCGTGGTAACTTGTCCCATTCCCTCCTGGTTTTCGAACACGTTGTCGACGTTCACAGCCGGCAGCCCGCAGCGAGCGATTTCCTCCAGATGAAGCGGCGTACTGACCCTAGCAATGATCCCGTCTCCGCGCCAGCGATCCGGGAGAGACCAACCGCGGCTATGGTCCCGCGGGTCGATCAGCAAATTCCACGGGCCGAATCGTTGCGCGTAATCGGCGACACCCTCAACGACGCTGCGGCCCCAGCCGTTGTCAGTTTCCACTAGCACAGCAATCTGCAATGCGCGGTTCTTGGTGGAAAGCGGCATCGCACAGCTCCGGCGCGGTACAAGGTCTAATCCGAAGAAGCATCCGATCTCTCCATCCTAACATGTCTGTGCGCATCCAGTGGAAAAAAGTGCGCGGATGCTGAGGCGGCGCATTTCGGCCGCTGATAAACTACGGATTCGGCACCCCTCCTATGAGCCAAAAGACGCCTCCATTGAGTTCGGAATCTCTAACGCGCTCGATTGGGCTGCTGGCCGCATCCTCGGGCGATGGGGTCGACGCGGCGATTATCGATACGGATGGGCGCGATGAGATTATCTCACTGGGAGGAGTTTCGCTGCCTTATGACCGTCGGCTGCGCTGGCGCGTCCTCGAAGCAACCCAGAACGACTTGCCGACGACCGAGATATTGCGGCTGGAAAAACAGTTGACCGACCACGTTGCTCAAGCCTTTGCCAAGTTGCGGACAGAGTTTCCCCTCCAAACCGAGGGAGTCGAGGTCGTCGGGCTCCATGGCCACACGCTGCGGCACATTCCCAGCGAAGGGCTGACTTATCAATTGGGCAACCCATGGCAGCTCGCTGAATCGATCAAACTCCCCGTCGTGAGTGACTTTCGTCGGCACGATATGGCCATTGGAGGCGAAGGGGCGCCGCTTGCCGCGATGTTTCACTGGGCTCTCATGTCGAATGAGCCCCGGCCGGCGTTGATGTTGCACTTGGGGGCGGTGGCGAGCGTGACGTGGCTGAGCAGCGACAACGAGATTATCGCCGGCGATACTGGCCCGGGGGTCGGATTATTGAACGAATGGGTTCAGGAGATGGCCGAGTTGCCGCACGATCTGGACGGGCGCGTATCCCTTGAGGGCCGCGTCGACGAAGAGATCGTCCGCACGGCGCTCGATGCGCCCTTTTTCACGCGTTCTTTGCCTAAAGCCGCCGACCGTTACGAGTTCGATCATGTTGACGTTTCCGGACTAAGCGTCGCGGATGGCGCCGCCACCCTGTGTGCGATTACCGTCGAGGCGTTAGCCCGCGCTACTCGACAGCTGCCGGAAATCCCCGAGTTGCTGTGGATTACCGGTCCCGGCAGCGAGCAACCGGTCATCCGCCGGATGCTGGAGTCCCATTTTGCGGCGGTGCGGAACGTCACTGAACGGGGACTCAACCCCATAACGATGGCGGCTGAGTCAATCGCTTGGCTTGCGGTACGACACTTAAAGCGCCTGCCAATTACCACTCCTGAGACCACTGGCTGCCGCACCGCTGACAGCGCGGGGCTGTTGGCTCTTCCGTTCACCTTTCGATCGTAGGAATCGGCACGAAATCAACATGGCTGTGAAGAAGAACATCGGCTTGGTGGACTATCGCCTCGACAATTACCACGCGGAAGTCTATTTGAAGGCGCTGCGCGGACCCCTGGCGAGTCGTGGATACACGATCGCGGGGGCGACGTCGCTGGAACACGAGGTCAGCAGCGCGTGGGCTGATGAGCGTAGCCTGCCCTATTGGCGAGAACTCGACGCGTTGGACGCGGCGGTCGACTTCGTCGTGGTGCTCGCGCCGTCGAATCCCGAATTGCACCTGGAAATGTGCCGAGCCGTACTGCCGCTCGGTAAGCCGACGTTTGTCGACAAGACGTTCGCCCCCGACGAAACGACGGCGAACGAGATCTTCGCCCTGGCCGATGCGCACGACGTCCCGATCCAGACCACGTCGGCGCTCCGCAGCACGGCGGTGCAATCCTTTGTGCGCGAACTGCCGTCGCCGGTGCAAAGTATGAGCATCTTCTCGTCGGGCGCCTCGTTCGCGGAATACGGCATTCATCCGATTGAGCTGGCCGTGAGTTGCATGGGACACGACGCTGTGCGCCTCTTGCGATTCGGACCGGAACGTCATCCGCAATGGTTAGTGCAGTTCGCAGGCGATCGATCGGCGATCATTGACTTCAACCCCGAAGTCGAGATTCCGTTCAGCGCCATCGTGTCGACGCAGCAGGGGCACGATCAGATCGTCGTCGATGGCGCGACGCTGTTCCTCGACGCCGCGGCGAGCATCCTCGATTTTTTCGATGCGGGCCGGCCGCTGGTTGATCGTCGCGAGACGCTGCTCGTGACGCGAATCCTCGATGTGGCGATGAGCGACCAGGCCCGCCACGACTTCGTTAGTTTGCGGTCTTCTGGTGCGGCAAACATCGTTCCGGCCCCGCATTGGGGTAACGAAACCGTCAGCGACTCCTCCCGGGAGAATGCAACGCGAAGGGTTCGCAGCTAGACGCGATTCAATCACCAGTCATCCGCTTTCAGCCACTTCATGATATGGGCCCCAGTGACGTGAAACAGATCGGAATTATCGGCGCCGGCGCCATTGGACAGAAGCACGCCGAGGCGGCGCAAGCGGCTGGAGCAACGCTGCGCTGGATCGCGGATCTGAACTCGGAGCGTGCCGCCGAACTGTCGGCGCAGTTCGGCGGAACCCCCTGCAACGACCCGTCGATGGTCCTCAACGACCAAGCCGTTGACGCGGTGGTAATCGGCGTCCCCAATCGACTTCATCACCCCCTCGCCGTTGCCGCGCTCGAGGCGGGCAAGGACGTGCTGCTCGAAAAGCCAATGGCGCTGACGGCGGCGCAATGCGAGGAAATTAACGACGTCGCCACTCGGACCGGACGCATCGTCCAGATTGGGTTCGTCCACCGGTATACCGCCGTCGGCAGGCTGGCCAAGCAAATAGTCAGCGCGGGACGACTCGGCCACATCTATCACGCCAAGGCGCATTTGCATATCCGGCGAGGCGTACCTGGCCTGGGCAAATGGTTCACGACCAAGTCCGTCGCAGGCGGCGGAGCCTTGATTGACGTCGGCGTGCATCTGATCGACCTGGCGCTGTCGACGCTCGGCTACCCCGACGTGGCCGACGTGAGCGGCCAAGTCTATTCAACCTTCGGCCGCCGCATGCGGGGCTATGTCTATGAAAACATGTGGGCTGGTCCGCCGGACTGGGATGGCGTGTGTGATGTGGAAGATGCGGCCCATGCGTTCGTTCGCTTCCGGAACGGCGCCACGCTCGAACTCGACGTTGCTTGGGCCGGAAATTTTCCGGAAAAGTCCATTCCAACTTCCTTGATGGGATTCTTCGGCGACGCGGGAGGGATGACGTTCGAACTCTTCGGCGACCATGTGATTTTGACCTCAGAACAAGAAGGATCGCTCGTCGACGAGCGATTTGAAGCAGCCGCGGCGGAGCCATTCAAGGATCAGTTCGCCGATTTCTTGCGCAGCATCGAGACGCGTGAAGTAACCGGCGCTAACGGTTGCCAGGGCGAAGTCGTACAGCGAATCGTTGACGAGATTTATCTCAATAGCTTGCCACAATCTGCGGCCGTAGAAGTCTAGCCGCGGCGCTGGGGCCGTTGTTCGACGTATCATTCGGATTCTATTTCAACCGCTCGCTGCCGCCTGATGAACTGGCTTGGATCCCACGCCGCCGACTTGATCGTTATTGCCGTCTATCTGGCGGCGACGCTCGTCATTGGTTTGTGGGCGCATCGGCTGTGGCGTACCGGACGCGAGGACGAAGAGAGCTACTACCTGGCCGGCAGACGCGTCCCCGCGTGGATGAATGGCGTCTCATATGCCGCGACGGCAATCAACGCCGATGTGGCGCCACTGTACTGCGGTATGGCGGCCGTGGTTGGATTGCCAGTCGCTTGGTTCTACCTTTCGCGCTTTGGTCTGGCGTGGATGATCGTGGCGATGCTCTTCGCGGCGCGGTGGCGGCAACTCAATATTCGCACGGGTCCCGAGTTCTACGCCCTGCGCTTTGGCGGCCGCGGCGCGAAGCTCGTCCGTATCTACACGGCGCTGTTCGCGGTCGCGGTGAGCATGGTCCCCTGGATCGGGGCCGGATTGCTCGGAACGCACAAAATCATGCAGCCAGTGCTGGGAATCGAAAGCAAATGGGCGACGCTGGCGTGCGTCGTGCCGTTGGTCGCCGGGTATGTGTGGGTCTCGGGATTTGCCGGCGTCTTGGTCACCGACGTCTTCCAATCGGCCGTCATTGTGGTCGCCAGCGCCGCCCTACTCGTCGCCGTTTTGGTCAACGCCGGCGGGCCGACCGATCTCGCCGCGGCCATCAAGGCAGCGCACCCGGCCGAGCATGCCGAGATTCTCGCAACCCTGCCTGTACCAGGCCACGCGATTCTCGGCCCATGGGTAGTGATCGCCTGGCTGATCATCCCGACGATCGGCCGCGGCGGGAGCGTGGACCTCGACGGGCAACGGATCTTTTCGTGTCGCACGGCGCGGGAGGCGGCGAAGGTGACCATTTGGGGTCAGCTGGCAATGTTCATCATGCTGCTGCTTATTACGCTTCCCGTCCTGGGAATGGTCGCCAAGCATCCCGATCTGTACCATGCGACGCGCGGCGAGCGGGAACAGGTCTATGGGATGATGTTGATCGAATACCTGCCTGCCGGCGTCCTGGGACTCGTCGTCGCCGGCGGGCTCGCCAGCGTAATGTCGACGATTAGCGGGTATTTAAACTACGGCTCGCAGACGGTCGTGAACGACGTCCTCCGCCAGCTCTTTCCGCAGGCGGCGATCCTCGATCCTCGTCATCCCCATGTATTGTGGGTTGGTCGCGGCATTACTCTCGGGATCTTGCTCGCCGGCATTTGGGTCATGTTCGCTTCCGACTCGCTCTTTCGAATTGCCACCGTCATCAGCGGCATGTTCGCCGCTTCGGCCGCATATCTTTGGGCGCAGTGGTGGTGGTGGCGGGCAAATCTGGCATCGTGGGTGGCGGCGATGATCGGCGGCCCCGTGGCGTATTTCGCACTCGCTTGGCTGCTGCCAAAATCAGACTGGTGGGCGACCCGGCTCGCCGCCGGCGAGGCCGCTGCCGACGGTATGGCGATGCTCCACGCGCTGATCGCCATCGTGGTGACGACCATGGCGTGGGTTGCCGTCGCCTTGTTGACGAAGCCGGAGTCGGAGGAAACGCTCACGTCGTTCTACCTCCGCGCACGGCCGCTAGGTTGGTGGACGCCGGTGCGGCAAATGATTTCCGCCGCGGAGACGAACCAGCGTGCCGGGGCTTCGACGCCCCTGCCGCCCGTTGGGCCGCCGCTCCTGCTGGCGGGGGGCTTTGGCGTTGCCGCGGTTGGCGCCGCATGGATCGCCGCTGGCGTGCTCGGCGTTTCACAGCTGGTGATTGGCAATTGGACTCTCGCGACAGCGCTGCTTGGCGTCGCCGTCGGGGGAGGCATTGCGTTTCGATATCTGTTTGACTGGCATCTGGATCGGTTGGAGGCTGAGTGACGATGACGCGATTTTTAAGTACGATTGCGCTCTATCTTATGCTGGCTTTGACCAGTGGAGTAATTGGCGCGAATTCGGCAGTTGTCGTCGCTGCGGAGCAGTCGGCAGCGGTGACGTTAAACGACTATGACGTCATCATCGCTGGCGGGTCGACCGCGGCATTTGCCGCCGCCCTCGCGTCGGCGGAGAGCGGGGCCCGCACCGCGCTGCTGGAGCCGACCGATTGGGTTGGCGGGCAACTCACCAGCAGCGGAGTGCCGGCGGTCGACGAGGCTTGGCACACCATCAAGGCAACAGCGCCCGGAACGCAGTCGTATAGCGTCGCGCGTGTCGCCCGCGACCCGGCGAACATTACGCCGAGCTTTCACGCCTTGATGCAATACTTAGAAAACCCGGCCGATTGTTGGGTGAGTCGGTTTTGCTTTTGCCCCGATAGCTTTGTTCGCCAACTCGAGCCGCTGGAGAAGCAGCTCAGCGATAAGCTCACGATCTTCCGCGAGACAGTGGTGAAGCGGGTCGAGTTAAACGGCGACGGCGATCGCATTGCGTCGCTTACCGCCATTCAGCGGAAGCCGAAACCGGGCGTGCGTCACGGCGGCTACGATCGTCTGCCTTCCAAGGACCTAGCCGATTGGTACTCGCCGCAAGAATCCGATCGCTTCACTAAGCGCGTGCTCTATTTCGGCTCCCGCGACGGAGCGAAGCGGTCGCCGGTGTTTATCGACGCCACCGAGTGGGGCGAGGTGCTCGCGCTGGCCGACGCTCCCTATCTGCAGGGCGTCGAGGCCACTGACGGCGGGCTGGCGGGCGACGACCGCACGGGACAGGCGACGGTGTTTTGTTTCGTCGAGGAATTCTTGGAGAACCCGGCCGACGAGCCGAAATATGACGTTCCGCTAGAGCGAATGGGTTTTGCTACCTACGAGGGGCGCGCCGACGCGTGGGATCAAGTCTGGACCTATCGCCGCATACGCGGCGACGGTCCGCCGGCGCCAGGAGATCTTTGCCTGCAGAATTGGGGGTACTCCGCCAAGGTTGGCAACGGCGGGAATGATTATCCGTTCGGTTACCTCTTTCCGTCGAAGGCGGACGCTGCGGCCACCTGTGACGACTGGCAGGGAGGCGTCGACCTCGCGGTGATGGCCGGAGCGGAAGAGCGCGCCTTGGGCTGGCACGAATGGTTCAAGCGGCACGCCCCCGACGGAATTGATCCGAAGCAGATCGTGTTGAACTCCACGGTGCTGGGCACGGGGCATGGACTGGCGAAACTGCCGTACATCCGCGACACGCGCCGCTCCATCGGGCTGGATGGCTACGTGCTGCCGATGGCCGACTTGGTTGGAGACGTCGCTGATCGCACGGGAACGAAGTTTGACGACCGGATTGCCCTGGGCGCTTATCCGGCCGACATTCATCCGATCGTCGGGCGCGAGTTCCCCAAGTACATCCACGCCTTTCACGACACCTTGCCCTTTTACATTCCGTTTCGGGCGCTAACCAACGAGCGCATCGAGAACATGCTTGTCGCTGGGAAGACGATGGCGCAGAGCTTCATGGCCAATTCAGCCACGCGGCTCCATCCGACGGAATGGTCGACCGGAACGGCTGCCGGCGTTGCCGCGGCATACATGGCGAAGACGGGGAAAACCGCGCGGCTAGCGCTCGAGTCGGTCGCCGAGGTGCAGAAGCTTGTCAAAGCAAAGACGCCCATCGACTGGACGATTCCCGCGGATGCTTACACGGCGAAGTAGCGTTGTCGCTGGGATTTGGCATGAAGCGACGCGCGGGCCGGCGCCGCTAAGTCCGCCGCGCCAGCAAGTCTCCGGGAGACTCCAGCCGTCTCCCCGGCGCTAACTTGCAGAGCCAAATGCCGCCGAAGTAGAGCCCGACTAGCGGCACGCCCATCAGCAGCATGCTGTAGGGATCGGGCGACGGCGTCAGGATCATCGCGATCACCATGATGATCACCACGGCGAGACGCCATTTCGACCAGTAGCTGTCGACAGTGAAAATCCCGATCCGCTCCAACAGCAGCATCAACAGCGGCAGCTGGAAGCTGATTCCAAACCCGAGCGGCATCATTAGCACGAAGCTCACCCACTCACTCAGGTTCAAGTCGGGCTGCGTTTCGGTCCGCTCGTAGTACCAGAACATGAAGTCCAGGAGCGGCTCGAACGCGAAGAAGAACGCCAGGAGCGCCCCGCCAATGAACAAGCCGATGCTGATCGGCATGTAGGTATAGATGTAGCTTTGCTCGTGCTTGTAGAGACCCGCCGCGACGAATTCCCAGATGAAGTAGAAAATGAACGGGCTCGAAAATACCAACCCCGAGATGAACGCCGCCTTCAGCCAAACCGAAAAAGGCTCCATCATGCTGTGGCCGACGACGCGCAAGCGCGAGTCTTGCTCGATCGGTTGGAACAATCGCAGTTCAATGAGGTCGGAACGGTTGAGTCTGTTCGGCGCATCCGCCTTAACCATGTCGGCCTTTTCGGCAGCGTCGACCGATTCGGTCAATGGCGCCCCGGCCCGTTTGTCGTTGGCTCCTTTGTCGTTTTCTGCCAGAAGTGTTTTCAGCTGCGGATATTGCTCCTCCAGCAACCGCCGAAACTCCTGGGGCTCGATCAGGTACTCAGTAACGACCAGCCCCTCGCGCTGCATATCCTCGTACGTGACCAGCTCGTCCTCGTGAGCGTTGCGGCCCTGCGCCTTGAGTTCGGCGACGCGCTCCTCCTGCTGGCGGGCGGTCTGCCGCATGTAGAATCGTTCGAGCGACTCGCGCACCGGAGTTTGCACGTAGGCGACAATATCGTTCGCCACCGCCATGCCGACGAGAAACCCGATGAACAGCGCTGCGATCGACTTGAACAGAGCGCGGCGCAGCTCTTCGAGATGCTCCCCAAAGGACATCTTCGATTGCTCCAGCCGAGATTCGTCTTCAGGTCGCGGCGGCATAGGAGCGTTCGTCCCCCTCCCTCAAAGGGAGGGGCCAGGGGAGGGATTTCAAAAGATGCAAGGAACGACCAGGTCCCAGAGTAACGCAAAGGCAACGGCGGAATAACCGCCAGAGGCTCTCAACCGGCGTCACTTCATGTTACAAACGACGCCAGTCAGCGACAACGCACGGACCGCGGGTCGATTATCGGTAAGTCCCGCCTAAACATAGGTTTCCGAGAGACGCGATGACGACCGCCTGCGATTACTTGCTCCGTTTCCAGCCGATTTTCCGCCGTTATCTCTGGGGCGGTCGCCGCCTCGGAACGATGCTCGGCAAAGCAATTGGCCCAGGCGACGACTATGCCGAGAGTTGGGAAATTGTCGATCATGGCGATGATCAGAGCGTCGTGCTGAACGGCGCCCTGTCGGGCAAAACTCTCGGCGACTTGGTGCGGGAGCAACCCGCGAAGCTCCTCGGCGACGGCGTGCCGGCGACGAGCTTTCCGCTGCTGTTCAAGTTTCTCGACTGCAACCGCACCCTTTCGGTCCAGGTCCATCCGAACGATGAACAGGGCGCCGAGCTCGACCCGCCCGATTTGGGCAAGACCGAGGCGTGGGTCGTTCTCGCGGCGGAGCCGGGAAGCAACATCTATGCGGGTCTCAAACCAGGCGTCACCGCCGAGCAGCTCGCCGCAGCCATCGCCAGCGGGCATTGTGAGAGCTGCCTCCACGCCTTCGCGGCCCGCGTCGGCGACTGCGTCTTCATTCCCGCGGGAACCGTGCATGCCCTCGGTGCGGGGCTGGTGATTGCCGAGATCCAACAAGCGAGCGATACGACGTTCAGGCTGCACGACTGGGACCGAGTCGACGCGGCCGGCAAGCCGCGACCACTCCACGTTGAGGAGTCGTTGGCGACGATCGACTACGCGCGCGGGCCCGTAGCTTCGCAGCATCCGCAATTCATCGCTTCCAGCATCGAGCGCCTCGTGGCGTGCGACAAATTCCTCCTCGATCGACTGAAACTCGCCGACGGCGGCTCTGCAACGATCGGCGGCGATGGTTCGTTTCACTTGCTGGCAGTGCTGGAAGGGGGCGCGGCCATCACGACGCAAACGACTAGCGGACCTCGCGAAGAAGTCCTCTCGGCGGGTCAGACAGCGCTGCTGCCGGCGGCCGCGGGTCGAGCAAAAATCGCATCCCAAGGAAATTTGACGCTGCTCGACGTGTCGCTGCCACGCTAGCACAGTGGGACGCCAGCTCATCTTTGCCGAATTCCCCCCAGCTCCTACAATCCCCGCGCGTCACTCTCCGCATTGCCGTCCACGGATGGAACGATGTCTCGCCTCGCCTTCTGCCTGCCAGCAATCGTCGCCGCCTGCATCGCTGCAGGCTGCTCGCCGACGATTCGGTATCCAAGGCTGCGCCATCCTGGCCCCGCTGGATACCAGCGGGCCAATGCGGAAGCGTTCGATCCTTACCCGCTTCCGGATCTTGGCCCGCCCATCGACGGCGGACGCCCGCGGGAGTTTGGAATTCCGCGCAACGAAGTTGAACGCGCCCAGGATTTCACCATTGTTCAGGCGGCCCGCCGCGGCGTGGTCCCGACGCCTGCGGCCGCGGCGGTCAGCGCACCAAACCTCTCGCCTGCCGCTGCCACTGTGCCCAGCGCCGCGCCGACCTTCGTCCCGGCGGCTCCGTCAGTTCCCACGTACACGCCACCGGCGCCCGTCGTGACGCCGACGATGCCGGTAACGCCGAGCGCTCCCTACGGCCAGCCCTCGATTCGTTACTAGGTCCATGGCGGCCCTGGGGCCGGAGGCCTGCCCCAGCTATCATGCGGGATGGAGAATTTCATTGCATCCTCGCAGCTAGCAGAAGTTAGGTCCCATGGCGCCCCCTCCCGGAAAGCGCGGCTCGGGTAAGCCGCGTTCAGGCAAGTCAAACTCCGGCGGCCAGCGTCCCGGCAGAGCGGGCGGCGGTAAGCCCGCCGGCGGGCGTTCCGCAGGAGGCAAGCGTCCACCAGCAGGCGGGCCGTCGCAACGCCGTCCGCGCCCAACGGCGGCGGCCGCGCGACCAGTTTCCTCTGGCGAGCCGCGCGGCGATCGGCTGCAGAAGGTGCTCGCGGCGGCAGGGTTGGCAAGCCGGCGCGAATGCGAGGAGTACATCACCGAGGGGCGCGTTCAGGTCGACGGTGAGGTCATCACCGAACTCGGCGCCCGCGTCGATCGCGCTAAGCAGGAGATCAAGGTCGACGGCGAACCGTTGCCGCGGATTCGGTTGCAGTACTTTGCCGTTCACAAGCCGCCGGGCATCGTGTCGACGGCTCGCGACCCCAGCGGCCGGCCGCGGGTGATCGATCTGCTGCCGCCGGGGGTGGGGAGGATGTTCAACGTCGGCCGGCTAGACATGGCGAGCGAAGGGCTGATCCTCGTCACGAACGACGGGCCCCTGGCCGACCAACTGACGCATCCGCGCCATGGCGTGGAAAAGATCTACGAAGTGACCGTCGCGGGACAGCCGGCGCCCGATGTGCTCGCACAGGTGAAAAAAGGGGTCCATCTCTCCGATGGGTTCGTCCATGCCGTCGACGTCCGCGTGAAGTCTGCGAAGAAGGGTGCGACGTTGCTCGAAATGGTGCTCGACGAAGGTCGCAACCGCGAAGTGCGGCGGCTGCTGGCCCGACTCGGGCACAAAGTACAGCGGCTGATTCGCGTCGCCGTCGGCCCGATACGGCTTGGGGAACTGCCGCGCGGGGCGGTGCGTATGCTAACGCCGGAGGAGGTCAAGAAGCTCCGTGAAGCGGCTGCGGCTGGGCCGCGGGAGCAGGACGCCGATGACGCGCCGCCGCGCCGCCAATCCGGTCGTGGGCCTGGCGGGCCAAAGCGGGCGCCAATGCGCGGCAGCCGCGCTGCGGCGGCGACGCGAAAGCCGACCAGCGGACGCAAGCCAATCGGAGGGCGGCCCGGCGCGGGGAAGGGCGCCACGAAGAAACCGTCGCCAATTGGAGGGACTGAACCGGTGCGCAGCGTGATCGGCGATGGCGGGCCGAGCGCCCCGCACGCGGCTCGCCCAGCTGGTCCCAGCGGCAAGCCGCCGGGTAAGGCGTTGGGCGGCAAGAAGCCGGGCCGCCCGGGAGCGTTCAAGAAGAAAGTCGGCCACCAGAAGGGCCAGGGGGGCAGAGGTAAGCCCAAGCCGGGAGGGAAGCGGTGAGCAGCCAATGCAGCATGGAGGCCAATCCGCTGGGAGCTGCTTACTACGCCGATCAGGCGCTCCAGACTTCAGCGACCATCGTCGAGAACGTGCGGCTCGCCAGCGGCACGTACCGTGTTCGACTTGAGGCGCCCGAACTGGCGCGCCGAGTGGCGCCTGGGCAGTTCCTGATGCTCCGGCTCACCGGCGGCAGCGATCCCTTGCTGGGGCGGCCGTTGGCCCTGTATGACACATGGCTCGACGCCGACGGGAGGCCGCGCGGCGTCGACGTCGTCTATCTGGTCGTCGGACGCATGACGTCGCGGCTGGCTCAAGTGAAGGCCGGCGACGTCATCGAAACCTGGGGCCCGCTTGGCAACGGATTTTCGACCGAGCCGGTCGATCACCTGATCATGGTCGCCGGCGGCATTGGGCAGACGCCGTTTCTTGCCCTGGGGCGAGAAGCGCTCGGCGGCCGCGACTACGGCGAGGCGGTCCGGCGACCACTGCGAGCCCAGCGGGCGACGCTTTGCTACGGCGTGCGAAACGTTGATTTGCTCGCGGGCGTCGATGACTTCCGCGCCGCTGGCATCGACGTCCGCGTCAGCAGCGACGACGGCAGCGTGGGCCGCAAGGGGCTCGTGACCGAGACGCTTGGCGAGCTGCTGGACGAAGCGGCGACCGATCCGGGAACGTCAGTTCGGATCGCTTGCTGCGGACCCGAACGAATGATGGAGGCGGTCGCCCACCTAGCGATTCAGCGTGGCGTGGCGTGCGAGGTCTCCCTCGAGACGCCCATGGCCTGCGGCATCGGCATCTGTTTCAGCTGCGTCGTCAAAGTCCGACAGCCTGACGGCGAGTGGGACTACAAGCGTACTTGCGTTGAAGGTCCCGTATTCGCGGCGAAACAGATTGAGTGGTGACGGAGTAGGTGAGTAGGGGACGCGCCACCACTCAACACGGAGAGCCCTCCGCCGCTTTACCTACCGACATAAAAATACTTACTCACCCGCGCCGCAAGCGCGCAGAAAGACCCCGGCCAAGCGACCAGGGTCTTTCGAATGACTCGCTGCCAACCAATCAGGAGACGAACTAGACGTTCGCCTTGATTCCCTTAATCGCCTTCGAGAGGCGCGACTTCAGCCGAGCGGCCGAGTTGGCGTGCAGAATGTTCTTGGCCGCTGCCTTATCGAGCTTCACGACGGCGGTGCGGAACTCGGTTTCGCTAGTCGCGACGTCGCCGGCGGCGATGGCGGTGCGAACTTTCTTAATTTGGGTCCGGAGGGTCGAGCGCACCACGCGATTGCGGGCGCGACGATCGATGCTCTGACGGAGACGCTTCTTGGCACTGGGTGAACTGGGCATCTTATTTTTGCGACGGGGTCTGAGAACTCGGATCGGCCGGCGGCGCCTCGTACGCCGCACTCACGCATGACCGGCCCGGAAGCCGACTGGCGAATCAACCACTATCGCGTAACGAGGCGATCTTGTCCAGCCGTTCGGAGACGTCCCGGTAACCATAATCCATCCCGGCCAACTCGGCGAGGTGGCGTTCCGCCCGATCCAGCTCGCGGAGCCCCGTCGCCAGGACCCCGGCCCGATAGAGGCCCAACTTGCGCACTTCCTCGTCGCTGGCCTCAGTCGCCTCAATCGACTGCTCGTAGTGAGCCAGAGCGAGCTTGTACTGCTCGATTTTCTGGAAGCATTCGCCTAATTCGAGCAGTACCAACGCTTTGCGTTTCGGCTCGGTGCGGGCCGCCTGGAGGGCCGTGATCGCCTGCTTGGTCTTGCCGGCCCGCTTGAGCCGCTGGCCGAATTCGAACTGGAGGCGTGGGTTGTGCGGATCGCGATCGACCCGCGCCGCGAAGACTTCCAGCTCGACCTGATTGGCCTGGCTGCGTGCGCGATCTAGCAGCTGTTTGGCTTCAGCGGTCTTTTGCGCATCAAACAGCTGCTGGGCCGAGGCGACTTGGCCCGCGGCACGGCGAACTTGCAGGTCTTCGAGCCGTTCCCGAACGTGCAGGTCGCCGCCCCCCGACGCTTGGCTCGCCCGCTCCAGCACCTGCTGAGCGTCGTCCAGCCGTTGGTCGTGAAGGTACAAGTCGGCCAGACGAAAGTATGGTTCCAGCGACGCGGGGTCCTTCGCGATGGCTTCCTTGTAGCGATCTTCCGGAGTGAGCGCCATCTGCTTGGCGTCTTCCGCGTCGTCCGCAGCGCTCTTGGAAAGCCGCGCCACGGACCTGGGCGTTGCCGCGGAGCCGCTCATCGCATTTCCCGCCGGCCTACCGCCTAGCAAGGCAGGATCGTACCCTCCTTGGTGGATCGTTTTCTCGACCGAAAGGTGCGAAATCGCTTGCTGCGCTTCTTCGTCGTGGGGTCTCGCCTGCTCCACGCGATGCCAACAGGCGATCGCCTGGTCGAACTGTCCCATTCGCTGCAGCGCGAGTGCGGCCTGCCGATTAACGACGGGATCCTTGCCGTCGACGTCGAGCGCACGCCGCAGGTAGCTCAGCTGCGCCTCATCGACTTGCAACTCATTGCAGGCGGCGGCCATCGCCAGCAGCGACTGGATATCCCACGGGTTCAGGGCAAGCGCGCCGCAGCCAGCGGTGAAGGCCTGCAGCCACTGCCCTTGCTGTACCGCCTTGGACATCGCGGAGCGCTGCGACTTGATCTTGAGTCCCGCGAAGCTGGCGCCCTTTTTATTGTCTTTGTATTTCTTGTGGAGATTGGTCAGGAAGGCCTGCAGGAAGACGACATTTCCCGGATCCTCCGCCACGCATTGCGTGAATAGCTCGGTGGCGTAGTCGTGGTCGCCTTTTTCGACGCAGCGCTGGGCGTGCTCGAACGTCTTGGTGAGGCGATGACGTACGCTGGGCGCGAGGGGAGCGGGTCCGCGCGGGGCGGGAACCGGAGCAGTTTGCGATTCCGTCGCCATGTGAGCCGTGCCGGTTCCGGGCGTGCACTGAGAAGCGAAACGAATCTCCGGACCGCGAAGCGGGCGGGCCGGGCCTCAGGTTGTTATTCTAACAGCAGGTCGACGGGCAGCAACTTTCGATCCGCCCCCGCCAGCCGTACGTCGCACCAACGCTATAAATGTCACAGATTGCAGGCACCGTCTATTTGATTGGCGCAGGCCCGGGAGATCCGGGGCTACTGACTTTGCGCGGGCGGCAGCGTCTCGGTCAGGCCGATGTCGTGATTTACGACTACCTGGTGAATTCGAGAATCTTGCAATTCGCGCGCCCCAACGCCGATCTCCAGTGCCTTGGGCGGCATGGGCAGGGTCGGCTGGTCACCCAGGACGAGATTCACCAGCGGATGATCGCCGCCGCACGCGCCGGCAAGACCGTGGCACGACTCAAAGGGGGCGACCCAGCCATCTTCGGCCGTACCACCGAGGAGTTGGCCGCCCTCGACGCCGCGAACATTCCGTACGAAGTCGTCCCAGGCATTACTTCTGCCCAGGCGGCGAGCGCCTACGCCGGCATCCCGCTCACTCACCGCGACGCATCGTCCTGCGTTGCGTTCGTTACCGGTCAACAATGTCTCGATCACGAGCGGCCGCTCGACATGGCGGGGCTGGCCCAGTTTCCGGGGACGCTCGTATTCTACATGGGGGTGACGTCGGCCCCCCGCTGGTCAGCCGAACTGATCGCCCACGGCAAGCCGCGTGACACGCCGGTGGGGATCGTCCGCCGCGCTAGTTGGCCGCAACAGCAAACGCTGGTAACGACGCTGGGAGAACTGGCCACCGTGTTGGCCCCGGGGAAAGTGCGCCCGCCAGCGGTCGTGATCGTGGGCGAAGCGGTCGCTGAGCGCGCCGCGACCGATTGGTTTGCCATGCGCCCGCTCGCGGCGAAAACGATCCTCGTGACGCGGCCCATCGAGCAGTCGGAAGGGCTCGTCGCAGCGCTCTCCGATCTGGGCGCCGCGGTGCTCGTGCAGCCGGCGATTGAAATTGGACCTCCACGCGATTGGACGGCCGCCGATCGCGCCATTCAAGAATTGCCCACGTTTGACTGGTTGGTCTTCTCCAGCGCCAACGGCGTTCGTTATTTCCTGGAACGGCTGCGGCATCACCATCTCGATCTGCGGGCGTTGGGACGAAGCAAGATTGCCGCCATCGGTCCGGGCACGGCCGACGCGCTGGCGGAATTCCACTTGCGCGCTGACTTGCTGCCGGTGGAGTACCGCGCCGAGTCGCTTGCCGAGTCGCTGGCGCCCTTGTCCGGCGGGCGGCGAGTGTTGTTGCTCCGTGCGAGCCGCGGCCGCGAAGTGCTCGCTGAACTGCTCGCAGCCGCCGGCGCCGACGTCGAGCAGGCGGTGGTTTACGAAAGTCGCGATGTCGCCGCACCCGACCCAGAAATTGCAGCCGCTCTGCGTGCGGGCGCCATCGATTGGGTGACCGTCACCAGCTCCGCCATTGCCAAGTCGCTGGTCGCCATGTTCGGCGCCGACCTGTCCCGCACCCGCCTGGCGGCGATCAGCCCGCTGACGGGTGGCGTGCTCGAAGCCGCCGGATGCACCGTGGCGACGCTCGCGGAGCCCTACACCACTGCCGGCGTCGTGGACGCCATTCTGGCCGACAGTCGTCGATAGCCGCAGCTCGATAAGCCGCGGCTACCGTGCGGCAAGGCGTTCCGGGTAAACCACGAACTCGATGCGCCGATTGCGCGCCTTGCCCGCGTCGCTGGCGTTCGACACGACCGGATGGTTGCCGCCGTGGCCGATGACGAACAGTTGGTTCGGCGCCATCGTCCGCTTCTGGGCAAGCGAATTGTAGACGGCCAAGGCCTGGGCGGCCGAGAGATGATGGTTCGTGGGGAACTGCTGCGAATGGGTCGCCCCGTCGTCGGTGTGTCCCTCAATCCCGATAAGGTTCTCGGGGAAGTTTTGCCGCAGGTCGGCGGCCACCGTGTCGAGCAGTTGCTCGCCGCCGTTCTGGAAATAATTGCTCCCCGGCATGAAGAGGCGATCGGCCGGGATTTCGACGCGGACAACGTCGCCGTCTTGGCGAACCTCGACGCCCGGAAGCTGCTTGAGCGACAGATTTTTCAGCAGCGTGTTGTTCGCTCGAATCTCTGCGCCGGCCCGTTGCTTCGACGTGGCGACCAACTGCGTGCTCATTTGTTTGAGCTGAGTGTTATCGGTCTGCATCGCCAGCAGTTGATTGGTCGTCGTCTGCAGTTGATTGCGCGTGGCGCCGACTTCGTCCGTGAGCAGCTGGACCTGCTGCCTCGTCTGCGCGAGGAGCGATTCAAGCTCTTGGTTGTCTTTGTCGAGCGCCGCGGCGCGCGTTTGGTACTCGGTATTCTGCTGGGCGAGGGTCGTCACCTGCTGCTGCATCGCCAGTTGCGCTTGCTGCTGATTCGGCGCAAGCGACATCTTGCCGCAGCCGGCAAGTAAGGCGAGGGTCGCGATGGTGAGGAAGATGCGAGGCACGGCGCGAGCGAAATGGCGGCGTGAAGGGGTGGCCCTGGTAGCGGGCGAACGGTAGCAGCGGTGGGCGTCGGGAGCAAGGGCGGTTCGCACGAGTGCTAGCGTGACAGACGGGGTCGGGGGCCTTTTGCCACCGGACGCGATCCATGCAGATCAACCTTTCCAGTGGCAAAAGGCCCCCGACCCCTTACGCCGGATAAACGCCGTAGAAGCGTTTGATGAAGTTGCGGCGCCAGCGTGCCGGCGCGTGCGGCTCCCAACCGAAACGTGCGAGGAGCCGATCGCTGAGCCGCGTGTTCGCCGCGTCGCAGAGCAGCGCGTCGGAACGCTTCAACTGGGCGATGCGATCAAGCTCGGTCAGCGCCGCGCGAAACGTGGCGTACGAGGTCCCGGCCGTGGAAACGATATACTTCAGCGCTAAGAAATTGGCGTGGCCGCGCGGCTGGTTGTAGTAGAGCAAGCAGCGGTCGGCATCGCCGCGGGCATGGTAGCGACCGCGGGTCGGCCAGATCTCGGGCCAAGATAGGAGTTTGGGCCAAGGACGCAAATGGATCGCGACCACTCGACCCCCGGCCGTTTCGATAACGCCGTAGCGTCCCCGCCCCAGCGCTGCACGAGCAACAGGTGCGTCGAAGTCGGTGATCTTCGCGAACCACTGCGGCATGTTGTTTGAAAGTCCCTGACGAAGTTTCCCGCTAGCCGGCCCGCCGTGCGGCCCGGAGAACCCAAAGGCAGGTGTGCCTCCGGCTACTTACAACTCACTTACTCACCTACTCACCTACTCGCTCACGCAGCCAAACTCCTCCTCAATCTTCCTCCACGCCCCAGATCGCCTCCTTGATATTCCGCCAGATCACCAGCATCGCGCCCAGCATCACGACGCCGAGCGCCAACACGGCCGGCAACAGCCAGCCGAGCTCGAAGATCGCCTGAAAGCCGTGCGGATCTTGATTCCAGAACCACCCCCACCCGACGGTCACCGCGGCGGCGGCGAGACAGAGGAACGGGCCGTAGGGAATCACGTCGTCGCGCCGCAAGATCATCTGCGTGACGCCAATCAGCAGTCCCGCAAACGGCGCCATGAAGAAAATAAAGATCGTCGGCTGCCAACCGAGGAACGCCCCGATCATCATCATCAGCGTGACGTCGCCGAAGCCCATCGCCTCTTTGCGCAGGGCCGCCGAGCCGACGATGCGAACGGCCCAGACCATCGCCCCGCCGCCGACCATGCCGACCAGCGCCGTGAGCAGGCCGAGCCACGATTCGCCGCCGCGATACCAGACGGCCGTGATGGCGACGAAACCGACGAGTCCGATCAACGCCGAACGGGGCCGAAGCAGTTCGCGCAGCGAGCGGGCGGCGAGCACACGCAGGCCGAAGAACATCCCGCGGCGCCAGCGCATGATCCGCGGCGTCAACGCGACCCACCAGAGAGCGAAGCACGCCAGGCCGATGGTGAGACTGGCGCCGTGCGGAGCGCCGGCCAGCGACTGGGGCCAAGCATTCGGCGCGACCAGGGAGAGCGGTTCAACGTAGAGGGCCGCCCCCTTCATCTGTGCTGCGGCGTCGGCCGGCAGCGGCACGACGACCCCGGCGACCGGCGGCGCCATCCGTTCAGCGACGTGCGGCAGCAGCGACATCGGCAGCGCGGCCGCGAGCGCCAGCGCGAGCAGCGTCCCCGGCGTGGTCACGCCGTCGGGGATCGTCTTTTCGTCAAAGTCGATCAGGCTCGCGGCGGCCATCAGCGTCAGCAAGAGGGCGTGCGACAGGAACGTCGCGAGGGTCGTCCATGCCGGAGCCGCCAGTGCGCCGCGTGGCAACGCTCTCCCTGCCAACGCCTCGAACTGGTGGTGCACTAGACCCTGTTGATCAACTTCCCACCAATAGAGCGCCGCCCATGCGAGCGCCATGAACACTTCCACCGCGAACGGTCGGCGCCAAAAGCCTGCGCCGTGAATATCAGCCTCCCGGCGCAGACCGAGCCATCCCCACAGCGGCAAGCGGTCGGCGAGCCGCCGCGCCGGAGCATGTTCATGCTGTGCGGCCCACGGCGAAATCGGTCGGCAGTTCCACGCCAAAGTGTACGTCGCCCAATTGACGTAGCCGCCGGCGATCAGCCCGGCGAATCCGGCAAGCAGGAGTCCGATCCAAAGCGGCGGGGCGAGCATCATGCGGTCGCTGGCGTGGACAGTGCGAATGAATGTTCAGATGAAAGACTTCAACGCAGAGGACCATTGAGCACAAAGAAATGCGAAGCAACCCTCAAAGGACTTCTCTGTGTCCTCTGTGCTCTCTGTGTTAAATGTCTTCCCTGAACTTTACCGACGTGAAGGCAGGCCAAGTGCAGCGACGATCTCGTCGGCAATATCGCTCGGAGTCTTTCCTTCGGTATCGACCTCAAGCGTAGCACACGCCCGATAATGGGGCGTCCGCTCGGCCAAAAGGCGGGGAATCTCGGCCGGCCCCCCGCTTGCCGTGAGATTCGGGCGACGGGCCGCCGTCGACGGGTCAGCGGCGATGCGACGTTCCAAAGTCGTGACCGACGCTTGCAACCAGACGACCGCCCCGCAGCGGCGGATTGCCTTGCGGTTCACCTCGCGCAGGATGGCGCCGCCGCCCAGCGCAAGTACGGTCCGTTGCCGTAGCGCGAGCAGGTCGACGACGATCGCCTCGAGGTCACGGAAGCGAGTCTCGCCGTCCTCGGCGAAAATAGCCGCGATCGACTTGCCGGCGCGAAGCTCCACCTCCACGTCGGCGTCGACCCAATCCCACCCGAGGCGCGCGGCCAGGGCCTGAGCAACGGCCGTCTTGCCGCTGCCGCGATAGCCGATCAGGGCGATCGAGTTGACTTCCATGATGAGAATCGATTGAACAAGAGAGGCAATCTGATGACAGTCACGCCTGCGAGCCGATTGAACCGTCATTCATCGTCTGTACCATCGGGTGGGCCAGGTCTGTCACGTCGCCTTTCTTCGTCAGTTGGCGCTTCACCGTCCTTCAGTTCTTCCGTGGGCAAATCAATATCCTCCTCTTTCTCCGGAGGCGAAGGCGGAAAAAACTTCACCGGCCCGATCGCTCGCTTCAGGACGTCGCGCATCAGTTCAGCGGGGGCTTCCTGTCGGGTAAACAGGAAGAACTGCAGCTGCGCCTGCCGGACGAACATCTCGACCCCCGTGATCGTGGCACAATTGCGCGACCGGGCGTCCTTGATCAGCAGCGTTGATTCGGGATTGTAGACCGTGTCGAACACCAGCATGGCCGGCTTCAAAAACGTCTTCTGAATCGGCGACTCGTCGACGTTGGGATGCATGCCGATCGGCGTACAGTTGACGATCACCTCGTAGGTCCCGCGATGACGCGCTTCCCAGTCGATCGCCTTCGCTTCAAACGCATTGGCGAGACGCTCCGCCCGCGGCAGCGTCCGCGAAGCGATCGTGATCGCCGCTCCGCGCTTCCGCAGCCCGAAAACGATCGGCCGCGCCACGCCGCCGGCCCCCAGCACGAGCACGCGCTTTCCTTTGAGCGGACTCGGATCGGCCCCGATCTCCCCCAGCGCCATCTCCAGGCAGTCCATCGCCGCGTTGTAGTCGGTGTTGTAGCCCACAATCTCGGGACCGTCGAAGATCGCCGTATTTACCGCGGCGATGCTCTTCACCGCCGGGTCGACCTTCGTGAGGCTCCGGGCAATTTGTTCCTTGTGCGGAATCGTGACGCTCAGTCCCCTGATGCCCAGCCGCGTCGCGTCCTCCATGAACCGCGACAGTGCATCGGCCGGCACGCGGAAGGGTACGTAGACGGCGTCAATCCCCAGCGCCTGAAACGCCGCGTTGTGCACATGCGGGCTGAGACTGTGGCCGACCGGGTCGGCGATGACGCCGTAGACGGTCGTGTTGGGGCCGATCCGCTCGTAATTGTAGATCTCTGTCATCTGCTTGAAGCTGAGCTGACCCGGAGCGAGCGTGCGTTCGTGGTGGAACGTCGCGTAAGTGAAGGGCGCCCCGAACTTGCCCGCAAGAATCCGCGACGGCGTGCCGATGTCGCCCATGCACATGCCGACTGTCGGGATCTCGCTCTCCTGCATCATCTCCAGCATCCGCAGGTTGTCGTGCGGATCGTTCGCCATCGTGGCGAGCTTGATCACGTCGGGATTAAGTTCCGACATCCGCGCGTGCAGCTCGCGGAGGTCATCGGGCGTCTTGCGAAAATTGTGGTAACTGACGATGCGCTTCGTGCGACCGAAGCGCGGAATCTGCCCGGCGACGTCTTCTTCCAAGTCGACGTAGTCGACCCCTTCGGCGATCGCTTCGCGGAGCAGCAGCAGCCTTGCCTCTTCAGAACCAGGCCACTTGCCGCCATCTTCTTTCCGGCGACAGGTGATGATTACCTGGCACCCTTCGGGCCGGCCGGCCATGAGCCGGCGGATGTTCACTTTGCCGGCGACGTAATCGAGGCGCAGCTCGACCATCTTGGCGCCCTGCTCAGCCAGATGCTGATGCTCGGCCATGATATGTTTGTGGCGGCTACGACCAATGGCGACGCAAATCATATGGGGGCTCTAATGTCGGACTGCTGGGGGGGATGGCCCGTCCTCGTCATCCTGAGCGAAGCGAAGGATCTAGCGTCAGTAGGGGGCCAGATTCTCCGCTCGGCTCAGAACGACGCATTCGCGGCGCGGGCCATAGCCGGTCCATTGTGAACCAATCGGCCCGCACGATCAAATCCGTTTGAACTGTCGATCGAGCTGTTCGCGGGTGAAAATCAGAGCGGTGGGCCGGCCATGGGGACAATGATGGTGGTCCTGAGCCAGCCCGCGTTGTTCCAGCAGGGCGTCGATTTCCTGAGGAGTCAGCCGGTCGCCGTATTTCACCGCCGCCTTGCAGGCGATCATGTGCAGCAGTTCATCGAGGATATCGCGAGATTCAGGCTGTTTCCCGCCGGCGAGTAGCTGATCCACCAGACTCCGCAGAACTTCCGCTGGCGGCAGGTTTGCGAGCATCGCCGGATAGGCCGAAACGAGCACAGTCTCGCCGCCAAATGCTTCCACCTCCATGCCCAGTTGTGCCAGTACCGCGCGATTCTCGACGGCGGCCGCCGCTTCGCTCGCGGCAAGGTCCACGGGCTCGGGCACGAGCAGCCGTTGGCTCTCCACGGCGCCGGCGAGGACGCGCTCCCGCAGCGTTTCGTAGAGAATCCGTTCATGAAGGGCGTGCTGATCGATCACTTCCAGCCCTTCGTCAGTCTCCGTAACGAGGTAACGATTGTGGATTTGTAGTGCTCGCGGCGAGCCATGCGCTTGCGGGGCGCCGTGCGGTCGATCGAGTCGCTCGGCCGCAGCGGAGGCATAGTCAGCGGTCCGATCGCTTGTCGTGGATTCTAGGTCGCCGCCTTGGTCATTGGGAATGATGTTGGCTTCGCGCGACGACGCTGCCGATGGAGTGCGGCCGACCAGCGGTGGGAGATCAACGCGGTGCAACCGCAAGGCGTCGCGCTGATCGCGATCGGCGAACGGAACGAACTCAGGAACGCGCCCGTCCCCGGTGGCGGGGCCGAGTTGTCGTTTAGCCCAGTCCCATAGCCCCTGTGACGCTGCCGGCGTCGCGGCCAAGATTTCATCGTCGGCCGCGCTTCCCGCCGGCGCTGACGACGCACGGGCAATGAGGTCCGTCGAGAGGAACTTCGTCCGCAGCGTGCTCAGCAGCTGACTATAAACGCGGCCGCCGTCTTGGAAGCGGACTTCGAGCTTCGTGGGATGAACGTTGACGTCGACGGCCGCCGCCGGCATTTGCAAATGGAGAAAGCAAACCGGGAAGCGCCCCGTCAGTAGCAGCCCGCGATAGGCTTCGCCGAGGGCATGTTGCAGCGAGCGGTCGCGAATGAATCGACCGTTCAGAAACAAGTACTGCATCCGGTTGTTTGGCCGGCTATGCGACGGATTGGCGACGTCGCCCGTCAGCTGAATGCCGTCGTCATCGCTCTCGATGTGGATCAAGCCGTCGGCCAGTTCCTGCCCGCACAGGGCGGCGATGCGCTGCCGGGAGTCCCCCGGCGGGAGATCATGGATCAGCCGGCCGCCGTGCTGCAATGTGAAATGGACGCGCGGGTGGGCGAGCGCCAACCGCGCGAGCGCCTCGGTGAGATGGCCCATCTCGGTCTGCGTCGTGCGCAAGAACTTCTGCCGCACCGGGGTGTTGAAGAAGAGGTGGCGCACTTCAACCGTCGTCCCGCAGGGGCCGCCGACGGGGCGCAGCGGTTCCGCGGCGCCGCCGACGACTTCAAGTTCAGTCGCAATCGGGGCGTCGATCGGACGACTGCGAAACGAAAGTCGACTGACGGCCGCGATCGACGCGAGCGCTTCGCCGCGAAAACCGAGCGTGGCAACGCAAAACAGGTCGTCGGCGTCGACGATTTTGCTGGTCGCGTGACTCGCCAGGGCCAGTTCCAGCTGTTCGGGGGCGACGCCGCAACCGTCGTCGACGACGCGGATCAGCTCGGTTCCCCCCTGCTCCACCGTCACGTCGATCCGCCGCGCGCCGGCGTCGAGCGAGTTCTCCACCAGTTCCTTCACCACGCTCGCCGGCCGCTCGATGACCTCTCCGGCGGCGATCTTGTTGACGACGCTCGGCGGCAGTTGGCGAATGGTGGGCATGAAATCTCGTCCGTGGTCGGTGGTCCGTCGTCAGTTGCTGGAGAAGTGTCACCAGCGTTTTGCAACTGACAACGGACCACTGACAACTGACATGCTTCCTTAATTCAATCCAAACTCTTTAATCTTCCGATACAACGTCCGCTCGCCGATGCCGAGCATCTGCGCCGCTTCTTCGCGATTCCCGCCGGTCGATTTGAGCGTCTCGGCGATGAACAATCCTTCAAGTTCCGCCATCGGTCGGCCAACCAGGTCGGCCAGCCCGGCGCTGGCGCCAACCGGTTCCGGTTGTTCGCCGGGAGTGAGCAATTCGGGCGGCAGGTCGTCGACGTCGAGGACCTCGTCGAAGTCGACGACCACCATGCTCTCGATCGCATTCTTGAGTTGCCGCACATTCCCCGGCCAATTGAACGCCATCAACCGCCGACGCGCGGCCGTCGTCATGCTCTTGATCTTCTTGCGATGCCGTGCGCTGTGCAGTTGGATGAAGTGCTCGATCAAGAGCGGAATATCGGCTGCCCGCTCGCTCAGCCGCGGCAGCCGCACGGTAAGGACTTTGAGGCGATGATACAGGTCCTCGCGGAACGTCCCGCTGCGAATCGCTTCCTCGAGATCGCGGTTCGTCGCCGATAAGATGCGGACGTTCACTTTGATTTGCTCGTTGGAACCCACCCGCGTGATCTCGCCGCTCTCCAGCACGCGCAACAGCTTGATTTGCGTCGGCAGCGGCATGTCGCCGACTTCATCCAGGAAGAGCGTGCCGCCGGTGGCGTATTCAAACTTGCCGACGCGGTCGGCGCTCGCATCAGTGAACGCCCCGCGGATGTGCCCGAAGAGCTCGCTCTCGAGGATGTTCTCGCTGAGGGCCGCGCAGTTAAGCGCCACGAACGGTCGGTTCTTGCGCGGGCTGTTCTGATGGATCGCCTGGGCGACCAGTTCCTTCCCCGTGCCGGTCTCGCCCTGAATCAGCACGGTGGCGTCGGTCGGCGCGATCCGTTGCAGCCGCGTCACCACGTCGTGCATCTGCGGGCTGTTGCCGATCACCCCTTCGAAACCGAATTTCTCGTCGAGCCGTCGATTGAGCTCGGCGTTCGCCCGCCGCAGATGCTGCGTCCGCGACGCGCTGTCGACCACCGAGCGCAGCTGCTTCAAATCGAGCGGCTTGAGCAGATAATTGAAGGCGCCCTGCTGCATCGCCTCGACGGCCGATTGGACCGTGCCGTGGCCGGTGACCAGGATCACCTCGGCGTCGGGCAGCAGCTCCTTCGACTTGGCGAGCAGCTCCAGCCCCGTCGAATCCTTCATCCGCAGATCGGTGACGATCACCTCGAACGCGTCGCGCGCCAGCATCGCCATCCCCTCGGCGCCGCTGGTGGCCACCGTACAGTCGTAGCCGACGCGCGCCAGGCTATCGGCCACGGCCTCGGCGTGCGCCGCCTCGTCATCGACGACGAGCACCTTGATCGGCGGACCAGCTTTGGCGGCGGTGGGCGAGGACATAGTTACCGATGATACGGGGGCCGGCGTAGCTGAAAAAGGGGAAGAAAACCAACCGCCAAGGACGCCAAGGTTCGCCAAGAAAAACGGGAACTTGGAAACCGCCGATGAACGCAGATAAACGCCAATAAAATTCATCTGCGTCCATCGGCGTTTATCTGCGGTTCCATTTACCCGCTCAGTCGCGGCGGCGCCGGCAGTTCGATGGTGAACTGCGTCCCCCGACCGACCTGGCTTTGCACATGGATCCGGCCGCCGTGCGCTTCGATGATCTTGATCGTCGTCGGCAAGCCCAGGCCCGACCCGCCTGGCTTCGTGGAAAAGAAGGCTTCAAACATGTGGGCGGCGGTGTAATCGTCGATGCCAATCCCCGTGTCAATGAGGTGAATGACCACGTTGCCGCCAACGGTCGTGGTGCGCACGACGAGCTGTCCTCCCTTCGGCATCGCTTGCTTGGCGTTGAGCAGCAGATTGATCAGCGCGCTGCGGAACGCCTCGGCGTCGAGCATCACCCGCGGCAAATCGGGGTCGAGGTAGCGAATGATCTCGACGTTTGCCGCGGCCGCTTCAGGGGCGAAAAAGTCGAGCGTCTCGGCGATCTCGGCGTTGAGGTCGGTCGATTGGCGGTGAAGCTTGCGGATTTTGGCGAAATTCAGAAAGTCGTCGAGCAAATCCTGCAGCCGTTGGCATTCTCGCTGCATCACGTCGATTCGCTTCGCCGCGCGGCGTTGGGCCGGCGTGAGCGGCTCGGCAAGATCTTCGGCGAGCAGCTCCATGTTTAGCCGAATGGTCGACAGCGGATTCTTGATCTCGTGGGCCAGCGCACCGGCCAGCTGCGCCATCTCCGCGTACTGGGCGATGAGCCGCTCGTACTGGTCAGAGGTAGGTTCAGGTTTCAGCATGACAGTAGCCAACGGCCGAGCCGTCGGCTTTCAACGACGTTCATCATCGCTCAGCGCAAAGCTGCGGGGCCCCCAAGGGGACCCCGCAGGCACGTACCAAACAATTTGTCGCGAGTCGGCGAAGTTTAAGCTTCGACCGTCTCGGTTTCCGATTCGGCCAGCTCGCGCATCGCGACCTTGCGGCTCAGCTTGACGCGATCCTGCTCGTCGACGGCAATCACCTTCACCTTCATGTGATCGCCGACCTTGCAGACGTCGCCCACCGACGCGACGTAACCATCAGCCAGTTCGCTGATGTGGCACAGGCCGTCGCGGCCCGGCAGGATCTCGACGAAAGCGCCGAAATCCTTGACGCTGGTGACGACGCCGTCGTAGATGCGGCCAACCTGGACGCTCGCGGTGAGGGCTTCGACGCGAGCCAAGCCTGCCTTGGCGGTCGCTTCGTCGCTGCCGGCGATCGTGACGGTGCCGTCCTCTTCGACGTCGATCGTGACGCCCGTATCTTCCTGGATGCCGCGGATCGTCTTGCCGCCGGGGCCAATGAGCAAACCAATCTTGTCGGGGCTGATCTGCGTCCGGAACAGCCGCGGCGCCGATTCGGCGACGCCGGCGCGAGGCCGAGGAATCGCCGAGAGCATGTTACGCAAGATTTCGATCCGAGCTTCGCGCGACTGAGCGAGCGTGGCGCGGATGATCTCTTCGCTGATGCCGTTGATCTTCAGGTCGAGCTGGATGCCCGTGATGCCGTTCTGCGTGCCGGCAATCTTGAAGTCCATGTCGCCGTAGTGATCCTCGTCGCCGATGATGTCGGTCAGCAGGACCCACTTCTCGCCATCCTTCACCAGGCCGACCGAGATGCCGGCGACCGGATTCGTGATCGGCACGCCGGCGGCCATCAGACCGAGCGTGGCGCCGCAGACCGAGGCCATTGAGCTCGAGCCGTTTGATTCCAGAATGTCCGAAATCACGCGGATCGTGTACGGAAACTCGTCGTGGTCAGGAAGAATCGGATTAACGCTCCGCTCGGCCAAGGCGCCGTGGCCAATTTCACGCCGCCCCGGACCGCGAATCGGACGGCACTCGCCGACCGAGAACGACGGGAAGTTGTAATCGAGCATGAACCGCTTCGAGAACTCGTCGAACAGCCCGTCGACTCGCTGCTCGTCGCGGCCAGTGCCGAGGGTGATCGTGATCAAAGCCTGCGTTTCGCCCCGTTGGAACAAGGCCGAACCGTGGACGCGCGGCAACAGATCGACTTCGCACTCAATCGCCCGCAGCGTCTTGTAGTCGCGACCGTCAGCGCGGGTGCCGTCAAGGATCAAGTCGCGAACGATCTTCGCTTCCAGGTCGTGCCACGCCTTCGAGAACGAGGCGTCGCTGTAGGCCCCGTCGGCGGTCGGATCGGGAATCAGCGCGGCCTTCGCCTGCTCCTTCACGGCCCGCATCGCGTCGGCGCGGTCATGCTTGCCGGGGGTCTGCTTCGCCTGACGCGCCTGATCGTAGAAGCCGTTCTTCAGGGCGTCGTAACAACCGTCGTTCACCGGCAGCGTGAACGCCTTCTTCGCCTTGCCGATCTTGTCGATCAGCTCCTGCTGCAGGTCGCAAAGTTCCTTCACGTACCCGTGAGCCGTGAGGATGGCGTCGACCATTTCGTCTTCGGGCAACTCGCGGCCGAAACCTTCGATCATGAGCACGGCGTCTTTGGTGCCCGAGATGATCAGGTCGAGCGTGCTCGCCTCTAGCTCGTCCTGCGTCGGGAACGGCACGAACTTGCCGTCGATCTGGCCCAGGCGCACCGAACCGAGCGGTCCGTCAAACGGCAGTTCGGAAATGCCCAGCGCCGCGGCGGCCCCGTTCATCGCCAGCACGTCGCCGTCGGTCTGCCGATCGCTCGACATCACGAAGGCTTGGATCTGAACTTCGTCGTTGAACCCTTCCGGAAACAGCGGCCGGATCGGACGGTCCATCAACCGCGCGGTCAGCGTTTCCTTGGTCGTCGGCCGGCCTTCACGCTTGATAAAGCCGCC
Source organism: Lacipirellula limnantheis (assembly GCF_007746075.1). Lineage (GTDB taxonomy): Bacteria > Planctomycetota > Planctomycetia > Pirellulales > Lacipirellulaceae > Lacipirellula > Lacipirellula limnantheis. The sequence goes on along the minus strand of NZ_CP036339.1, from coordinate 4,404,332 downwards.
GGGGAACTTACCGGCGGCGGCGACGCGCTCGCGGTAATCGCAGGTCAGCGGGAAGAAGTCGATGCCCGGCCGCGGCTTGTCGGTGGCGGCGGCGACGAGGACCACGGTGTCCCCGTATTGAACGGTGACGGCGCCGGCCGCTTGTTTGGCGAGGGCGCCTGTTTCAATGGAGAAGATGTACTGACCGATTTGCTTTTCAACTTTGATTCGCTTCAATTTCTTGCTTCCTAACTTTTTTCGTGGCTGAGTTGCCAGCACTCTCGCATGGGCGAGCGACGGCCGACCGCAAAGACCCGCTTCCAGCGGCGGCCCAGACGCCCGTGGGCATCACCCCGACGCCCGTGTGCATCGCTCGGCAGACCAGTCGCCAGACGTGCGAGCCTACCGCCGCCGCTAGACGCGGCCCGGCGCGTGCCGCCGATGTTCGACTCGTTGGCCCCCGCAACGGGCGCAGTCACAGAGAAGTTCGCGAAGCCAAGCCCGGCGAGCTTGCCGGAGGGCGACGCTCACTCGCTTCGGCAACCGCGTTACTTGCGGATATCCAGACGCTGCAACAGATCGAGATACTTTTGCGGATTGGTCCGCTTCACGTAATCGAGCAACCGACGGCGTCGGCTCACCATGCCGAGCAAGCCCCGGCGGCTGGCGTAATCCTTCTTGTGAAGCTGCAGATGCTTGGTCATTTCCGCAATGCGGGTCGTCAGGATCGAGACCTGCACTTCCGGCGAACCCGTGTCGGCTCCCGCACGTCCAAATTCCTGAATCAACTCGCTCTTACGTTCTTTCGTGACTGACATCTTTTCTTTCCGCGTGTTCTGTCGCTCTAGCGCCGGCCTGGGCCGAGTTCGTCGCACCGAGCTCCTCGGAGACCCTCCAAAGGCGGCGACCCCGCTCGCAGTCGCTTCCGGCGATGCAAACGGCAAAACTCGTGCTGGGCGAGACTGCTACAACTCTTCCTACAACAAGACACTGTGATAAAAACTGGTAACGATCCCCACTAATGTACAGATGCATGCGCCCAACGCAACTGCACCTGACCAAGGCGACTACAGCCGCCCGTTCGGCAAAAATCTGCGGAAATGCGTCGCCCACGGCGCCCACTCAGACGATTTGCGACAACCCCACACAAGCCCCTCACCGCGAGCCGCGGGGTTCATCCCCGCGGTGCTCCCGTCAAAAAAGCCTGCCGTAGCGGCCAAGACAAGAAGATCAGCCCCGGACGTGGAACGGACGAGCAAGCTCGATCATCCAACCCAGCATCACTTCGGCGGCGCTGGAGCGACCGCCTGCCCGCGTCGAAGGACGCAAATCTGGTTGTGCGTTGCCGATCCGAATTCCACGATCAGCACGTCGTCGCTGCGTTTCTTGCCCGGGATGCGGTGAATGCGCTGCGGCATGAATTCGGCGGCGTCAATGATGAGCGCGCTGATAAAAGTCTCGCCGTCGCATTGGGTCAGTAAAAAGTGCTCGTCGAGATACGCAAGAGGCCTCTCTTTGACCGAACCACTCAAGTGGCCGCCCCCGATGACGATGTGATTCGCATCCGCCAGACTTTTTTTGAGCCGCTGCTCTCCGAGCTTCAAGTCCTTGAACCCTCCGATTATCTTTTCCGGCTCCATCAGCTCGATGTGAACATGCTCAACAACCCCTCCAAGCGAAGTCGGCGCTGAGGAAAGTCGATCAAAAAAACCTTGCACTTCGGGGACGGCTGTCCAATCTCCGGCGATTGACTCGGCTACTTTACTTGGCGACTCCTTTGTCGCTTCGGCGGCGTGTCCTGAGCAAGCGAGGCAGAGCGTCAAGGAGACGCCGGCGATCCAGTTCAGGGATTCGACCAAAGTAGCATGCGTCATAAGCAAGCGGCTAATCATGGCTTGGTGCTCCTAGTGGTTAAGATTTATTGAGTGATTCTTCAGCAGGCGATTGTATGATGCTTTCGGCAGTAACTCGGTAAACCAACATCGCGATTGCGGACGTCTCTGGATAAGAAAAGGCATCAGAAACCTCTGCCTGCTGATTGGCGCCAACTTCGGCCTTGCAACCTCGGGGCCGGCCGCAGGTGAATTTTTGGGACGAAGCGGAAAACAAGCAGTCCCGCCCCCTTTGATTCTCTTTTGATTCATCCAACTCCCACTCTAACTTAACGATTTGGTCCACTAAACGCGGGCGGGGCATGATCTCCTCGTCTGCCAAATAGTTGACCCGATTCACCATGGCAGGTAGCGTAGACTGGCGTTCTCAGGTTGCCTTCGATTTCTCGTCTCGACGGAGCGTGCTAATGCGTTTTCGTTCACATCGGTCTTTTGCAACCGTCGCTGCATGCGCGTTCTACATCGCATTCGCCCCGGCCGCTGCCTCCGCGCAGCCCTACAACTTCTTGAAGATCGCTGACACGAGTGGGCCGTTTAGCAATTTCGGCGAGGCGGCGCTTAACAACGCGGGCGCCGTCGCCTTTCGCGCAGACCTCGACGGCGGCGGTGAAGGCGTTTTTCTTGCCAGTGGCGGCGTCATTACCACGCTGGCCGAGACGAGCGGGTTGTTCAGCGACTTCGGCGACGTCTCGATCAATTCCGCAGGCGCGGTCGCATTCTGGGCGGCGCTCGACGACGGCAGCGAAGGCATCTATGCGGCTGCGGGCGGCTCCTTGAACACGATCGCCACGGCCAGCAGCAGCGGTCCGGTGTTCCGCAGCTTCGATACCGTCGCATTCGGCGGCAGGCCTTCAATTAACGACTCGGGCACGGTCGCTTTCTGGGCCGTCATCCACAACACGGGCGGCAGCGGCATCTTCACGGGCAACGGCGGGCCCACGAACACGATCATCGCGAATGGCGGCGATTTCTACGGTTTCGGCAATCCTTCTATTAATGACGCCGGCACGGTCGGCTTCCACGCTTCTCGGTTTCCGGCGTTGGGCGGCAACGCGATCCTCGCAAGCAGCGGCGGACCACCGACGATCTTGGCAGACGCCACCGGTCCGCTCGAAAACGTGGGAGTGCCGGTACTCAACAACGATGGCACGGCCATCTTCCTTGGTTCTCCCGATGGCGGCGGCATGGGACTATACACAAGCAGCGGCGGTCCGGTGATCACTGTGGCCGACAATTCCGGTCCTTTCTCCTCTTTCTTCGGTCACTCCATCAACGGGGCCGGCAGGGTCGCGTTCGAGGCAACGCTTGATAGCGAAATTGAGAACGGCATTTACACGGGTCCTGACCCCGTCAACGACAAAGTCGTAAAGCGGTTTGATACGCTCTTCGGCGAGCAGGTATTCGGCGTGATTTTCGGGCATGGGCTGAACGATCAGGGAGACATTGCGTTTTGGTACACAAACGCGAACAGTTTGCAAACGCTTACCGTCGCCAGGGTCGTACCGGAACCGACGACCTTATTGCTAGGCGTCTATGCTGCAGCAGCCATCGCGGCGATGGGACCACGCGCCATTCGCCAGAGCGCGCGCTCCGCTACCCCGCTCGCGGCTAACGATCAAAGGCAAGTGGTCGGGACTCATTATTGGAGCGAAAAACAATGAGTCCTGCCCCCTTTGATTCTCCGCTGCAATCTCTGCCGGCAAAGAAGCATACCACGTGCAGCGGGTCCCCTACGGCGCCGGCGAAGACTTTTGCTGACACGAAACCGCCGAGTTCTTAAGGATGGCGAGTTCCTCGATGCCAGGCCCAGCGTCGCCAACGCATAGGGCGGACACCACGAAGGTTCCCGAATCGCCCACGCAGCAAACGGCGACGCCTTGGATCGCCTCGCCGTTTTCACCGGTGGCGGAAAATTGAAACCGCAGCGCCGGATCTCCGTTCCAGAGTCCTTCCGAGATTTCGGAGCTTTTTGCATCTGGCCATTTTGTTGTCAACGACTGGATAAATCCCTCGAATATCGCGCGGTCGCTCTCCCCTGGGCCTGCTGGTTTAGGGAATGAGAGGATGGTGATCGTTGGGTTGACCGAGCCTCCCGTTTCTCTAGTCCATGCAGCGACCTTGATGCCCGCGCGATCGTACGCGGTGACGTCGCTGAGCTCAGCTTGCACATACCCCTTTGGCGGGCGTATGGAATACCAACCTCCGTCGAATTCCTCAGCCAGTCGCGCGATCGCGGCCGGTTTGACGGACCAAGCTGAAAGTTTCCCGCCCTCTTCGGCGAAGGCGCGTAGGTTGGGAATGTAGAACGCAACAAGCAGCGCGGCGGAACTGGCAAGGATTGGCTTGTTCATTTGGTCTGCCATCGAGTTGTTGTTGAGACAGGGCTAGTGAGTTGATTGTGCGACTGGGGAAGAAACCGGACAACGTCCACTATATCAGTTTTTGCTGACGACGGAGCCGGGAGTTTGGGACGGTCTGCGCCGTCAACTCGGTTTTCCGGGTATTTTGAAGTATGATGCGGGGATGTCGATGGCGCGCTCTTGTGACTTCGTCTAGTACTCGGCACTGAGTACGCTGGCGTTCACGGCGTTTACTCTGCGGTGAGAGCGCTGCTTACTCACGAAGGCGGGTAGCATGTCGCGAAGAACATTTGTCATTTTATGTTGGAGCTTCGCTGTGTTCTTCGGGATCGGCTTCGGGCTCACGTTCATTACCTATGCTCGCTACGTCTGGACGGACGAGAAGCCAGCGCCGGCGTTTGCGATCACGATGTCTTTGCTCAAGCTCGCAGCGCCGCTCGTTGGAGCAACACTAACGGCCTATGCGGGCCCGCTTGGCAAGTTGCCCGGCACGCGGCACGCGGACTCTTGAATTGCTTCGCCCTCTCATGCATAGCACCGGCCGATCGAATGCGAGACATGAAGTCACGCTATCGACTGACGCTGGAGTTCCTACGTTCGCCCTTTCCGAATGACGTAGTAAAAGGTTCCTGCCGCCTTTCTCCCGTGCGGCGTCGCGACCCAGGGTAGTTCGCTAATCGCGAACAACCCCGGGGCTACGATGTGCAACGCCTGGGCTACGATGTGCAACGCCTTCGGCGTAAAGTCGCTCGCGCTATCGATAAGATCCATGGCGCGGCTCGTTATGCGGTAGGAGCGTCGCTAGGCAACTCGACAAACCCCTTCCCGCCGGCATTGCGTAGCGCTTCGATTCCTTCCGACCATTGGGAGAGCTCGGCACAATCTAGTTGCGTTCGACCGGGCCCGGAATCTTCGGTGTTGTTCACGTCGGCCCCGGCCGCCAGCAGCAGCCGGACCGCCTCTGCTTGTTCCCAAGTGACGGCAAATCCGAGCGGATTCTCGGAGTAGGAATTGATCGCATTGGCGTCGGCGCCGTATTTCAACAGCATCTTCATCGCCCAGAGATCGCCGTCGGCTGCAGCTTGCATCAACGGCGTATTGCCAAGTTCGCCCAGGCGGCAGTCGGGCGAAACGCCGTGCTCGAGCAACCAACGCAACATCCCGCGGTTGTGCCAGATCGCGGCAAAGACCAAATTCGCATCGTTGGACGTTCGCAAGTCACTGTGTTTGCGGAGCAAGTGGCGGAGGGCACGTCGATTTCCGCGGCACACTAAATTGTACGCTTTTTGGTTGCGCCGTTTTCCCATGAGCGATTCGTATTCGAGAATGCACTGTGTAAAAGTTCGGTTGTTCGCTCTCCCTTTGATGCGATTGGTCGTCCGCACGCAATTGTGAAAAAGCGAAACGCCAGAGCGACTATGGGAACAAGCCCCTAGCTAACTTTCCAGCAAATCTAGAACCGCTTGGTAGGCATCAACTCGGTCCTTAACTTTTTGATCAACAACGCCTCCTGGCCCTACGACGTGCCCCGCAAACATTTCCAATTTGGAACGAGCGAAGTCAGCGGCCGTCGTTCCAGTCTTGCTTTTTGCCTTCGGATTTGCGCCTCGCTGAATCAACAACTTTACAACTTCTGCGCCTCCTCTTGCGGCCGCGCGCATGAGAGGCGTAACGCCGTGTTCGTCTGTGGCATCAACGGTTGCCCCTGCATCTAACAGCGTCTGCGCGACATGAGCCGTCGCCGCAAACATCAGCGCCGTCAGCCCTCGATCCAAACGTCCGCTGATTGGCGAGTCGTAGTCGATCCGCTGATTTGGATCCGCACCGCTCGCCAACAGTAGTTGGACTACGGCAAGCGAGTTCTCCGGCAATGCGAATCCGAACTGGCATGCGTTGTAAAGGGGCGTCGTGCCAAAGCCTATGGCGCCCGCGTTTGGGTCTTCTCCTGCATCGAGAAAGTGCCGCACAGATGCGAGATCTCAGCTCCCGACGGCTTGAAAGAACGGAATTTGACGCTGCGCTTCTTGAATTTGGGCCTCGGAGGGCGGGTTCTCCTTACGCCGCTTGTTGGCAGCCGCTTTTTGCTTTTTCTCTTTGCCAACGAGCTTGATTAGTTCCGCACCAGAGTCGATCAAGGCATCATCTGCCGCAGGCATGTCAGGGTAAGCAATTCGCGCTTTTTCATATCGCTTCCTTCCCGTGAGCCTTTTCTTGACGAAGTAAGTTTCCTCGGTCTTCCGGCCTGCTGAAAACTCTATCTTCATGGCGATATCGAGCATGCCGTAGGAATGCATCTCGCTCGATAGGTTGCCGTCATCGTCAAATGTGCGAATTGTCTTCTTTCCTGACGGCAATTCTTCCGATTCTTCTTTGCTCATGGCCTCATCAGCGGAAAAACTGAGTCTAGGGGCAGCGTCCAGAAAAGCCCGTTTGCATTTGGGTACTCGACCGGGAATGCGCTAGGATATCGCCGCACCGAATAGAGCGCCAATGCTGTTATAGTTCGCCATAGCCATGCGTCCTGGCCAAAATCGTTCCCCACGTTTCCGCGAGGGAGAGCGGCTGAGGATGAGGGCGCCTCGCTCGCCAATTGCCGCCCGGACGCGAAAACGTGGCCGCGCCGAATTATCTCTATAGACCCCCAAATATCTCCGCCCGCTTTTCTGTTGAAATTGGCCGCGCACTTCCCTAACGTGAACTTCCGTCCACGTCTCCGCGGCGAGCCGTCAGATCTCACGCAGAGTCGCGGAGGCGCAGAGAATGGCCCGCAAGAATTGCAGCCCATGCGCGCAGTCGCTCCGTTCCTCTGCGCCTCAGCGAGAGACTTCAGCCTCGCTGCATCAAGAACCGGGGGGAACCAAGTAATGAACAGTCCATTGATCCACGAACGTCGCCGGATCATGGCCCCGGCCAAGAAAGTGGATTTCTGCCAGCTGATCCGCGAGAGCCACTCTCTCGAAGCGGCCACCGAGTGGATCGACATCTCGATCCGCACGGTCCAGCGCGAGCGCCGAACTGTCGCCTAAAACCGCTAACGCGACACCATGCGACACGACAGCAAGCGAAGCGACGACAGCGCCGCCGTCACTGTCGCCTCCTGTAACCGATCTAAGTCCTCTACAAGCCGTCACTTACGAATGCTGTCGCCAAAAGCCCTTAGGGCGACAGAAAGCGACACGACAGAAAGCCCCGCGACAGCAAGCGAAGCGACCAGCGCGTCGACGGCCGTCGCCGCCAGCCGCCGCCGCAACGCTGCTTGACGACATTAGCCCCCGGTTCAGACAGGTCGGTTCTTAGGAGAATCGCCGGTAGAGTTTGAACGTCAGCCCGCCGGTCGCCGCCAGGAACGCGACCAGCAGCCACCAGACGTCGTTCGACAGACGGACGGGGTTCGACTCGTTCGCGACGACGACCAACAGGTGGATGGCGAGAAAGAAGAGGGACTCGAGTCCGGCCATGAGCAGGCCGAAGCGGGCGAGGACGCGGCCCGTTTCGTCGCGGCGCTCGGGGGCGAGCCAGTAGTCGCGCCGCGGAATGTTGACCAGGGAGGCGGGAAGAAAGCGGACGCTGCCGCACAATCCGACAAGCAGCAGCGAAGTGAAGGTGACCGCGCCGACCATGAACCAGACATAGCCGTCGCGCGACATCCAGCCGTTGGCGACGCCGTTGGCGCCGAAGTGCGAGGCGACGCGCTCCGGGAGGCGGGCGTAGGTCGCGACCATGCCGACTAGGAAGGCGACGTAGCCGAAGACGGCGATGGCGAGCGGGGCGAGTTTGGTCACGATTAGTTGCCTGATTGGCGAAATGGCATAGCGATCAAGTCGGTAATTCGTTGCTTGCGGCGTGATCTTGGAAGACAGGGGTGGCCTCGGTTCTCGGAACCGAGGGCGAAGCCAAGAAGCTTGGACTTTGGGTGCGTCTCCCTTCGAGGCTTCTTGCGGCTACGCCGCCCCGGATCAAGATCCGGGGCCACCCGCGGGGAGAAGCTAAACGCCAAAGCGGCGGTTGGGCCGGCAGGTCAACGGCCGCGACTTGTTGGGCGATAACTTAACGTGATACGCGGTACTCTTCGCCGGAGACGTCGATTTTAGTGACGATTGAGTACTTTTCACTATCGGATTCGTATTTCAACAACGCAAGCGTCGAACTGTCGCCGCCGTCCGGAAAGCTGAACGTCAGGGAATCGAGAGATTTCGGGTAATGTCCATGCTCGGCTCGATAGGCCTCCAGCAAGTTTTCGGCTTCCTTGACCAAAGCCAACTGCGCAGACATCTTGGCCGCAACTCGCGCCTCATTGAAAGTCGATGCGGCGCTCCAGAGTAGCATTACACAAATGACGCTGCCCACGATTCCGAACGGCAATGCGCGCTTCCAGTTGGACGAACTCATAACGCCTAACGAATAAGATCAGTTGCCCGCCGAGGCTTCGAACGGGATCGAGCGTCAGTATACGCCCGCGAAGAGAGAAACGCCAAAACCGTTCTGCCGGGGGGCAACTGCAGCGACTTGTTAGGTGCATTTGTTAACGATGCCAATTCCGCTGCTCTCGCAGTGAAGTTCGTACCGACCGTCTGGGCTTAAAATGATAATCGGATGTTCGGAATCGAGCTGCGCGACGCGGATTGAATCGCCGGCGATTGGTCCGATGCCAATCGCGCGCCCATCCACGGGATAAGCGAGTGTGGAATCGCGGGCAACACGTTGCCAACTGTCTGTGTCAAAGACGCCGCGGCCCGAGTGGCTTACGGTGAGCAAATATCCGGCTGTTTCCGTGAACCCCACGGCGACCAAACCGCCAAGGTGCAAATAGTGATCCATGCCTGCTGCATCTAACAATTAATACGCGTTCTAATTTGAAGTAGCGCGATCGAGGTGAGTGGCGGCACAGACGGTTTTCATGAGTTCGGCGTCGAGAGCCACTTTCGTCCAGGCGTCGACGGCGGCTTGTTCGAGGGCGTCGTAATTGTCGTACGCTCGGTTCCTCCAGCAGTGGCTCTTGAGATAGTGCCATAAATTCTCGATCGGATTGAGTTCGGGACTGTAGGCCGGCAGCGTGACGACGGTGACGTTGTCGGGAACGCGGAGTTGGCGGCTGATGTGAAAGCCGGCCCCGTCCCACAGCATCACGGCATGTTCGCCTGAGGGAATCGTCCGAGCGAACTGGGCGAGGAACTCATTGACGATCTTCGCATTGAGCTGCGGGCTGAGCAGCCCTTCGGCATGCCCCGTCTCGGGGCAGACCGCTCCCAGCACCCAGAGATATTCATACTCGGTCTGACGAATGGCCGTCGGCCGCGACCCGGTCCTGGCCCAGACGTTCGTGGTCGTTCCTTGTTGGCCGAACCGCGATTCGTCCTGGAAGTAGATCCGCAGACGTTTGGTCGGATACGCCGCGGCAATCGCTTGCACGCGTTCTGGCCACTGACGGAGGAACTCCGTTTGCTTTTCGGGGTCCGCCTTGCGATGCCGCGGCCGAGGGCGGAGGTACGAGTAGCCTAACCGGTGTAGCAAGTGATACACGCCGGCCAAAGAGCGGAGCAGATGGAACTCCTGCGCCAGAATCCGCTGCACGTCCTTGCCGCGCAGCGAGCAGACGTCGTCTTCCGCCGTGGGGCCAGCGTCGAGACGCTGACGAACTTCGTCCTGTTGTTGGGGCGTCAGCGGCAAACGCTCTTCGCGGCCGCGTCGATCGTTGAGGCCCGCCAGGCCTTGTTCGTTGTAGCGACGCACCCATCGCTGGCAGATGCGGCGACTCAGGCCCACGGCCATCGCCACGGCTGGAGCCGTCCATCCCTCCTGCGCCAGAATCACAATCCGCAGACGTTTGGCGCGGTCGGCGTCCTTCTCGACGCGTTCCAGACGCTTGAGTTCCGCCTGAGGCAAATGGCCCTTCACCTCCATCGCAACCTCTCAAAAAGGGGATTGCGATAGCATGATGGATAAACTGGGCGGGCGCAAGAGGAGGCGCGCTACTTCAAATTAGAACGCGTATAAGCTGTGTTGCTCGCCCTCACGCGAGTGGGATTGAGCTTGAATGTATCGCTCGAAAAGCAAAACACCAAAGTGGCCGATGGCCCCGCCAAGCGACGCGAGGTGGCCAAAAATAGTTTCCCGCTTCGACCAGCGGATCTGATATGGTGCGCGATGCCTGACGCTAGATCCTTCGCTCCACTCAGGATGACGGACGCGGCGCTTCAACGAGATTCGCGCCAGGCCGCTCTTTGACATTTTAGAATCCCAACGTGCGCTCGCACTTCGAGCCTCGCTCAAGATCCGCTTGGCAAGTTTTGCGTCTGAAAACTTTTTCTCAAAAACGCAAAAGTCGTGGCCCAAAATTGGGGGATGGAAGGTCGATTTCACTCGGCGAACGCCGAGGAAAAAATCGCATGCCAATCGCCGCAGGAGAAGACTTTTGCGGCTTTTGAGTGGGGCCCCCCCGGCGCGCACGCAAAAGCAAAAGTCCCCCTCCCGAGGGGCGGCCAAAAAGAGCGGCTTGACGGCCGTCGCGCTAAGTCGAGCCGGGGATAACGGCCTGTCGAAGCAGGCGCGCTTGAGCGAGCTCTAACCAATAGAAAGGGGCGGCCCACTCAAGATGGACCGCCCCATGAATTGCGTTAGTGCGAAGTTACCGTGGCGTGCTTAAGCCCGCGCCTTCGGGATGTCCCGCACACGCACGACGTCCCAAGCCAAGCCGACCTTTTCCATCATCCAGATGCACCAATAGGTGACGTCGACTTCCCACCAGCGGTGGCCTTGGCGGGCGACGCGTTGGTAGGCGTGGTGGTTGTTGTGCCAACCTTCGCCGAAGGCGAGGATGCCGACCCACCAGAGATTGCGGCTGTTGTCGGTCGTTTCGTAGTTGCGGTAGCCCCAGAGGTGGGTCGCCGAGTTGACGAACCAGGTGACGTGCAGGACGTAGACCATTCGCATGCCAAGGCCCCAGAAGACCATCGACCAGCCGGCCCAGTTCGAGCCGAGACCCCAGCTTTCGGGACCGAAGTATCCCATGACATAGAGGCCAATAGCGCACGCCAAGTGGGACGGCAGGAAGAGATAATGGAGGGCGACCATCACCTTGTCCTTCATCATGTCGGGAGCGTAGCGGTTGAGGATTTCTGCGTGCCACTGGCGGCCGAAGTTCGGCATGAACCAGAAGGCGTGGCTCCACCAGGCGCCGTCGGTTGGCGAGTGGGGGTCCCCTTCGTGATCGCTGAAGGCGTGATGCTTGCGGTGGTTGGCGACCCAGGTGAGGGCCGAGCCTTCGCCCGAGAGACCGCCGAGGAAGGCGAGCAGCCAACGGACGGGGCGGTAGGTTTGAAAACTTTTGTGGGTGAGCAACCGGTGGTAGCCCATGCAGACGCCAAAGCTGCCAGTGATGAATGCCAAGAGGACGCAGGTGATGAACGCCGGCCAGCTAAAGAAGAAAAGCGCCGCGACCGCCATGACATGGACCATGCCAATCCAAGAAACGATCGGCCAGTTGAAGCCGAATTCCTTGAAGGGGCGTCGCGCCCGCACATACGACGAGACCATTTTCAAGAGGGCCGCGTTGCTGGCCGTTTCGTTCACTTCGACCACGGGGGCATTAGGGTCGACTGGCTCGCGCTTGGCGCGTCGGTGAGAGCCCTTGGACGTGACCGTGGACATCGGCGGTGATTCCTTTCGTATCGTGGAACAGAGAATTTCTAGCGTGGCGCTAAAATCACTGGAATCGAGGCTGGGCCAGTAGACTGGCGGAGGGGAAATGTGGCGAAAATTGGCTGGATAGCGTGCCGATCACACGACTGCTTTGTGCCGTTGCGACACGACGGCGCGCCTTGTTTGGCACAGCAGGCTTACCCAGCTATGGTTCCCTCCACAGATTCGGACTCCGTAAAGATAGGGAATTAAGCTCTCGCACGCTAGACCGTGAACGCCGCGTTGTTGCGACGCGATCTCAAAAGGCAAATGGCTTGCCAAACCGTTGCGGCAACGAATGTTACTTCGTGCGGAACGTGGCGGATTGGACCCTGACTCGCTGCTCAACCGCGAAGGTGATGGCGCCGCTGGTTGCGGTGTGGCGCACACGCGCCCCTGTGCGTTGATACGAATGCTGCGACAGCATTGTTCGGTCGCGGTCGCCCCCGCTGAAGACGACCCATTCGGGGGTGCACCAGGCGGCAAAGCCGGGCGGGTCGCTTAGCGGGCTGCCGTGGTGGGGCGCGAGCAGGATGTCGCAATCGAGCGGCGGATCGGCGATCACCCGCTCGATACCGGGGGATTCGAGGTCGCTGGGGAGAATGAGGCGGCGGCCGCCGTACTCGACGGCCAGCAACAAGCTGTTGGCGTTAACGCGGGCGAAGAGCCCCTCGCGCGGCGGGTGGTGGACTTCGATCGTCACGCCCGGATCGCCCGTGCGAAGGCGGTCGCCCATCCAGATTTCGCGCATGGGGATGCCGGCGGCAGTCAGGCAGTCGCGGAGGTAGTTCGGCGCGGTGAGATCGCCGCCAGTCGCGACGGGATCGAACATCATGGGCGAGACGTAGACGACGTCGATGGGGAACCGCTCGAGCAGCCCCGGCAGAGCGTTGTAGTGGTCGATGTCGGCGTGCGAGAGGACCACGGCGTCGATGCGGCCGATGCCGCGCGACCACAGGAACGCGGAGATCGATTTAGTCGCCGTGTAGGGCGAGCCGAGTCTACCGGCGTCGTACAGAACGACCTGCCCGCTGGGAAGTTCGAGCACGGTGCAGGTGCCATGACCCATGGCCAGGAAGGTGGCGCGCAGCGTCTCCGGAGCAACGCGGCCGAAGCCGATCGATGGGTAGCCGAGGGCGAGCCACATCAGGGCAGCGCAGGCTTGCCAATGCCAGCCGGGGCGCCAGCGCGGAAGCGCGGCCCACAGCCCTGCAAAACCGTAGCACGCAAGCAGCCACCAGCCTGGGAAGCCTGGCGTGTAGTAGAAGCTGCCGGGGACCTCGGCCGCGAATTGGACGAGCAGTTCCGTGAGATGCAGCGACGTATCGCAGAGCCAGCCGAGTCCGACGCCGACCGGCGGAAGGAGCCAGCCGATCGTGACGACGCCCAGGCCGGCCGCCAGCGCGACGGCGATCAACGGACCAGCAAGCGGCGTGAGCAGGATGCTCGCGGGAGTCACAACGTGGAAGTGGTACGCGACCAGCGGCGCCATCGCGGCGCCGACGACGAGGGACGCGACAGTCATCGCGAGGAGGGCCTGGCCGGTGCGGCGAAGTATACGCTGCGGCCACGAGTGGTACGCAATCATCATCCGTTGGAGCGGATCGCGCGGTTCGCCGCGCCAGTTCCATCGCGACAAGAGAAACAGCACCGCCACGGCGAGAAAGCTGAATTGCGTGCCGCTGCTGAACAGTTCGCAAGGGTTGAGGGCGAACACGGCGAGTGTGGCCAAGCCGAGGATGTTCCCCATCGTAGGCGCGCGACCGGTCAGCAGCGCGACCGCGGTCATCACGGTGAGGATCGTCGCCCGCGTGACGGAGGGCTGCAGGCCGACGATCAGGGCATAGACGCCAACGGTCAGGAGCATCACCGCGAGCCGCGCGCCGTTGCCGAGCGGCGTTCCTTGGACGATCCACCAAACGATGCCGGCGAGCAGCGCCACATGGGCGCCGGAGACGACCAGCAAATGAATGGCGCCAGTGTCGAGAAAGGCATCCTTGGTCGAGTCGCTGAGCCGTTCCTGGTCGCCGAGCAGCGTCGCCAGCACCAGCGGAGCGTCGCGCGCGGAAACGTTTGCCGTGAGTTGGCGTTCGCACCAACCGCGCAGGCCGGCGAGCAAACTCTCGGATTCGAGCGCTGGAGCGGCGCTGGTGACGGTGACGCAACGAACATGGTCGCAGTAGAGCTCGCTATTGCGACGGAAGCGGCGCTCATGCGCTTGCCAGTCGTACTCGCCCGGATTGAGCGGCGGCAGCGGTTTGGCCAGTTGAGCGAAAACGACGACGCGATCTCCCAGGGCAACGCCGCGAAGCTCGCCGGCGACGCGCAGCCGCGTCAGTCCGCCAGCGGTGCGCCACCGGGCCCCATCCCGAATCTGCTCCACCTCCAGCGTCGTTTCGCTGATGGTTTGCGCGGGAAGGGCGCGGAGGGGACTGCGATCGGCCGGGGGCGAGATCTTGACGCGTTCGGCCAGCACGCCGCTAACGCAGGTCGGCCGCGACTCTTCCAGCGCGAACCGGCCGAGGTCGCCCCAGGGAAATTCGTTCCAGCAGCGGTGGTGCCAGGCCGCGCCGGCCCCGCCCACAGCCAGCAACAGCGCGGCGGCGGCGAGGGAGTCGCGACGCCGGCGGCCGGCGTATTCGGCACATACGAGCGCCGCGGCTGCGCCGACCCACCACATGCCGAACAAACTCGCCTCCAGCCGCGAATGGAGAGCGTGGTCGAGGGCGATGCCCAGACCAGCCGCGACGGCGACCCACGCCAGCGGACGGTAAGGCGTCCGCGGCGGCGTTGTTTCAATGGTCGCGACGTCGTTTTCCCCCCGCTTTTTACCCACTTGAAAAGGCCATTCGCGGCTGGCGTTAGTCTACTCGCAGCGACCATCCGGTGCGAAATCTCGCCGGCGGGTTGCTGACCGCCCCGCTTGGCGGAACAATACGGGCGCACTGATCCCAATACCCCGCAAGGCTTTAGCACCGGAGGCGCGAGTTTGATGGGTCTCGTTCACAAGAAAAACTGTAACGTTGCCAGCGGGCTGTTCGCCCTCGTGGCGATCGCGGCGGCCGTCGGCTGCCAACCTCCGCCGCGCGTCGAAGAACCGGCCGCGAAGGCAGAGGAGGCTTCGGCCCCCGCCGCGGGCGACGCCGCCAAGCCGCCGAGCGAAGAGCAGGCCGCCAACGCATCGGCGCCGGCCGAGACTGGCGCCTCAACCAAGGAGCATGAGTTGATTCCACGCAGCGTATTGTTTGGCAATCCGCAAAAGGCGTCGGCGCGTATCAGCCCCAACGGCAAGTGGATGAGCTATCTCGCCCCCGTCGACGGCATCCTCAACGTCTTCGTGGCGCCGATCGACGACATGTCGGCCGCCAAGCAAGTGACCGACGACAAGACGCGCGACATCCGCGGCTACAGCTGGGCGTACACCGGCGAGCACATTCTTTACAGCCAGGACAAGGCCGGCGACGAGAATTGGCATGTCTACGCTACCGACGTCACCACGGGCAAAACGACCGACCTGACGCCGCTGGAAAAAATTCACGCCCAGATCGAAGGGGTCAGCGAAAAGTTCCCCGACGAGATTCTGGTCGGCCTAAACGACCGGATTCCGCAGTTGCATGACATTTATCGGGTCAATCTCAAGACGGGTGAGCGAAAACTCATTCAAGAGAATCCAGGTTACGCGGCATTCATCACCGACGACGACTACAACGTCCGTTTCGCCTTCACCTACACGGAGGATGGCGGCAACGAACTCCTGGAGCCCGCCGACGGCGATGCCGGCAAGCCGGGCGACAAAGGCATTGCCGAGTGGAAGACGTTCATGAAGGTCGGCCCCGAGGATGCGATGTCGACTTCGCCCGCCGGCTTTAACAAAGACGGCACGGTGCTTTACCTGCTCGACAGCCGCGATCGCAACACGAGTGCGCTCTTCTCGATCGACCTGAAGACCGACGAGAAGAAGCTCGTCGCCGAGAATCCGAAGGCTGATATTGGCGAGGTGCTGGTTCACCCGACCGAGAAAACAATCCAGGCCGTCGCCTTCACCTACGACCGCACCGAGTGGGACATTCTCGACGACTCGATCAAGAAGGACCTCGACTATCTTAAGACCGTCGAAGACGGCGAAGTGATCGTCACCAGTCGCACGCTCGACGACCAGCAGT
Source organism: Lacipirellula limnantheis (assembly GCF_007746075.1). GTDB lineage: Bacteria > Planctomycetota > Planctomycetia > Pirellulales > Lacipirellulaceae > Lacipirellula > Lacipirellula limnantheis. The sequence continues at coordinate 4,388,261 of NZ_CP036339.1, read as the reverse complement.
GGACCGTGGCGTTCATGCTCGACGACGGGCCGGTGAAGTTCTATCGCTACGACCGCGGCGAGGGGAAGGCGCACTTCCTGTTCAACAGCCGCGACGATCTCGAAGGCTATCCGCTGGTGAAGATGCATCCCGTGCTGATTCCGACGCGCGACGGCAAGGAGCTCGTCTCTTATCTCACGCTGCCCGCCGGGAGCGATCCTGACGGCGACGGCGTGCCCAATAAGCCGGTGCCGCTGGTGCTGAACGTGCATGGCGGTCCGTGGGCGCGTGATGCCTGGGGCTTCGACCCTGAGCACCAGTGGCTTGCCAATCGCGGCTACGCCGTGCTGGCAGTGAACTACCGCGGCTCGACCGGTTTCGGCAAGTCGTTCGTCAACGCCGCCAATAACGAATGGGCTGGCAAGATGCACGACGATCTCATCGACGCCGTCAATTGGGCGGTCGAGAAGGGGATCGCCCAGAAGGACAAGGTCGCCATCATGGGGGGCAGCTACGGCGGCTACGCGACGCTCGTGGGGCTCACCTTCACCCCCGACGTGTTCGCCTGCGGGGTCGACATCGTCGGCCCGTCGAGCTTAGTGACGCTGTTGGAGAACGTGCCTCCCTACTGGGCGTCGTTCATGCCGCAGATGAAGATGCGGCTCGGCGACGTTGCTACCGAAGAAGGCAAGGCGGAACTGCTGAAACGTTCGCCCCTCTCGAAGGTCGACCAGATCAAGAAGCCGCTGCTTATCGGCCAGGGCGCCAACGATCCGCGTGTGACGCAGCTCGAGGCCGACCAGATCGTCAAATCGATGGAGGAGAAGAAGATTCCAGTGACCTACGTCCTGTACCCCGATGAAGGCCACGGCTTCGGCTTGGAGCCGAACCGCAAGTCGTTCAACGCCGTGACGGAGGCGTTCCTCGCAGAGAACTTGGGCGGGAAGTACGAGCCGATCGGCAATGACTTCGAGGGATCGTCGATCCACGTCCCTGCAGGCGCCAAAGAGGTGCCGGGGTTGGACGAGGGGTTAAAGGCTGATCGGAAACAGATGCCGCCGAAGCCCGAGGCGCAACCGGCGGAAGCCGAAGCGTAAAGTCGACGAAGGCTAGCAGCAGTCACCCGAGGTACTCCAAGGGGTCCGGCTGTTTAGCTTAGTGAGCAGTAAGGTGTCGGGAGCCTTTTGCCACTGGGGACGTGGATTTGCGTGGAAAGCATCCAGTGGCAAAAGGCTCCCGACACCATAAATTCTCTGCAGAAAATCTCTTGCTAGAACTCGATCTTCTGCCGACAATAGCAACTGCGATGAATGCGTATCTGTATTACTTCTGGTTTAGCTTTACCGACGGGCGCCGTCGGGCCGGAGGTTGTGCATAAACGAATCATCGCCAAGCACCTAACCAACCGAAGCCCCGGGCGCCCTAGGACGCCCGGGGCTTTTTTCGTTTAGGGAGGTCAGGTGAGTAGGTGTTTAGGTGAGTAAGTAAAGCGTCATCCAGAGCGAAGCGAAGGATCTGGCGCTTACAAAGCGTTTCTAGATTCTTCGCTCCGCTCAGAATGACGGGAGTGTCAAACCGTTACGCCAATTCACTTACTCACTTAAACACCTACTCACCTCAATCCACTTCATAAGGACCCCAACCCATGTACTGGAGCTCATCCCGATGATCGTCGTCATGAAACGTTCTGCCACCGACGCGGATATCAATGCCATGATTGCACATGTGGAATCGAAGGGGCTCAAGCCCAACGTCATCAAGGGCTCGGAGCGGACCGTTATCGCCGTCGTCGGCGACGAGCGGATTGCGGGACTGGGCTCGCTCGAAAGCGGCCCCGGCGTCGACGAGGTGCTGCCGATACTCGCGCCTTACAAGCTTGCCAGCCGCGAGCTAAAAACCGAGCCGACGGTGGTGCAAGCCCGCCAGATGAAGGTCGGCGGCGCGAATATCGGCGTGATGGCCGGCCCCTGTTCCGTGGAGAGCGAAGAGCAGATTCTCGCCTCGGCACAGGCCGTAAAGGCGGCAGGCGCCACGGCGCTGCGCGGCGGGGCCTTCAAGCCGCGCACCAGCCCCTACAGCTTTCAGGGGATGAAGGAAGAAGGCCTGAAGCTATTGGCCGCCGCGCGCGACGCGACGGGCCTGGCCGTGGTGACCGAGGTGGTCGCTAGCGAAGACGTCGATCTCGTCTCCAAATATGCCGACGTCCTGCAGATCGGCGCCCGCAATATGCAGAACTACCGCCTGCTCGAAGCCGCCGGCAAGTCCCCGCGGCCAGTATTGCTGAAGCGCGGCCCTAGCGCGACGGTCGACGAATGGTTGCTCGCCGCCGAGTACATTCTCGACGCCGGCAACCCAAACGTCATGCTCTGCGAACGGGGCATCCGGACGTTCGAGACCCACACGCGGTTCACGCTGCCGCTCGCGTCGGTGCCGTACGTCCAGGCGAAGACGCACCTGCCTGTCGTGATCGATCCCAGTCACGGCACGGGCCACACGCATCTGGTGACCGCCATGGCCCGGGCCGCCGTGGCCGCAGGCGCTGACGGCCTGATCGTCGAGGTCCATCCAAATCCCGACAAGGCGATGAGCGACGGCTACCAATCGATGAACTTTCATCAGTTCGCCGAGATGATGAAGCAATGCGGACGGATCGCGGCGGCGATGGATCGGGAACTGGGGTAGCGGTATTGCAGCCCCTGGCTCCGCAACATTATGCAAACGCCATCAGATCGTTTCCTCGTCGCAAGTGGTTTCTAGCGGCCTGGATGCAGAGTTTGGCGTTCACCCAGAGGGTGACGCGCGGCAGTCGCCTCACCCAGTTGGGGAGTGGTCCGAGCCCGCCGCCGAAATTGGTGAGTTGAGCGAAGCGTTGCTCGATGTACGTCCGCTGCTTGAAGAGTGCTTGGCCATCGGCGGTCGTCAGCAGTTCGATCGACTGCAAGCGGCCGATGCTGTGGCGGCGGTGGCCCAGCGCTCGTCCCGCGCGACGCTGCGGAGCGATCAACGTCACGCCCGACCGTGCGGCGATCTCGTGCAGCGGGTTGCTGTCGTAGTTGCCGTCGGCCAGGACGCAGCCTCCGCCGACTTGCGGCAAGAGTCGCCGGGCGACCGTCTGTTCGCTCACGTTGAGCGGCTGGATTTCGCACGCCACGAGCGCATCGATCGTCCAGACGGCGTGCAGCTTGTAGCCGCGGGCCGGGCCGCCGACGCCATGCCCGCGCGTGGCGTCGGGATCCTTGCTGAAGCCTCCTACCGGCAACGGCTTACCATCGAGGAAGCTCACCTCCGGCGGGTGCGGGCCCTGCCAGCAACGCTTCCTCAACCGCTCGATCAGTTCCACGGCCGCCGCCGTGCGGAGACGACGGCTCGCCGTCGATTGGCTCGGCAGCCGCACCTGCCATGACGACGGCCAATTCTCCGGCCGACACGCCCAACTCACCGGTCGATCGTGGATCACCGCCCAGAGATAGACGCCGACGATCCAACTGACCGAACAGACGTGTCCCGAACGATCGCTGCATAACCGCCGAGTCAAACGGTATAGTACGCTCCAGAGTTCGCGTTCCATGGCTCACCTCCTAGAAACGTGTCAGGTCTCTAGGAACAGCCTGGAACGCGGGCCTTTTTACCGCTAGCGACGCGTGCTAGCTATTGCATTATGTTGCGGAGCCGGGGGGTAGCAGATCGCTGGGCAACGCGTACGAGAATGGAAACCAATCCCCTGGCCGAGCCAGGGGCTGGCATGGAGATCGCATGTCAACGATTGACCTCGAAGCTTAATGACGCTTACTTTAAACGAATGCGTTACGCCGGCCCTGCGAGCCCTACTGGGCCCGACGAACAAGCTTAGCTATAGATTTCATCGAAAAAGAGTTCCATTGCACCAATGTCAATGCCATCCCCTAATACATAATCGTTGTCGGAAATCCGGTCGACGCCACGTTGGTCAAACTCTAAGTCCCAGTCATCTGCGTAGTCGTCAAAACCAGCGTCAATCGCCGCGCTGTCATAACGTAACGCGTGCGTCTTGGTTGATCCGCCGTAGTAGCTAAGCGACTCAAGTCCCGAAGGTTCCGCACCACTCAGCACGATATTCCCACTATTGTTGTTGAGCAATCCGCCGCTTCCGCCCAATCCAATCAAGTTATAAGAGCCTGAGTTGAAATTCAAACCTGCGACATTGTTTGCAGCCGCCGATAGATTCACGTTATCAGTGACAATCGAATTGCGTATCTGGACAAAGGCGCTTCCAGTCAAGGTGGCGGAGTAAACACCGCCTCCGCTTGCAGCCGTGTTGAACGCAATTGTGGCACTTATGATGGGTAGAAGCACCGTTGAGCTGTCTGCGTCCCGGTAAAGGTATAACCCGCCGCCCTTTCCGCTAGCGCCGGCCACAGTATTTCCCGAGATAGTCGAATTAATGACCTGTAAACCTGGTTCGCTATCCAAGTCACGGTGGTCGTAAATGCCTCCGCCCGCACCGTTCGTCCCGACGGTATTGCCCGATATCTCACTGCTACTAACCAATAAACGTTCGACGTTCTCGCTATAGATGCCGCCTCCTGCATTAGACGCTGCGTTTTCGACCACTCGAACGCCCCTAAGAGTCAGATCAGCATCCGATACCCAGATGCCGGCGCCAACGTCCGAAGCCCCGCCGGTAATCGTCAGCCCCTCCAGCGAGATTGGTTCGTCACCGGGAATAGCGTTGATATAGAACACGCGAGTCAAGTCATTGCCGTCAACGATGACATCATGAGCTCGCGGCCCGGCAAGCGAAACGCCAGCTGGTATTGTCAAGGAGTCCGGCGCGCTGCCTGCGTCTGTGCCGTCATAGCTCAGGACAATATGCGCGGGAGAAGTTGTGTACAACGATTTGTCGAAGGAGATCGTTTCGCTGCCGGCTAGCGCTCCTGCAAGGGCCAGCGCCTCGCGCAACCGGAGCGACGCCACCGTGGCGGTCAGATTGATCGCATTGTTCCGGTCGCCGTCGCTGCGAACTATCAGCGCCGTACCGACGCCAGCTTCGTAGGCGCCAATGTCGGAACTGCCGCCGATGCCATTGGTCACTGGCAGGTCGTAGTCGCGAGCGTAACCTCGCTGATCGAACGCAGAGGCAATCGAGTCCTTGCCGGCATCGAGCGCCGGGCTATTCAGCAATAGGGCGTGCGTCTTGGTCTTCCCGCCGTAATAACCCAACGGCGCCAGGAGGGGATCGATAAGCACCGTGGCCGTCCCGACCTTGTTACCGGTCACGTTCGTCAGCCCGCTACTGCCAACTTGGCCAATGAGATTGTGCGAACTGGCGCCGCCGCCCGTCACGCTTCCCGACACGTCGTGATAGGTGGTATTGGAAGCCGTGTTCTTCGCGACGATCGTATTGTGCAACGTGACGACGGCTGCCGAGGAGGTATTGTAAATCCCGCCGCCCAGCCCCGCGGTCGCCGGGGGAATGGCGCTATTGTGCGCGATCGTCGAATTGGTAATCGACGCCGTCATCCCTGCGCTGGAAGCGCCCTTTTGGAACAACAACGCTCCGCCATTGCCGTTCGACCAATTGGCGGAGAACGTGCTATTGTGGATCGACAGATTCGTCGTCCCAGTCTCGTTGCTGTAATAGAGGATGGCACCGCCGCTACCAGACGTGTTGTTGGAGAAGGTGCTGTCGGTGATGTTTAGCGCCGTCCCCGCTTTGAAATTTCCCGAGATCGCTCCGCCTCCGGTGTTCGCCGTGTTCAGGCTGAACGTGCTGCGGGCAACGGTGAGCGCCCCGGTGGCGTTTACGAAGATTCCGCCTCCCTTGCCCCCGGCTTGATTGCTGACGACGTCGACGGAGCTAAGCGTCAAGTTGCCGTCGGTGAGAACTGCCCCGCCCACGCTGCTGCCGCCGGTGACTTTTCCGCCTGTAAGCTTCATGCCGCTGATCGTGGCGTCGACCGTCGAAGCACTGAGGTGGAAGATTCGGCTAGAATTGTTGCCGTTAATGGTTAGTTTATCGGCCCCGCGGCCGACGATGCGCACATCGCTATCAACCGTAAGTTGCGATCCTAGGGTAATTTCACCGATCCAAGGCGCGAATAGAATCATGTCATTACCGGCCTGATTTGCCGCCAACGCCAGAGCCTCGCGCAAGCTAATGTCGTTTTGATCGTAACCGGCGGGATTAAGAACCGGATCATCCAGTTCATCGTCTGCGGTGGTGACGATCAGCGCGGTAGGATAGTCAGGAAGCGCTCGGCGATCGTCGTCGTCGACATCGCCGTCACCATCGATGTCGCCCCCGCCGCCGCCACCATCGTCGTCAGTAGGCGGTTCGTTCCAGAGCCTCCAGATTGAAGAAAATCCTTCATCGTCCTCCGACGGATCCTCCGTCGCTTCGAATGATGTTTCGATCGAGAGGGTGGCGGATCCAGATGAGATTGCGTTTTCCACGCCGGTTGACGGACTTGACGCTCGACTATCGCTGCGGGCGTTTTGACCGCTGCCGAAACTTTCACTGGCATCCAGCGTGACTACATCTCCTGAGTTTATCGCGACTGTAAAGCGGAGTACGATCGCAAGTTGTACGTCTAATGAGTATACGAACGGTTGAGCAAAATCGGTTACGGCGAATGTGTCTTGCGTCCCGCCGGGTCTAGTTACAGTCAATTGCGTCTGTTGAATGCTGCCGGCGTCAACGCCATCTGGACCGATGGATCTAATCGACGCATCTCCATCAACTCCAGCCACTACAGCACCATTTACAAGCAACTCGCCGAAAAAATTCGAAATTGCCTGCGAATAAGCACCCTTATTAGCATCGGTCGACGCCCATAACCTTGCAGTCAGGACCACGCTCAAGATACCGTCAGTTTGGGCCGTGTAACTTCCGTCCAACGTCGTCGCGCTGCTTCTTTGAGTGCCCGCGAGGCTACCTGCAAACTCGGCGGCTGACGCAGTTGCAATGGCTGTGTGGGCGGCCGAAGCGAATAATTCCGGCGAACCCGAAGAGATCGTACCTGCAGATGTCGCTATATTGTTTGCGGTCGCTCCATTGGCACCCGCGATTGAAGATGCATTTAGTCTAGTGCCAAAGTCAGTGGTTCGCGAGAAACTTGAGGAAATTCCCTGCTGGCTGCCAGCCGAAGCTGTGGTCGAAACGTTGTTAATGGCTTCGAACGACCCCGCGTTTGGCGTGAAACTCAGAACCCGCCGATCTTCGAGGCACTCGATACTGAGCATCGTGTGCTGTTGAATGCACTGAGCCTTTCGAGGAAATCGCTTAGTACGCATGCGCATATCTCCTAAGCTAGCGGTGGCAGATGATAACGAGTGACCGCGCGCCTTGCTCGTCAAAGATGATCGCATTTACAGAGTATCCGACTTTTAGGGTTTGTATAAAACTTAGTCGGATATGTCAAGAATTACTCAGGAATTCTGAGAAATATAATGCGAGAAAGAGGCCGTAATTTCTAATACATGTCCTAACTTGAACTAGCGCGTTCGAGGTAGGAAGCAGCGCAGACGGGCTTCATGAGTCCCTGGTCGAGGGCCGCCTTCCGCCATGCGTCGACGGCGGCCTGTTCGAGGGCGTCGTAGTCGTCGTAGGCGCGTTGCTCCAGTAGTGACTCTTGAGATAGTGCCAGAGATTCTCAACGGGGTTAAGCTCCGGACTGTACGGCGGCAGGGTGATCAGCGAGACGTTCTCCGGCACGATCAGTTGCTTGCTGGCGTGGAAGCCGGCTCCGTCCCAGATGATCGCCGCGTGCTCATCCGCCGGCAGCGACGCGGCAAACTGGGCGAGGAACACGTTGACGATCTTCGTGTTGAGCTGAGGGCTGAGCAACCCTTCGGCGCGTCCTGTCTCCGGACAGACGGCCCCGATCACCCACAGGTACTCATACTCGGTCTGGCGAATCGCGGTCGGCCGCGAGCCTATCGTCGCCCACACGTTGGTCGTCGTTCCTTGTTGGCCGAAGCGGGACTCGTCCTGCCAATAGACGCGCAGACGCTGGCCCGGGCGTGCCGCAGCCAGGGCGTGCAACCGTGCCGGCAAATCGCGGACGAACTGGGCCTGCGCCTCGGGATTAGCCTGGCGATGCCGCGGACGCGGTCGCAGGTACGAGTAGCCCAACCGATGCAGCAAGTGGTAGACGCCGGCGAGCGAACGCTACACGCCGAATTCCTGCTTGAGCAAACGACGTACGTCAACGCCACGCAGCGAACAGACGCCGTCTTCGGCCGTCGGCCCGGCATCCAGTCGGCGCCGAATCTCGGCCTCTTGCTCACTCGTCAGCGGCGAGGTGGGACGCCGGCCTCGCTGATCGTCCAACCCCGCCAGGCCCTGGGCGTTGAAGCGGTACACCCACTGCTGACACACGCGCCGCGACAGGCCGACCGCCATGGCGATGGGCGGGGCCGTCCAACCCTCCATCGCCAAGATGACCGTCCGCAGACGCTTCGCTTGGCCGGCGTCCTTCTCACCGCGCTCCAAGCGCTTCAACTCATCCAGCGAAAGACGAGGCTCCACCTCCATCGCGACCTCCTCATCAGGTTGGTCGACACAGTATGATGGGTAAATTAGGCGGGCGCTAGAGGAGGCGCGCTGGTCTTACTTGCGATGCGTATAACTGCGTGACTACGCCCGTTCGAGTACGTCCAGGCGTGGACCTAACTGCGCTGAATTGTGCAGCGCTCGAATTGTTGCCAGCCGAACAATCTGCCGACAGTTTCATTTCCGCCCGGCGGGCGACTTCTTGCCGCTGACGTCGATCGTCACGCGGTTGGGAGACGGGACGTCGTCGCCAATTTCCACGCCGCGTTTGAAGTCGATGCTTTGCGCGGGCTGGCTGACTTGAACCGTATAGTAGCCGGCCGGCAGGCCTGGCATTGATAGTTCACTCCCCGTAAGTGCAACCCCACCGGCGACTGAGGTGCCGCTATAGGCCTGCTTGCCCTCTCCCAGCGCCGCGGGGTCCGGGGTGAAAGTCACGACGGCTCCGTCGAGCGGGGCGCCATTCGCGGCGACGTTCAGTTGGAACGCGATGATGTTCGACTGCTCATCATGCTTGCCAAAGCGAGCTGTCATTTCTTCGAGGTCGATGGCGCCGTCTTTGTTTGAGTCAATGCGCGATAAGCCTTCCAGTAAGCCGGGCGAAGCGGTCAACTCATCAGCCGCTACTTTCCCGTCGCCATTGGCGTCGTAGGACTTCATGACTCGCGCGGCCGCTTCGCCCGGCGTACCGTCGCGAAGTTGCGACACAGGCGACCGGCCGCCGCATCCAACTGTGCAGCAAGCTGAAAGTCCGATGACAACGACGGTGGGAACGGCGTAACGCCAGGAAGCAACGAATTGCATTGGTGAGAGCTTCTTTAGTACGAGCCGTCGAAGAACTGGTAAGGTCCGCTAGTTTCCGCCCGCGCGACCGCCGTCGTTGCGTGCGGCCATCATTTCAAACTCGGGCATGTCCACATCGAACGAGATACTGCGGACGGATCCGTCGCAAAACGCGGCATTGAAGATTGATGCGTGAGCGCTGCCAAAACGCAAGGTGCAGGCTTCAGGTCCCACCTTGGGATCAAGAAATGTGTCGGGTTTGGGTTCGTAATTTGGAAGGTCCGAGCGGCCCCAACGAATGACGTCCCAGTCGTAGCCCTGGTACGCCGAATTGTTGTCAGCACAGGTATTTGGCGTGGTTGAGCCAACGGACTCTCCGTAGAAATCAACATAAAGGAATTTTTCAGCAAATAGCATCGTGTTAGACGTGCCGTCGGTGACTTGCTTGAGTTCGACTGGCAGGCGCGGGACAACGGCGCCGTTCATGTAGTTGCCTACATTGCCCAAAGTATATGGTCCCCAACTGCATGCGGGATACTTAGTAACGCAATCAGCGGCAGGGCCATCATAGAATCCAAGCGCAGGTTCGGGACCAGAACCGTCTCGGTCAGCGCCGACGGCGGGGCTATAGCTCCCGCCGTTGGCGGCGTAGTCAATTTTCGCGACGAATTTGCCGGTAGAGTCATTGGCGTTCTTCGACGATTCAGGACCGTAGTACGTGACAGGGCTTCGACGGCTCGGGCAGTAGAAGGCGGTGACCGGCAGCGCTTTTTGCTTGGCAAGCTCAAGACGTTTTTGAGCGGGCGCTAGCCCCTGACCAACAACGTAGACGCTGACATTCTCGAAATAAGGAAGAAGGGAGAACGCCCATCCTCCGGGTTGCTTCTCGCCCGAGCCCATGTCCGGGTCGCCAGTCCACAGATATCCCCACCCGCCAGGCGGCAGCGCACGGTTGGCTGACTCGCAGTTCAGTGCAGCGAGAGAAATTTGCTTCAGGTGGTTCGTGCATTGGTTCCGCCGCGCCGCTTCCCGCGCCGCTTGTACTGCCGGGAGCAGCAGCGCGACCAGCACGCCGATGATTGCGATGACCACCAGCAACTCGACCAAGGTGAAGGCGCGACGCGCGCGGCGATATTCCATAGCGGGCCCACCAAAAAAAAGGGGCTGAAATTGTCGGACAGCGATAGATGAGTCTTACGAACCATGGCGCCGCGAAACCCGCTCGGCGACCGATGGTCGCACCCTCGCGGATGGCGCGGTGACTTCGCGTTAGGCCGCCCCGACCAACGCGCAGTTGACCGATAAGTTTCGCCTGACGCCGCAATCCCCACCAGAAGGGTATGCGTCAGGCTTCGGGCATCTTACGACATTTCCGACGGCTTGTCGCCCGCCGCTGTAACCGCCCGACGTGCGAGAACGCGAAAATCCGCCGTGGCGCGGTACCGGCTCAGAATTCGCAAACTGCCCAATCTGAAGAGAACCCCGCAGTCGGGCGGCGCTGCCCCGTCCGGCGGCGCCTGCGGCAATCCACGCCTAACGCCGGCGACATTACCGACTTGCGAGATTCGTTGTGGCCAACAGTTGCTTCTCGGCGAGCCACGCCGCAATCGCACGCTGGACGGTCGCCGGCTGGCGGACGATCAGCAATCCATGAGCGGCGTCAACCACGGTTGCCCTGGAGGCGTCAGCGGGCGCCCCCGCCGCTGCGGCGATGCGCTCGATCTCAGCGGTCAGACTGGCGTCGCTGGCGAGCGCCTCGGAGCTGAGTCGGTAAATCTCCACGAGGGGCGCGGAAGCTGCTTTTTCCTGCGACGTGATCTCGATCGTCCGTTTGTCGATCGGCCGCCAAGCGAGACCGAGCGGCGAGAGGACCTCGTCCAGCGCGGCGTCCCACGGCTTGCCGCTGGAACTGCAGGCAATGCAAGTGTTCGGCCAGAGACGTAAGTCGGCGAGAACGGGCCAATCGACGAGGACGGCGACCTGCATCTCTTCCTGCCAATGGCGGAAGATTACGCGGAGCGGCGTGTACTGCGAGAAGGTGAAGGTCGCCGGCTCGCCAACCCGCGCCGCCAGGGCGACGGGCGCGGCCTCGGCGCCGATGAGGGCCGCCGGATATTTGCTGCGCGGCGCAAGGCCCAAGGCGGCGCGACTGCGCTCCAGTAGCAGGAGGATATCGTATTGCGTCGCTTCGCCGGTTTCGATCTTCACTTGGTTACCGTCGACTGCGATCGTTCCGGCGCCGCCGGCGGCTTGCCAAGATTCAGGGGCGACGACTTTTTGAATCGTGTCGACGAGTTGCTCGACCGCCGCGGGGTCGCCCGCCAGGTCATCGACGGCGTAAGTCACCGTGCGACGTGGATTGTTGCCGCCGTGAATCAGGACAATTTGATCGTTGACGACCACCGGGTCCAGTCGCAAGGGCTTGAGCGCGGCGGCGAGGAACGCCTCGATCGTGGCATCCTTGACGTCGGCGGTGGCCGGCTGTCCGGCGGAGACGGCCGCCAGCCGCAACTGCTCGGGCGCGACGCTGATCGGCAATCCGCTCAGTTGGACCGAAAGATCGAGCAGACGGCAGAGCGGCATGTTGCTGACCTTCAGCTCCCGCGTCTTTCGGGCGAGGAGCGTCGCGACGTTGTTTCCGGGGGCGCCGACGGCTTGTTCGTCCCGGCGGACGGCGGCGACGGCGCTCGGCTCGTCGACCGGCGGCGTGGCGTCGGCCGGCGCTTCCTGGGCGGCCGGCACGCTTAGTTCGACACCTTGCTCTTCGCCGGGGAGCCGGCTGGCCGCCAGCGGATCTTGGGGCGGTCCACTATAGAGCGTTGAAAGATTCAGCCCTTCAGGGTCGATTTCGAGCGGATCGATGCGCAGCTTAGGTTGGTCGCCGATGGCCGGCTGGCCGGCGGCGGCATCAACGGCGGGGGGCGTTGCGGCGGCTTCGGCAGGAGGGTCGGGCGCCACGGCGACATCGCCGCCGTTATCGTCAGTGGGGGCGTCGCCTTTCGGCTCGGCCTCGGCGCTGGCGACCGCGGGCGATTCGACGAGAGGAACGCCGGCAGGCGCTGCAGCATTTTCGGGGACTTCTGTCGCCGCCGCCTGCGGACTTTCAACGCCAGACGCCGCTAGCGCAGGGGGAACTGGTGCGCCCTGAGCTGGTTCGGCGACGGCCGGGGGAGGCGTAGCAGCGGTTGGCGGCGACGGGGCGGCGGTTGGGTCCGCGGTCTTCGCCGCCACTGCCGGGCCGGGGTCGCCGCTCAATAGCGTGAGCGCCGTCGCCACGATCGCTGCGCCGGCGACCGCGCCGCCCACGATCATGACGGGAAATTTCCAGGCGACCCACAACGACTTCGTTGGCCTTGCAGCGAGCGATGGCACGGCCTGCGTATCGGCATCGATTGGTTCGGCAAAAGCGGACTCAATACCGTTGTTTGCAAGCGTTGCCGACGGAGTTAACGGGAGCGATGCAGGGTGGGCCGGCACATCGCCGATCGCATCAACGGCGTCGTCGAACGTCGCCGTCAACGCGGATTCCGCTGGTGTGCCCACCGGCGGCGCCGGCGGGGAAAACTCCGTCCCGGCGTCGGGGGCGTCAAAGCTATTGATCGCCGGGGTGATCGCGGCGGCCGCTGTGCGCTCCTTGGCAACTCGAGCAGCGGCGGGCCCCGTGGCCACCGCGGTTGAGTCACTCGTCGGCGTTTTCGCCGCGGCGACGTAGCCAGCCGGTGGCATCACCTGCACCATCATGCTGCAGCGCGGGCAGGCGATGATCTGGCCGATCATCGACTCCTTGCGTACCGTGAGCACGGCGCGGCAGCTGACGCAGGTGATTTTGAATGGTTCCACGCGCCGATCCTAATCGACTCTGGTCTCTCTGTTCCAACGATCGCAACGGGTACGGCGAGCCGTGCAGCTAGCCGGCCCGCCACGCGGTCCGGGCGCGGCGCCGAACCGCTCGGCGGCGCCAACCCGGCGGGCGTGGCCCTCCGACTACTGGCCGTTGTCTACCCGCTTTCGGGCGGGGGGCGCTCTACACGTCTCATTGTACCCAAACCGGCGGCGTTTAGCGGCTGGGCGCGCGAAATGGTTCAGGGAGCTGATCGCCCCGTTTGGCGGCGGCCGTTCGCGTCGTGACGATAATCCGCTCCGCAGCGCCCGTTGTCGTCGGTTCGATGACGTAGACCAGCTTTTGCCGTGGATCTCTGGGGCCGGTGGCTTGGCGATCGGGGTTCGCCCGCAGCAAAATTTCCAGCAAGATCTCGCTCGCGGGGCGGTCGCGGAGGTCGAGCCCCAGCGACTGGTTTTTGGTGATGCCATCGAGTTGCAGGTCGCCGCCAGCGATCACGATCTCAACGCCGACGTCCTCGGCCAAAAGTGCCAGCGCTTGCTCCAGCGATTCTTTCGTAAAGCTGAGCGACGTTTTCGCCGCTAACTTTTCTGCGACGGAAACGCGTAACGGCGGGCCGGCGTCGTTCGGTGCGGAATGTTCGGCGCCGTCGCCATGCGGTTGGGTAAGTAACAACTCGCCCGCCATGAGCAGATTGTGGCCGGCCGCGGCGGGAAGATACGACCGGACAATTGCTTCGCCATCTTCGTCCCCGGCGCGAGTGTAACGAGCGAGCGTCCGCAGCATGCCGGGGAGGCGGGCGATCACCTTGCGGCCGTAGACATGCCACGGTTCGGCGAGGACCATTTCCTCAACTGCCGCAGGCATCGCCGCCACTCGGTCGCGCAACTTGGCGGCGAGCCGCCGCGGCGGGATGTTCAGCGCCGGCGTGGCCCGCAGTTCGGCGAAGAAGTTATCGCCCCAGTCAACGCTTAGGGCGATGGCAGTCGCTTCGTCGCCGAGCAGCCAGCGGAGTGCATCGCGCAACGGCGCCGCATCGGCGGCGAGAAGCTCGTGGCCGCTCGCTTGCAGGAATTTCGGCGCGACGATGAGCGTGACATCGCGATCGGCGTCGGTGTGCTCGACAAGCGCCTCGATGTCGCGCACCAGCGGCGGCGCATCGCCCGCCGATTCGATGAGTTCGGCAGCCAGGGCGACTGACGTCACGACGAGCACAGGAGCGGGCCCTTGGGCGACAAAGTAAGCGCGGCCATCTTGGGTGTACATCGTGAGGCCCGCCAACTCGGTGCGCCTCGCCGCGGGGAACCGCCCGGCGAGCGCGGCGCCGTCGAGTGGAGTCGCAAACTCCGCGCGAAGCGTGGCCTCAAGTTGATGGTCATCGTTCACAGTCACCGCAACGAGCAGAGATTCGATTTCAGTCCAATCGCTGCCGAGAATTGCCCGCAGCCGATCGACTGTGGAGCGGCCCCAAGGACCGAGCGCGGCGATAAGACGCTCACCTTCCGGACCGTTGGCAACCGAGGCGGGACGAACGTGAAGCAAGCATTGAGTGCCGGCGGGGACGTAGGCGAGCGAGATCGGCGCGCCGTCGGTCGGGGGAGCCCAAAGGAGTTGGCCCGAGGGATCGTCGACGACTTGCGCGGCCGACGGTTCGGACGACGCGATCGTCGCCGCGGATGGGTCGCTTGGCGCCGGTGGCGCTGTTTGCGCCGTCACGGGCGCCGCTGGTTGCAATGGCGGGGTTTCGTCGCTGCTTAAGAGGTAGGCAATTGCGGCGATGCCGAGGAAAACTGACGCCAGGGCGCTGCCCATCCATATCCGCGCGCGGTCGGCCCGCTTCCGGGGTAGGGAACTGCGCGGCGCTCCGGCGCTGCGAGTCCTCGGTGAGTTTCCCTCAGTCATCGTTGCTAGACCGCCCTCTAGAACTGCTGTCGGCGCCCGTTCGTAGACTGAAATAGCGTAGACTTACGGAGAGGCTGCGTTGCCCGCGCACTGCCGCCGTTTTATTATCCACCAAGCCGGCGATCCCACCACCCAGGCCACCGCAAGCGAAACCAGCGATGAAATCTTCAGAGGCGGCTCAGTTTTACTTCAGCCGTGCCGCCGACCAGCTCGGCGTCAACGAGAGCATGCGGCGGCGGCTGATGATCCCACGCCGCGAAATCCAAGTTCAGGTTTCCTTCGAAACGGACAAAGGCGAAGTCGCCACCTACGTCGGCTACCGCGTGCAGCACAACAATGCGCGCGGACCCATGAAGGGGGGCTTTCGCTATCACCCGCAGGTCGATCTCGACGAGATTCGCAGCCTGGCGGCACTGATGACCGTGAAAACCGCGGTGGTCAACATTCCCTACGGCGGCGCCAAAGGCGGCATCGCCGTCGATCCCCGCACGCTGAGTCTTACCGAAAAGGAGCGGATCACTCGCAAGTTCATCGATCAGATTCACGACGTCATTGGGCCCGACATCGACATCCCGGCGCCCGACATGGGGACCGACTCCCAAACGATGGCGTGGATCATGAGCCAATACAACAAGTACCACGGCTTCAACCCCGGCGTCGTCACCGGCAAACCGGTCGAGTACTACGGCATTCCCGGTCGCGAAGAGGCGACCGGTCGCGGCGTCGGCATCCTCACGCTCAAGGTCCTCGGACGGCTAGGCCGCAAGCCGCAGCAGACGCGGGTGGCGATCCAGGGCTTCGGCAACGTCGGTTCCCACGCCGCCAAGTATCTCGCCGACGCCGAGTGCAAGGTGGTGGCGATCAGCGACGTTAGCGGGGCCTATTATCGAGCTGACGGTCTCGATGTGCTTAGCGCCATTCGTCACGTCAATCAGAACAACAACTCGCTCGCCGGTTTCAAGGAAGCGGAAAAGCTGCCCGGCGACCAATTGCTAGAGCTCGACGTCGATGTGCTAATTCCCGCGGCGCTCGGCGGCGTCATCCACGAAGCAAACGTCGATCGAGTGAAGGCGCCGATCATCATCGAAGCAGCCAACGAGCCGGTGCGACCTGAAGCTGACGAAATTCTGGCGAACAAGGGAACGTTGCTGCTGCCCGATATCCTCGCCAACGCCGGCGGCGTGACCGTCAGCTACTTTGAATGGGCCCAGAACCGCCAGTTCTACCATTGGAACCTTGACCGCGTGCGGCAAGAACTGGAGCGGGTAATGTCGCAAGCGTTCGAAACCGTGTGGGACCTGTCTCGCGCGCGGAAGGTCAGTTTGCGGACGGCGGCGTTTATGGTGGGCATTGAGCGCGTGGCGAAGGCGACGGCGCTGATCGGCGTGGCGTAGTAGCCGCGGCTCAACGAGCCGCCGGAGCGTGACTTCGAACCCGTCACCCCGACGTACTCCGAGGGGTCCGCTTCGCCTTCCCCTGCCTAGCCGCTTCGGCCGGTCGTTGACCGGCGACTGCAGGTTCGCGTTCACCAGCGATACCAGGGGCCGAGCCAGAATGAAAAGCAGAAGGCAGCGAAAGTCGGAACCGGGCAGGTGTCGCACCGTTAGAATTCAAGAAGATGCTCGCGGCGTTGGCTGGGCTGAGAGTCGATTGCTCCAGCGGCTGGTTGAGCTGCAGCTACTCGGATAATTCTAGCAGGATTTCGGCGGCTCTCGTCACTTGTTCTGCGGTCACGTCCAGATGCGTCACCGCGCGCACGCGGTACTTGCCGAATGGGAACATGCCGACGTTCTGCTCGCCGAGCTTCTTGCAAAACTCGGCCGCCGTGCCGAGGCTCGGTTCGACCTCGAAAATGACGATGTTCGTATCGACTTGCGGCGGGACGAGCCGCAGCGAGTCCGATTGGCGGATGGCGTCGGCGAGGATTTGGGCGTTCGCGTGATCTTCAGCGAGTCTTTCGATATGGTGGTCGAGCGCATAGCTTGCCGCAGCGGCGAGCAGACCGGCCTGCCGCCACCCGCCGCCAAGAGCTTTGCGAAGGCGGCGGGCCCGCTTGATGTGATCGCGTGTGCCGACGAGGGCCGAGCCGACGGGGGCGCCAAGGCCTTTGCTGAAACAGACGCTCACGGTGTCGAACAGGCTGGCCCACTCTCGCGCTGCGATGCCGCCGGCGACGACGGCGTTGAAGAGGCGGGCGCCGTCTAGGTGACGCGCCAGGCCGCATGCGGCGGCCCAGGCGGAAATCTTTTCAACTTCGGCGAACGGCAGCACACGCCCCCCGCCGCGGTTGTGGGTGTTTTCGAGGCAGACCATCCGCGTGCGGGCATAGTGAACATCGTCGGGCCGGATCTTGTCTTCGAGGTGGCCCACGGTGAGTAGATGCCCCTCGGCGGCGATCCCGCGCCCATAGACGCCGAAGAACTGGGCCGAGGCGGCCTGTTCCTGGTTGAGGATGTGGCACTCGGCCTCACAGAGGAACTCGTCGCCGGCGGTGCAGTGGACCCGCACGCCGAGTTGATTGCCCATCGTGCCGCTGGGGACGAAGAGGGCGGCTTCCTTGCCCAAGAGGTCAGCCGTTTGCTCCTCTAGCCGGCGGACCGTCGGGTCTTCGCCAAAGACGTCGTCCCCCACCTCGGCGGCTCCGATGGCGGCCCGCATGCCGGGGGTGGGGCGAGTGAGCGTATCGCTGCGGAGGTCGATCATGGGGAGGGGAGGCTGGAGGGTTCAGTTGTGGGTGCAGGTGTTCGGGGCGCGGGCCTTCATTCATCGCATAGCTCAGAATGACCGTCGAACAGGCCCGTTCACCCATTGGGGGTGAAACGCTTGCCCGCCGCGGGTACCTTGGAACATTCCCCACTATCTAGCATCCAGTACCCAGCATCAAGCATTGTCGCCATGCCGCTCGCCATTCCCCGCATCGACACGTGCGACCCTGGTTCAGCGGATCAGATTGCCGCGTTGCGGGCGAAGCTGGCCCCCGAGGGGAATGTCGTCAGCGAGGCGGGACGGCGGAAGACGATCGAAGTCTTTGGCGTACCGCTGACGCCGGTGCAGGTGGTCGAGCGGATTTGCTTCGACGTGCGTGAGCGTGGGCTGCCGATGCTGCTCGAGTACACGGCCAAGCTCGATGGCAAGCAGCTCACCGCGAGCGAACTGCGCGTGCCGGCCGCGGAACTGGCGGCGGCCCACGCGGCCGCCGATCCCAAACTGCTCGAAGCCGTGAGGCGAATTCGGAAGCGCATCTTGGCGTTCCAGGAGGCGATCCTCCATCAAACCGTGACTGTGCAGACCGAGCATGGCGGATATCTCACGCAGCGTTACCTGCCGCTGCGGCGAATCGGAGTCTGCGTGCCGGGCGGCGCGGCGGCCTATCCCTCGACGGTGTTGATGACGGTCGTTCCGGCGCAAGCCGCGGGAGTGGAGCAGATCGCCGTGGTCGCGCCGCCGACGGCGTTTGGATCATACAACCAAGATCTGTTGGCGACTTGCCATGAGTTGGGCGTCGCCGAAGTCTATCGCGCGGGCGGGGCGCAAGCCGTGGCGGCGCTCGCCTACGGCGTTGAGGGCTTGGAACGGGTCGACAAAATCGTCGGCCCGGGCAATCTGTTCGTCGCGCTCGCCAAGAAACTTGTCTTCGGCGAAGTCGACATCGATTCGATCGCCGGCCCTAGCGAGGTGATCGTCATCGCCGACGAGACGACGCGGGCCGATTTTACGGCGGCCGATCTGATCGCTCAGGCGGAGCACTCGCCAGGATCGGCGATTCTCATCACATGGCACGCGCCATTGATCGAGGCTGTGGTCGCGGAACTGGAGAAGCAACTAGCGACCTTGGAACGCGGCGATCTCACGCGGCCTTCGCTGGAAGCGTTTGGAGCGCTCGTGCTGGTAAGGAACGCCGATGAAGCCGTGGCGCTCGCCAACGAACTGGCGACCGAGCATCTCCACTTGGCGGGGCCGGAGGCCGAGCGATTGGCCGATCGCATTCGTTACGCCGGGGCCATTTTCCTTGGCTCTTTTACGCCGGTGCCCGTGGGCGATTACGCTGCTGGCCCCTCGCACGTGTTGCCGACGGGAGCGACCGCGCGTTTCGCCAGCGGCCTGTCGGCCAACGATTTCCTCCGGACCAACAGCATGATCCACTTCACCGAGCCGGGCCTCGCCGCCATTGCCGGCGACGTCCTTACCCTTGCCGCAAAGGAAGGCCTCACCGGCCATGCCAATAGCGTGGCGATCCGATTGAAGAAGTTAATTCGTTAACCACCAAGACACGATGGCGCCAAGAAACACTCGCAGAGTCTTTCGGTTAAGTCAGCCTTTCGGTTAAGTCAGCGCTCTTAGCGGTTCCTAAGTTTGTAGTTCTACGTGAACCCCTTGGTGTGTTAGTGCCTTCGTGGTTAACTCCTACGAACATAATTAGAGCAACAATGTTCCGAACCAATATCACCGCGATGCAAGGCTACGTCCCCGGCGAGCAGCCGCAGGGAATGGAGTACGTCAAACTCAACACCAACGAGAATCCGTACCCCTGCTCGCCGACGGTCAAGGCGGCCATCGGTCGCGTTCTCCAGGTTGGGCTGCAGCGTTATCCCGATCCGTTGGCGACGGCCTTTCGCGAACGGGCCGCCGCGCTTCTCAAGGACGAAGTCCCTGGCATCACGCCTGATTGGATCATGTGCGGTAATGGCAGCGATGACATTCTTACGATCGTCACTCGCAGCTTCGTCGCGCCGGGGGGACTGATTCGCTTTCCGCGGCCGAGTTACGTGCTGTACAACACGCTGGCGGCGATTCAGGGGGCCGACTCGGAGACGGTCGAATTCGAGAGCGACTGGACGCTGGACGAACGATTCACGGCGACCGACGAGCGGCTGCAACTAGCCTTCCTGCCGAATCCGAACAGCCCGACCGGGACGGTCATCGCACCGAGCGGCGTCGCCCATCTGGCCGCCGCCCTCCCCTGCCCGCTTATCGTCGACGAGGCTTACGCCGACTTCGCCGAGACGAATTGCCTAGGCCTCGTGGCGACGAACGAGCGCATTCTGGTGACGCGGACATTGAGCAAGTCGTACAGCCTCGCTGGTTTGCGCTTCGGTTTCGTCGTCGCTCAGCCGCAGGTGATCGAACAACTCAATAAGGTCAAAGATTCTTACAACTGCGATTCGCTGAGCATCGCCGGCGCCACAGCGGCCATCGACGATCAGGCTCATTTCGTGCGGACGCGTGATGCAATTCTCGCGACGCGGCAACGAATGACGAGTGCATTGCGCGGTCTCGGGTTCGACTGTATCGACTCGCAGGCCAATTTCGTCTGGTGCCGGCATGGCCAGCGCGACTCGCGAGAACTCTATCAGCAGCTCAAGGACGCCGGCGTCTTGGTTCGCTATATGAATTACGCCGGCTGGGGCGAGGGCCTGCGCATCAGCGTCGGCAGCGACGAGCAGTGCGACCTGTTGCTTGCGAAACTCGCCGCAATCGTTTAGGAATTAACCGCGATTCACATTGGGTTCTTAGGAAAGCGACCATGGAAGAGTTGTTCACGGTTAATTCAATGGCGGCCTTGGCAACGCTCTCCGTACTGGAGATTGTCCTCGGCATCGACAATGTGGTGTTCCTGGCGATCCTCACCGGCAAACTGCCCGCCCATCAGCAGCCCAAGGCCCGCACGCTCGGACTGTTGCTAGCCGCCGTTGGACGCATCGCCCTGTTGTTCGCGATCTCGTGGGTGATCACGCTCGACAAGACGGTGCTGTTCGATTTGCCGTTTCACATTCCCGGCTCGCACCCGGTCGTCGCGGAGATCGAACCGGGCGAAGAGCAAGCCGAAGTGACGCCGGTGAAGACCAACGACCCGACGAAGGTCGACAGTCCGGCCGTGGTCGAGGCGCTGGAAGAAGGCGGCACGCCGATCACCGCCAAAGATCTGGTGCTGATTCTGGGAGGCCTGTTCCTACTTGGTAAAAGCACCTGGGAGATCGGCCATCAGTTGGAACCGCACCACGCGGAAGGGGGAGCGAAGGTCTACTCCTCGCTCACGGCGGTGCTCGCGCAAATTATTGCGATCGACCTCGTCTTCTCACTCGACTCGGTCCTGACGGCCGTCGGCATGGTGCAACCCGACGATTATGAGCACCGCTGGGTAGCGCTGGCGATCATGATCAGCGCGGTGGTCCTGGCGATCGCCGTGATGATTGCGTTCAGCGGGCCGATCGCCAATTTCGTCAACAAGCATCCGAGCATCAAGATGCTGGCGCTGTCATTCCTGATCCTGATTGGCGTCGTCCTGGTCGCTGAAGGACTCCACACGCACATTCCACGCGGCTACATCTACTTCTCGATGGCTTTCTCGCTGCTGGTGGAGATGCTCAACTTGCGAGCGCGGCGACACGTCGCCGAGGAGCGCGAAACACTGGAAGCGATCTAAGCGAACTCACAAAGCGGCGATGCCGACTGACCAATCAAGCGATCGCCGGCGCGCAGAGGTTCGTCGTCAGCCATTATCGCTGGTATTCAAGCCCGAACCGGGCTCCATGGTAGAGCACGGTCGAGCCATTCAGCCCGGGCTGCAAATAGGCGTCAATGCCCTCGCCGACGCCGTCCATCACCAGTGCTTGGTAGCCGCCCCGCAGGGCCAGGCATTGGTTGAAGCGGAAGACGCCCGTGATGCCGACCTCGCCAATGAAGGTGATGTCCGAGAAGTTTTGCGACGTCCCGAATTGCGTGTAGTTCACGCTCGTCGATCCGTCGACGACCGGCGGGCCCGTGTCGTCGCCGGTCACGATGGTCGTCGTGGTATCCTGCAGGTTTTCGCGCTTGAAGTTGTTGTAGTAGACGCCGCCGTTGCCCATCGGTTCAATCGTCAGCCACTTGTTCAGCGCCCAGGCGTCGCGCAAGGCGCCAAGTTGGAAGCCGATCATGCGGTTTTCGAGTTTGAACGCGTTGCTGGTATCGACGAATGCCAGCACGTCGGGCGGGTTGGCCGGCGGCGGCACGCTCTTGCCGTCGACGAATCGATCGGTGAAGTCTTCATCGACTTGCACATATCGGAAGCCCGCGAACAACTTGGTCGGCGCCGTCGTGCGTCGGAGGATGTTTAGCTCAATCGAGTTGAACGTCGTCTCGTAGTCGAACGACCGCAAGTCGGCGCCCTGCGGGAAGAGCGCTGTCGCGTTGTAGTCGTTGATTCCTTCGTAGCCGACTTGGACGCCGTAGTCGGAGTCGTTGTAGGCGGTCGCAAAAATGCGGCCGCCCGGACCATAGTTGAACTGATCGAGTAAACTCGGGGCAGTTCCCACAAGGTCGACGATCGGCGTCCAGTCGACGCCCGTGCGCCGCAGCGCCATACCATCGACTTCGACGTTCCAATGCGGTCCGACGCACCAGTTGTCGCATGCGCCGGGACCGGTCAAATACGGAAAGAGCGGCGTATCGCAGCCGCAGCGATTGTAGAAGCTTCCCAGGCCGCCACCGCCTCCGCCGTTACACGAATTGCAGGCGGCGTCGCCCCCCAACGACAGCACGCCGTCGTCGGCAATCGGCTCAACGGCGGCGATCTCCGATTGATTCAGGACCGGATCACTGGCGGGCGTGCCCAGGACGGCTGGCGTCGACTGCTCCGACCAGACGTCGCCGCTCGTGAGCGAGATCGCGTCGGACAGCGACGGCGGGGCCTGGCCAACCGCAGCTTCGGCGACGCCAACTGCCGTTGCGAGAAGCATCAGCAGTCGGCCGGCCGGGACGGTAACGATGAGTGGCAAACGCATGCGGCTTACTTCCTGTGGTCGCGTGTCGCACCCCCGCGGCGCTGGCTGGGTCGGTCGGCGTGGCGGGTCGGGTTGGAACGACAGAGACGATTGTTCCGGCAATGCGGATAGCATCGACCCCCAGTCGTGGTATTCCGAAGTCCAGTTACCGCAAGGCGCAGAGTTTCGCTCGTTTGCCCCAACGACGCTGGCGCCCGCGCGGCGGCTCAGCCTTGACCGGGCCGACCGTTTGTAGCGATGCCGCCGAGATTACCGCGGCGAGGCGTTGATTTTTTGCCACGTTTTCTCGCCAGGCGGGTGGCTCCATCGCATCAGGGGGTAGATTTTCGCAACGTCGAAAATCTTGCGCGACCTGCGCAGGTTCTCAGCGGCCGGTCCCAACCTCGACCGCGAACATCTCCCCTTCCAACTTTCGTGCTTGCAGGAAAGCGACTCCCCCATGAACGCAGCCTTGATCCGCGAAACCGCCACGTGGGCCTTCTGGCGACTGACGATGGCCGCCATCACTCTGGTCGCCCTCGCTTCGATCGCTTCGGCGCAATATTGCACCCCCGATCAATGCGACGGCTGTGACCTAAACAATTGCCAACTTTCCTGCTGTCACGAACTTCCCGAGCTGTGGTTGGTAAACACCCGCTGCGCTCCGAAGTGCAACAACCTCGACGCGGGGTTCGAGCGGATCAGCGTCAAGCGCTGGGACCCGACCTGCCGTCGATTCGTTAAGGAATCGTGGGACTCGCTGGTCGCTCAAGAAGCCAGCATGCCGACGCTCGTGTTCGCCCACGGCAATACGCTGCAGCACGACGGCGCTATGAAGCAGTGCTGGGAGGTCTACCAGAAGATGCGCTGCTGTCCGGGAAAGAAGCGACTTGTCTTCTGGTCGTGGCCCGCGCAAATTGACCACCTTCGTCCTCTGCTTCGGCCCCGCCAATTGATTCTCAGCAACCTGCGCACGAAGTTCGTCTATGCCGAATACCAGGGCTACTACATGGCCAAGCTTGTCCAGCGGATGAGCATGACCCAACGCGTCACGGTCGGCGGCCATAGCTACGGCGGCATCATTGGCGCCGTAGCGGCCCACTTCATCGGCGGCGGCGAGTTGCGCGGCCTGACCCTCGCTGGCGCCGAAGCGAAGGAACGTCCGAACTTCCGCGTCGCGCTCGTCTCCGCCGCCTTCGATAACGATGCGCTCGACGTCGGCGGCCGCTACGGCCAGGCGTTCGTGGCCGCGGAGAAGATTTACGTCACCCGTAACGCGACCGACAGCACGCTGCGTCGGTGGCCCAAGATTTCCTACCGTTGCAAAAAGGCGATCGGCGTCACCGGCGTTAACGCCAACTG
This sequence comes from Lacipirellula limnantheis, assembly GCF_007746075.1. Classification (GTDB taxonomy): domain Bacteria; phylum Planctomycetota; class Planctomycetia; order Pirellulales; family Lacipirellulaceae; genus Lacipirellula; species Lacipirellula limnantheis. The sequence continues at coordinate 4,364,119 of NZ_CP036339.1, read as the reverse complement.
CCTCGGCGAGAATGCCCACAAACTTTGCCAGCAGACGCTCACGAGCGACGTTGGCAGCAGCCACTACATTGAGCCGCATCTCGGCAGTCGCCGCTTCATGAATGCCCTCTGCTGCGTCGCCTTCCCCGCCTGTGCGGATTGCGTCAAAGCCGAGCAAGCCAAAGCGAAACCGGCCACTGACCCGAAGCCGGCCGCTGCCGCCAGCAACGTGCAACTGAAGCCCGCGGCCTAGCGCAACGCTGAGCGAGACCAAAAAAGGGAGGACGGGCTGCCCGCCCGTCCTCCCTTGATTTTTGCGATCGAACGCGAGAAGTCGCTACCGTGCCGGCGCGACGATTGGGTGCTTCGTCGCCGCGGAACTGAAATATCCGTTGAGCAAGTAACTAAGCGTCGCCGCCCGCACCTCTTTATACTGCGGCATCAGCTGGTGAATGCCCTTCGTCTGAATGAAGTCGGTCGCGCCGGCGAGCTTCGACGTCTCGACGCTCAATAGGCCGTCGTCGTCGCCTGGGATGGCGTCGAGGTAGCCCTCGCGGTCGCCGCGCCCGCCCACGATGATGCCGAACTGGAAGTCTGGCGTCGAGAGCTGCCGCTCGAGCTCAGGCCAACCCTTTGACGGCGCCAATTGGTCGAGCGGTTTGCCGGCGACGGCGGCGACCAGTTTGTTATCGGCCCATTGATCAGCGAGCTCGGCGCCATGATTCGGCGGCGAGATCATCACCATCCGCTTAAACTCGACGGGCGGTCGCATTGCCGGATCGAGCCGCGAGAGATTGTTCAGGTAGCGGCGAATGACGACGTTGCCCATGCTGTGCGCGACGAAGCTCACCCGCTCGACGCCATCCAGATGTCGAATGACGCTGTCGAGCGACGCCGCGTAGGCGTCGATATCTTCCATCGTCGAAGGATAACCGACGTTGATCGTGGCAAGATTGCCATTCTCTTCCAGGTACTCCGAGAGACCTTCCATGAACTGCCGCCCCGCGCCGAGACCATGCAGGACGATCACCGCCTCTTTCGGATTCGGCGGAAAGTTCTCAGCCTTTTTCACTTCGTTGAGCTTGGCTAGGCACGCGTCGAATGTGCCAAAAGCTTGTCGCCGATCGCTGGCGTCGAGCAGCCGGTAGTGACCAATGACGGCATGCTTCTGGATCCGCCAGCCATGGTCGACGACTTCATCCGACCAAACGAACCGCCCGCCCAGCGTCGGCACGCCGGCCGCAAATAGTCCGCCCACCTGTTCGGCCCGTAGGCGCGCGGCCCCCAGCAGGGCCATGATTGCGCCAGCGACGAGCATGAAGCCCTTGAAACGAAGCATTTGGTGATTCCCTCACTCCTTGGCCGCCGCCGAGCTAAACGGCGGCGATGGACGGATTCTAACGGTCGGGGCGCAATAACCCAACGTGGGTACGTCATCCGCCCGCTGGCGGTTCAATGAAAGGTAGCGCCGCCCAGCGAAGTTCGTTACAGATTCGCGCGTCTTGGACTCGGTTTCGAGAGAATTGAGCAAGTTCCTCGCCGCTAGGCTAGCCGCCGGCCCTGGGCTAATTTGGAGGAATGCCAAAAAGCGTCTACGAGTTCGACGTCGTTGTGATCGGCGCCGGCCATGCCGGAACCGAGGCCGCGCTGGCCGCCGCGCGGGTGGGCGCCCGCACCGCCCTGCTGACGACCAATTGCGACACCGTCGGCCAAATGAGCTGCAACCCCGCCATCGGCGGCCTCGGCAAGGGGCAGATTGTCCGCGAAATCGACGCCCTCGGCGGTGCGATGGGACGCGTCATCGACGCCACCGGCATCCAGTTCCGCATGCTCAATCTCCGCAAGGGCCCGGCGATGCACAGCCCGCGAGCCCAAGCGGACAAAAAACTGTACCAGGCCGAAGTGAAACGGCTCTGCGAGGAGCAACCGAATCTGTCGCTCCGGCAGGAGGTGGTGGAAGACCTGCTAGTGGAGGGGTCAGCCTCCGGCGATCAGAGTTTAGCAAATGGGAACCCGGCGTCTTCGCTGAACCCTGAACCCTCACGCCCGAAACCCGGCCGCGTCTGCGGCGTCCGCGTTCGCGGCGATGCCGTCTACCATGCCCGCGCGATCATCCTGACTACCGGCACGTTTCTCCAAGCGCTGATGCACACCGGCGAGGCAAAGACGCCTGGCGGTCGCGGCGGCGAAGGAACGACGGGCGGCATTAGCGCCGCGCTCACGCGACTCGGTGTGACGCTTAAGCGTTTCAAGACCGGCACGCCGCCCCGCCTCAACGGCCGGACGATCGATTTCACGCGAATGGATTTGCAACCCGGCGACGAGCGCCCCCAGCCGTTCTCATACCTCACCGACCGCCTCGATCTTCAGCAACTCCCCTGCTACAGCACCTATACCAACGAGTGCGTCCACGAAATCATCCGCGCCAATCTCGAACGGGCGCCAATGTATAGCGGACAGATCAACTCCAGCGGCCCGCGCTACTGTCCGTCGATAGAAGACAAGGTAGTTCGCTTCTCCGACAAGACGCGGCATCAACTCTTTTTGGAGCCCGAAGGTCGCCAGACGCACGAGATTTACGTCAATGGCGTCTCCACGAGTCTGCCGCGCGACGTGCAGGACGCGATGCTCCGGATGATTCCGGGGCTGGAGCGCGCTGAGATCATGCGCTACGGCTACGCTGTCGAGTACGATTATGCCCCGCCCGATCAATTGCAGCCGAGCCTCGAATCAAAGCACGTTGCAGGGCTCTACTTCGCCGGGCAAATCAACGGGACCACGGGCTACGAAGAGGCGGCCGCCCAGGGGCTGATGGCGGGCGCCAACGCCGCGCTGAAACTCCAGGGAAGCGAGCCGCTCGTTCTAACTCGCGACCAGGCTTATATCGGCGTCCTGATCGACGACCTCGTCACCCGCGGAGTCGACGAGCCGTACCGCATGTTCACCAGCCGGGCCGAGTATCGCCTGCTGTTGCGCCAGGATAATGCGGACCGACGCCTCACGCCCCTGGCGCATCGACTTGGCTTGGCAGACGACGCGCGGTTCACGCGTCTGGAGCACAAGTGCGCGGAAATTGAGCGAGTATCCCAGCTACTCGACGCGGCGCGCCACGATGGGCAATCCTTGGCCCAATGGCTGCGGCGGCCAGAGTTTCAATGGCCCGACCTCGTTCAGTTGCTCCCAGAACTTGCTGACGTTGCCGACGATGTGGCCAGCCAGGTCCTCGTCGACCTAAAGTACGCCGGTTACGTCTCTCGCCAGGAGGCCGACGTCCAGCGGCAACGTCGACTCGCTGCAAAACGCATCCCAGCGGCGTTCGATTACGGCCGCATCGTTCATCTGCGCGCCGAGGCTCGCGAGAAACTGGGACGCATCCGTCCGGTCGACCTCTCGCAAGCAAGCCGCGTCACCGGCATTACGCCGGCCGACATCGCCTTGGTGATGATCCATCTCGAAGGCAAAGGGCTGACTCGCTAGCGGGTTTGTCAGTGGTCTGTCGTCAGTAGTCAGTTGCTAAAACCGCCTCCCACTCCCCGCAACTGACCTCTGGCCACTGACCACTGACGAAATCTCATTTCCCGCCACCATGACGTAAGTGTTTGCAGCGATTTGCTTTGCAGCGTTTCAATCAATGTTGACTCAGCCTGCGCGGCCGTTATAATTCCCCCAGTTGGCAATTCAGGAAACTTCGGCAGGCATGGATGACGTTGCCGTCTAAATAGCCTCGCACCTTTGAGTCGGCGATCGGAGCTTCAGACGACTACGCATCACGGGGGACTCCGGGACACCGCGGGGACTTCGCAGCGTCGCAGCGAGCTTCGACGGGCTGATCGGTAGGGCAGGATGTTAGGCGGGGCTAATTGAAGCGTTATCGTCTGTTCGCGCTCGCCTTCAAGACAAGTCATCGGTCCCCGGGCCAGTGACGCAACCACGGCTAAGGAGAGAGGTGGTTCGACCATGAAGACTGTGTTCACGACCGGCGAGGCCGCGAAGATTTGTAAGGTCAGCCAGCAGACGATCATCCGCTGCTTCGACTCGGGTCAGCTCAAAGGCTTCCGCGTTCCGGGAAGCCGCTTTCGCCGCATTCCGCGCGACCAGCTGTACGCCTTCATGCGGGACAACGGCATTCCGACCGACGCCCTCGATAGCGGCAAACGCAAAGTCCTTGTCGTCGACGACGACGAAGATTTGGTCGAATTGATCGTCGACGCGCTCAACCGCGACGGACGGTTCGATCTCCGCAGCGTCAACAACGGCTTCGGCGCCGGCATGCTGATCAAGGAGTTCCGCCCTGATCTGGTTGTTCTCGACGTCATGCTTCCCGATATCAACGGCAAGGAAGTCTGCAATCTCGTCCGCAGCGATGCGACCATGGACGACGTCAGAATCATCTGCATTTCGGGCATGGTCGAGCAGGAGAAGATTCAAGAGCTCCGTGACGCTGGCGCCGACGAATTCATGAAAAAGCCGTTCGACGTTGACCAACTCGTAACGCGCGTCTGCCAGTTGCTCGACGTCGAGACGGTCGGAGTGAAATAAGGGGTTCGCTTACCAAACCGCTTAGCGTGCGTCACCCGTCGCAGAACCCGTCATCCCGAGGTACTCCGAGGGGTCCGGCTCGCAGTTTTTTTGAGCGGCACCGCCGACGGTAAAGCAGTCTCTGCGGAGTTCCTCACGATGAATATCGAAGGGCCTCCCGCCGCTACGCACGCGCTGGGTTCAAGCAACGACGAACGTTTCGAGCAAGCCAAGCTCGATGCGATGAAAGAGCTCGCCTACGGCGCTAGCCACGAGATCAACAACCCGCTCGCCAATATCTCGGCTCGCGCCCAGTCGCTGCTGCGCGACGAACGCGACCCCGAACGACGACGGACGCTGGAAGCGATCAATCAGCAGGCGCTCCGCGCCCACGAGATGATCAGCGACCTGATGCTCTTCGCGCGGCCGCCCCAACTTGAACGGCGACCGTTAGACCTCGTCCAGCTAGTTCGCCAAGTCGCTTGCGGCTTAGCGAGTGATTGCGATTGCCGTAGCATCGAGCTGAACATCGCCGTCGACGGCCAACCGCCGCCGGTTGATGGCGACGCCACTCAACTCGGCGTTGCGATCAACGCGCTGGTCGCAAATTCGATCAACGCTCTCGGCCGGGATGGCACGATTCAAATCGCCGTGCGCCGCTCGTCAGACGGCGGAGCACTCCTGCAAATCGCAGACAATGGTCCCGGCATTCCCCCCGAGGTCCGCCCCCACATTTTCGACCCCTTTTACTCTGGCCGCGAAGCAGGCCGCGGCCTTGGCTTTGGCCTCTCGAAAGCGTGGCGGATCATCACCCTCCACGGCGGCAGCCTCACAGTAGAAGCACCTGCCGCCGGCGCGATCTTCAACATTGAACTCCCCCCAACTGAGCTCCCCGCCATCAGCTAGCCGGCGGGCCACGCCCTCCGGGCGCCCCGCCAATCAACGTCGCAGGCGTCATCCCAAGCGAAGCGAAGGACCTGGAAGCTCACTCAAGGGCGAGATTCTTCGCACTACTCCCAATGACCGCAGCAAGGCAATTAACTCCCGAGCAGATCCTCACCATACCCCGGCGGAAACGGATTCGACAAATCTCCCCCCTGATGCGGCGGCTGCTTCGGGGCTCTTTTCCGCTTCGGCGCTGCCTTTTTCTGCGCAGGTTGTGAATCGTTCGCGTCGCTCACCGTGGGCGAGGGCTTTGCGGCGGCCGAAGGATTGGGCCTGGAAGGGGTCCGCTTCGGCGGCGGCGGGATCTCAATCTCCCCCAGGTCCCCAAACTCGGAGAGCCAGTAATCGATCTCGTCCGCCGAGAGATTCCCCGTCGGCCGAGCTACGATCGGCGCCGGCCGCCGACTCGCCGCGCGCCGCCGCAGCGCATCGGCGAACCAAACGTCGCTGTCGACGAATGGCGCCTTCCGCCGCCGGGCCGCCCGTTGGATCCGATGGTCGCTCGATACCACCAGCAGAGACTTCGGCACGCTGTGCGCTTCGATCAATTCCTCAATCAGCTCATCGGCGTTGTCGTACTCTGACGAAAAATGAATCGTCATCTCTTCGAAGACGATCGTCCGCGGTAGATTCGGCGGCGCCTCGGCGGCGTCAAAGACGATCGTCGTCTGCCGACGCTCGCGGGGTTCAATCGCCGATGCCAGAAAACGGAGCAACCCCTCACGCGACCCGCGCAGCCCGCCATGCCCGACGATCGCCGTCACATGGAGCAGGTTGTAACCGTCGATGAGCAGGGCCATGACGATAGGCTACAAAGAATTGACCCACGACAACACGGCGATCACGACGAAAACAAGTGGAACCGCCGAAGAACGCAAATAAACGCTGATGAAAAACGATCTGCGTTCATCCGCGTTCATCTGCGGTTCCTGCATCTCTTTGTATTTCGTCGTTCGTGCCCGTTGTGCCGTCGTGGTTCAACTCACTCAAACCCGCTGCAGCCCGTTCGGCTCCCAGGCCCCAAACTGCTCGTGGTAAAACCGCGAGATCTGGTGGTCGACGTTGAATACATGCGCTAGCAGCGCCGCCCGAATCCACATGCCGTTACGAGCTTGCCGAAAGTACATCGCCCGCGGATCGGCGTCGATTTCCGGCGGGATCTCGCCAAAATGCTGGTCGCGCGGAAACGGGTGGAGTATTGGCGCGTAGCTCTTCATCCGTGCGACGAGCCCGCGATTCAGCTTGTAGCGATCAAAGTCAATCGCCGCGAACGATGCTTCATCGGCCGCCACGTTGTGTTCTTTCTGGATCCGCGTCATGTAGAGCGCATCAACCTGCTCGATCAACGGCTTGCCGTCGATCGGCGTTTCGAGCGAATCGACCTCAAAGATTCGCACGCCGCGCGCCAACAGCCGTGCCCGCAAGTCGTCGCCCAGCGACAGCGTCGGATGATCCGGCGCGACGAACGCGAGCGTCACCCCGTCGTACCCCGCGAGCAACTCGGCGAGCGAGCGCACGGTCCGCCCCCGGCCGATATCGCCGCAGAAGCCGTAAATCTTGTGCGACAATCCCCGCGTCACCTCAGGATGTTCGCGGCGGACCTCGTCAAATCGCGTCCCCAGCGGCGAGTCCTTCGGGCTCGTGAACTGAAACGAACGTTGCAGCGTGTAGACGTCGAGCAGTGCCTGCGTCGGGTGCTGGTCGGCGCCGGATCCCGCATTGATGATCGGCACGCTCCGGTTGCCGCTCATCGACAGATCGTTCATCAAATACGCGCACGCCTCGGCCAGTCGGGCCACGGGGCTCCGCATGATGATCAGGTCGAAGTAACTGCTGAACATCCTGATCGAATCAAACCGCGTCTCTCCCTTCGTCTCCGACGAGGTCGACGCGTCGCGCACTTCGTTGCAGGTGATCCCCAGAATCTGACATGCCGCCATGAAGCTGAGAAACGTCCTCGTCGACGGCTGCGTGAAGTACAGCATCGCCCGCTTGTGGTGGAGCAGGTTGATGAGAAAATCCTGACCGGAGCGCACCTTCGACAGCGACCGAATCTTGTCAGCCGTCTCGGCCAAATCGTCGAGCATGTCGGCCGAGAATTGTCGGCTGAAAATGACGTGCCGCAGCCGTTCATCGCGGCTGAATTCCGGAATCTTCGGCGGAATCGGCCGATCGATGCGGGACTGATAATGGAGCAGGTCGAGCTCGTCCTGCGTCGGAGCGAGCGGCGTGGGTGCGTCGGCGGGCATAAACGGTGATCATCGCATACCCGTCGGCGGAGCGTCAAGCGACTCCGACGGCCGGCGGTTTGTCGCGCGTGAAGACCGGCTCGTCGGCGGTCGACAAGTCAACGTTCAGCCGGTACCCGCCCCTGCGGAACGTCAGCACGTCGGCAGACGATTCGGCGCGAGTTTCAATAAGGTGCCGAGCCATCATCCCGCGCGCCTTCTTTGCAAAGAAGCTGAGCACCATGAACTTTCCGTTGTGCTTTTCGCGAAACGAAGGCGTGACCACCCGCGCTTTGAGCGCCGGCCGATCGGCGACGGCAAAGTATTCGTGCGAGGCTAGGTTCACGATCATCGCGTCGTGCTGTTGCTTCGCTTCCTTCGTCAGCGACTTGGCGATCGCATCGCGCCAGTAAGCGTGCAGGTCCTTGCCGTAGTCCCCCGCAAGCTTGATCCCCATCTCCAGCCGGTAGGGCTGGATCAGATCAAGGGGCCGCAGCACCCCGTAGAGGCCCGAAAAGATTCGCAGGTGCTCTTGCGCGAACGCCAAGTCCCTTTCGCCCAGTGTGTCGGCGTCGAGCCCGAGATAGACGTCGCCGCGAAACGCGAACACCGCCTCCTTCGTTCCCTTGGCGTCGAACCTCGCCTTCCACTCCTGAAAGTAATCGTGGGCCGTCGCCGCCAGCGTAGGGCTGATGCTCATCAGCTTGCCCAGCTTCGCCGGCGTGAGGGACTGCGCGTGCTTCGCCAACCGATTCGCTTGCGTGAGAAACCGCGGCTTTGTCCCGGCATGGGCCGCTTGCAGCGTAAAATCGAGCGTCTTCGCGGGGGAGAGCAGGATCAACATCGAACTTGGCAATTACTCCGACACCCGCCAACGAACCTTGAACAACTGCGTCATCAGCAGCATCAGCCCGCCGTTATAAATCGCGGTGAATGCCAGAAATCCCCAAAAGATGCGCACGTCAATCCGGTCGGCGTTGTTCCAATCGTCGAGCGTGAGCGGCAGATTGAAGGCCGCCGCAAACGGGCTCGTCGACTGCAGCGCGGTGACCGCGCCGGCTGCGCTCGACGCGGCGGCAAAGGTCTGCACAAACACGTTCGCCGCCACTGGCGCCAAGAACAGCGTCGCCAGCACGAGGTAGCTGCACATCAAGCTGCTTGACGACTTCTTGAACACCGTCGAACAGAACAGCGCCGTGATCGCCGTCGTCACCGCGGTGAGGCCGACGATCAAAAAATAAGCGAGCATCGTCAGCATGTTCGGCCAGAAGCCCACCGGCATCAGGCAGGCCAGAAACACCGGCCACAGCAGAAACGACGTCAACACGCTCGATACGCGCAGCCCCGACAACAGCTTTCCCCAGAGCATCTGCCACGGCGTAATGAGCGTCGTTAGCAGCAAGTCGAGCGTCGACCGCTCGCGCTCGCTCGTCAGGCTGTCGGCCGAGAAGACCGGCCCCACCAGCAAATTGAACAGCAGCACATACGCGATGTACCACGGCGCCAACTGCCGCTGCATAAACAGGCAGACCGCCATCACCGGCAGGGCCAGGCCCATGCTGATCTGGATGACCAGTCGCAGCATGAGAGTTCCCTGGCTAAAGATCTCGCTCCGCATCTCCTTGTCGTAGATCGGATTGGCGTCGTCTTCGAGAAACGTTGTCCGCTTCGGCGGCGCGAACAACCGATCGGGGAACTGATCTCGCTCGATGTAGAGCCCGACCGCTTCCTTCGCCTCGGTCTCCAGGTCGATCGCCTGCTTGCCGCCGCTCCCCAGATCGGGCGGCTTGATCAGCCGCCGGCAGACGTCGGCCCACAGCAATGCTCCTACCGAAATGCACGCAATCGGCACGATTGTAAGGATCACCATCAACCGGGCTTCGCCCAACTGTTCGAGCGAGCGCCACACCAGCACCCCCGCCATCGCCAGCGGCAAGATCAGCATGTACGACGCGACCAGCGACGCGCTCGTCCGCTGAAAGAAGCTGCTGCACCACAGGCTGATCATCCCGAAGAGCCCGACCGAAAAAATCATCGCCAGATACGCCGCCAGTACTTCGTACGGCGAGACGCCCCCCAACGGCAGGCAGAGCATCACGATCGGCAGCGAGCAGATCATCAACTCCGCCAGCGGCGTCAGCGACGCCGCCAGCTTCCCCAGCACAATCGCCCCGGGCCGCAGCGGACTCGCCAGCAGCATCTCGTAACTCTCACGCTCCCGCTCGCCGGTAATCGCCCCCGCGGCGAAGCTGGGGGTCATCAGCGAGACGAGAATGTACTGCCCAAAGAAGAAGAGATTAACGAGCTTCTGCGCTTCCTCCGGCCGAGCCAGATCGAGCGTCTGGTTCGCCGGCCACGCCGCGTAGACGAGCATCCCGAGGCCCGCGACGTACGCGAACAGCAACAAAAACCCCCGCGTCATGCGGAGGTTTGAAATCAGCTCGCGTTGCAGTACCGGGTTTTCGCGGAAGTACATGTCAGCGATCGGATGGGCAAAAGATGCTTCTAGGGCGTCTCACGCTGCTTCAAAGCCGCTCTTCCAAAGCTTTTGAGTCTCATCATACACGTCATCCAATATAGCGGCTGCGACGCCCTGCCGCCTGAGATAGTCCTTCGTCACCCATCCGCTTCGTTCCAAATGATTGCGAAGTTGAGCATGTTGGGCGACCTGAAGTTCGATAGCGTCCGACATGGTGCGGATTGTTTTGAGTGGTTGCGGAAAGCTCGTTTTCACGTAGAGTCGATGACGCTCATATATTTCCCGGATCGGCGTCTTTTTGGGAAGAGACACGCGCGTCATCGTGCTCGGTCGCGCGACTGTAGCGCTCGCGGGAGTAATGGTAGTCGAGTGAGTAAACTCATCTCCTGAATACGATTCGAACTCAACGATATTCCTGGGAATGCGCAGCATTAGCAACGCAATACGCCACAGAAATGTAGGAGCCAGATTGAAGCAAGCCGAGACAGTTGTGTTTTCCGCATCGGTCATGACGCGAATAAACGTCCGCAGGTCGGGCTTCCCATTTAGTTTGGCTGTGACGTCCTCGATGTCCCCCAACGGTCGGAAGCCCAAGTCGGCAAGTTCTCGGCTTGCTGATTCATAGAACCTCTGATTCACATAGGGAAAGCGTGAGCCGTCAACTTGACGAAACTCATGCTTCTTCGGGAATCCTCGCTGCAGATTCGAAAGAATCTTCTCGGCGAGTTGAGCGTTTGTCATAGCCGGCCCATCCTCAACGGGTCACATGCTCATCAATACTTCCGCGGCCTCACTTGCCCCATGACCCGGCTCGGCAGCCCCTGGATCCGCAGGAAACCTTCCGCGTCGGTTTGGTTGTAGTTCCCCGCCTCATCCATGCTCGCAATTGCCGCGTCGTAGAGGCTGTACGGACTCGTCCGACCCTGAATGAACACATTCCCCTTGTAGAGTCCAACCGTCACTTCACCGGTGACAGGCTTCTGCACCTCGCGCATGAACGCCATCAGCGCGTCCATCTTCGGCACGTACCAGAAGCCGTAGTAAACCATCTCGGCGACTTCAGGGCTGATCCGATCGCGCAGGTGCACCGTCTCGCGGTCGATCGTCAGTTGCTCGAGCGCCAAGTGCGCCGCGTAGAGCGTCGTCATGCCGGGCGACTCATAAACGCCGCGGCTCTTCATGCCAACGAACCGGTTCTCAACGATGTCGATCCGCCCCACACCGTTGCGGCCGGCAATCTTGTTCAGCTCCTCGACCATCTGCAGCGGCGACTTCTTCACGCCATCGATCGTCACCGGCACGCCCGACTCGAACCCAATCTTGATTGTCTCGACCTTGTCAGGCGCCTCTTGCGGCGACACGGTCATGCCGAAGTCGATGATCGACACGCCGTCGACCGTCGGGTCTTCGAGCTGGCCCGCTTCGTAGCTGATGTGAAGACAGTTCTCGTCGCTGCTGTACGGCTTGGCGATTGACGCCTTCACCGGAATCCCCTTCCGCTCGCAGTAGGCGATCATGTCGCTGCGCCCGGCGAAGAGGTCCTGGAACTTCTTGATCCGCCACGGCGCGATGATCTTCACGTTCGGATCAAGCGCCTCGGCCGCCAACTGAAATCGGCACTGGTCGTTCCCCTTCCCCGTGGCGCCGTGAGCGTAGGCCTCAGCCCCGACTTCGCGGGCGACCTGCAAACAAACCTTCGAAATGAGCGGCCGCGCGATCGATGTGCCGAGCAGATAAATCCCCTCGTACTTCGCCTGCCACTGCAGTACCGGGAATGCAAAGTCGCGGCAGAGCTCCTCACGGACGTCGATCAGCCGCGACGACTTCGCCCCGTTGTCGCGGGCCTTCTTCAGAATCGCCTCGCGATCCTCGCACGGCTGCCCCAAATCAACGTACACCGCGTGCACGTCGTATCCCTCGTCCTGGAGCCAACCCAGGATGACCGAAGTATCAAGACCGCCGGAGTAAGCCAACACGCAACTGGGCATCGTTCTAAACCACTTCTCTAATTAATAGGGAACCACGAAGGCACAAAGGCACCAAGGAAGACACCAAGTAAATGCAAGGATTCGATTGTAGTTGTAGAACCGCCCTTTGATCTACTCACTCCCCCCGCTTTGCGTCTATGCGTAGCGACTTATTGTGGGAGGGGTCTCCGACCCCGATAACGGATTGCAAGCCGTTGGACGTTTACATCTGGCACGCGGAATCGGCGTCGGAGACGCCTCCCACAGACTTAGTTCTGCGGCAATTCGCCAATCCGCATGTTGCGGAAGCGGATATCCGTCGTCGGATCATGCCCCTGCAGCGAGATCGTCCCCGCCGCCGTTCGCAGGCCGCTCCGCGGGTTGTCGTTGGGGGGCCGCTGGTCGGTCCAGTCGGTCACCTGCAGGCCGTTCACCCAGACCGCAATGTGGGGCCCCGTCGCGACGAGCGTGGTCATAAACCACTCATGGTCGCGGGCGTTCACCCGCCGGGCCGCAATGCGGCGATAGATGGCCCCGGTGCCGAAGTCGGTCGGCTTCGTCGGGTCGCCGTCGGTGATCCGGTTGCTGATCTGGCACTCGTACCCGTTCATGTACTCGCGCGGGATGCATCGAAAGAAGACGCCGGAGTTGAGCCCGTCGCCGTCGACGCGGGTTTCGAACTGCAGCGTGAAGTCGCCAAACGTCGCGTCGCTCTCGAGCTGGCCGCTGCCGTTGGTGACGCGGAGTTCGCCCTCAGGAGTGACGGCGAACGTACTTGTCTTCTTTTGATCGTCGTTCCACCCGGCGAGGTCTTCGCCGTTGAGCATCGGCTGCAGGCCGAGCGGCTTCAAACGAATGTTGCGGAACGCGACCGGCCCCTCGCGGAATTGTAGGCCGATGTGGCCTCGCTTAAGCGGTTCCGTATCCGCATACGTCATTGGTGATCCGCCGTTCATAACCACAGTGACCGTGCCCTGACTAACACGAACATCAAACGAGTCGGCCGGGACTTCGCGACCGGCATTGACCATGTGACTGAGAGCCATTTGCGGATTCTTGATTCTGCCTACGAGCGAACCTGTCGGAAATGGATTGTCTGCGGGAGCGACATTGAGCTCGTAGCAATCTTTTGCGGGGTCCTTGGGAGTTAGAGGCGTTTGCAGAAACACTCCGCTATTTGTTCCAACAAGTCCCTGAACCTCGACATGCAACTCATAATCCCCGAACTCGCTGTTCGTCATGAGGAACCCTTGCTCCCCCTCGCTGACGGTAATCGACCCCTCCTTCACTTTCCAATTCGCATCGCTCGTCGGCGTCCACCCAAAGAGCGTCTCGCCGTCGAACAGACTGATCCACCCCTCCGCGATCTGTTCAGCTGTGAGTTGATTCGGCGCCGTTTCCTCCTCCGCCGCGGCTAGCGACGGATGCAGCACGAGCATGACCAGCAGCGAGAACACGCAGCAGCGAAAAGTGGATGTCATGTTGAACTCGTATCAGAGATGGGGATGAGAAGTTGGATTTGTAGCCCCCGGCTCCGCCGGGGGGTAGTACGACGCAAGACGACGCCGACCGGTATGGCAAACGACCCCCTGGCGGAGCCAGGGGCTGAAATCGACGTCACGCGCTCCAGGGCGTTGCCCTAGGCTACGGTGAACTTGGCCGTCGGCCAAGCAGGCAGGTGCTCGAAGTCGTCTGGAGCCCAACAGTTTACAGTTCGTTGCGTTTACAACTATTCAAGTCCCGGAGGGACCTTCCGATAGTAGTCCAGCCGATAGTAGTCCAGCACTTCCAGCGCTGGGTGATTTGGCAACAGGAGGTAGTACCCCCGTAGGGGCGACTGAAAACGAATCTCAATCGCCCCTCCGAGGCTCATGTCCTGCGACGGTCGCCTATCCCAGCACTGAAGGTGCTGGGCTATTGTCATGACGTCCCTACGGGACGGTCGGCTAATAGCTTCGCCCTCACTGACCGACTCGCATTCGCGCTAGTTAATGGCCCGCGCGGCCAAAAATAACTGCAGCTTTTGGCCACCCAATCTGCTAGGGTGCGCCTATCTGACGCCCTCGCTGCGCGCGGATCGCTCTTTGAAAATTCGCTAGAGTTCGCCGAGAGGGGAAGCGTTCCAGGATCCTAAAACTCGCCTTGCGCGCATTTCGTCGTTCAGCAATAATTACTAGCCGTGGCCCGCCCTGTCGCCCTGTCGCCCTGTCGCCTATTGCAACTCACGCCACGGCAACGAGTTCCGACTGGTGTCGCCAAAAATCGCTCAGGCGACACAACATTGAAGGCGACAATCGTCGGTCGCCGACTGTCGCGACAAAGATCGCGATCGTCGCATCAGCGTTGCACGTATCCTGCGCGCGCAAATCGACTTACGACTTCTGTCGCGAGCATTCGCCAAGGCGACAACAGGTCGCGACCGTCACGAATGCCCAATAATCGCCAGCCGGGCGTCGTAGGGGAATGAGATTGCAGGCTGCGGGCTGCAGGCTGCAGGCGAGGTTGGGGGGAGCTCGATCTCAATCTCATTCGCGTCGCGAAGAATGGCCGTGAGATCAAACTGCGCCGCGACGGCGGCTGTTCCTGGTTGCTCGATTCTGGACGCAGTTGCGACGGGATTGGCTGATTGCTGACTGCTGACCGCTGAATGCTCCTCGTCAAACCCTTGGCCGTTGACCCGCACGCCAGCGTCCGCGGGCAAGCCGCTCAGCACCAGCAGCAACTGGTCGTCAGCCTCCATCCCCGTCGGTCGATGGAAGCGCCGCGACCAACGCACGCCCCCCTGCTCGGTCGCCGCGCGTTGCCAGGGATCGCGGAGGCGGATGGAGTGGGCGAGGAACATGGCGATGTCAGTGCTCCGTTATTAGTCGTCAGTTGTCCGTGGCAGAATGCAGCAACTGACGACTGACGACGGACGCCGCGAGTACGACGTAGGAGCCTGCGGATAGAAGCAGGCTCGAATTTCCCGTCGCTCCGGCGGGTCGTTGACCCGCGGCTACTGCTTGAAGCTATGCGTCACCGACGACTCGCGAATCTGGCGGGCGTCGGGCTCGTAGACGCGGAAGATCACCTTCAGGCCGCGCAGCGGCACATCGTATGGCGGCGCGGTTTCCCGTTCGCCGCGATCATCGACGCCATTGGCATTGTCGTCATCAAGTCCGTTGGCGCCCTCGTCAGCGCCGGTTGACAGGCTGCCGTCACCATCTCGGTTGTCTTGATCGACGCCGTCATTCTCGTAGTGGTAGGACCAGGTATCGTAAACCGCCGGGTAGCCGCCGGCCGAGTTCCTGATCGGATGATAACCGGCCGGCCGCACTTGATTGAAATAGGGGACGGGCGCCGTGCTTGGCAGCGGCGTCGACGGAGCAGGATAGGTCATGACGCGGCCCACCCGGTCAAAGCCCCAGCCGAGATCGCAGTAGGCGCCGTAACCGGTGGCGTTCGCCGCGCCAGCGGTCGCCTTGGCGGCCATCCAGCCAAAATCGTTCGGTTCCAAAATGCTTCCGCTGGCGGCATAAAGCGGAGCACCAGGGTCGAATAAGCGAACGTCGAAAGCAAGTGCATTGCCCAGCACCTGCGCCGTGACGTCGGTATTGCCGGGAAGCAGCCGATCGCCGCGCAGCGCATGAGGATAGGGCCAATTGCCTGGGCGCGTGGCGCGATTCTCGCGTTTGGTGAGATCGCCCAGGGTGTTGGCCACCCATTGGCCGCCGCCCGTCGTGGGATCCCAATGGACGGAGACGTTTTCCGGCGGCTGGCCGATCCCTGATGACCACGGTCCCAACCACGGCGCGATCAACAGCACGCGACGGTACACGTGGCGAAAACCGTCATTTGGATCGGCGGTGTCGCTCGAGTCATCGACCTTCTTCTCTGTCGCGAACCAAAGAACCTCCGCCAGAGGAGACTCGACTAAAGCCTCAACGCTCGTCGCGGGATTCAACACCCGCGCGGTGAACGGGTCGCTCTCACTTCGCACCGTCAGGGCTAACACATCATCCCAATCCCCCAAGGCACGGCCGTCAGTCACCGCACCGGAAGGGAGCGTACGGCCGTCAGCAGCCCTGCCGCTTTCAGGATCGAAGGTTTGGCTGCTGGGAACTAGCGACGTGGTGTAATCGAGCTCACGATCACCGTTGGAGCCCGCACCTTCGTCACTGAGGTTGATCAATTCGGTGGGATCTTTATCTGACCACTGACCTTCCAGGATCTCGATGTACCCCTGATTCTCCGCCGGGTCTTGCCACGTCGAGCCGCGGCAGGTGGCGCCGGCCAGGTCCATCGCCAGTCGGTTGCGGACTTGGCGGAGCTGGGCGCCCGTCTCGATCGCCGCGCGGCGGTTGCGGATGCTGCCGCTCATGTTGGCGAACAGGTTCACCACGGCCGCCATCATCACCAGCGTCACCGCGAGGGCGACGAGCATTTCGATGAGGGTGAGGGCGCGTGGCGGCGAATGGGGAATGGGGAATGGGGAATGGGGGCGAGGGGGCTCGGCGGAGCGGACCCCTCGGAGTACCTCGGGGTGACAGGGCTCGGCGAGGCAATAGGGTTCGTCGGGGTGACCGAGCACGGACGTAGCGGCGCGATCGGCGCGCGGAGTGAGCGGGATTCGATCGACGAGATTGGTCATGCGGGTGCTCTGTACCGGAGGCGAACAGGCCGCGGACCCCTGAGAAAAGCGGCTTTCGCTCTATCTATTGCACCGCGCAGGGGGTGAAAAGTCAAGGAAGAGGGGGGCCGCGGCGTCTCTTCCCGGGCGAGAGGCAACGCACAGGCCTGCCCACACAACCCGCAGGACCAAACGAATTGCGGCGGCGTCCGTCGTCAGTTGTCCGTGGTCAGTTGCGGATTGCTGGGCGATCTACCCAGCAACTGACGACTGACTACGGACCACTGACCAACGAAAAAAGTCAGCCGCGGACCTTTGGTTCGCCGGAGGCCGGGCGGGCGGACGCGGTGGATGGCGTCGGCCTTCGACCTGCGGCGAGACCAGAGGCTCGCGGCTGATGTTTGTGTGGCGCGTTGGCCCCGGTTTTTCAGGAGCTTATTCCACGGCCATCATTCTCGAAGTACTTCACGGTTCACGCTTTAACCACAGAGCACACAGAGACCACAGAGGAAGATCTTGGGCATTCGCTCTGACTCGTCTTCTCTGTGGCCTCTGTGTGCTCTGTGTTAAAGGCGATGGATGATGGCGATTGAAAAAGCTTCTGAAGAACCGGGGGCCGATGCGGTTGGCGGAGCGGACCCCTCGGAGTACCTCGGGGTGACAGGGCTTTAGCGGAGTGACAGGGTTCGTACCTCGGGCTGACGGAGCGTCAGCTCAGGTCCCAAACTCCGGGCGGCGGCGGCCGAGTTGGCCCTGCAGGCGCTGGACAATCGCGCTGTGCATTTGGCTGACGCGGCTTTCGCTGAGGTCGAGCGTGGCGCCGATTTCCTTCATCGTCATTTCCTCGTAGTAGTAGAGGATGATGATGAGGCGCTCATTGCGGTTGAGGCCCTTGGTCACCAGCCGCATCAGGTCGGACTTCTGAATGCGCCGGGTCGGGTCTTCGCCCTTCTTGTCTTCGAGAATGTCGATCTCGCGGACGTCTTTGTAGCTGTCGGTCTCGTACCACTTCTTGTTGAGGCTGATCAGCCCGACCGCGTTGGCGTCGGCGATGAGCTTCTCGACTTCTTGCAGCGAGATTTGCATGTACTCGGCAATCTCGTTCTCATTCGGGGCACGGCCCAGCGAGGCTTCGAGCGTCTTGAGGCACTCGTTGAGCTTGCTGGCTTTCGAGCGGACGAGCCGCGGCACCCAGTCCATGCTGCGGAGCTCGTCGAGCATGGCGCCGCGGATGCGAGGGACGCAGTAGGTTTCGAACTTGACGCCGCGGCCCATGTCGAAGGCGTTGATGGCGTCCATCAGGCCGAAGACGCCGGCGGAGATGAGGTCGTCGAGCTCGACGCCGTCGGGCAGCCGCTGCCAGATGCGTTCGCCGTTGTATTTGACCAGCGGCAGGTAGTTTTCAATCAGCGCGTTGCGCAGTTCCTTGCGGCTCGGATCCTTCTTGAATTGATCCCAAAGATCCGCGATGTCCTCGGGGGCGCACCTCTTCGCGGTCAGCATCATCGTCGACATGCCATCCTCCGTGATGACCTGCGCGGCGGCGCCCCAGGGGCCTCGTCCGCGTCAGTCTTATTTCGTGACGAGAATCCGTTCTCGTTGTTTGTTGTATGCGTCTTGCGCGACCAGCGGTCGCGGCTTTGTAGTTGGTAACGCCGCGACCGGCGGTTGCGGCGTTATGGTTTAGCGTGTTGTTTTTTGTAGGCGGCGATTTCGCGTTCGAGTTTCTGACGCACCGATTCGTCGACCGTGTTGCGGGCGATGGAGCCGAGCGCGTAGCCGACAAACCCGTAGACGAGCGCCCAAAACATGGCTGACAAGATCGCCGATTCAAAGGCGCCGCCGGCTCTCAGGCTGCGGATGAGGATGATCGTCATCCCCAGTGCGGCCATGATGCAGGCGTACTTGCGAGCCACTCGATAAGTTCCTGGAGGCGTTAAAGCCGGTGCAATCGCGCCAGATTAACAGGCGGTTGCCGTCAGGACGACTGTTAGGTGTTATCGGCATGGGGGGCGGTGAAGATTAGTTTTCGGAGAAGAAAAGTTTTTTGAAGCTGTTTTCTTAGTGACGTTTGGAAGTCTCTCGCAGAGGCGCTGAGGCGCAGAGGGGATACAGAGAAACAAGTGTCGTTGGCGGATTTCCGTTCCCTGTGGCTTCTCTGCGCCTCAGCGCCTCTGCGAGAGATCTCTTTTGTCTGTGTAGTGGAACGAGCTAGCAGAGAGTTGTTTCGGTTTCACGAGTCGCAGGGCGGCGACGCGGAAGTCGGCGGCGAGGTCGGCGGCCAGCAGCCGCGTCGCTCGACGGAATGGTTCGTCGGGGATCGAAGGCGGATGGCGGAGCGAAGAAGGGGGAAGGTTCTCCTCGCCGATCGACGGTTGTTTCGTGCGGAGGAATTCCGGCAGCGCGGCGGCTGGTTTGGGGGTGAGCCGCAGGAACTTCGCGCAGGTGTCTTCGAAACGCATGGCCAGCGGGGCGAGCTCCCAGTCGTCGATAGTCCGGTTGAGCAGCAGCCGAATCTTGCCGTCGTGACGGTGATGTTGCGACAGCTTCACCGCGGCGTAGGCATCGAGGAACGACTCTGACTCGGGAGTGGCGACCAACAGCACCTGGCGGGCGAGCTGCCAGAGGCGATCGACCCACGGATTCATGCCGCTGCCGGCGTCGATGAGGATCGCGTCGGACTGCTGACTGAGAGCCACCAGCTCGCTGGCGAAGTGGTCGACTGCCTGACGGTCGAGGGGCGGGGGGAGTTCGCCCAAGGCGATGCCGGGGAGGAGACGGACACCTTCTGCGACTTCCACGAGAACCTCGACGGCGCGTCGCGTGCCGCGGAGGATCGCGTCGATGTTGTCGTCTTGGGGCGGTCGGAGATTGAAATGGTGGGCGGCGCCTGGTCTCAGGACGTTGGCGTCGATGAGGATGACTTGCTTGCCGAGCCGGGCGAGTTCGCGCGCCAGTTGACAAGCAACCGTGGTCGTGCCCATCTCCGCGCGTCCGCCGCTCACCGCGACGATCGGACCGCCCGGCGCTAGCGACGGATCGGCCTGCGCGGCGACGCGGACGAGCTTGCGAAGTTGAGCGGCTTGGTCGGGCATGCAGGAGTGGTCGGAGAACGGAGGCCAGAGTTCAGAAGTGGAGGAGGAAAAATCAGGACGTTTCGCCCTAGATTCTGCGAGTCGGGGGTGGATTATGCGGCGGTTGGGACGTTCAGGATCAGCTGCGCGAGCGCCCGCGGTTCGGCCACGTTGATGTCGTCGGGGACGTTCTGCCCGTCGGTCAGGTAGCTGAACGGCAGCTTGCAGGTGCGGGCGAGCGAGAGGACGTTGCCGAGCGCCGTCGCTTCGTCGATCTTCGTGACGATGGCGGCGGTGACGCCGACGGGGATGAACTTTTCGGCGGCGGCGACCAGACTGCGCGCCGATGCGGCGGCGCTGAGGACCAAGTGGACCTCGTTTGGCTCCGCCTCGGAGAGCATGGCGCGGAGCTCGCGGATGCGGACCTCGTCGCGCGGACTCCGCCCGGCCGTGTCCATCAGTACGAGATCGAAGTCGCGCATCTTCGCGACCGCCTCGCGCATCTCACGCGGCGTGCTGACGACTTCCATCGGCAGGTCGATGATCTCGGCGTAGGTGCGCAGCTGCTCAACGGCGGCGATACGGTACGTGTCGACCGTGACCAGGCCGACGCGGCGCCCTTCTTTGAGCCGATAGTTGGCGGCGAGCTTGGCGATGGTGGTCGTCTTGCCGACGCCGGTGGGTCCGACAAGAGCCACCACGCGACCAGCGCCGTTGGCGGCTTGAATGGGCCCCGTGACTTGGATCTCGTTCTGCAGGAGCTGCGCGAGTCGCAGTCGAACGGCGCGGCTGTCGGCTTGTTCGGCGCCTGGCTCGCGGCGGAGGCCGTCGACGAGCTCGCGGGCGACCCGTTCGTCAACTTCCGCTTCGATCAGGTCGGTGTAGAGGTCGAACAGGGCGGGCGGCGCCGCGGGGCGAGGCGGTTGACCGTTTCTGGCCCGCAGTTGGCCGAGGAGCGATTCGAGTTCGGCGATTTGAGGGGAATGCTGATGGTTGAAGGCGGAGTGCTGAATGGAGGATGGGACGGAGAGGTCGAGGTTGGCCTCGACCTGGTTGGCTGGGGGGCGTTCGAGGACCGCAGCGCGTGGTGCAGGCCCGGCCTCCCTCCCCAGCCCTTCGCGCGAGGGTGAGCGAGTCGTAAGTTCTCGGACCACTGCGCGTGGCCCGCGTTCCGGCGCTTTCTCTTGGCGCTCGACCTGAGCGGCGGCGATTTCGTAGCTTCGGCCAATGAACAGGCGTCCGAGAAGGCTGGCATGGCGCTCGCGCGTGTGGAGCACCATCGCCTCGGGACCGAGTTCTTGGCGAACCAGGTCGAGGGCCTTGGGCATCGTCTTGGCGCGGAAGGTTTTGATTTCCATGGGCGTTTTTTACTCGCCGGGGTCGAGACGACCCGGCTCGCTGTCTATGCGTGATCGGAGGCGAGACCGAGCGTCATTACCTGAGTGTCGCGGGTGATTTCGTTGAAGCTGAGGACGACGAGTTGCGGGATGTGGTTCTCGGTGATTTGTTTGAGCGCGGCGCGGATCTGCGGGCTGACCAGCACGATCGGCGTGTGACCGGCGGCGGTGAGCTTTTGCAACTGGGCGCCGATTGACTGGCAGGTCGCTTCGATCGCCTGCGGCGCCATGCGGATGAACATCCCCCGTTCGTTGTGGTCGAAGCCGGCGCGGATCCGCTCCTCCATCGCGGGATCGAGCGCGATGACGTGGATCTTGCCCTCGGCGTTGCGATAACGGGTGCAGATCTGTCGCGCGAGGCGGTGGCGGACGTACTCGGAGAGCAGGATCGGATCCTTCGTGCGCGGGGCGTAGTCGCCGAGCGTTTCGAGGATCAGGCTCAGCTGGCGAATGGGAACATGCTCGCGCAGCAAATGGTGGAGCACCGATTGGACCTCGGCGAGCGTCAACACGCTCGGGATCAGCTCGCTCACCACCGTGGGGTGCGTCGCCTTGAGCTCGTCGATGAGGTGTTTCGTCGCGTCGCGGGTGAGGATTTCGTCCGCGTGGCGGCGACAGACCTCGGTCATGTGCGTGGCGATCACGGCGCCTGGTTCGACGACCGTGTAGCCGCGCATTTCGGCTTCGTCTTTGCGCGAGGGATGAATCCAGCGGGCGTCGGCGCCGAAGGCCGGATCGCGAGTCACGATTCCTTCGACGGGTCCGGTGGTGAGGCCGGAGTCGATCGCGAGGAGTTGGCTCGGTTCGACGCGATCGTTGGCGACCGTCATGTCGGCGATCTTGATGCGGTACTCGTTGGGATCGAGCCGCATGTTGTCGCGAATGCGGACCTTGGGCATGATGATGCCGATCTCGCTGGCGACGCTTTGCCGGACGCGCTGAATTCGTTCCAGTAGATCGCCGCCGCGTTTGGGATCGGCGAGGCGGATGAGCCCAACGCCGACTTCGATCTCCATCGGATCGATCGTGAGATAATCTTCGATGCGCTCTTCGGCGGCGGGCTTGGGCGTCGCGGCGACTTGTGCGTCGCTGACGATTTTCTTCTTTTCGGTTTGGTTCATCATCCGCGCCATGCCGAGGCACGAGGCGGCGAGGATTAGCAGCGGCGTCCGCGGCAAGTCGGTCGCGATGAGGATCGCGAGGAAGCAGCCAGTGATGGCCAGCGCCTGCGGTCGCGAGAACAGCTGCGTGATGAACAACTCAGGGAGATTCGACTTTTGCGTGCTACGCGTGACGAGCAAGCCCGCGGCCAACGAGATGAGGAATGCCGGGACCTGGCTCACCAGGCCGTCGCCGATGGTGAGCCGCGTAAACAGCGTCGCGGCTTCGCTGAACGGCATGCCGTATTGCAGCACGCCGATGGCAAGTCCGCCGAAGATGTTGATGATCGTGATGAGGATGCCGGCGATGGCGTCGCCGCGGACGAACTTGCTGGCGCCGTCCATCGAGCCGTAGAAGTCGGCTTGTTGGGTGATTTCTTCGCGGCGCCGCTGGGCTTCTTTTTCGTCGATGGTGCCGGCGTTGAGATCGGCGTCGATCGCCATCTGCTTGCCGGGCATGCCGTCCAAGGCGAACCGGGCCCCGACTTCGCTGATGCGCGTGGCGCCCTTCGTGATCACGATAAACTGAATCACGATGATGATTACGAAGATGATAATGCCGACGACGATGCTGCCGTCGCCGGCGACGAAGTTGGCGAAGGCCATGATCACCCCGCCGGCCGCTTCTTCCTTCTGCGTGGCGGCGTGGGTCAGAATGAGGCGCGTCGTCGCGATGTTGAGCACCAACCGCGCGAGCGTCGTCGCGAGCAGCACGGTGGGGAAGATGCTGAATTCCAGCGGCGTGCGAACGTAGATGGTCGTCAGCAGCACCATCACCGAGAGGGCGATGTTGGCCGAGAGCAACACGTCGAGCAGCGCGGTGGGCAGCGGCACGAGAATCACCAGCACGCTGGCAATGATCCCCAACGGCAAGATGAGATCTTGCCGGCGATGGAGCCAGTCGAGTGCGGTCATCGGTCCGGAGGCCATGTAGCTTTGAGGTCCGCGCAAGTATGCGTGGTCGACGCCATGCTGGCGCGACGTGACAAGGGGCGGGGATCGTAGGCGACGATTCGGAAAGTGTCCAGATCGTTGGCGCGTGACAATCAGCGCGCACTGCGGCGTCGCTGGCAAAGTTTGCTGCCGGCATCGGTTGCGCGGGGCGGCGCCGCGTTACAACGCGACCAATCGCCGGACGGCTGAACGAATCGCCGGCCGGCGGGCGATAGTCACTGCTATCAACTTGCCTGCCGTCCGTGGATTGCGCTCGCTGTGAATATCCCCGCCCCCTCTCGCCGGATCCTTTCGCCAGCCCTCTTAATCGCAGGAGTTTGCCTGCTTTCAGGATGCATCGAGACCGTGGGGCCCGACGGCGTGCCGGCAACGATTCTTGACGCTCGGATGGTGACGCAGCGGGGGGCGATCACCTTCGTCAAGGGGTGGGACGTCGGTCGTCGCGTCGCAGCCGAGCGCCGTCAACCGGCGCTTGTCTTTTTCACCGCGCACTGGTGCACCTACTGCCGCAAGATGGAGGGGACGACCTTCACCGATCCGGCCGTAGCGCACCTAGCGACGCAATTCGTCTGCGTGCTCGTCGACGCCGACGAAGAGCCCGCCGTCTGCCAGCGGTTGCAGCTTTCGGGTTATCCAACGCTGGAGATGTTCTCGCCGACGGGGACCTCCCTGGGAAGATTGACGGGCTGGCAAGGAGCGCCGGCGCTCGCTCAGTCGTTACAGGCGGCGTTACAGCGGCATGCGCTGCTCGAGCAGCCGCTGCGACGGTAACCGCTTCAGCATTCCCCATTTTCTTTGCCGTGCCGCTCTGGCGGGGCGTTGACTTGCGGCTAGCTGCTGTGGCCCCTTGCGGCGGTGTGCCGACGGCGCGATACTTTGCGGCAGCGATCGGCCGCTCACAGGCGACCGTGAGCGTTGCCATCATAAGTTAGTGAAACTGGGGGGAGTTAGAGTCATGCGACGAGCGAAGATCAGCATCATCGGGGCGGGAAACGTTGGCGCCACCACCGCGCACTGGTGCGCCGCCGCTGAGTTGGGCGACATCGTCCTCGTCGACGTCCCGCAGACCGAGGACATGCCCAAGGGCAAGGCGCTCGATCTGATGCAATCGTCCCCGGTGATGATGTTTGACGCGAACGTCACCGGCACGACCAGCTACGACGCTACCAAAGACAGCGACGTCGTTGTGATCACGGCCGGCCTGCCCCGCAAGCCGGGGATGAGCCGCGATGATCTGCTCGGCACGAACGCCAAGATCATGACGGCCGTCTGCAACGAGATCAAGAAAACGAGCCCTAACGCGGTGGTCATCGTCGTCAGCAACCCGCTCGACGCGATGGTGCAGCGGGCGATGCAGGTGACGGGCTTTCCGCCGGCCCGCGTCGTCGGCCAGGCAGGCGTCCTCGATACGGCCCGCTATCGCACGTTCCTGGCCATGGAACTCGGCGTAAGCGTCGAAGATATTTCAGCGCTACTGATGGGCGGCCACGGCGATACGATGGTGCCGCTGCCCAGTTGCACCAGCGTCGGCGGCATTCCCGTTACGCAGTTGATCAAGCCGGAGCGCTTGAAGGAGATCATCGAACGGACCGCCAAAGGCGGGGCTGAGATCGTCAGCCTGTTGAAAACCGGCAGCGCCTACTACGCTCCGGCGGCCGCCACCACGCAGATGGTCGAAGCGATCGTCCGCGACAAGAAGCGGCTGATTCCTTGCGCCGCCTACTGCGACAAGGAATACGGCGTCGGCGGTTTTTACGTCGGCGTCCCCGTCATCCTCGGGACGAGCGGGGTCGAGAAGATTGTGGAGCTCAAACTCGAAGAAACGGAGAAGGCGGCGTTTCAGAAGAGCGTCGACGCCGTGAAAGAACTCGTCAAGGTCATGGCCGGCTTAGTGTAGACTGGCTATCGCAACGGCGCCGTCGTGATCCCGTCGCCGCCGGCTCGGGAGTCAGAGATCGAATTTCCTGTCGAATGATTCGACGCTTGCACGCAGGGCGTGATCTTCGTCTCAGGATGGGACGGCCATTTATTGGCTCGCAGACGCTAGCATGCGTCACTTCGCGCGGCCGAGAACTGACGGAATTGACACGCGCCGCTCGGTCGTTTACAAACCCAAATCGTGTCGCCGCTACGCACGTTAGAATGCCGCGACGCTGCGGTCCCCGACAGACCCCGACGACAGAAACTATGAATCGCCTGCACACCTCCAAGGCGTCGAGTTTTCAGCTTTCTTCGCAGTTCGATTCTCTACTTAGCTTCAATAAACAGCCGAGCACGAAGACGAAGGCCGCGCCGCGGCGACGCGATCGAGCCGCGGCTCCTCATTACGCGCTCTTCGCTCCGCTCCATTACGAGCGGGGTTACGCGTACCCGCTGCTGATCTGGTTGCACGACGATGGCGGCAGCGAACGCGAACTGCGGCAGTTGATGCCGCACGTGAGCGTGCGAAACTACGTCGCGGCCGCCGCCCGCGGCGTTGGCGGCGAATCGGGCCGACACGGCTACAGCTGGGAGCATTGTCCCGACTCAGCCGCCGAGGCGTCGGATCGCGTCACTGAGTGCATCGAAGCGGCAAAGCGGCGATTCAACGTTCACGCTGACCGCATTTTTCTCGCCGGTCAAGGAAGCGGCGGCACGATGGCGCTGCGACTGGCGCTGCGATATCCGCAGTTGTTCGCCGGCGTCATCTCGATCGGCGGCGCCATGCCGCGGCGCGATGCTCCGCTGAACCGGGTGAAGGAAGCTCGCGGCCTGCCGATTTTGTTGGCCAGCTGCCGCGATAGCGAAGCGTATCCGCAAGCCGAAGTGGTCAGCGATCTCCGTTTGCTGCACTCGGCGGGTTTTTCGCTGGCCCTGCGTCAATATCCGGGCGATGACGAGCTGACCACGGCAATGCTTTCGGATATGGACCGCTGGATGATGGAGCGAATCTCAGCCACTGCAGCGACAGTCTCCTAGCCACTGCGACTTTCGCGCGTGGCAGCCAACCTTGCAGGCTGAGTTCACACGCCACGCCAGCGTGGTCTGAGAGCGAGCCTTGCTTGACCTGCGGGTCTAAGAAGCGCTCGACGCGAATATCTGTGGGGGCGAGCACTGGTCCCTTTGCTGGCGCCATTAATTTGCTCGTGCCGCAGGTTGTTTCCCAGCGGCGCGCGTGCCGGCACTGCATCCACGGCGAGAACACAGTTTATCGGACGGGCGCCGCGAGGGTGAAACGTTCTGCTAGCAGAACGTCGATTGACACTCCTTCCGCGATTTCAGTACAAGCCCCCGAGTTTTTCCTCAAGATTCGGCGATGGATCGCCGAACGGCGCGGAAAAAAGTTGTCGTCCCGCTGACTCTGGCATGGAAGCTCCGCACGGTCATGGCGCCGCCAAGCACGCCGAGGAACCATCCTCGTCGCAGGGCCGAATCGCGCGACTGCTGCACTGGGCCACGGCATCGAAATTACGGATGGCCATCGCCGGTTTGACGGTGCTGCTGCTGCTGGGCGGCTCCGTCGCGACTTTCAGCTTGGCGCAACAGTGGGCGGAGGAAGTGGTCGAGCGCGACTACGTCCAACTTGCGCTCCAAGCGCTCGACGATGAAAATTACAATGACGCCAAGTCGTTAATCGGCCAGATGCAGCAGCAGCCGGCGAGTCCCCGGCAGTTGTCATCCGCACTCTTCGTGTTGGGCGTCGTCAAAGCGCATGATGCAGACGCGGAAGCGTCCCAAAGTCGACGGCGCGCGATGCACGAAGTGGCGTCACGCTATCTGCAACGGGCGCTGAAGCTGGAACTCGATGAAAGCCGTCGTGGACAGGCGAATTTCCTGCTGGGGCGCAGCATGGTCCGCAGCGGTCAAACGCAGGAAGCGATCCGCGTGCTGGAAGAGTCGTTGAATGATCCGACCCAGCCCCAGGCTGAGATTCACTCGATGCTCGTCGCGGCGCACCTCGACGGGCGCGAGCCTGACCTTAAGTCAGCGCTGAGGCACAATGAGTTTGTGTTGGCCGACTCCGCGCTTGACGACGGCAAACGACAACAAGCGACCATTGTCAGCGCCGAGGCGCTTATGAAGCTCGGGCGGCGCAGCGCCTCCCGAGAATTGCTCGAGAACTTGCGCGCCGACGGCGTCGAAGAGGCCTATCGCGTCCTCACGCTCGGCCGGATCAACTTGGAAGAGGCAGAGAAGCTGCCGGTCGAATCGACCGAGCGAGCCGAACTCTTGCAGCGTGCGCAAGAACAGTTGCAGGGGGTCGCGCAACTCGATCCGACCCATGGGCGGCCAACGCGCCAGGCTGCCCTGTGGATCGCGAAATACTTCGAATTGAGCGGCAATCACGAAGCGGCGGCGTCCGAGTACGACAAGGTTGCTAAAACCTATCCCGACACCGCGGCAGGGCTCACGGCCGCGCTGGCCGCCGCTGATAATCATCGGCGCAACGGTCAACTTGAGCGCGCCCTACTTGACTACAAGCGGGTGCTGGCCGCGATCGAGTCACCCGAAAGCTACGACGATTCGCTGTTGCCGCTCGAAGATCTGCGCGAACGCATGAGGGGAGCGTACGAGAAATGCTTGGAGCAGCAGCTCTTTCCGGAAGCGCTGACGTTGGTTGACCTGTTTCGCTCCGTATTCGGCGAGGCGCAGACGACGGAAATGCGGGCCAAGACGCACCAAAAGTGGGGCGAGCAGCGACTCAAGCAGGCCGACGCCGAGCGGTTTCGCACCGAGGCGATGAGGCAGGAAGCGCGAACGCAACTGCGCGAGGCCGGACGCGCGTACGAGGCGCTCGCCCGATTGCGATTTGCGACTCGACAGTTCGTCGAGGACCTGTGGAACGCCGCCGAATGCTACTTCATCGGGCAAAGCTATACGCAGGCAGCGCGGTTGTACGACGAGTATCTGCACAACGAGTCGCGCCGGCGAAATCCGCTGGCGCTCTTGCGGCTCGGACAGTCGGAACTGGCGGCGCGGCGCTTCGATCAGGCGATCGAAGCGCTCAGCGAGTGCGTCGAAATGTACCCGCTCGACCCCGTGGCGTACCAGGCTCGGCTCGAGGCGGCGCGCGCCTACGAGCAACTCGACAAGCCGAAGGAAGCCGAACAGCTGTTGCTCACGAATCTGGTGGAAGACGTCCTGACGCCAACGAGCCCGGAGTGGCGGGACTCGCTGTTTGAACTGGGGAATCTGCTGTATCGAGAGGGACGATACGACGAAGCGATCAAACGGCTCGATGAAGCAGTCAAGCGTTATCCGGAGGGACGCGAGACGCTGCTGGCGCGATATACCATCGGACGCTCCTATCATGCCGCCGCGGCGGAGCCGGCCAAGAGATTCGCGGAGTCGAAGACCGAGAACGAACGTCAAAGCGCCAAGGCGCAGATGACCGAGCTGCTCATCAAAGCGCACGAAAACTATCAAGGCGTGCAGCGCGCGCTGACCCTCGGCAGCGGCGATCCGGACGATCAGTTGCAACAGACGCTTTTGCGCAACTGCTACATGCTGCAGGGATCGGCGTTGTTTGAGCTCCGCCGCTTCGACGAGGCGCTCAAGGCCTATGGCAACGTGATCACCTCCTATCAGAACGACCCGATTGCGCTGGAAAGCTTTGTTCAGGCAGCCGCCTGCTGGCGACGGCTCGACCAGCCGGTAAAAGCTCGGGTCACGCTCGATCAGGCGAAGCTGGTGCTCAAAGAAATGCCTCCCGAGACCGACTTTCGCACCGCGACCAACTTCACGCGGCAGCAATGGGAGTACTTGTTGAATCAGATGAGTGCGTGGTGAGGGAAGGCAGGGCGATCGGGGATCGGAGATCCGCGACCAGAGCGACCTGCGAGTTAACCGTTCACGAATTACCAGGCGCCGATCACTTGCCATCCATGCAAGAACTATCAACGCAACTGTTAGCCGACCTCGTTTCCAAGCGGCGCAAATGCCTGGTGCAGCTGCGCGAGTTGGGGATGCGCCAGGCCAAGATGATTGCCGGCGGCGAGATGGCCGAGCTCCTGCGGTTGGTGTCGGCGAAGCAACAACTCATCGTGGCTCTCCAAGCGATCGAGCAGCAACTGGCGCCATTTCATGAGCAAGACCCCGAAGCGCGGCAGTGGTCTTCAAATGACGCGCGGGCCCAGTGTGCCGCGGATGCGGAGGCCTGTCGGACGTTGATTCAAGAAGTGATGGCCATGGAACAAGCGGGCGAACGGCAAATGACCGAACGCCGCGACGCCGTCGCGAACCAGTTACGAACAGTCGCCGCGGGCAGCCGCGTCCGCGACGCGTACCAGGCACAAGCGAATCGATAACGAGTCGGAATAGCCGCATACGCCCATTGCCCCCCCGGTCGGTTACCGGGGGGTAGCAGCGCAAACTACGAAAGCCAACCATGCACAACCTGAAGCTCCACCTAGAGGACGACGAGCCCAACGAAGCTCTCCCGGGGGTGGTAGACGGTGCTGGCGCCGACGAACCAAGCCTTGCCGCGATCCTGGAAGCGTGGAACGACGCCACTCTCCGTTTGCAGCAAACGCATGAAACGCTACAAGGCGAAGTAGCGCGGCTCACCGACGAGCTCGCGAAGAAGGATCAAGAGCTAGCTCGGCAAACGCGGCTAGCTGACTTGGGACGGATGGCGTCGCACGTCGCTCACGAGGTGCGAAATAGCCTCGTCCCGGTCAATTTGTACATGAGTTTGCTCCGCAGGCGGCTGTCGGACGATTCCGGCAGCCTCGACGTCTTGGCAAAGGTGGAGGCCGGGTTTACCGCCCTGGATGCTACCGTGAACGATCTGCTCAGTTTCACCGCACATCGCGAGCCGCAGTGGCGTTCTTTTATTCTGCCGGATCTGGTGGAGGAGATTTTCGACTCGCTGGCTCCGCAACTCGAGGCGCAGCGAATCGACGTCTCCATCGACGTACCGCCGAACACGGTCGTCACCGCTGATCGCGAAATGATGCGGCGGGCAATTCTCAATCTCGTGCTGAACGCCGTCGACGTGATGCCGCGCGGCGGCGAGTTGGTCGTCACTTCCTACCAGCGCCGCGGCGGGCTGGAACTTGAAGTCGCCGACAGCGGCCCGGGGCTCAGCGAGGATGACCGGCGCCGGATTTTCGACCCCTTCTTTACGACGAAGGCGACCGGCACGGGATTGGGACTCTCAATCGTCAACCGCATTGTCGAGGCCCACGGCGGCCGCGTCACGGCGATGAATTGTCCCGAAGGGGGGGCCGCCTTCACGATTGAACTGCCGCCGCGTCGTGCGATGGGAGTGGCGGCTTAATGCGATCCAGGTCGGAGAGTTCATCGAAGGTCGAGCCCGTCTGCCGCGGGCGCGTGCTGGTCGTCGACGACCATGCCGCGGTGCGGGAGTCGGTGATCGACGTGCTGCGACAAGCGGGATATCGCGTCGAAGGATTGGCAAGCGCGGTTGAAGCGCTGCCGGTGCTCGAGCGCGCAGCATTCGACGTCGTCGTCACGGACCTTCAGATGCCGGCGATGGACGGGCTGGAGTTTATTCGCCGGATGTCGCAGCGGCGACTGCCGACGCAGGTGATTATGATCACCGCCCATGCGACCATCGCATCAGCGGTCGAAGCGATGCGGTTCGGCGCCTTCGATTATTTGGAAAAGCCGTTCGACGTCACGCGACTGGAAGAACTCGTCGCGCGGGCGATGGAACGACGGCAGCTCTGCGGCGACGATGCCGCGGTGCTGACGCCGCCGAACGCGAGCAATCGCAGCATGCGAGGAGGCGCTTCGCCTCCGCCGGTCGACTCGCTCGACGCGATGGGGATGATCGGCGCGAGCCCCGCCATGCGACTGCTGCGGGAACGAATAAGCCAAGTGGCGCCAACCGACGAAACGGTGCTGATTTGCGGCGAAAGCGGCACTGGCAAGGAACTAGTGGCGCGGGCCGTCCATGCGCTCAGCCGCCGCTCTAGCGG